>CAWJVP010000012.1:0-30156 GCA_963846345.1 uncultured Alphaproteobacteria bacterium
TAGGCAGTTTTGGGGCAGGCAGCGGACTGTCAGGCGGTCCATGACCAGGACGTATGAAGGCCAGTACGCGCTTGCGGACCAAAGAGTAAAATTCCCGCTTGCTTTCTCGATTGGTGCCTCGAAGACCTAATGAATTGGGCGACGGCGAAGCGGCTGGAAGCCGCCCGTCCGCTTTCGGACGGCTGGAAGGGCAAAGCGAACATTCAAACACGAGAAGAAAAACACAACGCCTAGTATAGGAAGGCTGCGTTGCCCGCCTATGAAAGCGGGGACATCAAGATCGCGCGCATCCGCCAGCCTTTCGGCTCTACTCACGATGTCGACCGAAGACACCGCAAGAACGGAGGTTTTCGGACAGTCGCAATCAAAGAGCTGATCGACACTCACACGCCCACGGCCGGCTGGCCGGCGCAATGACGGAGTCCGATTTCATAGCAAACTGCTATGGCGAACATAAAGAATGATATGAACATTCTGCCACGTTGGCACTACCATGCGTCGAGGCTTGGGAGAGGTCGGACAATCGCATTTGTCTGGCGCGGCTGACAGCACAGCCTGCGCCACCAGGCGATCGCTAGAGGAGAAGCAAGGCAATGTCACGCATCAGCGGCTATCACCACCTAACACTCAGCACAGACGGGGTACAGGAAGATTACGACTTCTATACAAAGACGCTGGGACTGCACTCGGTCAAGCGCACGGTGCTCTTCGACGGCGTGCTGCCGGTGTATCATCTCTATTACGGCTCGCGGAATGGCGATGCGTCGACGATCATAACCACATTCCCATTCCGAAAGCCGGCCGTTTATGGCAGGCGCGGCACCAACCAGTCGAAAATCATCCAGCAGGCGATTCCGGTCGGGGCGTCGCAGTTCTGGGTGGACCGGCTGAATTCGATGGGCATCCCGGCGCAAAAGACGAGCCGCTTCGGGCTGGACCGGGTGGCGTTCAATCATCCTTGCGGCATTCCTCACGAGCTCGTGGAAAATCCGGGCGACAAGCGCGCGCCAATAACCAACGAGGCACGGGGCATCGGCAAGGATCATGGCATCCGGGGCATCTACGGCGTGGCGATTTCGGTCGCGGACCGCTCGGCGATGGACGATTTCCTCACCATCGCGATACCGATGCAGAAGGAGGCCGACAACCATGAGGGCCTCGCCTTTTCAGTTCCCAATGGCGATGGCCCGAAGTCTGTCGTCGAGGTGCTGCACGAGCCAAACCTGCCGCAGGGCACCTGGACGCTCGCAGGCGGCACGATCCACCATATGGCGCTGAACACCGGCAACGAGGAAAACCAGATGAAGCTGCGCGCCCATATCGAGGGGCTGGGCTTCACCGACATTTCCGAGCAGAAGGACCGGTTGTACTTCAAGTCCTGCTATGTGCGCTCACCCGGCGGCGCGCTGTTCGAAATAGCGTGGTCGGTCGAGGGCGGCTGGGCGCTTGACGAACCGGCGGACGCAATCGGCTCCACGCTCGTCTTCCCGCCTTGGTTTGCAGACCGCAAGGACGAGATGGTCGCGGGTCTCGAGCCGGCAAATTTCTGACCGGCCGCGGCAATGTTGCATCACCTCGAGGCGTTGGCGCATGGCCTGCACCCTGCCGAAGCCGACGTTCTGTGCGTGTTCGTGCACGGGCGTACGCAATCGCCGGAAGACATGATCGAAAACGTACTGCGGCACTTGTACTGCAAGAGCGTCGCCTTCGCCTTGCCGCGCGCCGCGGGCAACAGCTGGTATGCGGCGCGGGCAATCGATCCGCTGACCGATCAGGTGCGGAGCGAGCTTGCCACCTCGCTCGATTATCTGCACGGCGTAGTGACCGGATTGCAGCGGGATGCCGGGCGCAAGCTGCCGCTGCTCATTGGCGGCTTTAGCCAGGGTGCATGCTTGGCCCTCGAACATGCCATGCGCATGGGGCGATGGAACGGGGCGATGGTCAATTTCACCGGATGCCGGGTCGGCACGCTGGATGACGAAAGGCCGTTCAGCGATCTCGACGGATTACCGGTCTATCTCACCGGCTCCGATGCCGATCCCTGGATCCCCACCCATGCCTTTGCGCAGGCGGTACAAGCGCTCGGCAATGCACGGGCACGCCTGCGCAGCGATGTTTTCCCCGGACGTTCGCACAGCGTGTGCGAGGCGGAAATTGCGATGCTCGACGGCATGCTTGAGGCACTGGTGGATGGGCGCAGCCCGCTGCCGTAGGGCATGAAGTTGGCAGTGACTTCGGCGCACAACTGCCTGACTAGTATTGGGGAAATCTGCAAAACACAGGGGTCATCCCGGTCAAGAACCGACCCGGCGCAGGAAGCAGCGCGCGGCGCATATAAGGCGATTGTCCGTTGCTCCCGCTTCCGATTTGGTGCTTCCCCGTCCACGCACTCCGCCCCTGCTTTGGCCGAAGCCGGTCTGGTCCAAAGGTGTATCAAAGGTACCGCTGATGCGGCCCCTGTATCTGTCAATGTTCATAACGCAATCCTTTCAAGAGCGACGCACGGCTCCGTAGGCTCAAATGGAAAAGAGGTCCGGGACAATGCCCTTGGGCATCACCGCGCCCTGGCTCTCATAAGCCAACCGCTCGATCGGGGATTGCTAATTGTTCCTGCATGGAATGCTAAAAGACTGCTAAGCGATCGATATCACGCCGGGTCCACTGATCTCGACGAGCGCGATAGGGCACCTGGTCACGAGACGAAAGCGACCGCGACCGCTTTTCTCGATCCGGATGCAGGCTTGCCTCTCCAACAGCCGCTTGCGCAGCAGTATCAACCGGGCGTCAAAGTTCTCCGCGTTCACGGGCAACCGCAAACTTGGATCCATGCGCAGTTCACGAGTGGTAAACTCGACACGACCCGTGGTGGCATGCTCCTTGAGAATCCGCCAAAGAATCGAACCCGCCACTCCCTTGATGAGGTAGTCGTTCTCCAGGAAGATACTTTGGTCTGCGGGGTGCATCCGAACAGTGACGCCGCCATCGGGCGCGGGCGTGGCCGCCTCCTCCCATGTCGAGCCTTCAGCGTCTTGCGGCAGGAGAGCAATTCTTGCCGCCAGGTGCCCTGAAACAAGAGCAAGCGCGTCCTCGTCCTCATAGCCGAAGCGCAACATTTCGTTCGATTCGGCGAAGATGACGCCAAGGACCCGGCCACGATCTGCTATCGGCACCGCAATCTGGCTACCGGGCGCGGCCAATCCCGGAAAGCGGATTCCTTCGGATTCATCACATATGATGCCGGCGCGCCGGGCCGTCTGATTGACGGCGGCGCTGTAGCTGTATTCGCGTGTCATGTGGCCAATGCGTATAGGCGTGTTTTCACGCGCGGCGACACCGATGACGCCCTCTCCAAAACTGACCTCTGATCCGACACCGGACTGCGGATAACCTCTGGACGCTACGGTGTAGAGTTTGTTTGCGTCCGCCTCGGCCATCAGCACCATCGTATGTCGGATGCCAAGATGCGCTTCCAGGGACTGGCACACACAATCCAGAAGTTCGTCGAGATCATCGCAGTCGTCGAGTTCGGCGCATGTCCGCCGCGTTGCCGCCAGAAGTGGACGTGTAGCTGAAGGCAAGAAGCGCCTGGGGCCTGGCACGGCTTCGATCGAGCGCACTTTGAAGATGTCAGCTCCGAGCAGGCGGAACACGTTTTCCATCCCGTGGTGAGACGCTATGCCAGCAAGCTTGGCTTTCATGCTTTCAAATACCGGTCCACTGGTCAGCGTCTCGACATAATCGAGCTCGAGCCGGTGCTGGGCAAATGTCTGCGGATCAAGAATTTGTACTGACGCAACCCTTGTATCCATGAGATTGCGCCGGGTCTTGTTGAAGAACTGGTAGGACAGGGCAACGTGCTCGCCATCGACATAGTGCACCTGACTGATCATTGAGACATTGGGTATCCCTTCTCCGTCACAGGTAGCCAGGACCGACGCTACGACCCCCTCGAGTGAAGAACGCAGTGCTTCGAGCGGGATATTCGTCACGGGACCAGCTCCGCGCCTGCGCCAGGGCCAGGTGTTTGCGTGAAAACACGCTCGGGCTTCAATTCGATTGCGGCAAGGTTGTCCGTGTCATAGCCGACAATGCCGGTGGCCAGCTCGAATGGAAATCCGATCGCAACCAGGCCGTCGCGAAAAAGCGCGCACTGACGATCCATCTCTGGCCGGTCATCGTCATGAATCACACATACCTTCGCCCGAGAAGCCTTGACCTGAAACGCACGGTGGTCGAGGGCTGCACTGAAGGTTACCGCTATCGCGCGTCCCTGCGCCACGGCATCAAGAAATTCGATATTTGCGTTAGCACTGAGCACAATGCGCAAGGTGCCATCCGGACGGACGCGGCAACCAATACCCATTCCAACAAGAGGTCGACCATTGGCTTTGCTGGTCGCAAGACTGACGCTAACCCCGCTCTGCGCCAGTGCGATCAGGTCCGCGGTTAACAGATTGCCATTTTCACGCGAGCCCCGTTGCCCCTTCCAGGATGCAAGGTCGTCAAGTGGACTGGTTGGAGTGGGCGTAACCGGCATGGTCGTTGTTTTTCGACAGGATGGCTGATTGACGTACCCACACATAAATCAGTTTACCACGCCTGCCAAACCTCCGTCGTTTCCTGTCGATTACAGCCGGATGGCCTACGCTATACACGCAACTCAAAATGACCCGAAGGCGATGACGGAAGACCGTTGTGCCGCGCCAACGAAGCGACCGAAAACTTTGCTGTTTCGGGCGCTCTGAGATTGCAGCGGCTAGTTCCAAGCAGGCCAGAGGCGGTGTTGCACAAAATCGTAACGCAGTGTTTTGTCAGGGTCAGCGTATCACCTGGCCCGATGCGTTTCAGACACTGGATGGCAACTCGTGCTATACGGGTTGTGTGGGACAGGAGCCACGTAATGGAAGCAGGCAAGCTGATTGCGTCGAGCGTGTTCATGATCTTGTGCTTGCCAGCTGTCGCCTACCCTCAAGACGCGGCTTCACGAGGTTCCCGGATCGTGGATGAGTGGTGCCGAAGTTGCCATCAGCGGCCAACTGACAAACCCGATCCAGATATGGCCCCTCCTTATGAGGAAATCGTGCGCCGACCTGGCCGCGACAAGGCATATTTCGTCGGCTTCCTGCACGAAGACCACTTTCCCATGACCATCTACAGGTTGTTTGAGCACGAAAAGGCTGATGTCATTGCCTACTTCATGGAGCTTCAACGCAACAATGCCGATGGACAATGATCCGGCAAACCCGCTGTGTGATCCGCTTTCGCATTAGCGCTTGGAACGACAGGCGTTCGGTCAGGCAATCAGGTTGGAATTCGCCATAAATGAGACCTGGTGTGTTCGGATCTCGACGAACCCGACTTCGCGATAGAAGCGATCACGGAGGTCCCGCGCATCGGGAAAACCCACATGAAATCAATGCTGTATACGATACTTCTTGTCATCTTGGCAGCGCTCGTCGGCTTGTCGATCTGGCTGTGGACGCCGGATGTCAGCCGGGCGAAACTTGAATCGGACTTATCTTCGTGCGCCAGAAGATCTCATCGATATGGGAGGCTTCCGGTTGCACGTGCGAGATTCGGGAAACCGTGCCGCGCCGGTAATTGTCATGCTGCACGGTTTCGGCTCCAGCCTGCATACGTTCGAACCCTGGGCCCGCGCGCTCGAGAACGAATACCGTGTCATCCGCTTCGATCTTCCAGGGTCCGGCTTGTCGGAACCCGACCCATCCGGCGTCTATACCGATGTTCGGTCCATGGAGCTCCTGCAGCAGTTGATGGACAGGCTGGACGTCCAAAGCGCCGTCCTGATCGGGAATTCCATAGGTGGGCGTCTGGCCTGGCGTTTTGCTGCCTCTCACCCGGACCGGGTAATGAAGCTTGTTCTCATCTCGCCGGATGGCTATGCCAGTCCCGGGTTCGAATATGGGCGCCGGCCGGAAGTTCCTGCCGTGATGAACCTGATGCGCTTTGTGCTGCCCAAGACGCTGCTGCGCCAAAACATCGTCGCGGCCTATGGCGATCCCGACGCCCTCACCGAAGAAACGCTCCAACGATACCATGCATTGCTGCTCGCGCCTGGAAACCGGCTAGCGATGGTCGAGCGCATGCGCCAGACTGTCCTTGTCGATCCCGAACCGTTTCTTCGGAAAATCGAGATACCTGTGCTGCTGCTTTGGGGCGAGAAAGACGCGATGGTTCCGGCGTCTAATGCATCCGACTACCTGAGAGTCCTGTCAAACGCCGAGCTGGTCAGTTTTCCGTCGCTAGGCCATGTTCCCCATGAGGAGGCACCCGAACCGAGCCTAGCACCCCTGCGCAAGTTTCTGGCAAAATGACATGAGGCCACGAGAAAAAAGCGGCGGATGTCTTCAGCTCGTTGACGTAAAAAGGGGCGGTCCCCTGGACCGCCCCTGCATCTTTTTCTTGTTTGGGTAGGCGGACTACATCATGCCGCCCATTCCGCCCATGCCACCCATTCCGCCCATGTCAGGCATGCCGCCGCCAGCAGCTTCCTTCTTCGGCGCTTCGGCAATCATCGCTTCCGTGGTGACGAGAAGACCGGCGATCGAAGCTGCATCTTCCAATGCAGTGCGCACGACCTTGACCGGATCGACGATGCCCATGGCGATCATGTCGCCATATTCGCCGGTCTGGGCGTTGAAGCCGTAGGTCTCGGATTTCGAGTCCATCACCCGCCCTGCCACGATCGATGCTTCGGCACCGGCGTTGGAGGCGATCTGGCGCAGCGGCGTCTGCAGGGCGCGGCGAACGATGTTGATGCCGGCTTCCTGGTCGTCGTTCTGGCCCTTCGAGGTGATGCGCTTGGAGGCTCGCAGCAACGCGGTACCTCCGCCTGCAACGATGCCTTCCTCGACTGCCGCGCGGGTTGCGTTCAGCGCATCGTCAACGCGGTCCTTCTTTTCCTTGACCTCGATCTCGGTCAGGCCGCCAATGCGGATGACGGCAACGCCGCCGGCGAGCTTGGCAAGGCGCTCCTGCAGCTTCTCGCGGTCGTAGTCCGAGGTGGTTTCCTCGATCTGCTGCTTGATCTGGGCAACGCGGCCCTCGATTTCCTTCTTCTTGCCGGCGCCGTCGACGATGGTCGTGTTCTCCTTGGAGATCGAGACCTTCTTGGCGCGGCCGAGCATGTCGAGGGTTACGTTCTCAAGCTTGATGCCGAGGTCTTCCGAGATCACCTGGCCACCTGAAAGGACAGCGATGTCCTCGAGCATGGCCTTGCGGCGGTCGCCGAAGCCCGGAGCCTTGACGGCAGCGATCTTGAGGCCGCCGCGCAGCTTGTTGACGACGAGTGTCGCCAGCGCTTCGCCTTCGACGTCTTCCGCGATGATCAGCAGCGGACGCGACGACTGCACGACTGCTTCCAGTACCGGCAGCATGGCCTGCAGGTTCGAAAGCTTCTTCTCGTGCAGCAGGATGTAGACGTCGTCGAGCTCGGCGAGCATCTTCTCGGGGTTGGTCACGAAGTAGGGCGACAGGTAGCCGCGGTCGAACTGCATGCCTTCGACGACCTCGAGTTCGGTCTCGGCGGTCTTGGCTTCCTCGACCGTGATCACGCCCTCGTTGCCGACCTTCTGCATCGCGCTGGCGATCATCTCGCCGACCGACGTTTCGCCGTTCGCCGCGATGGTGCCGACCTGCGCCACTTCCTCGGAAGTCTTGATCTTCTTGGCCGACTTTTTCAGCGCCGCGACGACTTCGGTTACCGCGAGGTCGATGCCGCGCTTGAGGTCCATCGGGTTCATGCCGGCTGCAACGGCCTTGACGCCTTCCTTGACGATCGCCTGGGCAAGGACGGTGGCGGTCGTGGTGCCGTCGCCTGCAACGTCGTTGGTCTTCGACGCAACTTCGCGAACCATCTGGGCGCCCATGTTCTCGAACCGGTCTTCCAGTTCGATTTCCTTGGCGACCGTCACGCCGTCCTTGGTGATGCGCGGTGCGCCGAACGACTTCTCGATGACGACGTTGCGGCCTTTCGGGCCGAGCGTCACCTTCACGGCGTTGGCGAGAATGTCGACGCCGCGCAGCATGCGGTCACGTGCGTCGGCGGAAAATCTTACGTCTTTGGCAGCCATTGTCTGCTCCTATGGGTTCCCCGGAAAGGTCCAGGATATGTGGTCATGAAATTGCGTTGTTCGAAAAAGCAGTTCCGTACGGCGTCAGCCGACGATGCCCATGATGTCGGATTCCTTCATGATGAGGAGTTCCTCACCATTGATCTTCACTTCCGTGCCCGACCACTTGCTGAAAAGCACCCGGTCGCCCACCTTGACATCGAGCTTCACGAGCTTGCCGCTTTCATCGCGCGCTCCCGATCCGACCGCCATGATTTCGCCCTCCGAAGGCTTTTCCTGCGCCGTGTCCGGAATGATGATGCCGCCGGCAGTCTTCTCCTCGGACTTGACGCGCCGGACCGCGACGCGGTCGTGAAGAGGTCTGAATTTCATGATTGTTTCCAATTCGGTTTCTGGGATGCGCATAATGCGCGCTCCTTGACGATGAACGTCTATTAGCACTCTTGCAGCCAGAGTGCTAATAGCAAAGCAGCATAGGGTTGGGGCAACTGCTGAAGCCGGAGATGATCAGTGTCGTGGCGGCAACCTTGCGATCTGGCTCCCCGCCCAAGGACACCGCGAAGTATGGTTTTTCCGATAGATTTCCCAATACAGTCATGGGGTTGGCTGCCAAAAACTCGAGCCATCAACGGTTGATACGGCGGTGTACCGGCGCGATGTCGTTGCTTCTGCAGAATGCAGGCTGGCGCATTCTTGGTTATACGGCACGGTGATGGGTCAACGGGCCGCGATCAGAAGCGAGCGCTTAGGTCCCGTTTCGCTGTGCACGCTGGCTCGGGCTGAGCCCCGGGAGATCACCTGTTGTAGTAGGGCGGCTTCGTCCCGTCGGAGCAATTTACCTCAGTAGGTCCGCAACGGTAATTGTAGTAAGGCTGTCGATAAATCGGACGGACGTATTGAGGCTGTGGGTAGTAATAGGGGTTCGCGAGCACCGACAATCCCAAACCTATCGCCGGAACAGCCCACCACAAGTTGGCGCCACCGTAATAATGACCTCCATGGCGACGGTGGCCATAGTGCCGATAGCCGCGGCCGCCGTGTCTCCAATTTCCGCCGCCGTGATGCTTCCATGCCCGTCCACCACCGCGATGGCGAACCTCGGAGAACAAGGTTGCTGTCGACGACGCTTCAGCCACTGGGTGGATTGTGAGCGCTTCGCTTGGTCCGACTGGCAGCACTAAAATGGCGAAGGTGGACATCGCCATAAGAGAGTAATTACGCATGGATTACTCCTTTCTTCAGTGACTGAATAAAATTACTTACCTTAGGAAAGCAATCAAAGCAGATGAACTCTATCACATTTTTTGTGAATAATCGCTTGATTTATATCACTGCGCGGGAAGTAAGGAATTTTGTTTGCAGGATACCGAGCAGAATTTACCGGTAGGTTTTTTGATCAATCGAAATCAATGTCCGCTTACGGCAGAGCAAAACGGAACCTCCAATGGCAAATTGGGGCGAGAAGCGGCCGGTCAATCTGCGTCGCCAGTGTTAATCGCAGCGGAACGGTAGATAACTGTGTTTTTCAAAGTCGCGTTGATAGCTATCGCCATCTGAGCACAAGGCAATATGCGCGACTGGTGGACGAATGGGTCTCGGCAATCGGCCTGCGACACGAAGAGTATGGGACACACTCGCTTCGCCGAACCAAGGCCTCGAAGCGACCTCTTGTTGCTGCCCCTCCTCGAATCCGCAAGGGCCAAGTATTCGGGTCCGCCGACTGAGCGGCGAAGGGTAGTTCACATTCTCTGTCGATTTGCCAAGGATTTTCCTGGTTACCCGGGGGCTCGCATGCCCTCCGTGGTAAACAATCTGCCCATTTCGGGATGCGAAGTTTATTGGGTCAAACTACTGTAAGGCTCGGATTTGATTACCTACGGTGTACGTAGTTGCCGGCCCGGGAATGCCCGCTGGTAAAAAAAATATGCATCCGCGGGAACTACCAGCCCCATGGCGCGTTTGGGGCGCGGCAGCCGTCGCGCCCAAAGCTTGGGCTTGCGCGGGGCCGGCGGGATTTCCATGAACCTGAACGGCCTTTCAATCCTCTACCAATTGACCGACCGGCTTTACCGGGCGCAGTCGAACGGAGAAGTTTTCGAAGCGGCGCTGGAGGCAATTACCCAATCATTGGGCGCGCGTGCATCCATCCTGCTGTTCGACGACAGCGACGTGATGCGGTTCGTCGCCTGGCGCGGGCTGTCCGACGCTTACCGGGCCGCCGTTGACGGGCACTCGCCGTGGCGGGCCGGCGAGCACGATCCCGATCCGATCTATGTCGACGATATTCTCAAGACCGACGAGCCCGGCTGGCTCAAGGAACGCATCGTTTCGGAGAACATCCGGGCGCTTGCCTTCATTCCGCTGGTCGCAAAGGGCAGCGTCATCGGCAAGTTCATGACCTATCGTGCCGAGCCGCATGATTTCACGCCCCAGGAACGCGAATTCGCGTTGACCATCGCACGGCAGGTCGGCTTCAGCCTTGAACGCGCCAACGCCGAGCGGGACCGGCGCGCGACCGAGGACGAGCTTCGCCTTTCCGAGGAGCGCTTCCGGATGATGGCCGAAGACGCGCCGGTCATGATCTGGGTCAGCGACGCGAATGGGCGATGCCTGCACCTCAACCGCATGTTGCGCGGTTTCTGGGGGGTTGGCGAAGACGAAATCGCGAATTTCGACTGGCGCACGACCATGCATCCGGAAGATACCGCGCAAATCACGGAATTGATCGGCGCCGCGATCGCGAACCAGACAAGCGCCTCGATCAGGGGCCGCTATCTGTGGTCATTCGGAGGGTACCGGGTCCTGCAGACCGAGGCCCGGCCGGTTTTTTCCGGCAAGGGCGAGTTCAAGGGAATGATCGGCGTGAACGTCGACATCACGGACCGGGAGATTTCGGAAAAGGCACTGCGAGACAGCGAACAACGTTTTCGCGACCTGGCCGAAGCCATGCCGCAACTGGTGTGGACCTCCGATCCGCTGGGGAACGTGGAATACTGGAACTCGCGCATAAAGTCCTTCGCGCTCGACCAGCGGGGCAATGGCGGCTCGTATCGCTGGGAAGGCCTGCTGCATGAGGATGATCTGCCGGCAACCGCGGCGGCGTGGCGCCAGGCCGTTTCCCACGGCAAGGCATTCCAGTTTTCGCACCGGCTGCAAATGGCGGATGGAAGCTTCCGTTGGCATCTCAGTCGCGCAAATCCGGCCTTCGACAGCCTTGGCGGCATCTCGCGATGGTATGGAACGGCGACCGATATCCATGATCTTCGCATGGCCGAAGAACGCCTTCGCGAAAGCGAACAACGCCAGCGGATCGCCGTCTATGCCGCCGGCCTCGGCGTCTTCGAGTGGAATATCGACGAGGACCGCACCTTGTTCGGCAATGACCGCATGTACGAGATTTTCGGTCTCGTCCCCGAGGACGGAACCGTCTCCTACCTTGAGTTCGTGAAGTCCTACGTCCACCCCGACGATCTTGAGCGGATGGAGGCATCCCTGCGCGATGCGGCCCGCCCCAACGCGCTCCTGCAGGTATCGTGCAGGATCTTCCGCCGTTCGGACAGCCGGGTGCGCTGGCTGGATATTGCCGGACGGTTCGTCTTCACCGCCGATGGCAAGCCGGCCCGCCTGATCGGCGTCGTGGCGGATGTGACCGAGCGCCGGTCGACCGAGGAACACCGAAAGCTGCTGGTCAACGAATTGAACCATCGCGTCAAGAACACGCTCTCCGTCGTGCAGGCGCTTGCACAGCAGACCTTCCGCACGGATCGCGGCGAGGATCCGCGCGTCGCCGTGTTCGACGGGCGCCTCTCCGCGCTCGCCCATGCGCACTCGCTGCTGTCCAGCGAAAACTGGGAAACTGCCGACCTTGCCGACGTGGCGCGCCGTTCGCTGCTCACGCGCGGCCCGCAGAAGGCACGCATCAGCCTCCAGGGCCCTGCCGTCATATTGAAGCCAAAACAGGCTGTAACGATGGCGATGGCTTTGCACGAACTCTACACAAACGCGGTCAAGTACGGCGCCCTGGCCAATGACCGCGGCAGGGTGGACTTGCTGTGGAGCATCAAGGGCAATGGCGGAAGGTTTCTGGATCTCGTCTGGACGGAACGCGACGGGCCGCCGGTCAAGCAGCCTGCGCGCCGGGGATTTGGCTCCAAGATGATAACGCAGGCACTCAGATCGGAATTGGGAGCGATAGTGGACATGGACTTCAGGGCGGATGGCCTTGTGTGCCACATCGAGGCGCCGCTGGCGGAAACCGGAGCAAGGACATGAGCGGCAGCCTTTTCGGCAAGCGGATACTGGTTCTGGAGGACGAATTCCTGATTGCGCTGGAAGCTAGCGAAGCGCTGGAGGACTTTGGCGCCACCGTGGTCGGTCCGGCGCATGACATCGAAACCGCCCTCGAACTCGTGCGCTCCAAGGCCATCGATGCGGCATTGCTCGACGTCAACATTCGCGGGGCATTGAGCCTGCCGGTGGCGGCCGCCCTGGAGGAGAAGGGCGTTCTCATCGTGTTCGCGACGGGATACGGCGACAGTGTTGGTACGGGACAGGAAGGCACCGTCATCGGCAAGCCCTACACCCGCTCCCAACTCGCCGAAGCATTCGAACAACAATTCGCCATTCGGGACGCGGATGCGCGCACCGTTTGAACCGGGCTTGCGGGGTTGATCGAATTGAAACGCGGCTGGACCTTTGCCACTGCATTTTTCGCGGCGACCACAGGCATGTTCGTCGGCTGGTCGATCGTGACCGACAGGGCGGCGGCGTTGCAGTCGGCGCGCGACCGCACCCAGTCTCTTGCCCGAATGATCGTCGCGCATGGCGATGCGGCGGTGAACGAAGCCGACAAGATCATCAAGTCCGTCGAAGATGACGTAAGGGCCTGGGATTTCTCCGACCCCGCCGCAGGCCGCCAGATCCACCAGAAAATGCGCAGCCTGGTAAATGTCGGCGGCCAGATATCCTCTGCCTGGGTGGTCGATGCCGGCGGCACGAGCCGCATAGACACATGGAGCTACCCTTCCACGCAGCGCAGTTCCTATTCGCGCGGCTATTACCAGAAGCACAAGGCAGGACACCGCGACATCCTGGTCGGCGGCGACTCCCAGATCGGATCGGTTTCGGGAAAGGAGCGCTTCACCGTCAGCCGCGGCCAGTTCGATGCCGGTGGAGACCTTCGGTCGATCGTCGTTGTCGGCATCTACGCGGACGCCTTCAACACGCTCTATCAGGAAGTGGCGACATGGCCGGGCGCACGCGCCGGATTCTACACGATGGATGGCAGTCTCCTCGCAAGGCTCAAGAACGTGCCGCGCGCCTCACCCGGTTTTATCGCGCAGCTTGAGCAGAATGTGCGCACGCTCGCCTTTGGCTCCGCCGAGATAGTGGATGACGGAGGTCCACGCCTGGTTTCCTGGCAACGCTCCTTCACCCATCCCGAACTTTTTGCATCCAGTTCCCAGATCATTTCCGTGGCCTTGGCCGACTGGCGAAAGCGTTCGGCGGCGACCGCGGCGGTCGGCCTGGTGGCGATCAGCCTCTTTGGCCTTCTTGCATGGACCAGCCTGCGGGCCGGAGAAGCGCGTCAGGCGGCCCGCCTCAACGAGATGGCGGTTCGCGAGGTTCACCACCGCGTCAAGAACGCGCTGCAATTGATGGTCAGCATGATCGGTCTGCGGATGAGCCATATAGGCGATCCGCGAACGCGCTCCGAACTGGAGGAGGTTTCGGCGAAGATCAGGGCAATTGCCGACGTCCAGGACCTGTTGCAGTCGGCGAACACGCTTGACGTCGTCGATCCGGGATCGCTGCTGGGCCGGCTCTGCGCCCAGCTTCAAAAGGGCTATGACGGCAGGATCATCTATCGCGGCGAGTCCGGCCACGCCATCAACGCGGTGACGGCAACATCCCTCGCCATCATCGTCAACGAACTCGTCACCAACGCGATGAAGCACGGCCACGGCGTGATCGAGGTCGAGTGCGACATTGCCCGCCAAAGCATCGACCTCACGGTTTCCGACAATGGTCCCGGCCTGCCCGAAAACTTCGATGTAAACGGCAATGAACGCTTTGGCCTTCGCATTGCAAAGACGATGGCCGACTCGATCGGCGCGCGCCTTACCGCCAACAACGGTGCGGACCGCGGAGCTACTTTCCGGCTCGAATTGAAGGAAGCGCAAGCCGGACCGGCTTGAACCGACCGGTCCGGTTGTTTTCCGGGGGGCTTAGCGTTTTATAGCGCGGCCCACGGCGATGAGGATTACCGCGCCGATGAAGCCGGCAATGAGATAGCCGATCCAGCCGCCGAGCTGTACTCCGATGACCCCGAGCAAAGCGTTGGCGATGATCGCGCCGACGATGCCGAGGATGATGTTCATGAGCATGCCCATGTTGCTGCGCATGAACTGTTCCGCCAGCCAGCCTGCAATGCCGCCGATGATGATTGCAGCGATCCAGCCTACTCCTGCGTCTTCCATGAGGGTTTCTCCCGCTTGTTTGTGGGTGATTGCCGCAACGATACGCACGCGCGGCGAAAAGGTTCCCCCATGGAAGCAGCGGTCAGTTTCCGGAGCGCTCGGCCCGGCCTTCGAAGATCAGCACGGCAATGCCGGTGAGCGTGATCACGACCATCCCGGCGATAGCGACCATGTTCGGTATGTCGCCGAAGATGAAGAAGCCGGAAAGCACCGCCCATAGCGTGAAACTGTACATGAACGGCGCCACGACGCGGGCATTGCCAAGCCGATAGGCGAGAAAGATGAAATAGTGCCCGCACATCAGGAAGAAGCCGGACATGGCCATCAACGCCAGATGCGTCAGCGTGGGCCGGACCTGGATCTCGAAAAGGAAGGAGCCCGCAAGTGCGCAAAGCATCACCGTCACCAGCGTGTTGAAAGTGACCACGAGCGCCGGAATTGCATGCGCCACCTTTCGCGAGGTGATGTCCCGCAGTGCCGCCGCCGCCGCGGTCACGAATCCGAGCGCCGCATAGGGCGAGGCGGCGGACGTGCCGGGCTGGGCGACGAGAAGCGCGCCGGCTATTCCCAATGCGATGAACAGCCATCGCACCGGCCCGATATGCTCGCCCCACAACACCGAGGCACCCACGAGCACAAGCAGGGGTGAAATCTGCGCGATAGCCGTGATGTCGGCGATCGCCATGCGTGGCAGCGCGAAGACGAAAGCCACGATTGCGACGCATTCGAACAACGAGCGCAAGACAACCCAGCGATTCAAGGCATGGGGCAATTGACGCCCGTAGCCGATGACAAGCAGCAGCGGCAGGCACCAAAGGGAGGCGGCGATGCCGCGCATCGCCAGCACCTGCAGCGGCGGCGCATCGGCCATCACCAGCTTCATGCAGCTGTCATTGGCGACAAACGTGCCGGTCGCAACCAGCATGCTGGCTATGCCGCGAAGATTTTGACGGGATTTCATGGACCCTTGGCGCGCCGGCGGGGAAACTCGCCATCCCTAGCCCAGTGGTACGGGAATGCAACATGTTCCTGTGAGCAGCAAGGGCGCGACTTGCAAGATAGCAGACAGTGCCTACCTTCCTTCCCGAACGGCACGGATTCTTCCGGCCGCCACGGCAACGTCAAAAGGGGAGACTTGAATGAGCCGGATGCTTCTTGCCGCAGCGTTGATGGCAGCCATGGCCTCGCAGTCGCACGCGCGAACCGACCCCCGTTCGCTTTCCTGCCAGCAGGCACAGGACCTGGTTCGCAGATCCGGCACTGTCGTCATGAATACCGGCCCCAATACCTGGGCGCAGATCGTCAACAGCGGCGTCCAGTGCCGTGGCAGTTCGGCCAGGACACAGACCGTCCAGACAAGGGACAATGCCCGCTGCAATGTAGGCTTTGTCTGCCGGCCCCGCACCGGCGGGCGTTGATCACCGTGCCGAATTCCCAAGCCAGGGCTGAGGAGGTGCAGGCGCAACTGGCGGAAAATTATATTCCCCTGCAGTACCAGTTCGTCGAATTCCTCGTCGAACACCTGACGGATGTGTCGAGGGAATTCGGCGGCGACCTTCAGCAGGCCGTGCTTCTGGCCGTGGTCGGGCAGGTATACCTCCACGCCCTCATGCGAAGCGGGCACGATGTGCAGGGTTTTTCAAGCGGCCAGAACGACGGGCAGATCGTGACGCCCTTCATCACAGCCTCGCGCATGGCGGACGTAACCGGAATACCGCGTGAGACGGTACGCCGCAAACTCGCGCTGCTGATGCAAAAGGGATGGATCGAACAACTGCCGGACGGGGCCTGGCGGTTGAAGGTTTCTGCGCAGACCGGACTGGCGCATGCCCGTGACGGTCTGGAAGCCCTGGACCAGCGCGGCCTCGCCAGGATCGCCCGTCTATACGCCGGTCTCGAAGCGATGCTTGGGGGCAAGTCCTGACCCTCGCCAGCTTACGCAGCGACGTTCGAAATCTCCTCTTGATTTGATCCCAAATCGGGAAAAAGGGGGAACGCATGCCGTCCCCGCTGGTTGGCAAGTGAGCCCTTTGGCTCGCAGACCACAACCACGGAGAATGATCATGAAAAACCTCGCATTGACGACAGCTATTGCCGTGGCGATGGGCATGACAGTGTCCTCTATCCACGCACAGGAAACCAACACGTCTTCGGGCGCTGCGGCATCCTCTGGATCGGCGATCACCTGTGACAACTGGTACGGCCGCGTGGATGCCGACAGCAACGGCTACATTTCTGCGGATGAACAGCGCAGTCACGTCGAGTCCGCATTCTCTGCGCTGGACAAGGACCGTGATGGCCAGGTGTCGCAGGCCGAGTACAACGACTGCTTCGTCAAGCCGAATTCCATGTCGGTAAGTGCCGACCGTTCGCAGGAGAATTTCGGTGAACTCGATGCAAACTCGGACAAGTCCATTGACATGAACGAGTTCAAGCAGTCCTCGCAAACCGCGTTCCGGGGCATGAAGTCCGGCACCGGCTCAAGCTCCGGCACAACGGCCGACGCGGGAAGCGGCAATGCCGACAACCTGCTCGTCATTCGCCGGTACATTTTCCTGACGCCGGCGGAAAGCCAGGATCCATCGGCCCTCGGCAACTTGACCGAAGACGAGGCGGCGGGCCGGGCAGCCACGACGTTTGCCGTTCTCGACAAGAATGGCGACGGCAAGATCTCTACCGACGAATGGACCGAGTCTTCGCCATCCTACTCCCAGGATCGCGCGGAAAGCCGCTTCAAGCAGCTTGACGCGGACAGCTCATCGGCCCTGTCCAAGGAAGAATTCCAGACGGGCATGAGCTCTGGCATGACAGCCTCCGGCGAACAGCAGCAGAACAGCCAGCAGGCGACGGAACAAGGCGTTCCGGCATTCGACTATCGCTTCAACGCGCCATAACGGCGTATCTGGCCGGCGCTGCCTCCGCGGCGCCGGTCTCCTCACGCCGTGCGGTGATAGGGCCCTTCCGGCATGCCGCCCAGGTGCGACAGCAGTTCGGCGACATTCGCTGCCTTGTATTTCTTCAACAGCCGCGCCCTGTAGCTTTCGACCGTGCGCGGCGAGATTTCCAGCATGCGGGCAATCTGCTTGCTCGTCATCCCCTCCCCCAGATGCATCACCACCTGCCGTTCGCGCGTCGTCAGGTCGGCAACGGGACGTTCGCGCGACAGGTCGGCGAAACTCCAGACGGCCTTTGCCAGCGGATCGCCGCTGTCGGTGAGCGTCACACCGCGAACCCGGCACCAGAACAGCGTGCCGTCGGCGCGCGCCATGATACGCTCGTCGCTATAGGTCCCGGTCTCGCGCAGCGGTTTTACGCCGGCATCGCGGATCTTCACGAACTCCTCGTGGGTTGGATAGAGGATCGCGAAGGACCGGTCGATCAGGCTCCCGCGATCCGTCCTGAACATCCGCGCGAAGCAGGGATTGCAAGCCCGGATGATGCGGTTTTCGGTCAACACGATGCCGACCGGCGCCATCTCGAAGGCCAGCATGTTCAAGTCCGTCGCGGGTTTGGTGTCCGGCATAGGTGTTTCTACGATATTGCGCGATTTTGCACACACGCGATTATCTAGCACCACAAACCGTACGGCTGAAAGCAATTCGCCGCGCGAGCATGCGGGCGCGGGAGGCGCAGCGCATCATTTCAGGAGGAGGAGCAAGCATGAAACGTTTATTGTCCACGTTGGTGGCGGCGCTCGCCATTTCGGCGGCAGGGGCGTCGGTCGCGCAGGATGGCGATCCCGTCAAGATCGCGCTGGTCCACGGCCTGTCGGGTTCGCCGCTCGAGGCGTTCTCGAAGCAGACTTCGATCGGCTTCAATCTGGGGCTGGAATACGCCACCAAGGGAACGATGACGGTCAAGGGCCGCAAGATCGAGGTTATCGAAAAGGATACCCAGTTCAAGCCGGAGATCGGCCGGGCAGTCCTCGCCGAAGCGTACGGCGATGACGGCGCACTGATCGCCGTGG
The DNA here is from genome assembly GCA_963846345.1 of uncultured Alphaproteobacteria bacterium. GTDB lineage: Bacteria > Pseudomonadota > Alphaproteobacteria > Rhizobiales > Rhizobiaceae > BOKV01. Next base: position 18,540 of record CAWJVP010000012.1, read on the forward strand.
GCGGAACTTCGTCGGGGGTCACCACCGCGATGCTGCCGGTGGCGGCGGAATACGAGAAGATCCTGCTCGTCGAACCGGCCGTTGCCGATTCGCTGACCGGCCCCGACTCCAACCGGTTCGTCTTCAAGACCTCGCGCAATTCCTCGATGGACATGCAGGCCCAGGCGAAGGCCCTGAAGCCCGACAGCAACCTCTATGTGGCAACGCTGGCGGAGGACTATGCTTTCGGCAAGGACGGCATTGCCGCCTTCAAGAAGGCGCTGGAAGGAAGCGGCGCAACGGTCGTGGCCGAGGAATACGTACCGTTGAAGACGACGGACTACACCGCCGTCGGCGAACGCCTCTTCAACGCACTGAAGGACAAGCCGGGCCGCAAGGTCATCCTCATCTATGTCGCCGGATCGGGCGACCCGATGGGCGCGCTTGCAGGCATGGAGCCGAGCCGCTTCGGCATCGAGATCTCGACCGGCGGGCACATTCTCGCGGTCCTGCCGACCTACAAGCGCGTGCCGGGCATGGAAGGTGCGATCTACTACTATTACGAAGCGCCGAAGAACGCGGTGAACGACTGGCTCGTCGCCGAACACCAGAAGCGTTACGACGCCCCGCCGGACTTCTTTACCGCTGGCGGCATGGCGGCGGCGCTGGCCATCGTCAAGGCACTTGAAACCGCGCCTGATTGGGAGACCGAGTCGCTGATCAAGACCATGGAAGGCATGAGCTGGGAAACGCCCAAGGGCACGATGACCTTCCGACCGGAAGACCACCAGGCGTTGCAGTCCATGTACCACTTCAAGATCAAGGTGGACGATAACGTGAAATGGGCGATCCCCGAACTCGTGCGCGAGATCAAGCCCGAGGAGATGGACATTCCCATCGGCCGCAACAACCAGCAATGAAAAGGCACGGCTCCCCTCGAATGGACGGGGGGAGCCGGCAGCCCGGATTGCCACGGCCCCGGAATTTTCAATGAGCAACCCGTCCCTTGAAACGCGCAACCTCACCATCCGCTTCGGCGGGCATGTGGCCGTGAACAATGTGAGCTGCGCCTTCCGCCCGGGCGAACTGACGGCGATCGTCGGCCCCAACGGCGCGGGCAAGACCACCTGGTTCAACCTCGTCTCCGGCCAGCTTGCCCCTTCCCAGGGTTCGGTCCTGAAGGACGGGCGCGACATCACTGCTTTGTCGCCATCGGGTCGCGTCAAGGCGGGCATCGGCCGCGCCTTTCAGCTCACAAGCCTCTTTCCGAAATTGTCGGTGCTGGAAAATGTCCGCCTCGCGGTGCAGGCCCGGCAGGGTATCGGCCCGCGGTTTTTCCGCAGTACCTCGGCGTTTCCGGGGCTGGCAAAGGAAGCGCGGGCGCATCTTGAGGCAACGCGTCTGGAGCGGGTGGCGCATCTGCCCGTCCATGCCCTGCCGCATGGCGACCAGCGCAAGCTCGAAGTCGCGATGATGCTGGCGCTGGAACCCGACATACTGATGTTCGATGAGCCGACGGCGGGCATGAGCGCGGACGAGGCACCCGTGATTCTCGAACTGATCGCCGAAATCAAGAAGGATGCCTCCAGGACCATCCTTCTGGTCGAGCACAAGATGGACGTGGTGCGCGCACTCGCCGACCGCATCGTCGTGCTCCACAACGGCGAACTCGTGGCGGATGGCGAGCCGGAGGCCGTAATCGCGCTGCCGGTCACGCGCGAGATCTATCTCGGCATTCCGGCGGAGGCAGACGCATGAGCGACCGCCTGCTGCGCCTAGACGATGTCCATGCCGATATCGGCCAGTACAAGATCCTGCACGGCGTCTCGCTTGGCGTTCCGGAAGGCGGCGTCCACGTCCTGCTCGGCCGCAACGGCGCGGGCAAGACCACGACGCTTCGAACGATCATGGGCCTGTGGCGGGCGCGCAAGGGGGCAATCGTCTTTCGCCATCACGACATCACCGCCATGCACACATCGGACATCGCCCGGCTGGGCATCGCCTACGTTCCCGAGAACATGGGCATCTTCGGCGGGCTGACCGTCGGCGAAAACATGCGGCTGGCCACCGGATCCGACCGGTTCGACAAGGACCGGCTGGCGCGCATCTTCAATCTTTTTCCGGCGATGGAAACCTTCTGGAACAAGCCAGCCTGGGCGCTCTCGGGCGGCCAGAAGCAGATGCTGGCAATCTCGCGCGCCATTGTCGAACGGCGCGAACTCATCCTCGTGGACGAGCCGACCAAGGGCCTCGCGCCCGCGATCATCCGCGCGATGATCGACGTCTTTCGCGAAGTCGCGCGCGAGACAACAATCTTGCTTGTCGAACAGAATTTCATGTTCGCCTCTTCACTCGGCTCGACCGTTGCAGTCATCGAGGACGGCGTCATCACCTATCGCGGCGCGATGAGCGAGCTGGTGGCCGACACGGACCTTCAGAACCGGCTGCTCAGCCTTTCCCTCAATGCCGCACACTGAGGCGCAACGATGAACGCATCGCAGCTTTTCGAAAGGGTTGGAGGGGTCAACGCGCTACCCGTGATCCTGATGCTGGTCGCGCTGCCGCTGATCGGAAACTTTCCGTCATGGGTCACGCTCACAGTGGCCGGCCTGGCGATGGGCATGATGATCTTCCTGATGGCTTCCGGGCTGAGCCTGATCTTCGGACTGATGGACGTGCTGAATTTCGGCCATTCTGCCTTCATCTCGTTCGGGGCCTTCATCGCCGCGAGCGTGCTGGCGGCACTGGCGGCCTGGGTCGGCGCGGATTCGGTAGTCCTCAATCTGCTGGCATTGTTTGCCGCCATCGCTGCCGCGGCGCTCTTCGGCCTTGCCGCCGGGTGGTTCTTCGAGCGCGTCATCATAACGCCGGTATACCGCGACCATCTTCGCCAGATACTGGTGACCATCGGCGCGCTCATCGTCGCCGAGCAGATCCTCCTGGCAATCTGGGGCGGCAACCCGATTGCAGTTCCCAAGCCCGCCATATTGGAAGGGTCGATCTTCATCGGCGACGTGGCCATAGAGATTTACCGCATTTTCGCCTTCCTGCTGGGCCTCGCCGTGTTCCTGGCGCTCTATTTCACGCTCAACCGCACGCGCATCGGCCTGCTCATCCGCGCCGGGGTCGAGAACCGCGAAATGGTGGAATCGCTCGGCTTCCGCATCGACCGGCTGTTCATCGCGGTCTTCATGGTGGGTTCTGCGCTCGCGGCCACGGGCGGGGCCATGTGGGCCGGCTACCAGGGCATCATCAGCGCCAATGTCGGCGGCGAATTGATGATCCTCGTCTTCATCGTCGTCATCATCGGCGGACTGGGTTCGATCGAAGGCTCGCTGCTGGGCGCGCTGCTCGTCGGCCTGCTCGGAAACTACGTTGCGTTCCTGTTTCCCAAGCTGTCGCTCGCCTCGAACATGCTGCTGATGATGGCCGTGCTGCTGTGGCGGCCCTACGGCCTGCGCCCTGCGCTGAAGATTTGAGGCGACCCGTGACCGACCTCACCGCCGATACCGTCCCCCTCAGCCGTGCCGCCCGCAGCGGGCGCATCGCGGTCAACCTGATCGTCATCGCCATCGGGTTGGCGCTGATGTTCGCGCCCTTCCTCTTCCCCGATGTTCGCGCCAGCCAGGTCGCGGCGCGCATCTGCGTCTTCATCGTTCTGGCGGCAAGCTATGACCTGCTCATCGGCTATACCGGCATCGTTTCATTTGCGCACACCATGTTCTTCGGGCTGGGCGCCTACGGCACCGCCATCGCCATCAAGGCTTGGGGGCCGGGCTGGGGCGCAATCGCGCTCGGCGGCCTCGCCGGAATTGCCGCGGCAGTGGTGCTTGCGGTCCTGATCGGCGTGCTCTCGCTGAGGGTCAAGGCGATCTTCTTTGCCATGGTCACGCTGGCCGCCGCCTCGGTGATGATGGTGCTGGCCTCTCAATTCTCGGACTTCACCGGCGGCGAGGACGGCATCGTCTATACCGCCCCGAAACTGTTTTCCCCGTCCACCGTCCTCATCGCGGACGCCGAGGGCAAGGCGCTGAAGATCTTCGACGTTGCGATGAACGGCAAGATCGCCGCCTATTATTTCGTCTTCGTGCCGTGCCTGCTGTTGTTCTGGCTGATGCTGCGCGTTGTCCGCTCCCCGCTTGGCTCGGTCTTGCAGGCGATCCGGGAGAACGAGTTGCGGGCCGAGGCAATCGGCTACCGCGTCGTTGCCTACCGTACCGCGGTGTTCGTCATGTCGGCGGCAACGGCCGCGGCGGCCGGCATCATCTGGGCGGTCTGGCTGAAATATACCGGCCCGGAAACCACGCTCTCCTTCGCCATCATGATCGACATATTGCTGATGGTGGTCATCGGCGGCATGGGCACGATGACCGGAGCCGTGATCGGGGTGACGATCATGAGCCTGGCGCAGTTCTACCTGAAGGACCTGATGGAGACCGGCGCGCTGGCCACCGCTGCGCTGCCGGTGCTGCCGCACCTTCTCAACCCCGACCGCTGGCTGCTGTGGCTCGGCATTCTTTTCATTCTGCTGGTCTATTTCTTTCCGGCGGGCGTGGCCGGCAGCCTGCAAGGCAAAAAGGGGCACTGATGGCAATCCCGGGCTCGGCCTACATCCCTTGCGCAGACAAGGAACTCCACGTCACCCATTGGGGCGAGCCGTCCAACCCCGCCATTGTCATGTGGCACGGGCTGGCGCGCACCGGCCGCGATTTCGACGAACTGGCGATGGCGCTTTGCGGGGAGTATTTCGTGCTCTGCCCGGACACGCTCGGGCGCGGCCTGTCGTCATGGGCGCGCGACGCCGCGACGGATTATTCCTATTCGGCTTACGGCGAACATGCCGTGGCAATCCTCGATCATTTCGGCATCGCGAAGCTGCGCTGGGTCGGAACTTCCATGGGCGGGCTGCTCGGTGTCACCCTCGCCGCTGGCGTGTTGAAGGACCGCATCACGCATCTGGTCGTCAACGATATCGGCCCCTCGCTTCCGCAAGAGGCGGCGCGCCGGATCGCCGGCTATGTCGGCAGTCCGCCGGTCTTCGCCACCATGGCCGAACTCGAACACTGGCTTCGCACCAACTACGCCCCGTTCGGCAAGAACAGCGAGGCGTTCTGGCGGCGCATGACCGACACTTCCGCCCGGCGCACCGATGCAGGGGCGGTGACGGTGCATTACGACCCGCAGATCGTCACGCAGTTCACGCTGCATCGCGGCGACCTCGATTGCTGGCATCATTGGGACAATGTTCGAGCGCCTACCTTGCTCCTGCGAGGCAGGGATTCAGATGTGCTGCCCGCCGCCGTGGCGGGCGAGATGCTCCGGCGCGGTCCCCGCCCGCAATTGATCGAGTTCGAAGGCTGCGGACACGCTCCGACGCTCGCCACAGCCGAACAACAGCAGGCGATCCGGGAATTCCTGGCCTGAGGTCGTCAGTACCAGGCATCCTCCATGGAGGCCTTGCGCGTGGCAACGAATTCCCGCAGCGCCTCGTCGATCGCACGATCGAGCGGCGGCGCCTCGTATTCGGCCAGCATTTTTTTCCACTTGGTGTTTGCGCGCGTTGCCGCGTCGGTCGATCCCGCCAATTGCCATTTCTCGAACGGCTCGTTGTCGGCCAGTTCGGAATCCCAGAACGCAGTCTCGTAATTGCCCATGGTATGGGCGCAGCCGAAGAAATGGCTGCCCGGCCCGACTTCCCGGAAGGCGTCCAGCGCAAGCTGGTTGTCGTCGATCTTCACGCCATCGAGATAGGTGTGCAGCGCGCCGCAGAAATCGGCATCCATCACGAATTTTTCGTAGGACATCGACAGCAGCCCGTCGAGGAAACCGGCCGAGTGCAGGATGAAGTTCGCGCCGCAGTGCACGGCCGACAGCATCGACATCGTGCCTTCGTTCATCGCATGCGCATCGGGCAGCTTCGACGTGGTGAAATTGCCCGAGCACCGCAGCGGCAGGTTCAGCCGGCGCGCGAGTTGGCCGATCACCATCGAGCCGATAGCGGGCTCCGGCGTGCCGAATGTCGGCGAACCGGAGTGCAGCGACATGGACGAGAGGAAGTTTCCGTAGATCACCGGCGCGCCCGGCCGCTCCAGCTGCGTCAGCGCGCAGCCCGCCATCGTCTCGGCATGCGCCTGCGCAATCGCACCGGCATTGGTGACCGGACCCATGGCGCCGCCGAGGATGAACGGCACGATCACCGCCGCCTGGTTGGCGCGGGCATAGGCGCGCAGCGCCGTCGTCATCGTCGCGTCCCACACCAGCGGCGAGTTGACGTTGACATTGCCGAGGATCACGCAGTTCTCGTCGACGAACTCCTTGCCGAAGACGATGCCGCGCCATCTCGATCGATTGTCCTCGGCGCGGCTTTCCGCCGTCACCGAGCCCATGAAGGCGCCGGTCGGAATAGTTGATATGGCGAGTAGACCATGTCGAGATGGCGCTTGTTGACCGGCACGTCGACCGGCTCGCAGATCGTGCCGCCCGAATGGTGCAGCCAGGGCGAGGACTGCGCCAGCTTGATGAAGTTGCGGAAGTCCTCGATCGTGCCGTAGCGGCGGCCCTTGTCGAGATCCATCACGAAGGGCGAACCATAGGCAGGCGAGAACACGACGCTTTTGCCGCCGATCTCCACGCTTCTTTGCCGGGTTGCGCGCATGCTGGGTGAAGACGGCGGGCGCGGTCTGCAGGATTTCGCGCAACATGCCCTTTCGAAACTTCACCAGGTTGCCGGCAATTACGGCCCCTGCCCGCTTCCAGTGGTCGAGCGCGACCGGATCGTCGCGGAACTCGATGCCGATTTCCGCGAGGATACGGTCGGCCGTCTCCTCGATGCGAACGAGGTTTTCTTCGGACAGGATATCGTAGGTCGGAATGTTGCGCAGGATAAAGGGCCTGCCCAGCCCCTGCGAACCGTGGCTGCGCTGCTCGCGCCGTGCTTCGCGCCCGCCACGCTGGCGTTTTGCACCGGTTTCTGCCTGAACGGACATGGGTTTCTCCACCGCCTGGGGGTTTGTCATTGAATGAAGGCCTCGACCGCCATGACGAAGGCCGTCTCGATTTCGATCGTCTCGTTTTCGCCGGGCGCAATCCGGGCACCCTGCCCGGGAATATGAACGCCCATCGCCTCAAGGCGGCGCACTTCGCCAGCCAACCTTGCGGCAAAACCGGGCTCGACCGCATCGGGCGCAATCGCGATCACCGTCAGGCCGATATTGGGAGACCGCGCTCCCTTGCGGAAATGCCCGGCATCGAGCGACCATGAACCGCCCGATATTCCCGCCGACATGATCTCGACCATCAGCGCCAGATTTGCGCCCTTGAAGCCCCCTGCCGGCAGCAGCGCACCCAACACCGCCTGCGCGGGATCGATGGTGGGCTTGCCCTGTGCATCGACCGCCCAGCCTTCCGGTATGCTTCGCCCTTCTGCCGCAGCGCGGGCGATGTTCACGAAGGCGGTGGCGCTGGTCGATTGGTCGAAGACCAGCGGCGGGTTCGGCTCCGGCAAAGGCGCGCCGAACGCCAGCGGATTGGTGCCATAGGTCGGTTGCACGCCGGGCGCCGGGGCGACCATGGCATGCGCATTGGCGAATGCGGCCGACACCAGCCCGGCCTGCGCCAGCCGCCGGACATAGTAGCCGATCTCGCCGGCGGTATAGCTGTTCGCCTGCGAAAACAGCGCGATACCGAACTGGCTGGCGCAGTTGGCAAGATCGTCGAATGCAAGGTCGAAGCCGAGTTGCGCGATGCCGCCTTTTGCGTCGGCGTGAATGAATGCCGGCAGCGGCCGGGTTATCTCAGGCTGTGCCCTGCCGTCGATCCGGCCTTCCTTCAGACCGTCGAGATAGTCGGTAAGGTGGGCGAAACCGACCTCGCGCCGTCCGCAAAGTTCCGCCGAGACAGTCGCCTCCGCCAGCGACTTCGCCATCGCCTCGCTGGCGCCACAGGCGATGCATGCTTGATGCGCCAATTCCCGGGCTTGGACGATCGTCAGGCTGGCCATCTCGCTCACAGCTCCAGCCCGATCTTGCGCCCTTCGTGGAAGGCGTAGGGCGCCTGGCGGGGGGCGGCACAATCGCCGATCTCGATGAACGCGCCGCCCGCATCATGCATTTCCAGCGCAAGCGCGTTCGCGGCCATGTTCGTTGTCGCCAGGACGAGGCTGTCTGCCGCAATGAAATCCTTTTCGCCGGTCGCATGGTCGAGGACCAGCGCCCCGTCCCCGCGCCATTCGGCGATGCTGGCCTCAAGCCGCCATTTCACGCCCAGCTTCTTGAGCGTGCGCCGCAGCGGCCCGTCGGCTGCCGAACGCTGCAATTCCTTGCCGATCAGCGGGTCGGGCGAGATGATCGTCACGTCGTGGCCGTCCTCCGCAAGCTTCCACGCCGTGCCGCAGCCGCGCCAGCCGCCGCCCTCGTCCAGCAGCAGCACGCGCTTGCCCGGTCGCACTTGCCGCGCCATCACCGCCTCGATCGTGAAGACATTGCCTTTTTCGATGCCGGGAAGCGTCTCGAGATGCGGCAGCGCCTTCTGGAATCCCGTCTCGGGCGACATCGATCCGGTCGCGAGGATTACATGGTCTGCCCCGAAGCCCGCGATGTCGGCAGCATCGAGATAGGTGTTGGTGCGCACCTCCACCTGCAGCTTTTCGAGCTGGCGTTCGTACCACTCGATCAAGTCGAGAATCTGCGCGCGGCGCGGCTGCATCCCGGCAAGCCGGAAATTGCCGCCGAGCCGGTTCGATGCTTCCGCCAGCACCACGCGGTGGCCGCGTTCCGCCGCGACCCGTGCCGCTTCGAGACCGGCAGGCCCGCCGCCAACCACAAGCACCTTCTTTGGTGTTTTGGCAGGCGTGAAGCGGTCGCCGCCCCACTCGAATTCGCGCCCCGCTGAAGGGTTGACGAGACAGCTTATCCAGTAGTCGCGCGAACGCCTGCCCCAGCACATCTGGTTGCAGGAAATGCAGCCGCGAACGTCTTCCGGCCGGTCATCGCCGGCCTTGGACGCCAGATGCGGGTCGGCGATCTGCCCGCGCACGATGGAGACGAGATCGGCGGCACCCTCCCCCAGCACGGTCTCGGCATTGGCCGGCGTGCGGACATGGCTTTCGGCAATGACGAGGGCTCGCTTCAACCGCCGTTTCAGCGTCGCGGCAAGGTCCGCGCCCAGCTTTTCGGGGAAGAGGAAAGAAGGGATGATGCGGTCGAAATCGAGATAGCCGCCGGTGCCGCAGGTGACGTAGTCGATCAGCCCCAGATCGTCGTGAAGGCCGACGATCTCCGCGGTTTCCTCCCGGCTCAGCGTGACGGTCGCATCGAGCCCGTCGCTCACCGAAAGCCCGACGATGAAGTCGGGGCCGCAGAGGTCGCGGATGCGGGTCATGATCTCCCGCGACATGCGCGTGCGGTTTTCGAGCGATCCGCCCCAGCGGTCCGTCCGCCGGTTCGACCATGGCGTCCAGAACTGGTCGACAATGCCAAGATATGCCGCCCAGACCTCGACCCCGTCGAAGCCCGCTTCATGGCATCGGCGCGCGGCCTGCACGAAGCCGTCGATCGTCTCCTCGATCTGTGCTTCGCTCATCGCGTGCGAGCCATCGCTGTCGTGATAGCTTGGCATGCCCGACGGCGACCAGTGCGGATGAAACGAGAGGTCCGAGTCGCCATGCGCGCCGATGTGGTAAAGCTGCTGGATCGCGATGGCGCCATTCCCGCGGATCGCCTCCGTCACTTTCCGGAAATGCGGAATGACGCTGTCATCGCCGGGTAGGAAGTTGCCGCGGGTCAGGACAGCGGCCGCGTGCACCGGCATCGGCTCCACCACGATCATCGCCGCTCCACCCAGCGCGCGCTCCTTGTAGTAGCCCACGTGGCGCTCGCTTGGCATGCCGGCCTCGGCCATGTTGGCGGTATGCGCACCGAACACGACGCGGTTTCGCAGCGTATGGCCGCGCAACTGGACAGGCTGAAAAGCTTGGGAAACAGTTTCGACACCCGCCCCTCCCTGATTAGCCGGCAAAGCCGTGACGGGCAAAGAAGCGGTCGAGTTCACGCTGTTGAGGTGCCTGGCCGGTGAAGATCTCGACATAGTCGGACATGCGCGGCATGCGCACGGCGATGTCTTCTTTCGTCTGGATCGAAATATAGCCGATCTGCGTCAGGTAGATCGTCCGGGCGCGAACATCGGCCTTTGCGCGATCGTGACCGAAGCGCACCAGCATGCGCGTCATGGCGTCAAGGCGCACGCTGGTCAGCGGCCTGCACTTCCTTCAGAAGCGATGGCGATTGCAGCGCCCAGCTTCGAACCGCGAATTCGAACTGCGAGTCGAAAAGGTCCGGGTCCAGCCAGCAGTCGAAGACATTGAGCATCGCCTCTGCGATGGTCTCCGCATAGGCCTCCGTGCGGGCAATCAGGTTGCCGGTATTCTTTTCCCGCCACCGCGCCACGAGCGCGTCGAGCAATTGCTCGCGGTCTTCGAAAAACCAGTAGAAACTTGTCCGCGACAGGCCGAGCCGCTTCGCCAGCGGCAGGATTTTCACCGCGTCGATGCCGCCTTCCAGCAACGCGTCGTAAGCGGCACCGAGCCAGAGGTCGGGAGAGCCACGCCAGCCTGTGTCGTTTACAATCTGGTCCATACCAGAATTTAACGCCCGAATGTACACCTATGTCAAGGGATCGTCCTTTGATGACAGGTTAATTGACATAAGTGTACATTCCTGGCTATCCTTTCGTGTCATTCCCGTGAACAGAGCCGGCAAGATGTCGACCGATCCCCTTCTCCAGCCTTTTCAACTCAAGCACCTGACGCTGCGCAACCGCATCATCGTCACGTCGCACGAACCCGCCTACGCGGAAGACGGCATGCCGAAGGAGCGCTACCGCGCCTATCATGTCGAGCGCGCCAAGGGCGGCGTTGCGATGACGATGACCGCGGGATCGGCCTCGGTCTCCAAGGACAGTCCGCCGGTGTTCAACAACATCCTCGTCTGGAAGGACGAGGTCGTGCCGTGGATCCGCGAACTTTCCGACGCCGTGCACGAGCAGGGCGCGGCCTGCATGATCCAGCTTACCCATCTCGGCAGGCGCACGCGCTGGGACAAGGGCCAGTGGCTGCCTTCGCTTTCACCATCGCACAACCGCGAACCGTCGCATCGCGCCTTCCCCAAGAAAATGGAGGATTGGGACATTGCGCGCATCATCCGCGACTATGGCGACGCGGCGGAGCGCATGAAGGCCGGCGGCATGGACGGCATCGAACTGGAAGCTTATGGCCATCTCTTGGACCAGTTCTGGTCGCCGCTCACCAACACGCTGGACGAGCCGTGGGGCGGATCGCTGGACAACCGGCTGCGTTTTTCGTTCGAGGTGCTGAAGGAGATCCGCCGCCGCGTCGGGCAAGATTTCATTGTCGGCATCCGCTATGTCGGCGACGAAATGCTGGAGGGCGGACTGGGCAAGGCCGAAGGGCTGGAAATTTCCACGCGCCTCAAGGACAGCGGCCTGGTCGACTACCTCAATGTCATTCGCGGCCATATCGAGACGGATGCCGGCCTTACCGATGTCATCCCGATCCAGGGCATGAAGGCATCGCCCCATCTCGACTTCGCCGGCGAAATCCGGGCGCTGACGAACTTCCCGACCT
>CAWJVP010000013.1:0-195502 GCA_963846345.1 uncultured Alphaproteobacteria bacterium
TCGCCATCCTCATTCCTGCCGACCGGCCTGCCTCAGATAATTCTCCGCCAAGGCTGCCCAATATCTGATGCCTGTTGGGATGATTTCGTCATTGAAATCGTAATGGGAGTTGTGAAGCTGACGGTGCGTGGCTTCGCCCTCTTTGGCAGCGCCGAGCATCACGTAGCAGCCGGGCGTGTTGCTTAGTAGGAAAGCGAAATCCTCGGCGCCCATAAGCGGCTGCATGCTGGTCTCTACGAAGTCGGTCCCGACCACCTCCTTGGCAACAGCTGCAGCGAACTGCGTTTCTTTTTCGGTGTTGCGCAGGACGGGATAGCCTCGCTCAAAAATAAACTGGTGACCAGCACCCGCCGCTTCGGCAGCGTGACGTACGATCTTCTCCAGGGCCTTCTCAAATGTATCGCGCAACGCATCGTTGAGAGTGTAGAGAGTACCGCGAACGACAGCCCTCTCTGGTGTGACGTGAACGCTCTGGCGGTCTGCAGGATTTCCGCTTTGGTATTGCGTGATCGAAAGCACGACTGGCTCGGCCGGGTTGATGTAGCGCGCCTTAAAAGCATGCATGTCCTGTACGATGTTGGCTGCAGCTAGGAGGGGATCCGGCACAAAGAATTGTGTGGCCGGGTGCGCGAGCTTGCTTATGATGTGGAACTCGAATGTGTCGATCGAGGCCAGCATCGGACCGGTGCGCATGCTGATCGTTCCGGCTGCGGTATAAGGCATATTGTGCAGTCCGAAGACCGCCTGCACCGGAAATTTCTCGAACAGACCGTCCTTGACCATCAAATTACCGCCGCAGCGCTCGGCGCCAGTCTCTTCTGCAGGCTGGAAGATGAAGTGGATGGTACCGTCGAAATCACCGTGCTTTGCAAGGTGGTTAGCTGCAGCGAGGAGCATGGCAGTATGTCCATCATGTCCGCACGCATGCATCTTGCCATCAACTTTCGAGCGGTACTCGAGGTTGGTTTCTTCATGGATGAACAATGCATCCATATCGGCCCGCAGGCCTACCGCTGCGGAGCTGCTGCCGCGCTTCAAGGTTCCAACCACTCCGGTCTTTCCCAAGCCGCGATGAACTTCGATGCCAAACTGCTCAAGCTTCGCAGCGACAAAATCTGACGTTGCAGTCTCCTCGAACGCCGTCTCGGGATTAGCATGGAGATGTCTGCGCCACTTTATGGCCTCCGCGATGAGATCTGCATCGAGGTTGATTGTAATGCCCATCAAGATGTCTCCTTGAAGCGTGAAATATGCGTTCTGAGTAGCCGCGAGTTTTCTAGACGCCCTCGTTTTTCATTCATGCTGTTCATCGGATGGAACAATCACCTGCAGGCGCTGCACCCGCATGAAGCCCAAACCACCTCCGCTAAAAAGAGGTGTAAACGCCATAAAATAGACTGGCCTTCGCGCCGGCAATAGTGTTCGGAAAGGAGACTTGGGAAAAGGTTGGAGAAAACAGATTTAGGACGCAAATCTTACTGCAAAATCTCATATGACGCTCAAGCTCACACTCTCGGCCCGCACATCGCAAAAGCACTTTAGATCGTACGAACGGAGCAAATGAGGTGACTTTCCTATACTTCGCCTATGGCTCAAACATGCTTTTCGAAGAACTCCGGGCGCGGTGCCCCAGCGCAAAAATTATCGGTGCTGCGAGAGCGGCTAACTATGCTCTCGAATTTACAAAGCCAGGCAGAGACGGGTCTGGAAAGGCAACGCTCGTAGACAGAGCAAGTTCAGGGGGGTCGACACCAGGTGTTTTGTTTGAGATCGCCAATGAGGATCTATCAAACCTGGATGCAGCCGAAGGAAACGGCTACCGACGTCAAAATGATTTTCCAGTTCAATTGACCGACACGGGTGACCAAGTTTCATCAGTGACCTACCTCGCCATTGAGACTGACTCACATCTCAGACCGTTCGACTGGTATCTGGCACTGGTGATTGCAGGCGCGATCCAAAATAAGCTGGACGAACGATATGTCCAACTACTGCGCGAAACCGAATACCTGTTCGATGTGAATCCCGAAAATGCGTGGCGTTTAGAAGCACTTAGAGCATTCGCAAAGGAAGGTATTACAGATTACAAGGGTTTGCTTAGGTAAATTTCCGACCTTTCAGCGACTTGGAGGCGCTTCCTCGTTCGGTCTAGTAGACATTTTCGTAAGCAGCGAAAACTTCCTCGACGTCCTTCCCTTTCAGGAAACGCAATTCACCAAGTTTATGGGCCAGATAAACATCAACAAAACCATCTGGGAACCAGCTACGAACTAACTGATCTGAACCAAGATGTTCCAAAGCTTCCTCCAGATTGGCGGGCAAGCGGAAATAGCCGCGCGCAGCCAATGCTTCTGCTGATAGTTCTGACAGATCCTCCGTGCTGGCCTCCGGCGCCGGCAAGTTTTCTTCTATACCTTGCGTTCCCGCGTGGACCAGCGCGGCCAAGGCCAGATACGGTGATGCGGCCGCATCAGCGGCGCGGTATTCAAAATTATAGGCCTTTGCAACAGTCTCTGCGTCGTGCCCACTTACCGGGCATATGCGTACAGACGCCTCACGGTCACGAAACCCCAAATTATTGTAGGCCGCACTCCAGCGATGAGGCGTCAGGCGGGAATACGAAATTGCAGAAGGCGCGGTGAATGCAACAATACTGCGAATGTGGCGCAGGATTCCTGCGATGAAGGATCCGGTAAGTTGCGACATACCATAGGGGCCTGAAGGGTCCCACGTCACTGCTCGCCCATCGGCATTCAGAAAGCTCAAATGGATGTGTACACCATTTCCAACGCCGGCCAGATCGCGGATCGGTGTAAAGGTAGCGCGCTCGCCTAACCGGTGGGCCGTGGCATGGGTCAATTCGCGAAGGATTGCCGCTGCATCCGCAATCCGGACGCCCTCTTCCGGAGCTATTGTCACCTCATATTGGTTGACGCCATATTCCTTCATGATCGTGTCCGGCGTCAGTCTCGCCGCCCGCAATGCGGCCATCAACGTTTCGCAAAGCCCCGCTTGGGCTCGGAAACCCGCCAAGGAATACGCCCAACCTGGCGAAGGCTGGGAACCAACCAATTGGAACTCATGTTCGAACGCCCCTTTCAGGCTCAGACCCGAGACCGCCTGCAAGCGCTCCAAGGCCGCCTTTAGAATTGAACGCGTGCAGCACTCCCATGGGGCTCCTTCAAGGGTTCGTATGTCACCCAACATCAAGTTTTCAGGCGGACTGCCATCGCCAAAATCAACCTCGACATGTGTTTCCGGGTCAGGAACCAAGGCCAGATCACCCAAGGCTCCAAAAGGGCTAGCGCCGATGTTGTCAAAACACGTGATGAGCACATTGGTCGGTGTCCAACCGACGCCGGACACGCTCCGTTTATCGACTTGACTAGCCGGGAAAGATTTTCCCCTCATCTTGCCGCTGATATCTGTGGTCGCAGCGAAGATCAGAGAATCTCGTATCATCATTCACTAGTCCTTTCAGGAACAGTAGTTCCAGGGCGGCGACTTCTAAGTGGGCGCACAAACGCGGACACAAGGCCTCCGGGAAGGAACCTCAGCGCAGCGATCATCGCGACCGCGACCAGCATGAACCGGCCTTCGGCCAAGCCGTCTATGTTTGCCAGCAATTCAGATCCAATGGTCAGCACCACAGCGGCAAGGATCGGGCCATAGATGGACGACACCCCGCCGACTAACACCATGCTGAGGATCAGCGAGCTCGTTGCAAAACTGAACACCTCCGGCGAAGCGACGCGCAGGTAGACAGCATAGAATCCGCCAGCCAAACCCGCGAAAAAAGCTGATGATGTCAAGACCTTCAATCGCTGCCAGGCAATCGGAATGCCTCGGGCTGCAGCGTAATCTTCATTATCGCGCAAAGCCTGTATGGAAATTCCAAAGTCCGACCGCACCAATATGCGAAGACAAACGGTTGTGAAAACCAGGAGCGCCAGCGCCACGTAATAATAGCCAAACTTGAAGTCGCGCAGGAAGTTATAGCCTGGCAGTTGCAGCGTCGGCACTCGGACCAGCCCCTGTGTCCCCCCTGTCAGGTCGGACTGGCTAATGACCACTTGCAGGATCAATTGGCTGAAGGCGAAGGTCACCAGCACCACATAAATACCCTGCAAACGCACAACCGGCAGTGCCACCAAGGCGGCCGCCAAAGCCGCGGCCATTCCGCCCAGAACCATTGCCAGCCAAGGATCAAAGCCTAAGAGCTTTGCCGTCATCGCCGTGGTATAGACACCTACTCCGAAAAAGGCCGTATGCGCGAAGTTGAAAATGCCTGCATAGCCGAGGCTCAGATCCCAACTAGACGCGACCATGGCATAGATGAATACCAGTATCAGCATGTGGCGCAGGTAGCTGTCTTGCACAACGACAGGCAGAAACAAGGCCACTGCCAACGCTGCAAAAGCAACCATCCTGCGATCAAATGTCATCGAATCACTTTCCCGAAAAGACCCTGCGGGCGCAGCAAGAGCACCAGGATCAGCAACAGGAATATCAACGACGGCGCCCAATAAATGCCGATCGTATAAATCAGGAAGGCCTCGGCGAGACCGATCAGGTAGGCAGCCCAGATCGTTCCAGCCAGTGAACCAAGACCACCGAAAATCACAATAATCAACGCCTTGATTAAAGGTTCATCACCGAGCATCGGCGTGATCAATCGCACTGACCCAATCAAAGCACCGGTAAGGCCCGCCAAAACCGCCGCAAGCGCAAACGTAATCACAAACAGGCGCGACACGTTGATACCTATCAGCTTGGCAGCATGCGGATTCTGCCCGACTGCGCGAATGCCACGACCCGTGGCCGAGTACCTCAAAAACACCCATAGCGCCGCGAGGATAATCGGCGAAATGATGATGATCAGCACTTCTTGCGCAGAAATGGTGGTCGTCAGCAGCGTGACCTGCCCAGCGACCAGCGGTTCCAATTGCTTCAAGCGAGCGCCCCAAATCAGTTGAATACCCTTGCCGAGAAATACGGTCGCGGCCAGCGTGGTCATCACCGTGATCAGCATCATCGCCGGGTGACCATAGAAAGGTCTGATAACCAGACGCTCGATCAAGATGCCCGCAATCACCATCGCTGGAAGCGTTAGCAGCACGCCTACCCAAGGTGACAAACCAAGACCTGCGCTGTTGTCAGTCAACGTCCAGGCCAGATAGGCGCCAAGGGTCATCAAGGTGCCATGGGCAAAATTGAAAATGCCCAAGGTCGACCAGACCAGTGACAGGCCAGCTGCCATAAGCGCATACACAGAGCCCAGGACCAGGCCGCTGACAAGGATTGTGCCCAATGCCTCTGGCGTCATGGCGTGGGGCCCGCCCCAAAATACATATCCATGATTTCCTGATGATCCACGGTGCCGCCCCGCTGAATTTCGCGTGTGATCTGACCGTGATCGACCATATACATCCGGTCTACCAGCGACAGCACAAAGGCGATGTCCTGTTCCACGAGGAGCAGCGGAGTACCGGCGGCCGAAATAGCGCCGATGGCGTCCGCCAGTTCATCCTTCAACTTCGGTGACAGGCCGAGTGTTGGTTCGTCCAACATCAACATTCGTGGCGCGCACATCAGACCCACGCCGATCGACAGCATCTGCCGTTCACCTCCCGACAGGGTTTTCGTCTGCTGGCGTCGCCGTTCGGCAAGGCGCGGGAAGAGCGACAGCACCCGGTCAAGATTTGCGGACATGCCCTCCCGCGCACGTGGCGTCCAGGCGGCCAGTTCCAGGGTCTCCATTATCTCCATTTCAGGAAACAGGACGTTCGCCTGGGGCACATGGATCAAACCGCGTGCGACTATGTCTTGCGGTGAAAGGCGCTCGATGCTCTCGCCCATAAAGCGCACTGACCCACCGCGACGAGGCAACGTCCCCGATATCGCATTGAGGAGGGTAGTCTTGCCATGTCCGTTAGGTCCGAACAGGCCCACTCGCTCCGAGTTTCCAACGTGCAGCGACATGCCCTCCAGCACGTCGAAATCATCATAACCGGCGCGCAACCCATCTATCCGGAGTGCTTCGCTCATGCGATTACTTCACGCCTGCCCAGATAGGCAGTGACAACGGCGGGGTCACGGACAACCTCGGCAGGCGCGCCATCGGCAATTACGATGCCGTAGTTCAGCACCATGAGATGTTCAGATACCGCGAGCAACAGCGGCAAGACGTGCTCGATTAGCACCACCGCGATCCCTCTATCCCGCACAGTGTTGATGAGCTTGATCAACCCGGTGAATTCAGGGCGGGTAAGGCCGGCAGCCGGCTCATCTAGAAGCAAGACCCGAGGTGCACCGGCAATGGCAGAGGCAATCATTAGCTGCTTTCGTTCGAAAACTGTCAGGCTGCCAGCCACGCTATCGTACCGCTCCGTTGGAAAACCCACGTCGGCCAGGGCTTGGTGCGCACTGTCGCGTGCGGCAGCGGATGCAAGGCCGGCATTGTAGACTGCGCTGACATAGACGTTCTCAAGCGCCGACAGCGTTATGAATTCGGCGTCCTTTTGGAAGGTGCGCAAAATACCCGCGCGCGCAATTCGGTCGGCACGCATCCCGTTGATCGACTGCCCCTCGAGCAGGACATCACCCGACGAGGGCGGAAAGGGAATGCCTGTAATGATATTGAACAATGTACTCTTTCCCGATCCATTCGGACCCGCGATACCCAATACCCTGCCCTGTTTTACCGAGAACGACACGTCATTGACTGCAAGCAGCGAGCCAAAGCGTCGCGTCAGGTTTCGCACTTCAAGCACGGGGGTCGATGAATCGCCCATAGTTTGAACTTCCGAAGCCGGGCAGAGTGAGTGGCTGCCGCAGTTTTTGCGGCAGCCAGCTTCTGTTACTTCATCCAGGGTGGCATCTTGAATTGTCCCGCAGCATAGGCTTCGGGATAAAACAGGACCCGGTTGCCTTCCCAAAGCTGGAAGAACTGTATCGGAATCCCCGTCATTGCCCTGGACGGCCAGGTGCGTTGCAGGGTCGAAACGCAAGCGCCCGGAGACAATCTGTTTGTCCACCGCGCCGATGGCTGCACCGATCTCCTTGCGCTTTGTCGGATCGCCAACCGCTTTCAGCGCATCGGCATAGACCATCACTTGTTCGTAAAGAACCGGCCCATAAGTACCGGGCTCCTTGCCAAAGGCCGCCGCGTACTTGGCCTTGATCTCGGCCGCCCGGGGATTTTTTTCGGTATCGAGCAACCCGCCCAAGAGATTGTAGACCACGCCTGTGGACTTATCTTTTGTCAGTTCTAGAAATTCAGGCACTGAGGGTGCGTACTGAATGAAGACAAGACTGTTGGTAGGCTGTTCGAGGAACTGCGTCATGAATGTTGCAGCGTTGCCTGGCTGATAGTCGGTGTTGATGATCACCGACGGGGCATCTTCCCGAACGCGCTGCAGAAACGCACGCCAGTCATTGATCTGACCCATCGGCAGAAGATCGGTTGAAGTTACTTCCCAACCAGCCGCCGAGAAGTTCTTCGCCAACCCGTCCATGATCGTCTTGGAGTACGGATTGTCCGAGGAGATCAGTGCGACCTTTTTGTTCGGTAGCTTCAGCGTGCCGTCAGCTAGGAGCTTGTCGATTACCGGGATCATCTCGGTCTCGTAGGCATCATAGGATGGCACGAATGACCAGACAGTCGGGTAGGCGTCAGGATTGGGTTTTATGATATCGCGGGTCTGTGCAGAATTCGCCGAGATGAGGTAGACCATCTCCTGTTCGGCCATCATCTCGATCTCAAAATTGGATCCTGAGGCATAGCCTGCCATCATGGCGTTGAGGTCTTTGTCTCCAGCCAGTCTCTCAAAGGCAGTGGTGACTGCATCAGCCGTTTGATCCTGGGTATCGCCGACAACAAGCTCCAGTTTATACCCTGCCACGCCACCAGCAGCGTTGATCTCGTCGACGGCGAGCTGAGCACCATTCACTATTTCCTGCCCATCGGCGGCAGAGTTTCCGGTCAATGGGGCCAGAACGCCTATCTTGGTAACTTTATCCTGCGCCAGTACCGCCCCTGCAGTTAGTGTTGCAGAGGCGATCAGTCCAATTCTCAGAATGTCGAGTAGTCGCATGTCGATATCCTCTCTCTTGGTTTTTTGTATTTCCTTCAGCGAACGCCGCAAATGTCGATGATCGTGGCTGCCAGTGTTCGAGTAACCCTGGTCAACGAGTTCGATTTCGACATACTCATCGTAGCCGTGAAACCCGTCGCCGCTGGGCCCAAACAGCACGCACGGGACCCCCTCCCCGGCATAGTGAGCGCCGTCGGTCACAGCTTCGAATCCCTTGATCAAAATCGGATTGCCCCCTTGTGCAGATCGGTCGATCAGTGAAGTGACCAATGGATGATCGACTGGCGTATCCATCGCGGGGAAGTACAGGTTCGCATAATCCCAATCGACAGTGATCGGATTGTCGCGAAGCCAGCGATCAGTCTGACAAAAATGATGGACGAAGCGCTCGAATTCCTGCTTCACCTCTTCGGCGTTTTCATTGGGCAAGAACTTGAAATCGAGATCTATGACGACCACGTCCGGAATAATTGCCGGGTTTGTCATGATGACCGGTAGACCATCCGGTCCCAGCCCCGCCCCAGCTCGCACAACACCTGGACTAATGGTGTTCAAGCCAGCCGGAACCAACGGGTGACTGGATGTGCGGCAGCGGATACTTTCAAACTCGCGCAAAGCTGCAAGAAATCGGGTCGAAAGCTCAATTGCGTTGACGCCTGGCTGAAGACGGTCACTAGTCGCCTGCTGTGGCCAGATTTCATTAAAGCGCCATCCCGCATGGCCCTGACGCCCGCGGATGGTAACGCGGGTCCAGAACAAGCCGCCTTCTGCCGGAACTACCTTGTTCCAAGTGGGCTCCGTTATAATTCCAGCGCGCGCCAATTTGCCCTTTTTGACAGCGTCCTTTGCACCAAATCCGCCTGCTTCTTCATCGACAACAGTGTGAATGGACAGCCGACCATCAAGGGCAACCCCCGCCCGCTTGATTGCACGTGCGGCCGCTATGCACGCGACCACCCCGCTTTTCATGTCGACCGCACCTCGACCGTAAAGTTTCCCGTCCTTGACCTCTCCGCCGAACGGATCGACGGTCCATCCGGATTCTACCCCGATCGGAACCACGTCGACGTGGCCGCACAACAACAGGCTTCGCTCTTCTCTACCGGCCCAGTCAGCTACAATGTTGGGCCGATCCGGGAATACATCCCAGCGATCGCAGGAAAACCCAAGCGCATCCAATTCCACGCCAATTCGATCCTGCACAGCAGCTTCCTTGTTTATTGCAGGGTCGGTCACGAAACGCGGATTTACGGACGGAATTCTCACCAGATCCCGGGTCAAATCGATCGCGTAATTGACGTCATCATCCAGTGCCCGCCAAACCGCTGATACCGCGTCTTCTGTCTTAGACATGTGTCCATCCCTTCTTGACCGGCCAAATCAGGCTTCAGATATTTCGGCGATTAGATCGGCTGTCGTCACCTGGCGGCAGTAGCCTTTGATCGCGCGTAGCGTATTGTCGTGACGGTCTTGCGTGTAGGTGGCGCACGCATCGGGCACCAGCGTTACGAGGTAATTCAGATCGCAGGCGTCACGAACCGCTGACTCCACGCATTGATCGGTAAGACAGCCACATAGAACCAGTTGTTTCACGGAGAGGTTGCGCAGGACGTAATCTATGTGCGTGGACACAAACACCGAGGAGGAAGTCTTCGGAAATACGATTTCATCGTCACCCGGCGCGATGGCATCCAGTACTTTTCCGTCCCACGACCCTTTCGGAACGTTGAAACCAGTTATTTTGTAATCAAGGCTTCGATCCCGACCATCTTTTGTCAGGCTTTCGATTGTGGTGTACATCACCTCAATCCCAGCCCTTCTGAAAGCTCGCTGCAATGCCTGCATGTTTGGAAGGGCCAGGTTTTCCAAGCGATCAAAATAGTAAGAATATTTTTCCGCCATTTCGTCAGCAGTGACCGCGACGAACTCACCGCCGTCGCGACGGGCGGAGAAGTTTTGCACGTCGATGAAAAGCAGTGCCGAGTGTTCCGGGTCGAGCCGGATCTCGCGCGTAGTCAAATGCTGTGCCGGCATACGATCCCCCTTTTCTGGCTAGGCATTAATGGCATCCTGTATTGCTGCGGCCAAAAACCTTGACCACTCTCTCTGCCCCTCGGCACTTGCAATCAGATCGTTCCGTATCTCCAACATGACATGCTCGATGCCACGCGCTTCGCCATGCACCGGGATCGCGTAGTCGCTGGTATCGCTGATGTGATATGGCTCGTTGAATGCAGCCGGCAGATCGGGTCTTATCGCCATCGCAGCCTTCATTAGCTTTCGAGCAAATCTTTCGTCTCGATTGAACAACAGGCCAAGATGCCAAGGCCTATGCCGACCGTCTGAAAGCATCGCCGGTGTGAAGCTATGGACCGTCACAAGTATGGTTTGCCCTCTCGAATGATGGGCATCCAAAAGGGCCTTGACCTGATGATGAAACGGGACATGGATTGCCTCAAAACGTTCCAGACGTTCGGCATCGGACAGCGCCTGATTGGCTGGAATAGCTGTGGTGTCGCTCACAGCCGGAATACTGTCTGACGCGCCAAATGGGCGATTACAATCGATCACCAGGCGGCTGTAGGGCTGCAGGACCAGCGGTGCATCGAGTAGGTTCGACAATTCGCGAGACAATTCCCCAGCGCCAATATCCCAACCTATATGCCGTCGCAGTTCTGCCTGATGAAGTCCGAGATCCCCAAGGACTGCCGGGACGAGTATCCCGGCATGTTCGCACACGAGCACTACTCGTGAGTGGCCTTCGGGGTTGACAAGTTCATAGGCGCGGGGGTCGCTATCCGCCAAAAATCGCAAATGACTCTGAGGCTGAAGGTCGGATCCTACCATCTCAGTTTTCTTTACTGGGCCAAGCAAGAAAGAGCATGTTGATCCACGCAATTGTTTTGCTGCGAATTGCCGCGACAACCCTCGATGGATCGGACTAAAGTAACGGTAAAATTTCGATCAGAAGTCAAACGGAATCGCAAAACTGATCGAAAATTTCGAAGCCGTGCTTGCCCGTCCGTAGGGACATTCAGCGGCTCCAAACCAGGATGGGAGCAATGCCAAAACAGTCGACGCGGCAATCCATTCGCGACCGAATGATCAACCTGTTGCCCCAGTTGACCGCGACAGAGCGCCGGGTAGCAAATGTGATCCTTGCCGACTTTCCTTATGGGGGTCTGGTGACCATCCAGGAGCTTGCCGAACGATCCCGCTCCAGTGCGCCATCGATCACCAAATTCGTCGCCAAGATCGGATGCAGCGGTTACCAGGATTTCCAGCGCCAGCTTATTGGCGCCCTGAGAGAGAGGGAGTTGTCGCCGATCGAACTGAAGCTTACCGAGGCTCCGTCCAAAGGCACTGACTTTCTTGCGGACTATACTCATCGCTTAGCGCGACTGATGAGACTGATGTCCGACAACCTACCGGCTCAAACATTCAACGAAGTCTGCGATCTGATAGCAGATCCTGCGCGAAACATTTTTATGATCGGTGGGCGCGTTACCGATAGCATCGCTCAAATGCTGGCAATTCATCTGAGACAGATCCGAGGAAGGATCTACCACTTACCAGCCGACACGGAACAATGGCCCGAGTATGTACTTCGGATGCGCAAGCAGGATTTGTTGATCCTGTTCGATGTACGGCGATACGATCCCAGGTTGGCTGAACTGGCGGCGATCGTGTCGCAGAAACGTGGGTCGGTTGTGGTGTCCGTAACTGACAAATGGTTGTCGCCAACTACACACTACTCGAACCATATTTTTCCCGTTCCTACCGATCTCGAGACACCTTGGGATACGTCGGTGTGCCTTTTAACCTTAGCCGAGGCAATCATTGTTCGCGTATCGGAGATGGACTGGCCCGCGACGCGCAAGCGCATTTCGAATTGGGATGCGATACGTTTCGCTTTATCAGCACGTGGCGGGGTTGATCCAGAAGCGGAAAGCTCGTCTGCCGATCGTCAGGACTGACCAACAGGATTCCAGAAAGGGGAGACACAGATGACAGTTCGAGAACATGTGATCGAAACTAGCCATGGTGCCATTGCAATCAGGGAGACGACAGGAGTTGGCCCGAACCTCCTCATGATTCATGGAAACTCGTCTTCAGGCGCCGTTTTTCGCAACCAACTAAACGGAGCCCTGGGGGAGCGCTTCCGAATAATTGCGCCAGATCTGCCCGGCCATGGCAATTCCAGCAATGCCACAGATCCGGACCGGACGTACAATATGGTTGGTTATGCCGATGCCATGGCTGAAGTCCTGAAGCTTATGGGCATTGAAAATGTCGCCATCTTCGGCTGGTCGCTGGGCGGACATATCGCGCTGGAAATGATTGATCGGTTTCCCGGCATCATAGGCATCATGATCACGGGGACGCCGCCCGTTTCGGCGAGCCAACTAAGCGATGGCTTCATTCCGAGCCCGCACATGGGACTTGCCGGCAAAGAGGACTTCACGCCTGAAGATGTCGAAAACTATGCACGGAGCACATGCGGAGAACCTTTCGACCCTGTTCTAATTGACATCGTTGCTCGCACCGACGGTCGCGCACGCCGAATGATGTTTGAGAAATTTGCATCCGGAGTCGGCCGTGATCAGAACCGGCTTGTTGCCGGCGACACGCCGCCGATTGCGGTTTTGAACGGGGTCGATGAGCCTTTCGTCAACACTGATTTCGTCGCAAAGGTTAAGTATGGGAATCTCTGGGAGAGGAAAACGCACTTGCTAGAAAATTCCGGGCATGCGCCGTTCTGGGATTCGCCCGACCGCTTTGACCCGATACTTGACCGGTTTGTAACCGATATCAGCCGGACTTAACGGGGCGGCGCACATGTTGCGCCGCATTTAGCTTCTCCCGACACGCCTTGTTTGATCCATGATCACGTCGTTAAGCCGCTATGCCCTCATTTCCGCTCATCGCCACATTCCCTTCATCCTCGACTTCAGGTCGATCCGGATCTCCGGATGTGGCATCCGCCCTGACGTGGCCTCTGACGCTTGCGGCCAGGCTGTTTGCTCGAACCGCCCGAGCATGTGATCCGGGATGAAGCGCGTTCGCGAGGCATGGACGTGCCTGTCGCCGCGCGCCGCTTGCCCATGCACGAAGAACCGCTGCGGCGTCACGAGATGCAGCGAGTCCTTGGCGCGGGTCATCGCGACATAGAGGAGACGACGCTCCTCCTCGATTTCCTCCCGCTCACCCGTGGCAAGGTCTGATGGTATGCAGCCGTCGACGACGTTCAGGACGAAGACCTTCGTCCATTCCCGGCCCTTGGCCGAATGGATGGTCGACAAGGTCAGATAGTCCTCGTCGCGGTGTGGCGGTCCGGCATTGTCACTGCGCGGCGTCCGGTGGATCGAGGGTCAGCTCGGTGAGGAACCGCTCGCGGGAGGCGTACCCGGCAGCGATCTGTTCCAGTGTCAGCAGGTCGGCACGGCGCGCTGAAGCATCCTCGTGGATTCGCTCGAGATGCGGTTCGTACCAAAGCCGCGCCCTTTCAAGATCGGCGGGCCAGGCTGGTTTCGATCGCAATCCGGAAAGCAGTTCCACGAAGGCCAGCCAATCCTCGGCCGCCCGCGCCGGTGGCTTGAACAATCGCAGTCCGAGAACGGGATCAAGCACGCGCTCCATGGACTCGATCGCGGCGCCGGCAGCCGAGGGACCGATGCCCGGCATCAGCAGCATGGTCCGGAATGCCGCAACCCGGTCGCGCGGGTTTTCCGCAAGGCGCAGAATCGCGAGCAGGTCCTTGACGTGTGCGGAATCCAGAAACTTCAAACCGCCGAATTTGACGAAGGGAATGTTGCGGCGGGTGAGTTCCACTTCGAGCGGCCCGGAATGATGGGAAGCGCGGAACAGCACGGCCTGTTGCTTGAGCAAGATGCCGCGCTCGCGTTCTCGCAGCACCTGTTCGCAGACATATTCGGCCTGCCCGGCTTCGTCGCGCACAGTGACGAGAGCCGGCTTCTCGCCCGAATGGCGGTCCGTCCAAAGGTTCTTGGTGAAGCGTTCCGGTGCCTCGCCGATCACCGCGTTTGCAGCCTTAAGAAGCACATCGGTCGACCGGTAGTTGCGGTCTAGCGTCACGACCGTGGCAGGCTCTGGAAACTGACCTGGAAAATCGAGGATGTTGCGCACTTCCGCCGCGCGGAAGGAGTAGATCGATTGCGCATCGTCGCCCACGACCGTCAGGCCGCGTCCATCCGGCTTCAGCGCTTTCAATATCGCCGCCTGAAGGCGGTTCGTGTCCTGGTACTCGTCGACCAGGACATGATCGAAACGGCCCCCGAGATGGCCCGCCAATTCCGGTTCACTGCACATGTGCGCCCACCACAGCAGCAGGTCGTCGTAATCGAGGACGTTCTGCGCCTGCTTGGCCTCGACATAGGCGGCAGAACAGCGTTTTCAGTTCCTCCGCCCATCCAATGCACCAGGGAAACGACTTCGTCAGTATCGGCTGCAGATCCGCCTGCGCATTGACGACGCGCGAATAGATGGCAAGGCAGGTACCTTTGGCGGGAAAGCGGCTTTGCGTCTCGGACAAGCCGAGTTCGTGCCGCACGAGGTTCATCAGGTCGGCAGAGTCTTCCCGGTCATGGATGGTGAAGGCCGGATCGAGACCGATCTCGATTGCATAGTCGCGCAGCAACCGGGCGCCGACGGAATGGAAGGTGCCGGACCATGAAAGGCCTTCCATCAGGATCGGAGCCTTCGCGCCAAGCACCTTGCCCGCAATCGTCTCGACGCGGCGCGTCATTTCCGATGCGGCGCGGCGCGAGAAGGTCATCAGCAGAATTCGCCGCGGATCGGCGCCATTGACGAGGAGGTGCGCGACGCGGTGCGCAAGCGTGTTCGTCTTGCCCGATCCTGCGCCGGCGATGATCAACAGCGGGCCAGCCACCCTGCCCTCGCCATGTTCGACGGCCGCCCGTTGCTGCGCGTTGAGCCCGCCGAGATACTCGTCGGGATCGGGCGAAGGGGCTGAATCAACGAGCGTGAGCGTCATGCCCGAAACTAAACTTGTTTCTGTTTTGTTCACAACTGCTTTTGTACCTGGTCTTCCGTGCCGGCTAGTTTTCGCGGATGCCTTGCTGCAAGTAAAAAGGCGGCGTGCAGAACACGCCGCCCCCTGCACCTATTCGACTTCAACTACCAGCGGCTGCCTCAGCATTGCCAGCCAGTGTCCGGCTCTCCGCACATCCGCCGCGCTTCCAGCTTTTCACACGTTTCCTTCGGGAAGGTCATAGAAACTCACCGATCCTTCCTCGGGCGTGTGGGCAAACCACACCCGGCCGACATTGTCTTCCTCGAAGGGCGGATACACGCGGTACGGGTCCAACACGCTCGTCCAGTTCCAGTAGATTTCGGCCGTTTCGGGATCGATCCGCTTTGCTGCCTCACGGCGTTCTGCGTAGAACTCTTCGGGGGTCATCGTCTTTTCTTTCTCCACTTGCTTGCTCCTTGTTAGGCGATCACTTTGTTCGCCATTGCAGTTTCCGGACAAATGACGGCATGGCCATCGCTGCCTTTTGATTGCTTGGCTCGAAGTGATATTTGTGAGCTTGAGCTTGGCGGAACGGATGTGAATGCGGGAGAAAATTTCGGCGCGGAACAATCGTGAATTCTGCAGTTGGGTTTTCTAGACCGACGAGACCGAAATGGCCGATGAACCGCAACTGAGAAATGGGGAATACCCGTTCATTGTAGAACGGCTTCCGCTTTCCGATCTCGCGTGGATAGAGGTTTCCGCCCAGCCTAGAAGTGCTCCTGCGCGATCAGGCTAAGGCTAACGGGATCCAATTAATAAGGGGCGGACCTATCGAGTTGCGTCGTGTGCCACCCGCAGCATGGCGAAGCCGTCTTTATGATCTATTGGTCGCATGATGACGAGCGCCTGCACATGCTCGCCCCAAGAAAATTTCAAATTGGCAAAGCCTGAAATCATGTGGAAATGTTGCATCGATTTTTATCGCAGTCCCGACGTCTGAACGAGACCCGTTTCGAAAGGGCAGCAGCCCAAGTCAGTAGAGACCATACAGTTTCAATAGCTTAGGGGACTTATTCACCAAAACCATCTAGTCATCAGGTTCAGAGAAAATCGGCCCATAGAGAACGATCTGGGCCTTCTGGTACCTAGGCCAGTGCTCAGCCCAACCCGCATAACGCTTGAAAACAACGAGAAAATCCGGCCGCAGCCGGATCGGGAGAACGATTTCGCGGGGTTGATTGGCGGAGGGGGTGGGATTCGAACCCACGGTACGGTTTCCCGCACGACGGTTTTCAAGACCGTTGCCTTAAACCACTCGGCCACCCCTCCTGAAACCGGTCATGCCCAAGATGCGCTGGCATTTCAAGTGCAAAGAAAAAGGCCCGGCGCTAGCCGGGCCTTTTCGCAATCGAAACGCCGCTTACTGGGGCAGCTTGTCGTCCACGCCCTTGACGTAGAAGTTCAGGCCGAGCAGCGTGCCGTCGTCGGCCTTTTCGCCAGCCTTCAGCCATTCGGTGCCGTCCTGCTTCTTGATCGGGCCGGTGAAGGGCTCGAGCGCGCCGGACTTGATCTTGGCCTCGGTCTCGGCCATCGCCTTCACGTCGTCGGGCATGTTGGTGTAGGGCGCCATGAGGACTGCCGTCCTTGAGGCCCTCCCACACGTCCTGCTGCTTCCAGGTGCCGTCGATCACCGCCTTGATGCGCTCGATGTAGTACGGCCCCCAGTTGTCGACGATCGCGGTCAGCTGGGTCTCGGGGCCGAACTTGATCATGTCGGAGGCCTGGCCGAACGCCTTGATGCCGCGCTCTTCGGCAACCTGCATCGGCGCGGTCGAGTCGGTGTGCTGGGTGATGATGTCGACGCCCTGGTCGATCAGCGCCTTGGCGGCGTCGGCTTCCTTGCCGGGGTCGAACCAGGTGTTGACCCAGACGACCTTCAGCTTGAAGTCGGGATTGACCGACTGCGCGCCGAGCATGAAGGCGTTGATGCCCATCACGACTTCCGGGATCGGGAACGAGGCGATGTAGCCGGCGACGCCGGTCTTCGACATCTTGGCCGCGATCTGGCCCAGGATGTAGCGGCCTTCATAGAAGCGCGAATTGTAGGTCGCGACATTGGGGTGTTCGCTTGTAGCCGGTCGCGTGCTCGAACTTCACGTCCGGGAACTTGGCGGCGACGGCCTTCGTCTGGTCCATGAAGCCGAACGAGGTGGTGAAGATGATGTTGCAGCCGGAGCGGGCAAAACGCTCGATGGCGCGCTCGGCGTCGGGGCCTTCCGGCACGTTTTCGAGATAGGCGGTCTCGACCTTGTCGCCGAGTTCCTTCTCGACCGCAGGCGGCCCTGGTCGTGCTGGTAGGACCAGCCGCCGTCGCCGATCGGGCCGACATAGATGAAGCAGGCCTTTGTCTTGTCCTCGGCAGCGGAGGCAAAGCTGCGATCGAGACCGCGGCCGCCAGTGCGAGGAGCATTTTCTTCATGTGTTTCCCTCTGTAATGCCTTCCGGGGAAGGCGGTAGTGATTGCAGGACTTCCCGTCTTTTCTTCTTCACCGGTCTGGCACGAACGGCCGTCCCAGAGAGGCCGGCGTGTTGATCATCGTCAGCCGCCTGTTGCCGGAGATTAGAACAAGAACGACGATGGTTGCCAGATAGGGCAGCGAAGAAAGCAATTGCGACGGAATGCCAAGCCCAAGCGCCTGCGCATGAAGCTGGCCGATGGTGACCGCACCGAACAGATAGGCGCCGGCGAGCACGCGCCACGGCCGCCATGAGGCAAACACCACCAGCGCCAGCGCGATCCAGCCGCGGCCGGCCGTCATGTTCTCGACCCATTGCGGCGTGTAGACCAGCGACAGATGCGCGCCGGCAAGCCCGGCGCAGGCGCCGCCGAACATCACCGCCAGATAGCGGATGCGGATGACCTTGATGCCGAGCGCATGCGCCGATGTCGTGGTTGTCGCCGACCGAGCGCAGCGTCAGGCCGGCGCGCGTCCTGAACAGGAACCACCACACGCGCGACCACCAGGATGAGCGACATGTAGAAGATCGGGTCCTGGCCGAAGACCAGCTTGCCGACGAAGGGAATGTCGGTCAGGCCGGGAATGTAGAGCGTCGGCAGCTTGACGCCCGGCATGCCGACGAAGACTTCGCCGATCATGCCGGAAAGGCCGAGGCCGAGCAGCGTCAGCGACAGGCCGGTCGCGACCTGGTTGGTCACGAGCGTCAGCGTCGAGGAAAGCGAACAGCAGCGAAAACAGCGCGCCGACGCAATGATGCCGGCCAACATGCCGAGCCATGGGAGCCGGTCGTCAGCGCCACGGCAAAGCCGATCACCGCGCCCATGACCATCATGCCCTCGACGCCGAGATTGAGCACGCCGGAGCGCTCGACCACCAGTTCGCCGATGGCGGCGATCAGCAAGCGGCGTCGCGGCCGTCGCGATGGTGAGGAGGATGTTTGCCACATGTCCATTCAGCTTCTCGCCTCCGCTGCCGCGCACCGGGCACGAACCGGATGCGATAGTGAATGAGCGTGTCGCAGGCGAGCACGAAGAACAGCAGCATGCCCTGGAACACGCGCGCCACCTTGTCGAGACACGCCGAGCGATATCTGCGCCGCCTCGCCGCCGAGATAGGTCAGCGCCAGCACCAGGCCCGCGGCGATCGATGCCGAGCGGGTTGAGCCGCCCGAGGAAGGCGACGATGATGGCGGTGAAGCCGTAGCCGGGCGAGATCGACTCGCGCAGCTGGCCGATGGCGCCGGAGACCTCGGAGATGCCGGCAAGACCGGCCAGCGCGCCGGAGAGCATGAAGGCGAAGAACACCATGCCGGCGGCGCTGAAGCCGGCGAAGCGCCCTGCCCGCGGGCTGAGGCCGAGCACCCGCACCTCGAAACCCTTCAGCGTGCGCGCTCAGCATGAACCAGACCAGCACGGCGGCGACGAGCGCAAACACGAAGCCCCAATGGGCCGCGCCCTGCGACGGGATGATTTCCGGCAACGTGGCGGACTCGCGAAAACCGGATCGAGCCCGGGAAATTGATAGCCCTCCGGATCGCGCCACGACGCCGCGCACCAGCCAGTCGAGGAACAGCTGCGCGACATAGACCAGCATCAGGCTGGTCAGGATTTCGTTGGTGTTGAACCGCACCTTCAGCAGCGCCGGGATCGCGCCGTAGAGCGCGCCGCCGAGCATGCCCAGCACCAGCATCAGCGGCAGCGTCAGCGACGTTCTGGAAGCCCGGCAGCAGGATCGGCAGGATCGAGCCGGCGATGCGCGCCGACGATGAACTGGCCTTCCGCGCCGATGTTCCAGTTGTTGGACCGGTAGCAGACCGACAGGCCGACCGCGATCAGGATCAGCGGCGCCGCCTTGATCGCCAGTTCGTGCAGCGACCAGACCTCGCGTCAGCGGATCGACGAAATAGTAGTAGAGCGCCGTGAAACGGGTTCTTGCCGAGCAGCGCGAAGATGATGCCCGCCGGCAATCAGCGTCAGCGCGAGCGCGATGAATGGCGACAAGCCGGAAAACAGCGCCGAATGCTGCGGCCGCTTGACCAGTTCGATGCGCATATGCGATCCTCCGCCATGCGCAGGTCGGGCGCCTCCGGCAGGCGTGTCCGGGATCGGCGCCGCCCATCAGCAGGCCGATCCTCTCGAGCGTCGCTTCGGCGATCGGCATGCGGCTACGACAGCTGGCCATCGTGCATGACCGCGATCGCGGTCGGAGATTTCGAACAGTTCGTCGAGGTCCTGGCTGATGACCAGGACCGCCGAGCCGGTCGCGCGCGAGATCGATCAAGCGCTTGGCGGATGCGGGCGGACGCGCCGGCATCGACGCCCCAGGTCGGCTGGTTGACGACCAACACCGCGCGGTTGGCGGTCGAGTTCGCGCCCGATGATGAATTTCTGCAGATTGCCGCCCGACAGCGCGGCCGCGTCCGGGATCGTCGCCCGTCTTGCGCACATCCATCGCCGCGATGATGCGCTTGCGTTGCGTCGAGCGTCACGTCGGTCCGGATGAGGCCGACCGGCTCCGAGGCGAATGAAGGCGGCGTGGTCGGAAGCGTGGCGCGACAGCAGCAGGTTTTCCGACAGGCTCATCGCGGGACCGCGCCATGGCCGAGCCGTTCTTCCGGCACGAAAGCCGCGCCCAGCGGCGGCGCTCGGTGATCGCCGAGATTGCCGGCGGGCTTGCCGCGCAATGCGTGATCGAGGCCGCATCGGCCTGCGTCGCCTCGCCCGACACCATCTTGAAGAACTCGCCCTGGCCGTTGCCGGCAACGCCGGCGATGCCGACGACCTCGCCGGCCCTGCACGCCGAGGGAAATGCGCTCCAGCGAAATCGAGAACGGGCTGGAGGCGGGCATGCGAGGCGTTCACGAGCTCGAGCAGCGGCGCGCCCTTCGTGCTCACCGCTGTCGCGCTTCACCGCGGCGACACTGGTTCCGACCATCATCGTCGCAAGCGAGGCAGCCGTTTCCTCGCGCGGATCGCATTCGCCGACCACCTTGCCGTGGCGCAGCACGGTGGCCCGGTCGCACAGCCGCTTCACCTCGTCCAGGCGATGGCTGATGTAGAGGATCGAATGCCCCTCCCGCTCAGCCGCTCCAGCGTCACGAACAGCTTGTCGGCTTCCTGCGGCGTCAGCACCGAGGTCGGCTCGTCGAGGATGATCAGGCTCGGATCCTGCAGCAGGCAGCGCACGATCTCGATGCGCTGGCGTTCGCCGACGGAAAGATCGCCGACCAGGGAAGCCGGGTTCAGCGGCAGGCCGTAATCGGCCGATACTGATCTGGCGCGCTCGGCCACGTCGCCGCGACCGAATTCGCGGTCCAGCGAGAGCGATGATGTTGTCGGCAACCGAAAGCGAATCGAACAGCGAGAAGTGCTGGAAGACCATGCCGATGCCGGTTTTGCGCGCGGCAAACGGGCTGGGTATGGCAACAGGATTGCCGCGCCACAGGATTTCGCCCGCGTCGGGCTGGAGCGAGCCATAGAGCATCTTGACGAGGGTGGACTTGCCGGCGCCGTTTTCGCCAAGCAATGCGTGGATTTCGCCCTCGCCGATCGACAGGCTGACATTGTCGTTTGCTTTCAGCGGTCCGAAAGTCTTGACGATGCCCCTGACCTCAAGCATCGGCCGGTCACCGCGTGCATCTTCCAACCCGTTCGACACGCCCTGCGCCCCCGTTCTCCCGCTAACGCGGTTCGATGCATTCAAGGCATGTAATGCGCAAAAATCCAGTGCAAATCAGGCCTTGATCGTACCGGACGGGCGTTTTCCACCGCCCGGCTCCCGATTTGGGCAGCTTGCAATCGTCAGTGAGCTGGCGGAGCACTCTTCGGCTTCGACCGCCGGCTCCGCACGAAAATGTTGAAGATCTCGACGATGGTCGAAAAAGCCATCGCGAAATAGATGTAGCCGCGCGGAATGTGGAAGCCGATGCTGTCGGCCACCAACGACACGCCGATCAGCAACAGGAAGGACAGCGCCAGCATCTTCACCGTCGGATGGCGATGGACAAAGTCGGAAATGGGCCCGGAGGCGATATACATCACGCCAACCGCAACGACGACCGCTGCAACCATCACCTCGATGTCTTCGGCCATGCCGATCGCGGTGATGATGGAATCGACGGAAAAGATGATGTCGATCAGAACGATCTGGCTGATGACGAAGCTGTAGGAATTCTTCGCCTTGCGCTCGGCTTCCTCTTCGTGGGTTTCGCCCTCGATCTGTTCGTGGATTTCGGCGGTTGCCTTGTAGAGCAGGAACAGGCCGCCCACGAGCAGGATGAGGTCGCGCCACGAGAACGGGTGATCGAAAACCGTGAAGAGCGGCGTCGTAAGTGCAATCAGCCATGTAAGCACGCTCAGGAGCGCGATGCGGAAGATCAGCGCCAGCGCCAGGCCGATCTGGCGGGCGCGCTTGGCCTGCTCGGCCGGGAGGCGGGAAACAACGATCGAGATGAAGATGATGTTGTCGATGCCGAGCACGATCTCCATCACGGTGAGCGTGGCGAAGGCAATCCACACGTTAGGATCCGACAGGAGTTCCAGCATTTCGTTGTTCCGGGATGAAGCCGGCAGCTATTTTAGCTTGCCCAGCAATTGCAGGATGAAACCGATCGAAAACAGATACAATCCGCTTGCGGCAATGACAACATCCACCCAGACCGGACTTTCCAGGGTCTGCGGCGTCTGTATGTTGAGCACCAGTGCCGTCATGCCGCCGAATGCCCAAAGCGCGAACACCGCGAGCGAAAGGTTGCGCAGGATCTTCACCCGCACGGGATGGATGAAAATGACAGGCACGAAAGTCAGCACGGCAGTTATCAGGACGAAGCCAAAGGAGAGAAGTTCAGACGGCGAGACGATGAACAAGGTGAAGACGATCATGTTCCAGCAGACCGGGAATCCCTTGAAGCCGTAGTCCTCCGTCTTCATGCGGGTATCGGCATAGTAGATCGCGCTGGTGATGACGATGATCGCGCCCGCGGCAAAGGAGAAATACCGCCCCATCAATCCGCTTTGGTAGAGCGCAAAGGCAGGGATCAGGACGTAGGTGGAATAGTCGACGACCGAATCGATCATGTCGCCCGACCAGTGCGGCCACCAGCGCTTCACCTCGAGCCGTCGCGCTAGCGGACCGTCGACGCCGTCGACGATCAGCGCGACACCGAGCCAGAAAAAGCATTTGACGAAATCATGCTCCGCCGCCGCCACCAGGGACAAAAACGCAAGGAACGCGCCCGAAGCGGTGAGGATATGGACGCCGAATGCCCAAAGTGCGCTTCTCGAGATGCCGAACAATGCTGCCCCTTCCCCAAGGGATTTGATTCAATTCGCCGCCGTCTCGCGTTTGTTGCATTTGTCGCATGGGCGCACAACTCCCCGAATGCCGTGCCGAACCCTTGCACGGAAAATTCCTGTCCAATTGCCGCAGCCCCTTTCTCCACGGGTGGCAACGCCGTATTTTTGAAGAAGGTTCGATTGTGAGGCGATGCCATGCAGGACAAATTCGCGGTGATCGTCGCAGGCGGCGGCCTTGCCGGCAATACGGCGGCGCTGGCCCTCGCGTTGTCAGGCTTCGATGTCGCGGCAGTGGCGCCCAAGCCGTCAAGGGAGGATGGCAGGACCACGGCTCTTCTGGCGAGTTCCGTCGCATTCCTGCGGGAGCTTGGCGTGTGGGACGACGTCGCGCCGCACGCCTCGCCGCTCGCGACAATGCGCATCATCGATGCAACCGGGCGGCTGCTGCGAGCGCCGGAACTGGCTTTCCACGCGAGCGAGATCGGTCTTGAAGCCTTCGGGTACAATGTCGCAAATACCAATCTCCTGAAGGCGCTCGCCAAGGCATGCATGTCGACCGGCCGCGTGACGTTCATCGAAGGCGCGGTGGAAAGCGCGATTTTCGGCGACGGACTGCAGCAGGTGACGCTCGACAACGGACGCAGCCTCATGGCGAATCTCGTCATCGGGGCGGATGGCAGGAACTCGGCGATCCGCCGGCTTTGCGGAGCGGGCGAGCGCGAATGGTCCTATCCGCAAACAGCCCTTGTTCTCGATTTCCGCCATACCCACCCACACCACGACGCCAGCACCGAGTTCCACACTGCCGAAGGGCCATTCACCTTCGTTCCGCTCGGGCCGGACCGGTGCGGCCTTGTCTGGGTCCAGCGGCCCGAAAAGGCCGAGGACCGGATGAAATGGCGCACCGAAGCGCTCGAACGCGAGATCGAGCGGCAGATGGGTTCCATGCTGGGCAGGATCACCATCACGTCGCCGGTCCAGGCGTGGAAGCTTTCAGGTCTCGTCGCCAAGGCATTCGGCGGGCCGGGCTGGGCACTGGCGGGGGAAGCTGCGCATGTCTTTCCGCCGATCGGGGCGCAGGGCTTCAACCTCGGAATTCGCGATGTGGAACTTATCGCCGAGATGGCGCGCGGAATGGAATCTTCGCGCCTTGCGGCACTGGGTCCGCGCTACAATATGCGGCGCTTTGCCGACGTGGCGAGCCGCACCGCGTCGGTCGACATCCTCAACCGCTCGCTGTTGTCCGGGTTTCTTGCCGGTGCAACTGGCGCGCCTTGCCGGCATGCATGCGATCAACATGGTCGGTCCGCTGCGCCGCCTGCTCATGCGCGAGGGCGTTTCTCCCGGCGGCCAGTTGAAGTCGTTGACTTCGCGTTTCAGGCAGACCGGCTGACGCTCAGCCCGTGAGCGTCGCAAACATCGCGGCGATCTGGCCGCCCTTGGCCAGGAAAAGATAGGCCGTCACAGTGAACACCGACAATGCCGTGCTGATGACGACGGCGCTGGACGCCCGTTCCTGCCATACGTGATATTGCTGTGCGATCACGAAAACATTGGTGGCGGAGGGCAAGGCCGCCAGAAGCACCGCCGCCTCCACCCATTCCAGCGACGTGCGGGGCGCAAACAGCGCCAGCAAAACGAGCAGCAATGCGGGCTGGATTACCAGTTTGAGCGGCATGAGATAGGCGAGTTCCGGCGGAATGCGCTTCAGCGGCCGCAGCGCCGCAGTCACGCCCATCGCAAACAGGGCGCATGGCGCAGCCGCGAGCGAAAGCGTTTCAAGCAGCTTGTCCGCGGCGGACGGCAGTTCGACGGAAAACACCGCCCCCGCAACGCCGGCAATGGTGGCGATGATGAAGGGATGGGTGAATATCCGCCGCAGGATCTGCATCACCAGGACCGCGGCCTTGGTGCCGTCGTGATTGTGCAAGGCCATCAGGAGCGGCGCCATGGTGAAATGCAGCGCGTTGTCGAAGCAGAACACCAATGCAACCGCCACGCCCGCTTCCGGGCCAAAGGCCGCGAAGGCAAGCGGCGGGCCCATGTAGCCGATATTGCCATAGGCGCCGGCAAAACCCTGGATGGTTGATTCGCCTACATTGCCGCGATTGCGCAACCATGCGATGCCGAAGCTCAACGCGAACACGATAAAAGTGTTGGCCGTCGTCGTCGCGATGAACGCGAAATTGGAGAACTCGGATACCGGAGTGCGCGACAAAAGGCGGAAAAACATTGCCGGCAGCGCGCAGTAGACAACAAAAAAGTTAAGCCAGGCCAGACCTTCCACCGGAAGCTTGATGAGCCGGCCGGAAAGATAGCCGAGCAGCACCAGGCCGAACAGCGGCAGCACCAGATTAAGAACTTCCAACATATGCCCTTATGACAATATTGCGAAAATGCCCGCATTCGGTATCTTCAAGGACGCAGCGGGTGCAAGCGTTCATTTGGCGGGTCTTAGCCAGCATATCGAAAAATCGGCCCAGGCCGGTGATTTGCCGCTCAGGGGTGGGAAACGGCAGGGCATGATCAGGACAGCGAAATATCGAATCGGCCAGGTGGTTCGTCACCGGATATTCCCGTTCCGTGGCGTCATTTTCGATGTCGATCCGGAATTCGGAAACACCGAGGAATGGTATGAGTCCATTCCCGCGGAGATCAGGCCCCGCAAGGACCAGCCCTTCTACCACCTGTTCGCGGAAAACGCGGAATCGGAATACATCGCCTATGTTTCCGAGCAGAACCTGCTTGCCGACGAGAGCAACGAGCCGGTTCGCCATCCGCAGGTCAGGGAAGTGTTCGACCGCAGTGCGGACGGAAACTACACCACGCGGGCAATCCTCAAGCACTGAACGCTGAGGGAGCCTGAAAAACAAAACGCCCGCCGGATTGGCGGGCGTTCGTGTTTTCAAGATCAGTTGGCGGGAGCGCTGGTCTTCGCCTTGTCCTGCTCTTCCTGGAGCTTCTTGCGCTGCTCTTCGGCCTTCTTGCGAAGCTCGTCCTGAAGCTGGCGCTGACGCGATTCGAGTTCGTCACGCTTCAGCGGTTCGCCGTCAAATGCGCCGGTAAAGCCTTCGAGCGTTATCTGGACCGGGTTCGGCTTGCTCTGGAAGTTGGTCGAGGTGACGGTCATGCCCTTGCCGCTTTTCAGCAGGGCTACCAGATTGTCGTCCAGGGCCACTTCGGCCATGCAGTTCTGCGGGAAGCAGTATGCATAGGGAATGGCGACTTCCTTCTTGTCGTCGACCTTGATCTTGATACCGGCAGGCAGCAGGCGGCCGGTCGGTACCGTGATCTGGAAGATGCGTCGGTTGATCTTGCCCTTGATCTCGGCAAGCGAAATGGCCGTCACGACCTGCCCGTTGGAGGCGACCGACTGGAACTGCACGTTGCAGATCTCATTCTCTTCCTGCTTGGAGCAGACCTTGAACCAGCCATTGGCCGGAGGTGCTTCCTGGGCGAAGGCAGGGGAAGCGATCACGGTTGCCAGAGCCGCGCCCCCAAGCATTGCTGTCAGGAGGGGGGTTCGCATATTCATGGTCATTTGAAAAACGCCCTTTGCGTTCATGGCTGTTGGTACAGCCTGCCGGCTTTGTGGAATTGTCTCAGCCCGGCTCACCGGACCCGCTTGTTGCAGACGCGACCTTCGATACCACAATTTTGGCAGCAACGTGGCCGCACCCAGCGTGCCTCCCCTTTGCACAAAGGCCGTGGTTTTTCCAGCCGGGGACGCAAAAAAGTGCGCTTGTGTGCTAACAAGCTGAAGAATCGCGCGAGGGGCGCGCGGATGGAGCCGACAATGCAGGTTTTCCCGCTGCTTCGTGGAATTTCATGGAACTGGCCGCGAATGATGGCCCTGTTTGCGGCGCTCGTCGCACTGTTTTCTGTGGATGCCCATGCGCAGGAGCAGCCTGTCCACGCGATCACGATGTTGGGCCAGCCTGCGCTGCCGGCGGATTTCGGCCACCTTCCCTACGCCAATCCGGACGCGCCGAAGGGTGGCAAGATCACCTATGGCGTGACCGGCACCTTCGATTCCCTCAATCCGTTCGTGCTCAATTCGATGCGAACGACGGCGCGGGGCATGTGGGATCCCGAATACGGCAAGCTGGTATTCGAATCGCTGATGGCGCGCAGCGCCGACGAGCCCTTCACGCTCTATGGCCTGCTGGCGCAAAGCGTGACGATGCCCGACGACCGTTCGTGGATCGAATTCACCATCAATCCCGCCGCGAAATGGGCGGACGGCAAACCCGTCACGCCGCAGGACGTGATCTTCACCTATGAGCTGCTGACCGAGAAGGGTCGCCCGCCGTTCAATGCACGCATGTCGAAGATCGCCAGCATCGAGGAAACCGGCGCCGGCAAGGTCAGGTTCACCTTCAACGACCAGTCGGACCGCGAATTCCCGTTGATCGTTGCCGGTTTCATGCCGGTCCTGCCCAAGCACGCGACGCCTGTCGAAGGGTTCGAGAATTCGACGCTGGCGCCCATGCTGGGCAGCGGTCCGTACGGAATCGAAACGGTCGAGCCTGGAAGCCGCATCGTCTACAAGCGGCGCGATGATTATTGGGGCAAGGACATACCGTTCAATCGCGGATTGAACAACTTCGATACAATCGAAATCGACTATTTCGGCTCGGCGCAGGCCCGTTTCGAAGCCTTCAAGAAAGGTCTTTTCGACGTCTATCCGGAGGGCGATCCGGCACAGTGGGAGCGGGCGTACAATTTTCCCGCCGTTGCCGAGGGCAAGGTTAAAAAGGCGGTCTTCAAGACCGGCACGCCGGCCAACATGTTCGGCTTCGTCTTCAACACCCGCAAGCCGGTCTTCGCCGACCGGACGGTGCGCAAGGCGCTGTCCATGATCTTCGACTTCGAATGGGCCAACAAGAACCTGTTCTTCGACGCATACAAGCGTACCGGCAGCTTCTGGCAGGGCTCGGCGCTGTCGTCGCTGGGCGTCGCCGCCAGCGAAAAGGAGAAGGCTCTGCTTGCCGCGTTTCCCGGTTCGGTCAGCCCCGAGGCGCTGGCCGGAACCGAACTGCCGCCGGTTACGGACGGGTCGGGTCGGGACCGCAAGGTGCTGCGCGCTGCGCTCGCATTGCTGAAGGAAGCGGGCTTCACGACCGCCGACGGCAAGCTCGTGAAGCCTGACGGAACGCCCCTCGCCTTCGAGATCATGACCAAGAGCGAAAGCGAAGAGCGGCTGGCGATTGCCTACAAGCGCACGCTGGACATTCTGGGGATCGAGGTTGCGATCCGGTCCGTCGACGATGCGCAGTACCAGCGCCGGATCCAGAATTTCGACTACGACATGATCGTCGCAACCTACGCTTCATCGCTTTCGCCGGGTGCGGAGCAGGAGTTGCGCTGGGCATCGCCATCGCGCGACATTCCGGGCAGCTTCAACTATGCAGGCGCTGCCGATCCGGCGATCGACACCATGATTTCGGCGTTGCTGCGCGCCCGCGACCCGGAAGAGTTCACGGCCGCGGTACGGGCGCTGGACCGGGTGCTCATCTCGGGCCACTACATCGTGCCGCTGTTTCACCTGGATGAACAGCGCGTCGCCCATTGGGACAGGGTGTCCCATCCGGAAAAGACGCCTATATTCGGTGCGCAATATCCCGCGTGGTGGGCGAACGGCGCCACCCGCTGAACCGAGAAGGAAGGGCGAGAGCCATGGCCGGCGAAGCTGACATTCACATCGACGTCGTTTCGGACGTCGTTTGCCCCTGGTGCTACATCGGGAAGCGCAATCTCGAGGCAGCGCTGGGACAGCTGGACGACCTCGACGTTTCCGTTTCCTGGCGGCCATACCAGCTCGATCCGACAATTCCGCCGGAAGGCCATGACCGGCGCAAATACATGGAAGCCAAGTTCGGGGGCGGCGACAAGCTGAAGATCGCCCACCAACGCGTCGCCGAGGCCGGCCGCGGCGCGGGCATCGACTTTGCGTTCGACGCCATTGAAGTTTCGCCCAACACACTGGACGCACACCGGACCATCCGGTGGGCGGGCGGCGCGGGTCCGCAGGCGCAGGAAGCCTTGGTGAACCGTCTTTTCGAGCTCTATTTCGAGCAAGGCGCCAATATCGGCGATCACGACGTCCTGGCCCGCGCGGCAGGCGAAGTCGGGCTTGACGAAAATCTGGTGCGCCAGCTTCTGGCGGGCGACGCCGACAGGCAGAATGTCGAACGCGAGATTGCCCATGCCCAGCAGATGGGCGTAACCGGCGTTCCTTGCTTCATCATCGACAACAAATATGCGGTAACGGGCGCGCAGCCGCCGGAAGTCATTGCCGACGCGCTGCGGCAGATCGTTGCGGAAAAGCGCAATGCGCCGGTGGCCGGCGAGGCCTAGGCGGCCTTCGCCATTTCCGCCAGCTTGGTCATGATGACGGCCGCGCCCTTGAGGCGCTTCTCCGGCGTTTCCCAGTCGCGCTGAAGCACCAGCGATTGGTCGGGCCGGATCTTGGCAAGGCTCGTTGCTCGCCGATCCAGCGGATAAGCGCAGCGGGATTGGCAAAATTGCGGTTGCGGAAGGCAATGACGCAGCCCTTCGGACCGGCGTCCAGCTTTTCGACATTGGCCGCGCGGCACAGCCCCTTGATGTAGACGATCTTCAAAAGGTGCTCGACCTCGTCCGGCAGCGGGCCGAAGCGGTCGATCAGTTCCGCGCCGAACGCGTCGATTTCCTGCGGATCGCGCAGAGATCGCCAAGCCGCCGGTACAGGCCGAGCCGCAGACTGCAAGATCGGGCACATAGTCTTCCGGGATCATCACCGGCGTGCCGACGGCGATCTGCGGCGACCACTCGTGGTCGACGACTTCCGCCTCGCCGTGACGAAGCTCGGCCACCGCCTCCTCCAGCATCTGCTGGTAAAGCTCGTAAGCCGACTTCCTTGATATGGCCGGACTGCTCCTCGCCCAGCAGGTTGCCCGCGCCGCGGATGTCGAGATCGTGGCTGGCAAGTTGGAAACCGGCGCCGAGCGATGTCCAGCGATTGCAGCACTTTCAGGCGGCGTTCGGCATTGGCGGTCAGCGTCTGGTCGCACCGGCAGGGTGAACAGCGCATAGGCGCGCTGTCTTGGAGCGCCCTACCCGTCCGCGAAGCTGGTAGAGCTGCGCCAGGCCGAACATGTCGGCGCGGTGGACGATCAGCGTGTTGGCGGTCGGGATGTCGAGCCCGGATTCGACGATCGTCGTCGACAGCAGCACGTCGTACTGGCCGTCGTAGAAGGCGTTCATGATGTCGTCGAGTTCGCCCGGCGGCATCTGGCCATGCGCCACCGCCACCTTCAGTTCCGGCACATGCGTTTGCGAGGAACTCCTTGCGGTCGGCAAGGTCCGAAATGCGCGGGCAGACATAGAAGCTCTGGCCGCCGCGATAGCGCTCGCGCAGCAGCGCCTCGCGGATCACCAGCGCATCGAAGGGCGAGATGAAGGTGCGCACCGCCAGCCGGTCGACCGGCGGCGTGGTGATCAGCGACAGTTCGCGAACGCCCGTCAGCGCCAGTTGCAGCGTGCGCGGTATCGGCGTTGCCGACAGCGTCAGCACATGCACGTCGGCCTTCAGCTCCTTCAGCCGTTCCTTGTGCTTGACGCCGAAATGCTGCTCCTCGTCGATGATCAGCAGGCCAAGGCGGTCGAAACGGATCGCATCGGCCGAGCAGCGCATGGGTGCCGACGACGATATCCACCGTGCCGTCGGCCAGCCCCTTGCGTGTCTCCGCGAGCGTCCTTCGCCGGAACAAGCCGCGAGGCATGTGCCGCACCGTGACCGGCAAGCCGCGGAAGCGCTCGCGAGAAGGTCTTGAAATGCTGGCGCGCCAGCAGCGTCGTCGGCACGACCACCGCCACCTGCCTGCCGTTCATGGCCGCGACGAACGCCGCGCGCAGCGCGACTTCGGTCTTGCCGAAGCCGACATCGCCGCAGATCAGCCGGTCCATCGGCGTGCCCGCGCCAAGGTCGTCGATGCACGCTTCGATGGCGGAGAGCTGATCCTCGGTCTCGTCATAGGGAAAGCGGGCGACGAATTCGTCGTAAAGTCCTTCGGGCGGCAACAGGCGCTGCGTCGTCTTCATGGCGCGCTCGGCGGCGATGCGGATCAGCTGGCCGGCCATTTCGAGGATGCGCTTCTTCAGCTTGCGCCTTGCGCGCCTGCCAGGCTACGCCGCCGAGCTTGTCGAGCTGGACTTCGGCATCGGACGAGCCGTAGCGCGACAGAAGTTCGATGTTCTCGACCGGCAGGAACAGCTTGTCGTCGCCGGCATAGTGTAGTTCCAGGCAATCATGCGGCGCGCCGGCTGCCGTCGATCGTCTTGAGGCCGACGAAACGGCCGATGCCGTGCTGCGACGTGGACGACAATGTCGCCTTCCGAAAGCGCCGCGGCTTCGGCGATGAAATCGCTTGCCTTGCGCTTGCGCGCGGTGCGGCGCACCAGCCGGTCGCCGAGGATGTCCTGTTCGGCGATGAAAGTGAGGCCCGGCAGCGAGAAGCCTTCCTCCATCGGCAGGACGGCAAGCGCCGTGCGGCCTTTCTCGAGCGTTCCGATCTGCGAGAAGCTGTCGACCGGCGTAAGGCGGTCCATGCCGTGTTCGGCCAGAACCTGCCGCATGCGGTCACGCGCGCCCGTGGTCCACGAAGCGATGACGAC
Source organism: uncultured Alphaproteobacteria bacterium (assembly GCA_963846345.1). GTDB lineage: Bacteria > Pseudomonadota > Alphaproteobacteria > Rhizobiales > Rhizobiaceae > BOKV01. The sequence continues at coordinate 31,565 of CAWJVP010000013.1, forward strand.
GCGCTGGCCCTTTTCGCGCTCGTCCGCCGCGTGGTTCGCCACCGCCTCGAAGACATTGGCGCCCGGACGCGCGTTCGTTGGCGAAGCTGCGGCCCCTGCGCCCTTGCAGGTCGATGATCCTGCGACCGGGGGCATCGGGCGGCACGAATGGAGAAACCACCGTCGCCTGCAGCGCCGACAACGCGGACGCGAGTTCGCGCGGCGGCAAATACAACGTGTCGGGTTCGACCGGCTTGTAGGGCGTGCCGCCGTCGGAAGGTTGGCCAAGCGCCGCCTTGCGGGCCTCGTAGTGGTCGCAGACCTGGTCGTAGCGCGCCGTCGCCGCTTCCTCCAGGTGATAGTCGACGGCCAAATGGTAGTCCGCGAACAGGTGGAAAACCGGCTCGAGGCGTTCGTGGAACAGCGGCAGCCAATGCTCCATGCCGGCGAAGCGCCTGCCCTCGCTGACGGCCTGGTAAAGCGCGTCTTCGCGCGTCGCCGCGCCGAATTGCGTGATGTATGCCTTGCGGAAGCGGCTGATCGCATCCGGCGTCAGCACCACTTCACTCATCGGCGACAGCGAGACCGACTTGACCTGCGAGAGCGTTCGCTGCGTCGCCGGATCAAAGCTGCGGATCGTCTCCAGCGTATCGCCGAAGAAATCGAGCCGTACCGGATCGCCCCTGCCCGGCGCGAAAAGATCGAGAATGCCGCCGCGCACGGCGAATTCGCCGCGTTCGCGCACGGTCGCCACGCGCTCGAAGCCGTTGGCGGAAAGCCATCCTGCAAGGTGGTCCATGCTGGCGCGGTTGCCAGGCGCAAGATACATCGCCATCGCGCCGAGCGTTCCCGATGGCGCATTGCGCTGCGTCAGGGCGTTGGCGGTGGTGAGCACGATGCGCGGGCGGCTGGCATCGCGCGGCAGCGCCAACTGCCCGAACGCGTCGATGCGGCGCGCCACGACATCCGGGCTGGGCGACACGCGGTCATAGGGAAGGCAGTCCCACCCCGGCAGGGTGATCGCATCCAGCCCCGGTGCGTGAAAGGCCAGCGCCGATTCCAGCACCGACAGTTCCTGCCCGTCGCTTGCCGCATAGACGAGGCCCTTGCGGCCGGCGTTCCAGGCGCCAAAGGCGAGCCTTGCGATGATCTCGCCCTTGAAGCCGTCCGGCACGCCGGCAAGCGTGACGGCAAGGTCGCCATCGGCAAGATCGGGAAAGGCTGGCAGTTCGAACTTCATGGCGGTCAGGAAACGCTCGCTGCCTGATGTGCGGCAATGGCATCGAAAATCTGCGTGCGCACATGCGCGGGCGCGGGTATCTCGCCCGTGAACCAGGTAAGCAGGTCCCGGTCGGCTTCCTCCATCAGCGCTTCGAGCGTATCCAGCGAGGCGTCGTCCAAGGTCGCCAGATGCGCCGCGGCAAAGCCGCCAAGGATGATGTCCATCTCCTTGATGCCGCGATGGCTGGCGCGGTAAAGCAATTGCTTGCGCCGCGCGTCAAGTTGCGCCGTCTCGGAAATTTGCATGCCGGATGTTCCGCCTTCGTTTCGTCCTGCGGTCAGGTGGCTGTCTATAGTGCGCCGCAAGCGGAAGGGAAAGACCTTGCGGCCGGCGCGCCCATGCAACGTGGCATTCGCCACCGGATTTGGCTAAACCTTGCCCATGCGCCCGGATATCCTCAACCCGCTCTTTGCTCCCGTCTCGGCCCTCGAGGGCGTGGGGCCAAAGCTTGAAAAGACGCTGACGCGCCTGTTGCGCGGATCGGAGCACGGCGAACCGGCGCGCGTTGCCAACCTCCTCTTCCACCTGCCGCACACGGTCATCGACCGGCGCAACCAGCCAGGCATCGCGCTCGCTCCGAACGGTGCAATCGTGACGCTGAAGGTGCGGGTGGACCGGCACCAGCCGGCCCCGCGCGGCAACAGGCGGGTGCCGTCGCGCATTTTCGTGCATGACGACACGGGCGAGATGGCGCTTGTGTTCTTCAATGCGAGCTTCGACTGGGTGGCCAAGAGCCTGCCGGTGGGCGAGACGCGCTATGTCTCCGGAAAGGTCGACTGGTTCAACGGCCGGCCCAGCATGGTGCATCCGGACCATGTGGTGGACGAGCAAGGCTTTGCCGCGCTTCCATTGGTCGAACCGGTCTATCCCCTGACCGGCGGGCTGTCGCTGAAACTGGTGCAGAAAGCCGTTCGGGCCGCACTTGCGCGGTTGCCTGACCTGCCGGAATGGACCGATCCGGCCACTGTCAAGCGTGAAGGCTGGCCGTCCATTCGCGATGCGCTGGCGCAGGTGCACGCTCCGCGCGATACGCACGACCTCGACCCGCTTTCGCCTGCCCGCAAGCGCCTCGCCCATGACGAGTTCCTTTCCGGACAGCTCGCGCTGGCGCTGATGCGCGAGCGCATGCGCCGCTCGGCCGGAAAGGCACGCAATCCGACAGGCGCGCTTGCGACGAAGATCGAAGCCGCGTTCGGCCGGACACTCACGCCTTCGCAGCGACAATCGATCGGGGAAATCATCGACGATCTGCGCAAGCCCGACAGGATGCTGCGCCTGCTGCAGGGCGATGTCGGTTCGGGAAAGACCATCGTCGCGCTGCTTGCCACTGGCATCGGTGGTCGAGGATGGCGGACAGGGTGCATTGATGGCGCCGACCGAAATCCTCGCCCGGCAGCATCATGCGACGTTGACGCCACTTTGCCGAGGCGGCAGGCATACGGCTCGCCGTGCTGACGGGCCGCGAGAAGGGCCGCGAACGCGAGGCTGTCCTTGCCGGGCTGGCGGATGGCAGCATCGACATTCTTGTCGGCACGCATGCGCTGTTCCAGGGGCCGGTCGCCTTCAAGGACCTCGCACTTGCCGTGATCGACGAGCAGCACCGCTTCGGCGTCCACCAGCGGCTGGCGCTTGGCGACAAGGGCGGCGCCACCGACATTCTGGTCATGACCGCGACGCCGATCCCGCGCACGCTGGTGCTCTCCTATTTCGGCGACATGGACGTTTCGAAACTGACGGACAAGCCGGCGGGCAGGCAGCCGATCAGGACGACGGCGATGCCGCTGTCGCGGATCGACGAACTCCTGGGGCATGTCGAGGGAGCACTTGCACGCGGCGAAAAGCTCTATTGGCTTTGCCCGCTGGTCGAGGAGAGCGAGGAGATCGACGCAACTTCGGCGGAAGACCGATACCGCGACCTTGCCGAACGTTTCGGCGCCAAGGTCGGCCTCGTGCACGGACGTATGTCAGCTGCCGAAAAGGACGAGGCGATGGAGGCTTTCCGCGCCGGGCGCACGCGCCTGCTCGTCGCGACGACGGTGATCGAGGTCGGCGTCGACGTGCCTGACGCCACGATCATGGTGATCGAGCACGCCGAGCGCTTCGGCCTGGCGCAGATGCACCAGCTTCGCGGACGCGTGGGGCGTGGCGACAAGCCTTCGAGCTGCATCCTGCTCTACAAGGGGCCGCTGGGCGATACGGCACAAGCGCGCCTGACAATCATGCGCGAGACGGAGGACGGGTTTCGCATCGCGGAGGAAGACCTGAAATTGCGGGGCGAAGGCGAAGTGCTTGGCACGCGACAGTCAGGCATGCCGGGCTTCAACCTCGCCGATCCGCAAGCCCATGCGGACCTGCTTGAAATGGCGCGCGACGAGGCCCGGCTGGTGATCGCAACGGATGCATCGCTCAAGGGAGAAAGGGGCGAGGCGCTGCGCACCCTGCTCTATCTGTTCGGGCAGGACCAGGCCGTCAGGCTGATTGCCGCCGGCTGACCTTTGCCTTGCCCTTGACGCCGGTGGCCGGTGTCTTGCGCTTGCGTGCCGCTGCCTGCGGTTTTGAAGGCTCCTGCGTTGCAACGGCGGCGATCGCATCGTCGACAGTCTCGCCTTCCTTCAGGCGCCTGCCTCTTTCTGCCAGCGCAGCAAGCTTGGCCTGGGATTCTTCGGGCGTCACCAGTCCCGCGGAGATGATCAGCTTGGCCCCATCCTCGATGCTCATGTCGAGCAACAGCACATCCTTGCGTGGCACGAACAGAAGAAAACCGGATGTCGGGTTTGGCGTGGTGGCGAGGAACACGCTTAGTGTTTCAACGCCGGATCGGTTCAATACCGCATTGACCTCGCCCTTGGTTTCCGTTGCCACGAAGACCAGCGCCCAGAGTCCCTTTCCGGGGTATTCGATCAATCCGCAGGTCTTGAATGAGGTGTTCGAATTTGAAAGTACCGTCTCAAATATCTGCTTCAAGCCGTTGTAAAGACTGCGCACAACCGGCATGCGGCCGAGCAGGCGTTCGCCGAATCCGACCATCGATCGCCCGATGATGTTGGCGGTCAGGAAGCCGATCATCGTGATGGCGAACATCGCGATCAGCAGCCCGACGCCCGGTATGTCGAACGGCAGGTAGGTCTCGGGATTGTAGACCGCCGGGATGTAGGGAATGACCCAGGAATCCACCCACTGAACGAAAGTCCAGATCAGCCAAGCCGTTATGGCGAGCGGCGCGACGACGATAACGCCGGTCAGGAAATAGTTCCTGAGCCGGGTCAGCGCAGAGCCGGAGTGAGGGACGTTGGACATTGTGTTCTTTCGGGTGACGACACCCAACATATAGAGACGCGCCCGTGGCGCGCAATCGGCAATAAGCGCGCGATTGTCACTCCACGGTGACGGACTTCGCGAGGTTGCGCGGCTGGTCCACGTCCGTGCCCATGATCACCGCCGTATGGTAGGCGAGCATCTGCATCGGCATGGCGTAGACGATCGGCGCGATGAAGGATGGCACATCCGGCATGATCAGCGTGTGCTCGGCATTGATCGCAGCCTCTTCCGCGCCCCGCTGGTCGGTGATGAGGATGATCCGCCCGCCGCGGGCCGAAACTTCCTGCATGTTGGAGACGGTCTTTTCGAAGATCTGGTCATGCGGCGCGATCACCACGACCGGCATGGTCTCGTCGATGAGCGCGATCGGACCATGCTTGAGTTCGCCGGCGGCATAGCCTTCGGCATGGATGTAGGAAATTTCCTTGAGCTTCAGCGCGCCTTCCAGCGCCAGCGGATAGCTGGTGTCGCGGCCGAGATACAGCACGTGGCGAACCTTCGCGAGGTCCTGCGCGATCTTCTCGATCGCGCCTTCGAGCTTCAGCGCCTGGTTGGCGAGGCGCGGCGCTTCGGTCAGCGCTTGGACAAACGCGGCCTCCGCCTTTTCGTCGATCACGCCGCGCGCCTTGCCTGCGGCAAGCGCCAGCGCTGCAAGCACCGAAAGCTGGCAGGTAAACGCCTTGGTCGAGGCCACGCCGATTTCCGGCCCGGCAAGCGTCGGGAAGACTGTGCCGGACTCGCGGGCTATCGTCGATTCGCGGACATTGACGACCGCGCCGATGTGCTGGCCCTGCGCCTTGCAGTAGCGCAGCGAGGCAAGCGTGTCGGCGGTTTCGCCCGACTGCGAGACGAAGAGCGCCAGGCCACTCTTGGGAAGCGGCATTTCGCGGTAGCGGAACTCCGAAGCGACATCGATGTCGACCGGCAGGCGGGCGTGGCGCTCGAACCAGTATTTCGAAACCAGTCCCGCAAGATAGGCCGTGCCGCAGGCCGAGATCGTCACGCGCTCAAGGTCGGCGAAATCGAAGGGAAGCCCCTGCGCCGCCGTCACCTTCTGCGCAGCAAAGTCGACATAGTTCGACAAGGTGTGGGAAATCACTTCCGGCTGCTCGTAGATTTCCTTGAGCATGAAGTGCCGGTGATTGCCCTTGTCGACCAGCAGGCTGGAGCCGATTGATTTCTGCACTGGCGCGTTCACCGGGTTGCCGGCGACGTCGAAGATCTCGGCGCCCTCCCGTTCGACAACGCACCAATCGCCGTCTTCCAGATAGGTGATGGCATTGGTGAAGGGCGCGAGCGCTATGGCGTCAGAACCCAGGAACATCTCGCCGGTTCCATGACCGATCGCGAGCGGCGGGCCATTGCGTGCGCCGATGAGAAGATTGTCCTCTCCGCCGAACAGGATCGCCAGCGCGAAGGCGCCTTGCAGCATCGAGATGGCGCGCCTCGCCGATTCCTTCGGATCAAGGCCGAGTTTCAGGCCCTGGGAAACGAGATGCGCAACGACCTCCGTGTCGGTTTGCGATACGAACGCATAGCCGTCCGCCGTCAGCTTCTGCCGCAGTTCCGCTGAAGTTCTCGATGATCCCGTTGTGGACCACGGCAACATTGCCGGAAAAATGCGGGTGCGCATTGGTCTCGTTCGGCACGCCATGCGTCGCCCAGCGGGTATGGCCGATGCCGATCGTGCCGGCCAGCGGCTCGCTGCGCAGGCGCGCCTCGAGATTGACGAGCTTGCCTTCGGCGCGGCGGCGATCGAGCGCTGCCCCTTCAACGGTGGCGATGCCGGCCGAATCATAACCCCGATATTCCAGGCGCTTCAACGCATCTACCAGCATCGGCGCGACCGGCTGGTCGCCGACAATCCCCACAATCCCGCACATGAATTTTCAGCCTTCCATTGCCCCGATACGCCAGGATCAGCCACGCATAGCGCCCGCATCCTGCCGCAACAAACTCAATCTGTGTTTCACAGCGTAACGTATTCAGCGTATCAGGCGATGGTTACGCGCGCCTTGGCAAAGATGGTTAACGTGATTTTGCCGCCTTCGCCGCCAGCGCCCGTTCGCGGATCGTCTTCGCGTGGCCGGGCTTGTTTGCCTGCCGCCCGCGGGCAACCGCCATTGCGTCGGCCGGCACATCTTCCACAATAACGCTTCCCGATGCGACATAGGCGCCCTCGCCCACGCTTACCGGTGCGACCAGCGCCGAGTTGGAGCCGATGAACGCGCCCGCGCCGATCTGCGTGCGATGCTTGTTCACCCCGTCATAGTTGCAGGTGATGGTTCCGGCCCCGATATTGGCCTTGGCCCCGACCGATGCGTCGCCAAGATAGGTCAGGTGGCTGGCCTTGGCGCCCTTGCCGAATTCGACATTCTTGAACTCGACGAAATTGCCGATATGCGCACCCTCCCCGACCTGCGCATTGCCGCGCATGCGCGCGAACGGACCAACATGGCAGTTGTCGGCAATAGTCGTGTCGGCCAAATGCGTGAATGCATGGATGGTCACGCCGGATCCGATCGTAACGCCGGGTGCGAAAAAGACATTAGGCTCAAGCAGCGTGTCCGGCCCTATTGCAGTGTCGTGGCTCAGGTGAACGCTCTCCGGCGCCAGCATGGTTACACCCGCCAACATCAGTTCCGTGCGCCGGCGCGCCTGCCAGATCGCCTCGACGCGGGCAAGCTCCACCCGCGTGTTGACGCCTAGGATTTCCTCCTCCGGAGCTTCGTGGGCCACCACTTTCAATCCCCGACCCCGCGCGATCTCGACGATATCGGTGAGGTAATATTCGCCCTTGGCGTTGGAATTGCCGATGGCGCCAAGCAGGTCGAGGACAATTGTGCCGTTGATGGCCATGATCCCGCCATTGCAGAAATCAATGGCCCGTTCCGCCGCGCTCGCATCCTTGTCCTCGCGGATGGCGACGAGTTCGCCTGCTTCCATCACGAGCCTGCCATAGCCGGAAGGATCAGGCGTGCGGAAGCCGAGAACGGCGACATCCGCGCCCGCCGCAAGCAATTCCCGCATCTGCCTGAGCGTGGACGGGCGCGTCAGCGGTGTGTCGGCGAACAGCACGATGAGGTCGTCATAGCCCGCTGCGATTGCATCGCGCGCTGCAAGAACCGCGTGCCCGGTGCCCAGGCGCTGGGTCTGCTCATGAAAGCTGACATTGCCGGTGACGGCGCGAACCGCCGCCTCGACCTTGCCGGCTTCGCGCCCGATCACCACGGCATGCGCCTCGCCGCCCGCTGCCTCGGCCGCGCGCACCGCGTGGCACACCAGCGGCAAGCCGGCCACGGCATGCAGCACCTTGGGAAGCGCGGAGCGCATCCTTGTTCCCTCGCCTGCCGCAAGGATGACGTTCAGACATGTTCTTGCCATTTCAGCCTTCCAGGATTATCGCTTCGCCCGGTCCGGATTTGCCGCCAGATGCGACCGGACGGGGCAACAATGTCAGATTCGCATAGCATGGATATCAGGGACGATCACCTCGACGAGGACGACGCGCTGACGCAGCTTTACTTGCGCGACCTCGGCGAAGCGCGAAGGCGCAGGGTGTGGCTGGGCGTTGGCGCCATCGTGCTGCTCTTTTCCGGCGCGGCGGCGATCGCGGTCATGCTGCTTTCCCCCAATCTGGGTGGCGGCCCGCAAACCGCTACGGCCACCGTGGCGCCGGCGCCTGCCGTTGAAACGCCTGCCCCGCCGGTCGCGAAAGGCGAGCCGGTTCCCGTCCTTCCCAAAGAGCCAGCTGGCACGACGATATTGGTCAAGAAGGCCGAACCGCCTTCTCCGGAGCAACCAGCTCCCGCTCCAGCGGCGCCCGCCGAAAGCAGCGAGCAGTTTGCCAAAGGTTATTCGATCGACCTTGGCTCGGCGCTTTCCTTCAGCGAATTGTCGCGCCGATTCGGCGAGATCGCGCGCTCGAACCAGGAAATCCCCTTCGATACGCTGGAGCCCCGCGCCACTCTCACCGACACGCCTCAAGGTCTGGAGGCCAGGCTCATAGTCGGTCCATTCGCGACCAAGGCTGAAGCGGAAGACATTTGTGCCCGGATCGCGCTTCCCGCGGGCGTGCAATGCAGCACCGCCCCCTTCGAAGGCGAACTGATTTCACGCCAGTAACTCAGCCGAGCGTACCCAAGGCGGGGAACGTCTCCAGCAGCCAGAACGAAAAGCTCTGCATGCCGCCGGTAAGGAAGGCTATGCCCGTCAGCACCAGCAGCGCGCCCATGACCTTTTCCATCATGCCAAGGTGACGGCGGAACCGCGACAGGAATGCCATGAAGGGCGAGACAAACAGCGCAGCCAGCAGGAACGGGATGCCGAGCCCTGCCGAGTAGGCAGCAAGAAGCGCAGCGCCTTCGCCAGCGGTCGCCTTGGATCCGGCGAGCGCGAGGATGACGCCGAGCACCGGGCCGATGCAGGGCGTCCAGCCGAAAGCGAATGCAAGACCCATCACATAGGAACCGCCGGCCCCCGCACCGCCGCCGCTGAAACGCGCCTCGCGGTAGAGTAGTCCGATCCGGAAGAGGCCAAGGAAATGCAGTCCCATGACGATGATTGCCGCGCCGGCTACCATGGCCAGCGTGTCCATGTGCTGGCGCAGCAGCATGCCAACCGAGGACGCACCCCAGCCCATGGCAATGAACACGGTCGAGAACCCGAGCACGAAGGCAAGCGCAGGAAACACCACTTGCGCCCTTGCCGCCACCGCACCGCCGGGCGCGGCCTCCCCCGTCAGCCGGTCCAGCGACACGCCCGCCATGTAGCAAAGGTAGGGCGGCACCAGCGGCAATACGCAGGGCGACAGGAACGAAACCAGCCCCGCCAGCACCGCCGCCGTATAGGTAATGTCGCCGCTCATCTACTCTTTCGCCTCTTTGCCGCACAATGCGGCGCATAAGTACCCGGTCGAGCGCAGTTATCCCGAAACGGCTTCACGCGACAATCACAATTAAGCGGGAACTCTCGTGTGCGCACCGCGATCGGAGACCCGGCCACCACCGGCCGGCGACTGGGTGTTTTCCGGCCGGGCCCGGAATTTGACGGGTTGACTGTCTCAAGGCGCGTCCTTATGCAGACCGCACCTGCGCCGGGCATCATCGCCCGGCCTTCCCGCCAAGTTTCCCCGCAACCGGGAACAACGGCATCGGGAGCGCTTAGCTCAGCCGGTAGAGCAACTGACTTTTAATCAGTAGGTCGTGGGTTCGACCCCCACAGCGCTCACCAACAACTTCAAAAATGACGGTTTCTTGAATTCGCCTGATCGCCTGGCAATCTCATCAAAAGCAATTGGCCAACCGCTTGGTCACGCGCACCGGAGAACAACTACCCTTGAAGAGCAAGGAGCATGACCTTGCTTGCCATTCGTGTTTCAGGTCGGCCTCACAATCCCTCCCCCGCAGACCCTCCCCCGGCACTACGGCGAGCCAGATCCTGGGCCGCAATTGCCAAGCGCATCACATTCAGTGCGTATCCTGCAGGCATTGCCGTCGAGGAACGATCTCGAACGTCATTCAGAAACTTTTTGAAGAAGGTGAGCTGCGTCTGGCTGGCGTCGATATATCGGGTACCGGTGTGGTTGGAGAGGAATACGTGGTCCCCGCCTTCGCGCCCGCCGATGTCGATGTATTTGCGCAGCTCGATGAAGCCCTTCGGTACCCAAGAGGAAGAGACGGCCGTCGCCCCACGCATTCAGGCTGTCGGGGGTGAACCAATCGACGCGGATAAACCCCGAGGCGCCCCCGCCCTGCAGCAGTATCTCGCCGTAGTCCTCGAACTCCGGCACCTCCGGCATCCCATGGTTGGCGGTCGAGGCGGATATCAGCGTCGCTTTGAAGCGCCGGTGTAATGCAGGAACTGGTCGATCTGGTGCGAGCCTATGTCGGTCAGGATGCCGCCATAGGCCGCGGGGTCGAAAAACCAGTCCGGCCGGATGGCGCGATTGAGCCGATGCGGTCCCAGTCCAACGGTCTGGATTACCCGCCCGATCTCTCCGTCGGCGACAAGCTGACTGGCCATTTCGCAGGCGCGCACGACGAGGCGCTCCGAAAAGCAGATCGAATAGATCCGTCCCGTCTCTCGGCTTGCGCGCTCGAGTTCATCGACCTCGTTGGCAGAAATCGCGCCCGGCTTGTCGACCATTACGTCCTTGCCCGCGCGCATGGCGCGGATGGCGATGGCCGGCCGGTCACGCGGGATGGCGGCGCAGACGATGATGTCGATGCCTGGGTCGTCATACAGGGTTTCGCGGTCGACCGGCTGGAGATCGGGAAACCGCTCCACGAATCCCACAAGCACCCTCGGGTCGCTGGTCCGGGGGCAATAGCCAGCGCAGTGGGCGCCGGCGGCGATGAGTTCGCCGACGAGATGATAGATATGTCGGTGATCAAGCCCGATAGCGGCGAAGCGCAGCGGCCCGCTCATGCCTCGACCCCACGCACTGCAATCGGGTGACCCGCCTTGCCTGTCTCGATCAGCGCGTCGATGAGACGGTGCACCTTTAGCGCCTCCTCGCCGGTGACCTTTGGTTCGCCGCCAGTGCGGATGGCATCTACGAAGTCGGCCATGACAGCGCGATGCTGGTCATGCGGGTAGGCCATCGGGTCCGCGCCGGTTCCGCCGGCGCTGCCGTCCGGTTCCATGACAACCTTGCGTCCATCGTGGAACTGGACAAGCAGTTCTGTGCCGGCAAGGGTGGCGCTGCCCTTTTCGCCGATAAACTCGATGCGCTCGAGAGAGCCCGGATACGCGGCAGTGGTCGCTTCGATGGTGCCGAACGCGCCATTGGCAAACCGTGCAGCGGCGCAGACCAGATCCTCGGTCTCCATGCGGTGTACGGATGTGGTGGTGGCAAAGCCGGTGACTTCCGCGATCGGGCCGGCAAGGCTCAGCATCAGGTCGAGGGTGTGGATGCCCTGCGAGAGCAGCACGCCGCCGCCATCTCGCGCGAAACTGCCGCGGCCTGGCTCGTCATAGTAGCTTTGCGGGCGCCACAGGCGGATAACTGCCGAGCGTGCCGACGATCGACCCAAGCTCGCCTGCACGCGAGGAGTTCTGCCAATCGCATGCCGGCGGGGCGGAAACGGTGCTGCAGCACGATGCCAAGCGTTACGCCGGCCTGGCGGCAGGCCGCGATCGTGGCTTCGGCCTTGGCCGTGGTGATGTCGATCGGCTTTTCAAGCAGGACATGCTTGCCGGCGGCGGCGCAACGCCGTGCAATTCGTAGATGCGTATTGGCGGGTGTAAGTACCGCCACCGCCTCGACGGACTTGTCCTCCAGAATGGTGTCGAAGCTGTCGCAGGTGGGAAACGGGAAGCGCTCGCTGAATGCATCGCCGGCGCGTCCGCGCTCGGGCGAGTGCGCGTACGCTACCTCGACGGTGTCGGACAAATCCATCAATCCCTTGGCATGCGGCGTCACCGCCATACCAAGGCCGACAATGGCGATTCGGGTCTTCTTCACGGCAATGTCCTGTAAGGCAGGTTCAAACTGGGGAAGCCGGCGCCTATGGGCCGAACCAACTGGACCGGCACCATGGTGATGGCCGGCACATAGGCGATGATCAGCATGACGATGATCAGCACGATTGTGAACGGGATCGCGGCTCGCATCGTCGCGCCCACATCCGCACCGCCGACGCGCGCAGTGGTGAAGAGCAGCACACCCAATGGCGGCGTCAGCGCACCGATCACCATGTTGAGCACGATGACGATGCCGAAATGAATCGGGATCGATTCCGGCAGCGATCACCAGCGGCACCAGGATCGGCACCAGAATGACCAGCGATGCGATCATTTCCATGAACAGGCCCACGACCAGCAGGAAGAGGTTGAGCACCAGCAGCAGCAGCCAGGGCTCGTCGACCAGCACGCCCATCGACTGCGCGATGTTCTGCGGCACCTGCTCGATAGGCCAGCACCCAGGCGAAGGGTGCGGCTGTGGCGATGATGCACCACGATCAGCACCGTGTCGAAGGCAGGACTCGCGGATCGCGGCAATGAGGTTGCGAGACAGTGAGCTTGCGATAGAGCAGGAAGCCGCAGAAGCATCGCGTAGACAAAGGCGATAGCACCGGCCTCGGTCGCGGTGAAGGCGCCGAAGCGCACGCCCATGACGATCGATGAGTGGAAGGACCAGCGCCGGGATCGCCATCACCCAGCGCGGACATGCGGTCACGCGCCGTGGCCTTGGGCAAGTCGCCGCCATAGCCGCGCATGCGCGCGATGACGTAGACCGTCAGCATCAAGGCCGCGGCAATCATCATTCCCGGAATGAGGGTGGCAACGAAGATCGCGCCGACCGATACCGAGGCCAGGGCGCCGTAGATGATGAGGCCCAGGCTCGGCGGGATCATGTTGGCTAGCGTCGCGGCCGAGGCGGTGAGCGCGGCGCTGAAGGGCCGGTCATAGCCGCGCTTCGCCATCTCGGGGACCATCAGCTTGGCCACGGTCGAGGCGTCTGCGGTCGAAGATCCGGATATGCCGGCCAGCATGGTGTTGGTGATGACGTTGGCCTGGCCGAGCCCGCCGCGCAGATGGCCGACCAACTTTACCGCGAGATCGACGAGGCGCGGAGTAATTCCGCCGACATTCATGATCGCCGCCGCGAGAATGAAGAACGGAATGGCGAGCAGCGTGAACGAGTTCAGCGACGCCGCCATGTTCTGCGATACCGTGACCAGCAGGATTTGGGCGAAAGGCGCGAAGGCGGCAAAGGCGCCGAAGGCCATTGCGAAGGCGATCGGCACGCCCAGGACGATCAGCACGAGACCGACAAAATTGAGTACGAAGGCGCTGCTGCTCTCGCCATAGACATAGCCCGCGCCAAAACGGACCGCGAGATACACCAGAAATCCCGCAGCCAGGACGGACAGGCCTTGCGCCAGGCTGCGGCCAATGCGCGGCCATGCCAGGAAGAACAGGTTCAGAACGCCGCCTACAGGGACCGCGAGAAAATAATATCGCATCGGCATTTGCAACGCCGGGGACGCGGCGATCGCCTTGGTGACGTATTCGGCGCCATGAACGATCAGCATGAAACTTGCAGCTGCGACAATGACCCGATTGAACCACCCAAGTGCCGCGCGGGCGCGCGGATTGAGCATTTTGGGCAACGAGTCGATGGCAATATGCGCATCACGCCCCGTCGCCAGACCCATGCCCAGGAACACAGCCCAGCAGAAACACCATATCGCAACCTCCTCCGACCACGGCAGGCCGGCGTGGAAAAGGTAGCGCAGCGCTACTTGAACGCAGGCAATGACCACTGCAGCCAGTATCAGCAGGACACAGATCGTCTCGACGATCCTGTCGACAAATCCGGCAAAGCCCGTCTGAACCGTATCGGAGGCCGCTCCTTCCGGAGCGGCCGTTTCGGTATGCACCGACATGTCAAGGTACCTTCAGCCCAGGGCCCGAATGGCGGCTATCATTTCCGCGGTTTCTGCGCTCTTGCTACCGAACTCTTCGAACAGAGGCGCAGTCAGTTGCTCCATCTTGGCGAGTTCCTCGGCCGGAAGCTGCGTTACCTCGACGCCAAGGCCCTTCAGTTCTTCGAGCACGGCGGCGGCGTTGGCGCGGTTGGTCGCACGTTGGGCGGCGAATACTTCCTTTGCAGAACTGCGAACAAGTTCCTGCAGGTCAGCCGGCAGGCTGTCGAGCCAGGCTGCGTTGACGCGAACTGCCTTGGGAAGGAACCAATGGCCGGTCAGCGTCAGGTATTTTGCCTGCTCGTAGAACTTGAAGCCCTTGATCGAGAAAACGTCCGAATCGATCGCGTCGATGAGGCCGGTCGACAGCGCTTCATACTGCTGGTTGTAGGGAAGCGGTGTGGGAGCGGCGCCAAGCAGGGTCCAGAAGCCGACCCAGATGTTGAGCTGCGGCACGCGGATCTTGACGCCCTTCAACGAGTTCAAGCGAGTTGACCGGGTTCTTGGCAAGGATGTGGCGGAACCCCGTTTCACCATAGGCAACGAACTCGACGCCGGTCTTGGCGCGGGCGATATCCGAAGCCTTGCGGCCAAGCTCGCCTTGCAGCACTGCATCGACATGGGCTTCGTTCTTGTAGATGAAGCCGGGCGCGCCTCCCAACGCTGCGATTTCGGGGGCGATCGCCTCTTCGGAATCGGGACCTGCCGTGGTCGCCTGAATGGTGCCGATGCGGCTGCCTTCAAGCGCTTCGGCGAGGCCGCCCAACTGGGCTGCCGGAAAATGCTGGGCGTCGATGCGGCCGCCGCTCTTTGTAATGAGCATTTGCGTCCAGGCCTCGAACGCATTCGGTGATCGGCGTTCCGATCCCCTCGGTATGGGCGATTTTCATGACGAACTTGTCCTGCGCAACGGCTTTGGAGATGATCGCAGGCAAGGCAAGCGCGGCGGCGCCGGCCTTGATAAATGTACGGCGGCTAAGTGGCCCACCAACTCGTGAACGGTAATCCATGAATTTCCTCCCTTTCAAATCCCGCACAGAACACCTGTTGCGGTATGGCACCATACCGGTATGATACAGGCTATGAACTCAATGACAAGTCCTGCAATCGACATAGACCTCAGTCCCGGCGCCCTTCGGGTCAGAGATCCCATCGCACCCCAGTTACTGATGCTGCTGCGGGCGGCAATCATGGAACTGCGCCTGCTCCCGGGAGAGGCATTGTCGGAAAAGGACATTGCCAACCGCTTCGCGGTTTCGCGCCAGCCCGTTCGGGAGGCATTCATCAAGCTTGCCGAACTTGGCCTGGTGGAAATCCGGCCGAGCCGCGGAACCTATGTGACGAAGATTTCGGTCAGGGATGTGATCAATGCCCGCTTTGTGCGAGAAGCAGTCGAATGCGATATTGCTGCTGCCGCTGCGCGACTGGCGAGCAAGACAGACATAGCAAGCCTGAGAACGTTGATTGACGAACAGAAGGCAGCCGCCGCCGCGGCTGATCACCGGCGCTTCAACGATCGCGACCAGGCTTTCCACTATACGATCGCCAGAATTGTGGATTGCGACTACGCTTGGAGAACCGTAGAGTTGGCACGGTTCTACACCGATCGCGTAAGGTTGCTTTCAATTCCGGCTACCTCCACCTTCGACACGCTTATGGCACAGCATACCCACCTGGCCGATGCGATCGAGGCGCAGTCGCCGGAACGGGCGCAGCAAGCGATGCGCCGCCATCTACGAGAGATTCTCGTGGCTCTGCCGCGCATAGCCGAAACCTATCCGCATTATTTCTCGGACACAGACATCCCGGCTCACACTGCAGATATCTCTTGACGTTCGGCAGCGGTTTTTGTGCGGACGGAGTTGGATCCGGCAACTAGCCTTCCTTCGACAATGGATGCCCGAGTGCTTTGATTACGCCGCGAAGCTCCGCAAGGCCCCGGAGCCGCCCTATCAACGGATAGCCCGGATGCGTGCCGCGCTCGCAGTCGCTCAGCAATTCGTGGCCATGATCGGGGCGGAAAGGGATATCGGCGTCGGCCCGGCCAGTTGCAATCCGGCGCTGCTCTTCGTCGAGCAGTACTGCGATCAGCGCCACCATGTCGGTATCGCCTTCCAGGTGCGCTGCTTCCTCGAATGAACCGTCTGCTTCCTTCACGACGTTGCGTAGATGCGCGAAATGAATACGGCTCGCGTGTTTGCGGGCGATTTCGGGCACGTCGTTGGACGGATTGGCTCCAAGCGAGCCCGAACACAAGGTCAGTCCGTTTGCCGGCGTGTCGACGCACGCCAAAATCCAGTCAATGTCGTCGGCATCGGAGACAATTCGGGGAAGGCCGAGTATGTCGCGCGGTGGATCGTCGGGGTGTACGCACAGCCGCATACCAAGCTCGTCCGCGGCGGGTATGACCCGCTTCCAGGAAGCGCCTGTAGTTCGCGCGCAATTCGTCGGCTCCGATGCCCTCGTATTCGGCCAACGCCTTGCGCAAGCCGGCAATGTCATATCGTTCATATGCACCAGGCAGGCCCGACATGATCGAGTGCAGCAAAGTGTTGCGCTCGATCTCGTCTGACTGCTGAAACCAGTTTGCTGCCTCGGTCAGCACACTTTGTGGATAATCTGCCTCGGCCTGTCGCCGACCAAGCATGAAGAGCTCGAAAGCCGCCATTTTCTGCGCGGAAAACCGGAGGCAGGTTCCCCCGCGCGCCACGGGCGACGCGAGGTCGGTTCGCGTCCAGTCGAGCAACGGCATGAAATTGTAGCAGATGACGTTGACGCCCTCGGCGGCCAGATTGGCCATCGACTGGCGATAGTTCGCCAGCAGTAGTTCGATATCGCCGCTGCCGCGCTTGATGTGCTCATGGACCGGCAGGCTTTCCACCGCCACCCAGTCGAAGCCCTCCCGCCGAATCCAGTTCCGGCGTTCGGCGATTTTCTCGCGGGGCCACACTTCCCCATACGGGATCTCGTGCAACGCCGTGACGATGCCGGTCGCGCCGGTCTGCGCAACCTCTCCAAGGCCGATCTTGTCCAGCGGGCCGTACCAGCGCCAACTTTCTCTCATGCCAGTTCCCCCGCCGCCTGGCGCGCCCCCACGGAAAGAAGCCGCGCATGCGCAATCGATACACCCGGCTCAAGCCTTTTGCGCAGATCTTCCGGAAAAATTTCGCCCACTCCCAGCACTGCAGCAATACCGTGTGCCGAGCGCTCCTTCAGAACTTGCGCCATCGGGTCACGCACGTCAATTTCGCGGCCGGCTTCATCTACGCCTGATACGTAGCGAATCCAGGCGGCAATGGCGAGCATCAGGCGCGGTGAGTCGCGTCCGGCATCGAGGTTTTCCGCAAGCGTCGAGAGTAGCCGCTGAGGCAGCTTCTGGCTGCCGTCCATGGCGATTTGCCAGGTGCGGTGCCTGATCCCGTGATTGGCGAACCGGTCGTACAAGGCATCGGCATATTGAGACAGGTCTTGGCCGGGAGGCGGCTCGATCGCGGGAATGATCTCCTGCGACCATAGTTTTCTGACGAAACCGGCCAGCGCGGGTTCAGCCATGGTCTGGGCGATGGTTTCGTGCCCTGACAGATACCCCAGATAGGCAAGCGACGAATGCGCGCCGTTCAACATCCGCAGTTTCATGTGCTCCCAAGGCGTGACATCCTTGACGAGTTGAACCCCGGCGGCTGCCAGATCGGGCCGCTCTGAATTGACAAAGTCGTCTTCGACAACCCATTGCCGGAAAGGTTCGTGAAAGACCGGGGCGCGATCGAGGCGGCCAGTAACGGCTGCGAGGCGCTCGATGTCTTCCGGCTTGGTTGCCGGCACGATCCGGTCGACCATGGAAGAGGGAAATCGTCCTTCGGCCTCAATCCATTCGGCAAGCCCGGGATCCACCTGTCTTGCAAATTCGAGCACGACGCCCCGCGTCAGTTTCCCGTTGAGCGACAGGTTATCGCAGGTCATGACCGTGAACGGGCGAATGCCTGCCAGCCTGCGCCTCTGCAGCGCGCGCACGATGAACCCGATGGCCGATTTTGGCAGCGGATTGCCTATGTCGTGCCTGATGTCGGGATGCGTCAAGTTGAGCCGGCCGGTGGCTGGCTCATGGCAGTAGCCTTTCTCCGTAACCGTCAAGCTGACGATCTTTACCTGCGCTTGCGACATGGCCGCCAGCACCGCCTCGGGGTTTTCGGGCGCTACCAACATGCCGCGCACCACGTCTATCGATCGCGGTGTTTCGCCCTTGCGGCCCCTGCTCGACCGCCGTGTAGACATAGTCTTGCCGCGCCAGCGCATCGCGGGTGCGCGCAGATTGAAGGCTGACGCCCAATATGTTCCAGTCGCCGCCAGATGCCCGCATGGCCTCGGCGATGTAGATTGCTCCATGCGCCCTGAAAAACGCGCCGAGCCCGAGATGAACGATGCCGATCTTCCTGTCAGCGTGCAAGCAAGCCACCATCTGTGCCGGCGAGCAGCGACACCGCCAAAGTTTTCAAAAGTGTCATGCGGATCTCCCTGGTTTGGCTCGTCAGAGCCGGTAGGCCTGCTTTGCAAGCCGGTAAGCGAGATCTTGTGCGACCTCGAAAGCCTCGTCGCGCGCCAGCCGTCCGGAGGCGCAAAGTGTTGCCAGATATGCGCTGTCCACACGCCGCGCCACGTCATGGCGTGCGGGTATCGAACAGAACGCCCTTGTGTCATCGTTGAAGCCGACGGTGTTGTAGAATCCCGGCGGTTTCGCTGGTGGTCTCGCGAAACCTGCGCATGCCCTCGGGGCTGTCGTGAAACCACCAGGCAGGTCCCAGTTTCAGCGACGGATAGACGCCGGCAAGCGGCGCCAGTTCGCGCGCATAGCTGCTTTCATCGAGCGTGAAGAGTATGATCGAGAGCCTGGGGTCGAGACCGTGAGCGTCCAGCAGCGGCTTGAGAGCCCTGACGTAGTCGGTGCGCGTGGGAATATCAAAGCCCTTGTCGCGGCCAAAGATTGCCATGACCTGGGCAGAGTGATTGCGGTAGCTGCCGGGGTGGATTTGCAATACCAAACCGTCCTCCAGGCTCATCCGGGCCATCTCGGTCAGCATCTGCCCACGAAAGGCGTCCGCCTCGTCAGGAGTGCAACTGCCCGAGAGGGCCTTGGCAAAAAGGTCGGCCGCCTGCATCTGCGTCAGGTTCTCCGTGCGTGCCGTCTTGTGCCCGTGATCGGATGACGTCGCTCCGAACTCCTTGAAAAACGCCCGGCGCTTGCGATGCGCAGCCAGATACCCCCTCCACGTTGCGGTGTCCTCCCCGGTCAAAGCGCCAAAAGCTTCCACATTGGCCCTGAAATCGGGAAACTCCGGGTCGACCACGGCATCGGGACGGTAAGCCGTGATGACGCGTCCTTGCCAACCACTGTCGCGGATCATGGCATGCCAGCGAAGATCATCGAGCGGGCCTTCCGTGGTGGCGATGACCTCGATGTTGAACCGCTCGAACAATTCCCTGGGGCGGAACCGGGGAAGGGAAAGCTGCTCGGCAATGTGGTCGAAGGCAGCGTCTGCATTGGCGGCGGAAAGACGCTCGGTAAAGCCGAACACGGTTTCAAAGGCATGTTCCAGCCAAAGCCTGGACGGCGTGCCGCGAAACAAATGGAAATTCTCGGCCAGCAGCCGCCAGATCTTCCGCCCGTCGATCTCGACCGATCGACCATCGAGTGCGGATACACCAAGGTGTTCCAACGGAACGCCTTGGGAAAAAAGCATGCGGAAGATGTAATGGTCTGGCGTGATGAACAAGCGCGCCGGATCGGGAAACGGCAGGTTTTCGGCGAACCAGCGCGGATCGGTGTGACCGTGTGGACTGATTATGGGGAGAGATTTCGTCGTCTCATACAGGTCGCGGGCCATCGCACGAACGGAGGGCTCCAACGGGAACAGGCGGTCGGGATCGAGTAGTGTCACAGTTCCTCCGCCGAATGTTCCAATGCCTGTATCGCCCAAGTAACTAATATGCTAGTATGGAAGATGTCAATGGAGGCGAAATGTACGATATCGGCAAGGCATTGGCAGGCTTGGAATTGGCCGAGAGGCCTTCGGTCGCAGATCAGGTCTTTGATACGCTACATGCGCAGATCCTCGCATTGCAGCTTCCACCTGGCGCCAAGATATCTGAAGTGGACGTTTCCCGGGCGATGGGTGTTTCGCGCCAGCCTGTGCGTGACGCGTTCTACCGTTTGTCCAAGCAGGGATTTCTGCTGATCCGCCCGCAAAGGGCAACGAGGATCGCACTGATCTCACTGGAAGCTGTAATGCGGGCTCGTTTCATACGAACCGCATTTGAAGCGGAGACCGTTCGTATCGCGGCGGGCACATTGCGACCGGACGACCTTGTTGCGCTGGATTTGCTGATCGACGCGCAGAAAAATGCGATGCTGAACGATGACCGGCTGAACTTTCACCGGTTGGACGACCAGTTTCATCGCGAGATATGCGAACGCGCCGGGCTTGGCTTCGTTTGGGACAGTATCCGGGAAAGCAAGGCGCACATGGACCGCGTGCGCTATCTTTCACTGTCGTTTGCTTCGCAATCCGCCTTCGATGACCACGTCATGATATTGGACGCGCTCAAGGCGCATGACGAGGCGGCGGCAGTTGCCGGAATGCGAATCCATTTGTCCCGCATCCTCGATCAAATTGAACGGATCAGGGGCGATCATCTCGAATTTTTCGCGGAAGAGGCTTGCTTGAAATCGCCTCGTGGACACGGCGTGGATTGGCGACCACGCCTGGTTGACATAGGAGATATGAGTTCGGGATTGGTATCGACAGGCGATGGCGATATCCAAAACGGTGCCCAGATGCTGCTTCCCTGAAGGCAAGAAGTCACAATCCGAACGTTCTGGCCGCCAACCAATAAGCCGCCCATCCATTGACAAGCCCCGATCTCTCCAATGAGATTGGTGCGCTAGACAAGCACCCGGGCCAACAGTGGCTGCCGCGCACCCGCCCATGCGGGTTCCTGCCGTTCCCGCCGACCCGGCAATGGATGCCCAGGAGGATGAACCATGCACAAATCTTCATTGATAAAGGCCTGCGCCGCATTGGCGCTCGCCGGCGCATTCCAGTTCGCAACCTTGACTGCCTCCAGCGCGCAGGAGTCGACTGACCCGATCAAGCTGACCTTGCATGACTGGACCGGTCAGTTGATCACCACCAACATCATGGGCGAGGTCCTCAAGAAGGCCGGCTACAATGTCGAATATGTGCAGGCCGACTATCTGGCCCAGTTCGCCGGCCTGGAATCGGGCGACCTGCACCCTGGCAATGGAGATGTGGGAGACGACCGGCCGCGACGCGATGGATGCGTCCACTGCCACCGGCAAGACCGAAAACATCGGCCCGACCGGCATGAAGGCCAAGGAAGAATGGTGGTACCCTCTGTACATGAAGGAAAAGTGCCCCGGCCTGCCCAATTGGGAAGCGCTGAAGGACCCGGCCTGCGCGGAAGCATTCTCCACCGCCGAAACGGCGCCGAAGGGCCGCTATCTTGGCGGACCGGTCACGTGGGGCGGATTTGACGATGAACGCGTCGAGGCACTCGGCCTGCCCTTCGAAGTCATCCATGCAGGCACCGACGCCGCGCTTTTCGCCGAACTGGAAAGCGCCTACCAGCGCGAGGCGCCGATCCTGTTGTGGATCTACGCCCCGCATTGGGCACCTGCGAAGTACAAGGGCGAGTGGGTCGAGTTCCCGCAGTACACGAAGGAGTGCTATTCCGACCCGGCCTGGGGCAGCAATGCGGATGCGCAATACGACTGCGGCAAGCCGCTTCGGCGATATCTGGAAGGTCGCCTGGTCCGGCATGAAGGACAAGTGGGCCGGCGCCTATGCCGCCGCGAAGGCGTTCACCATCGACAATGACGAGATGGGTGCGATGATCACCAAGGTCGATCTCGAGGGCAAGAAGGTCGAGGAAGTGGTGGCCGAATGGATGACCGCGAACGAGGCCCGCTGGTCCGAATGGATCAAGAAGTGACGGCTTGACGGAAGTTCCCGCCTGGCCGCAATGGCCGGGCGGGCATGACCACAGCCAGGTGCCTGCATGACCGCCCAGCCCAAGCTCGTTTGCCACAATGTCTGGAAACTGTTCGGCGATGGCGCGCAGCAGTGGCTTTCCGGTGCGCCGCAAAACCCCACCAATGACGATCTGGCGGCAGCTGGACTTGTCGGCGCCGTCAGGAACGTGAACCTTTCGGTCCATACCGGCGAGATCTTCGTCATCATGGGCTTGTCGGGCTCGGGGAAGTCGACGCTGGTGCGTTGTCTTTCGCGCCTGGTGGAGCCGACCAGCGGCGAAATCCTGTTCAACGGCGAAAACCTTCTGACGGCAAGCGAAGCGCGGATGATCGAAATCCGCCGCCATTCCATGGGCATGGTGTTCCAGCACTTTGCGCTTCTGCCGCATTTGACCGTGCTGGAAAACGTCTCATTCCCCCTCGATGTGCAGGGCGTGGCGAAAGCGCGGAGCGCCGAACGCGCGCGCGCCATGATCGAACTTGTCGGGCTGGCGGGACGCGAGGACGCCTTCCCGCGCCAGCTCTCGGGCGGCCAGCAGCAGCGGGTCGGCATTGCCCGCTCGCTGGCAGTCGAGCCGGAGCTGTGGTTCCTCGACGAGCCGTTTTCGGCGCTCGATCCGCTGATACGGCGCGAAATGCAGGACGAATTCCTTCGCCTGCAATCCGTGCTGCACAAGACCATCGTCTTCATCACGCATGATTTCGACGAGGCGATCCGCCTTGCCGACCGCATCGCCATCATGAAGGACGGCGAAATCGTGCAGGCCGGAACGCCGGAAGACATCGTGCTGCATCCGGCGACCGACTATGTCGCCGAGTTCACCCGCAGCGTCGCCAAGGCCAAGGTCGTCAAGGCCGGGTCGCTCATGGTGCCGTACAGCGGAAAGCCGCCAGCGCGAAAGGTGCCCGCCAACGCAACGATTGCGGAGATCGCGCCGCTTTTTGGCAAGGGCGTCGACCGGCTGGATGTAACCGATACGGACGGTGCAAGTGCCGGGGTTCTCTTGCGCGACGACGTCGTTGCGATGATGTTGCGCGGATGAGTGCGCTGGCGCCCTCCCCGGCCGGCCACGCCGCCCGCCGTGACGACGCATCCCCCGCTGGCGGAGACATTCTCGGCGGCCGGACGGCTTGGCTGGTGGTCATTTCGGCATTCATCGGCTTGTGGGTCTTCGGGAACGACGTTGCTCCGTGGGCGGTCGAATACCCGAAATGGGCGATGCTGCCGGCGCAAGCCTCAATCAGCGCCGCGATGAAGTGGCTGCTGAACGATGCGCATTTCGGCCTCTTCACATTCACCGAACTGACGCGGTTCTTCGCAACGCTCATCGAAATCCCCTACCGCGTCGTGCTGAGCCTGATCTCGACCGGTTTTCTCTCGGGCCAGGGATCGCAGGCCGTGCAGATCCTGCCTCCGGTTTCGTGGATCGCAACCATCGCCGTCATTGCCATGATCGGCCACCATGCCGGCGGCATGCGCCTCGCCTTGCTCGCTGCCGCCTGCTTCGGCTTCCTGGCGGTGTTCGGCCAGTGGGACAGCGCCATGGTGACGCTCGCATCCGTGCTCGTCGCGGTGCCGCTGGGCGTCGCCGGCGGCCTGATGCTGGGAATTGCGGCATGGCGCTGGCCGGGCTTCGAGCGCGCGCTCACCCCGGTGCTCGATGTGATGCAGACGATACCGGTATTTGCCTATCTGGTGCCGGTGCTGATCCTGTTCGGTTTCGGCCCGGCGTCGGCAATCGTCGCGACGCTGATCTACGCGATGCCGCCGATGACGCGCGTGACCGTGCTGGCGCTGCGTTCCGTCCCTTCCGAAGTGCAGGAACTGGGGCGCATGACCGGCTGCACAAGGCGGCAGATGACCTGGCGCGTGATGGTGCCGTCCGCCCGGGAGAGCCTGATGGTCGGCGTGAACCAGGTGATCATGCTGTCGCTCAACATGGTCATCATTGCGTCCATGATCGGGGCCGGCGGCCTCGGTTTCGACGTGCTCGCGGCGCTGCGCCGGCTCGATTTCGGCGCCGGGCTTGAAGCGGGCCTGGCCATCGTGGCGCTGGCCATCGCGCTCGACCGGTTGAGCCAGGCATTCGCACGGCGCGCGCCGGCCAACATTTCGCCGGCAGTGCGTTCGCACCAGCGCAACCAGTTTCTCCTTGCCGCGCTGGCGCTGGTCGTCGTCACCGGTATTGCGGGCCTCGCCTTTCCGGCATTGCAAAAATACCCGGAGGCGCTTCAGATCTCGACCGGCACCTTCTGGTCGGACGTGATGCGCTGGATCAACGTCAATTTCTTCGACACGCTGGAAGCCTTCAAGAATGCCGTGCTGCTCAACGTGCTGATCCCGTTCAAGCGGCTGCTGGCCGGCCTGCCCTGGCTGGGGGTGGCGCTGCTGCTCGGCTTTGCCGGTTGGCGCCTGGGCGGCGGCAGGCTGGCGGTACTCGTCTTCGTGCTTGTCACCCTGATTGCCGCCACCGGGCAATGGGAGAAGGCGCTGATCACCGTTTACCTCTGCGGAATATCGGTGATCTTCGCGAGCCTGATCGGCATTCCCATCGGCATCGTCTCGGCGGAGCGCGAAAGCCTGTGGCGCTGGGTGCAGGCCGCGATTGACACGCTGCAGACGCTTCCCGCCTTCGTCTATCTCATGCCGGCAGTAATGCTTTTCCGCGTCGGCGACTTCACCGCGATGATCGCCATCGTGGCCTATGCCATCGTCCCGGCAATCCGCTACACGGCGCTCGGCATCCAGAAGGTCGATCCCCGCCTGATCGAAGCGGGCGCGGCGATGGGCTGCACACGCTGGCAATTGCTGACGCGCATCAAGCTGAAGCTGGCGCTTCCCGAAATCCTGCTCGGCCTCAACCAGACGATCATGTTCGCGCTGTCGATGCTGGTGATAACGGCGCTGGTCGGCACGCGCGATCTCGGGCAGGAAGTCTACATCGCGCTGACCAAGGCCGATGTCGGGCGCGGGCTGGTAGCGGGCTTTGCGGTTGCCTTCATCGCCATCATCGCCGACAGGCTGATATCGGCCGGCGCGGCGCACGCGCGAAAAAGGCTTGGTTTGCACGAAGCCGCGCAATGACAACAAGGGACAGGGAATTCTCGATGACGCTGCCATCGCATGCCGAAATCATCGTCATCGGCGGCGGCATCATCGGCTGTTCGACGGCCTATCACCTGGCGCGCGACCACAAGGCGGACGTGGTGCTGCTGGAGCAGGGACAGCCTCACCTCCGGCTCGACCTGGCATGCGGCCGGGCTGGTCGGCCAATTGCGCTCGTCGGCCTCGATCACCCAGGTGCTGCAATATTCGGTCGATCTCTACAAGCGGCTGGAAGCCGAAACCGGCCTCGACACCGGCTGGAAGATGACGGGCTGCCTGCGCCTTGCCACCAACCAGGACCGCTGGACCGAATACAAGCGCCTGGCCACCACGGCCCGCAGCTTCGGCATGGAGATGCATCTGCTCTCGCCCGCCGAGGTGAAGGCGATGTGGCCGCTGATGGACGTCGGCGATCTCGTCGGCGCAAGCTGGCTGCCGACCGACGGCCAGGCCAGCCCTTCCGACATCACCCAGTCGCTCGCCAAGGGCGCGCGCATGCATGGCGCGAAGCCTGATGGAAGGTGTGCGCGTCACCGGCTTCGAGATGGACGGCAGGCCGCATCGTCAAGGTGCGTACCGACCAGGGCGACGATCGCCTGCGAAAAGGTCGTCAACTGCGCCGGGCAATGGGCGCGGCAGGTCGGGCGCGATGGCCGGCATCAACGTGCCGCTGCAGCCGGTGAAGCACCAATACATCATCACGGAAAAGATCGACGGCCTGGCGCACCGACGCGCCGACGCTGCGCGATCCGGACCGGCGCACCTATTTCAAGGAGGAAGTCGGCGGCCTCGTCATGGGCGGCTACGAGCCGAACCCGCAGCCCTGGACGCACGGGCGACGTGCCGGACGACTGGGAGTTCCGCCTGTTCGACGACGACTTCGACCATTTCGAACAGCACATGACGCAGGCCATCGCCCGCATTCCGGCGCTCGCCAATGCCGGCGTCAAGCAGATGATCAACGGGCCGGAGAGCTTCACGCCGGACGGCAACTTCATCCTCGGCGTCGCGCCGGAATGCGCCAACATGTTCGTCGGCGCCGGCTTCAACGCCTTCGGCATCGCCTCGGGCGGCGGCGCGGGCTGGGTGCTGGCGCAATGGGTGGTGTCGGGCGAAGCGCCGCTCGACCTCTGGGTCGTCGACATCCGCCGCTTTTCGGACCTGCACCGCGACCGCGCACTGGGTGCTGCGACCGCACGCTGGAAGCCTATGGCAAGCACTACACGATCGGCTTTCCCGCACGAGGAATATGAAAGCGGCCGCCCGCGCATCGTCTCGCCGCTCTATGACCGGCTGAAGTCGCATCGCGCCGTGTTCGGCTCCAAGCTCGGCTGGGAGCGGCCGAACTGGTTCGCGCCGCAAGGCATGGAGCCGCGCGACGTCTATTCGATGGGCCGCCAGAACTGGTTCGCGCCCGTCGGCGAGGAGCACCACCATGTGCGCGAGAAGGTCGGCGTCTTCGACCAGTCGTCCTTCGCCAAGTACGAAATGTCCGGCCCGGATGCCGCTGGAGGCGCTGGACTGGATCTGCGCCAATGACGTGTCGACAAGCCGGCGGGCCGGCTGACCTACACGCAGTTGCTCAACTCGCGCGGCGGCATCGAGGCCGACCTGACGGTCGCGCGCCTTGCCGACGACCATTTCTACATCGTCACCGGCACCGGCTTCCGCACCCACGACCTCGCCTGGATCAGCGACCACCTGCCGGCCGGCGGCGACGTCGATGCTGCGCGGACGTCACCGAGGAATACGGCACGCTGTCGCTGATGGGGCCGAACGCGCGCGACGTGCTGGCAGCGGTCACGATGCCGATGTGTCGAATGCGGCATTCCCGTTCGGCCATGTGCGCGAGATCGAGATTGCTGGCACAATCCGTCCGGGCGCTGCGCGTCACCTATGTCGGCGAACTCGGCTGGGAACTGCACATGCCGATCGGCGCCATCGGCGATGGTGTTCGACGCGCTGATGGAGGCGGGCAAGCGCATGCGATCCGGCCCGGTCGGCTATCGCGCGCTGGAATCGCTGCGGCTCGAAAAAGGCTATCGCGCCTGGGGTTCGGACATCACGCCGAATGACACGCCGTTTGAGGCCGGCCTCGGCTGGGCGGTGAAGCTGCGCCAGAACACGCCCTTCATCGGACGCGAGCGCTGGAGGCGATTGCCGGCGAAGCCGCTGACGAAACGTTTCGCCGGTTTCACGCTCGACGACCCGGACATGGTGCTGGTGGGCCGCGAAACCATCCTGCGCAACGGCAAGCTGGCGGGCTATCTCACCAGCGGCGGCTACGGCTATACGGTCGGCAAGCCCATCGGTTACGGCTATGTCCGCAATCCCGACGGGGTCGACGACCAATATCTGCGCGACGGCAGATACGAACTGGTTGTCGCCAACAAGGTCTTTCCGGCGCAAATCGCGCTGGAACTGGTCTATGACCCAAGGGGCGAAAAAATCCGCTGCTGATTCAGTTCACTGATGCAGTTCACAACCGCCGCAGCACCATCGCCACGGCTCGGTACCGTGCCGGTCTCGCCGGGCATGGAAACATAGGGCTCGGTCTGTTCGGCCAGCGCAATCAATGCCCTGCCTTGGCCAGATCTTCGACATGCGGGTGGAAACCCGCCCTCCCAAAGCGTCGTTCTTGACGGTCAGCACGATCGCGCCGCCGGGTCGCGCAGATCCGGACCAGTTCGATCCAGCCCCTCGGCGCCGACATGGCCCGTGGTGAACACGCCCGCCGAAACGATGCCGGCGAAATGCCCGTCGCCGAATGGCAGTTCACTGCCCAGCGCCAGGCGATGCAGCGCCTTGTACGCTTCCTTGCGCCCGGCAACGGCGAGCATTCCCTCGGAGATGTCGAGCGCCTCTACATGCGGATAACCAATGATGCCGAGCCATTCGCCGATCAAGACCGGTGCCCGCGCCGGCATCGAGCAAGGGAGCGGAGCCGCGCGGCAGGTGTCGAGCCACGAGCGCCAGGCAAATCGCCGGGATGCCGGTAGCCGGCGCTTGCCATCTCGTCTTCATAGGTCTGCGGCCCAGCGGTCGTAGAGTTCAGCGACTTCTGCCGTACCGCCGGCATTGTAGACCGCGCCGAGATGACCTTCGTGCCCTTGTCCGGACATGCCCTGAATTCTCCAGCAAACGTGCGGCGACAATAGCCAAGTTGCCGCAATTGTGAAATCTTTCCGCAGGCAAACCGAAGGGGAATCGGGAAATGGACGACGAGGAAATCGCGCGCGAAGGCACTGGCCGCCATTCCGGCCGCGAGCGGGCTATACGCGGACCGCTGACGCGTCTCGGCGGACTGACCAACAAGGTTTTCCGCGCCGGGGATCATCTGCCTGCGCATGCCGGGCAAAGGCACGGAGGAATACATCAACCGCGCCAACGAGGCGGTGGCCGCGCGCGAGGCGGCAAAGGCGGCGTGAGCCCGGAGGTGCTTCATTTCGATCCCAAGACCGGCGTGATGGTCACGCGCTTCATCGACGGCGCCGTGACGATGACGCCGAAACGTTCAAGCGAACGACAGGGAGCGCCCGCCCGCGCCGGCGAAGCGCCTTCCGCAAGCTCCACGTTTCAGGCGCGCTGTTCCCGTTCCGCTTCGAGCTTTCTCGATGATCGACGACTATCTGAAGGTGCTGTCCACCAAGGATGTCGCCCTGCCCGATGGCTATCACGACGTGCTGCGCGAAGCCGAAACGGTGCGCGCGGCCCTGGCCGCCCGTCCCTACCCGCTCGTGCCATGCCACTGCGATCCGCTGTGCGAGAACTTCCTCGATACCGGCGAGCGCATGTGGATCGTCGACTGGGAATATTCCGGCATGAACGACCCGATGTGGGACCTTGGCGATCTTTCGGTGGAGGGCGGGTTCGACGATGCGCAGGACACGGAATTGCTGCACGCCTATTTTTCCGGACACGCCGAACGCGCGCGACCATGGCCGCATGGTCATCTACAAGGCCATGTGCAACTTGTTGTGGACGCTGTGGGGCCTGATCCAGCTTGCCAACGGCAATCCCGCCGACGATTTCCGCGCCTGGGCCGATGGTCGCTTCGCAAGTTGCAAGTCGCTGATGGCATCGCCGGACTTTGCCAAGCGACTGTCCGACATAACGGCGTGAGCGTTCCTAGCTGTTCTTTTTCTTGAACAGGAACAGGTCGTAGAACGCCAGAACAAGCGTCAGCGCGACGAGCGAGATGAGGTCCGGACGCGGCAGCTTGTAGATCAGGATGCCCAGGAAGGCACAGAGCATCACAAACGCGAAAACTATCAAGATACGCTCGCGCATCGCCATCACTCCTCAATCACCGCTTTCGCCGTCAAGTTTGTCCATCAGCCAGCGTGCCGTGCGCAGCAGGCGCCCGTCGCCGCCCCGCGGACCCACGATCTGAACGCCCATTGGCATTCCCTCATCATCCTCGAAAACCGGCAGCGTCACAACCGGTGTTCCACACAAGGTCCAGATCGCATTGAACACGGAACTTCCCGTGCTTTCCAGCCCGTGCGGCGCGGCCCCCGGCGCCGCCGGCGTGATGATCGCATCGCAACGCTGGAAAATCTCGGAAAGTCCTGAATAGAGGTAGTCCGGCCAATCGAGCGCGGCAATGTAGTCATGCGCGGTGACTTGCCTGCCTTCTTCCAGTGCTGCGCGCAGCTCATCGGACAGCAGGCCCGGCGCATCGCGCCAATAGCGGTGATAGCACTTGGCCATCTCGGCATAGTTGATCCGCTCGCGGATGGAGCGGGCTTGCGCGAAAGGCTCCGGCAGCGAGGCTTCAAAGCATTGTTCACCCAGCGCAGCCGCCAATTCTTCCATTGCCTGCCGGCATTGCGGTGTTGCCAGGTCCCAATAAGGCGTGCGTACAAATGCAAATTGCGGGGGGACCGGCGGCCTTGAAAGCGCAATTTCCAGCAGATGTGGATGGGGGGCAGGCGAAGTTGCCTTGTCCAACGGGTCGTGGCCGAAAAGCTCGGCTGCGATAAGGGCAGCGTCCGCCGGGCTGCGGGCGAACACCCCTACCCTGTCCAGGGTCGGCGATTGCGGGGTGATGCCGGTGCGTCCGATCGATGCCGGCAGAGGGCAGGAAACCGGTGACGCCGCAAAAGGCGGCAGGCCGGATGACCGATCCGCCGGTCTGCGTTCCGATGGCCAGCGGCACCATGCCGGCTGCAACAGCGGCGGCGGAGCCGGAGGATGATCCGCCGGGCGTGTGCGCCATGTTGACCGGATTGCGGGTCTTGCCCGGATGCAGGAAGGCAAGCTCGGTGGTGACAGACTTGCCGATGACGATGGCGCCCGCGGCCTTCAGCTTCTGCACGACATGGGCATCGCGCGTCGGCACCCGCCCGGCATCGATTGGCGTGCCGTTGCAGGTCGAGATTCCCGCCGTGTCGATGATGTCCTTGACGGCAACCGGCAGGCCGTGAAGCGCGCCGAGCGGGCGTCCGGCTGCCCGGTGGGCGTCCGCTGCCTCGGCCTGTTTCAGGGCGAAAGCCGGATCGAGCCACTCGAAGGCCTGTACCTGCGGATCGGTTTCCGCGATCCGCTTGAGGCAGGCGTGCATCAGCTCGGTTGCGCGCAAGGCACCCGACTTGAGCCTGTCGCGCAACTCCACCGCACCCAGGGAAAGGATCCCTGCGTCACTTCCCATAGAACAATTCCGGCAGGTAATAGACGATCTGCGGGAAGGTATACATCAGCACCATGCTGACGAAGACCATGGCCACGAACGGCGCAACGCCCTTGAAGATGTCGGTGAGTTCCACGCCCGGCGGCGCCACGCCTTTCAGGTAGTAGGCGGACATGGCCATGGGCGGGGTCAGGAACGAGGTCTGCAGGTTCAATGCGACAAGGATTCCGAAGAACAGCGGATCGATGTCGAAGATCGCGAGCAACGGCAGGAAGATCGGAACGAAGATGATGATGATCTCCGACCATTCCAGCGGCCAGCCGAGCAGGAAGATGATGAGCTGCGCCAGCAGCAGGAACTGCAATGGCGTCAGGTTCAACCCGATTACGAATTCGGAAATGAGCTGCTCGCCGCCGAGATAGGAAAATACCGACGAGAAGGTGTAGGAGCCGACGAACAGCCAGCACACCATCGCTGTGGTTCGCAGCGTCAGGTAGACGCTCTCGCGCATGCGCTGGAATGTCATTGCCCGGTACGCGAAGGCGAGCACGATTCCTCCGAGCGCGCCGATTGCCGCCGCTTCGGTCGGCGTTGCAAGGCCGAACAGGATCGAACCCAGAACCGCAAGTATCAGGAACGCCAGCGGAAAAAACGATGTGAGCACCAGTAATGCGACCTGTGCCCCCGGCATGTCGGGGACCTCCTCCTTGGTCGGCTTGGGCGCCACGCTCGGCTGCAAAATGGAGCGGCCGATCACGTAGACCAGGTAAAGTCCGACCAGCGTGAAGCCCGGCAGCAACGCCCCGGCATATAGCCGAACGATGGAGACACCCGATGCCGCAGCATAGACGATCAGCATGATCGACGGCGGAATGAGAATGCCGAGCGTGCCGCCCGCGCAGTATGATGCCGGTTGCGAACGAGTTGTCGTAACGCGCCTTCAGCATCGCCGGCAGCGCCAGCAGGCCCATGAAAGTCACCACCGCGCCGACAATGCCGGTAGCAGTCGCGAACAGGGCGCAGGTGATGAGGGCCGCAACCCCCATGGATCCGGGAATGTTCTTGGAGGCGATATTGAGCGTTGTGAAAAGCCGGTCGACGATGTTGGCCCGCTCGACGATGTAGCCCATGAACAGAAACAACGGCACCGCCGTCAGCACCTCGTTCGACATCACCGTATAGGTCTGGTTAATCAGAAGGTCAAAAATGCGGTTGTTGAAGAAGCCCTCGAGCCAAAGGCTCGTGCTGTCCCACCAGCTGGCGGTTTCATCCAGCCGGTTGAAGGAACGCCACATGCGGCCCGCATCAAAATAGGCGTAGTAGCCAAAGCCGATGCCCATGGCCATGAGCGTGAATGCGATCGGAAACCCGAGGAATACCATGAAAATGAACAGCCCCAGCATCATCAGGGCTACTTGAGGGTCCGTCATATGTGCCCGCCTGTCTCGGCCTCGTCGGCCTTCCTTATCAAGATGTCCTCGGTTTCCCTCACATCCTCCTCCGCCTCCAGCCAGCGGCCGGTCCGAATGCATTGGATGCAGCGGAAGATCTGGGCGATGCCCTGGATGAACAGCAGGATTCCGGCAGCAACGATCACCGTCTTGAACTGGTAGATCGGGATGCCCGCGGGGCTGTTTACCGATACCTCGCCATAGCTCCACGAGCGCGAGGCGTATTTGAAGCCCGAGATGACAAGTGCGGTGATGCCGGGAAAAAAGAAGAGCAGGTAGAGGACTAGGTCGACCTTTGCCTGGGTTTGCGGACGCCAGAGGCGATAGATGAAATCGCCGCGCACGTGGCCGCCGCGAGACAACGTATAGGCGCCGCCCATCATGAACATCGTGCCGTACATGATGAAGGAAACATCCAGCGCCCATGGCGTTGGCGCGCCCAACACGTAGCGCACGAACACCTCATAGCCGGTGCCGAACGCCATCAGGACAATTAGCCAGGCGAATGCCTTGCCGAAGGCAGCCGACAGATTGTCGGCGAAGCGGATAAAGGAGAGCATCGGGTTCTTGTCCCGCAAAAGAGTCATGGCAAAGGAAAACCGCCCGGCAAAGCCGGACTGCCGGGCGGAAACAGGCGTTACAGCGAAAGCTTGCCCGGGAAATAATGCTCGTATGCCAGAGCGTAGTCAGGCGCGTTCATCAACTCGTAGTACGACACCTTTTCAGTCCAGGCCCGCTGGCTGTCCATCACCTTCTTGGAGAATGGATCGCCTTCGAGTTCGGCGATGAGCTTGTCCCAAGCCTGCAATTGCGCCGCCAGGAGTTCCTTGGACGTCCGCATCACGTTGACGCCCTTGTCGTTCTTGAGCATCTGCAGGTCCGTGGAATAGCTGGAAAGTGCGAGCGCCGTGTTGGAAGTCGAAGCCGCTTCCACGCCGTATTTCAAGATGGCCTGGAGATCGGGAGCGAGATCGTCGAAGAAGTCCTTGTTGAACAGGAATTCGAACGATTCAGACGCCTGGTGGTAGGAAGACAGGTAGTAGTTCTTTGCCACGTCCTGTGCGCCGAACCGGCTGTCGGACGACGGGTTGTTAAACTCGAATGCGTCGATGACGCCGCGTTCCATGGCGGGAACGATTTCGCCGCCAGGCAACTGCGCCACGGACATTCCCATCGCCTGCATCAGGTCAGCTGCGAGGCCCACGGTACGGTACTTGAAACCCTGGATGTCGGCGACGGTGGTCACTTCCTTCTTGAACCAGCCGAAGGGCTGCGCCGGCATCGGGAAGCCCATGAAGCCGTAAACGTTCAAGCCAAGAATGTCCTGGGTGAGTTCCTTGTAGAGATCGGCGCCGCCGCCCTGGTAGAACCAGCCAAGCATCGTTGTCGCCGAGCCGCCGAAGACCGGTCCGGTTCCGAAGAACGATGCTGCCTTGGACTTGCCATACCAATAGACCGGCACGGTATGCGCGGCATCCAGAACGCCGTCGTTCACCGCGTCCATCACCTGGAAAGCGCCCACGACCGCACCTGCCGGCAGCAGATCGATCTTGACGCGGCCGGCCGACATCTCCTCCACGCGGGCCGTATACTGGCGGGCGAAATCCATCCAGATGTCCGACGCAGGCCAGGAGGTCTGCATCTTCAGCACTACTGGCGCCTGTGCAAGCACCGCCGGCGCAGAGAGAGCGCCTGTTGCCACTACACCACCCGCCAACGTTCCCTTCTTCAGGAACGAACGCCTGGAGATGCCACTGGTTTGGTCGATTGTCATGAAAGTTCCTCCTCACTCGCGCCTTACGGCCGTTTGCCAAGTCAGTATCTTGAAGGATTTACGACAAGACAACCAAAAATCCGCACGGGATGTGTGAATCAATGCCACTGCCATTTGCCACGCAAACGAAAATCCATTTGCTACGTCCAAAATACACTTGACGTTACGAAACATGTTAAACTGCTGAAACCAGTCCGCATCCACCACAGGCGGGGTTGGCCGTGCTAGACCGGCAAGGGCAGAATCGGCGAAAAGCGCCGGCAGAGGCATTTCCATTTCCGCAATCCAGAACAAGGCACCGCAATGACCGTCAAGTTCGCACTCCTGGGCGCAGGCCGCATCGGCAAGGTCCATGCAAAGGCAATCACGTCCAACCCTGATGCCAGGCTCGTCGCAGTCGCGGATGCCATGGCGCCGGCGGCCGAGGACCTTGCGAAGAAGCATGGCTGCGAGGTTCGCAAAATCGATGCGATCCTCAAGGCAAAGGATATCGACTCGGTGGTCATCTGCACGCCGACCGACACCCATGCGGACCTGATCGAGCGCTTCGCCAAGGCCGGCAAGGCGATCTTCTGCGAAAAGCCGATCGACCTGTCGATCAAGCGGGTCAAGGCCTGCCTCGCAACCGTCGAGAAGACCGGCGCGAAGCTGATGGTCGGCTTCAACCGCCGCTTCGATCCGCATTTCGCCGCCGTCCGGCAGGCGATCGCGGCCGGGAAGATCGGCAATGTCGAGATGGTGCAGATCACTTCGCGCGATCCCGGCGCTCCGCCACCAGCCTATATCAAGTCGTCCGGCGGCATCTTCCGCGACATGACCATCCATGATTTCGACATGGCGAGGTTCCTGCTCGGCGAGGAACCGGTGACGGTGATGGCCGCAGCATCGGTGCTGGTCGATCCGGAAATCGGCCAGCTCGGCGATTTCGACAGCGTGTCGGTGCTGTTGACGACAGCCTCCGGAAAGCAGTGCACCATCTCGAACTCGCGCCGGGCGACCTATGGCTATGACCAGCGCATCGAGGTCCACGGATCGAAAGGCATGATCGCCGCCGAGAACCAGCGTCCGGTGTCGATCGAAATCGCCAACGGCTCGGGCTATACCCGCCCGCCGCTGCACGACTTCTTCATGACGCGCTATACAGACGCCTATGCGGCGGAGATTTCCGCTTTCATCGCGGTCGTGAAGAAGAACAAGACGCCCTCCCCGAGCGGCACGGACGGATTGCTGGCGCTGGCGCTCGCCGAGGCTGCGATCAAGTCCGTCGCCACGAAAAAGGCTGTCGAGGTGGCGGCCTGAACGAGGTCGTCGGACGCGGTTGCGGCTAGTTTCGCCGCAGTTTCTCCAGGCCGCTCGCGGCGACGGCAAGGATTATGATCGCGCCGACAAGGATGTCGCGGACGTAGCTGTCCACGCTCAACTGCGTCAGCCCGTTGGATAGCACGCCAAGGAAAAGCACGCCGAAAAGCGTGTTCATCACTTTGGGCTCGCCATGTGCGCTCATCGTCATCCCCAGGAACACGGCGGCGATCGCGTCAAGCATCAACCCGCTGCCCTGGGTCGGGTTGGCTGATGCGACGCGGCTCATATACATCAAGCCTGCGATGGCGGCGCCGAGGCCGGAAAGCGAAAAGGCGATGAGGCGGGTGCGCTTCACGTCGATGCCCGCCAGCCGCGCCGCTTCCGCGCTGCCGCCCATGGCGTAGAGGTGGCGGCCGAACACCAGCTTCTGCAGGATGAACCAGACGGCGACCAGCGTAACCGCCGCCACGATCGTCAAATTGGGGATGACCAGGACCGCATCGCCCGACTGCCAGACAGGCAATCCACCCCGCGCGAATGCTCCGAACCCCTGCGGGATATCGCTTCCGAATATCGTCTTGCCGCCCGCCACAAGGAAAGCGAGACCGCTGAATATGGTCAGCGTGCCAAGCGTTGCCACAAATGGCAAAATGCCGAGATAACTCACCAGCGCGCCGTTCAGCGCGCCGCCTGCGATGCCGGCGGTCAGAGCGATTGCCAGTGCCGCGCCTTCGCTGCCGGTTTCGCGAAACGCCACGGCGGCGACGACTCCGGCAAGACTCGCCATGGAGCCTACGCTCAGATCATAGTCGCCCATCGCCATGACAATGGTCATGGCAAAGGCAGCGACCGCCAGCATGCTGACCTGCTGGGTTATGTTGAATAGATTGCGCCCGGTCATGAACGTGCCGGGCAGCACCAGCCAGAAGAAAGCGACCAGCAGCAGGATGCAGGCCAGCGTGCCATAATTTCGGATGAATGCCGGCACGCTGCGCCCTTGCCAACTGGCCCGCAGGAAGCGGTTACTCGTTCACGTTGCCCGAAGTGATCAGCTTCGTGGGGACATAGGTCACGCCCTGCTTTATCTGTTCGCCGCCAAGATGGCGCTTTACCGCGTCGGCCGTGGCGGCGCCGATGCCCTTGAAGTCCTGCGCCATGGAGGCCTCGAAACTGCCGCCCTTGGCGATGGCCTCACGGGCCTGCGGATTGGCGTCGATGCCGGTGATGACGATGCCTTCCTCGGCGCGGCCGGCGGCTTCGATAGCCTGGAGCGCGCCGAGTGCCGGCTGGTCCCAGGCAGCCCAGACTGCCGAGATCGATCCCTTTTCCGGATTGGCGGCAAGGATCGCCTCCATCTTGGCGCGGCTGTCGGCGATGCCGCCGTCCTGCACGTCCGGCGTCACGCGGTCGATGATCTTGATGTCAGGGTTGTTCTTGAAAATCGCATCGGCAATCACGCCGCGCTGCTGTACCGGCGGGAAGGCGTCGAAGACGAACATCACGACATTGCCCTTGCCGCCGAGCCGGTTCGCGACATAGGTAGCGGTGTCTGCGGCCATTGCATAGCCGTTGCTGGTGACGTTGGTGACAAGGAGCGGCGTTGCGCCGGCATCCATGCCGAAGACAGGAACGCCCGCAGCCTTGGCTGTTTCGAGCCCGGCCTGGACCTGCGACGGATCGACATTGATGACAATCGCCGAAACCTTCTGGTTGGCGGCATCCTCGATCCGCCCGACGGCAGCGGCAACATCACCCTTGGTGTCGATGACGTTCACCTCCCAGCCGAATTCCTTGGCCTTGGCCTCGAAGGCTTCCACGTAAAACTGGGTGCCGGGCTGCGCCAGGTAGGGCGTGATCACCGCAATCTTCTCGCCCGCGGCATATGCGAGGCTGCTCCCTGCGAGCATTGCTGCGGACAGCGCCAAACCCATTACCGTTCTGCGATTCATGTTGCGTTTTCCTCTCCTCGGATGCCTTGCTTCGGCGCGTGA
Organism: uncultured Alphaproteobacteria bacterium; assembly: GCA_963846345.1. Classification (GTDB taxonomy): domain Bacteria; phylum Pseudomonadota; class Alphaproteobacteria; order Rhizobiales; family Rhizobiaceae; genus BOKV01. The sequence continues at coordinate 68,881 of CAWJVP010000013.1, forward strand.
AGTAAGCACAATCGACTTAGGGAGACAAGGACGGGCGGCATGCTGATCGGTATCGACGTGGGCACCACAGCGGTCAAGGCTGCGCTTTTCGATCTGAGCGGCAACGCGCTTCGCAGCTTTGCCGAAACCTACCCGACCCGGACTCCCCAACCCGGCCATGTCGAACAGGATCCAAGCGACTGGATGACCCTGGTGCTGCGGGCGCTGTCGCAATTGGGCGAAGGCGAAAACGTCACGGCGATCGGCCTGTGTTCGCAGGTGAATACCCATGTTTTCGCGGATCAGAACGGCGAAGCCCTGATGCCGGCGATGACATGGCAGGACACACGCTGCGCGCCGGATGCAGCTGGCATTGATGCCAAGATCAGCACCGACGACAAGATTTCGTGGTGGCGCGCGCCCTTGCCCGTTGATGCCAGCCATGTGCTGGCGCGCATGGCGCATATCGCGCGAACCCGGCCCGATGTCTGGCGGCGCACGCGTCTTGTACTGGCGCCAAAAGACTACTGCATTTTCCACCTCACGGGCGAAGCCGTTGCCGACCCGATGACCAATTTCGGCATACTCGACCAGTCTTTGAATCTCATCGAGCCGCTGCTTGCGCTCGTGCCCGGGGCAGCAGAGCGCCTGCCCGCGATCGCCGGGTTCACGAAAATCGCCGGGCGGATTCGTAACGGCCTTCCCTGCGCCGGGCTGCCTGTGGTGACGGGCGCGATGGATGCGTGGTCGGGGCTGCTGGGCGCGGGCGTATCGCAAGAGGGACAGGGCCTGTACCTCAGCGGAACCAGCGAGACGCTCGGCATTGTCTCGCGCAACCGCAAGGGCGCGCCCGGCGTCATCGCTTTTGCGCAATGCGAGGGGATCGATCTCCATGCCGGCCCGACGCAATCGGGCGGTGCTTCGGCGGCGTGGTCCGCGAGGCTGCTCGGCACGACGGCTGCAGGACTTTCAGCAAGCGCAACGCGCGCGGACTTGCGCCACGTTCCCCTGTTCCTGCCGCATCTGGGCGGTGAGCGGGCGCCATTGTGGGATCCGCAGGCCAAGGGGTCCTTTACCGGATTGTCTTCCGCCACCGGACCCGAGGAACTTGCCCGCGCCGTGCTGGAGGGGGTCGCCTACTCGGCGCGGCTCGTCTTCGACAGCCTCGAGCAGTCGGCCGGGCGTGGCGCGGATATTGTCCATCACGCGGGCGGCGGATCGGGTTCCGATCCATGGTGCCAGATCAGGGCCGATGTACTTGGAAAGGCCCTGCGCCGAACGTCGATGCGCGATGCCGGGGTGCTGGGCGCGGCGCTGATGGCCGGTGCAGGCTGCGGGGAATTCGCTTCACTTGCCGAGGCGACCCGGCAGTTCGTTCAGTTCGACAGGACCTTCGAGCCGGATCGCGAAACCAGCGTCCGCCATGCGGAACGTTACGCCACCTACCGGCTGGCCTATGAGCAGTTGCGCCCGGTCAATCTGGCACTTGAATCCGCGCAGGCCTGAAGGTCACGCGCCGTCCTGCTTGTGATAGAGAGCGGCATAGGCCCCGCCGCGCGGGCGGTCGGCGGCGCTTTCCATGTATGCCGCTTTTTCGAGCCAGGCGGGATTGATCTCCACGCCCCAGCCGGGTGCGTCCGGCACGGTTACGCAGCCATCGGAGACAGCGAACGGATCACCGAGGAAAAGGCCGCGCTGCCATGGGTAGTAGTCGTCGCCCTCGATCGAGAATTCGAGGTATTTTCCGGCGTTGGGAATGGCCGCCAGAAGATGCATCGAACACATCGTGACCAGCGAAAGGTTGGCGCTGTGCGGTGTGCAGGGCAAGCCGGCCTCGGCCGCCATCGCTGCGACTTCCAGTGTACGCGAAAGCCCACCCATATACATGATGTCGGGCTGCACGATGTCGACGGCGCGCATGGCGATCATGCGCTTCCAAGTGCCCATGTCCCAGTCCTGCTCGCCGCCGGTAACGTCGATGGCCAGCGCCTGCGTCACCGCTTGCGTCGCGTCGAGATCCCAGTAAGGCACCGGCTCCTCATAGTGGCCGACGCCGTGGTCTTGCAGCATCTTGCCGACCTTGATGGCGCGCTCCACCGAAAACCCCGAATTGGCGTCGACCAGCTTGTCGATGCCGTCGCCTAGCGCCTTTGCCACGACCGGAATGATCGCTTCGGTGCGGCCCGGCCATTCATCGACATCCTCGCCGCATTCCGCGCCAATACGCCACTTCGCGGCCGTGTAGCCGAACTCGCCGCACAGGCGGACGAGCCGTTGCGCCTCGTCCGCAGGCGTGATGTCGCGCTTCATCGAGCTTGCATAGGCTCGCAGCCTGCCGGCCTTGCCGCCGATCAGCGCCGCGACCGGCTTGCCCTCGCGCCGGCCCTTGAGATCCCACAAGGCGGTGTCGAGACCGGCAAGCGCGCGGCAACGATAGCTGCCGGGATATTTGTGTTCGCGCCGCTCGATCAGGTTCACGAGGCTAGCAATGTCGCCATCGTCCGCGCCGATGGCCCAGGGGGCTACCTGCCGGTGGAACACCTGCGCTGTGATGTCGGCGTTGTAGGTCGAAGTCTGGCCCCAGCCGGTTGCACCATCCTCGGCCGTCACCCTGACAAAGCAGACGAATTCATCGTGGAAAGTCTCGAGGCGGGTGATGCGGGTCATGACGGGCCGTGGCTGCGGAAGATTTCGCGCAGCTATAAATCATTGCCGCCGTCTTCGCAGCCGTGCATCGGAAAAAACAGCGTTAGCCGCGCGCCCCGTGCTTTGCCTGTGCAGCGGTCGCGGGAGCAAGCACGCACATGGCGTCATACTGTGTCAGGAACACCCGTCCCGTCAGGTGGTCGAGGAGTTCACTGCGCTTCAGCCGGTCCATGACGGGCCCCTTCACCTCGCTCAGATGCATCTGCACGCCCGCATCCTTCAGCCTTTGGTTGAGAGCCTCAAGGCTTTCCAGTGCGCTTGAGTCGACATGACTCACGGACGGGCACATGAGGACGAGGTGCCGAATGCGCTTGTCCGTCGCGATACGCTCGAGGATGATGTCTTCGAGGTACCGCGAATTCGCGAAATAGAGGCTTTCGTCGATCCGCAGGGTCAGCACGGCCGGATCGGTAATGACCGCGTGACGCTTGATGTTGCGGAAATGCTCGGTGCCCGGCACCTGTCCGACGATGGCGAAATGCGGCCGCGAGGAACGGTAGAGAAACGACAGGATCGAGAAGGCAACGCCGGCCATGATCCCCGTTTCCACGCCCATGGCGAGCGTAAGCAGGATGGTCGTGGCCATCGCCGCGCCGTCGAGGCGGGAATAGCTCCACGTCTTGCGCAGCGCGCCAAGATCGACAAGGCCGAGCACGGCAACGATGATGGTTGCCGATAGCGTCGCCTTGGGCAGGTGGTAGAGCACGGGCGTGAGCAGCAGCGTTGCAAGCCCGATCCCGACAGCGGTGAACATGCCTGCAGCCGGCGTTTCGGCGCCGGCGTCGAAGTTGACGACCGAGCGCGCGAAGCCGCCTGTCACCGGATACCCGCCGGAGATTCCGGCCGCGATGTTCGCCGTGCCGAGACCGATGAGTTCCTGATCAGGCGAAATCCGCTGGCGCCGCTTGGCGGCGAGCGTTTGAGCAACCGATACCGATTCGACAAACCCGACAATGGAGATGAGCAGCGCCGGACCGGCCAGCGCATAAACGAGTGCCGGATCGAGCGAGGGGAATGTCAGCGGCGGCAAACCGACCGGGATATCGCCCACGGTCTTGACGCCGATCGCCTCCAGCCCGAACAGTGCCGTTACCGCAATCGTCGTAAACACCGCTACGACCGGCGCTGCCTTCGTCGCGATGTCGGCAAGACGGGCATTCAGGCCGCGTTCAACGAGAAGCGGCTTCATGCGCTTTCTTGCCCAGAACAGGAATGCCACGGCAAGAACGCCAATCAACGCCGTCGCCATGTTCAAGCCGCCAATGTTGCGAAACAGCGACGCCAGCATTTCGGGCAATGTCTGGCCGGACGACGACACTCCCAGTATGCCGCCGATCTGGCCGGTGGCGATGAGAATGCCCGAGGCGGTGATGAATCCGGAAATGACCGGGTGGCTGAGGAATGACGCCAGGAAACCGAGGCGCAGCAGCCCCATCACCGTCAGCATCAGGCCCGACAGGCCAGCGAGCAGGATTGATGCCGTCCACGCGTCCGTAACGCCGCCGCGCACCACCTCGGCGGTAGCTGCCGCCGTCATGAGCGAAATCACCGCCACCGGACCGACGGCCAGCGTGCGGCTGGTTCCGAACACGCCATAGGCCACCAACGGCAGGATCGAAGCGTAGAGGCCGACTTGCGGCGGCAGGCCCGCCAGTAGCGCATAGGCCAGCGATTGCGGGATCAGCATGATGGTGACGATCACCGCCGCGATGAGATCGTTCGCCGCGGTCTGCCGCGAATAATCCCTTCCCCATTCCAGGATGGGCAAATAGCGCTTCAAATTTCCGGTGAATGCGGGCAGCAGGTTTCGCGGTGTCATGGGCGAAACATATTCAGCCAGCATAAATTAGCAATAGCTAATATTATGCTTTCTCGAGGGCAATCGCAATTCCCTGCCCCACCCCTATGCACATCGCCGAGAGCGAGCGCCGCCCACCGCCAAGCGCCAGTTCCAAAGCCGCCGTACCGGTGATGCGTGCGCCCGACATTCCCAGCGGATGGCCGAGCGCGATCGCTCCGCCGTTCCGGTTGACGCGGGGGTCGTCATCGGCAACCCCGAGTTCGCGAAGGCTCGCAAGCCCCTGCGAAGCAAATGCCTCGTTGATTTCGATGACGTCGAAATCGCCGATGGAAAGCCCCAGGCGAGCCATCAGCTTGCGTGATGCGGGAGCGGGCCCGATGCCCATGATGCGCGGGGGAACGCCGGCGGCAGCCCCGCCAAGGACCCGTGCCATGGGCACAAGCCCGTGTTTGCGCGCCGCCCCTTCGGACGCGAGGATCAGCGCAGCCGCGCCGTCGTTGACGCCGCTGGCATTGCCCGCCGTCACGGTTCCGCCCTTGCGAAACGGAGTGGGAAGTTTTGCCAATGCCTCAAGCGTTGTGGCGCGGGGGTGCTCATCCAGGGCAACGATAACGGGCTCGCCCCTACGCTGTGGAATGGTCACCGGCACCGTCTCGCCCGCCAGACGGCCGTTTTCCTGTGCTGCGGCGGCTTTTGCCTGGCTGCGCAGCGCAAACGCATCCTGGTCCTGCCGGGAAATGTTGAATTCCTCCGCAACATTCTCGCCGGTTTCTGGCATTGAATCAACGCCATATTGCTCTTTCATCAACGGATTTATGAACCGCCAGCCGATCGTGGTGTCATGGATTTCGGCGTGGCGCGAAAACGCCGTGTCCGCCTTCGGCATGACGAAGGGTGCACGCGACATACTCTCGACGCCGCCTGCGACCATCAACTCGGCCTCGCCTGCCTTGATTGCGCGCGCGGCGGTCAGCACCGCATCCATTCCCGAACCGCAAAGCCGGTTGATCGTGGTTCCAGGCACGCCGGCGGGAAGGCCCGCAAGCAGCGAAGACATGCGGGCAACGTTGCGGTTGTCTTCGCCCGCCTGGTTGGCGCAGCCGAAGATGACGTCATCGACTGCGTCCCAGTCGAGACCGGCATGGCGCGCCATCAGCGCGCGTAGCGGTATCGCACCCAGGTCATCGGGGCGGACGGAGGAAAGCGCCCCGCCGAAACGGCCGATGGGCGTGCGTACGTAGTCGCAGATGAAGACTTCGGTCATCGATCAAACCTCCGGCACGACAAGATCGGCTACCGGTCCGTCGAGGTGCAGCTTTGCACCGGTCGCGGCCTGCAACGCTTCCAATGATATCGCAGGTAGCTTTTCGCGAAGGACGAACCGGCCGCGCTCGATGTCCAATACGGCAAGGCTGGTATAGACGCGCGTCACGCAACCGACGCCGGTCAGCGGCATGGTGCAACGCTCGACAAGCTTGGGTTCGCCGTTCTTCGTGACATGTTCGGTGATGACGGCAACCCGCTTCGCGCCGTGTACCAGATCCATCGCGCCGCCCACTGCCGGCACTCCCCCTGCACCGACACTCCAATTGGCGAGGTCGCCATTTTCCGCTACCTGGTAGGCCCCGAGGATCGCCACGTCGAGATGGCCGCCGCGCACCATGGCGAAACTTTCGGCATGATCGAAAAAGGCCGCGCCCGGCTTGATCGTGACCGCCTTTTTGCCGGCATTGATCAGGTCCCAGTCCTCCTGGCCTTCGGGCGGGGACTTGCCGAAATCGAGAATGCCGTTTTCGGTATGGAAGATCGCCTGCCGACCGGGCGGCTGGTAGCGCGCCACCATCTCCGGAAAGCCGATGCCCAGGTTGACATAGGCGCCATCCTCGATGTCCTGCGCTGCACGCCATGCGATCTGCGCGTTCGAGAGCTTGCTGGTCATGGATGGTGCGCCCCTGCCCGGTTCAAGTCTTCTTCCTGTTGCGGATTGGCGACCTCGACCACGGCCTGCACGAATATGCCCGGCGTGATGACATGTTCCGGATCGATCCCGCCCGGCGGAACGATCTTCGACACCTGCGCGATCGTGGTCCTGGAGGCCATGCACATCAGCGGATTGAAGTTTCGCGCCGCCTTGTTGTAGGTGAGGTTGCCGTGCGTGTCGCCGACATGGGCCTTGATAAGGGCAAAGTCCGCCTTCAGCCAGCGCTCCCGCACAAAGGGGCGGCCCTCGAACTCCTCGATCTGCTTACCCTTGGCTAGATCCGTGCCATAGGCGGTGGGCGTGTAGAATGCCGGAATGCCGGCGCCGCCCGCGCGGATGCGTTCGGCGAGCGTGCCCTGCGGAACGAGTTCCAATTCGAGTTCGCCGGCCGCAAAACGCTTGTTGAAGGCCTTGGGATCTGCCGAGCGGGGAAACGAGCAGACGATCTTCGCCACCATGCCCTCGCGGATCATCGCCGCCAGCCCGACATCGCCATTGCCCGCATTGTTGTTGATGACGGTCAGGTTGGCTGGACTGCCGGTCGCAAGAAACCTGTCGATCAATGCGTGTACAAGTTCGATCGGTGCGCCGGAGCCTCCAAACCCGCCGATCATCAACGTGGCTCCATCGGTGATGACCGAGACCGCCTCCGCAAGGCCTGAAACGCGTTTGTCCATTCCAAACTCCAGACTGCGCGTGGTCCACCAGCGCCGAAACACGGATATGCAATCGCCGGTTTGCGCGCAACGGCAATTGTGCGATATGTAGTATTTGTTCACATATCGCACGGACGGGTTCATGACGATATCCACCAGGGATACAATGGGAGGGCTGGCAAAGGGCCTTTCCGTCATCGAGACTTTCACGGCAGAGCGGCCGCGCCAATCCATCTCACAGGTTGCCGCGGCAAGCGGGCTGGACCGGGCAACGGCCCGCCGGTGCCTGCTCACATTGGCCCGGCTCGGCTATGCAGACCATGACGGCAAGTTCTTCACCCTTACTCCGCGCGTCCTGAGGCTGGGCACGGCATGCCTCGCGGCGATGCCGTTGCCGCAACTGGTGCAGCCGGTTCTTGACCGGCTTTCGGAAGCACTCGGCGAGAGTTCGTCGGTGTCCATCCTTGATGGCGACGAAATCGTCTATGTGGCGCGGGCGGCCCAGCGAAAGGTAATGTCGATCGCCTTGATGCCGGGCTCGCGGTTGCCGGCCTATTGCACCTCCATGGGGCGGGTCTTGCTGGCCTCCCTCCCGCCGGAAGAAGCAAGGCTGCGGCTGTCAATGCGGCCGCCCGTGCAAAGAACGCCTTTGACCATCACCGGCATCGACGAAGTCATGGCGCGTATCGATGCGGCCCGGGCAGAAGGCTATGCGGTCGTTGACCAGGAAGTGGAACTGGGGCTTCGATCGATTGCCGTACCTTTGATTACCGCGCGCGGCGCGACGGTTGCCGCGCTGAATATCGGCCTGCCGGTGCGGGGTGAGAAGATCGGGGAGATCGCCAAGAGCTACCTGCCTTCCCTAACGGCAGCACAGTCGGAACTGCGCAACGTATTGCGCTGAACTTCGGGCCTGCCGTGCCGCAGGCCGTCAAGAAGCAACACGCCGAGTTCGGCCAATACAAGAGCGGCCGGAACAAATGGGGGGGCCAATGCTCCGGCCTGACCGTGAGCACTTGGAGTTCGAGTAATCACGGCTGGCTCAACAGTAACGGATACCGTCCGATTCGTCACAAAGAACGATGACGGACTCAATCATTCCACAATAAAAACCATATATTTAAGTGACGCAACGGAAGGCTCGCATTGCTCTCTTTGCCGAGATTTTAGATCAGAACCCGACGAGGTCGCCGCCCTTGAGGCCCAGCATCTCGCGGGCCTCGGCAGGGGTGGCGATCTCATGGCCCAGTTCTGTCAGGATCGTGCGGATCTTCGCCACCTGCTCGGCATTGGAGCTGGCCAGCTTGCCGCGGCCGATGAACAGCGAATCCTCAAGCCCCACGCGCACATTGCCGCCCAGCATGGCTGACTGCGTTGCGAACGGCATCTGGTGGCGGCCGGCCGCCAGCACCGACCAGTGGTAGTCCTTGCCAAACAGCTGGTCGGCGGTGCGCTTCATGAACATCAGGTTGTCGAGGTCCGGCGCCGATGCCGCCGAGGATGCCGAAGATCATCTGGACGAAGAATGGCGGCTTGACCAGACCCTTGTCGACGAAATAGGCCAGATTGTAGAGGTGCCCGACATCGTAGCATTCATGCTCGAACTTGGTGCCGTGGTCTTCGCCCAGCAGTTTGAGGATGCGTGCGATATCGCTGAAGGTGTTGCGGAAAATGAAATCGTCGGTGCCGCGAAGATAGGGCTCTTCCCAGTCGAATTTCCACTTCGGGTATTTGTCGGCCAGCGGAAAAATCGCGAAGTTCATCGACCCCATGTTGAGCGAGCACATTTCCGGCTTGGCGACCAGCGGGGCGGCGAGCCGCTCCTCGACGGTCATCTTCAGGCCGCCGCCGGTGGTGATGTTGATCACCGCGTCGGTCGCCTGCTTGATGCGCGGCAGGAACTGCATGAACACGTCAGGGTCCGGCGTCGGCTTGCCGGTCTGCGGGTCGCGCGCATGCAGGTGCAGGATCGACGCGCCCGCCTCCGCCGCCTCAATCGACTGCTGCCGCAATGTCGTCCGGCGTGATAGGGCAGTGCGTCCGACATGGTGGGCGTGTGGATGCCGCCGGTGACGGCGCAGGTGATGATGACCTTGTTTGCCACGGCTTCAGTCCTTCCAGTGAACGCGGTAGCCGACGGGGAAGAGCGAGATGTTCCAGCGCGCGGCGACATAGCCCCAGATGCCCTTGGGCGCGAGCAGCATGATGACGATGGCCAGCGCGCCCAGGATCATCAGGTAGATCGACGCCGAGATCGGCCAGGAATTCGCGCAGCAGGAAGAAGACGATGGTGCCGATGATCGGCCCCTCGATCGTGCCGATGCCGCCGATCACGACGATGAAGATGACGAAGGCCGTCCAGTCGTTCACGCTGAAACGCGGCATCGGGCGAGATGCGCAGCTTCTGCAGGAAGATCAGCGCACCCGACCATGGCGGTCATGCCGGCGACCGCCACGTAGACGCCGAACTTGATCCGGTCGATGTCGCACGCCAAGGCTGGCCGACGCAATCTCGCTGTCGCGGATCGCCGTCAGCGCCAGACCGACGCGCGAACGCAACAGGCCATAGACCAGCCACAATGAGCAGACGGCCAGCACCAGCGCCGCCCAGTAGATCAGCGCATTCGCGCATCGCCCTGCCGCCGAGCTGCTTCATGACGTCGACGGGCAGGCTGACGCCCGAGCCGCCGCCGAGCGCGGACATCTGCGCGGCGGTCAGCCGGAACACTTCGGCCACCACCCAGGTGCCGATGGCGAAATAGGCGCCCTTGCAGGCGGAAGACCAGCGCGGCCACCGGCACGGCCATCAGCGCCGCCGCAATGCCGGCGACCGGGATCGCGAGCAGCGGATTGATGCCGAGGAACAGCGCTATCGAAAAGAGCACATAGCCGCCAAGCCCGACATAGGCCTGCTGGCCGACCGAGACGAGGCCGGTATAGCCCGGCAAGCAGGTTCCACAGGCTGGCCAGCGCCAGATAGACCATGAACTCGCCGATCAGCCGCAGGTCGTGCGCGGTCGACCCCACCAGGGTGCCGCGGCCAGGACCGCAATGAGAATGAGGGCACAGACACGCAGCGATGCGGCTGGTAGCCGTCGAGCGCGTGATGGTGTGAGTTGCGCGCTCATCCGTCGATCCTCGGAAACAGGCCCTTGCGGGCGGATCGCGAGCACGATCGAGGAAGACCAGATGCCCGGCCAGCAATTGCCAGCCGGGATTGATCTGCGCGCCGATGCCTGCGCCACGCCGAGGATCACGCCGCCGGCCAGCGTGCCCCACAGATTGCCAAGGCCGCCGATGATCACCGCCTCAAAGCCGAAGATCAGCCGGCCCGGCCCGATCGACGGGATCGAAATTGGAGCGGATCGCCAAGGAACACGCCGGCAATGGCGACGACGCCAAGCGACAGCGCCATCGCCAAGGCGAAGACATGCTCGTTGTCGAGCCCCATCAGCTGCGCGATCTCGCGGTCGTCCGAGGTGGCGCGGAAGGCGCGGCCGAGCGCGGTGCGGTAGAACAGGAATTGCAGCCCGGCGATCACCGCGACCGCGGTGGCGAACATCAGCAGCGGCAGTACGCCGATGGCCAGACCGCCCGCCAGCTGGAAAGCTCGCGGTTTCCAGCGCCCCTGCATCGAGCTTGCGGCTGTCGGCGGTGAAGATCTCCAGCAGACCGTTCTGCAGGATGACCGACAGGCCGAAGGTCACCAGCAAGCGGCGGCAGGATATCCTTGCCCAGCGTGCGGTTGAGGATGCCGCCGTTGCAGCACATAGCCGAACACCGCCATCAGCGGCACGACCACGACGAGCGATGCCAGCGGATGCAGGCCGGTGCCCTCGACGATCATCAGCGCGAGATAGGCCGCCAGCACGATCAGATCGCCATGCGCGATGTTGACCAGCCGCATCACGCCGAAGATCAGCGACAGCCCGGCGGCGAACAGGGCGTAAAGCCCGCCAACCAGCAATGCCCTGCACGATGGCGTTGATCCAGTCCATGCGTCAGGTCCCGAAATAGGCGGCGGAAATCTGCGTCGCGCGTGACATGCGCCGGGTTCGCCTGCAAGCGACACGCGGCCCTCCTGCAGGCAGATGAACTGCCCGGCGGCGCCGAGCGCGCGGGTCACGTCCTGCTCGACGAGGATGGCGCGACATGCCGTTGCCGATGATGCGCGGCAAGCTGCGCGTAGATGTCCTTGATGACGATCGGCGCAAGGCCAAGGCTGAGCTCGTCCAGCAGGAGCAGTTCGGGGTTCGACATCAGCGCCCGCCCGATCGCCACCATCTGCTGCTGCCCGCCGGAAAGCGAGGTCGACGGCGCGTGCCGCCGTTCGGCCAGGATCGGAAAGAGGTCGTAGACGCGCCTTGAGCGACCACGGACCCGGCCGCCCGACCTGGCCGCCGATGACGAGGTTTTCCTCCACCGAGAGCGAGGGAAACAGCCGCCGCCCCTCGGGCACCAGGGCAATGCCGCGCGCCGACGATGCGGCTCGGCGCGGCAGCCGCGAATGTCCTGGCCGTCCAAGCGCATCGCGCCGGACCGCGCCGTCGACCAGCCCGCAGATCGAGCGCAGCAGCGTGCTTTTGCCCGCGCCGTTCGCGCCGATCAGCGCCAGCACCTCGCCCTTGCGCAGTTCCAGCGAAACGCCGTACAGCGCCTGGAAATCGCCGTAGAACGACTGGAGGTTCTCGACGTCAAGCGGATGTCAGGCATGGGCATCCTCGCCCATGTAGACAGATCTGCACCTCGGCGCTGGCCATGCACGTCGCTGCGGCGCGCCATCGGCGATCTTGCGTGCCGAAATTGACCACGATCAGCCGGTCCGCCACCGACAGCAGCGCATGCACGACATGCTCGATCCAGACGATCGTGACGCCCGAGGCGTGCACGTCGCGGATCGCGGCAAGCAGCGACTGGCATTCGCGCTCGGTCAGCCCGCCCGCGATTTCGTCCAGCAGCAGCAGCTTCGGGTCGGTCGCAAGCGCGCGGGCCAGTCTCCAGCCGCTTGCGCTCCAGCAGCGTCAGCGAACCGGCCAGGCTGTTGGCCTTGGGCTTCAGCCCGGTGAGTTCCAGCACCTGCGGCCGCGCGGCTCTCCGGCGACGCATCCGTGCGCCTCGCGCCCGAAGGTGGCGCCGACCAGCACGTTTTCGAACACGGTCATGCCACCAAACGGGTGCGGAATCTGGAAGGATGCGCGATATGCCACGCCGGCAACGCTCGGAGACGGCAAGCGCGGTGATGTCCTGACCGTCGAAGAGATACGTGCCCGCTGTCCGGGCGCACCGTGCCGGCGATCAGGTTGAACAGCGTGGTCTTGCCCGCGCCGTTGGGGCCGAGAATGCCAAGCGATCTCGCCCTCGCCGACGTCGAAGCGAAACGTCGTCGGTCACGACCAGCGCACCATAGCGCTTGCCGAGGTTCTGCAAGCGACAAAAGGGCCATGGCTGATGCGCGGGCGCACCGGCAGGGCACCGCGCCCGCTTCTCGCGTCAGGCCGAGCAGCTTCAGAGTTCGCCGCCCACCGGAATGTTCGGGTGCTGGACGTTGTTGGCGATCACGAGCTCGAACTTGCCATCCTTCTGCTGCCACTGGCCGCCGACCAGCGGCGTCTTGGTGCACGTTCTTCACCGGGCCCGCCGCCCAGTTCACCGGGCCGACGATCGGTGGTCAGGTTGGTGGCGACGATCGCCGTCGACGATCGACGGCGGGATCGTCAAGGTCGGCGGCGCGCTTCATCACGTCGGCCGCCACCTCGAACAGCGCATGGTTGAAGCCGATGGGCTGCGTCCAGGGCTTGCCTGTGCCGGCCGTGTAGCCATCGGCCAGCGCCTTGCGCGCTTTCGCCCGGTCAGGCTGGACGCGAACGGATGGTCCGGCGACCACCAGATTTCGGTGGTCAGGCCGTCGCCGCGCTCGCCGAGCGCTTCGATCGACCGACGGGAACAGCAGCGCCTTGCCGATGGTCACGACCTTCGGCTTGAAGCCCTGCTGCGCCGCCTGGCTCCAGAAGGTCGCGAAATCGGGCGGGATCATGACGCCGGTGACGATCTCGCAGCCCGCCGCCTTGAAGGCCGCGATCTGGCTGGAGAAATCGTTGTTCAGCGGCTGGTAGCGGCCCGGATCGGTCAGCGTGAAGCCCGCCGCGGCCAGCGGCCCGGGCAGGCCGAGCTTCGGCGTCGCCCCAGGCGTTGCCGTCGGCATCGTTGGGGAACAGGCCGCCGACCTTCTTGGCGACGCCGGACTGGTCCCAGATGCCGATGAAGTTGGCGATGACGTCCTCAAGGCCCCAGAAGAAGTGGTAGGTCCAGTTGAAGCCGGTTTCCGGGTTGCCGCCGCGGCCAAAGAAATAGGGCTGCCACGGGCAGTTGGTGGTGATGCAGGGCACCTCGTTGAGCTCGGCCTGATCGGCCACCGGGTTGGTGGTGTCGGGCGTCGCATGGCGCCAGCGATGAGGTTGACCTCGTCCTGCAGGATCAGTTCCGACGCCACTTCCGCCGCGCGGTTCGGGTTCGACTGGCTGTCCTTCGACGATGATCTCGACGCGACCGGTCTTGCCGTTGTTGCTGATGCCGCCGGCGAAGCGCCTTCTTGACGCCTGCGAGGATGAATCCGTCGCGCCTCGCCGAAGCCGGCGAGCGGGCCGGTCTGCGGGCGAGACAAAGCCGATCTTGAACACGGCATCCTGCGCCGATAGGCGCGGGTGACGCGCAGGATCGACGGGGCGGCAATGAAGGCCGCGCCCGTCTGAGCAGGCGGCGGCGTGTGCAGTTGTGTCATGTCTCCTCCCTGGATTGCGCGATGGTTTCCTCCGCTATGCCTGCGCAGGCAGTTGCGAGCATTGTCTTGCAGGTGCTCTGCGGTACCGCTGGCACGCGGGACGGTGGCCTGTCGGCCTGCTCGGCGTCCATCGTCCGGAAACCGTCACCCGATTTGAACCCGAGCTGCCCCTCGTCCACCAGCGCCCGCAGATAGGGCGATGGGCCGGGCGTATGGTCGAGATCGGCAAGCACGTTCTGGTGGATGTCGAGCGTCAGGTCCGTGCCGACCAGATCGGCGTTCTCCAGCGGACCCGAGCACCGCCAGCCGGCGGCCGAAGCTGGCCTTGATCACGAGTGTCGACCGTTTCGGCATCGCAGATGCCGCGTTCGACCAGCGATGATCGCCTCGCGCCACAGCGCATGCTGCAGGCGGTTGCCGACGAAGCCCGGCACATCCTTCTTCACATGCACCGGCGTTTTGCCCGCGCCGCCGAAGCAGGTCCATCATCGCGGTGCGATCTGCGCGGCATCGTGTCCATTCGGTCTCGATCACCTCGACCAGCGGCACGAGATGCGGCGGGTTCCACCAATGGGTGCCAAGGACGCGGTGGCGTGATCTGCAGCCCGTGCATGATCTGCCGTGATCGGCATGACGGAAGTGTTGGAGGCAAGAATGGCACTCGCGGGCGCCGCCGCTTCGATTCGGCGAAGATCTCCTGCTTCAGCGCCAGCTTCTCCGGCGCCGCCTCGAACACCACATCGGCGTCTGCACCGCTTCGGCCAAAGTCATCGGCGACTTCGATCAGCTCCACGGCATCGGCATCCGACGCCCAGCGAACCAAGCGTCGCCGCCACGCGATCCTTCAGCGCTGTCGCGCGACTGCGGCCAACGGGTCGGTGACGGTGACCCATGACCCGCGCGCGCGAACACCAGCGCAATGCCATGGCCCATCAGCCCCGCACCGATGACCGCGATGCTGCATGCGTCGCCCAGGCTCCTCTCATGCGTCATCCCGCTCATGCCTACCCCGCCGTGTAGCCGCCATCGGCGTAGAGGATGTGGCCGGTGTAGAAATCCGACGCGCTTGAGGCGAGGAACAGCAGCGGCCCGGCCAGATCTTCCGGCTCGCCCAGCCGCCCCTTCGGCACGCGCGGCAAGAAAGCCCTTGCGCACGTTCTGGGCGTTCTCGGTGTCCTCGAACATCCATGCCGTCAGCGGCGAGCGGAACACCGTCGGCGCAATCGCGTTGACGGTGATGCCGGTCGGCCCAAGCTCGCAGCCGAGCGCCTTGGTGATGCCATCGACCGCCGACTTCGAGGCGCAATAGGCGGTGTAGCCCGCCGGATGGCCGAGCAGCCCGCGCGCCGAGGACATCAGCACGATCTTGCCGCCCTCGCCCTGCGCCTTCATCTGCCTGGTCGCGGCGCGCGCCAGCAGCCAGCTCTGCGTCACGTTGGCGTCCATCACGTCGAGGAAACGTCTCGGGCGTCATCTCGTCGATCTTGGCGACCTTGTTCATGCCCGAGGCGACGACGAGAATGTCGAGCCGCCCGAACTCGCGCGACCGCCTTGCCACGATGGCGTCGCAGTCGGCTTCGCTCGATGGGCGCGTGTTGCAGCGCCGCGACCTCGCGCGCCCGCCTCGCGGCATTCGGCGGCGATCGCGGCCAGCGCCTTGGCCTTGCCCGCGGCCAGCACCAGCTTGCAGCCCGCACCCGCCAGCACGCGCGCCGCGACCACGCCGAAGGCGCCCGAGGCGCCGGTGATCACCGCCACCTTGCCCGTGACGTCGAACAGCGACAGCGGATTGTCGAGGATCGGCGCTCATGGCTTTGCTCCCGGCGGATAGGGGATGACCACCAGCATCTTGCAGACGTGGTTGGAGCGGTTGACGATCTCGCGCACTTCGCCCGGGCGCAATGGTGCAGCTGTCCATCGGCCGAAGCACGGTTCCTCGCGCCCGCCGACGATCACGGTCATCTCGCCTTCCAGCACCACATAGACCTTCTCGAACGGCGTTGCGTCCGGCCCCGCGCCGCCGCCCGGCAGGAATTGCGAAAGCCCGACCCACTGGTTTGTCGGCCCGCCCGCCTCGAAGCCCTGCAGCCGCAGCCCGACGACGCCGCGATGGTTCGGCGCCTCATAGGGCTTGGCGTCCTCGAAACGCTTGACGTGCATGATCGCCTCCCAGCTCAGAACGCCTCGCCCGCTTCGATGCGGTAGTTCTGCCCGCGGTCGATCATCGCGACGAGGCGGATGATGCAGCCATCGCCGCGATCCCAGTTCCACGGGAAGAAGGCGAAGGTGCAGCGCTTGCCGGTGACCGCGTCGAGATCGCCGCCGACATTCTCGATGCCGAGAATGCCGTTCTTGAACAGGATCTGGTGCACCGGCTCCCATTCGGGAAAGTCCTTCTTCCAGTCGCGCGCCGCCGGACCATTCGTGGTATTCCTGCTCCAGATGCGGCAGCAGCGGCCCGTTGCGCTGCGGACCGATGGCGGTGGCGAGCGGGTGGTCGTTGGCCTGCGTGTCGTGGCCCACGACCTTGACGCCCTTCTTCACCATCCATTCGCCCGCCGACGGCACGAAGCCCGGGCAATAGGCAAAGTAGTCGCCGTCTTCGTACTGCTTGTGCCAGCCGGTGTTGATGATCAGCACGTCGCCCTTGCGGATCGCGTGGCCGCAGGCCTTTTCCAGATCGTCGCCGGTGATCGGCTCCCACTTCTTCTTGGGCATCGAGACGACGATGCCGGTGCCGAAGAAATGCGGCAGCGGCACTTCGTCGATGAAGGGCGTGCCCTGCACCACATGCGCGGGCGCGTCGATATGGGTGGTGGCGTGCATCGTGGTGGTGATGCGCTGCGACAGCACGCCCGACTTCGCCATGTAGTGGATGCGCTCGATCTTCACGTCCTGAAAATAGGGCCAGTTCGGGTGCTGGAAGCCGAAGCGGTGGATAGATTGTAGAACTCCAGACCCATCGAATTGTCGAGGTTTGCCTCGAACTCGATGCCGCGAACCTTGACCATGGACAAAACTCCTCCCTGCCCGCGCAAGCACTGCGCGAGGTTCTCCCGACCGAAAGTAACGTGGCTCCTCCGAGCCCTCCCTGTATTGCAATTTGATACAGGTGTCCTGTATTGTAGTCAACACAAAGCGGGAGCGATTTGCATGGCGGAAGCGGAACGGCAACTGGCGGGGGCATCGGCGGAAGTCGACCGAAGCGGCGGGATCCAGGTGATCGCACGCGCGGCAGCGGTCCTTCGCGCCTTGAAAAACTCCCGGACCGGAATGAGCCTGGCGCAGATCGCCGAACGCGTGGACCTGCCCCGATCCACCGTGCAGCGCATCGTCAATGCATTGCAGGAAGAGCGGCTGGTGATTGCCTCGGCAACCGGCGTTGGCTTCCGGCTCGGGCCGGAATTGCACGCGCTGGCGGAAGCGGCTCACACCAACATTGTCGAAGTGCTGCGGCCGCTGTTGCAGTCGCTTGCCGCCGAAACGGGGGAGACGGTCGATCTCGCGGTATTGCGCGGCGACCGCCTGGTGTTCATCGACCAGGTCGCGGGAACGCAGCGCCTGCGCGCGGTGTCTTCGGTTGGCGATGCGTTTCCCCTCACCGACACCGCCAACGGCAAGGCGTGCCTTGCGCTAATGGACGAGAACGAAGCGTTGCGGCTGGCAAAGGCGGAACTGGGGCGCAAGGCAGACCGCGCGCGTCTTGAAGCGCTGACCCGCGAACTCGACAGTATCCGCAAGCAGGGCCACGCGCTGGACATGGACGAGCATACCAGCGGCATCAGCGCCGTCGGCATTGCCTTCCGCGACCTGCGCGGCGAGGTACATGCGATCTCAATTCCCGCGCCCAGTGCAAGGTTTGCGGCAAACCGTCCGCTACTGGTGGCGGCGATCTTGCGCGCCCGGGAAGAGGTCGCGGATCGTTTCTGACCCGGCCTCAATTGCAGTAGTGGGCGACATTGCAGCGCTTCTTGTCGGTGGTCGTGACGCTTGTGGTGAAGCGGTTGGAATCCCCGACGCAGAAGATGCCTTGGCTGATTGGCACGCCCCGGCGTATCGGCATCGGCTTTCCGTGCACGATCTTGTTGATGTAGCCATTGCGCGCGAAAAACGCCTTCGCCTGCTCGCATGTCATTTTCTCTGCCTGCTGCGCAGCGGCGGGAAACGCCGGCAGCAGCAATGCAAGTGCCAGGATGGCGAATTTGGGCTTCATTTCCTTCCTCAATTCTTTGGAAACAGGAACGTCGCGCCGAAACGAAATCCGAGATCCTTAGGCCCGGTGAGTTCCGGCGTGTCGGCCCAATAGCGCAGGCCCGCAAAAAGGCTGACGCGCTGTTCGCCGAACGTCACCAGCTTGGAAGCGACGAGATTGATCGGCACCGACCATTCCGCGTTTTCCCAGTTATAGGTGGATTCCGAGTTGAGCGTGAAGGTCCAAAGATCCGGCGTGGTGTATGAAACGAAGGGCTGGATGAATGTCTGGTTGATGTCGGGGCGCTCGGCGTCGCCTGCGAACGACCAGACGTGATTGGCCAGCGCGCCGACCGTCCATGGGCCGGATTGCCGCAGAATGACGCCCGTCGGACCCGCTCCCCATTTTTCCGATGTCAGCAGTTCGTCCGTCCCTGTCGGCGCAAGGATTACCGGCCCCAGGCCCCAGACGATGCCGTCCTCGGTAGGCTGGGACGGCGACAGGAAAAAGCTTTGCAGCGTGTCACCGATGCCGAACTGTTCGCCCGCCAGCGGAAATATTTCGTCCTGCTTGATGACCGGCACGATGGTGCGGGAAATGAGGTTCCATTCCTCGTTCAGCGAGATCGGGATAACCGGTTGCACATTCACGTAGAACCGGCTTCCCTCTTCGAGGGGGCCTATGCCGGTATCATAATTGCCCTGGAACGGTACGCTGATGAGGCTGGCAACGGGATTGGACAATTGCTTGGCCAGTTCCGCATCGTTGTCCTGCGCCAACGCCGAGGACGCTGGAATGATGGCAAGGCTTGCCGAAAAAACCACTCGAGAACTGCAACCCATGTCGAACCCCTGCCCCACGATTCCGCAGCGTAAGATTGTTTCATTGATGGCAGTTCTTCAAAGCAAGATAGTCGTATTTGCCACAATTCAGGACTCGAAACACCTACTGTGTCCGCAATGCAACGTTTGCCGACGCGCGGGAATTTCCGGAACCGGGCTTGCCGGAATGCGAAATCTCAACCAATAAGCCGCGCGGCCAACCGGCGCGAACAGGGCTATGAGCAGGCAGTTCCGTTATTCCAGACCCAAATTCAGGACGACGCTTGTCGTTGCCGCGGGGCTGACCGTGATGGTCGCCGGTCTGGCATGGATGATGCTGGTCGCCTTCGGCAGTTCCCATCCGCGCCTGTGGACGGGCTTTGCAGCACTGGTGTTCTTCGGTTTTGTCTCGGCCGGGATGCTGGCCCGCTACCTGCGCGACCAGCCGGTATTGGCAATCTACCCGACGGGGTTGTTCTACGCCCGCCATTCCGGCGAACCGGTCGCATGGGAGACGATCCGCGAAATCGTCCTTCGCCAGCGGGAGACTGAGTACGAGCTGGACGTATATTTGTGGAAAAGCCAGGAAGCGGCGACACGGCAATCCGACCGGCCGGACTTCACCATCGATCTTGCCCCGCTCGAGGGTGAGCCGTCCGAGGTGCTTGCGGCCCTTTCCGGCCATGCAAGGCTGCGGGCCGAAACCGGCATCCTGCCGGCCTTCAACAACTGAACTTCACATCGGTTTCAGCAACCCCGCGAGCGCCACGACCGTGCGCACCCGCATCTTTTCCAGAACACGCGCGCGGTGAACCTCGACGGTGCGCACCGTGATGCCAAGCCGGTGCGCGATGGCCTTGTTGGGAAGGTCGGCAAGCAGCAGATCCATCACATCCCGCTCGCGGTTGGTGAGCGAGGCGAGCGCGTCGCTGATGCCCTGCCCTGCATCCAGCGCTTCGATCGCGCGCTCCACGACCTGGAGGAACGCGCCATCCTCGAACGGTTTCTCCCTGAAATCGAACGCACCGGCCTTGACCGCTTCGACCGCCAGCGGAACGTCGCCATGCCCGGTCAGGAATATGACCACCGGCAGCGGCGGCGTTTTCCTGATCTCGTAGAACATCTCGATGCCGCTCATGCCTTCCATCCGGATGTCGAGGATGATCACGCCACGACGCTCCTCGGGCGGCAGGGAAAGGAAAGCTTCGGCGCAATCGTGCTGACGTGTCTGGTGACCGCGCGAACCTATGAGGAATGCCAGGGAGTCGCGCACCGCGTCATCATCATCGACGATGTGAATGATCGTCATTTTCGCGACTCCGGCATGGAAAACTTGAATGTGCATCCCGCTTCGGAGGGTTCGTGCCAGATCCGGCCGCGGTGCAGCTCCACGATGGAACGGCAAATATTGAGTCCCATGCCCATCCCCTCGGGCTTACTGGAAACGAACGGCACGAAAAGGTTTTCGCGCATCGATTCCGAAAGGCCCGGTCCGGTGTCGCTTACCGCGACCACCACATTGTCGCCTTCGGTCTCGACGCAAACCGTCAGTTGCCGCTGGTCGCGAGGCAAGGCAGCCATGGCCTCGGCGCCGTTCCTCACGAGATTGAGCAACACCTGCTCGATGAGCACCGGATCGCCGTCGACGCAGGCGCTTGCCTCGGCTGGCCTCATCACCGACCGGATGCCGCTGTGATCTAGGTCCGGCGCGCTGACTTCAAGGATGCGCATCACCAGGTCGTTCATCGACACCGTTTCGTATTTCGGCTGGTTCCGGCGGGTAAAGTCGCGCAGATGGCGCACGATCTTGCCGGCGCGCTGGGCCTGGGCAGCGATCTTGTCGAGAACCCCGGCAATTTCGGCCTTGGCGAGCCTGCCGGACTGCATTCGCGCCGACAGGCCCGAGGCATAGTTGGATACGGCCGTAAGCGGCTGGTTGATCTCGTGGGCGAGCGTCGATGCCATCTCCCCCATGTTCACCAGCCTCGCGGTGCGCGCGAGCTGGTCGGCCTGCGCCTTGGACTTCTCGGCCATCTGCTTTCGGTCGGTAATGTCGAGGATCGACGCCATCCATCCAAGGCTCTTGCCGTCCGCGTCGAGCAGCGGCGCTTCGAACACGAGCGCGTCGAACAGCTCGCCGTTGCGCCGCTGGAAACGGATCTCGAACCCTTCCGCCGGCGCCCGCCCCGCCAGCACCTCGTCATGGATCTCCTTCGTCTTGGTGAGATCGTCGCGGTTCCAGTAGGGCATTGGCGGCGACGCCTTCTCCAACTCCTCGCGGGAAAAACCCACCATGTCGCAAAAGGCCTGGTTGGCGTAGATGATGCGGCCCGTATGGTCCCTGGCGCGCATGCCTACGGCAAGTGAATCCTCCATGGACTTGCGGAACGCGCTTTCCGCCCTCAGCGCCTCTTCCGCCTTCTGGCGGCGGCGGATGTTCCTCAGCATCGCGAACAGGCTGGCTGCCGCAATGCCGGAAAAGAGCACGATCAGGGCAACCAGCGCCCTCAGCGCCGTGCCGGAGCCAGTGTCGTAGGGCGTCACCTGAAAGGTCAGGCCGTGGCCGGGCGGGTCGAATGGCATGGAGTGGCCATCTTCGCCAAGCCCGATGTCGATCCTCGACTTTGCAGCGATTGCCGTGTTGGAAGAATCCCTGATTTCGACATGGTTCTTTTGCGCGACCCACCAGGGAATGTGGGCATTCAGAAGTTCGGAAAGGGAGAAGCTTGCGACGAGGACTAGAGGGGTGCTTCCTGGCGCATAGGCCGGAATGACCAGGTCGAACCGCGCAGTCGCGCCCGGCTGCAAATAGGCATTTCCAAACAGGCGTTCGCCGGTCTTGAGCGCTGCATCGATCGGCGACTGCCGCAAGATCTCCGACGGGCGGCGTTCGTCTGGACCCGGCAGGGACAAAAGCGAGACGCCATCGGCCCGCAACAATGCCACGCGCACGAGCTCTGGACGCAGGCGCATGATCTGCTCGATCTGCAGTGAAGCAGCGACCACCGGTTCGCCCATGCGGATGTCGGCGGCAAGGCGGACCAAAACGTCCTCGGTGGATCGGGTGGCAAACCTCAACGCCTGCTCGACCCAAAGCGCGTCGGTAATCATCCCGACCCGCCGTTCTTCCTTTGCAGCACGGTCGGCAAAGAACATTGCCGCTGCAAGCAGGGCAAGCAGGATCAGGATCGCAGCAAGGCCAAGCGCCGCGGCGGCCGGCCCTTGCCGGTCGCGCCCGGTTTGGGCAGGCGAGTTCTGCTGCACGCCGGCAGGCCGGATGTGACGCGCCAATTGCTGAAACATCGTGTTCCCCTCCCGCATAAACGCGTTACACTAATCGCGCCACACCCGTCGCAAATTGTGGAAACCCACAATAGCGTTCGGACGGGTTGGGAATAAGATCGAGGAGTTGATACCTTTTTCTGGGAGGAAATCGTGAGGAAATTACTTGCTGCGGCAGCCGTCGTGCTGCTGGCCGGCACGACTGGTTCGTGGGCGGCCGATATCGTCATCAAGTTCAGCCACGTCGTCGCGCCGGCGACGCCGAAGGGCAAGGGCGCAGACAAGTTCAAGGAACTTGCGGAGAAATACACCAACGGCAAGGTCGCCGTTGAGGTCTATCCGTCCAGCCAGCTCTACAAGGACAAGGAAGAGATGGAGGCCCTGCAGCTGGGGGCCGTGCAGATGCTCGCCCCGTCGCTGGCGAAGTTCGGACCGCTCGGCGCGAAGGAATTCGAAGCCTTCGACCTGCCGTTCCTGTTCGCCGACAAGGCGGCGCTCGAGCGCGTAACCAAGGGCGACATCGGCAAGACAGCTTTTCGCCAAGCTCGAGGACAAGGGCATCAAGGGCCTCGCCTATTGGGACAACGGCTTCAAGATCATGAGCGCCAACACGCCGCTCAAGACGCCGGAGGACTTCCTTGGCCTGAAAATGCGCATCCAGTCTTCCAAGGTCATCGAGGCACAGATGAACGCGCTCGGCGCGGTGCCGCAGGTCATGGCGTTCTCGGAAGTCTACCAGGCCCTGCAGACGGGTGTCGTCGACGGCACCGAGAACCCGCCGTCGAACATGTATACCCAGAAGATGCACGAGGTGCAGAAACACGCCACCCTCTCCAACCATGGCTATCTCGGCTATGCGGTGATCGTGAACAAGAAATTCTGGGACGAGCTTCCGGCCGATGTTCGCGGCCAGCTTGAGCAGGCGATGGCCGAGGCGACCGACTACGCCAATTCGATTGCGCAGGAAGAAAACGACAAGGCCGTCGCCGCCATGAAGGCGGCGGGCACGACCGAGTTCCACGAACTCACGCCAGAGGAGCGGGCCAAATGGGTGGAAGCACTCAAGCCCGTTTATGAAGAAGCGGCGGGCCGTGTCGGCGCAGACCTCATCGCCACGGTCCAGAAGGCTTCGGCCGGACAGTGACCGGCATCGCCTGACATCGGACCCCGCCTTGCGCGGGGTCCGATCTTCCTGGGGAGGAGACGCCATGCTGCGCTGGCTCGACCGGCTGGAGGAAGTGCTGATCGCCACGCTGATCGCGCTTGCCACGGCAATCATCTTCGTCGCCGTCATTCACCGGTACTCGCTGTCGGCATAGCCGGAATCCTTTCCTGGGCCCGGGCCAACGACATGCCCTGGCTTTTCGACACCGCCAAACAGGCGTTCAACGCAGTCCGCGCCATCAAGCTTACCTGGGCGCAGGAACTGACGATCTACATGTTCATCTGGATGGCCAAGTTCGGCGCGGCCTACGGCGTGCGCACAGGCATTCATGTCGGCGTCGATGTGCTCGTAAACGCGTTGCAGCCCGCCCAGCGCAACTTCTTCGTCATGTTCAGCCTGCTGGCTGGCGCGCTGTTCACGGTGATCGTCGGATCGCTCGGGGCCTACTTCGTCTGGGAACTCTACCACACCGACCAGGTGTCGCCCGACCTCGAATGGCCGATGTGGATCATATACCTGGCCATGCCGCTGGGTTCCTACCTCATGTGCTTCCGGTTCCTGCAGGTCGCCTATGCGTTCAGCCGCACGGGCGAACTGCCCGCAGCATGATCACGGTCATGTCGAAGGCCTGGAGCAGACAGGCATGACCGCGTTCGTCATCTTCACCCTGCTGACGGTGCTGATGCTGACCGGCATGCCGGTTTCCATCGCGCTCGGCCTGACGGTCCTCACCTTCCTTTTCGGATTCACGACGGTGCCGCTTGAATCGGTGGCGCTCGAAGCTCTTCACCGGCATCGAGAAGTTCGAGATCATGGCGATCCCGTTCTTCATCCTGGCCGGCAATTTCCTCACCCATGGCGGTGTGGCGCGGCGCATGATCGACTTCGCGACTTCGATGGTCGGCCACTGGCATGGCGGCATTGCACTGGCCGCGGTGGTCGCCTGCGCGCTGTTCGCCGCCGTATCCGGATCATCGCCCGCCACCGTCGCCGCGATTGGTTCGATCATCCTGCCGGCCATGGTCCGGCAAGGCTTTCCCAAGGGCTTCGGCGCCGGCATCATTTCCACCTCCGGCGCGCTCGGGCATCCTCATCCCGCCATCCATCGTCATGGTGATGTATGCCGTCGCGACCTCGGGCGCGACCTATACCGGCCCCAACGGGGAAATGGTGACCTCGGCGTCCGTCGGCGACCTGTTCATGGCTGGCGTCATCCCCGGCCTCGTCCTTGCAGCCATGCTGGGAACGACGACGATGTTCATCGCCTGGCGCAAGGGCTATCCGCGCCTCGACCCGGCCGGATGGGGCGAGCGCTGGCACGCCTTCAGCCGCTCATTCTGGGGACTGGCGCTGATCATTGTCGTCATCGGCGGCATCTATTCGGGCGCGTTCACGCCGACCGAAGCCGCAGCCATGAGCGCCGTCTACGCTTTTGTCATCGCCGTGTTCGTCTACAAGGACCTTGGCATGCGCGACGTGCCGAAGGTGCTGCTGCAATCGGCCAACATGAGCGCGATGCTGCTCTATATCATCACCAATGCGGTGCTGTTCTCGTTCCTGATGACGCATGAGGGCATTCCGCAGGCGATCGCCGCCTGGATGAGCGATGCCGGGCTGGGGCGGATCGGCTTCCTGATGGCGGTGAACATCCTGCTGCTGGTAGCGGGCATGTTCATGGAGCCGTCCGCGATCATGCTGATCTTCGCGCCGATCCTCTTCCCGGTTGCCGTGGCGCTGGGGGTCGATCCGGTTCATTTCGGCATCATGCTGGTGGTCAACATGGAATGCGGCATGGTCACCCCGCCCGTGGGGCTGAACCTCTACGTCACCAGCGGAATCGCAAAGATGGGGCTGACCGAAGTTACCAAATCGACCCTCCCCTGGTTCTTCACCATGCTGGTCTTCCTGATGATCGTCACCTACTGGCCGGAGCTGTCGCTGTACCTGCCGCGGGCGCTCGGCATGATGTGAGGCTCGCGACCCGCCGGTCAGAGCACCACGACCGGCGAGCCGGGCTGCACGCGATTGAAGAGATCGATCACATCCTGGTTGATCAGCCGGATGCAGCCGGAAGAAGCCTGCGTTCCGATCGACTGCCACTCCGGCGAGCCGTGAATGCGGAAGAGTGTGTCGCGACCGTCCTTGAAGATGTACATGGCCCGGGCTCCGAGCGGGTTCAAAGGGCCGGGCGGCATGCCGTTGCGGTACTGTTCGAGCTCAGGCTTGCGGGCAACCATCTCGGCCGGCGGCGTCCATGTCGGCCATTCCTTCTTGTACTGGATGACCGCCCTGCCCGACCAGGCAAAGCCTTCCTTGCCCACGCCAACGCCATAGCGGATTGCTTCGCCTGCCGGCAGGACGAGGTACAGATAGCGGTTGGCGGTATCGACGACGATGGTGCCCGGCACTTCTCCGGTCGGGTCCGGCACGATACGGCGCACGAACCGCTGGTCCATGTCCCTGTAGGGAACTTCGGGAAGCGAGAAGCCGCCATCGGTCACGGACGCGTACATGTCGCTGGAGCGCGTTATGCCCGGGTCGATGCCGATGCTGGGAACAGGGCCTGAACGCGATGAAGGCCGCGCGATGGAACCGGTAGATACGGGATCAGTGTCATAAACACCGGCAAACCGGTCGCTGACGCATGCCGCCAGTGCGCAAGACAGCATGATTGCCGCAATGGCCGCACGAACCACTGCGAACGCGCGCACCGATCAGGCGCGCAGCCGGCGAAGGCCCGAAAGGCCGCGCTTTGCCGCGCCGGAATTCTTCTTGCGCTCTTCCTGGGCTGCCTTCGCCTGCATCTCGACAATGCGGGCATTGCGACCGAAAGCGTCGCCCAGTTCGGTGGGCGAGCAGCACGACGCAAGCGCCAGGCCAAGCTCGTGCAAATGGCTCTTGCCGTAGCAAAATGCCGCCATCCTGGCCCTTTGCATGGCTGGCAACTGGCAGACGATTGCCGAAAGCGCCTCGAATGAAAGCGTCTTCAAAGCCACCAGTTCGCGCTCGCCGATTGGGCTGCGGGTCTCGTTCAGAACATGCTGGTTCATTTTCGCCACCTGATTTGCCGCACAATCACATTGGCGCCGCGATGGTTAATTCGAGGTTAAGGCGGCAGTGAGCCGCGTGCGAAACCCAGATAAACAGTAGCGTCCGGGGCGACAGCTTTCGATGTGGTTGCATTTTGGACGATCCGTGACCCACAATGGTGCGCGCAGAAATGATCCTGACCGGAACTTCGATGGGCAAGGCAACGGGCCGCGTGAAAGTACAGGACGAAGTCTTCCGCACGATCGGGCTGTCCAAGGTCTATCGCAGCGGAGCGGTCGAGGTGCATGCCTTGCGCGGCGTCGACTTCACGGCGTCGCGCGGCGAGTTCCTGGTGATCCTGGGGCCGTCCGGTTCGGGCAAGTCGACATTCCTCAACATCATCGGCGGGCTGGACACGGCAACGTCAGGACAGGCATTTTTCCTCGACCAGGAACTGACGGCGATGGACGAGGCCGGCCTGACGCGCTACCGCCGCGACAATGTCGGCTTCATTTTCCAGTTCTACAATTTGGTGCCGAGCCTGACGGCGCGCGAAAACGTGCAACTGGTGACCGAGATCGCCAGATCGCCCATGAAGCCCGCGGAAGCGTTGGAAATGGTAGGCCTCACCGATCGCATGAACCATTTTCCGGCGCAATTGTCGGGCGGCGAGCAGCAACGCGTGGCGATTGCCCGCGCCATCGCCAAGAAGCCGCAAGTGTTGCTTTGTGACGAACCGACCGGGGCGCTGGATTCGCAAACCGGCGTTCGCGTTCTGGAAGCGCTTACCGCAGTCAATGCCGAAATCGGCACGACGACGCTGGTTATCACGCACAATGCGGCGGTGAGCGAGATTGCCCATCGCGTCATCCGCTTTGCCAATGGCGAGATCGTCTCGCAAAGCGCCAACTCCATGCGCAAGCGCGCGGCGGAGATTTCATGGTGACGCGATGCACCCGCTGACGGTGAAGCTCCTGCGCGATCTGCGACGCCTTTGGGCGCAGGCGCTGGCAATCGCCCTGGTAATGGCGGCCGGCGTCGCCACCTTGATCCTCGGCGTCGGGGCGCACAAGTCCTTGTCCGAAACACGCGCGGCTTACTACGAAGCCAACCGCTTCGCCGACATCTTCGCCAATGTCACTCGGGCGCCCAAATCGGTAACCGCATCGATCGAGGCACTGGACGGCGTTGCCGCGGTGGAGCCGCGCATTGTCAAGATTGCGCTCGCCGACGTCGAAGGCATGGCGGAACCAGCCTCGGTTATGATGGTCTCGCTGCCTAATGACCGCGAACCGGAGTTGAACCGGCTGTATCTGCGCCAGGGACGCATGCCCGATGCCGGCTCGCCGCAGGAGGCGGTCATCAGCGAAGGCTTCGCCAAGGCGCACGGCTTGCGGCCCGGCGACAGCGTCGGCGTCCTTGTGAACGGCGCCAGCCGGCGCTTGACGATTAGCGGAATTGCCCTTTCGCCGGAGTTCATCTACGCCATCGGCCCCTGGGATCTCATGCCGGACGAGCGGCGCTTCGGCATCGTATGGCTGCCCGAGGCGACATTGGCGGCTGCCTATGACCTCGACGGGGCGTTCTCCAACGTCATCGTCAAGTTGATGCCGGGCGCTGGCGAAGGGGCGATCATCGATGCGATGGATGCCATGCTCGAGCGCTATGGCGGACTTGGCGCTTATGCCCGCAAGGACCAGACTTCACACGCATTCCTCGACGCGGAACTGCAGCAACTGGAGGCGATGAGCCGGGTCCTGCCGCCGATCTTCCTGCTGGTGGCGGCCTTCCTGGTCAACATGACGCTGACCCGCCTGGTAGCGCTGGAGCGCGAACAGATCGGGCTTCTCAAGGCAATCGGCTATTCATCGCTGTCGATCGCCTTGCACTACATCAGCTTCGTGACCCTGATTGCCGCGATCGGCATCGTCATCGGGTTCGTGGCCGGCACATGGCTCGGCGCGGGCATGGCGCGGCTTTATGCGACCTTCTTCAATTTCCCGTTCCTCGTCTTCAGCCGCAGCCCGGATATCTATGCGATCGCGGCAGTGGTCACCGTTCTTGCCGCGGTCGCAGGCGCGATCCGGGCAGTCTCGAAAGTTGCGTTCCTGCCTCCGGCGGTCGCCATGTCGCCGCCCGCGCCTGTCGAGTATCGCCGGCTGTTCGGCGGCGCGCTGGAATTGTCCCGCGTCTTTTCGCAGGCGCAGGTCATGGCCGCCCGCCATTTGCTGCGCTGGCCGGCGCGCACGGCAAGCAGCGTGCTTGGCATCGCCTTCGCTGTCGCCATCCTCGTTGGCTCGCTGTGGTCCTTCGGCTCGATCGACCGGATGATCGACATCACCTTCATCCGGACCGACCGCCAGCATGCGACCATCAACTTCACCGAGGCAAAGCCCCTGCCCGCGCTCTATTCCGTCGGCAATCTACCGGGGGTGATCAAGGCCGAGCCCTATCGCGCCGTCATGGTCAAGCTCCGGAACGGCCACCGCGAACGGCGAGTCGCCCTGACCGGCAAGCCACCCGGACGCGGAGCTTTCTCGCGTGCTCGACCTTTCACTGCAGCCGGTCAGCTTTCCCCCGTCGGGCCTGACGCTCTCTTCATCGCTCGCGGATATTCTTGGAGTACGAGTTCGGCGATCAGGTCGAGGTGGAATTGATGGAGGGAAGCCGGCGCACGCTGGTGCAGGGCGTTGCCGCCATCAACGAGGGGTATCTCGGCCTGACCGCATTCATGGATCTTGAAGCGCTCAACGCGATGCTGCGTGAAGGCGCAATGATTTCCGGCGTCCACATCAGCATGGACGAAAATGAAATGGGTGCGTTCTTCGAGGCGGCGAAATCGACGCCAGCCGCCAATTTCATTGCACTTCAACGTGTATCCCTGCAAAAATTCCGCGAAACGCTGGCGCAGAACATCCTCATCATGGTGACGGTCTACCTGGTCCTGGCGGCCATCATTGCCTTCGGCGTCGTGTACAATTTCACCCGCATCTCGCTTTCCGAACAGGGGCGCGAACTCGCCAGCCTGCGGGTGATCGGCTTTACGCGCGGCGAGGTGGCGGGCTTGCTGCTCAGCGAACTTGCTGCAATCGTGCTCGTCGCCCAACCGCTTGGCTGGCTCATCGGCTACGGCTTTGCTTTCGCCATGGTCCAGGGCTTTTCGACCGAGCTTTACCGCGTTCCGCTGGTCGTCAATCCTTCCGTCTATGCATGGGCCAGCATCGTGGTGCTGACGGCCGCGACATTGTCGGCATTGATCGTGCGGCGCCGGATCGACAGGCTGGACATGATCGCAGTCCTGAAAACGAGAGAGTGAGCATGCTTCGCCGCGCATTCACGCTGTCCATCGTCCTGCTGATCGCCGCCGCCTTGGCGTGGGCGCTTTGGCCGCGACCGGTAGAGGTGGAAACGGCGGTTATCGACCGCCGCACGATAGAGATCAGCGTGGAGGAGGAAGGCCGCACGCGCATTCGCGAAGTGTTCACGGTCGATGCGCCGCTTACCGGCCGGATGGAAAGGCTCGACCTCAATCCCGGGGATGCGGTCATCGCCAACAAGACCGTCGTAGCCCGGATCAGGCCGACCGCGCCCTCGCTCCTCGACTCAAGGGAGCGCAAGGTGGCGGAGGCTGCGATCGACGCGGCGATAGCGGCGGTCGACCTGGCCTCGGCGCAGCTGAGCCAGGCGGAGGCGCAGGCCGTGTTCATGCGCGGCGAACTTGCGCGTGCCGAACGCCTGGCAAATCAAGGCGCCGTGCCTGAGCGGGCGCTCGAAAAGGCAAGGCTGGATCTTGCGACCGGTGAAGCCGCTATCCAGAGCGGGCGCGCCAACCTCGTGGTGCGGCAGCGGGAACTCGAACGCGCCCGGGCCGCGCTTATCGAACCCGGCAATGAAGAAAGCGAAGTTGAAAACTGCTGCATCGAGGTAAAGTCGCCCGTCTCCGGTCATGTACTCAGGCTGTTGACGCAAAGCGAACAGGTCGTGCAGGCCGGCGCCGCAATCGCGGAACTGGGCGACCCCGGCGATCTCGAAGTTGTCGTGGACCTTCTGTCGCGCGATGCCGTCCGGGTGAAGCCCGGCGCAAGCGCGGTCATCGAGGGATGGGGCGGCGGCGAACTCCATGCCCGTGTCGAACGGGTCGATCCCGCTGCGTTCACCAAGGTTTCCGCACTCGGCATCGAGGAACAGCGGGTTTCCGTGATCCTGCGGCCGGAGGGCGATCCGCAAAGCTGGGCACGGCTCGGGCACGAATTCAGGATCGTTGCCCGGATCATAATATCGTCGCGGGAAAACGTGGTTGCCGCGCCGCTCGGAGCGCTGTTCCGGCGCGACGGCAGTTGGGCCACCTTCAGGATGAACGATGGACGCGCCATACCGGCCCTGCTGGAACTTGGAGAACGAAATTCGAGTTACGCGGAAGTCGTCAGCGGCGTTGTTGAAGGCGATCGCGTGATCCTGCATCCGGGTGACCGGATCGAGTCCGGCAGCCGCATCGTTTCCGCCCCGGCACAGGAAGGCCGGTGAGCCTTTGTGGCAAACGCAAATATCCAGACTTTGTCTGAAACAGGACATTTTCGCCGCAGTAATTCTCGTTGGCCGGAAAACTGTGCCGTTTCGATAAAGTTCTTGTTGTCACCTAACCAATTCTTCAACGCCTGCCGGTCTATCCAGTTGCCATAACCCGTCGGGCGAAGGGAAAATGCGCATGTGTCTGGCTTGCATCAACGGAACGAGAACGGATTTCATCTGCGAAGAGGCTCAGGAACTCCTTGCAAGTGAAATTGCCGTATTGGGCGCCGGCACCGGCAAGCCAACCTTTGGATACGACCAGGCCGCCGGGCAGATCACGCGCGGCAACACGAAATGGAACGACGGCGGCACGAATTACCTCGGTACCGCCGGCCAGGTGACCTGGGCCTTTGCCGCCACGCCGGACAGCGGCTATGCGCGCCTGTCGCCGACGATGATGGCGTTTGTCGACAAGGCAATCCTTGCCATCGAATCCGTCGCGAATATCGACTTCACCCGTGTCGGTTCGGGCACCTCGGGCGAGCAGGCATTTTCGAACTCCGCCCAGATCAGCATCCAGGCCGAACCCGGCTACGGCGGCGGCTGGGCAAGCTGGAGCTATTACGGAGCAGCTTCCGGGCAGGCAAACCAGTTCAGCGACGCGACTGTCTCGATCGGCGCGACGGCTGATTTTTCACAGGATGACGCCTTCGGAATGGAGCTCACGCTCCACGAGATCGCACATGCGATCGGGCTTCTGCATCCAGGCGACTACAACGGTTCGGGAGCCAAGAGCTACGGGAACGACGCAGTCTATTTCGAGGATTCGGTCCAGTACACCGTGATGAGCTACTGGAGCGAGGCCAATACGGGCGCCGATTTCAGTACCTGGGTCGACGGCCGCTATGTCGGCGGCGGACCGACCAATCTGATGCTGCACGACATCGCCGCGCTGCAGCGCCTCTACGGCGCGAACATGACGACGCGCACCGGCGACACGGTATACGGCTTCAACTCCAACACCGGCGACAGCACATGGACGCTGTCGGACAAATACGATTCGATCATCGCGGCGGTCTGGGATGCCGGCGGGATCGACACGCTCGATGTCTCGGGATTCAGCCAGGCGGCGGACATTGACCTGCGCGAGGAGGCATTTTCGTCCTTCGGCGGATTGAAATGGAATTTTTCGATAGCCAAAGGGGCAATCATCGAAAACGCCATCGGCGGAAGCGGCAACGACAAGCTGTCGGGCAATGCCGCGAACAATTTCCTTGCTGGCAATGGCGGCGATGATGTCCTTCTAGGCCTTGGCGGCAACGACGTTCTGAAGGGTGGTCTCGGCTCCGACCAGTTGCATGGCGGCCAGGGGAACGACTGGGTCTACTACGACGCCAATGACGCTTGGGCGGGCAATGGCGTGTCCGGCGGCGAAGGGTTCGACACGCTGGTTTTCGAAATGGTCTGGCTCGCGATCGACCTGGCGGCCTACGGCTTCGAGCAATCGGCCCTGTTGCTGATCGACACCGCAGCCGAGCTTTGGAACGAAGTCAGCCGTTTCTTCAATCTCGATGGCAGCCTCTTCGAAGAAGAGACGATTTATGACGACGGGTCATCCCGGATCGTCGTCCATGACGTCAACGACCAGTACGACTGGACCGAGTGGGTTCGCAATTACGATGCCGTCGGCAAGCTGACCAGCGAAAGCTTCCTGGGCACGGAGGTCGCTCCGACCGGCGTGAACGACACTGCCACCACGAATGAAGACGGTGCAGAAGCGATTTCGGGCAATGTGCTTGGCAATGATTCAGGCCACGATCTCGTGGTTGAAAAGATCGGGAACCAGACCTTCAGCGGGTCCACTCCCCGCGTCGTCGACGGCGCCTATGGCAAGCTGACGATCAGTGCCGATGGAAGCTGGTCCTATGCCGTCGACACCGCGAAGCCTGCATTCGAGACGCTCGGCAAGGGCCAGCACGTCACCGAAGAGTTCGGATACACCGTCAAGAATCCCCTTGGCAGCTCAAGCGCAACGATCTCGATCCGGATCGACGGCCGCGACGAGCCGATACCGCCGGCGGCGGTTTCCGATACAGGTGCGGTGACCGAGGACAGCGGCCAGGCCGCGACCGGCAACGTTCTTGGCAATGACGGCGGACCGGATCTTTCAGTCGCAAAAGTGAATGGTACGGCGGTCGCTGCCACGGGCACCACCAAGATCGCCGGCCTGTACGGGACGCTGACCATCGGGGCGGACGGCGCCTGGTCCTATGCGCTCGACAACAAGAAGGAAGCCGTCGACGTCCTTTCTGCAAACCAGCAGTTGTTCGATGTCTTCACCTATGAGGCTTCGAATGAATATGGCTTCGACATCGAGACGCTGACCATCGCGATCAACGGCGTCAATGACGCACCGCGCACGATAAAGGGGTCGTCCAGGAGCGAGAGCATCACGGGAAGCGCGAATGTCGACATCGTCTTCGCCGGAAAGGGCAACGACACCGTCCAGGGCTTGAATGGCAACGACACCTTGCACGGCGAGGCCGGGAAGGACACGCTGCGCGGAGGTTTCGGGGACAACTCCCTTTATGGCGGCAAAGATGACGACGTTCTTTACGGCGACGACGGCAATGATCTGCTCGATGCGGGCGGCGGCAAGAAGAACTCGCTGTTTGGCGGCAACGGCAACGACCGGCTGTTCGGCGGATCGGGCACGGACAGGCTGTATGGCGGCAATGACAGCGACCGGCTGAATGGCGGCGCGGGCAATGACGTTCTCTACGGCGAAGAGGGCGATGACATATTGTGGGGCAGCGCATCCAGCGACAGCCTGTATGGCGGTGCAGGATCGGATATATTCGTGCTGGTCCGCGACAAGAAGGCGGACACCGTTTATGATTTCGTCAATGGCGTCGACAAGCTTTCGCTGACCGGCACAAACCTCGCCTTCACGGACCTGTCGATCACCTCGTCCAATACATCGGCGGTCATCAAGTCGAAAGATGGCTCGGTTTCGATGATCATTGCAAACGCCGCCGGCCTCATCGACGAAACCGATTTCGTGGACGTTCCCGACTTCGTCGTCTGATCCTGTTCGAAAACAAGTCACGGGTCGCAGCCCCTGGGGCCGCGGCCCGTTTTTGCATCGGCATTGCGAACCGATTGAAAATGTGATCGATGGTCGGTAGCACCCGGCTGGTTTTCCCTGCGTTGCAATGTGAAAATCCGCTCGACCAAACCAATTTCAGGTTGTCGAAGTAGCCCGATGAATTTTCAGTTGCCGATGAACAGGCCGGACACGGGCCCGACAGCCGCGCCCGGCGGTATCCTGTCCCCGATCCGCATCGATTTGTGGAGCAGTTCCGACTTGCGCGCCTTCGGGCGCGGCCTGTCCGGTTCGAGCGAAGTCGCGCTTCCCAGTTACGAAGAACATGTGTTTTCCGTGCGCATTCGCCAGAACGAGAAGGCGATCCGGGAAAACTACCTTGCCACGGCGGAAGCAGCGCGCAACCGCATCACGATCACGCCGGCGGCGGAGTGGCTTCTCGACAACCACCACATCGTCGAAGAAAACATCCGCCATGTGCGGCGCGACCTCAAGCCAGGGTTTTACCGCCTGCTGCCGGTATGGACCGTGCCGGGCAAGGGCAAGGTACCGCGAATACTCGCCCTCGCCTGGCTCTATGTCGCCCATACCAACAGCGATTTTTCCACCGCCAGCCTGACGGAGTTCATCGAAGGCTTCCAGGAGCGCGAGGAGCTGACGATCGGCGAGTTGTGGGCCGCTCCCGCATTCCTGCGCTACGTGCTGGTCGAAAACCTGCGCCGGCTTTCCGACCGCGTCCGCAACGCCCGCGAGATGCGCGGCGAGGCAAACCGCCTTGCCGACCGGCTGATGGCGGAGGAAAGCGCCGAAAAACGCATCGAGCTGATGGCGCAGCGCAGCGCCCTCACCCACGACAACACCTTTGCGGCGCAGTTGCTCTACCGCTTCCGCGACGGCTCGCAATGGGCGACCCATGCGCTGCAATGGCTGGAAGCGCAGCTGGAGGCACGCGGCAGCCATGGCGAGGCCGTGGTCGTTGCCGAGCAGAACCGCCAATCCTCCGGAAATCTTACGACCGGGAACATCATCACCAGCCTTCGCAGGATCGACGATGTTTACTGGCAGGGCTGGTTCGAGAGCCTTTCGGCGGTCGACCGAACGCTGAGGGCTTCCACGGATTTTGCGTTGCTGGACAGCCAGACGCGCAACCGCTACCGCGTTGCGATCGAGTCGATTGCGCGCCGCTCCGACAAGAGCGAGACACAGGTAGCCCAGACCGCCATAGAACTGGCGCAGCGCGAGCAGCGAAAGCTCGAAGGCACCAACGATCCGCGCACGGATATCGGGTTTTACCTCGTCGGCGACGGCAAACCAGAACTGCGCAAGGCCGCCGGCAGCCGCGCGCCGCTGGGGTCGGGCCTGCTTCGGCGCTACCGGTCATTGGGATGGCTCGGCGCGGCATTGCCGAACTTCCTGATGACGGCTGTCTTCATCGCACTCGCCGCCGCTTATCTGGTCTCGCACAGCATTTCCACCGCAGCGATATTGCCACTCCTCTTGCTGATCGCCCTGCCCGCCTCGGAAGCGGCAGCGGCGTTTGTCCAGAGCCTGGCGACACTCCTGCTGAAACCGGATCACCTGGCCGGCTACGAGCTCAAGGACGGGGTTCCCGAGCACGCAAAGACGCTTGTCGCCATACCGTGCCTCATCTCGAACCACGACACCGTGGACGAGCTCGTGCGCAATCTCGAACTGCATTACCTCGCCAATTCGCAGGGCGCGGTCTATTTCGCGCTGCTGAGCGACTGGCGCGATGGGGATGCAGAGATTACGGACAGCGACCGAGAGATCCTCGCCTATGCACAGTCCGAGATCGACCGGCTTTCGCAAACCTATGCGCATACCGGGCGCCGGTTTTTCCTCCTGCACCGCCGCCGCCTCTTCAATCCGGCCGAAGGGGTCTGGATGGGGTGGGAGCGCAAGCGCGGCAAGCTGCACGAACTCAACATGCTGCTGCGGGGCGACAAGGACACCAGCTATTTCACCCCTGCCCGTTCCTTGCCGGACAACATAAAATATGTGCTCACGCTCGATGCCGATACGCGCCTGCCGCTGTTCAGCGTCGCCGCGCTCGTGGGCAAGGCAATCCACCCGCTGAACCGTCCGGTATTCAGCCGGCGCAAGGGGCATGTCGTATCGGGATATTCGATCCTGCAGCCGCGCGTCACGCCATCGCTGACAACCGGCGCGGAAGCATCGGCGTTCCAGCGCACCTTCTCGGCGAACCGCGGCTTCGACCCATACGTTTTCACCGTATCGGATTTCTACCAGGACCTCGTCGGAGAAGGCTCGTTCACCGGCAAGGGTCTCTACGACGTCGACGCTTTCGAGATGACGATGAACGGCCGCATCGCCGAAAACACGGTGTTGAGCCACGACCTGCTTGAAGGCAGCTATGCGCGCTGCGCACTCGTGACCGATGTCGAGTTCGTCGAGGACTTCCCGGTCCGCTACCAGGTGGAGGTGTCGCGCCAGCACCGTTGGGCGCGCGGCGACTGGCAGCTTCTTCCCTTCATTTTCAGCCCGGCCAGCGGCGTTACCGGTATCGGCAGGCTGAAGATGATCGACAATCTGCGGCGCTCGCTGGCGCCGCTGGGCTGGGTCGCCAGCTCGATCCTCGCCTGGTCGGCCCTGCCGCCGCTCGAGGCAGCGATCTGGCAACTTATCCTGGTCGTCAGCCTCGCGGTCGCGCCACTGCTCGGCTTCTTGCGCCAGCTCGTCCCCACGCGCGTCGGCGTCACGCTGGGCGGGCATTTGCGCACGCTCGGCGCAAGCCTTGCCGGCACGCTGGCGGAAATCTCGCTTCGCATCGCCTTCATGGCGCACATGGCCTACGTGATGTGCGATGCAATGGTGCGAACCTTTTGGCGCCTGCTTGTCAGCCGCAAGCACATGCTCGAATGGCGCACGGCCCAGCAGGTGAGCAGCGGCGGCCAGTCGACGCTTGCCGGCTACTACTCGATGATGTCCGCGTCACCGGCGATCGGGATCGCGGGGCTGGCATTCATCGCAGCGGTCAATCCGGCCAATGTCTGGCTGGCGGCGCTTTTCGCTGTCCTTTGGAGCGCGGCTCCGGCAATCGCCTGGTATGTCAGCCGTACCGCGGAAACCGAGGATCTTCTCGAACTGGAGCCGGCCGACACGCGCCAATTGCGAGTGATCGCGCGCAAGACATGGCGCTATTTCGAAACCTTCGTCACGCCGGAACTCAATCACCTGCCGCCGGACAATTTCCAGGAAGACCCCGAACCGTTGGTCGCCGAGCGAACCAGCCCCACCAATATCGGCCTCTACCTGCTGTCGACGCTGACGGCGCGCGACTTCGGCTGGATATCCTTCAACGACACGATCGAGCGCATCGAGAACACGATCACGACCGTGGAGCGGATGCCGAAGTTCAAGGGGCACCTCTACAACTGGTATGACATCCGCACGC
This sequence comes from uncultured Alphaproteobacteria bacterium, assembly GCA_963846345.1. Lineage (GTDB taxonomy): Bacteria > Pseudomonadota > Alphaproteobacteria > Rhizobiales > Rhizobiaceae > BOKV01. The sequence goes on from CAWJVP010000013.1 coordinate 106,323, forward strand.
TGGAAATCCTGCCTCCCGGCTATGTTTCGGCGGTGGACAGCGGCAATCTGGCCGGCCATCTGATCACCGTGTCATCGGCCTTGCGCAAGTGGAGCGAAGCGCCTGCGGCTCAGCTTCTGGGCGGACATCGAGGGAATTGCCGACGTTGCCGCGATCGTGCGTGAAAAGCTCGAAGCCATATCCGACGACCGGCGGAACCTGAGGCCGATAAGGCAGCGGATCGCCGAGCGGCTTGACGGGCTTCGAGCAAACCCTCGAGACCTACCGCAAGGAGCCGCAGCTCGCGCCGGTGAAGACGATCAGCCTGGCGATGGTCGCCAAGGACATCCAGGATCTGGCCACAAGCCTTTCGGCAGAATACGACAACGCGCAAACGGCCGAGCTGGCTACTGGATCGGCGTACTGCGGGCGCACTTGCGAGGCGAACTTCACCGATGCCGTTGCCGACAAGCAGGCAAACGCGGCGCTTGAAGCGCCAGCTGCTGGCGCTGGCCGAGCGGGCGCGGGCACTCGCATTCGACATGGATTTCCGCTTCCTGATGGATCCGGAGCGCCGCCTGCTTTCCATCGGCTATCGAACGGACAACAAGGAACTCGACCGCAGCTGCTACGACCTGCTCGCGTCGGAAGCGCGGCTGACCAGCCTCTTCGCCATCGCCAAGGGCGATTTGCCGAAGGAGCACTGGTTCCGCCTCGGACGGCCCGTGACTTCAGTGCGCTGGCAGGCCGGCGCTGGTATCCTGGTCGGGCTCGATGTTCGAATATCTCATGCCGCCGCTCGTCATGTATGAGCGCGAAGGCGGCATTCTCAACCAGTCGAACCGGCTCGCGATCGCACGGCAGATCGAATATGCGCGGCCGTTCGGCGTGCCGTGGGGCATCTCGGAATCCGCCTTCAACGCGCGCGACCGCGCGCTCAACTACCAGTACCAGAATTTCGGCGTTCCCTCGCTCGGCCTCAAGCACGACCTTTCGAGCAATCTCGTGATCGCGCCATACGCCACGGCGCTGGCAGCCCAGTACCGGCCGCACGAGGCGGTGGACAATTTCCGCCAGCTCTGAAGACGATCGGCGCGCTCGGCGCATATGGCTATTACGATGCGGTCGACTTTACGCCGTCGCGCCTGCTCGAAGGGCAGAAAGCACGCGATCGTGCGGAACTACCTGGCCCATCACCAGGGCATGTCGATCGCCGCGATCGGCAATGCCGTGCTCAACGGCCGCCTGCGCGACCGCTTCCATGCCGATCCGGTGGTCGAAGCCGCCGAACTGCTGCTGCAGGAACGCGCGCCCGCGCGAGGTCGTCTCGGTCACGCGCGCCGGGCATCTGCGAGGACCGCCCGACCGGCTATGCCGATACCGCCGGCCTGCAATATGTCCGCGTCGATGATCCGCTGGAGACCAAGCGCGAGATATCGGTGCTTTCGAACGGCCGCTACAGCGTGATGCTGACGGCAACCGGCGCCGGCTATTCGCGCTGGAACGGACCAGGCGATCACCCGCTGGCGGCCGGATCCGACCTTCGACCGCTGGGGCACGTTCATCTTCCTGCGCGACGAGGCCACCGGCGACTGGTGGTCGGCGACGCCCGAACCACGACAGGCGCCGGGCGAGACAGGCTTCACCATCTTCGCCGATCACAGGGCCGAATTCCACAAGAAGGCCAACGGCATCGAATCGCGGCTCGAGTGCCTGGTGTGTTCGGGCGCGGATGCCGAAGGACGCCGGCTGACCCTGTCAACCGACGGCGAGGCGACCGCTTCATCGAAGTGACTTCCTTCGGCGAATGCGTGCTTTCGCGCGACGATTCGACGTTGCCCATCCGCTGTTTTCGAAGATGTTCGTTCGAGACCGAAATCGGGCCGAAGGGCGACACGATCTATGCCACCCGCAACAAGCGCTCGCCTTCCGACCCCGACATCGTCATCGCCCATCTCGTCGCCGACAGTTCGCAGGACGGGCGCGAGACACAGGCGGAAACCGACCGGCGGGCCTTCATCGGGCGCGGCCGCGACATCACCGATCCGGCGGCTTTCGACCCCGGCGCAAGGCTCGGCGGCCATGACGGCTACACGATGGACCCGGTCTTCTCGCTGCGCCGGACGCTGCGCGTGCCGGCCGGCAAGGAAGTGAGCATCACCTTCTGGACGATCGCCGCGCCCGACCGGGAGGGCCTCGACCGGGCCGTGATGCACTACCGGCGCGCCGAGACGTTCATTCACGAGACGACGCTGGCCTGGACCCGCTCGCAGGTGCAGATCCGCCACATCGACATGACGCCGGAAGAGGCTGCGAACTTCCAGAAGTTCGCCAACTTCATGATTTATCCGGACATACGCCTGCGCCCCAAGGAAGCAATTGTCCGCGAGGGCCTGCGGCCGCAATCCTCGCTTTGGCCGATGTCCATTTCAGGCGACTATCCGATCTTCTCGCTGCGCATCGACGGCGAAGCCGAAATCGCCGTCGGTACGCGAAGCGCTGCGCATGCAGGAATATCTGCGCTCGCGAGGCGTGATCTCCGACCTCGTCATCATCAACGAGCGGTCGGTGTCCTACGCGCAGGACCTCAACAACGCGATCAACGCGCTGTGCGAGAACGCCAGCCGGCGCGGGCTCGCCTCGGGGCCTGGACAGCACATCTTCTCCGTCCGCAAGGACCTGATGGGCGAGGAAAGCTGGGCTGCGCTCATCGCTGCCTCGAGGGTTGCCCTGCACACCCGCAACGGCAAGCTGGCCGAGCAGCTCGCCCGGCTGGAGAGGGCTGAAGAGGAAGCCGCGCCACGGCGTCCGGCAACGAGGCATTTACCCCCTCCCCCACGGCTTGCGCCCGCCAAGACCGCAATCGACGGCAGCGACCTGGACCACTGGAACGGCTTTGGCGGCTTCGACCGCAACAGCCGGGCATATGTCGTGCGCCTGCAAACGGGCGATTTAACACCGCATCCATGGATCAACGTCGTGGCCGGAAAGGATTTCGGCTTCCACGTTTCGGCCGAGGGATGCGCCTATACCTGGAGCGCCAATTCACGCGACTACCAGTTGACGCCCTGGTCGAACGACACCGTGGTGAACCAGCCGGGCGAAGCCATCTATGTGCGCGACATGCAATCGGGTGCGGTTATCACCCCGTTGGCGGCGCTTTCAACCGACCCCTTCGCCATTTTCGAGGCTCGGCACGCGCCAGGATATTCCAGCTTTGCGACGCAAAGCGCCGGCTTGAACCTCGAACTCACGCAGTCGGTCTCGCGGCGCGATCCGGTCAAGCAGAGCCGGCTCAGGATAACCAATACCGGACCTGTGCCGCGGTCGCTGCGCGTTTTCAACTACGCCGAACTCGTGCTGGGCAACAACCGGGCCCGTAGCGCGCCGTTCGTGACCGTGGACCGTGATGCGCATAACGATGCGCTGACGGCCACCAACAGCTACAGTCTCGACTACAAGGGACGGACCGCGTTCCTGTGCGCCAGCGAACCCTTGCAAGGCTTCACCGCATCGCGGACCGAATTCATCGGCAGGACCGGTTCCATGCGCTGGCCAAATGCGGTGAGGTCGGGATCAGGCCTTTCCGGCGACATCCATTCGCATGGCGATCCGTGCATGGCCGTTGCGTGCGATGTCACGCTGGCGCCGGGGGAAACGCGGGAAGTGATCTTCTATTTCGGCGATGCGCCGTCGGCGGATGCACCGGAGGTGATGGCGCGTTGCCGCGGCGAGAACTTCGAGGCGCTGCTTACCGAGACCGAACTTCACTGGAGCGAGTTCCTCGAAACGCTTGCAGGTCGATACGCCGGACATGGCGATGAACCGGATGGTCAACACCTGGCTGCCATACCAGAACCTTGCCTGCCGCGTTCGCGCGAGGGCGGCGTTCTACCAGGCCAGCGGCGCATTCGGTTTCCGCGACCAGTTGCAGGACACCGCGGCGCTGCTGCTTCACGATCCTTCGCTGGCCCGCGCGCAGATCATCAACGCGGCCAGCCGGCAATTTGTCGAAGGCGATGTCCAGCACTGGTGGCTGCCCGCGACCGGAGCGGGCGTTCGCACCATCATTTCGGACGATGTCGTATGGCTTGCCCATTGCACCGCGCACTACATCACGGTGACGGGCGACGCCGGCGTGCTGGATGAAACCGTGCCATTCCTTTCAGGGCCGCCGCTCGAGCCGGGCCGGCACGATTCCTTCTACAAGCCGGAAACATCGGACGAGACGGGCTCCATCTATGAGCATTGCGTGCGCGCGCTCGAAGTCGCGATCAAGCGAACCGGACCGCATGGCATTCCGCTGATCCTTGGCGGCGACTGGAACGACGGCATGAACCGGGTCGGCGAGGAAGGCCATGGCGAAAGCATCTGGCTTGGGTGGTTCCTCGCCCACACGCTGGCGAGTTTTGCCGCTATCGCCGAGGGGCGCGGCGACGGCTCGAATGCCGCCAAATGGCGCGAACACCGCAGATCGGTGATCGCCGCGATCGAAAAGCATGCCTGGGACGGCGACCACTACCTTCGCGGCTATTACGACGACGGCACGCCGCTGGGCGCCAACGGCGCCGCCGAATGCCGGATCGATTCGATTGCCCAATCCTGGTCCGTGCTTTCGGGCGCAGCCGAAAAGAAGCGTGCGGTGACCGCCATGAACTCGGTACTGGAGCGCCTGCGCGACGAGGACGCGGGGATCCTCAAGCTTTTCACGCCGCCCTTCGAGAAAACCGAAAAGGATCCCGGCTACATCAAGGGTTATCCGCCGGGCGTTCGCGAGAACGGGGGACAGTATACCCACGCGGCCACATGGGCCGTCTACGCGCTTGCGCTCATGGGACGGGGCGACGACGCCCACGCCTGCTTCAGCCTGCTCAACCCCGTTGGCCACGCGCAAAACCGCGAAGAAGCCGAGCGCTACCGCGTCGAACCCTATGTCGTTGCCGCTGACGTCTACGGAGATGGCGACAAGACCGGCCGCGGCGGATGGACCTGGTACACCGGATCGGCGGGCTGGCTTTGGCGCAGCGCCGTCGAGGCAATTCTCGGGATAAGGCGGGAAGGATCCGTCCTGTTCGTGAAGCCGGCATTGCCCGGCCATTGGGACGGATACACGGCCCGCCTGAAACAGGACGGCCGGGTCTTCGAAATCGAGGCAAGGCGCGATACGGCAGGCAAGTTGCACGTCACGGTCAATGGCGAAGGCCCGCAAAGCCATGGCGGATTTGTGCTTTCCGACCAAACTGCGCCCGCACCTGCGATCCGGCGCGGCGGCACGGCCACCAAGTCGGCCAAGCTGGCACGCGACAAGCCCGATCAAGGCTAGCCGTCAAAGGCCGGCGATGCGCTCGCCGGCCGCGGCACACCCGGCTTGACTGCCTTGCCGCACCTGCGAAGATCGCGCAAGATTCTATTGCAGCGCAGCAAAGGCCGAATCCGCCGATCAAATCAGGTTGCGGAACATTTCTGCATCACCCCGGTTTGATGCAAATGCCTCTTTTGTGGTCATCCGACAACCAAAAATCAGGCAGTTAACCCAAGGCGGCACATAGTGCTTCAAAATGCCTCACCTTGGGGCATGACTATTTTTTGCCGCAAAGATCATCCACATATTGGGTGACGTTGATGCGGTGCAGCAAAGATGGTAGCCGATGTTGCACTGCTGAAATCCCCGATAACCCGCATTTCGCTTTAGAAGGTTGTGTCGTGACGCTGGCCAGAACCTACGCACGTGCGCTCGCCTACCTCGTCGCCGAACGGCGCGAAGTGGCCACCATTTGCCTCGTCAACCTTTTTCTTGCCGCGACGGCGGTTCTCGAACCCGTGACGCTGGGCAAGGTCTTCGATGCCGTGTCCGACCGGAGCCAGATCACGCCCGGCCCTGATGATGTGGGGCGCGCTCGGCGTGTTCAACATCATCGGCTTCGTGTTCGTTGCACGCCAGTCGGACCGGCTTTCGCACCGCAACCGCCTGGCGCTGCTGGCGCGCAACTATGAAAAGGTGATGGCGCTGCCGCTTTCGTGGCACCACAAGCGCGGCACCTCTCACGCGCTGCACACCTTGCTGCGCGGCATCGACACGCTTTCGGGCCTTTGGCTCGAATTCATGCGCCAGCACCTTTCGACGGCGATCGCGCTGATCTTCCTGCTGCCGACGGCGATCTATCTCGACTGGCGGCTGACGGTCGTCCTGATTGCATTGGGCGTTGCCTACATGACAATCAGCCGCATCGTGATGAAGAAGACGGAACAGGGCCAGCGCTCGGTGGAACGCTACCATCACCAGGTATTCTCGCATGTCAGCGACACGATCTCGAACGTGTCGCTGCTGCAGAGCTATCACCGGGTCGCTGCCGAGGTGCAATCGCTTCGCGGCTTCACGCTGCAGCTTCTGGAAGCCCAGTATCCAGTGCTGAACTGGTGGGCTTTTGCTGCCGCCATGCACCGCCTTTCGTCGACCATTTCCATGGGCGTGGTCCTGGCCATTGGCGCCATGCTGGTAGACCGCGGCGAATTGCGGATCGGCGAACTGATCGCCTTCACCGGTTTTGCCGGGCTGCTGATTTCGCGCCTCGACCAGGTCGCCGGTTTCTTCAACCAGATCTTCGAGGCCCGCGCGCGCCTGATCGACTTCTATGCGATCGAGGACGAGGCGGATCCGGAGGCTGGCCGCGCCCATCTGCCTGACATCCATGTCCATGACGGAAGCGTGGCCTTCGAGAACGTGTCGTTCACCTATCCGGGCGCGGCGACCGGCCTCAAGGACATCAACCTCGCGGTGCCTGCCGGCAAGACAGTGGCAATCGTCGGTCCGACCGGTTCGGGCAAGACCACGCTCGTCAACCTGCTGCAGCGGACATACGAGCCGGATGCGGGCCGCATCCTGATCGACGGGCAGGACGTGCGTGAGGTTTCCTTGCGTTCGCTGCGACGCTCGATCGCCACGGTGTTCCAGGATTCTCTGCATGCTCAACCGGACCATCGAGGAAAACATCCGCCTCGGGCGCGATGCGGTCAGCAACCGCGAGGTCGAGGATGCTGCCCGCGCGGCGGCGGCGCATGACTTCATCACCGCGAAGGGTGAAGGCTACGCCACTTCCGCCGGTGACAGGGGTGGCCAGCTTTCCGGCGGCGAGCGCCAGCGCATCGCGGTCGCGCGCGCCGTCCTGAAGAACGCGCCGATCCTTGTGCTCGACGAGGCGACCAGCGCACTGGACGTCGAAACCGAGATGCAGGTCAAGAACGCGCTCGACGATATCCGTCGCGACAAGACGACCTTCGTCATCGCGCACCGGCTGTCGACCGTTCGCGACGCCGACCTCATCCTCTACATGGATGACGGGCGGATCGTCGAAAGCGGTTCGTATGACGAACTGGCGGCAAGCGAGGGCCGCTTCGCCGACCTGCTGCGCATCGGCGGCCTCATTTCCGAACCGGTTCCCGTGCCCGCCGACCTGCGCGTCGCCTGACAAGGCGGCCGGCGTCAGGGGTTCTTGACGCGCAGGGACAAGACGTTTTCCGAAGCCTCGCCCGGGGCCAAGGCGGGAGCGGCTTTCGTAGCCGCCCTGCCCGTCCATTCGCCGGCTGTTGCTTGCCGCGATTGCGCGTTGCGCAGCCGGCGGCTCAACAGCTGGAAACCGGTATTGGCGATGACATAGGAGCTTCTGTTGACCGGGGTCATCATGCCGCGGCCGCGCAAGTCCTCGATCACCGCCTTGATTGCAAGCACTTCGTCCGTGGCCATCACGGCCACCCTTTCGGGCGGCAGGCGGAAGACATAACCGTTCCGGCGCGTCGTATCGGGATCTGCGCGCGCGAGAATGTGGCGGATAGCCTCCAATTCTTCCGGCTCCAGTTCGCCGCTGCGCTGTTCCCGGCGGGCGAATTCGCGCTCGCGCCGGAAGAATTCCACCATGAATGTCATGATGAAGACCGCAATGTCCTGGATTGCGGCAAAGAACAAGGCGAGCATGGCAAGGCTCGGCGCGATGGTGAATGCCTGCAGGGTCTTGAGGAACGGATGCTGGTCCCGGTCGAATTTGGAAGCAAAGACTTCCACCGCCTCGAAAGCCCTTGTCGCATTGCCATCCTGCGCATCGACACCGGTGGCGAGCGCGAGAAGATGGCAATCGCGCAGCGTTTCGACCGCTTTCGCCGGCTTCAAGCCGCCGCCGAGCGAGCCGCACGCATCACTGTACCGAGCGCGTTGGTCTTCGGCTTGCGTGAAGGTATCGACCGCAGCATTGAAGCTTTCGGGACGCGCCTTGCAGGACAATGTGCCGAGGAGCCTCGCGGGCTTCATCATCGGGGCCACCCAACGACTTCAGCCCTGCGCATTCCACCTGCAGAAAGTCGTAGGCATTGCGATCCGGCTTCTGCTCAAAAGCGATGCGCGCCTTTTCCACTGTCTCGACCGCTACTGCAATGGCATCGCTGCCAGCCGGCATGGCGCCTTCGATGGTACCGCCCTTGGCCCCGCTGCCCGCGGCGATCTCGATCTGCAGGAGGCTGACAGACTTTTCTCTCTCCAACCGCTCGGCGGCGAGCGATACCAGGCGATCCTTTTCAGAAGAAACCCGGGCTTCGAGCGCCGCCGCTTCGTTGGCCGCGCGCGTGGCTTGCGCCACGGCTGACGCGTAGAGCCGGCCAGGCCCGGCGGGCCGGTCCGCTTCGCCGTCAAGCTGCTTCTGCGCCTCGTCCAGCGAGACCTTTTCCGCTGCCCGCAGTTCCACGATCCGTGTCTCGCCCTCCACGACGGATTGTTCGAGCGCAGACGTCTCGGCGGCGATTTCGCCGAGGCGCGCATTGGCTGCGTCGATCCCGTCCTGGATTTTCTCGAGCCGTACACGCTCGTCAAATTCTTCGGCTACGCGCTGCTTTTGCGCCTCGATTTCCCGCGCCATGGTTTCCTCATTGCGCTGGTCGATGCGCTGGCCAGCCTCGGTCACGGTCTTTGCGATAGCGTCCAGTTCTGCGAAATAGCCGCCTTCGGATGCAAGCGAACGGATTGCATCGACGCTGGACGTCCTTTTTTCCGAAACCGCATCGTTCAGAAGGCTTGACACCTGCAAGGCAACGGCTGGCACAGCCTGGGCTTCAACGCGCCGCTCCTCCTTGCCCGAATACATGCTGTTGAAATAGGTGTTGAATGAATAGAACACCGAAACGGTGAAGCAGATCGCCAGCAGCGCCGTCATGGCGGCCAGCTTGCCGATCGACGCCGACAGCCCTACCCGCTCAAGGCGCTCGTCGGCCTTGCGGGTGATTGACCTTGCGAAATCGCGTCCGGCCACCCAGCACAGAACCGTCAGGCCGATTTGCACGACTGCGGTAATCGAGCCTGCCACCAGCAGGGGAAGCCAGCTACCGATGCCGTCCTGCGGCGCATCGGCGCCAACGATCCGGATCATCCCCATGAAGGTCGTGTAGCCCGACACAGCCGTCATGATCAGCGCCAGAAAGGCCATGGCGAGATGGGCGGCCGCATCCGCACCCCGTTCGCCAAGGCCGGGCCGCGCGCGCAATTGCGCCCGGCCGGAAACTAGTTCGCCCATGCCCACTATTCGCCCCTTGAACAACCGGTCGAAAAACGCCCGACGGCGGAGCGGCCGGAGACCCGGCACGCTCGCATAAGTTGAATATCACGGGGAAAATCAGTTTGCCATTCGCAATTGCCGCCCCCGCGAATCAACCGATGGTACTATGGGCGGACAAGTGAAGGGCAATCAATGCATACGTTGCCGGCGAAATCTTTCGAGCCAGCGAACTAGTCCTCAAGCACGTCCTTAACCGCGGTCGCCAATTGCTTGAGGCTGAACGGTTTCGGCAGGAACCCGAATGCCTCGCGGTCTGCCTCGGGCAGGTTTCGCGCGAAGGCTTCCTCGGCATAGCCCGACATGAAGATGAACTTCTGGTCCGGCTCGCTCTTGCGCAGTTCGCGGAACAGGGTCGGTCCGTCCATTTCGGGCATCACAACGTCGGAGATGACGAGGTCGAAGCCCGAGCCCCGTCTCGGTATAGATCTCCAGGGCCTCGGCGCCGCTGGAGGCTTCGTGCACTTCGTATCCGCGGGACGTAAGCGCGCGAGAAGCGAAGGCGCGAACTGCGTCCTCGTCCTCCACCAGCAGGATCACGGCGCTGCCGGTTAGGTCGCGCGGCTTTTCCTTGCGGATGTCTTCCACGACATTGGAAGCCTCGGCGATTTCCGCTGCCGTGGGAATGTGCCGCGGCAGGAAGACCCGGAACACGGTGCCCTTGCCTACTTCGCTTGCCGGATAGATGTATCCGCCTGTCTGCTTGACGATGCCGTAGACCGTCGAAAGGCCGAGGCCCGTGCCCTTGCCGACTTCCTTGGTCGAGAAGAAAGGCTCGAAGATCTTTTCCATCACTTCCGCGCTCATGCCGGTGCCTTCGTCCTCGACTTCGAGAAGCACATAGTCGGCCGCCGGCATTTCCTTGTAGGGGTAGAGGCGCGGCACGTCCGCAGCGGCGATGTTCGCGGTGCGGATCGTGAGCTTGCCGCCTTCAGGCATGGCGTCGCGGGCATTGACGGCAAGGTTCACCACCACCTGCTCGAACTGCGAGAGATCGGCCTTCACGGGCCACAACTCGCGGCCATGCACCACCTGCAGATCGACCTTTTCGCCAAGCAGGCGGGCCAGCAGCATCCTGAGGTCGGATAGGACGTCGCCAAGCTGGATGACCTGCGGGCGCAGCGTCTGGCGGCGGGAGAAGGCCAGCAACTGCCGCACCAGGCTGGCGGCACGGTTGGCATTCTGCTTGATGTTCATGATGTCCTGGAACGACCGGTCCGAAGGCCGGTGGCTCGCCAGCAGCAGGTCGGAAAAGCCGATGATGGCGGTCAGAACGTTGTTGAAGTCGTGCGCCACGCCGCCGGCGAGCTGCCCGACCGCCTGCATCTTCTGGCCCTGCGCGAACTGCTCCTGCAAGGCGCGCTGCTCGGACATGTCGAGCACATAGATGATGACCCGGTCGTCCTCGCCGTCGCTTTCCTCCTCGCCCGTTACCGGGCTGATGAAGAAGCGGACGTGCCGCCCGTCCTCGCCCTCGAGAGGCACGTCCACCGGCTTGATCTGCGCCTGGCCGGCGATGGCTTCGGCCCATGCGGCGTCGAGCGGGCCGCGCGCCTCGCCGCTCGCCAGATCCCCGATCTTCAATGCCTCGACACCACCCTTGCGGCCAATGACGCCGGCAAACATCCGCTGGAAGGGCGCGTTGACCCGGCGGACCGAACCGTCCGCGGAAAGCGATGCGATCGCTACAGGAGTGTTGTTGAAAAACCGCGTGAACCGGACTTCAGCCGCGCGCAGCGGATCGCCCGCCTCCTCGCCCAGCATGCGGTTGACGACGATCGTCCGGCTGACGCCGGGAGCTCCGTCGGGCGTCACCGGAACGCGGTGGTAAAGGCGAACGGGCAGCGGCTTGCCATTGCTCTTTGCAAGGTCAAGGTCGATCACCGAGGTCCTGGCGCCGCGATTGTCGGGTCGAACCGCCGCCAGAAGCGCCATTCCATCGCCAAGGACCAGCTCCGAAAGATCGACCCTGCCGGATTCGAAAGTGGCAAGGTCGATGCCGAGCCAGTCCGCGAGCGTCGCATTCATGTAGACGATGGAGCCGTCCTTTTCGCTCGCCAGGAAGCCGGCGGGGGCATGGTCGAGATAGTGGATTGCGTTCTGGAGTTCCTGAAACGCGGACTCCTGCCGCTTGCGGTCGGCGGTTATGTCGGAGATCTGCCACACGATCAGCGGCTTGGTGAAATCGCCATGGCGCATGCCGCGCACCCGAAGGCGGAACCAGCGAGCGCCCTCATCGCCCGACTTGAGCCCGCTCGAAAGCCGGAATTCCTCGATCGCGGAATTGCCGGCCCGCGCCGCGTTCGTCATCCGGTAGACAATTTCGGAAGCCTCCATCCGCCGCGAAAACACGGTCTCGACGCTGGCAACTTCGGTCTCGTTCTGCGCGCCCAGCAGCTCCGCATATGCGCGGTTGGCGTAGACGATGCGGCCTTCCGAATCGGTTACGACGAGGCCGGAGTCCATCCCGTCGACGAGCTGGCTGGCAAAGGTGTCGGAATGCTGCTGCGCGGTAAGGCGAATGAAGCCCAGCACCTGCGCGAACAGGAAAAACACGCCCAGCCCGGCGAGACCGCCGAGCACGGCAAGCACCGCCGGTTCGCCAAACTTGTCGCGCCCGAAAAGAAACAGCAGGATGGCAAGCAGTGCCAGCCCCAGACCGAGAAGCACCAACCGGGCGGCGCTGCGCGAACGGGCAGGCGTATCGATGACCGGCGGCGCCAATTCGGGAATGCTGCTGTTGTCCATTGACGGGTGCCCTCGCCTGTCGCCAGTGCGCCGGCCATGACGCCGGCCAAGAATCCGGCGGACCTGCCAAACCCTTGAAATCACAGATTCCATTGCGGGAAAAGTCCTGTACAGGCAAGGAAAACCGCCAAGACGGCCGCAAAGCCACCTTGTCGCCCAATTGATTGGCAAGAAGGCGGGTCTTGGCAGCGCGAAAAATGCCGGCAAGGGCACAGTCGTCACGGTTAATCATTCGTTTAGCGGGCCGTGAGATTGTCGAACGAGTACCGCGCGCGTCATGATTGCGCGAGAACGACATTCGCAATGCGCCCGCCTTGGCCGGGCATGCCAGGCGGCAAGGAGAATACCCAATGGAATGGTTGCAGTCCCTGTTCGGCGCCGAAAATCCGGCATTGCCGCTCGTGCTGACCTTCTTCGCGATCGCAGCGCTGCTGGTGGCCTCGATCTGGCTTTTCCGCAAGATTGCGGGCGGCGGCGCCCTGAAGCCGAGCCGCAGCCGGCAACCCCGCCTGTCAGTCACGGATGCAGCGATCGTCGATGAAAAGCGCAGGCTCGTGCTCGTGCGCCGCGACAACGTCGAACATCTGGTGATGATCGGCGGACCCAGCGACATCGTCATCGAACAGAACATCATTCGCACGCAGCCCGCCATGGCGCCACAGCCGCGTGAAACACCACGCGAACCGGTCATGGCCGAAAGCGCGCCAATTCAGCGCCCGGACCGCGAAGAAGCCTATGAGGAACCGCGCGAGCGGGAAGCAGAACGTGTCGCCCGCCTCGCTGCCTTGCAAAGGGCTTCCGAACGCGCCGCCGCACAGGAACGGGCACAAGAACTCGATCGGCAGGGACAGGTGCAGCGCAGGACCGCAGCCGCAAGCGCAGCCGCCGCAGCAGTTGCCGCTCCGGTAGTTGCCGCAGCCATGCCGGAACCGGCCTATGTGGAAGACGAGTTCGAATTGGCTGGTCAGCAGCTTTCGGAAATGGACGACGAACCATTTGCACAGCCGCTCCCGTCAAACGATGAAAACCTGGAGATCGACTTCGAGGACGAACTGGAGCGTTCGCTGGAGGGCCAGCCGGCACCACAGCAGGCAATGGAGCGCTCGCTTGAGTCGGACCTCACGGCCGAGCTTTCCGAGGATCTCGATTTCGCAAGAACTCTTGAGCGAACAGGAGCCGGTGCCGCCCATCACCACGCCGGAGCCTACCGAGCGCAAGCGGCGCCAGGACGATGTCGAAGATGAAATGCAGCGCCTGCTGGACGAATTGGCCAGCGCCTGAGCCCCGAAGAAACAAGCCGACGGCACAAAAGAAAAAGCACCCGCAAGGGTGCTTTTTCACATCTTCTGTTGGCTGATCGGCCTAGTCGTCCCGGTAGACTTTTTCCCTGCGTTCATGCCGTTCCTGCGCCTCTATGGAGAGCGTGGCGATCGGGCGGGCATCCAGCCGCTTGAGGCTGATCGGCTCGCCGGTCTCCTCGCAGTAGCCGTATGAGCCATCTTCGATACGCCGAAGCGCCGCATCGATCTTCGAAATCAGCTTGCGCTGGCGATCGCGGGCCCTGAGCTCGATGGACCGGTCGGTTTCCGATGAAGCGCGGTCCGCCATGTCGGGCAGCTTGTCGCTCTGGTCCTGCAGCGTTTCCAGCGTCTCCCGCGATTCGCGGAGGATCTCGTTTTTCCAGTTCAACAACTTTCGCCGGAAATACTCACGCTGGCGGTCATTCATGAACGGTTCGTTATCGGAGGGAACATACTCTTTCTCAAGGGTACCCGGCATGCGCTTGTCCCTGCCTTGTTGACGTGAGCGCCTTATAGCGGCGCTGGTTGAAACTCTCAAGACGCAAACGCGAGGGTTTTCAGATCACGCATCAGATGTTTTTTTCTATTTAATTTCAATGAATTGAATTGACAGGTCCGCACATGCAGACCGCCCGCGGCAACGCGGCGGGACCTCTCGCAATGTCCGGATTCGTTATTTTGAGAATGCGGCCTCGTCTGCCAGCCAAAACCGCCGATGCGGGATTTGGTGTTGTCGGCCAATTAAGGAGCCGCTACTTCTGGCAGTCGACAATCCGGGAGGCTTGATGTTGCGCCTGTACATATTGCGGCATGCGAAGGCGGCGATGGCCGCGCCCGGAATGAAGGACTTCGACAGGGAACTCAGCAGCCGCGGGGTAGACGACGCCCTGCAGATGGCGAAGGTGATGCGCGCCCGCGGTTACCAGCCACAGATCGTTGCCTGTTCCCCGTCACGCCGCACGCGCATGACGCTCGACGGTATCCAGCCGGCCCTCGAAAACGTCACGCCTGAAGTCGACTTCCGGCAAGCGCTCTATCATGGCGACACCGACGACTACCTCGCGGCCATTCACGCTTTCGATGGGGCGAAGGAAGGCATGGTGATTGGCCACAACCCCAATTGCGAGATCATTGCCTCCCTGCTCTGCGCCGGCGGCGAGCCGGAGGCAATCGAGACGATGAACCGCAAATTCCCCACGGGCGCCCTCGCCGTCTTCGATCTTGCCATAGACAACTGGTCGCAGGCGAAGCCAGGCTGCGGGCATCTCCGGGCGTTCATCATTCCCAAGGAGCTTTGAGGCCGGAGCGCGCCGCGGTTTTGACAAGACGGTACGAAGCCCCCATATCGGTGCAACCGCAGTGTCGCGGCGCACGGGGCTTGCCGCATTGGCCAGACTGACACGCCTTTCAGACGATGCCATGCTGGCATTCGACAATCTCGCCGACCTGGCGACGGGTCTCGTATCCCCTACGCTTCGCTTCGGGGTCACCGGGCTTTCGCGTGCCGGCAAGACGGTCTTCATCACGGCGCTCGTCCACAATCTCGTTCGCGGCGGCCGCCTTGCCGCTGTTCGAGGCGCACGCCTCGGGGCGCATCGCCAGCGCTGCACTGAAGCCCCAGCCGAACATGCATGTGGCCAGGTTCCAGTACGAGGACCATGTCCGCACGCTGGTCGGCAAGCGCGAATGGCCGCAGTCGACGCGCGCGATTTCGGAACTGCGCCTCACCGTGAATTACGAGTTGGCCAGCGGTTGGAACAGGGCGTTCGGCGCCGGCCGCCTCAACATCGACATTGTCGATTACCCCGGCGAATGGCTGCTGGACCTGCCCTTGCTGGCGATGAGCTTCACCGAGTGGAGCCGCCAGGCAATGGCGTTGTCGCGGCTGCCGAGCCGCGCCAAGCTAGCAAAGGCCTGGCATGCGAAGCTGAAATCGGCCGACACATCAAAGCCTGCCAGCGAGGAAACAGCCGAGGAACTCGCGCGCGCCTTCACTGAATACCTGGCAGCATGCCGGCGGGATGAAAACGCGCTTTCCACGCTGCCGCCCGGGCGCTTCCTGATGCCGGGCGACCTAGAGGGATCGCCGGCGCTCACCTTCTGCCCGCTCGACCTCGAGGACGGCGACGTGCCGCGCGGCAGCCTCGCGCGGATGATGGCCGACCGATACGAAGCCTACAAGGACGTGGTGGTGCGGCCGTTTTTCCGGGATCACTTCGCGCGGCTGGACCGGCAGATCGTGCTGGTCGACGCATTGCAGGCGATCAATGCAGGGCCGGAGGCGGTCGCCGATCTGGAAACCGCCCTCACCGACATCCTTTCCTGCTTCCGCCCCGGCCGGGCATCGCTGCTTTCCCCGCTGATCGGGCGGCGGATCGACCGCATCCTGTTTGCCGCCACGAAGGCGGACCATCTCCATCACGAGAACCACGACCGGCTCGAGGCCGTGCTTGGACGATTGGTGAACAATGCCATTTCGCGGGCGCGCTTTGCCGGCGCGAAGGTCGAGGTGCTTGCGATTGCAGCGGTGCGCGCCACCCATGAAGCCATGATGCAGCAGCGCGGCGAAAGCCTGCCGGTGATTGTCGGTACGCCGCTTGCCGGCGAGACCATCGACGGCGAAACCTTCGACGGAAAGACGCAGACGGCGATATTTCCCGGCGATCTGCCGGCCGATCCGGCAAAACTTTTCGACGGAAACGCAAATAAGCCGGAATTGAGGTTCGTACGCTTCAAGCCGCCGAAACTGGAAACCGGCGCAGACGGCCTGGAACTGTCGCTGCCTCACATCCGGCTTGACCGGGCCTTGCAGTTCCTGTTCGGCGACAGGCTGGCGTGAACGTGGAAGCGGATCGTAGACAATGAGCGAAGAACACCGCAAGCCGAGGGCGATCCACCTCGATGCAGTCCGCACCGCGCCGGAGCCCGAGTCGGACAAGCCGGGGCGCAAGCCGCGCGCCGTAAAGGACCTGCCGGTGCTCGTTCCCGTTCCCGACGAAGCCGCCAATGCCGATATCGAAGCGCTGACGCCGCCGATCCCCTCGCCTGCCCGCCGCGTTTTTTCGTGGGGAGGCCTGCTCGTTGCGGCAGTGGGCGGCATCGTCTCGCTGGCTGCAGGGCTGGCGGTGGACCAGTTGATCGAGGACCTGTTTGCTCGGTCCACCTTTCTGGGTTGGATCGGCGCCGTTCTGGCCGGGCTCGCGGTGCTGGCCGCCCTGGCACTGACGATCCGCGAACTGTGGGCGATCCTGCGGCTGCGGGCAATTGCAAGGCTCCGCGAGCAGGCACTTGCGGCCCACGAGAGCGACGATGCGCGGCTTGCCCGCGGCGTCGTTGGCGACCTTGCGTCACTCTATTCAACCCGGCCCGAAACCGCACATGGACGCAAGGCGCTGGCCGATCACGCCCGCGAAGTCATCGACGGCAGCGACCTGATCGCCCTGGCCGAGCGCGACCTGCTGGCGCCGCTGGATGCGCGGGCCCGCACGATGGTGATGGAATCGTCGAAGCGCGTGTCGATCGTCACTGCGGTAAGTCCCCGCGCGCTGGTCGACCTCGCTTTCGTGCTGGCGGAAAACATGCGGCTGATCCGCCGGCTTTCGCAGCTTTACGGCGGCAGGCCGGGAACGCTCGGTTTCTGGCGGCTGGCGCGCAACGTGCTCGGTCACCTAGCCGCGACGGGCGCCATCGCGGTCGGCGACGGCATCGTCCAGCAGCTCGTCGGCCACGGCATTGCGGCCCGGCTTTCGGCGCGCCTGGGCGAAGGCGTCGTCAACGGCCTGCTAACGGCAAGGATCGGCATCGCCGCCATCGATGTTTGCCGGCCGGTTCCCTTCATCAACGAGCGCCGCCCCGGCGTTTCGGACTTCTTGTCGGAGCTCACGCGTTTCGATACATCCGGCAGGACCGGGCGCGGCGAGATTGACGAGGCAGGCCGCGACACTGTAACGGGACGCAACATGAAGTGACCCCTTGCAAGCAATGGGCGAATGAATGATTAACCATTTTCAGCAATTATGAGTGAGTTAACAGCGATGGTACCTTCGATGCGCTTCAAATCACTCTGCCTCGCCGCGGCTGTGCTCGCCGTTACGCCGGTGTCGTCGGCTTTTGCCTCCGAGGTGGAATTCTACCGCACCATCGAGGGCCGCTGGTCCGGGCCGGGCGAGATTGTCGCCGGCAAGTACAAGGGCACCAAGTTTACCTGCGACTTCAACGGAATGACGCCGGCCAAGGCGAACGGCATGTCCATCGACGGAAATTGCCGCGTCGGCGTGTTCAACCAGCCGATGAATGCCTCGGTCACCCGCTCCGGGCGCGGCTTTTCCGGCAAGTTCCTCGACGGCGAGGCCGGCGAAGGCATGGACATCGTAGGCGGCCGCTTCAGCGGCTCCAAGCTCGTTGTCGACGTCAAGCGCAAGGACCTCAACGGCGTGATGGTCGCCCGCCTCAACGGCGACAACAAGCTGAACATCACCGTATCCGTCAAGGTCGACAAGCAACTCATCCCGGTCATCGGCATGTCGCTCGACCGCGTCGACGAAGCCACGGCTACCGGATCGGTCAGCAAGCGTGTGGCAAAAAAGTAGCTTCAGCTACGCTTCCATCGGATTTGAGGCCCGCAACCGTGCGGGCCTTTCTTTTTGTGCGATCCCGCCACGATATCGCCATGGTGGTGACGGCGACTTGCAGACAGGCTGAACATGGCGCCGCGAAGCCGTTGACGATTTGTCAGGGTTAGGGTGTTGTACTTTTCATGACTTTGTTGGGTTCTGCATGAAATTGCGCAAGCTCTTCGCACTGGCCGCGCCTTTTTTCCTGCTGTCATGCACGGCAGTGGGCGAACGCACGCAATTGAGCATTGCCTATTATTCCATCGCCGGCTCCACCTATGACGAGTTGGACCAGCAGATCGCCCTGCACGGACCCAATGTGCTCGGCGTCGGGCGCGCGCTGGCAGCGACGAATGTGCGCATGATCCCCGATTTCCGTTTTGCCGAGAAGGAAGGCAAATGCCATGTGACCGGCGCGCGCGTCAGCGTGCAGGCCCATGTCACGCTGCCGCGCCTGAAAAGCCAGGAGAAACTGCGCGAGGAATTGGCGAGCGCATGGGACTCGCTTGAGCACTATGCCCGCCTCCACGAGGGAGTGCATGTCGCTATCGCCGACGCGCATGCACTGAAGGCAGAAGCCGCGGTCATGGCGCTCGAGCCGCAGGCCGACTGCGCGAGCATGCGCGAGAGCGCTTCGACCATCTTCCGGACAATGATGGCAGACCACCAGCGGGACCAGTTGCAGTTCGACCGCGAGGAACGCGGCCGCATTGCTGCGCTGGTGCAAAAGACGAGGCTGCAAAGCCGCGGGGAGTTGGTCTCCGAAACGGAAACCGTGACGCAGTAGCCGCCGGCCTCAGGCCTGGCGTTCGGGAATATGGACGACCAGCCCGTCAAGCGCGTCGGAAACCTTGATCTGGCAGGACAGGCGCGAATTCGGCCTGCCTTCCCAGGCAAAGTCCAGCATGTCCTCCTCCATGATGTCGGGGCTGCCAACCGTTTCGGTCCAAGCTTCGTCGACATAGACATGGCAAGTCGCGCAGGCGCAGGCGCCGCCGCACTCCGCCTCGATGCCCGGAACCGAGTTCTTCACGGCATTTTCCATGACCGTGGTGCCGTTGGCGGCTTCGACGACCCAGGATTTGCCGTCATGGGAAATGTAGGTGATCTTGGCCAAGGCTGATTGTTCCGGAAAGCTGCGGGAGGGGACTTGCGGGGCCGGTTTACCTGACGGGCAGACACTGTCAAGCAGCGCCGCTGCCGCACCGCCGTGCACTGTTCAGATCAGTGTCCGGATATAGGCCAGTACCCGCTCGAATTCAGCTTCCAATGCGCTGGAATCTGCGAACGTCGGCAGTTCGGCTTGCGCAGCGAGTTCCGCGAGCCTGAATGCGCCAATGGCGCGCGCAGACCCTTTCAGCGTATGTGCGGCTTCCTTGCGCGCCGAATGGCCGCCCGCGCGAAGCAGCGCGTCCACCCAAACCGGCGCCTGCGACAGGAATATGCGCAGCACTTCCGCTTCGAGGCCGCGGTCGCCCATCGTCTGGCCGGACAGGTGAACGAGGTCCACCGGCTTGCCGCCGTCACAAAGCGCTTTCCCGATATCGGCCTTCAGCGTCATCTGCATTTGCGAAATTCCCACCCGGCTGGATCGGGTCACGTGCCCCGAACTGGCGGTGATGATCACCGCAAGGTGGTAAAATTGCGTTAAGGAAGGCAGGCTTGGGCGATGGATACGATTTCACAAAAATGTCAAGTATCCACCAAAAAAACAGCGGGGATGACGTCCAAAAACAGCCAAATTCGTTAACCTTGTCTTTACTTTTGCATGGGTGGCGGCGCACGCTGGTTGTCGCCGGGTCGCTTATGTGCCATTACGAGAGAATGGCGCCTTGTGTCCTGTTTCCGGACGTTTGCGTCCGCCGGTTAATTCGGCGAGGCAAGAACAAGGCGCTGCAGGTTCGTTTGTCACGTCCAGCGGTGGGGGTAAGGCAGACGTTCCGGGTGCAGGAGCAGGCATGAAGACCAGTCGCCGGAACGGCCAGCCTGTTCGGGAGACTGCCCCGGAAAGAGTTTTGGAGTAAGGCATGGTGCCGATTTGGGCGGCTTGCCAATACGGGGAAATGACATGGCGTCTGAGTCGAAGAAAGACCTGACTAGCGAGGCGGCGCTGCAAGCGGTCGAGGAGGCCCTCGCGCTCGATCTGACTTCCGACGGCGGCAAGGACCGGAAGCCTGACACCGCGGTCGACGAACCGCTATTCGATGCCGATTTCGCCGAACTGGAGACAAAGCTTGCGGAGGCGGCCAATGATTTGCGCCGCCAGAACGCCGAGACTGCCGTGCCACGCGCAGGTTCGGGCCTGCGGCCGAGGCGGACGGCGGCAGCACCTGCATCGCGGACAGCGCCGGCGCCAGCCGCCTCCCCTGCCCGTGACGAACAAACCTTTGCCGCCGATGCGGGTCTGGCCCCGGCAAACGACGACAAGCGCAACAAGGCCGCGGACCTGGTCTATGCGCTGCAGCGCCAGTCTTCGTCGCGAATTTCCTGGTTTGCCGGCATTCTCAGCCTGGCATGGCTCGGGCTGTGCGGTGCGGTCGGCTATTTCGCGCTGCGCGACGGACTGATCCAGCCTTCCGCCATGAGCAATCTTGCATGGGTTGCCCTGGGCGGCGCGATCATCGTTCCGCTGCTGTTGTTCTGGGCGTTCGCTGCGATGATAAAGCGGGCCCAGGAAATGAAGCTTGCCGCAAGGACCATGACCGAGGCGGCGATACGCCTGCTTCAGCCCGAGGAAGTAGCCGCCGATTCCATCGCGACGATCGGGCGGGCGATCCGCCGCGAAGTTGCCTCCATCGGCGATGGCGTGGAGCGCGCCCTTGGCCGCGCGTCCGAACTGGAAACCATGGTCCAGTCGGAAGTGCGCAACCTCGAGCGGTCATACACCGATTCCGAAATCCGCCTTCGCGGCCTTGTCAGCGAACTCTCGGCCGAACGCGTCGAGATCGTCAATCACGCGGAGCGGCTGCGCGAGTCGCTCTCCTACACGCATTCGGGCCTGACCGATGAACTGGAACAGGTGACCGGCCGCATCCAGTCCTCGATCGACGAGGCGACGGTGCGGATGAGCGATGCGCTGCGCATGCGGCACGAGACCATCACCTCCACCCTGTCGGAGGCAGGCAACAACCTCGTATCCCTGCTGTCGGCTTCGGGCGGAGAGATCGAGGGAACGCTCAATTCGGTGACCGACAAGGCGCGCATCGCCCTTGCCGAGAAGACCCAGGAAATGGGCAAGCAGGTGAACATGATCGGCCAGGCTGTCGCCAAGCTGATCGAGACGCGCACCGCCGGGATCCGGGAAACGGGCGAGACGGTTACGCGCGAAATCGAGATGGCGCTCGGTGCGCGCGCGATCGAGTTCACTTCGCGGCTCGACCTCATCGAATCCAACGTGGGCGAACGCGGCAAGGCGCTGCTCGATCTCCTGGGAACCCAGGCCGACCAGCTTTCGCACCAGTTCGACCGGCTCGACCAGAACATGACGACGAAGGGCAGCGAACTCGTCAATGCGCTTGGAATGCGCACGCAGGCCCTCGACAAGGTGCTTGGCGAACTCGCCACAGCGGTCGATGACACCATTGCGCAGCGACTTACCGGCTTTGGCCAGACGCTGACCAACAAGGTCGGCAAGGTCGTCGACGAGCTCGGGCAGAAGCATGAATCGCTCGAAACACTGGCCACGCGGATCGGCGAGGCAATCGACGGGCGCGCGACGCGCATCGAGGAAACACTGCGCGAGCGCACCGCCGACCTGTCCAAGGCGTTCAACGACGGCGACCAGGCGGTCCGCTCCACCATCGAATACGGCCTCACCGGCTCGGCGGAAGCGGCAAACCGCATCGCCTCGCTGGTCGAGGAGCGCAACAAGACGCTGACCCGCGAGATCGACACCCGCGTCACGGGCCTGACCGTGCACATGGACGATCGCGTCAAGCAGATCCGCAGCATCCTCGATGACCGCGTCGGCCAAATCACCGTCACGCTCGACGATCGCGCCAGCATGATCGACGGCGCGCTCGGAGAACGCACCCGCGTCCTTGCAGAAGAACTGGAAAACCGCACCAGCGAGTTCGTCAACAAGGTCGAGGAACAGACGGTCGCAATCACCGGCGGCCTCGACCAGCGAACCGCGGGCTTCCTTGTCGGCCTGGAGAAGCGGGCCAGCTTCATCACCACCAAGATGGACGAACGCACTTCCGCCTTTGAAGCCGGCATGGAAGAGCGCACGGAATCGCTGCTGCAGGGTCTCGACAGCCGCGCAACCGTCATTGCGCGCGAGTTCGACACGCATGCCAGCGCCATGACGAAGGGCCTTGACCTTCGCACCGACGCATTGACGGAAGGCCTCGACCAGCGCACAGCCAGCCTGCTCATCGGCCTCGACAAGCGCTCGACGATCATTGCCGACGAACTCGACAAGCGGTCGCAGGCGATCACCGGCGGCATCGACCAGCGCACCACCAGCCTGCTTGGCGGCCTCGACAGCCGCGCCAACGAAATCGCGGGCGCGATCGAAGTTCGTGCCGGCGCCATCGCCCAGAGCATCGACAGCGGAACCAACAGCCTGCTGCGTGGCCTTGATGCCCGGGCCGGTGAAATCTCCGGCGCTATCGACAAGCGCACCAACGTCTTCACGCATGAACTCGACCAGCGCGCCGCCCGGATCCTGGGTGGCCTCGACGAACGCACGCATGCCATCGCGAGCGCGATGGAACAGCGGCGCAGCGACCTTGCCGGCGATTTCGACAAGCGGGCGGCCAATCTTCTTTCGGGACTGGACCAGCGGGCGAACTTCATTTCCGGCGCATTGGAGGAACGCTCCTCGGAAATCGTGCGCGGCGTCGACGAAAAGACCTCGATCTTCGTCGAGAAGCTCGACCAGCGCGCAACGCTGCTCGCCCAGGTAGTCGAAGAGAAGAACAAGGCGCTGATCACCGCGATTTCCGCCGAGACGCAGCATACCGGCGAGGCGCTGGACAAGAAGGCCGAGCGCCTGACCCAAATCCTCACCGAACGCGCCGCGGCAATCAACTCGACGCTTGGCACCGGCCTTCTCGACGCACAGCGCAACCTCGAGGACAAGTCGGGCGATCTCAACCGCATGCTTTCCGAGCGTGTTCGCGAGCTCAACGACGTGCTGGAGAACCAGGCGCGGCCGGTGGTGGAGGCGATCTCCTCGCGCGGCATGGACGTCAGCACCCGCCTCGGCGCGCTCCACAAGACGGTTGCCACGGATATCGTGGAACTGCTCCAGCAACTCGCCGGCACCAGCGACGCGCTGCAGAAGCTGCTCGACACGGCAGGTGCGCGCATGTCGTCCATGCAGGAGACGATCACCACGCACGCACGCGACCTCACCACGGCTGTCGACAAGGCCAATCGCGACGTCAGCCATTCAACGCAGGTTGCCCAGTCGGCGCAGCAGAAGATGGACGTTACCGCGGGCGGCCTCGTTTCCACGATCTCCGGCATTGCCGAGCGTTTCGAGGAACAGGGCATGATGCTGCAGCACGCCACGCGCCTCATCGACGCGGCACAGGCAAATCTTTCCACGACGCTGGAAGAAAAGCAGCAGTCCCTGCATGCGCTGGCGACCGGACTTGCCGAACGCACCGAAACCATCGAGCGCACCATGGGCTCGTTCGGCGAGATGCTGCGCAAGTCGCTCGACGAAGTATCCGAGAAGTCCAGGAGCGTCGGTTCGCTCATTTCGACGGAAGTCGGCACCGCGATCGAACAGGCCAATATGCGCTTCGCCAAGTCCGTCGAAGTCATGCGCCAGGCAGCACAGGACGTGCAGCGCGACCTTGAGGAAACCCGCGAGCAGATGCGCCGCGGCGTTCTCGAGCTTCCGGACGAGACCCGCGAGAGCGCCGAGTCCATGCGCAAGGTCGTGGCAGACCAGATCGCCGCGCTGCGTGAGCTTTCCGAGATCGTCGCCCGCTCGGGCAAGACAATCGAACCCGCTGTTCCGCAAAGAATTGCGGCGGCAAACACGCAGGCCACTGCCGCGGCAGCCGCCACCGGCAGCTTTGGACGCGGCCGGCCCGAGGCAACGGTAACGTCGCTGCCGCCGCTCACGCAGGCGCGCCGGCCGGAGCCGCAGGAAACGCGTGCCTACGCAGCGCCGCAGCCGCATCGCGAACCCGCGCCGACTGCCCGCGCTCCCCTGCCCCGCAGCGCACCTGCGCCACGGGCAGCACCTGCCGCCGAGACAGCCGCACCGGGCCAGGGCGGCTGGGTGAGCGACCTCCTGCGCCGGGCATCGCGCGACGACGAGGAATTCGCGCCGCGCGGAGCCGCCGCACCAACGCAGAATTCACGCACGCCGCTGCACGTGGTCGAGAGCCTCAATTCGCTGTCGATGGACATTGCCCGCGCCATCGATCACGACGCCTTCATCGATTTGTGGGAACGCTACCAGCGCGGCGAGCGCAATGCCTTCACGCGGCGCCTCTACACCCTGCAGGGCGAGCAGACCTTCGACGAGATCCGCCAGAAGTACACGCGCGAGCCGGAGTTCCGTGCCGCCGTCGATCGCTACATCACGGACTTCGAAAAGCTGCTTGCCGACGTTTCGCGCAACGACCGCGACAACATGATGACGCAGACCTACCTGTCTTCGGACACCGGCAAGGTCTACACCATGCTGGCCCATGCGGCGGGGCGCTTCTCCGGCTGATTGAAGCTACGCAGGACCAGCCCAACAAAAAACCCGGCCTCGCGGCCGGGTTTTTCATTTGGTGCCTGGCAGAAGCTATCAGTCTTCGCTCTCGGCGAGCTTGACGAGTTCTTCGCCGCTCACGGTCTTCTCGGTGACCTTGGCGCGGGAGACGATCAGGTCGACGACCTTGTCCTCATAGATCGGGGCGCGAAGGCCGGCGACGGCATCGGGATGCTGGCGGAAATAATCGAACACCTGCTGTTCCTGGCCCGGATAGCGCCGGACCTGGTCGTAGATCGCCCGCTGGAGTTCCTCCTCGGTGACCTGAAGCTGTTCCTTCTCGCCGATGCCTGCAAGCACCAGGCCGAGGCGAACGCGGCGCTCGGCAAGCTGCTGGTATTCCTCGCGCGCCTTCTCTTCCGTCGTTTCCTCGTCCTCGAAGGTCTTGCCGGTGCGCTCAAGCTCGCCGGTCACCTGACCCCAGATGTTGTCGAACTCCTGCGAAACCATCTTCTGTGGCAGCTCGAAGCGGACCTTCTCGTCAAGGCTGTCGAGGATCTGTCGCTTCACCCTTGCCTTGGCGAAATTGTCGTAGCGTCCCTGCAACTGCGAGCGGACCGCATCGCGGAGCTTTTCGGCGCTCTCGACACCAAGCTGCTTGGCGAGATCGTCGTTGATCTCGACCTTGCCCGGCTTCTCGACCTTGGTCACCTTGACGGCGAATTCGGCGTCCTTGCCGGCAAGATGCGGCGCCTGGTAATCGGCCGGGAAGGTAACCTTCACGGTGATTTCGTCGCCGGCCTTGGCGCCGATGAGCTGGTCCTCGAAACCGGGGATGAACCGGCCGGAACCAAGCACCAGCGTCGCGTCCGTGTCGGTGCCGCCATCGAAGGGCGTGCCATCGATCGAGCCGGCATAGTCCATGGTGATACGATCGCTCTTGGCTGCCTTGCCCTTCTTTTCCTCGTAGGGACGGGCGCTTTCGGCGATCTGCTCCACCTGCTCGTCGATCTCCTTGTCGGAGACTTCGGCGACCGGGCGCTCGATCTCGAGCGTCGAGACATCGGGCAGGTCGAAGTCCGGCAGCACCTCATAGGCGATGGTGAACTCGAAATCCTGCTCGCCGCGAAGGATGGCGTCCGCCTCCTTCTCGTCCTCGGTCATCGCGACATCAGGCTTCTGCGCCGCGCGTTCGCCGCGCTCCACCAGCACCTCGTCCGGTCTGCTTGTTGATCAGGTCGTTGACGATCTCGGCCATTGCCTGCCGGCCATAGACCTTCTTGAGATGCGACATCGGCACCTTGCCCTGGCGAAATCCCTTGAGCTGCACCCTGCCCTTGATTTCGGAAAGACGCTCGTCGAGCCGGACCGCCATGTCCGTTTTCGGCACGGTGATCTTGAGTTCGCGCTTCAGGCCTTCGCGGGCCGTTTCAACTACCTGCATGACTTATCCTGCGTTTACTGACCAAGGATTGATCCCGTCGATCCCTGGCTGATACGCCGGGGCTTGTTCGCCTGGACCGTTGAAAACCCGTGGGATGGTGCGGGTAGAGAGACTTGAACTCCCACGCCTTTCGGCACCAGAACCTAAATCTGGCGTGTCTACCAATTTCACCATACCCGCATGTGCCCGGTTCGACATGTGAAGAGCCGGACAGCCGTAGCGGCGCTCTATACCATCGCGTTTGCAGGGTTCAAAGGGTAATTAGGGCAAAAAAGCAAGGCATTGCGACGTTGTACAAGTGAGGCAAAGCCGCACGGGCTACTACCGCGCGCCGCAATTGCCGACTAAATAAGCAAGAAAATCACGATTTGTCGGAACTAGCGCATCTTGGCCACGAACAACAACAAGAACGGCAATGCCGCGGTCGATGCCGCCGGCGACAAGGTGCCGGCACGGACATTCACGCTGCGTTTCATCCTGGCGGCCGCATTCGGCACGCTCGTGGCGGTGTCGGTGGCAACCGTGCTGGCGATCTCGGTAGGCGCGAACTTCCGCAATACGTTCTCTTTGTTGAACGAACGGGCGATCACGCTCCTCAACGGCATGGAGCAGGCCATCAGGGTTGAAACCGGCCGGGCGGAGGGCGCCGTCCTCGGCCTGGCGCGGCTCTATGCAGGCGGCGCCTTCGAAATCGGCGACAGCCAGAATGTAAGCCTTGCCCTGCGCTCGATCCTTTCAGCCGAGGAAAAGATCGAAGGCCTGCTGCTCATGGACATACAGGGCGGCGGCAAGGCAATCCTTCGCGACCAGCAAGGGAATTTGAACGAAATCCCGATGGATCAGTCCAGCGCAGAGTCGAGGAACAATTTCCGCTCTGCCATACTCAACACGACGGAACGGCCCGTCTGGGGCGAACCGACAGTCGTACAGGGCGTGCTCTTCCACAATGTTTCCATTCCCCTCGTCCGCGACGGGAAGGTGCAGGGCCTGGCCGTCGCGGTGCTTGGCCGCTCAACCATGAACAGCGTCGTTTCCGAGCTTGGGCAAATCAACGACACGACCGCGTTCGTTCTCAACGGCGCCGGTGATGTCATCGGCCATTCAGGGCTTCCGGACCTGTTCGATGGACGCAACTCGATACCGTTGGCAAATATTCCCGACGTGGCGCTTCCCGATTTCAAGTCGGCGGCAAAGTCCGACGAATTCGCCGAAGCCGCGGCCAGGGGAATCACGGTTTACGAATCGAGGGGCCGCGAGGGATACATCTTCATCACCAAGGACCTGCCCGGCTATGCCAGCGCCCCTTATACGCTCGGCGCCTATTTCCCGAAGGCAGACATCGGAACGGAAGTAGTCAGGGCGATGTGGTCGCTCTTCGCCGGGCTTGCGGGCCTTGCAGCGGCTGTGCTGGCGGCCATCATGCTCGGTAAGCGCATTTCCGCGCCGCTCACGCGTATTGCTAGCACGGCCGAGCAGCTTTCGGAATTCGAGATCGACAAGATCGAGCCGCTGCCGCGTTCGCTGATCCGGGAAATCGATCATCAGGCAGTTGCGCTCAATCGAATGCACACCGCCATCCGCGAATTTTCGCGCTATGTTCCGCGCACCCTTGTCGCCAGACTGGTGCGGCTGGGTTCCGACGCGGCCATTTCCGTGGAGCGCGAGGTGACGATCCTGTTCTCAGACATTGCGGGCTTCACCACGCTTTCGGAGCGGCTGGACGCGGCAGAGACCGCGTCCGTTCTGAACGAACATTTCGATATCGTCTGCTCCTGCATCGAGGCGACCGGCGGCACAGTGGACAAGTTCCTTGGCGATGGCGTGATGGCCTTCTGGGGAGCTCCGGAGGACGATCCGGGCCATGCGAAGAACGCGGTGAAGGCCGCCCGCGAGATCATGGCTGCGATCGCCGCCAACAACCGCCTTCGCGCCAGCGCGGGGAAAGCGCCGATCAGGCTGCGGATCGGCATTCACACCGGCCGCGCGGTGGTAGGCAATATCGGCGGCGGCGGACGGCAGAACTATACGCTGGTGGGCGATAGCGTGAACGTCGCGCAGCGGCTCGAGCAGATGGGCAAGGACCTGATGCGCCCGACCGACGATGCCATGGTGCTGGTATCATCCTCGGTCATGAATGCCGTTGGCGCAGAGGCGCATTTCATTGCGGCCGGCACGCACATCTTGCGCGGGCGCGAACGGCCAATCGCCGTTGGGATACTCGATTTGAAGGAACCGGATGGCGACAAGGTCGTGCCATTCCCGAAGAGCCCGATCCCGCACGCGGGCTAGTGAATTGGTGAAGCGGCGGTTGTCAGCGTCCGTCCGGGGTGCGCAGTCCGAACCACTTGTCCTTGACGGCCAGGTAGTGATCTTCCGGCGAATAGCGCACGACCGCCAGGCTTAGCGGTATCGGAGCTCAACCGGCCGATGGCCGAAAGCACTGCGTAGCTGGCGACAACCGCGTCGCGCTCTGAAGTCGCGAGCGAGATCTGGGCGATAAGCACGTCCTGCTGGGCGCGCAATACGTCGAGCGCGGTGCGCTGACCCACGGCGCGTTCCTCGATCGTGCCTTCCAGGGCAAGATTGGCTGCCCGCACCTGCGCCCTGTTCGCCTCGATCGAGGCGCGCGCTGCCTGCAGCTGCCCATAAGCGGAGACCACCGCGGCGCGGACGCTGTCTACGGTCTCGTCCACCTCGATCCAGCGCTGGCCGAGGATTTCCTTGTTCTGGCGCACAGTCGCGGATACCGCGCCGCCCTGGTAGATCGGCACGGTCAGCCGAGCGGTGATGGAGCGCTCATCGATCTGGTCGCCCGCAACACGCGAATCAAACCGCTGTCCTGCACTGGCCTGAAGATCGACGCGCGGCAGAAGATCGCTTTCCGCGCTCTTCACGTTCCAGTCGGCCTGGTCGACCAGATACTTTGTCGCCATGACGGCGGGATGCTCGGCAAAAGCAATTTCCAGCGCACGGTCGATGTTTTGCGGAATGAGCTTGCTGACTCCGGGAGGAGCCTTCAGTCCCTTCGCGTCGGTACCGATGATCTGCCGGTATATGGCGACGCTCGACTGCAATTGCGCCCTGGCAGTTTCCAACTGGGCGAAGTTGAATTCGCGGCTCGATTCAGCCTGCGCCACGTCGGTTCGCGTGCTTTCGCCGACATCGAAACGCGTACGTTCCGAACGGACCTGCTCGTCGAGGAATTCCAGCGCCTGCTTGCGGTAGCCGACGATCGCCGTGTCGCGGATGACATCCATGTAGGCGCTGGCGGCGTCGAAAAGGACGTTCTGCTCGGTATTGCGCAAGGTCTCGCGGCTGGCGAACACGCCCGACTGCGCAGATTCGACATTGTTGCGGGTCTTGAAGCTGTCGAACAGCGTCTGCGACAACGTTATTCCGAAGCCGTAAGGCTGAAGATGCGACGTGGTACGCGGGATGGGAAAGGACTGGTAGATCAGCTGCCCTGTGGTTGGATCGGCGCCCACAATCTGCCGCACATTGCCCGGCGTCCGCGACTCCTGCCAGACAGTGCTGTAGTCCGCGTCGGCGAAGATCTGCGGACGCAGCGCGGACTTGGCCAGCGGAACGTTCTCATCCACGGCCCGCGTCTGGGCGCGCGCAGCATTCAGCGTCGGATTGTTCGAATAGGCCAGCGCCAAAGCCTCTGCCATGGATTCGGCACGAGCCTGAGGCGCGACGGAAAACAGCGTCAGCAGGGCCGTCGTGGCCGTCAGCCGCACCAGAAAAGATCGCGTCGCACCCCTACGCATCACAGACCATCATGAAACAGGGCCGTGCCGAAGACCGCACATCGCCGGTCCCTCAACATGGCCTTCAGGTTGAATAGCAAACTCACCGCACACATGCCCGCTCGTAAGCTTCCAAGGTAGTCGCGACCCCGGCAAGGTCAAATCATTCTTTCCGAATATTTCCTGTCCCTGCGGCTCGTTGCAAATTGGCAACGGTACTAGGTCAGAAAACGAACTCCGGTTTGCGCTCGAAGCCCGGAAGCATCGGAATCGAACAGTTGAAAAGGCGCCGCCCCGATACGACGCCGTCGTCATTCACATAGATGCGGGCAACCGCGGCATTGCCGGTGCCTTCGACCACCACGAGACGGCCGCCATTCTTCAATTGGCCGGCCAGAGCCTCGGGCAATCTGGCCACGCTTCCGCCAATGAAAACAACGTCGTAGGGAGCATTGGCCGCATATCCGGACTCGAGCGGACCCTCAACGACCACGACATTGGTGCAACCGGTCGCGGCCAGCGCGGCGCGCGCCGCCGAAGCGAGTGCCGGGGAACATTCCAGTCCCGTAACCTGCTTGGCCAGGCGCGAAATGATCGCCGTCGAATAGCCGGTGGCGCAGCCGACATCGAGCACGCTGTCCGATGGCTGGATCGAGGCCGCCTGGATGAGCCGCGCAAGCGGCGCCCCTGCAATCAGGAACCGACCGTCCATGAGAGCCAGTTCCTCGTCGAGATAGGCAAACTGGAGCAGTTCCTGCGGCACGAACTGCTCGCGCGGCACGGAAAGAAATGCATCGAGGACGTCAAGGTTGGTCACGTCGCTGGTGCGGATCTGGCAATCCACCATGTTCCGGCGCGCCTTGTCGTGATCGATGGCCATGGTTGCTCCAGCCTGGGCAATTCAACGGGCCGTGCTGCCGGCCCTTGTCACTTCATCGTCTATCCGAGCGGCGGTCGGTTTTCAACCGCTCAACCCGCCGCACCCGGCAGGCGCTACAGCGCGGCTGTGTATATCGCTAGGGCCGCCTCATAGGTCATCTCGCGCGGATTGTTGACGAGCAGGCGTGTCTGCTTCATCGCGTCGGCAGCAAGCATCGGCAGGTGATTGTGGCTGACGCCCACCTGCGAAAGCCGGTCCTGCATTCCCAGTTCCGGGCCAAGGCGGCGTAGTCCGTCCACCATGGCACGCGCCCTGCCCGCCGGATCAAGCTTCACGGTGTCAGGAAAGATAACCGGTGCCAGTTCCCCATACAGATCGAGCGCCCGCGGCATGTTGAATTCCAGCACATGCGGCAAGACGAGCGCGTTTGAAAGTCCGTGCGGCACATGGAAATGTCCGCCCAGCGGATATGCAAGTGCATGAACCGCCGCCACCGGCGCGTTTGCAAATGCCATGCCGGCAAGCATGGAACCCAGAAGCATGTCGCTACGCGCAGCCACGTTGCCGGGGTCGAAGCAGGCCGTGCGGATATTGCCTGCAAGCAGGCGCAGCGCCTCGCGGGCAAGGCAGTCGGAAAGCGGGTTTTTCCTGATCTTGCTCGTATACGCTTCAATGGCATGCACCATGGCGTCAATGCCGGTGGCTGCGGTTACAGGCGCGGGAAGACCGGTCGTCAGGCTCGCGTCAAGCACTGCCCAATCAGGCAGCAATTGCGGCGAGACAACGCCCTTCTTCTCGGCCTCGCCCGTGGTGACAATGGCAATGGGCGTCACTTCCGAACCGGTTCCGGCAGTCGTCGGGCGCAAGAATCAGCGGCAGGCGTCCGCCGCGGACCAGTCCGACACCATAGATTTCGGGCAGCAATTGCGAGGATCCGGCAAGGACGGCAATCAGCTTGGCCGTGTCCAGCGAAGAGCCGCCGCCGACGGAAACGACGCCATCGACGCCTTCGCGCCGCGCGCCCTCGACGGCGTCAAGCACCATTGCCTCCGGCGGGTCGGCGACGACATCGGTGAACAGCCAGACTGCGATGCCGTTGTCGCGCAGGCTCTCGATTGCCGCCGCGGCCAGTCCGCGCTCCAGGATCCCCGAATCGGTGACGAACGCGACCTTTGTGCAGCCAAGGCCTTTGGCCAGTTCACCGATCCGGACCGAGGAGCCGGGCTCGCAAATTACCGATTTTGTGGTCTGGAACGTAAAAGACATGCTTTAATCCCTGAAGTTTCGCGCAAGTTACGGCATGCGCCAGCGCCTGTCAGCACGAGGAATGCTCGAAAACCGACGAGGGGTTACCCATCTTCGGTATTCACACAGGGGAAACTCCGGTTTGGCGAACACATTGTCGGCTGCGGACAAGGCCAGGTCTTTCGAATGAACTGGGTGCTCGTGCACTTGACTGTCGCTTTGGCGGCGCTGGCCTTCCTTTTCGCTGCGATGGCCACGCGCCAGCAGCACCGCTCGCCGCAGTCTGCCTTCGCCTGGCTGCTTTTCGCGGCGCTGGTTCCCTATCTCGCCGTTCCTGCATTTCTGGCGCTCGGAAACCGCAAGACATTGCCCGGCAGGCGGATCGTCCATTTCGGCCATGACGGGCCGCCGGACGGCCTTGGCCGCCTCTCCACCTCCATAGACCGGCTGGCAAGACAATCGGGGCTTCCCGGTGC
This sequence comes from uncultured Alphaproteobacteria bacterium, assembly GCA_963846345.1. Classification (GTDB taxonomy): domain Bacteria; phylum Pseudomonadota; class Alphaproteobacteria; order Rhizobiales; family Rhizobiaceae; genus BOKV01. Next base: position 139,015 of record CAWJVP010000013.1, read on the forward strand.
GCTGGGCGGCAACAGGGTGGAACTTGTCATGACCGGACGCCAGGCCTACCGCGAACTTGTGGCGTTGATTGCCGGCGCAAGCCAGGGCATCGAGATGACGTTCTACAAGTTCAACGACGACGAAGTTGGAACGGACATTGCCGAGAAATTGCGCGAACGCGCAATGGAGGGCGTTTCGGTGCGCCTGTTGCTCGATGGCTACGGCTCCCGCAACCGGCCTCGCGCCGCGCTGGCGAGGCTGGAAGAAGCCGGCGGGAAGGTTCGCATATTCTCCCCGCTCGTCCCTTATCCGGTCCGCGGGCACATAAATCTCCGCAATCACCGCAAGACCGCGATCTTCGACCGCAAAACGGTGTTTGCGGGCGGCATGAACATCGCCTCGGAATATCTCGGCAATGCGGACCATCACGGCAAGTGGTCGGACCTGGGGTATGTACTCGAGGGACCGGCCGTGACCGGCTTCGAGCAACTTTTTGCATCCGACTGGGCGCGCGCCGCCAGCGAGGAGCCCGTCTTTCCCCTGCCCGTGCCTGCGAACCGTTCAGGCGGCTCGATCGTCCAGCTCATTCCCTCCGGCCCTGACATCCGCGAGGACGTGCTGCACGATGCGATCGTGCTTGCCTGCCACCAGGCACAGCGCCGGATATCGATCGTCACGCCGTATTTCCTGCCTTCGTCCGCAATTGCCGGCGCACTTTCCATCGCGGTGCGGCGAGGCATCCCGGTAACGCTGACCGTCCCGCAGCACTCCAACCAGCGGCTTGCCGATCTCGCCCGCGCATCCTTCCTGCGCGAAATGTCGGATGCCGGCGTAAAGGTCCTCGCCCATCCGGGCATGGTCCACGCCAAGGCGCTGATCATAGACGATTGCGGCTTCGTGGGCTCCGCCAATCTCGATATCCGCAGTCTCTACATCAACTTTGAATCGATGCTGCTTTTGTACCGGCGGGAAGACACCGAGCGGCTCTTGCAATGGATGTCGCGGCTGGAAAGCGAAGCGCAGCGATGGCGGCCGGAACAGGGTACGTTCAAGCGCCTCGCCGAGATCGTCTTCCGCCTGCCGGCGCCTTTGATGTGATTTTCCGTCAACACCGCTCGTGCGGCGCGCTTGACACCGGTTATTGGTTCGCCGATATGTCCGGCCTTGGGGCCTCGTGGCGGAGTGGTTACGCAGAGGACTGCAAATCCTTGCACCCCGGTTCGATTCCGGGCGAGGCCTCCATTCCTCCTTCTCAATAAATTCCGGCCGCCCTTGGGCTCCCGCAAGGTCTTCTTGCCATTACCATTGCTGGCAGCCTACGCTGTTGGCGGGTCGATGACCTTCGCTGGCGACGGTTCCCTGAATTGTACCCGGTCATTGGCTGTAAATGGCGCCGAACCGCGGCCGGAGGCTGCGCAAAGGAGGAGTTGCAATGGCCACGACCGCGGGACCAGCAAGACTGAATCTCGAGCCACCCGGACCGGGACATTGGGAGCAGGATCCGGTTCATTTTCCCAGGCCCATGTCGCGCTATTTCCAGCAAACCCATCCGTCCGCATTCAAGCGCGGTACCAATGATTTCTCGCGCTTCTACGGCCTGCTGATCGACGGGTTGCAGATGGGCTACGTCAGCGGATTTGGCTACAATCAGGTAATCCCCGCACCCGATGCAGAAGTGCCGGCCCGTTTTGCGCGAGCAGAACAGGCGCTTGGCGAAAAACTGTGGCGCGAGCAGTTGCGCGAGTGGGACGGCAAGGTCAAGCCGGAAAGCATTGCCAGGCACAAGCAGTTGCAGTCTGTCGATCCCGAGAACCTGTCCGATGAGGAACTCGCCGCCTACCTCGTTCAGTGTCGCGACCATCACGCGGCGATGATGGCACAGCACATGCGTTTCACCGCGGCGGCGGTGCTGCCTACTGGCGATTTCCTGATCCATGCCGGCGAATGGACCGGTCTGCCGCATTCGGAACTCCTGGGTCTGTTGCGCGATGCCTCGGCTGTGTCAGCCGGCGGCTCGGACGAGGTGGAGCGGCTGAAGAAGGCGATTGCCAGCGATCTTTCGGCTCGAAAGGCAATGGATTCCGATGATGATCCGGCGGAAGTCTTGTCGCGGCTGCGAAATCTGGACGGAGAAGCCGGCGCGGCATTCGCCGCCTGGCTCGACCTGGTGGGCAATCGTCTGGTCGACGGATTCGACATTACAGAGCCAACCGCCCTCGAACTTCCCGATGCGCTGCTGCGCTCGATACGCATTGCGCTTTCAGGGGAGAAGCAATCGCAATCGGACGTGGTTGGCCAAACTGCCGAGATCCGCGGCCTGGTCCCGGCCGCAAGCCGCGCCGAATTTGACGACCTGCTTGGCGAGGCGCGCCTCATGTACCGGCTGCGGGATGAACGGGGCGTCTACAGCGACATCTGGGCGTCCGGCATCATGCGACGCGGCGCGCTCGCCGCCGGACGACGCGCGGCCGGTCTCGGCCGTATCGGCGACCCCGTATTGATGCTCGACGCCAATCTTGAAGAGATGTGCGCCATGGTCCTGGGCGATGGCGGCCCATCGTCCGATGTACTTGCGGAGCGCGCCGCATTCAGGGCTTCCCATACAGCCAGGGACGCGCCGCCTTCCCTTGGTCCGGCAGCGCCGCCGCCGCCGGATCTTTCGGATTTGCCGCCGGCGGTGGCGCGGCTCATGGGAGCCATGTTCGTTTCGCTCGGCCATGTGTTCGGCAGTTCGCAGGCGCAGAACGAGGAGACTGTTCTCTACGGCCTTGCAGCCAGCAAGGGTGTCTATGAGGGCACGGCCCGCCGCGTTTCCGGCCCGTCGGAGTTCGGGCGCATTGCCAAGGGCGACGTGCTCGTAACCGAGTTGACCACCGAGGCATTCAACATTCTGCTGCCGCTGCTCGGCGGCATCGTTACCGACAATGGCGGACTGCTCTCCCATGCTGCGATCGTTTCGCGTGAATACGGGATACCGGGGGTGGTCGGCACGCGCGAGGCGACGGAACGCATCATGGATGGCATGATGATCCGGGTCGACGGGGAAGCCGGCGAGGTTACGGTGCTGCGGTGAAGAAGGCCGTTCCCCTTTCCGCTGCACGCGAGGTCTCGCTTTACGGATCGAAAGCGGTCGGTCTTGGCGACGCAATACGCCAGGGTTTGCCGGTACCGCCCGGCATCGCGCTCACGGGAGAACTGGTTGAAGCCATCGCCGCGGGCGACGAACAGGCGCTGGAAAAAATCGCGAAGGCAGTCGCCGGTCTCTCGCCTCCCTTCGCGGTCCGCTCGTCCGCAGTCGACGAAGATGGCGCGGATGCCAGCTTCGCCGGCCAGCACGTCACGATCCTCAACGTGCATTCCGCGTCGGATGTGCCCGACGCGGTACGCGAGGTCTGGTGGTCGGCCAACTCCGATTCCGCGATAACTTACCGCCAGCGGGTCGGATTGTTCACTCGGCCAAGCGTCGGCGTCGTCGTGCAGACCCTACTCAATCCCACTGTTGCAGGTGTCATGTTCACGCAGCACCCTGTGACCGGCGCAGACGAGCGTCTGGTCGAGGCAAGCTGGGGCCTGGGCGAAGCGGTCGTCGCCGGCCTCGTGGTTCCAGACCACTTCCGCATCGACCGGTCAGGGCATGTGATCGAGCGAAAGCCGGGCCGCAAGCGCATCGCTATCAGGTCGCTGCCCAATGGCGGGACTTTCGAGGATGAAGTGCCGCCAGAATCGGTAAGGCAGTTGTGCCTCGACGATGCGAGCCTTTCGGCACTCGGCGAATTGGCGTTCCAGTGCGAGAAGGTCTACGGGCCGCGCCGCGACATCGAATGGGCGATCGAGGACGGCAAGCTTTATTTGCTGCAATGCCGCGCAGTTACGACGGGCAAGGAACATACGACCTTGCCCCCGCAACCCGGCCGGAACCCTGTCGCCACGCTGCAGCGTGTCGACCTCTTTACCGGCATGGACCGGCGGCAGACCGAGCAGATCGCCCGACTGCTCAAGGAGCGACGGTTTCGTGCCGGTGAGACGGTGATCATGGAAGGATCGGGCGGGGCGGCCTTCTTCATCATCGATGGCGGGACAGCGATCGTTTCCAGCAAGGGCATTGAGCTTGCCACGCTCGGTCCGGGCGAGTGTTTCGGCGAACTGGCGCTGATCGACGGCGGTCCCCGTTCGGCCACTGTAACCGCGGCAACCGACCTCGTTTGCTACGGGCTGACATTCTGGGAGTTCCGTCCCCTCATCGAAAGGAACGGTGCAATCGGCTGGAAACTACTGGAAGTGCTGGCGCGGCGGCTTCGCGAGGCAACCGCAAGAGGATAGCGGGTCCTTGCGCCGGAAGCGGGCGAAGGCAATTCCCGTCCAACCGTGAAGCCCATCGTCAGCGTGCCTGCCTGAACTTGTCGAATGCGACGGCGATGACGATGAACGAGCCGACGAAGGTTCCCTGCCAGAAGGTGCTGATCCCAAGCAGAATGAGGCTGTTGCGGATGACCTCGATCAGCAAGGCGCCGACCACTGCGCCGAATGCGGTGCCAGTGCCGCCAGCGAGGTTGGCGCCGCCAATCACCGCTGCGGCGATGACGGACAGCTCCATGGACTGGCCCAAATTCGTGGTAACGCCGCCCAGCCAGCCAACTTCCAGTATGCCGGTGATCCCGGCCATCAGGGCCGAGAACATGTAGATGCTGACCTTGATCTGCCTGACCGGAATGCCTGTCAGGATCGCGGCCTGTTCATTTCCGCCGATGGCGAAGACGTGCTGGCCCCACCGCGTCCACCTGAACGCGAACGAGGTTATCACAGCGAGAATTACCATCACGATCAGCGGATGGGGCAGCCCCAGGGTGGAGCCGCCGCCGATCCACAGCAGCAGTTCATGATCGGGCCCGAACTCGTAGATCATCTTGTTGTTCGAAAGCACCGTCGCCAGGCTTCGGGCCACGGACAGCATGCCCAGTGTCACGACGAATGGCGGCATGCCCGCATAGGCAATCAGAACCCCGTTCACCGCACCGACCGTCAGCGCGACGGCAATCGCCGCTGCGCATCCCACTGCGAACGGCATCCCCGACGACGTGACAACCGCGATGGTGATGGCGGAAATGACCACCGTGGAGCCGACCGACAGATCGATGCCGCCCGATGCAATGACAGCCGTCATTCCCAGTGCGATGATACCCACGAACGCAAAGTTTCGCGTGACGTTGAAGAGGTTGCGCTCCGTGGCGAAGGTATCCGTCAACAGTGTCAGCGCGATACAGGCCAGCAGGGCCGCGAGGAAAACCCAGAATGTCTGCTGCGAGGTGATCCGCCCCAGGAAGCTGCGATGCTCCGAGCGGCCTATGATTTCGGAAATGTCGGTCATCGCGCTCGCTCCGGTTTCGTTCAGGCCATCTCGATTGCGCCGGTGATCAGGCCCGTCACTTCTTCGGGCGAGGAATTGGAGGCGCGCTTGTTGCACACGAGCTCGCCGCGCCGCAGCACCGCGATCCGGTCGGCCACCTCGAAAACGTCCGGCATGCGATGGCTGATCAGGACGATTGCTATGCCGTGGTCGCGCAATTGGCGAATGAGGCGCAGCACCTCGGCCACCTGGCGGACCGAGATGGCGGCTGTCGGCTCGTCCATGAGAACGATCTTGGCGTCGGACAGCAATGTCCTTGCAATGGCCACCGCCTGGCGCTGTCCGCCCGACATGCGAAGCACCTGGTCGCGGGGGCGTGTCTCGGATTTGAGCCTGGCGAACAGCTCCGCCGAGCGTTCGCGCATGTGGCGGTAATCGATGATCCTGAAAGGGCCGAAGCGGGTCGTCGGCTCGCGCCCCAGGAAGACGTTCGAGGCGGCGGACAAATTGTTGCAAAGCGCCAGGTCCTGGTACACGACCTCGATGCCGGCCAGTTGCGCGTCCAGCGGCTTGTGAAAGGCTGCTTTCTCCCCTTCGATCAGGATCTCTCCGGTGGTTGGCGAGAAATTGCCGGCGACGACCTTCACCAGCGTCGATTTGCCCGCCCCATTGTCTCCCATGAGCCCGACGACCTCGCCCGGCTCGAGCGAGATCGACACATCCTTCAGCGCCTGGATGGCTCCGAAATTCTTGGAGATGGACCGCAGTTCAAGCGCGCTCATGTACGACCTTTTCCCGTGGTTACGGCGTCAACTCGTTGCCGGCCTGATATTGCTGCAATGTCCTGGAAGAACGCCTGCGGCCCCGATAGGCGGCAAACTGGTTGTCGGCCAGGACGCCGGCGAGGATGACCGTTCCCATTACTGCGAAGTTGAGCGAAGACGGTATGCCCAGGAGGTTCACGAGGTTCTGCAACTCCTGCAGCAGCACGGCACCCAGCACGACGCCCACGATCGAGCCCTCGCCTCCACGCAGCGAAAACCCGCCCAGCACTGCGGCGGCGATGGCGTAGAGCTCATAGAAATTGCCGTGCGACGAGGGCTGCACGGACTTGGTGAACATGGCGAAATACACCGCCGCAACCGCCGCCAGCACCGAACAGATGACATAGGCCGCTATCGTGACGCGGTCGGTGCGGATGCCTGAAAATCGCGCCGCCTCCTCGTTCTTGCCCACAGCCTGCAAATGCCGGCCGAATACCGACCGGTGCATCACGACCCATGCCAGGGCCGCGATGACCAGCATGGCGATGAAGGAGTGCGGGATGCCGAACGAACGGCCGATGGTCAGCCATTCAAGCCCCGGATAGGTGGAACCGAAGGGGAAACCGGCGGTTGCTTCGCCGGTGTAGCCTCGGGCAATGCCGCGATAGATCAGCAGCCCGCACAAGGTCACCACGAACGGCTGGATCTTGAACCGGGTGATCAGGAGGCCGTGGGCAAGGCCGATCAATGCGCCCAGAAGCAGGATGATCACGATTGCCGCGGGCCAGGGAACGCCCAGCCTGCCCACCATGTCGACGAAGAGAACGCCCAGCAGCGCGATCACCGAACCGACGGAAAGATCGATGCCGCCGGTCATGATGACAAAGCCCTGGCCGATCGCGAATATTCCGAACAGGCCGATCAGGTTCGCGGTGTTTCCCATGTTGATGGGCGAAAGAAAAAGCGGGTTGCGCAAGAAGACGACCAGGCCGACCACGATGATCAGAACCGCAAGGCCGAGATCCTTCTTCTTCATGACGCCTTCTCCATGGCCGGCTTTCCGACCGCCAGCGACAGGATGTTGTGTTCGGAAAACTCCGTCCGCGTCAGTTCGCCGGTAATGCTCCCTTCCCGCATCACGATCACGCGGTCGGAAACGCCGATCAGTTCCTCCATGTCGCTGGAGATCATCATGACACCAATCCCCGCATCGGCAAGCTGGCGCATGATCGCATAGATTTCCGACTTGGAGCCGACATCTATCCCCCGCGTCGGCTCATCGAAGATCACGACCCTCGGCTTCATCGAAAGCCATTTCGCCAGCACCGTCTTCTGCTGGTTCCCGCCCGACATTTCGTGCGCAGCCTGTGTGACGTCATTGGTCTTGATCCGCAGCTTGCGCCGCATGTCCTGCGCTACCGCGACCTGCCCGCCATGGGAGACGAGACCATAGCGGGCAAATTCGGCCAGGTTCGCCAGCGTGATGTTTTCCGCAATCTCCAGATCGAGGATGAGGCCGGTGTTCTTGCGGTCCTCGGGCACCAGGTAGAGGCCGTTCGCAATTGCCGCCCGGGGATCGCCCGCCTTGAACGGCTTGCCCGAAATGCGGACTTCGCCGCCCAGCAGTTTCCGGACACCGAAGACGGCCTCGGCCAGTTCGGTGCGACCTGCCCCGACAAGCCCTGCCATCCCCAATATTTCGCCGCTGCGCACGTCGAAGTCGCAGCGCCCGCCGGGATGGGCAGCGGTGAAAGCATTCCTGACCGAAAGGACCGCCCTGCCCGCCGCGATTTCCGGCGGCGTGTAGAGGGACTTCAGGTCGCGGCCGATCATCAGCCTGATCATGGCGTTGTGGGAAATCTCGCCTTGAGCCAGCTCCCCGGCGATCTGCCCGTCGCGCAGCACCACCACGCGATCGGCGCATTGCGCCACCTCGCCAAGCCGGTGCGAAATGAAGATCACGGCTATGCCCTGTCGCTTGAGATCGCGGATGACCTCCAGCAGCGCTTCGGTCTCGGTGATGGTCAGGCACGAAGTCGGCTCGTCCATGATCACCAGCCGCGCGTCCACCGAGAGCGCCTTGGCAATCTCCACCATCTGTTGCTCCGCCAGCGAAAGGCGCGAGGCTGGCGTGTCGGGCCGGAACTTCGCACCGACCCGTTTCAGCAAAGGTTCCACCGCATCGTGCATTCCGGCAACGTCCAGCAGGCCGAACGGCCGGCGGCGCATTTCGCGGCCAAGGAAGATGTTGCCGGCAACATCGAGATTGTCGAAAACGTTGAGTTCCTGATGGACAAAGGCCACGCCGGCGCGCTGCGACTGCAATACAGTCAGCCCGGAATATTCCTCGCCATCGATGACAATGACGCCCTGCGTGGGATGGGTGACGCCTCCAAGTATCTTCATGAGGGTCGACTTGCCGGCGCCGTTTTCGCCGACGAGACCGAGCACTTCGCCTGCCCGTACGGCCAGCGAAACGCCGTCGAGCGCGATTACCCCCGGATATACCTTTGAAATACCCTCAAGCCGGAAATCGAAAGATGCAGGCTGTTTCATGCGAGGATCCCGTAGTCCCAGGCAGGAGGCAAATCGGGCGGGAGGCAACGCGCCACCCGCCCCCGGCAGCCAGGAGGGTCAGCCGCCGATGCGCTGCTTGAGTTCGGCCTCGAAGGCATCGACATTGGACTTTTCGATCACCTTCGTTGGAACGATGATCAGCCCGTTCGCCGGCACGCCCGACTTGTCGCCTTCGAGATAGTCGGCCATGAGGTGCATGCCCTGGTATCCCCACTGGTAGGGATCCTGCACCACCGTTCCGGCAAAGCTGCCTTCGCGAACCGCGCCCAGCGTTACCGGGTCTTCGTCGAAGGCGATTACCGTGATCTGCCCGAGCTTTCCGGCGGCCTGGAGCGCTTCATAAATCTTGGGCGGATTGTAGGAGTAGAAGCCCACCATGCAGTTCACGTCAGGCATGGCGGCCAGGACGTCGTCCACGTTGGACCTCGCCCGGGCAAAATCGACATCGTCGCCGCGAACATCGACCAGTTCGATGCCCTTGCCTTCGACCGCCTTGCGGAATCCCGCAATGCGCTCGACGGCATTGTCGGCGCCGAGGAAGCCGACGAAGCCCATGCACTTTGCGCCGTTCGGCAGGGCCTTGACCGCGATCTCCCCGGCCTGGACGCCAGCATCCGTGTTGGACGATCCAAGATAGGCGATGCGGTTGCTGGAAGGCGCATCGCTGTCGGTGGTGAAAAGCGGCACCTGTGCCGCGACGCGATTGAATGCATCGATGGAGTTCTTCGGATCGGCCGACGAAATCATGATGGCGTCGGTTCCTGCCGCAACAAGGTCGTCCATCAACGCGTTCTGCAACGCCGCCGTGCCCTGCGCGGGATAGCGGAACTGCAACTCGTAATTCGGCAATTCTGCCTGGGCGGCCTTCACGCCGGCTTCGGCGAGTTTCCAGAAGTCGGAAGCGGCGTTGACGACGAATGCAAGCTGCTTCTTTTCCTGTGCCTCGGCGGAGCCTGCCATCAATGCCGCCAGTGCGACAATGCCAATTGCTGTTCGCAGTTTCATTGGGTCCTCCCTGGACTTTGCATGAATGTTGCCGCCCCTCCGACGGTTTATAATTAATAATATAAATAATTGTCTGATATCAAGCCCAAAACGTCGATTGGCCGCCGGGACGCCCGATCAAAACCCGCCAGACCCGCCATGCCGGCACCGCCCCGGATCCGCCAAACGGACCAGGGGCGGCCTTTTTGCCTTTAGCTTCAGTTCTTTTCGCAGAAGCCCGGATCTTCCTGGTTGCACACGTCGAGCCCGGTATAGAGCGGATCATCGACTTTCTCGCCGTTGATGAGCTGGATCATCACGTCCGGCGCGCGCAGTCCCATCTCAAACGGACGCTGGCCGACCTGTGCGTGGCTGCGGCCGTCGCGGAAGGCTTGCGTCTGCGGAGGCAAGGTATCGCCGGCGATGATGATGAGGTCCTTCGACTTCAGCTTGTCCATCACCTGGTCGGTAACCTGCGCATAGGCCTGCGGTGCGAATTGCGCCCAGCCGCCAATCAGGATGAAGGCGTCGAGATCCGGATTTGCGGTGAACACATCGGCCATCTGCTGGTTTGCAAGGTCGGCCTGGTCGTTGGTGAAGACGGGGCAGCCCTCGATTTCCGTCCAGCCTTTTTCGCCGGCCAGCCGTTCTGTGCCCTTCGTGCCGGATGCGGTGTCACGGAAACCGGCCGCGCGCGCATTGATGTTGTCGGCAGCGACGTTGCCGAGCTGCAGGCAGACGGTGCCGCCTTCGGGCTTCAGCTTCATCGCCTCCTCGGCCATCTTGACGCCCATCAGGTAGTTGTCGGTTCCCAGATAGGTCTTTCGCAACCCGCGATCGGCCTCCAGGAAATCGGCGTCAATGGTCATCACCGGAACGGATGGATTGATCTGCTTGATGCGGTTGGCCATCGCCGGAGCGTTCGACGGAGAAATCGCGATCGCCGCGACACCCTTCGTCAGCAGATCGTCCACGATCTGCACTTCGCCTGCTTCATCCGCGCTCGATGCGGGGCCGGTATAGAGGCACGCATATTCGGAATCAGCGTGCTCGGACATCCATTTCTGGCATCCGAGGTTGATCTGCTCGAAGAACGGATTGTCCAATCCTTTCACAACGATAGCCAGCGTTTTCTTTTCTTGTGCTTCTGCGCTGACGACAGACAGCGCAAGCACGGAAGCCAGGAATGGCAGAAGACTGCGTTTCACGATTCTCTCTCCCTATTTCCTGGTCCCGGCGCACCTTACCCCGGGTACCAGATCCTTCTCGGATCATCCTGGGCGCGCACATATGCCCAGGCGCGCTCAACAAGCGCCTCCAGATCGACTTCCGGCTCCCAGCCAAGCAACAACCGCGCCTTGCTGTTTTCGAGCCAATTGCTGTGAAAGGGTGTTGGAACGGGAACGCTCTCAAGTCCGCGCGTACGCGCCAGGTACCGTGCCAGAACAGCGTAATCGACAGGGGCGTTCATCGAGATGTTGAACAGCGACTGCCGTGCCGAAGGATGTTCAAGTGCGCACAAAAGAGCCGAGACCACGTCGTCGGCATGGACGAAATTGCGCCTCAGCGGTGACCCTTCGCTGTCCAGCATCAGCGGAATGCGACGGGCTCGGGCATGTTCCTCGACCTCGCGCGGAGGCAGCAGCCCGGTCCAGGCCGGCCCGCCGAACTGATCCCCGCCAAAGGAGAGCGCGAAACGGAAGTCGTCCTTCTCCATGATCCAGGGCGCCCGAAGCACGCAGCCGTCCAGTCCGTACTGGAACTGGTATTGCTCCAGCATCACCTCTTCCAGCACCTTGGTCAGGCCGTAGCAGCCCGGATAGGCCTTGCGCGGCGATTGCTCCGTGACCGGTTCGCCGTACGGCTGAAAGATGTGGCCGACAGTGCAGTCCCCGCTCAGGAGGACGAACCGGCGAAATGCCGGCAGCCGCCTCGCCTGCTCCAACAGCAGGAACAGGCCCTTGACCGATACATCGATGGCGAGGTCCGGGGATTCCTTCACGGCCGCCAGATGAACCACATGGGTGACATCTCGCATCGCCTCGCGAACGGCAGCTTCGTCCGCCAGCGATCCCGCCACGACATCCACACCGCCGCGGTCCGCCAGTTGCCGGTTGTGGCAAAGCGCAACGACACTCCAGCCGGACGAAATGTCACTTTTCAGAAAGCGATCAATGAAGCTACGGCCTACTTTGCCCGTGGCGCCGGTGATGAGCAGGCGCATCGCTGACCTCCCTGATCGAGCAATCAATAATATTTACTAATATATTAGTGTCAAGTATGAATGGTCCGGCGCGATCGCGGCTGCGTATGGCGGAAAATGCCCGCGAAACAGCAATGTGCGGCATAACGTACCCGCTCGGGAAAATACGGGGTGAAACCAGTTTTGCGGCTTGCGCGTGCCCGGCCAATTGCGGAGAAAACCGGATCAACTGATGAAGAAAGCTGAGGAAATGGCAGGCGATCGGCGCCGATATTCCAAGATCCGTCCGACAATGATGGATGTGGCAGCCCGCGCCGGCGTGTCCCAGGCTACCGTATCATTGGTGCTCAACGGCAGTCCGGGGGCCAAGCTGGCCGAAGCAACCCGCAGGCGGGTATACGAGGCGGCGAATGAACTGGGTTACCAGTTTGTCCGGCGCTCACAAAGGGCAGCGGAAGGTCAACCGGTCATCGTCTTCATTGCGGACGAATTGACCACCGATCCATGGACGGCACTTGCTTTCCAGGGCGCCAGGGACAAGGCGCTCGAGCTCGGGATCAATGTGTGCCTGTTCGTCAGCCATGGCGTTCACGACATGGAAGCGGCGATCGTCAGCCAGATGGGACAGACGCCGACCCTCGGCTTCATCTACGGCACCGTGTTGACGCGGCTGGTGGAGCTGCCCGCGGTTTTTGCCAACCAGCGGACTGTCCTGGTCAACTGCTATGACGAGAAGCGGGCCTTTCCCTCGGTCCTTCCCGGCGATCTCCTGGGCGGGCGTACCGCGACGGAGCGCCTTCTCGCCTCCGGGCGCAAGCGTATCGGCCTCATCAATGGCCAGCAGGGCGTCGATGCCACTCGCGACCGCATGAAGGGCTACAAGCAGGCCCTGGCCAGCAACGATATTCCCTTCGATCCAGCGCTGGTAAAACCCGGCAACTGGGAGCCGCCGACCGGTTACGCCATGACGCACGAACTGATGGCGCTCGACAATCCGCCGGACGCGATCTTCTGCGGCAACGACCTGATGGCCCTGGGCTGCTACGATGCACTTCACGAACTGGGGCTGAGAATACCCGATGACGTCGCGGTGATCGGCTTCGACGATCGCGAAATCGCCCAGTTCACGCATCCCCCGTTGACGACACTCGTGCTTCCCCATCACGAAATGGGTGAAATCGCCGCCGAGGTGCTGATCGACGGGGCGGGCGGACTGCGTCGCGGGCCGACACAGATCAAGGTCGAATGCAGGCTGGTGGAGCGCCTTTCGGTGGAGAGCAACCCGGTTTCCGCCCCGTCTGCCAACCGCCGGAAACGCTTGTCCGCGCAAACTTCCTGATCAATCTGCGGACAACGGACGATGAGAAGCCGGTTTGCCCGGTCATCAAACTCAGGCGGCCTGGCAACCCCGGCAGATGCCGCGCAGTTCGATGGTCGATTTCTTCAGGCCGAACCCCGCCTCGACCGCAAGATGTTTCAACCGCATGGCCAATGCGCCATCGGTCAATTCACTCACGACGCCGCAACGCTCGCAGATCATGAATGCGGTCGTCTCGTGGCCTTCGCAGCCGGGATGGCGGCACGCGACAAAGGCATTGAGGCTTTCCAGCCTGTGCACGAGGCCGAACTCCACCAGTTTGTCGAGCGCCCGGTAGACCTGCAACGGCGCGCGAAAACCGCTGTCTCGCAACTGGTCGAGGATGGTGTAGGCGCTGAGCGGCCCGTCCGACCTTGCCAGCGCGCCCATCACCAGCGACTGGTTCTTCGTCAGGTCCGCGGTTGCGTGAACATGGTCGTTCATGGACGGTTTCCTTTCCCGCGATTGTCGGCAATTTTCGCCGGGCCGTCGCTCGTCTGCGCATTGCGGGAAATTGCCGGCAGCAGAGACAGGCTGAACAGCCCAAGCGCCGCCACCACGATGCTTGGTCCAGCCGGCGTGTCCCATTCCAGCGAGCCGAACAATCCGCCGACGACAGCCACCGCGCCGATCACTGCCGCCAGGATCGCCATCTGCTCGGGGCCCGACGCAAACCGGCGCGCCGCTGCCGCGGGAATGATCAGCATGGCGGTAATCAACAGCACGCCGACGATCTTCATGGAGATCGCGATCACCGCCGCCATCAGCAGCATGAAGACGATGTTGGCGCGGTCCGGATTCATGCCCTCGGCCTCGGCCAGTTCGCGGTTGACGGTCGCGGCGAACAGCGGACGCCAGATCGCGGCGAGCACCGCAAGTACCAGTGCGCCGCCGAGCCAGATGACGGCGATGTCGGTCTTCGAGACCGCAAGTATGTCGCCGAACAGGAAGCCCATCAGGTCCATGCGCACCCAGGTCATGAAGGCGAGCACGACAAGGCCCAGCGCCAGTGCCGAATGGGCCAGCAGTCCCAGAAGCGCATCGGCCGAAAGCGTCGCGCGCTTCTGCAGCAGCAGCAATGCGATCGACACACAGGCCGAAACGCAGAACACGGCGAGCGTGATGTTGACCTCGAACAGGAGAGCGAGCGCCACGCCGAGCAAGGCGGCGTGAGAAAGCGTGTCGCCGAAATAGGCGAGCCTTCGCCAGACGATGAAACAGCCGAGCGGTCCGGCCACCAGGGCCACGCCGATGCCGGCAATGATCGCGCGCGTAAAGAAGTCGTCAAGCATCGCGCCGGCCCCCGTGCGAGTGGCCATCATGATGATGATCTTCGTGATGATGACCGTCTTCGGGATGGCAATGGTCGGTGATCGTGCCGTCGGAATGCTCCACCCTGCCATCAGCCAGGTGGGTGTGATCGTGATGGTGCTCGTAGACGGCAAGGGTGGATGCCGCGCGCGCGCCGAACAAGGCCTTGTACTCCGGACTTGAGGCTACCTTTGTCGGGGTTCCCGAGCAGCACACATGCCCGTTCAGGCAGATGACGCGATCGGTAGCCGCCATCACGACATGCAGGTCATGGGAAATGAGCAGGATGCCGCAATGGATCTCGTCGCGGATGCGCCGGATGAGATCGTAGAGCGCGACCTCGCCGGAAAAATCCACACCTTGCACCGGCTCGTCGAGCACCAGCAGGTCAGGCTTGCGGGCAATGGCGCGGGCCAGCATCACCCGCTGGAATTCGCCGCCCGACAAGTTGCGCACCTCGGCATTCGCAAGCTGGACGACACCGGTCGATGCCATGGCCGCTTCTGCCTCGCCCTTGCCCACCTCTCCGGTCAGCCGCATGAACCGGGAAACAGTGAGGGGCATTGTCCAATCGACGGCCAGTTTCTGCGGCACATAGGAGACTTTCAGGCCGGGCCGCCTCAAGACCGAACCCTCGTCGGGCGGCAGGATGCCCAGCGCCATCTTGGCGGTCGTGGACTTGCCCGAACCGTTAGGCCCGATGAGCGTGACGATTTCGCCCGCGTCGATGGCGAAGGTTACGCCACGCACCAGCCAGCGGCCGGAGCGATGAATGCCGGCGTCCCCAAGCGTGACGAGAGCTGCAGTCTTTTTCAACATGTCCTTGCCAAAGCCGGGACCCGTTCCAAGAACGGGATTGCGCGGCCTTATCGCACACGTTATATAGTTACGCAATCTTGTAATGAGATAACGTGACACCGTGTTTCACGGACGGACCGGGAGAGTTCACCATGCGCCGCGCAAGATCGCTAATTCTCGTATCATCCTTTCTGGCTGCATCGACAGCCGTTGCGGGTGCAGAAGTCAATGTTGTCGCTTCGATCAAACCAGTGCACTCGCTGGTCGCGACCGTGATGAAGGGCGTCGGCGATCCGGGCCTGATCGTCGAGGGCAGCGCCTCGCCGCACACCTATTCACTCAAACCTTCGCAGGCCGTGATGCTGGAAAAGGCCGATCTGGTTTTCTGGGTCGGCCACGAACTCGAGGCATTCCTGGAAAAGCCGTTGGAAACGCTGGCTTCAAAAGCGAAGTCGGTGGAACTGATCGACGCCCCCGATCTGGTCAAGCTGCCATTCCGGGAAGGCGGCGCCTTCGAGAAGCATGGTCACGGCGAGGATGGCCATGACGACCACGATCACGAAAAGCCGGCTGAGGCAGGCCATGAGGAGCACGGCCATGGCGCTTTCGACGCCCATGTCTGGCTCGATCCGGCGAATGCGAAGGCCATGGTGCACGCGATCGAGGAGGCCTTGGTCGAGGCCGACCCGGCCAACAAGGCGAAGTACGAGGCCAATGCCGCCGGACTGATGCAGCGGCTGGATGCCCTGACGGCCGAGATTGCCGCGCAACTCGAGCCGGTGAAGGGCAAGG
Organism: uncultured Alphaproteobacteria bacterium; assembly: GCA_963846345.1. Lineage (GTDB taxonomy): Bacteria > Pseudomonadota > Alphaproteobacteria > Rhizobiales > Rhizobiaceae > BOKV01. The sequence goes on from CAWJVP010000013.1 coordinate 155,125, forward strand.
GCTTCATCGTCTTCCACGATGCCTACCAGTATTTCGAGAACCGTTTTGGCGTGACCGCGGCCGGCTCCATCACCGTTTCACCGGAAGTCATGCCGGGCGCGGAAAGGGTGGCGGAAATCCGCGCCAGGGTGAAGGAACTGGGCGCGGCCTGCGTGTTCGCCGAACCGCAATTCGAGCCGAAGCTGGTGGCAACCGTGACCGAGGGCACCGATGCGCGTACCGGCGTACTCGATCCCGAAGGTGGTTCGCTCGAACCGGGCAATGACCTTTATTTTGACCTGTTGCGAAAGCTTTCGACTTCCCTTCGCGAGTGTCTGATCCAGGGCAGTTGGGAGCACGCGGGCTTGCCGCGCCCTGCCCGCCTTTTTCCTGCGCAAAGCGGAGTCTGCATCCTTCCCAAATCGCGGCGGCTGGCGTACTATTGAATGTACGTTCAGCAAGTTTCGAGGAGAGGAAGGGCCTGCCGCGATGCAATCACCGCTTTCGAACCGGAACATTTCGATCCCCGCCAATTGGGATCGCAGCGGCCTGCCCGCATGGTGCTATCACAGCGAGGAACTTCTCGAACTGGAGAAGGAAGAGCTGTTCCGCCGGCACTGGCAACTCGTCTGTCATGTCAGCGACCTGGCCGAACCGGGCGCATTCGTCACGCTCGACATTGTCGGCGAGCGCGTCCTTGTCATTCGCGGTGACGATGGCGTGGTACGTGCATTCCTGAACATTTGCCGCCATCGCGGATCGCGCGTCGTCTCCGCCAAGAGCGGTGTTTGCAAGGGCGCCATCGTTTGCCCGTTCCATGGCTGGGTCTACCAGCTTGACGGCAAGTTGCGCGGCGCTGCCCGGCCCGAAACCTTCCCGCGCCTCGACCGCGAGAAGTTCGGCCTGCAGCCCGTGGAAATGGAAATCTGGAACGGCCTGGTCTTCGTCCGCTTCCTAGCCGGACCGCAGCCATCGGTCGCTGAACTGATGCAACCTTTTGCCGCCGAGATTGCCCACTACAAGATGGCCGACATGATTCCGTCCGGGCGAAGCTGGTCCCAGATTTCGCCGGTCAACTGGAAGTCGGTGCGCGATGTAGACAATGAGGGCTACCATGTGGCGCTGGCGCATCCTGCATTGCAGGACCTTTATGGCCGCACCTATTTCGACGAACCGTTTGTCGGCGGAGTCTGTCGATCCTACGCTGAGGTGACGGAAACGGGCGGGCGCCGGTGGAGCGTGCGGCACTACGTCAAGCTGACGACGCCGCCGGAGCATTTGCCCAAGGAATTGCGTCGCGCCTGGATCTACTACGGCTTGTTCCCGAACACGGTTATCGCCGTCACGCCGGAGACCATGCAGTTCTACCAGGAGTTTCCGCTTTCGGCCGGCAAGACCATCCTGCGCGGCGCGACGTACCGCTATCGCCACGAGACCCGCGAGCAGCGGCTGGCGCGATACCTTGCCATGCGCATCGACCGTGAGACAACGGACGAGGACATCCAGCTCACGATCTGGTCGAACGAGTTCATGGCATCGAAGTTCTTCCCGGGCTTCTACCTGTCGGATCTCGAATATGGCCTTCGGTCGCACCACGACCATATCCGGGCGATCCTGCCGGTCACGCGGCTCGAGGAAGAACCACGGGACCTGGCCGCCGCAAACCGAGAACTGGCAAGCGCCGCGGCGTCAGCCTAGCCGTTCCAGATACCTTCGGCGCGAAGATCGTCCTGAGTTCCGCGAAATCCCCTCGCGCAGGATCGCCACCATGTCGTCGATCTGCTCCTCGCCGATGATCAGCGGCGGCGACATGACGCACATGTGGATGATGGGCCGCACCAGCAGGCCGAGAGCCTGGGTATGGCGGTCGATGCGCACGCCGACATCGGTATCCAGCGCGATCGGATTGTTGACCTCCTTGTCGGCCACGCATTCCACGCAAGCCATCAAGCCGATCCCCCTCACCTCCCCTACGAGCGGCAGGTCGGAGAGGGTTTTCAGCCTTTCGAGGAAGTAAGGCGCCACGGTGCGCGCATGCTCCGCAAGCCCGCCTTCGAGGATATCGAGATTGCGGTGTGCAACGGCACATCCGATCGGGTGACTGGTATAGGTGAAGCCGTGTCCGAACATGGCTTCGGGATGGTTGGATGCGCGCAGTTCGTCCATCAGCCGGCGCGAAATCATCACGCCCCCCAGCGGAAAATAGCCCGAGGTGACGCCTTTCGCGAAGGTGATCATGTCGGGAACGATTCCGAACACCTTTTCGGACGCGAAGACGTGGCCGAGCCGTCCGAATGCGGTCACCACCTCGTCGGCAATGAAAAGTATGTCGTGGCGTTGGCACAAATCGCGAATGCGCTTCAGATAGCCCGGCGGCGGCACGATCACGCCGCCCGAAGCCATGACCGGTTCGCCGATGAATGCCGCGATCGTGTCCGCACCATGCTTCTCGATCGTCGCTTCGAATTCGGCGACCAGGTGATCGGCAAATGCCGAAACGCTCATGTTGGCCGGGCGGCGGAAAGGATCGGGGCTCGAAAGGCGGATCACGTGATCTTCGGCCTGGTCCATCCATTCGCGCGTCCGGGGCCGGCCGTTCAGCGAAGCGCTCAGGAAGGTGCTTCCGTGGTAGCCGCCCTCGCGGCAGACGAACTTCTTCTTCTCCCGGCGGCCGCGGACATTGTTGTAGAACTGCGCGAAACGAAGCGCGGTTTCGACAGCAGTCGATCCACCGGTGGTGAAGAACACGTGATCGAGATCGCCCGGCGCATGTTCTGCCAGCCGGGCGGCAAGATCGGCCGAAATGGTGTTCGATGTGTACCAGGGCGTATTGTAGGAAAGCGCCATTGCCTGCTCGCGCATCGCGTCGGCAAGCACTGCGTTGCGATGGCCGGCATTGGTGCACCACATGCCCGCCGGGCCGTCGATCAGGCGCCGGCCGTGCTCGTCCCAGACATAGACTCCGTCACCCGCAACGATCGCTTCCTTGGCGACCGTGCCGATGGTGCCGGCATACGACCAAGGCGCGATCAGCGGCAGCCGGCCTGGTGTTTCGGCAACAAGCGGGCGTTTGCGCGTTTCGACGTTCATTCGATCTTCCCGCTTCCGGTAAAGTGGACGTGCGAACCTTTGGAGACATGTTCGCCCCGGCCCCTGCAACCGGCAAAAAAGGCCCTTATTGAATGGCCGTTCAATCAATAATGACAGATGGCCTGCTTGATTTCAACTGCGCGATGCGTTCAACTTCACTGGAGTTCATCGCTGGCCGGGGCGAGCCGCGGGCAACGAAGGGGAGCAAGTTGACGAACGGGAAATCTTGCGCGCGCGCAATGGCCGCGGACTGCCGACGGTGAAGATGCCATCGGCCGCCCGGTTGCTTTCCAATCCCGGTCTTCGCGGCTGGCTGACGATTTCCCCGCCTTTCCTCTATGCGCTGCTGCTGCTCGCCGGACCCATCCTCGTCGTCATCGCGCACAGCTTCTGGACACAGGACTACCTCACCGTCGACCGCACGTTCACGCTCGCGAATTACCGCATGGCGCTGACCGAACCGCTCTATCTGGACCTTCTCGGCCGCTCGCTTTTCGTATCGGCGGTCGTGAGCGTCGTCACGGTGCTGCTGGCCTATCCCGATCGCCTATTTCATCTCCTTTCATGGCGGGCGGAACAAGGGCCTGTGGCTTTTCGTGATCACGGTGCCGTTCTGGTCGGGCTACCTGCTGCGGATCCTGTCGTGGAAGGTGATCCTCGGCTATGACGGCGTGCTGAACACCGGCCTGATGTGGGCCGGGGTCATCACCGAACCCATCGCCTCGCTCCTCTACAACATCAACGCCGTCATCATCACGCTTGCGCATACCTGGGTGGTATTCGCGATCCTGCCGATCTACGTGTCGCTGGAGAAGATGGACCGGACATTGCTCGAGGCGGCAGCCGATCTCGGCGACAACGCCCTGCGCCGCTTCCTGCGCATCACGCTGCCGCTTTCGTTGCCCGGCGTGACCGCGGCCCTGCTGATCGTGATGATCCCGACCGTCGGCGATTTCGTCACGCCGCGCATCGTGGGCGGAACGGACGGCATCATGATCGCCAATGCGATCCAGGTGCAATTCGGGCGCGCGGCCAACTGGCCGCTCGGCGCTGCGCTGTCCGTCGTCACCATGGTCGTCGTGTCGATCATGGCCGGCGCGTTTGTCCTGGCATTGCGCGTGTTCAGGAGCGCCATGCGATGAGGCTTGCGCGCGCCGGAAGTTACCCGCTCTTCGCCTATGCGATCGCGTTTCTCGTCTTCCTCTACCTGCCGGTATTGCTGCTGCCGTTGTTCTCCTTCAACGCCTCGGCAACGCCCAGCCTGCCGCTCGCCGGGTTCACGCTCGACTGGTACAAGAGCCTCGGCAGCAACGCGACGCTCCACCGTGCCGCCTGGAACAGCCTCATCGTCGCGATCGCTACCGCGATCATCAGCACGATACTGGGCATGTGCGCCGCGCGGGCCATGACTCGCTACAAGTTTCGCGGCAGGGCGATCGCCAGCGGACTGATCATGGCGCCGCTGATCCTGCCGGAAATCATCATCGCCGTTTCGCTGCTCATCGTGCTGCTGGCGATGGGCCTGCCTTTGTCACTGTTGACGATCACGCTCGGCCACGTCCTCTTTTGCACGCCCTATGCCATTTCGGTGCTGGTATCAGGTTTCGAGGGCTTCGACCGAAGCCTCGAGGAAGCCGGGCGCGATCTCGGCGAGACAGCCTTCCAGACACTGCGGCGCATCACCATTCCCGTGCTTTTCCCGGCGATCCTTTCCAGCATCCTGGTCTCCTTCACCATCTCGATCGACGAGTTCATGCTGGCGTTTTTCCTGGGCGGCAACGAGCCGACGCTGCCAGTGTACATCTGGGGGCAGCTTCGCTTTGCCGCCAAGCTGCCGGCGGTGCTGGCGCTCGGCTCAATCATGTTGCTGGGATCGCTGCTGTTGCTGACATTGGCCGAAGTCGTCCGCCGCCGGGCCGCCCGCAACCTTTCGACCAGCGCCAACTGAAAGCGACGCCGCCGCCATGGAAGCCGAAGCCATCATCAGCATAGACCGGGTAACCAAGCGCTACGGCACCTTCACCGCGCTCGACGCGGTAACCGCGCAGATCGCCAAGGGCGAATTCTTTTCCCTGCTGGGACCGTCCGGCTGCGGCAAGACAACCCTGTTGCGGATGATCGCAGGCTTCGACGAACCGAGCGAAGGCACGATCAGCATAGCGGGCGAACCGATGGCCGGCATTCCGCCCAATCTGCGGCCGACCAACATGGTGTTCCAGAGCTACGCGATCTTTCCGCACCTCAATGTCAACGAGAACGTCGCCTACGGCCTGAAACGCCTGCGGCTTGGGCGCGAAGAGGAGAGACGTCGAGTCGCCGAAGCCTTGTCGCTGGTGGAACTGGGCGGGCTGGGTACGCGCAATGGCAGCGAATTGTCGGGCGGCCAGCGCCAGCGCGTGGCGCTCGCCCGCGCGCTGGTCCTGCGGCCAAAGGTGCTGCTGCTGGACGAGCCGCTTTCCGCGCTCGACAAGAAACTGCGCGAGCAGATGCAGGTGGAACTGCGCAAGCTGCAACGGGCTATCGGCATCACCTTCGTCCTGGTCACCCACGACCAGTACGAAGCACTCGCCATGTCCGACCGCATCGCCGTGATGTTCAACGGCAGGATCGCCCAGATCGCGGCGCCGCAGGACATCTACCAGCGGCCGGCGAGCACGAAAGTCGCCGACTTCCTGGGCGGGATGAATTTCCTGACCACGACCGGCACTGCCATGGACGGCGGCACGATGTCGGCAACGGCGCCGGGCTTCGGACCCATATCTTGCGCGGTGCCCGCGGGCGCGGGCGGCGCAACCGGCGACATCGTTTTCGGGATCCGGCCTGAAAGACTGCGGCTCGTGTGGGAAAACGCCGAACCTGCGAAACTGGCTGCGCGGGTAGTGAACCGCCATTATTTCGGCGACGTCACTCACCTGGTGGTGCGTGTCGAGGGGCAGGAAAACGAACTTACGCTGGTCGAGGCGAACAATTTTGGCGCGGACAATCTGCCGGAAGGCGCACCGGTACGCATCGACTATGACGACGCAGCCTTCGTCGCCATGCTTAAGCAGGATTGAAGGGCGCGAGCCGCCACCACCGCGGCTCGCGCATCGGGCTTCTAATAGCCCGCCTTGATCTTCTCGAACTCGGCAATCATCTTCTGGCGCAAGGTCTCGGGTAGCGGCGACTGGAACAAGGTCTTGTCCACGAACGAAGCCACATCGCCATAGCCGCTGTCGGCAAGCGTGGCCGGATCGACCCCCGCCATGCCCTTGGCATTGCCATGGCCATAGCCCCACTCACCCACGAGGTAGGACGACACCTTCGGATCGAAGATGGCATTGAGGTAGTCGTAGGCCTTGTCCTTGTTGCCTTCACCGCCGGCAAGCAGGCCATAGCCGCAGACCCAGGTCGAGATGCCTTCCTCGGTGTCCGTGGTCATTGCAACGGGAACACCGTCGCCGTCCAGCGTGGTCTTGCTCTCGTTCCATGCCCAGGCAAGATCCACTTCGCCGCTTGCCATCGCCTGCACAAGTTCGGTGTTGTCGGTCCAGTAGAGGCGGACATTCTTGTGGACGTCGCGCAGGAACTGCGAGGCCGCGGCGAACTGCTCGTCGTTCATCGTGGTCCAGTCCTTGACGCCGACGACAAGGCTGGCCAGCGCATAGGCGTCGTCGACATTGTCGCCAATGGAAACGCGCCCGGCGAATTTCGGATCGGCGAAGGCCTTTAGCGACTTGACGTCATTGGCCTCGACCTTGTCGGTCCGGTAAAGAAGCGCGGTATTGCCCCATTCGAAGGGGACCAGCCACGCCTTGCCATCATCGGAGGTAAGCAGGTTCTTCATCGCCTTGATGCCGGGCATCACATTGTCCCATTCGGCAATCCTGCTGGTGTCGATGGGTTCGAGAATGCCGGCCTCGCGCCATTTCACCACGCTTTGCGAGCAAGGATGGGCGACATCCGCCTTGAAGCCGGCGCGAAGCTTCTGGAATGCCTCCTCCTCATCGGCAAAGAAGGCGAAGACAGGCGAGTCCTTGTGTTTATCAACATAGGAGGTGTGAAACCCGGGATCCTCGTAGCCCGACCAGTCGAACACTGTCAGTTCGCTGTCCTCCGCGGATGCGGGCGCAATTGCGACGACGCCGAGCATCGCAATTGCCGAAATCGCTGCGATGCCGCTCCTCTTTGTTCGATGCGTCATTCCACGTCTCCTTTCATGTTGCGAATGAATCGTCCCTGTTGATCGAAATGGCGCGGAAACAGGGTTCCGATCGCGGTCAAGGCAGTGTCGAGCGCCAGTTCTCGTGAAAATTCGTCCGATTCGAGCATCAGGCGCAGCCACAGGCCCTCCTGCATTGCATAAACGGCGTCGGCCATGCGCTTGGCGTCAAAGGCGTATTTGCCTTCCGTCTTCAACGACCGGCACACCTTTTCCAGCAGATCCACATAGTCGCCGTCGCGCGCCCAGCTCAGCTTCTGGTAGGACGGGCGCGACTTCGCTTCGGCGAAAAACGCGAACCACGCAGCCACCTTGCGCGGATTGCACACCCTCTCGTCGAGATCAGCAACGATGATGGCGAACATCTGCTGCGCCGGGCTGTCGCCTGCCTTCTCGACCGCTTCACGCCAGTTCGCGCTGTATTCGTCCGACAGGAACTGCAGCGTTTCGATCAGCAGCTTGTCCTTGCTTTCGAAATGGAAATTCACGATGCCGCGCGACAGCCCGGCGCCATCGGCCACGTCAGCGAGCGTCGTGGCCGCATAACCGCGACGCGCAAGCGAGTCGATCGTGGCGTTGATCAGTTGTTCGCGCCGCAAGGACTTGGGCGCCCGCCTTGGCTGCTTGTCCGTGACAGTCTGTGTCAATGCCGTCCATTCCTGCCATTGGCCGCGCGACGCGACCGTGAATTCGGGACGCAAGTCATTGAGGCGGCTTGCGTGCGTAAAGATGCGTCGGGCAATGCTCGCCGCTTTCCAGCACCTCGAGCATCATCGTCCACGTCTTGATGTTCTTGTCTACATAGGCCTTGCCGACCACCCGGCATAGTTCCGCATTGAGCGGGCCGGCCATCAGCGCCAGTTCATCGCGCGCACGCCGCGAATACCATTCGTTGCGGCTTCTTGTGGCGACATCCACGAAGCCGGCGTGTTCCATCGCGCTGCGATAGCGGGCCGGCGATGCCATCGCAAAACTCAAGCCCTCGGCAGCGATGTAGTCGCTCATTTGCCGCGATGGCGGGCCGTCATGCCCGATCAGCCAATCGCTGGCCGCGAATACGCCGCCCGGGCGCATAATCCGGAAAATCTCGGCAAACAGCGCATCCTTGTCCGGAACATGGATCAGGGCGTCCTTGGAAAACACCACGTCGAAGGTCTCATCGGCAAAGGGCAGCGGTCCGGGCGCGCCAAGCAAGAAATGAACCCTGTCCCGGAGCCCTTCACTGCTTGCCCTTCGAACCGCGTTGTCGATGACCGTCGCCTCGACATCGAACCCGGTGATCCTGGAAAGCGGCGTGGTTTTTGCGAGGAGCACGGTGATTCCGCCCGACCCGCAACCGATGTCGAGAACCTCCCTGCCCTCGAACGCAATGTCCCGCACGATCTCTTCGACTTCCTGCGGGCCGCCCGGGGACAGGAAGCCGTCGCCCCACAGCGTCTCCAGAAAGCGGATCGCGGCGTCGTCATACTCGTCGGCGCGCGCCTCTACGCCGGCTTCTTGTCCTGCGGGCGCTTGTGCGCCGGCCTTGGCGGGCTCCCGGTGCATGCCTCCTCCGTGGTTCGGCTGCCTCGACAATACGCCACGGAGAGGTTGATGCAATCCTTATTTGCTGAACATTCATTCAATAACTCTGGACAGGCCCGAATGCGCCATGGCAAAGTCTGCCATCGGCGCAAGCGAGCAAGAGGCCAACAAATCGTGTCTGAAATGGCAAGCCTGGCAACGCGGGACGCCAAGTCCGCCACCGGTTTCGACGTGATCGTCATCGGCGCCGGGCATAACGGACTGGTCGCGGCCTGCTACATGCAGCGCGCCGGACTGAACGTTGCCGTGGTCGAGAAGAACGACTGGATCGGCGGCGCGGCGGTCAGCCGCGAACTGCATCCCGGGTTCCTCTATTCCAACTGTTCCTATGTCTGCAGCCTGTTCCGGCCCGAGATCATGCGCGACCTGGAGTTGCCGCGGCACGGATTGCAGGTCATCGCGTATGAAGGCGGCGCGGTATTCACACGCGACGGCGACTATCTCGCAAGCTACCGAAACCACCATGCCCACAGGCGCGAATTCGCCCGCTTCAGCCGGCGCGATGCCGAAACCTATGAACGCTATTCGCGCGACGTGACGCGGCAATGCCGCTTCGTCCAGCCGCTGCTGATGCGCACCGCTCCCGATCCGGCGAGTTTCAAGCCGCGCGACGTGGGCGAACTCATCTATCTGGCGCGCAAGTTCGGCGGCCTGACGCCTGCCGAAATGGCGCAGACCGCGCGTTTCTGGACGATGTCGATCTCGGACTTTCTCGACGAATATTTCGAGAGCGACGTCATCAAGGCATACCTTGCGATTTCGGGCATCATCGGCACCGCGCTCGGCCCGATGTCGCCGGGAACAGCCTATGTGCTGCTGCACCACTACATGGGCGAAGTGGACGGCAATGTCGGCGCGTGGGGCTATGCGCGCGGCGGCATGGGCGCGATCACCAAGGCGCTGGCATCGTCGCTGCGCGCGAGCGGCGGCACCATCCTCACCGAGGCCGAGGTCGAGCAAGGTCATCGTCGAACGCGGCCGCGCCACCGGCGTCGCCCTCGCCAATGGCGATGAATTGCGCGCCCGCACCATCGTCTCCAACGCCGATGTGAAGCGGACCTTCCTGAAGCTGGTCGACCGAGCCGACTTGCCGGAAACCTTCGTTTCGCAGGTGAGCAATTTCAAGATGCGCGGCTCCTCCGGCAAGCTCAACATCGCGCTCGACAGCCTGCCGGAATTTCCGGCGATGCCCGCCGATTGCCCGTCGATCCGCGGCGACCTTCACTTCACCGACAGCGTGGAACGGATGGAGCGCGCCTATGACGACTGGAAGGCCGGGCGCTGGTCCGCCGATCCCTTTGTCGACATGATGATCCCGACGACGCTCGATCCGACCATGGCCCCGCCGGGCAAGCATTTCGTCAGCTGCTTCGTGCAGTACTGCCCGCCCAAGGTCGAGGGCCGCGACTGGACGCCCGCCGACCGCGATGGATTTGCCAAGACGGTCGTGGACCAGATATCCGAATATTCGCCGGGATTTCGCGAGCGTATCCTCCACATGGAGGTTCGCACGCCGCGCGAGATCGAGGAGGAAGTCGGACTGACGGAAGGCAACATCTTCCAGGGCGAACTGACCTTCGACCAGTTGCTTTTCAACCGGCCCATTCCTGCCTATGCGCAATATCGCAGCCCCGTTCCCGGCCTGTACATGTGCGGTTCGTCCACCCATCCGGGCGGCGGCGTCATGGGCGCTCCGGGCAGAAATGCTGCATTCGAGATCCTGCGCGACCTGGCCAAGCCGTCCGGCCACATGAGCCCGGCCCATGAAGTCTTTTGATATTGCGGTCATCGGCGCGGGCCATAACGGCCTCAGCGCGGCGGCGATGCTGGCGAAATCCGGCAGGCGCGTCGTCGTGCTGGAGGCATCGGCGCGCATCGGCGGCATGGGCGGCGCTGTGGAATTTGCCCCCGGCTTTTCGGGTTCGCTCTCCCCTGCCCTCTACCGCCTGCCGGCATCGGTGGAAAAAGCCCTCGATCTGGAAAGGCACGGCTTCAGGCATGGCGGCCTTGCGTCCACTGTCACGCTTGCCGGCAACGCACCCACGATCACCCTGTCAGGCGCATGGGGCGAGCAGGTGTCCGGCGTTTCCGCTGGCGAGGCGGAGGCGTTCGCGAAACTGCGCAGGCGGCTCTTGAAGCAGGCTTCGGTTCTCGGCGCATTCGATGGCGAAACACCCATCGGACCGGATGCCGCCAATCTTGGCGCCAAGGCGAAGATCGCCCGGGTAGCGATGGGCATGCGCATGAGCGGCGCGGACGAGTTCCGGCAGTTCCTGCGCATGGCGCTGATGTGCGTTGCCGATGTAGCGGACGAGGTGCTGGACGATGACCGCCTCAAGGGGCTGATCGCCTTTGACGCCACGCTGGGCATCCGGCTGGGACCGCGATCACCGACTTCGCTGCTGGGCCTCTATCACCGGCTTTCCGGCAAATCAGGCGGTCGCCAGGGCGGCATGACGATACCGCTTGGCGGCATGGCGGCAGTGATGGAGGCGTTCGCCAGCGCCGCGCGCGCGGCCGGTGCTGAAGTGAGAACCTCCAGCCCCGTGGCGCGCATAGACGTCGAAGCAGGCCGGGTCGCCGGCGTGACGCTTGTGGACGGCGAGACGATTGCCTGCCGAACCGTGCTTTCCGCAACCTCGCCGCTGCAGACTTTCGGGCGGCTACTGGCAAGCCGTGAACTCGACACCGGCTTTGCGAACGCCATCAAATCGCTGCGCAGCAAGGGAAATGTCTCGAAGCTGTTCGTGGCGCTGGACCGGCCTCCGCAGTTTCACGGCGAACTGCCGGCGCGCCATGTTCATGCGCCGTCGATCCGCGCCATCGAGGACAGCTTCAATCCGCAGAAATACGGGGAGTTGCCCGCGGATCCGCCGTTCGAACTCATCGTCGAGCAGCCCGACACGCAATCGGCTAGCGCAGGGCGCGGCGGCGATTCTTTCGATTTCCATCGCCAATACCCCGCACGACCTCAAGGAAGGCTGGGACAAGGGGCGCCATGCGCTGACCCACGCCGTCATGGCAAGGCTCGAAGCGGCAAGCCCGGGCATCGCAAACCATGTGCTCGCCTCCGCGCTGCTTTCGCCCGTCGAGATCGGTGAAGCGTTCAATACGCCCGGTGGGCACTGGCATCACCACGAATTGCAGGCCGACCGGCTCTATGCGCTGCGCCCGGTATTCGGCGCTGCGAGCTACCGTGCGCCGGTCGACGGACTTTGGCATTGTGGCGCAGGCGCGCATCCGGGCGGCGGCGTGTCCGGCTTGTCCGGAATCAACGCAGCACGTGAAATCGCGGAAGCGGAGCGCGGCCAATGAACACCAAGGCAGCAATCGACGCCGATAGCCTCTCCCGTCTGGCGCAGCAGGACCATTTCCGGACACCGCAGCTTCAGACGCCCTTCCATCCGCGCCTTGCGGCGTTGATGACCGGCGCCGACTGGTACGATTGGGCCGGATACGCCGCGCCTTCGAAGATACGGGACGAGGAACTGGAATATTTCGCCATCCGCTCGACGGCGGCGCTGTTCGACATCTCGCCAATGGTCAAATACCGGATCGAAGGGCCCGGCGCGGTGGATTTCCTCAACCGCCTGACGTTGCGCGATGTGCGCAAGCTCGGCCCGCGGCGCGTGCATTACACTGCATGGTGCGACGACGAGGGCCAGCTGCTGGACGACGGCACGCTGTTCCGGCTGGGCGAGAACCTTTTCCGGCTTTGCTGCCAGGAGCGGCATTTGCCCTGGTTGCTCGACACTGCCGACGGCTTCGACGTTGCCATTTTGGAGGAGACCGACGCCATCGCCGGGCTGGCGTTGCAGGGGCCGACCTCTGCGGCCATCCTGCGTGAAGCCGGCTTTGCGATCTCCTCGATGAAGCCGTTCGACATCGCAACCTTTCCGCATGAAAATGGCGAGGTGCTGGTTTCGCGGACCGGTTTCACCGGCGACCTTGGCTACGAGCTTTTCGCCGACCGGGCCATGGCGCTTTCTCTTTGGGATCGCCTGTGGGAAGCCGGGCGGCTGCGCGGCATAGCCGCCATCGGTTACTCGGCGCTGAACCGTGCACGAATCGAAGCGGGCTTCATCGTCGCGAATGCCGATTTCGTCACGAGCGAGAAGGCGTTGCGGGCAGACCGGACGCGATATCCCGACGAGGCCGGACTTGACTGGATGGTCGACATGGCCAAGCCGCATTTCAACGGCAAGCGCGCCATCGCCGCTGCCAGGGCAAAGGGAAAGATGCGCCACGCGCTGGTAGGCATCGAGCTCGAGGGCAACGAACCGGCCAGCATGGCGCTACTCTACCACCGCAAGACCCGAGAGGCAGGCATCATCACCGCCGCGACATGGTCGCCCACGACCAAGCGCAACATCGCCATCGCCAGCATCGAGCGCAGGTATGCCGGTCCGGCCAATGGCGAGTTGTGGGCTGAAATCTACGCCCTGCGCGAGCTGCGATACCACAAGATGATGGTGCGCGCCCGCATCGTCGAGCGGCCTTTCCTGAAGCTCGCGCGGCGCACGGCCACCCCGCCCGCGGATTTCTGACGCCATGGACGAGCACGAGGACGAAAGACAGCGCCGCCTGCTGGAAACGCCGGTGGGCTTGCCCGGATCGGGCCGCACCCGTTATGCGGCGGCGATGTATTTCTGGCGCACCGGCGTCATGGACGAGCGGCTTCTGGAAATCTACCGCATCTGCTGCAAGCTTGACGACGAAGACCCGCTGGCAGTGGCGCGCCACGAAGGGATCGTGCGCAAATGACGCGCCGGTGGCATGTTGCCGGTACAGCGATCGCTCGTGGTGAATATTTGTCGGCTTTGGGGTTGGCAATTCGTTAGGCGCTTTGCTATATGCGCCTTCCACAGAGCACTGATCCTCGGTAGCTCAGCGGTAGAGCAACCGGCTGTTAACCGGTTGGTCGCTGGTTCGAATCCGGCCCGGGGAGCCATTTTCTTCGTTTAACTATTTGCTTTTAAACAGTTTTGTTTCTTCCTTACCCGAGTCGGCACAAAATTGTTCATAACCGGCTTGCGCGCGCTGGCCACCCGCGTCTATGCCAAGCAGGATAGGTTCGACTAAATCGAGATGTTCTACAACCCTACACGCAAGCATGTGAAGAACGGGATGCTGTCACCCGTCGACTTCGAACGGCAGCAGGAAATGAAAGCCGAGGGTGTCTAGAAAATCGGGGCAATTTAAATGGCCGGCTTTGGAGGACGCCAAACCAGAGTTCGTTGCTGAAGCAGTGAGGACAGTTGCCAAGCATTGGCGGGACAGCTTCGAGGGTCCAGATTGATTTCAAAGAAATTCCGATTTTTGGGTTCGGAGAATGGCGCGTGCGACATCGTCGTCTCAGAGAGCGTCTGGTTGGCTGCCAGGAATGGGAAGAATTCTCAGGCGTGTCAGAGACGCGCCCGTCACCGGGTAGGAATGGTTGCATCGAGACCTGATTTATTTACCATCCAGAGAACATGATGCGGTTGCAATTCGGGCATTTGATGCGGTCAAACAGTCGTGGGCGATCTGGTGGCTGTCAGCTTCGCGTCCGAATCACTTGGACACCCCGATGATTGGCCGTTTCGCCGATGGTATCGGGACCTTCTAAGCCTAGGACGTGCCCAACGTTGGCCCGGTAATTTTCAGGTTTCTCTTGCTGAATACCCAGCGACTATACCGCGTTGGGAACAAGCAAAGTCAGGTGATGGCGGCGCAACTTGGGAGACAAATTAGGTGATGGAGTTCGGTCGTTATTGAGCCCTTGATGGGCGTGTTGTGGAATGGCGCAACGCGATCGAAGCTAGCCGTTGGTTGAGACCTTTCCCGGCATTTGTGAACCGGACATTCGCCACGAATGAACCCAGTGCCAGCCTCTCCCGATCCGTTTGTTGTTCGTGGTCCGGATGAGACTTGCGCCCCGCGCGCATACGAGGGGTGGCAATGCCCGGCCGGAAGGCGGTCCGACGACAGAGTGTCTCCGGTGCTTTTGATTTCCTGCGCATAAAGGGCCGAAGATCCAGGCTTGGACAGCTGGTGCGTGTGGTTTTGGCCATAGCAGTGCTGATGAAATAATTGGAAAATAGATCTTCGGCGCGCGATCTGAAGCAGATGCATCAGGCGATCGGAATCGGACTCGTGTGGGCGCGATGCTGACCTGCAACGTCATCCTGAGCGAAGTCGAGGCCGGCATCGAGGTCAGCGCCATAGGATGTAACGTGAAACGTTCACGCAAATTCGAATTGTCATCATGCGCAAACCGTGAGAAACCACGGGCGTGAAACATATCCTCGCCCTCGTGATCTTGTTGACTGCAGGATTCCTTTTCGGGAGCGCCTACGCATTTCCATCGGAGAGCAACGCGTCTGCCGTTTCGATGGAGATGGCTCCGTGTTGCGAAACAGGTTGCCCTGACCAGGTTCCCTGCGACCCGTCGTGTGATCATGCATTGCAATGCGCAGCGGCCCCGGCAGTATTTCCGGTAACTGCGGGACAGTGTTCTCCGGTTGAATACGGTTGCTCCATCGCCTTCTTCCACCCTCACCGGTCCATGTCGGGAATTGTCCCCGACGGGTTGATGCGGCCACCCAAAACCTGACCTTGGTGCGTGCTCTAACACGCAGATGATTCCGCAAGCGCTGTCCACCTTGGACGGGGCTGATGTCGTTTCTTGTCCAGGTCATAGCTCATGATTTCCGTTTTCCGACGTGGCAGCAGCATTTTGCTGGCTGTTTTCATGCCGGCAACAGCCGCACTTGCCGCTGCTGCCGACTATCGCTTCGAACTCGTTTCTCCGGCGCATCGCGTGGGAATGGCCCAGATTGTCGAGGTGCGACTGACGGATCTGCGCAATGGAGCGCCGGTCAACGGCGCGGTGATCTTCGCAACGCGAATGGACATGGCGCCGGACGGAATGGAGACGATGAGCTCGCCGGTGAAGGCAATGCCTTCCGGCAAGCCCGGTCACTATCGGTTTGTCTCGGATCTCTCCATGGAAGGTCGATGGCGGTTGTCACTTGCCGCGAAAGTCCAGGGCGAACAGGAAACCGTCACCACCCAGATCGAATTGGAGGTGCTGCCATGAGCGCCATGCAGAAATTGTTCGCGGGCGCGCTTGTCGCGGTTGCATCCGGGTTCGCCGGATTGGCGGCCGGAGAACAAGGCGCCACCCTGGAAGGCCTGCGGAAGGCAATTACGGCGCAAATCGCTCTGATGAGCGGCGGCGAACAAGGCGCTGCGCCTGCAGCGCAACCGGCAGGCGCCCAAATCATCTACTGGCGCCATCCAGATGGTCTTCCTCAATGGTCCGCCGAAAGGGCAGAGACCGCTGATGGCCGGCCCTTTGTGCCGGTAGGCGCCGATGAGGATGTATCCTTCGATCCGCCTCCAATGGACCAGCCGGCAGGGGAACGCCGCATACTCCATTACCGCAATCCCATGGGCCTGCCGGATATTTCGCCCACGCCCAAGAAGGATTCGATGGGGATGGATTATATCCCCGTGTATGAGGGGCAGGACAGCGACGATGGCTCGGTCAAGGTTTCGCCGGGCAAGTTGCAGCGCACCGGGGTGCGAACCGCCAAGGCAGTGCGCGCTCCCTTGTCCGCCATTTTGCGTGCGCCTGGCATCGTGGCGCTCGACGAGCGAATGGTCAGCGTAATCTCGCTGCGCACCGATGCATTTGTGGAAAAGGTCGCCGATGTCACGACCGGAAGCGTGATCACCGCAGGCGCGCCATTGGCGACCCTGTATTCACCCGTGATCGCGCAGGCCAGCGCGCAATTTGTCGTAGACATCCGCAACGGGGGCGGAGACAGCGATACCAACAGGCAGCGGCTGCGCAATCTCGGGGTTCCCGAGGAAGTCATCGAAGACCTGGCGCGCAACCGGACCCCGGCCGTCACGATACCGATCAGCGCGCCCCGAAACGGGGTGGTGCTCGAACGGATGGCGGTTGAAGGCATGATGGCCAAGGCCGGCGAGCCGCTGTTCCGGATCGCCGACATGGCAAGCGTCTGGGTGATCGCCGAGATACCGCAGAGCGCCCTGATGGAGGTTGCCGAGGGCGACGAGGTCAAGGTCAGTCTGCCGGGCAGGCCCGATACCGTGCTGACGGGTGTTATCGACGCCATCTATCCCGAGATCGGCATGGAGACCCGTACTGGCAAGCTGCGGATCAAGATGGCCAATGCCGACGGCCAGTTGCGCATCAACATGTTTGCCGAGGTCGAGATAGGGCTGGGACAGACCCCGGTCGTACAGGTGCCCGAAGGCGCGGTGATCGACACGGGCGACAAGCAGGTCGTGATCCTTGACCAGGGCGATGGCCGTTTCCGGCCACAGGCAGTGACTGTGGGGCGCCGTGGCGGCGGCATGGTGGAGATAACGAGCGGGGTATCGGCGGGCGATGAGGTTGTAAGCGCCGCAACCTTCCTCATCGATGCGGAAAGCAATCTCAATGCCGCGCTTGCAGCGCTGGCGGCGCAGGAGCCGGAACAATGATCGCGCGCGTCATCGCATGGTCGGCCCACAACATCGTGCTGGTACTGATCGCAACGGCATTCGCGGCCACGGCGGGCCTGTGGTCGCTGCGCACGCTTCCCATCGATGCGATCCCCGACCTTTCCGACGTGCAGGTGATCGTGCTGACCGAATATCCGGGCCAGGCGCCACAGGTGGTCGAGGATCAGGTGACCTATCCCCTGACCTCGGCGATGTTGACCGTGCCGCGCTCGCGCGTGGTCCGCGGCTTCTCCTTCTTCGGCATATCGTTCGTCTATGTGATCTTCGAGGACGGCGTGGACCCCTATTGGGCAAGGTCGCGCGTCCTTGAGTATCTGAACGCCGCTTCCGCGCGCCTCCCCGAGGGCGTGACGCCGGCGCTGGGGCCAGACGCGACCGGAGTAGGCTGGGTCTACCAATATGCGCTGAAGGGCGAAAACCTCAGTCTTGCCGAACTGCGCAGCCTCCAGGACTGGGTGATGCGTTTTGCGATCAGCCGCGCCGATGGCGTTTCCGAAGTCGCCAGTGTCGGGGGCTTCGTCAAGCAGTATTCGATAACCGTCGATCCGGTCAAAATGCGGGCCTTGAACGTAACCCTGTCGCAGATCGGCAAGGCCGTCGCGGCCAGCAACATGGATACCGGGGGGCGCACCGTCGAACTATCCGAGTTCGAGTTCATGGTGCGCGGACGGGGCTATGCCCGTGGCATCGAAGATCTTGAAATGGTTCCGATCCGCGCCGAAGGCGGCGTGCCGCTGCTTTTGCGCGACGTTGCGCGCGTGGAAATCGTGCCGGACGAGAGGCGGGGTATCGCCGAACTCGACGGCGAAGGTGAAGTCGCCAGCGGCATTGTCCTGCAGCGGGTTGGCGCCAATGCGCTCGACGTGATTGAAAATGCCAAGTCGGAAATTGCCGCCATCTCGCAAAGCCTGCCCGACGGTGTTGAAATCATCACCGTCTATGACCGGTCGCACCTGATCTTGGCGGCCATCGAAACGCTGCGCACCACACTGCTCGAGGAGAGCCTGGTCGTGGCGGCCGTGACGTTCCTGTTCCTTCTGCATGTCCGCTCGTCGCTGGTCGCAATCATCATGTTGCCCGTGGGCCTGTTGATCGCGTTCGCCGCCATGCGTGCGCTCGGCATCGGCGCCAACATCATGAGCCTGGGCGGCATAGCCATTGCCATCGGCGCGATGATCGACGCGGCAATCGTCATGATCGAGAATGCGCACAAGCATCTGGAGCGGGCGGGACCGGACAAGAACCGGGTTGACGTTCTTGTCGAGGCCGCGTGCGAGGTCGGCCCGGCCCTGTTCTTCAGCCTCCTCATCATAACCGTGTCTTTCCTGCCGATCTTCGCGCTGGAAGGGCAGGAAGGCCGGCTCTTCAGCCCGCTTGCATGGACGAAGACCTTTGCCATGGCCTCGGCGGCCTTGCTGTCGGTTACCTTGGTACCCGCACTCATGGTGATCTTCGTGCGGGGCCGGATCGTCCCCGAGCATCGCAATCCGGTGAACCGGCTGTTGATCGCATCATATCGGCCGATCATTGCCTGGGTGCTCAAGGCGCGGTTCTTGACCATCCTGCTCGCCGTAGTGGCGCTGGCAGCAACCGCCTGGCCGGCGCGGCAGCTTGGCTCCGAGTTCATGCCCGCACTTGATGAGGGCACGCTCATGTACATGCCCACAACGCTTCCCGGATTGTCGGTCACCAAGGCGGCGGAACTGATGCAGATGCAGGACCGGATCATCCGGTCCTTCCCCGAAGTGGAGACCGTGTTCGGCAAGGCTGGCCGGGCATTGACCGCAACCGACCCGGCGCCAACGGAAATGTTCGAGACAATCATCCAGTTGAAGCCGAAGGAGCAGTGGCGGCCCGGCGTGACGATGGATTCGCTTCGCGGCGAGATGGATGCGGCGCTTCAGTTTCCCGGCGTGTCGAATGCATGGACGCAGCCGATTCGCGCCCGCATCGACATGCTAGCGACCGGTATCCGCACGCCGGTCGGTGTGAAGATATTTGGCGACGACCTGGTGCAGATGGAGGGTATCGCCCGCAAGGTGGAGGCAGTGTTGCGTGCCGTTCCCGGCACCACCAGCGCCTATGCCGAAAGAGTGATCGGTGGGTACTACCTCGACATCGTGCCCGACCGGACGCGTCTGGCGCGCCATGGCCTGTCCATCGAAGATGTGCAGGAAGTCATCTCCATGGCGCTGGGTGCGGAGGCGATCACGCAGACGGTCGAAGGGCGCGAGCGCTACAACGTCGCACTTCGCTATCCGGCGGCCTTTCGGCAAGATCCTGAAGCGATTGCGCGCGAGGTCCAGGTTGCCTTGCCCGGAGGCGGCACGGTACCACTTGGCGAAGTGGTCGAGATAAAGCGCACGCGCGGCGCGACTTCGATCCGCACCGAAAACGGCCAGCTGGCCGTCTATGTGTTCGTCGACATCGCCGGTCGCGATCTTGGTGGCTACGTTAACGAAGCCAAAGCTGCTGTTGCCGCCGAAGTGCCATTGCCGCCAGGCTATTCCTTGGGTTGGAGCGGCCAGTTTGAATACCTGGAACGAGCCAAGGCCCGCCTCGCCATCGTGGTGCCGATTACGCTGGCGGTGATCTTTCTGCTGCTTTTCCTGAACTTCCGCCGGCTGACGGAAACGTTGATCGTGATGCTGTCCTTGCCGTTTGCGCTTGTAGGTGGCGTATGGCTGATGTGGTGGATGAACTTCAACCTGTCGGTTGCAGTCGCCGTGGGCTTCATCGCATTGGCGGGCGTTGCGGCAGAAACCGGCGTGATCATGCTGATCTATCTTGACCACGCACTCGCCGAACGCCGCGAAATGGCGCTGCGCGAGGGCCGTCCGTTCACCCTCGCGGATTTGGAGGGCGCGATCATGACCGGCGCTGTTGAGCGTGTTCGGCCCAAGATCATGACCGTCGTCGCCATCATGGCGGGCTTGATGCCGATCCTTTGGGCTGACGGAACCGGGTCTGAGGTCATGAGCCGCATCGCCGTTCCCATGGTTGGGGGAATGGTCTCCTCCACCATGCTCACGCTGGCCGTTATTCCGGCGATTTATGGATTGGTGAAGGCTCGCGAACTGCGCCATGCGAGCGAGCACAGTGGGAACGGTAATGTATCAAGCACCCACGTATACTGACGTGTCACTGCGGATTTGCGCATTTGCTCAAGGCAAGGCAATTGCGGATCACGACATTTTGCGTGGCGTGATCGCGGAAAGGATCCGACCGAATAAGGTGATTTTTGGACTACCGCCCATGGATCTTCAGCACACGACTTCCCCTCGCCTTTTTCATGCTTCAACCACCATTCGAGCCAATTTCCTTTCATGTGGAAACAGAGACTTGATCAGCTTGCTTCACGCTCGTGTTACTTGTTTGTCGGTCGGCACAAAAACTATTGTCGAAAAATAGGACGCGCACAAAGGGTAGGTACCCCATTTGGCAACCTTATCGGACGAGCGCATGCTAATATGTGCACAATTTATTATTTGCCGAGGAAAATTGATATGTCATTCAATTCAATATTTGCGTACATTTTGAATGAAACACGAAGTCTTTTTTCTCGTCGAAATAAATACTTTATGGTTTTTTTACTTGTCGGCACAGTCACGCTTACTAGTTGTGTTAGCACTTTGGATATTGATAGCCGCATCGCGTTCGCAATTCCAAGCAAAATGCTCTCGGAAATGCGAGACAAAGGCATGACCCCCTCAGACCCGGTACTGGTTCGCATTTTCAAGCAGGAGAGCGAACTGGAAGTTTGGAAACGCGACAGATCTGGCAGATTTGCCCTTCTGAAGACCTATCCTATGTGCCGATGGTCCGGCAAACTGGGTCCGAAAACTGAGGAAGGTGACCGGCAGGCTCCTGAGGGCTATTATATGGTAAATGCTGGCCGGCTAAACCCTCGGTCGCAGTACTATCTTTCATTTGATTTGGGTTTTCCGAACCGTCTTGAACGCGCAAAAGGTTATACCGGCTCCGCCCTGATGGTGCATGGCGCGTGTTCGTCTTCCGGGTGCTTCGCGATTTCGGACCAACATGTTGCGGAGCTCTACGCTGTTGTTCGCGAAGCCTTGGGTGGTGGCCAAGAGGCTTTCCAGGTCCAGGCCTATCCATTTCGGATGACCCCGGAGAATCTGGCAGCTCATCGCGACAACTCCAACTTCAAATTTTGGATGGACCTTAAGGAGGGTTATGATTGGTTTGAGGTGATGCGCCAGCCACCCAACTTCGAATTTTGTGAGGGCCGCTACCGATTTGGCACTACGGAAAATGGAAAGAGACCAGCTGATCCGCTTGGGACATGTCCAGCATTTGAACCACCCCCGGAGACAGTTGCAGAAAAGACAGCGGCGGATGCTCGTAAAGATACAAAGCACACTCATCGACAGCCCTGGTATAAGCCACGCCTATGTTGACGGAGGCATGCATCCAGACTTTCGGAAGATTCTCGCCGAGAACGGACCGGAACATCTGTCGCGCACGACATCTTCGACTTCGGTTCCGGTTAGCCGGCCACGAGCGGCACTGGCAGATCCCTACGGCGCCCGATCCGTCAAAGCCAATGTGATAGCGGAACGATGACGGCCAACATCGCAGGCTGATGAACAAGGTAAATCGCCAGGCTGTGACGCCCCATCCACACCAACCAGGAGCTAAGTCGACCTCGTGCGCCCGACTGTCCCGCTGCAATTTGAAATCGGACAGGATCGAGCAGCTTTGCGGAGGCAACACCAAGCAGCGTGAGGCCTGCCCAGGGAAACACCGGCACCAGATCGTTGCTCGGCGGTAGATGGGAAGAAAATCCGATCCATGCCATCCAGCGGGTGTCGAAAATCGGAGAATAAACGAACCAAGGCAGCGCCACCATCGTTACTCCTGAAAAAAGACTGGCAGCTGCAGACAAGTATAGGAAGGGAATCGAGATAAGACTGGCAACCGCAATCGAATGCAGTATGCCAAAGAAGACAAAGGATTTTGGAAATGCAAGGAATGTAGCGATGGATATTGCCAAGGCAGAAACGGTTATAATGCCGAAACGCCGTGCAAACGCTGCTGCACGGAAATGCGAGCCATGCGCCAGCACCATGCTGATGCCCACCAGGAACATGAACGTTCCTGCCAAGACGCGCCCGAACATGAGCCACAGCGGGTGGAAGGCGACTCCCGAAATAATTCCTGTAAACTCAAGATCCCAAACCAGGTGAAAGACGACGACGCCCGCGATTGCGGCGCCCCGCATCATGTCTACGAGTGCCAGTCTTTCGCCCATGCTGCCCAAAATTTTTGCTGATTATCACCGATGCTTGTCGCGCAGCCTCTTAATAGCAAGAAGCATTGATGCGCGAACTTTATCAAGGGTGCCGCATATGAAGGCGGCCTCCAGCTAAACGCTCATTGCCTGCCGCGCAATTGCACCGTGACTGTCGTTTCGTCGCCGTCAACTGCGTCTTCCATATCCAGTGGGTAGGACGCAATCTGTTGCAGGATGCGTTGTTGGACTTCGGCTTTATTCGGCAATTCAATGTGGGTGGTATCGTACTTAAACGCATTTTGAATAGTAAGATCGTTGCCGGCGGTCAGTTCCACCTTGTCCTTCAAGCAACCGACGGCTGTACAGGTAAAATTGTCCACGCGGCGGACATTTGGGGTTACCGGGGACAAGGGCAAGCCGTCAATAATACCGAGGTAGCTGATGGGAATACCGCTCTTGTCTAGTTCTGCAACAATCCGTGTCATAAGATTTGCACCGAAGCTAACACCGATGAGGTTAAACTCGGTTGCAGGATTATTGCGATAAGCGTTTCGAATGTCGCCGATTACCTTTGGCGCGATAACAGTCCAACCCTCGACCGGGCCGACATAAGAGTACAGCTGGGAACCTGGAATTCGCTCTTGCAGATTTTTCATGCCATAGCCGATGAATGGCACTGCACTGGCGAACCCATTTATGAGTATGGTTTGCGATTTGACGGGTGACTCGGCAAAGGCACTTCCCGCGTTCGTCAAGATGACTAGTCCGATCAGAAAATGCTGCAAAGTCCCAGTCATCGGCATTGTGCTCGCAACGTTGTTACCCAGAATGTGTGACAACCTTATCTGCGATCATGTCAACCCGATGGCAAGTGGCATTGGCGCATGTAACCCTGACTGTCAGTTTTCCATCGCCATCCGCGCGAGCGGGATGATGGTGGCGGCAATTTCACAGATTGCTGCACGGGTCTGGGCCGTCTGCGAAACTGGAACGCGCCGATCCTTCACCAGCCTGACCGCCTCAAGCTCGAACGCCCGGCTGACCTTCCTTTTCTGCATGGCCAAACCCAGTTTTTGTTGAAAACCTAATCGCAGGGTCTACCAAACCGACAGCGAGGAATCATGGCTCTTACGTATTGAAAATCGCGTAAAGTTTATTGGACTTTGAACGGCTCAAATAGACATTCGGATATCATGATCGGGATCGCTCTCCGGACCACTTTTGTCGCCCTTGTCGGCGGAATTGTTGTATTTTTGTTCACCAAACTGGCATTTTATACGATATGCAGCTTTGGCGGGCATAACACGATGGAATTCCTATACGGTACGACTTCGCCTGCGATACTGGGACTCGCTTCTGCGCTGCTGACCATTTGGATGGTAGCAACTGACCGCAGCAATATGGCGAATTGTGGCACCAACATATCGGATTTCGTCCGACCGGTACCACAAGAGGCGATGGGCATTGGCTGCCACGAGGACCGTGTCGTCGGAACGGGTTACGACGGCATTACCCAATCCGGTGGACCTTAAAAAATGTAGTGAAAAATTTACGGCACCTACGGATTGAGCGCGCTTGTGTTTTGGTAGCGGTCCCTCGTTCAGCGTGACGAAACGATCATTACGGCACTTACGAAGGCCAGGTATCTGGCGAGCGGTGGGCAAATTGTCGATCTCGACGATGTTGGAGGCGCTGAAGCAGCGCATTTAACCACGCAGCGCAAGGCAGTCGGACGCGCGCGCCTATCCTGGTGGAGGCAATGCCAAATGCGCGCTGGTCACTGGGCTTCGTGCATGACCAGTTTGCCTGCGGGCGGCGCTTCCACGTTCTGAACACCTTCGACGACGTGACGCGCGAATGCCTTGCCACGATCTGGGACACGTCGAATTTCCGGTCGCCGGGTCAGTGGCACGTAAGCTGATGATCCAATCAGCCGCCCCGGTAAGCCTAGACATGATCGTCTTTCGACCACGGGACGGAGTTCACCTTGAACGCGATCCTCACCTGGTCGAAGGACCATCGCATCGAATAGCACTACATCGCGCCGGGCAAGCCGATGCAGAATGGCTATGTCGAGAGCTTCAAAGGCCGAATGCGTGTTGGAGCTCCTGAACGAGAGCCTGTTCTTCGGCCTGGATCACGCCTGCAGCGCCATTGCCCAATGGAGGCAGGACTTCAACAACGCGAGACTGCACTCCTCGTTCGGATACCAGTCCCCGGCGGCCTTTCGCCGGAACCCTCGCCGTAAACGGCGGCTCCCACGCTTCGCTCGATAAAGGCTTCGCGTCTCCACCATTGCTCAACATGCGCCTTACGGCGTAACAGAAACGGCCGAGGCTCTAAAACTGGTAAATGAATTCTATTCTGTTGATTTGTGATTTGTTCTAATTTGTACAACGCGCCCTAGGGTGATTTAAATCAGACGGTGTCATTTTTCCTCAAAAACAAAAGATGGGGAAGGCACAAATGATCAAATACATTGCGGCTGCACTTGCCATTCTGTTCACTCCGGTCGACACAAAAGCCGATGCCCTTCATCTCAATCCTTCACAACGAGCGTCTTCTGAAAGCATGAAGACCTTTGGACGAACATCTATTCCCATCGGACATTACGAATATTGTCAGAAGTATCAGGATCAATGCACAACTCCTACAGCGGGTTCGCGCGTGAAATTCTCACGAGATCTCTGGTACCAGATCGTGGAAGTCAATAATCGCGTCAACAAAGAAGTCAGGCCACTGACCGACTTGGAAATATTTGGCGTTGAGGAGCGATGGGAATATCCGGTGAATGTCGGAGATTGCGAGGACTATGCCCTCCAGAAACGCAAAGTCCTTAATTCACTTGGGATTCCGCTTGGCGCACTGCTGCTTACCGTGGGTCGAGATGCCGGTGGCGGGGGACACGCCGTGCTGACCGTAGTCACCGACCAGGGTGACTACGTTCTGGACAATGTGGAGAAGCGGGTTCTTCGGTGGCAAGATGCGGAACTGATTTATTTGAAGCGTCAGTCTTCCCGCAATCCGAGTCATTGGGAAAGCCTACGACCCATTTGAAGCGCATTTCCGCAAGGAGGTTTGTTCTTGAAGTGTGGAGGCGCCGTCGGGTAGCAAATCAAAAAATAATTCGAATGTTGACTGACTTCGAACCACACTGCCGCGCAGCGTCACTTACATCCTTGGAGATCGTTTGGACAAGAAGTGAAACCGAAGAAGGCGAGATAGGATCGAATGGCCAGCTAAGATTGTTGATCCATTTGCCGATGTGGAACAACCAGCGAGAATGGTCGATTAACCTTCGCCGAACCACTTGAGGACTATTGCTGGGGTAGCGGCCAGTTGCGGGCGCCGACACGATCAGTCCCGACGACCTTGATAGCAGGCCACACACCATCTCAGAATTTCGAACCGGTTATGGCATATTGCCACCATGCCCATTGCTTGTCTCGTTCGACGCATTCTGTTGGATCACGAATTCAACTACCACGGAACCGGCTCGGGCGAATTCAAGCGTCGCTTCGAAGCGTTCCCCTTCGATGAGCTGCCGGACTGGCTTGATGAGCATTAGATGGATATCGCCCGGCGCGAGCTTGACTGTGGTACCTGGACCGATCTCCACACCTTCGGGCAGAGGACGCATGCGCGCAATGCCGCCCTCTATGCTCATCTGATGAATCTCGATGCGCTCGGCAATGGACGTCGTACCGCCTACGAGGTTGTCAGGCTCTGGTCCCGTATTCCGGACGTTCAGGTAAGCGCTGGCAACTGTAGCGAGCGCGGGCGTAACGCGGGCCCAGGGGTGGTCGATCTTGATGTCGCCCGCCGAATATTCATGCGCGGGTGCGACAGTCGATACCATCACTGCAGTCCACAGGACACTAAGCTTGGCTGCTAATTTGAAATTCAATCCCTTTGCTCCGTTCCGAGGTGCGTGCGGCACTTATGTAGATCTGACTGTCCGTCACTCGATAATGTTTGGACAGAGCGTGCTTTTATTCGTAACCAGATTGTTGGCGCAAGCGCCGCTTGGACAGGGTTGTTCGTTTGTTTTCGCTCGCTGTTAAGATCTGCGCATACCGCCGGAAGTAGAAGTCCACAGCGTTAGATTGCAAGAATAACTTGAATGAACCAGCTGTGCCGACCGAACGCACGAAGCGAGAACATTATGACGATCGAGGTATCGGCAATTGGACTGTTGACCGCAATGTCAGCCGGAGCCATTTCGTTTTTATCGCCATGTGTCCTGCCTCTAGTGCCAGGCTATCTTTCATTTTTATCCAGTGGCGTCGACCCCACATCGGCAAATTTGGCCGACCGCCTTCGAATTGGATGGTCAGCAATATTCTTTGTTGCCGGCTTCAACACAATTTTCGTGCTTCTAGGGCTCGGTGCTCAGGTATTTGGAGGGGTCCTCCTGCGTTATAGTCTCGAGGCGAATATTTTGGCGGGAGCATTGCTGATTGGCTTCGGTCTGATGATGACAGGCCTATTTCGTTTCCAACCACTTATGCGTGACCTTCGCTTTTCGGGACCGAAAGTGGTTGCGGGTCCAGCGGGTGCGTATGCCTTGGGGCTTTCATTTGCGTTCGGCTGGACGCCCTGCATCGGACCAATCCTGGGCTCGATCCTCACAGTGACTGCGATATCAGCGGGAAGCGGGGCAATTTTGTTGGCAGCCTATGGCGTTGGGCTCGGAATTCCCTTTTTTGTTGTGGCGATGGCTTTTGGCCGTGTCGCAGGAATTCTTAAGCGCGCTAAATATGTCGGGCACATCCTCAATATCATCGCAGGATGTGTAATGATTGGTATGGGCGTGTTAATGATGACGGGAAGGCTGCCCCTGATCGCATTCTGGTTGTTGGAACGCTTCCCGGGGCTGGGTTACATTGGTTGATAATGTATTGAGCAAATTATATTTAACTTAAGTCGAATTCGAATAGCAATCACCACAAAGAATTTGAAGGAAATTGTCCGATTGCGGCATGGTTTAGAACACCACGAAGCTCCAGGTGCACAGAGCAATTCAAATACCGGGTCGGTTTGGATCGCCCTTGTTTGCCACAGCAACGCCAATTTCAAATGCGACTGTCACCAATCCGTGAATGGATGGATCAGGCATTGTCGGCGACTGTTTGTTTGCCTATCAGAAACAAGAAGTCCATCTGACCTCAAGCAGCCGGTTGGTTTTGATGAAAAGACGTGAATTATTAGCGGTAATTGGCGCGGGAGCGGCCGCGAGTGTGTTTACCAAAAAAGCGCTTGCCCAAAATCCCATTGACGTGTTGCTTCAAAGCCCGAAGCATGGTCAGTGGAGCGACCAGTTCGACGCGCGCGCCAGCGAGACAAAGCCCGGCACGTCGACGGTCCCGGTGTTTTCCGAACAGACTCCCGGCTTCATCGAGGCTGCGATGGAGGACTATCGCCGTATTACCGCCAATGGCGGCTGGCCGGTGGTTCCCGCGACCGACAAGCTCGAACTTGGCGCCGCGTCGCCCGCGGTCACCGAACTGCGCAAGCGCCTGATCATTTCCGGCGACCTGGCGCCCGGCGCCGGTGGTTCGCCGATCTTCGACAGCTGGGTTGAAGGCGCGGTTCGCCGCTTCCAGTCGCGTCACGGCCTGCCGCCGGACGGGGTTCTGGGCAAATACACCTTCGCTGCGATGAACATTCCCGCCAACATCCGGCTTGGCCAGCTTGAGACCAATCTCGTTCGGCTGCGCTCGATGTCCGGTTTCCTGGGCGACCGCTACGTGATGGTGAACATCCCGGCAGCGGCGATCGAAGTGGTCGAGTTCGGCAAGGTCGTGCAGCGGCACACCGCGGTTGTCGGCAAGATCGACCGCCAGACGCCGATTCTCAATTCGAAAATTCACGAGGTCATCCTCAATCCGTACTGGACGGCGCCGAAGTCGATCATCCAGAAGGACATCATCCCGTTGATGCAGAAGGATCCGACCTACCTCACGCGCAACAACATCCGCATTCATCAACGAGGCGACCGGCGAGGAGGTGTTGCCGGAATCCATCGACTGGAACTCGGACCAGGCGGTCAATTTCATGCTTCGCCAGGACCCGGGCAAGATCAACGCCATGGCGTCCACGAAGATCAATTTCCACAATCCGCACGCCGTCTACATGCACGACACGCCGCAGCAGACGCTGTTCAGCCAGGTTGATCGCTTCAATTCTTCCGGCTGCGTGCGCGTGCAGAACGTGCGCGATCTCGTCTTGTGGTTATTGCGCGACACGCCCGGCTACAACCGCCAGGAGATCGAGCGCATCATCGCCACTGGAGCCAACACGCCGATCCTTCTGGCCGAGCCGGTGCCGGTCTACTTTACCTACATCACCGCATGGTCGGTGGAGCCAGGCATCGTCGAGTTCCGCGATGACATCTACCAGCGCGACGGCGTCGATGAACTGGCGCTGAATAATCGCGCAACTTCAATTGACTAGGTTTTCCCATCATATAAATTTCGAGTTAGTTGGGCTTAGGCTTTGAAATGTTTCTCGTGTGGATATGAAACCTCATCTATGCCGTTCGACAACTGATATATTCCAACTAGGTTTCGATTTGAACCTACTCGCTGTGGTGTTCACTCTCATATTTTCATTGTTGGTCAATAAATCCGACGCACAAGACGTTAACCCGAATTCCAGCGAAAGTGTTGTAGTTGAGCATATAGAGCTTAGGCTTGATAAATCAGAGCGCGACCAGGTAAAAGCCTATATCGTAATATGGAATGGCACTCGATCTCCGGCTAATCTGTCTTCAGTTGAAAGCAAAACATTTGATTCAGTTTCAATTTTAAAGCCAACTATCGAGAATGGCAGAAAAAACTTTCTTCAAGTTGTTGATTTGTTTTCGATACCGAGCCGGTCGGAACTGGTTATGAAGCCAAGTGGAGTTCATCTAGTATTGTCCAACCCATCTGCTGTCATGGCAGTGGGCGATTTCATACAAATTCAGCTTACATTTGATAATGGTAATTCGCTCAGGGTAAAAGGAGTGTTGTCTGATGAAAAAGCACCTCTCATAGATCATCACCACGGCGGTGAGGACAAGCTGATAACACGGTAATCTTTTATAGAATCGCCTGTTGCTTCCGTAAACTACCAACTTTTTTCGTGACGTATTCGAACGCGCAGATCTTCGGGGCAGCGCCCCTGGTATGAACGTACAGCCATTTGTCGCGAACCAGCGCTTTGAACAATGTTCAATCATTATCGTTAGAACGCCAACAGCATGTACTGACGCTTCGCCGATCCATGCTCGAGTTGGAGAAATACCATGGAATTTTGGCCGGTTGCCGGCCTGGCCCTGCTACCGGGCCTCGGAAACCTTGCTGGTGGCATGGTGGCCGAGTTCGTGCGGACTACGCCGAAGCTTCTCAATCTTGCTCTGCACGCTGCTTCCGGAATCGTCATCGGCGTGGTTGCGATCGAGCTTATACCCGAAGCTCTCGACAATCTCGCCGGGTGGTGGATCGCTGCATCGTTCGCGGCAGGTGGCGTAGCTTACGTTGGTACAGAAATGCTGACCGAGCGCATATCGCCGTCGGGCAGCAGCGGCGGTTCGATGTGGATGATTTACGTTGCGGTCGCTGTAGATCTTTCGGGTGATGGACTGATGATCGGAACAGGGTCGGCGATCACCACTTCCTTGGTCATCGTCCTCGCCATCGGACAAACCTTGGCGGACTTCCCGGAGGGCTACTCCGTAGTGGCAAATCTGCGCGAGAAGGGCGTGCCGCGCAGCCGACGCATCACCGTCTCTTTTTCTTTTCCGTTCTACTGCCTCGGCATGGCGCTGTTTGCCTGGCTGCTGCTGCGAAACGCACCGGATGCCGCCAAATACGTCGCGCTGACCTTCGTTGCCGGGCTGCTCACTGTCGCAGCGGTCGAGGACATGCTCGACGAGGCCCATGAAGCGACGGCCGACACGCGCAGCTCAATTATCGCCTTCGTCGGTGGATTCGCTCTCTTCGCACTCGTCTCTGCCGGCCTCGAGACAGCCCTCGGATGAATATGCTCGAAGATCGAGCAGCTCGGCGATGCCGGAATCGCTGTGTATGTCATTGCTGCTGAATGATCCGGGCTTGCTTGTGTTCTAAACGAGCCGCCTCCTGATTATCGCGAAGTAGTTGATGTTTTGCGGTGGGAGGGAACTGGTTTCTCTTTCCCCAATACCAGTTGGTGTCTGGGGCTGGTCCTGCAACACAGGAATATTCAATCAGTCCAGCACCCTGCGAATTTTCAGGAGAGCAGATTGCCGGTCCTCGTGGTAATCGATAATCCCGCCGAAGCGACCATCCGGATGGTACAAGAAGATTCCCGCGGTGTGGTCCATTGTATAGTTACCGTCCCGAAGCACCTTTTGGAAGCGGGCACCAAAACCGGCGGCCGCGCGTTTGATCTCAGCCAGTGAGCCCGTCAGGCCGACGATCCGGGGATCGAAGTTCGACAGGTAGTCCGCCAGTACCTGAACTGTGTCACGTTCAGGGTCAACGGTGATGAAGACTACGTTCAGCCGGTACGCATCAGGCCCGAGTTCTATTAGCCAGTCGGAAATGTCGCTCAGCGTGGTCGGGCAGACATCGGGGCACCAGGTGAAGCCGAAGAACACCATCGTCGGTCGCCCGATCCAGTCGGAGGGCCGCACGGTTTCGCGGCGCTGATTGGTGAGCGTGAACGCCATTTCTGTGACGGGCAGCGGCAAACGACCGGTATCCGGTCGTTTGCCGCCGCGTGTCTGCCACCAGCCAAGGGCTAACGAAAAGGCAACGGCTCCGACTGTCCCGCCGAAGCCCAGGATCACTGCCCGGCGTGTTCGCAAGCCGGACCCTCCGCGCGCATCGACAGGACTTCGACTTCGACCGTTACCTCGCCTGCGTTTTGGAAGGTCAGCGTCACCGGGAAGCTGCCTCCTTCTTTTAGCCCTTCCGTCAGGCCCGTGAGCATTCCGTGATAGCCTCCGGGAGCCAGTTTCACGGTCTGCCCCGCCAGCACTGGAATGGACATCGCATGTGGCATCGAGGCGACTCCGTCGGCTACCACCGTTTCGTGAAGCATCGGCATCCGGGCTGCGGGTGTCGCAATGCCGGCAAGCGCATCATCTGCGCTGCCGTTGTTGGTGATCTCTACATAGAACACCCCCGGCCGATCGGCGCCGATGGTGGCGCGGGACCAGGCGTGTTCGATGGTCAGATCACCGACGGTGACCGTTTCGCAAGCAAGTACCGGGAACGCAGAGTGGGCGAAGAAGACGGAGAGAATCAGTGGTTTCATGGGTGTCATAATCTCGATTGAAGATCGGCCAGGATCTCGGAGGCGGGCGTACCGTAGGTGAACTGGCGTAGCCAGTCGCCCTCGGGTCCGATAAGGTAAAGCGCCGAGCTGTGCGACATGGAGTAGCCGTCGAGGGCTGCGGCGTCTTCCTCGCGAGCATAATAGATGCGGAAACTGTTCGCCGCAGCGGCAGTCTGTGCATCATCCCCGGCGAGGCCGATTATGGACAGGTGGAAAGCTGCGGTAAAATCTGCCAATCCCAGCCTGCGGTCCCGTTCGGGGTCGATGGAGATGAACAGCGGCTGCACCTGCGCTGCTTCGTCGCCCAGTTCATCCATAACCTTCGCAACCTCGGCCAGCGTTGTTGGGCAGACGTCCGGGCAGTTGGTGAAGCCGAAGAAGACCAAGAGATGCTTGCCTGCAAACTCCGCCGGGGTGCGCAGACGCCCCTTGGCATCTGGAAGCGTGAAGGTCGGCCGGAAGGCTGCTTCCGCTACGGATACCGGCGCGCGGTTTGAAAAATCATCAACACCCCATAGGCAATCACCGCAATACCTGCCGCCGCCCAAAGGATTTTCTGTAGCCGTGTCAAACGCATCCGCCGACGTACCTCGCAATTATCCGGTGCCTAAAGCCTCCAGTAGCTTGAGGTTCAAGCCAGAAATCACATCGTCACCGAATAGTGAGGTGTCAGCCCAGAAGGACGGTCGACAGCAGGTTCACGTTGAGCACGATGATGATTGCGGCGATCAGCCAGCACAGTCCGGTTAGCCAGCGAGGCGCGACCAGGTCGCCCATTTTGGCACGGCTGGCGGTGAACATCACCAATGGCACGATAGCAAAAGGCAGTTGGAACGACAGCACCACCTGGCTGAGGATCAGGAGCTGCCCCACCCCCCCGCTGCCATAGAGGAGGATAACGAAGATTGCCGGAACAATCGCAAGGCTGCGGGTGATCAGCCGCCGCGCCCAGGGCGGCAGGCGCAGGTTGATGAAGCCTTCCATCACGATCTGCCCGGCCATGGTGGCTGTGACAGTAGAGTTCAGTCCAGCGCACAGCAGAGCCACTCCGAACAAGATCGGCGCGAGCGAAGAGCCCAGCAGCGGTTCTAAAAGCAGATGCGCCTTATCGATTTCGGCGACATCGTTTTCCCCCACGGTATAGAAGGCCGCGGCGGCGAGGATCAGGATCGAGGCATTGATCGTCAGCGCGAACATTAGCGCGATGGTGCTGTCCCAGGTTGCCAGCCGCAGCGCCTCGCGTTTGGCAGGCAGATCAAGGCCGAAGGCGCGGGTCTGCACTATGCCTGAGTGCAGATACAGGTTGTGCGGCATCACTGTTGCCCCAATAATCCCGAGAGCAAGATACAGCATTGTTGGATTGGTGATGATTTCTCGGCTGGGGGCAAAGCCTGCGATCACCTCGCCCCAGACCGGATCAGCCTGTGCAATCAGCACCACAAAACAGGCAGCAATCAGCGCCATCAGGGAAATGATCAGTGCTTCGATCCAGCGGAATCCCTTGTTTTGCAGCCACAGGATGAGAAACACGTCGGCGGCGGTAATGAAGATTCCGATTTCCAGTGGAATGCCGAAGAGTAGGTTCAGGCCGATGGCGGTGCCGATAACCTCGGCCAAATCGGTGGCGATGATGGCGAGTTCGGCGAAAACCCACAGCGGGACCGACATCCATTGCGGAAAGGCATCGCGGCAGGCTTGCGCCAGATCCCGGCCCGACGCTACCGCGAGTCGCGCGCACAGCGATTGCAGGAGAATCGCCATGATGTTCGACAAAAGGGCGACGAACAGCAGCGTATAGCCAAAGGCAGCCCCACCGGCGAGCGAGGTCGCCCAGTTGCCGGGGTCCATGTAGCCCACCGCAACCAAATAGCCGGGGCCGACAAAGGCAAGAAACCGGCGGAACCGGCTGGTGCCATCGTTGCCGACAGCTATGGTGCGGAACACTTCGGAGAGGGAGGGCGTATTACTCTCTTGCCGCCAGGCTTGGGTCGACATGGGCACTCCTGACATCATCACGATCCTGAAAAGGGACAGCGCATAAAGTTAGACAGTGCTAACAATCTGCCCCGTGCCTTTACTTGTCAATGTGTCCCGTGCGACACTGAATTGATGACAGACTTCGATCCTGACACTCGCACCACATCCGACGACCGCCCCGCTGACCTTCGCGCTGAGGCATTTCAGGGCGTGCGCGAGGCACGTCGCAATGAACTGGCCGAAGACTATGTCGAACTGATCGCCGAACTGATCCATGAGGAGGGCGAGGCCCGCCCAGTGGACATCGCCGCAAGGCTTGGGGTGAAAGTGCCGACTGTGACCAAGACTCTCGATCGTCTGGGTCGCGAGGGCCTGATCACCCGCGCGAAATACCGATCTGTCTTTCTGACCGAGGAGGGCCGCGCGTTGGCGAAGGCAGTGCCGGCGGCGGCACGAGATCGTTCTGCGCTTTCTCATCGGCCTTGGCCTAGACCCTGAGACCGCCGAACGCGACGCCGAAGGGATCGAGCACCATGTCAGCGAGCGGACGTTGGCGTTGTTCGCTGCTTTCGCCAATCGGTAACGCTCGGGCCGTCAGGAGTTGTCGACAGCGGAGCGGATGTCGGCGACAAGGCTCTCGGGGTTGACGTTTTCCAGTCGCCTTCCGTTTAAAAAGAATGTTGGCGTCTGGCGTATCTCAAGAGCTTGCACATCGGCCTTGTCTTGGTTGAGAATGCCGGTAGTTCCGGGAAACAGCCTGTCAGCTTTTGCCCGCTTCAGATCAAGGCCAGCGGCGCCGGCGATCTCCCAAGCGAGCTCCATGCGCGGAGTGCCATGCACGGCCCATTCTGGCTGCCGCTCAAAGAGCGCGTCGAGTACGGGCTCGAACTTGTCCTGCATTCGCGCGGCTTCAAGGATGCGTACTGCCTCGTCCGAACCTTCGTGGAAGACCGTGTACCGCAGCACCACGCGAACTTGATCGGGGAACTGCCGCCGGATTTCCTGGACAACCGGGTGGTACGCCCGGCAGGCCTCGCAGGATGGATCAAAAAACTCGACAAGAGTGACCGGCGCATCCTCGGGGCCGAAGCTTGGTGAATAGTTCCGGACGAGAAACTCCAGATCGCCGTCCGGAGTGGCGGCGGCAGCCGCCTCTGCCTCTGCCTCGCGACGACGATTGAGGACAATGGTGCCGCCCGTGAAGGCGGCGAGCCCAAGTGCGGAGGCCCCGATCAGAAGGGTGCGGCGGTTCATGCGCTGTTTCCTTTCGGCAAGACAAGACAGACAAGGATCGCCGCAAAGGCGATCAGGGAAAGATAAGGGATCGGCAGCCCAAGGATAATTTGCGCGTCGCCGGTGCAAGACGGGCCATTTTCTGTGCAGGGGACTATTGGCGTGGGTAAAACTCCGGCGTAGAGGGCTGAATGCCACGCCGCCAGTGCCAAGCCCGCCAGTACCAGCGGCAAGGCATAGGCTTGGGTTTTACCGTCGCCGCGCCAAAGCGAAGTTCCAAGAACCGGAACCAGCGGAAACATGGCAATACGCTGATACCAGCAGAGTGTGCAGGGCATCTGCCCCAACACCTCGCCGATGAAAAGCGCGCCAAGCGTTGCCGCCAGCGCGAGCAGGAACGCGGCGTAGAGGAACAGGTCATCGCGCGATAGGCTTTGCGGGTCAGCTTTGGTCAAGAACCGGCTCCTTGCGGCGTCGAATGGGGAGAGAGGCGACAAGGATCAGGACCACGCCTAGAGTGATTGCAACATCGGCGAAATTGAACGTAGGCCAGTGCCAGTCGTGCCAGTAAAGATCAACGAAATCAGTCACGGCGCCCTGCCACAGGCGGTCGATGATGTTGCCAAACGCCCCGCCGACGATCAACGCAAAGGCTGCCCTCTCCATAGGGTGTTTTGCCCGAAACGCCATGACGGCGAAGACGAGGGTCAGGGCACCCGTCAGCACCGCCATCAGAAGAGGCCTGCCCGCCATGACCCTGCTCATCATGCCAAAGCTCGCGCCCTCGTTGAACCCAAGGGTAAGGTTGAAGCCCGGCAGGACCGGGCATCGCAGTCCCCTGCGACAGCAGCGACAGCGCCGTAACCTTGGTCAATTGGTCCGCCAACACTGTCGCGGCGATCAAGAAGATCAGTATCATTCGGGTCATCCTGCCCACTCGCGGCCTATCCCGATCCAGCGCGGAACCGACGCGGCATATCGATCATATTCCGGCCCGAGGGCCGCGCGTAGGGTCGTCTCTTCCGACCGCACCTGTGTGATGGCCGACCATAGAAACAGGATTGGCGCGAGGATTGTCGGGGCGGAGGGAACCGCCAAAGCGACCCCTGCCAGAACTGCTGCTTGCCCGACAAATGTTGGGTTGCGGCTGAACCGGTAGAGTCCGCCAGAGACGAGATCGCCGGTCTCCCCGCCCGCCACGCCAACGCGCCACGACGATCCCATCGACATCTGCGCAGCGAAGGCCACCATCGCGCCTAGTCCCGCGACAAAGA
The DNA here is from genome assembly GCA_963846345.1 of uncultured Alphaproteobacteria bacterium. GTDB lineage: Bacteria > Pseudomonadota > Alphaproteobacteria > Rhizobiales > Rhizobiaceae > BOKV01. The sequence continues at coordinate 191,549 of CAWJVP010000013.1, forward strand.
CTCCGATCAGGCCAAGGATGTAGACGCGCCCATCAGTCCACAACGGATCGACCTCGTGCAGCATGGGCACGGCCAGCCAGAGCAGCGGCCCGAAGAGAGCGAAGGCAAAGGCCGCGCGGAACCCGATGGCGGCAAGTCGATCATATCCGGTGGCGCGCGAGAAAAGCCAGATTGGTTTACCCGCCGCCTGTGTCGCCAAAGCGCTGCCCCAGAAGAACAACACCAGATAACTGATGAGAAGTGCCAGCGCTGCCAAGCCAAAATCCGAGATCATGACTTCATGCCTCGCGTTCCGGGTTGAACCGCAACAGCCGCAGCGCGTTCAGCGTCACCAACACAGTCGCCCCGGTGTCGGCCAGGATCGCGATCCAGAGACCGGTAAAGCCCAGAACCGTTGTCACGAGAAATACGGCCTTAAGGCCAAGAGCGATGGTAACGTTCTGGCGGATGTTGGCCATCGCGGCGCGCGACAGCCGGATCGTGGCGGGTATGTCGGTCACCCGATCGCGCAGGATCGCCGCATCGGCGGTTTCCAGCGCGACATCGGTGCCCGATCCCATCGCCACGCCGACCGACGCCTGTTTCAGCGCCGGCGCGTCGTTGATACCGTCGCCAATCATCATCACGCCTGACTTCCCGTCGATCTCGCGGATGTAAGCGAGCTTTTCCTCGGGCATCATATCGGCTTCGAACTTGAGTCCGAGGTATTCGGCAATGGCGGCGGCCGTGCGCGGGTTGTCCCCGGTCAGGATGACAGACGTCAGACCCATCGCGGTTAGCTGGCGCACCGCGTCCTTTGCATCTGCCCGTGGCTCGTCCCGCATGGCAATCAGGCCCAACGGAGCTTTTTCGCGGTACACTGCGACGGCGGTCTTACCCTCTTCCTCGAAGATCATGGCCTGTTGCAGGCCGAGGTCATCAAGGCCGCCATGTTCGATTGCATAGCTCGGCGAGGCGACCCACGCCGATGCATCGCCGACGGTGGCGACGACCCCCTTGCCCATCAACGCCCTCGCGTCGCGCGACGGCAAGGCGGCCACGCCCGCATCTTTGGCCTTGGCCAGGATGGCAATGGCAAGAGGGTGGCTCGACCCGTTCTCGACGCCCGCCGCGACGGCCAGAAGTTCCGTTTCGGTCGTGGTGCCGAATGGCACAATGTTCGTCACTTGTGGGCGGCCATGGGTCAGCGTCCCGGTCTTGTCGAAGGTCACCGTGCCGACTTTCGCCGCTGCTTCGATCACGGCGCCCCCTTTCATCAAAAGTCCGCGCCGCGCACCGGACGACATTGCCGAAGCAATGGAAGCCGGGACCGAGATCACCAGCGCGCAAGGGCAGCCGATCAGGAGCAGCGCCAGACCGCGATAGATCCAGGTGTCCCACGGTTGACCAAAGGCCAGCGGCGGCACCAGCACGACCAAAGCCGCCACTGCGACGATTGCAGGCATGTACCAGCGGCTGAAACGGTCGATGAAGCGTTCAGTAGGCGCCCGGGCTTCCTCGGCCTCTTCTACCAGGCGAATGATCCGGGCTATGGTATTGTCCTCAGGACCCTTCGTCACGCGCACGCGCAGCGCGGCTTCGGTGTTGATCGCGCCGGCAAAGACCATATCGCCTGGTCCGCGCGTCTTCGGCACGCTTTCGCCAGTCACGGGGCTTTCGTCCACGCCCGAGGTGCCGTCGACAATCTCGCCGTCCGCCGGGATTCGATCGCCCGGACGCACCAGCACGGTCTGACCGATGGCAAGGCTGGCCGCCGGAACCTCGCGGGTGGAGCCATTGACCTCCAGCAGGGCGGTCTTCGGCACCAGGTTTGCCAAAGCCCGGATGCCGTCGCGAGCCTTGCCGGCAGCCACGCCTTCCAGCACTTCGCCAACTGCGAAGAGGAAGACCACGAGCGCCGCCTCTTCCGCCGCGTCGATGAACAGCGCGCCGATGGCGGCAATGGTCATCAGGCTTTCGATGGTGAAGGGCTGGCCCATCCGCAGCGCCGCGAAGGCACGCTGCGCTACCGGAGCCACGCCAATCAGGCAGGCGGCAACGAAGGCCCATCTGCCGATCTGTGGCGCGACGAGCTCAATGCTCCAGGCAGCGCCCAGAAGAAGCGCCGTGAAGATAACCAACTTGCCTTTCGCGGTCTGGAACCAGCGTTTGCCTCGGTCTGCGGGGTCGTCATGGACATGGCCGGGACTGCCATGGCCCGAGTCATCGCGGCTCACACTGCCCTTTGCTTCCGGGCCGTGATCAAGCCCTACATGACTGTGGCCCGAATGCTCGTGCCCGGAGTGATCCTGAATCCGGTGGGCTTCGTCCTGTTGGACCGCAACGTCCGCGCCCGCGGTGGCGGCACGTGGCGCAATCTCATAGCCGAGCGCGCGGACGGTCTTTTCAATTCTGTCCCGTCCGGTCTGGGCCTCGTCAAGCGTCAGGCGCAGACGCTCCGACATGATGCCAACCTCAACGCCGCTGACTCCCGGCAAACGCGCCACCGCATCCTTGATCTTGGTCGCACAGGACCCGCAATCCATCCCGTATACCGTCCAGTCGCAGGTGGTCTCGCTTTTCGTACCCGACATCGCCTTCCCTCTTGCCCTAGAACGGACAGTTGCCCTCGTCCAATCAGGAACCTAATGTCTCTAGCAACTATAGGTTCAAGGGAAATTTGATGCTGACCATCGGAAAACTCGGAGCGCATGTGGGTGTGAAGGTGCCGACCATCCGCTACTACGAGCAAATTGGCCTTCTGCCTGCGGCCGAGCGCAGCGCCGGCAACCAACGGCTCTACAGCCGCAATGCGCTGGAACGGCTGTCCTTTATCCGGCATGCGCGGGATCTGGGCTTCACGCTTGAGGCAATCCGCGACCTCCTGACCTTGTCGGACAATCCTGATCAGCCCTGCGCAGCCGCCGATGCCATCGCTCGTACCCAACTGGCAGAGGTCGAAAGCCGCCTGGCACGGCTGACGGCGCTGAAGGCGGAACTGGAACGCATGGTCGTACAATGCGCGGGTGGAAAAATCGCCGATTGCCGCGTCATCGAGGTGCTGGGCGATCATTCCCTCTGCGCGACCGATCATCGCCATCCCGAGAGCGAGGCCAACCCATGATGGTGCCCGGTACCGTTGCCATCTACTCAGGTGCTGCTCTGGCCGAAATAGCGGGCTGCTTCGCCTTCTGGGCCTGGATGCGGCAGGGGGCTAGCGTTCTCTGGCTCGCTCCCGGCATCCTGTGCCTTGCCGCCTTTGCGTGGCTGCTAACCCTTGCCCCGTCGGATTTCGCGGGCCGCGCCTATGCGGCCTATGGCGGCGTCTACATCGCCGCCTCGCTCCTCTGGCTGTGGATAGTCGAAGAACATCGGCCTGACGCCTGGGATCTGACCGGTGCCGCTATCTGCGTAACAGGCGCTGCCATCATCCTGTTCGCGCCCCGGGCGATGGGGAATTGAAAATCAGGTTAATCGCAGCGGACACACTTTACGTTAATGTTCTGCCCCATTTAGATCTGGCATGTGATTGGGTGGATTGAAATTGACGCGGCGGTTTAGCGACTCATGCTTGCAGATGAACTCGATTGGCGTGGGCCCGTTGAGGGTCTTCTACCGGCGCCCGAAACTGTAGGCGGCAATAGAGTCGGTGAAGTGAAATTCAAGTTGAGCTTGACCGTCTTATCGGTAGCCCCATCCTTGATGATATGGCTCATCGCTCGACCAAAAAAATTGATGCAGGGATGCATTGGCTGGGAAAGCCGATGTTCGAAATCGAGATCGGTGCAGGCCGCTTCGAAGGCATGACAGCGGAAACGCACGTTCAAAACTCTCATCTTCTTGAAGTTCTCTGGACGTCCAAGCGTCGCCTGTCAGCTCGGCGTACTGCGTACCGTTGTCCGTCCGAATCGTGTGGTAGGGAATGGCGGCGTTTGGGTTCCGAGAAAATCTGCCGCTTCATGGCGCGCCGCCAAC
>CAWJVP010000014.1:0-23141 GCA_963846345.1 uncultured Alphaproteobacteria bacterium
TTGTCCAGGTTTCCGCGTGTCACTTCGTCCAGGATGGCACGGCTTTCAAGACCACTGCGGGTCATTTCCGCCAGTGCCAGCAGCCTGGCGTACGCTTCAATATTAGGTTCAACGTAACCCCTGGGTTTTTCTGAAGAAATACAGCAGAGTAAAATATTCTGTCATATTCATACCAAGCGATCTCCCCACAATTCCCTGTTGGGACAGTGGTTTGAATACTTGGCCCATACCAACGTTGGGTTCTGTCGGTGTCGTCGATCAAATACTGGAGATATTCCTTGAAGACGCAAAGGTGGGCGTTGTTTCGCCGTGCTATTTTTCGTCACTCGCCAGGCAGCCAAATTATGGGAAGAACAGGGAGGTGCTGGTTTCGCTTGTAAAGCGACTGGGTGTTGGGGAACTGCCTGACGTTTGTCCTGATTATCCGGCGGGGTCTTTCTTCTGGGCCAGGACGAATGTGCTAAAACCAATTTTTGATCAAAAATTCGGATGGGAAGATTTTCAGGAGGAAAGCGGCCAAATCGACGGTACCACCGCTCACGCCATGGAAAGACTGATCGGCGTGCTTCCGGTGCTTGCTGGTGCAAAATTGCGCATGGTTTCGGTCGACATTCCCAGCGATCTCATCAGGCGAATACACAAGGATAGAACAGAGCTTTCCGACACCATTAAAGTGTCATCGGAACAACCACAGCCAGTTCATGACAAAGTGGCGATTTACACTGGCGCTGTGGCGAGCGCATCGCCAATGGCAGTGGCACGGCATATCGATGGTGTGGATCGGTTCGTCTTTTCAAGTATCGAGGCGTCGCCGATACCGGATGGTTACGCGAGGCTCGTCCTTGAGCCAACCGAAGTTCCGTCGATGAACTCGGTCGCCTATGCGAAAACGCACCCTCAGCGCTGGTTTAAGGAATATGACTACGTTATTTGGGCAGATCAGGAGGTATATTTTGTCGGCGAACCGCAAAAGTACATCGATTTGCTCAACCAGAGTGGCGCTGACTGTGGCTTCTTTGAGCCTGCGTTTCGAGGAAACTACATTGACGAAGCAAGGGCGCAATTCGCGAAGGGCGGCCTAAAGGAGTATGACGCAATACTACGTCAAATCGATAGATATTCTACAGAACCTGATTTGCTATCAATTCCGCTTGTAGACACAAGGTTCTTTGTCTATCGGCCTCAGTCGCCGAGGGTACAAGAATTTATGTCAATATGGTGGTCGGAGATTAATGCTTTCCACCTGGGTGACCAATTGAGCGTAAACTACGCACTTCAAAAGTCGAAATTGAAATGGATCAACCTGTCGCCTACTGGAACGTCGGTAAGCAATCACCCCGATTTTTTTACATTTGAAGCAGACGTTACAAATCGGTCCCAATTAATAAATTTAATCCAGAACAGTTGCAAATAGGTACATAGGAAAGATGCCGCGCCGTCGATTTCACGCAGCGCGGCCATCCCCCTACTTCTCCTGCTTCAGTTCAAAGACCACATTGACCGAAACCGAGTAGGTATTCTCGCCCGCTTCGACCGGAACGGGTGACGCCGCGGCTTCCATCAAGACCTTGCCGCGCGCCATGGGCATGGGGCGCGCGTGGCTGTTCTCGGTGATCTCGACGATCGAGCCAAGGGCCGCCCCTGCAGCATCGGCCAGGGTCGTGGCGCGGGCGATCGCGTCCTTCATGGCGGCAGTACGGGCTTTCGAAATGCTGGGCTGCGGATCGTCGTTGGTGAACTCGATGCCGCCATCGGCATTGACGCCCAGCGTCACCGCCTGGTCCAGCACCTTGCCGATGATGCCCACATCGCGGATGCGGATGACGAGCTGGCTCGAGACCTGATAGCCGACGATGCTTGGCGGATCCTGCTCGCCATTTGCCTTGGGCTGGGGATAAACGAATTGCGGCGTGATCTGGAAGTTTGCCGTCTGCATGTCTTCCGGCTTGATGCCGGTGGCGCGCATCGCCTCGCCAAGGTCACGCATCACCTGCGTGTGGGCATCGAGCGCCTCGCGCGCCGTGCTCGCCTGTCGCACAACGCCCAGCGTCAGGATTGCCATGTCGGGCACCACCTTGGCCGTGCCTTCGCCCGTGACGCGAATTACCGGTGTGCGTTCCGGCGTGCCCGATGTTTGCGCCAAGGCGGGCGTCCCGCCCACTGCAAGCATTCCCATCGCCGCAAGCAGCGCCGTCGCCGCGATCATCTTGTGGGGCTTCATAACTTTTCTCCGGTATTCGTTTGGATTGGTGGTCGAGACGGGCTGCCGGCAAGGAGCCGACAAGCGGTTGCAGACTGACATAGACGTCACGCTCATGGCGGAATTTCGTCAGGCCGGAAATCCCCGGCGCTTGCTCATCACGGCCTTGCGCGGCATGTGCTGGTTTCGCACCATGTCTTCTGTTAGACAATTGCTCGACGTCCAACGCATTTCTGCCCGGGGGAAATCAGTTGAAATCCATCACTTTGTTCGTAGCATCCGGCTTTGCGTTCATCCTTGCGGCTGCCGCCGGCCAGGCGCAGGAAGCGCCAAAGGTCAATTGGAGCAGCAACTGTTCGGCGCCGGACCTTGCAAGCCCCATGTCGTGCGCCATGGAGCAACGCGTCGTCCTTCGCGAATCCGGACAGCAGGTAGCGCGCTTTTCGGTGCAGACTTCGGGCGCGAAGGATGCGCGCAAAGGCGCCTATCTCGTCCAGTTGCCGCTCGGCCTGTCGATCCGTACGGGCGTGCGCCTGAAGGTCGACGAACGCGAACCGATCTCGGTCGATATCCAGACATGCGAGGCGAGCGGTTGCTATGCAGGCGGTCCGTTGGATGAGGCAATCCTTGACGGACTGCGCAGTGGCAAGATCCTGGCGCTGCTTTTCAACGATCTCAAGAAAAAGGAAATCGGCATCCAGATCGATCTGGCGGGCTTTTCGGCGGTTTACGACAAGATCAAATAGGACAGTGGCGGCGCCCGTTTCGAACCGCTACTTCGAATAGTCGCGCCTGTCGTCGATGACCTTTCCGTCATTGGGCAGGTTCTGCGCGAGTTCGACACGCCCCTTGAGGCGGGTGTGCGCCGTCAATGCGGCCTCGACGGCTTTCGTGTCCGGGCGCTCTCCCGCCTGCGGCTCCACTTGCAAAGTCATCACGTCGCCATCGCCTTCGCGGGTGACGACGAGGCGCGCCCTGGCAATTCCGGCAACCGCCTTGACCACCTGGTCGACCTGCTTTGGATCGACGAACATGCCCTTGACCTTGGTGCGCTGGTCGGCGCGGCCCATCCAGCCCTTGATGCGCAGATTGGTGCGTCCGCATGGCGATGGTTCGTCGAGTAGCGCGGAGAGGTCGCCGGTGCCGAAACGGATCAGCGGGTAGGCGGCATTGAAGTTGGTGACGACGATCTCGCCGACTTCTCCGGGGGGGACGGGATCATCGGTACCGGGACGGACGATTTCGAGGATGATGTTTTCGCTGACCACCATGCCGGGCAGCGGCTTGCCGTCCTCTTGCGTCTCATAGGCGATCACGCCAAGGTCGGCCGTCGCGTAGCATTGCATGACGGAAACGCCGCGCGATCGGTATTCCTCGCGCAGCGAGGGGAAGAGCGCGCCGCCGGACACCAGCGCCTTGCGGATCGACGAAAGATCCCGGCCCGTTTCGCCGGCCTTTTCCAGCATGGTCTTTAGGAAATCAGGCGTTCCGGCATAGGCGGTCGGCTTCAGCACATGCGCGGCCTCGACCTGCTGCTCTGTATTGCCGACGCCGCCTGGAAACACGCTTGCACCAACAGCCCGCGCGCCCTCGTCGAGGATGAATCCGCCGGGAGTCATGTGATAGGAAAGCGCATTGTGGACGATGTCGCCCGGGCCAATTCCGGCGGCGTGGAAGGCGCGGGCGGAGTTCCACGTGTCCGCTCCGGCGGCTTGCGGTTCCCAGACCGGGCCGGGCGACATGAAGTAGCGCGCACCCGCAAGTTGCGAGATGTCCGCGAAACCGCCGAACGGCGGGTTGGACGCCTGTGCTTCCATCAACTCGGGTTTTCTCAGGACCGCAATGCGCGCCAGCGCCTCGCGCGAATTCACCGCGCCAGCGTCGATACCCTTGAGACGGCTTGCCCAACCGGGTGCGGCTGCGATGGCCTTCCCGAGAAAACCAGGCAGCCGGGCGAAAAGCTCGCGCTCACGCTGCAAATGCTCCTGCGTTTCCAGCGCGTCGAAATGGTCGCTCATCTGCTCATCTATCCTTCGAAATCACGACAGCCAGCGCTTGCGGCGCTTGTAGTGCTTCACGTCCCTGAAGGAACGCCGCCCTTCGCCGCCAACGCCGAGATAGAACTCCTTGACGTCCTCGTTCTCGCGCAGCTCCTTGGCCGAGCCGTCCATGACCACGCGGCCCAACTCAAGGATGTAGCCATGCGTGGCATGGCGCAGCGCGATGTTGGTGTTTTGCTCGGCAAGCAGGAACGACACGCCCTCCCTGGAATTCAGTTCGGACACGATCGTGAAGATTTCCTCGACCAGTTGCGGTGCAAGCCCCATCGACGGCTCGTCCAGCAGGATCATCGAGGGCTTGGACATCAGCGCGCGGCCGATCGCGCACATCTGCTGCTCGCCGCCGGAAGTGTAGCCGGCCTGCGCCTTGCGCCGCTGCTTGAGGCGCGGAAAATAGGTGTAGACCTTCTCGAGGTCTGCCGCGATCGCCGCGCGTGAATCGCGGCGGGTGTATGCGCCGGTCATCAGGTTCTCCTCGATCGACAGATGGCCGAAGCAGTGGCGGCCCTCCATGACCTGTATGCAGCCGCGCCTGACGAGTTCGGATGGCGAGAGGTTCTCGATCCGCACGCCGTTGAACAGGATCGAGCCTTTGGTCGTCTCGCCGCGTTCGGAGCGCAGAAGGTTGGATACCGCGCGCAACGTGGTTGTCTTGCCCGCGCCGTTGGCGCCGAGCAGCGCGACGATGCCGCCCTTGGGCACCTCAAGCGAGACACCCTTGAGGACGAGAATCACGTGGTCGTAGATGACCTCGATGTTGTTGACCTTGAGGATCGGTTCGGAAACGTCCGTCTGCGTCTGGCTCATGGCGATCCTGTCCGGGCGGTTGGGGGAAGGGGCCGCAATGCGGCCCCTTCGCTGATCCTTACTTGCAGCCTTCGTTCATGGCCCAGGGAGCATTGGCCTCGGCGTATTCCTTGGCCTTGGCTTCCTCCAACGGCTTGATCACGTCGCGGTCCGCCTGCAGCAGGTCCGAAACCTTGACGAACTTCGCGCCGTCCCATTCCAGCATCCAGCCGCCACCATGGCCGGTGTGGTTGTCGCAGGATGTCGAGAAGGGCACCACCATGCCGGTCATGCCGAGTTCGGTCAGCTTGGCCTCGTCGATCTTGAGGTTTTCGAGGCCCCAGCGAAGCTGCTCGGCCGTCGACTTCCTTGGTGTTGAACTGCGCCTGCGCCGCCTTGATGCCTTCGACAAGGAACATCGAGATGATCAGGCCGCGCTGGTAGAACACCTTGTTGATGTCGGCTGCAGGATCGGAGACCTGCGACTTGCCTGCGTCGATGACGTGCTTCTTCAGGTCCGCCATGATCGGCGCATCGGCATGGGGATCGACCAGGAAATCGACTTGTAGCCCTTGCCTGCTTCGCCGAGCGGCAGCAGGTCGTCATCCGAACCCGACCACCAGATGCCGTAGAACTGGTCCATCGGATACTTGGTCTTGACCGCTTCGGTTACCGCGCCGGCGTTCATGGCGCCCCAACCCCACATCAACACGTAGTCGGGCTGTTCGCGGCGGATCTGAAGCCACTGGGCCGACTGGTTCTGCATTTCCTTGAGGCCGACCGGGATCGGCAGCAGGGTAAAGCCGTGCGTGGCGGCAAGCTGTTCGAGAAGCGGGATCGGTTCCTTGCCAAACGGGTGGTCAAGATGCAGCAGCGCGATCTTCTTGCCCTTCAAGGCGTCGATGTCGCCGCCGGAAATGTGCTTGAGGATCATGGACGCGCCGTCCCAGTAGGATGACGGCGGGTTGAAGGCCCAGTCGAAGGTCTTGCCGTCGGCCATCGGCGAGAAGCCGTAGCCTGGCGCAAGCATCGGGATCTTGTCGACATTGGTCTTCGGCAGGACCTGCAGCGTGATGCCGGTCGACCAAGGCTGCGTGACGATCGCACGGCGCCTTGGTTTTCTCGTAGCACTCGACGCCCTTTTCGGTGTTGTAGCCGGTTTCGCACTCGTCGTAGCCGAGCTTGACGCCATTGGCGCCGCCGTCGCGCTCGTTCAGCAGGGTCATGTAGTCCCGCTGGCCGTTCATCAGCGGCGTGCCGGTCGCGGCAAACGGGCCGGTTCGGTAGGAGAGGTTCGGAAGGTAGACTTCCTGGGCAAAAACCGCGGGAATCGCAGCCAGCGATCCGGCAAGCGACCGTCGCTGCGAGTCTTGCAGATTTTATCACTTTCGACATTTCATTCCTCCTCTTTGACCGGTTTGCACGACTGCGCGGGCCCGGCCGGGCCAACAAGTTCACCCCTCAATGCGGGAAGGGCCAGATGATGAGCTTTTCCCGGATGACTTGCCAGAAACGGGCAAGCCCGTGCGGTTCGACCACCAGGAAAAAGATGATCAGCGCCCCGATGATCATCACGTTGAGATGCTCGGCGGTTGCCGAGGGAATCGGCACGCCCAGCATTTCGGGAATGATGTTGAGCAGCACCGGCAGCGCGACGATCAGCAGCGCGCCAAGATAATTGCCGATGATCGATCCCAGGCCGCCGATGATGGCGATGAAAAGCACCCTGAACGACAGGGGAATGTCGAAAAGGTTCGGCTCCGCCGCCCCGCGCCACAGGAACACGAAAAGCGCTCCCGAAACGCCGACGATGTAGGACGAGACGGCGAAAGCGAGCAGCTTCGACTTCAAGAGGTTGATGCCGACGAGTTCGGCGGCAATGTCCATGTCGCGCATCGCCTTCCAGATCCGGCCGATGCGTCCGCGCGTGATGTTGATCGCCACGGCGGTTATCAGGGTCACGAAGGCCAGCACGAAGTAATATCGCGTGATCGAATTTGCCTGCGCTCCGGCGACAGTAATGCCGAACATGTCGATGTTGGGAACCTGGATCGCGCCGGTGTTCGAGTAGTTGTAAAGCCAGGCCCACTTCTCGAACAGCCAGACGAGAAAGAACTGCGCCGCAAGCGTGGCGATCGCCAGGTAGAAGCCCTTGATGCGCAGCGATGGCAGGCCGAAGGCCGCGCCGACAGCCGCCGAGAACAGTCCCGAGAGCAGGATGGCGATAACGAGGTTCAGTTCGGGAAAAATGGTTATGAGCTTGTAGCAGGCATAGGCTCCGACGCCCATGAAGGCGCCCGTCCCGAGCGAGAGCTGGCCGGCATAGCCGGTCAGGATGTTGAGGCCGATGCGCCGCCAGCGCATAGATCAGCACCGGGATCAGCAGTGCGTTGAACGCAAACTCGGTTGCGAAATAGGGCAGGACGATCCAGGCGATCGCGAGGATGACCAGCAGCAGCCAGAAATCCTGCTTGACCGGAAAGAGGGCGTGGTCGGCCTTGTAGCTCGACTTGAACTGTCCGGCGGTGCGGTAGAGCATGCAGCTTACCCCTCACACCCGCTCGATGATCTTTTCGCCGAACAGGCCCTGCGGCCGGAACAGCAGCACGATCAGCGCGAAGCACGAAGGCAAACCAGGTCTCGGTATTGCCGCCGAACAGCGGTTGGCCCCAATAGATCTCGAACAGCTTTTCGAGAATGCCGATCATCAGCCCGCCGACGATGGCGCCCAGAACCGATTCCAGGCCGCCCAGCATCAGCACCGGCAGCGCCTTGTAGGCAATGACTTCGAGCGCGAAGGACACGCCGGCCCGCGCGCCCCAGACGATGCCGGTCGCCAGCGCGATGATGCCGGCGATGAACCAGACGAGCACCCAGATCGTCGACAGTGATATGCCGACCGACAAGCGCCGCCTGGTGATCGTCGCCAAGCGCGCGGATTGCGCGGCCCATCTTGGAGTAGTTGAGGAAGAGAAGCAGCGCGACCACGAGCAGTCGCGGCGCCGACGACGGCGGTCACATCCTTCTGCTCGATAAGCAGCAATCCGCCGCCCGGCTCGAACGCGAACGATCCCGGTCGGGATGACCAAGTTCCTGCGGTGATCATGACCTTGTTTTCGCCGCCGAAGATCAACTCGCCAAGGCCGATCAGGAACAAGGTTATGCCGATCGTCGCCATGAACAGGATGATGTCGGGCTGGTTGACCAGCGGGCGAAGCACCACCCGCTCGATCGCCATCGCCAGAATGAACATGACGCCGAGCGTCATCGGAACGGCCAGCCCAGGCCGGCACGCCCTTTTCGTGCAGGCCGACCAGCGTCAGCGCGGCAAACACCACCATGATGCCCTGCGCGAAATTGAAGATGCGCGAGGACTTGTAGATCAGCACGAAACCGAGCGCGATCAGCGCATAGAGCACGCCGGAGACCAGCCCTTCCCACAAGACCTGCAGCAGGAAATCGGGCGCCGCGGCCATGTCGGCGAAGGGCTTCACCAGAAAGGAATGAATGAAATCCACGTCCCCGTTTCCTCCCGTTTCAATGCGCGACGCCCAGATATGCGTCGATCACGTCCTGGTTGTTGCGCACCACTTCCGGCGTGCCGTCACCGATCTTTCGGCCATAGTCGAGCACGACCACGCGGTCGGACAGGTCCATCACCACGCCCATGTCGTGTTCGATCAGGGCAATGGTGGTGCCAAGCTGCTGGTTCACGTCGAGGATGAACCGGCTCATGTCCTCCTTTTCCTCAAGGTTCATGCCGGCCATCGGCTCGTCGAGCAGAAGCAGCGAGGGCTGCATCGCCAGCGCGCGACCAAGTTCCACCCGCTTTTGCAGCCCGTATGGCAGCTTGCCAACCGGCGTGTGGCGGATGTGCTGCGATCTCGAGGAAATCGATGATCTCCTCGACCGCGCTCGCGGTGCTCGATTTCCTCGCTCGAGCGCCGGCCCGTGCCAAAGCGCCTGCCAGAACAGGTTGCGCTTCATGCAGCGTCGAGCGCCCGGTCATGATGTTGTCGAGCGTCGACATGCCCTTGAACAGCGCCACGTTCTGGAAGGTGCGGGCAATGCCCTGACCGACCGCCTCGTGCGGGCTTCATCGACTTGCGCTCCTTGCCGCGGAAGGTGATCTTGCCTTCCTGCGGCGTGTAGAAGCCGTTGATGACATTGAGCATCGACGTCTTGCCGGCGCCGTTCGGACCGATGATCGCGCGGATTTCGCCCTTGCGGACATCGAAGGAAATGTTGGTGATCGCCTTGACGCCGCCAAACGACAGCGTCACGTTACGGATATCGAGCAGCGATCTCGCCAGGCGCGATACCGTCGTCCTCGCCGGAGAACGCGGAGCTGGCTCGTGATGACCGGTGCGTTCATTCTGCCGCCTCCCGAGAATGGCGCCGGGCACATTACCGGTGACTGCGTCGGCGATTCGCACGGTGGCGGAGATCATTGCCCTTGCGGCCGTCCTCGAAGACGACTTCGGTCTCGACGACATTTCTCGGTTTCGATCCGTCATAGAGCGCCTCGATCAGCGGCTCATAGCGCTCGGCGATGAAGGAGCGGCGCACCTTCTGGGTGCGGGTCAGTTCGCCGTCGTCGGCGTCGAGTTCCTTGTGCAGCACGAGGAAGCGGCGGATTTGCGACCCGCGCATCATTTCCTCGGCGGCCAGGTCACGGTTGACCTGCTCCACATGGCGCCTCGATGATGTCGTAGACCTGCGGATGTGCGGCCAGTTCCTGATAGGAGCCATAGGCAGATGTTGTTGCGTTCCGCCCAGTTGCCGACCGATGTCAGGTCGATGTTGATGAAGACAGCGACGATAGTCGCGGCCGTCGCCGAAGGCGACGGCTTCCTTGATATCGGGGAAGAACTTCAGCTTGTTCTCGATGTATTTGGGCGCGAACAGGTTGCCGTCGGCCAGCTTGCCGACATCCTTGGCGCGGTCGATGATCTTCAGATGGCCGTCCTTGTCGAAGAAGCCGGCGTCACCGGTATGCACCCACCCGTCAGGTGTCTTGGTGTCTGCGGTCGCTTCATCGTTCTTGTAATAGCCGAGAAAGACGCCGGGCGAGCGGTACAGCACCTCGCCGTTGTCGGCGATCTTGATTTCGACATCCGGCGACGGCCGGCCGACCGTATCAGCCCGGATTTCACCGTCCGGCTGGGCGGTGATATAGACGAGGCTTCGGTCTGCCCGTAAAGCTGCTTCAGGTTGAGACCGAGCGAACGGTAGAAGCGGAAAATTTCAGGTCCGATCGCCTCGCCGGCGGTGTAGCCGACACGCATCTTGCGAAAAGCCCATGCGGTTCTTCAGCGGCCCGTAGACGAGCAACTCGCCGAGCGCAGTACTTGACGCGGTCACCAGAACGGCACCGGCTTGCCATTCAGGATCGGCTCGCCCATGCGGCGCGCATGATCCATGAAATAGTCGAACATGCTCCTCTTGAGGCGACCTGCATCCTCCATGCGGACGATGACCTGGGTCAGCATGGTCTCGAACACCCGCGGCGGGGCGAAGAAGTAGGTCGGCGCGATCTCGCGCCGGTCTTCGTTGCACGGTTTGCGGACCTTCGGGACAGCAGATGCAATAGCCGGCACACGTAATCCTGCGCATAAGTGAAAGACGTGATCGCCGACCCAGGCCAGCGGCAGATAGGCAAGCACGACCTCGTCACGTCGAAAGCGATCGAAGACATTGCCGTTTCAGCGCCGAAATGACGAGATTGTCAAAGCCGAGCATCACGCCCTTGGGCTGGCCGGTCGTGCCGGAGGTGTAGAGCATGACCGACAGGTCCGCGCCCTTGCCGGCCGCTATGCCCTTCAGCCAGGCGTCCCTTGCCCCGCTTTGCGATCGCGCCTGTCCGGCGCCTGCACCGCGCGAAGCGAGTGCAGCTCGGCATGATCATAGTCGCGCAGGCCGCGCGGCTCGTCATAGATGATCAGGCGAAGTCCGGGCAGCGCATCGCCCATCGAAAGCAGCTTGTCGACCTGCTCCTGGTCCTGCACCACGGCCATGGCACTTCGGCATGGTTGAGCACATAGACCATTTCGTCGGCAACGCTGTCTGCATAGACCGGTACGGGAATCGCGCCGAGCGCCTGCACGGCGCAGAAGGTCCAGTAAAGGCGCGGGCGGTTCTGGCCGACGATGGCGACGCGGTCTCCGGCCTTCAGGCCAAGCTGGCCAAGGCCAATGGAGAATCGGCGCGATTTCTTCCGCCATCTGCGCCCAGGTCCAGCTCTGCCAGATCCCGAAATCCTTGTGGCGCATGGCCGGGCGGCCGGCAAAGCGGGCCGAGTTCAGCAAAAGGTACTGCGGAAATGTCGCCAAAGCCTCTTGCGAGGCGGCAATGTCCGTCTCTGCGTTCATGCTCCTCCCGTCCCGCCAAACATCTGTCGTGTCCGGTTCCGGTCAATGACAGTCAAACGCAAAGATTGCGCGGGCGCAACCTTGTCGTCCCGGCAGCTTCGCTTTCTTAGCCGAATTGATAAGGCCCAAATCGCTCCTTCACGCCGTTCACCAAGCGCCTGCACTGCGAGGAGAACCTTACCCAAGGAGGTCAAAGTTCGGCCATGACGAAGATCAACGATTACATTTGAACGATATCGTATATAATTTTGCCGATGCAGAGGCTGACCAAATGATTTCTTGGCGCAGGTTTCCTGTCGGGCTGGCAGCCGTCGCGGCTTCTGGTGCAGTGATTTTGATGGGGCTTGCAGGTGGTCCTGCCGGTGCGCAGGCGCCGGGCGGGTACTATGCGCCGCCGCCTCCGCCGGTGGATGCGCCGCCGCCGCTTCCCGACTACACGCCTCCGGCGGACCAGCCTCCAGCGCCCGCTCCGGGACAAGGCGCGGGCACGCAACTGCCCGAGCCCGACTATTCGGCGCCTGCGGAAGATACGCCCGATTACGGAAACGCGCCGCCGCCTCCGGCAGAGCAGCAGGCACAGACGCCTCCGCAGCCGATCCAGGCCACTACCCCGCTCGAGGAAGGCGAGGCGTATCACACCCGCTTTTCCGGTACGATGACCCGGCAGGGACCGGCAGGGCCGGTAACCGTCATCAATCCCGAAGGGGTTGTCGGCAGCATCATCGATCTTCGCGATCCCGGCGAGGCGCCGGAGGGCCAGCATTGGACCAGCGAGCCGCAGCGTGCCTTTGCCCGGGCCGCCGACGCGGGACAGGTTTTCGGCATTACGATCAACGACAACGCCGATCCCGATATCTTCATCACGGCCACTTCTGCCTTCGGCTTGCATCTGGAGCCGGGCGAGCAGCGCTGGATGAACGGAATGTGGGGACCGGACGGCGGTCCCGGAACGGTCTACCGGCTTTCGGCCGATACCGGCTATGTGCCGCAGCCCTTCGCCGACATCACGCTGGACGGGCGCTTGAATACCGGCGCGGCCCTCGGCAACATCGCCTATGACCGGTGGAACAAGCAGCTTTTCGTTTCCGACCTCGAAACGGGCATGATCCATCGCCTTTCGGGCCATTTCGGCAAGGATCTCGGGCGCTATGACCATGGCGTCGAGGGACGTCCGCGCTTTACCGATGCGTGGCCGAAGGTCTCCGCTTCGCTGAACCCCGTTCCCTTCGATCCCGACAGTTCCGCCAGCATCGACAATTGCGCGGCGGGTCCGTTCGAGCGGAATCCCGAATGCTGGAACTTCTCCGACTTCCGCCGGCGTGTGTGGGGCATGGGCGTTCGCCGCGATGAGGCAAGCGGGCAGGTGCGCCTCTATTATTCCGTTTGGGGCAGTACTTCATTCGGCAATCCGCAATGGCAGGCGTCCGGGGGAGACCGGCGCAATTCGGTCTGGTCCGTCGGCATCGGGAAGGAGGGCGGTTTCGACCTTTCCGATGTTCGCCGCGAATTCGTGCTCCCGGGCTTCTTCCCGCTTGATCCGGGTTTGGGCGAACTGGCCGGAAGCAGCCACCCGGTTTCCGATATCGAGTTCCCCGACTGCGGCAAGCAGGATGTGATGCTGCTGGCCGAGCGGGGCGGGGTGCGCAATCTGGGCCTCGACAAGGAAGATGCCTTTGCCCGTCCGCATGAATCGCGCGTTCTGCGCTACCGGCTCGGCCCGGACGGCATCTGGCGGCCGGACGGCCGGTTCGACATATCCTTCCTGAAGCGCGACCAGGCCCCACGCATCAGGGCAGGCGGCGCCGGCGGCTGCGATTTCGGTTTCGCCTATGACGACGAGGGTTCGGCCGATCTCAACCGGCCGAACGAATCCGTATGGATGACCGGCGACAATTTGTGCTCGCCGCAGGGCGCCTGCTTCAACCCCGCGACGGGGCTTTTCGACGACACCGACTGGGTGGATGGAATGCAGGGCAGCCCGGCGCTGTCGGCGCAGGAGGTTGCCCCGCAGGTGGCCTTCCAGCCCGCCGCGGCAGGCGGCGCGGAAGACGAAGGGCCTTCCGATTCCTACATGATCGATTCCGACGACAATACCGGCAGCTCTGACAGCGATCCCGGGCCTTGGGGTCGACCGCAACGAAGCGACCCTGATCGGCGACATCGACATCTACGAATTGTGCGGCGGCGAGACATGGACGCCGCCGCCCGAAACGGTCATTCCGCCACCGCCACCGCCCGTTCATTTGCGGGCGATGACCCACCAGCGCAATGGCTCGCCCTTGCACAATGTCGACCGTTCCTGGCACGAGCGGAACTGGTCCTGGCATACGCGCGACAGCTCGTGGCACTACCGCAACCGTTCATGGCACCAGCGCGAGAATTCCTGGCATTCGCGGACGACTTCCTGGCACTGGCGCGACCGTTCCTGGCACTCGCGGGCCATCTCGTGGCATTGGCGTGACCGTTCCTGGCACGATCGCAGCCGTTCCTGGCACGATCGCAACAGGTCGTGGCATGATCGCAGCCGTTCATGGCATTCGCGCAACATATCCTGGCATTGGCGCGACCGCTCCTGGCACAATCGCAATGCGTCCTGGCACTCCCGCGACCGTTCGTGGCACAACAGGGACCGCTCGTGGCACGACAGGCGTCAGTCCTCGCACAACCGCGACCGCTCGTACCACGACAAGGACCGTTCATGGCACGCACGCGACCGGTCGTGGCACGACCGGCGGCAATCGTCGCACAACAAGGACAGGTCGTATCACGACCGTGATCGCAGCTGGCACGTCCGTGACCGCTCGTGGCACGACAGGGACAGATCGCGCGGCGATCTCCACACCAAGGCCCGCTCGGACGCCGACAGGCACGACAAGCAGCGCTCGGAGGCCGACAGGCACAACAAGCGACGCTCGGATGCGCAGCGGCATTCGAAGGCAGAGTCGGACGCCCAGCGGCACAACCGGACAAGGTCGGAAGCGGACCGGCATTCGAAGCAACGTTCGGACGCCCAGCGGCACTCGAAGGCCGAGTCGGACGCCCAGCGTCACAACCGGACCAAGTCGGAAGCCGATCGCCATTCGAAGCAGCGTTCGGATGCCCAACGGCATTCCAAGGCCGAGTCGGACGCGCAGCGTCACAACCGGAACCGGTCGCAGGCGGACCAACATTCGAAGCAACGCTCGGATGCCCAACGGCATTCCAAGGCTGAATCGGATGCGCAGCGTCACAACCGGAACAAGTCACAGGCCGACCGCCATTCGAAGCAACGCTCGGACGCCCAGCGGCACTCGAAGGCCGAGTCGGACGCGCAGCGTCACAACCGGAACCGGTCGCAGGCAGACCAGCATTCCAAACAGCGTTCGGATGCCCAGCGGCACAGCAAGAAGGAATCGAACGCGTCACGCGATCAGGACGGCCACAAGAAGAAGGCGTCGGAGCAGGTCAACCGCCGGGAGCCTTCCAACCGGTGAGCGATAAGTGAAAACGCATCTGCAGTTTTGCATCGCGCCCGCTGCCGCGTTTTTTGCCGCGGCAATGGCGCTGATGCCCGCAAGCGCTGCTGTTGCGGCGGAGACGCCGAAACTGCAGACCAACCAGGCTTATGTCGAGGAAAACCTTGCCGCCCATTCGCTCGACCCTGCCGATCCCGAAGCCGTGCTGGCCTTCGTGCTCGACAGCCTGCCCGACAGGGTGAAGGTCTATCCGACCGAGAACTATTTCTACTTCAACTTCGTGCTGAACGGCATCCGGTGGGCGGGTAACCTGCGTTTCGACGTGGAGACGCGCGATGCCGGCAAGGTGCACATGACGTATTTCAAGGAGTTCACCCAGTGGCAACGCGACGACAAGGACGTCACGGTCATCTGGGATGCGACCCGCGGCGTGAGCGTGAAGAAAGTAGCGGACCTTGCCTATACCGTGACGTTCAAGGACCGAACCGTGACCTTCGAACTCAACGACCTGCGTTCGGTGAAACCGCCCGAGGGTGTCGTGCGCGAGGGTGAGAAATATCTGGGCCCGATGTTCGATGAATCGGGCATCCGCTTCTTCCTGGTGTTCGACCCGGTCGCCAAGGTGTTCATGTACGTCCTGGACGAGACAGTGCCGACACCCGACGAGTTTTTTGAAACCGAGGAAGCGCCGGGCGTTTCAATCGGGCGCAGAACCGGCTTCGCCTTCATCAAGGACAGGTTCGCGCCGCGAAAGATCCTTGTCGGCGTCAGTGCCGCGAACACCTCGACCAACAATTATCTGGACGGGCCCTTCGACCAGTTGCCGGACAATTTCCTGGAGGGCGACGCGCTGCTGGAGGCAATCCTGGCGGTCAGTCCGGAGCTCGCGGGAACGCTCGACCGCTTCGGCAACTCCGAGGACGACACGGTGCGATACCTGATCGCCCCGTACATGCAGTATGAAGAAGCGGGCGAGCTTTCGATGTTCGAAGACTGCGCCAATTCAGAACCTCTGCCGTATCACTACGCCTGCTTCTCGCTGGGGCCTTACCCCGATGATGGCGCGCCCGAGGAAACCGGGGAAGACAATCCGCCGCCGGATGAAGGTCTGGCCGAACCCGGGCAGTGAAACCGGAAACGGTTACGGGCTTCGCTCGAAACTATGGCAGGCGGGCCAAAGCCTGCGCCCGTTCCAGGTCTTCGGGCGTGTTGATGTTGAAGAAGGGATCAACTGTTTCGCCCTCAAACTGAAGTGGCGAAAAGTCTACTTCCTGCCCGCGATGCCGGGCGACGAAGTCCATCACCTTGCGGTTTCCCGCGGCAAGCCATTCGAAAAGTTCCTGCTCGAGCGCCAGCGGCCAGAGGCCGAAAACCGGGTGAACGCGCCCGCCTGATGCAGCAACCGCAAGCTCCAGCGGGCTTTTAGCGGCTTCGCCCAACCGCTGCGCCAGGTCCACGGGAAAGAACGGCGTGTCGGCGGCAACGCTCAGCACATGGGTGGCGCCAGGCAGGTTTTCGCTCGCCCAGCCAATAGCCGCATGAATGCCGGCCAACGGCCCTGCATGACCGGCAACGGTATCGGCAATCACCGGCAGGCAGAACGGCGCGAAACGCGAAAGATCGCCATTGGCGCTGACCACGATGCGGGCCACCTGCGGGGCGAGCCGGTTGCGGGCATGGGCAACAAGGGGAATGCCGTCCAGCGCCAGCAGGGCTCTTGTCCGCGCCGCCCATCCGGCGCGACAGGCCGCCAGCAAGGATAACGCCTGCAATGGCTTCCCGGGCGATCATCCCCGCTCCTCCTGCCTTCGGGCAACGGCCATGCCGGCCAGGGTCGAGACGATGGAAAGGACGCCGCTTGCCAACATCAGCAGGATGAGCGGCAATGCCCCGGTATCGGGGCCGAGGACGACGCCGGCCATCATGGACAGCACAGCGCCGCCGCCGATCTGCAGGAAGCCGCCAAGGCCGGATGCCGCGCCGGCAAGTTGCGGGCGTACGCTGACGATCGCCGCATTGGCGCTCGGCAAGGTGATGCCGTTGCCGAGGCCGACGAAGATCACCGGTCCGAAGACCGAAAGCGGATGCGTTGCGCCAAGCAGGATCAGCGTTGCGGCGATTGCCATGCCGAACACCATGACGCAGCTTCCCGCCAGCATCATGCGGCGCAACGCCGACACGCGCGGCGAAGCGGCCGGAAATGAAGTTTCCGGTGATGTAGCCGATGCCGGCAAAGGCGAAATAGAAGCCGTACTGGGAAGGCGTCATGCCGAAAACCACGCTGGCAAGGTATGGCCCTCCACCCACGAAGGCGAAGAACGCGCCGGAAGCGAAGGCTGCCGTTCCGCAATGCAACCAGAATGGCAGCGGAGCCGAGCAGTTGCGGCATCAGCGCGCATCTGCGCCAGTCATGCTGGTGGCCCGGTTGTGATGGGTTTCGCCCAGGTCGCGCCAGACCATGCACGAAGCGCAAGCAGGCCGAACACGAACAGCAGGGCGAAGGTCGCCTGCCAGCCGAACCACTCGTCGAGAAATCCGCCCGCGATCGGCCCCAGCATCGGCGCGAGCGTCATCGCCATCGTCACGTAGCCGATCATGCTGGCCGCTGTGGCAGGGCCGACCATGTCGCGGATGACGGCCCGGCCGATCACCATGCCGGCGATGGCAGTGCCTTGCAGCAGGCGAGCCAGCAGGAACAGTTCGATGGTCGGGGCGACAATTGCCAGGATCGTCGCCGCAAGCGCGATGCCCATGAAGAACAGCATCGTGCGCCTGCGCCCATATCGATCCGACAGCGGGCCGATGAAAAGCTGCACACTGGCGTTGGCGAACAGGTACAGCGTCACCGCAAGCTGGGCGACCGCATAGTCGGTGTCGAAATAGCGCGCGATGCCGGAAGCGAGGGCAGGAAGATGTTCATCGCCAGTGCGCCGAAGGCCGTCGCCATTGCCAGCGTCAGGATGTGTGGCGGCGTCTGGTTGTCCAGGAAGCGGACCGGGGTGCATCGTCATTGCGCCAGTCCTGTCGTTGCGGCGGCCAGCGCCCGCCTGCGGGTCACGCGTTCGCGGTACAGCGTGTACATGCCCGTGGCAACAACGATTGCCGCGCCGAACAGGGTCAAGGCGTCGGGATATTCGGAATAGACCAGCGCCCCGCCGGCAATGGAGAAGATGAGGACGGAGTAGCGGAAGGGCGAGACGAAGCCGATGTCGCCGACGCGCATGGCCGCCACCGCATAATGATATCCGGTCAGCAGGAACACGGATGTGCCCGCCATCAGCACCAGATGAATGGGCAGGACCGGCTTCCATTCCTCGAAGAAACGCAGCACCAGTCCCATCGATGTGACGAGCGTCGCCGTCACCAGCGCCACGAACATCGAGGGGATCTTGCGGACATCTTGCGCGTCATCAGATCGCGCAGCACGCAGGCGGCAACGGCGGCGAGCGCGTACAGCGAATAGACGCTGAAGCCGTCGGGTCCGGCCGCACGATCACCATCACGCCGGCAAAGCCGATCATCACCGCGGTGAGCCGCCGCCAGCCGACGGGCTCGCGGTAAGAGCAGCATTGCGCCGACCGTGATGGCCAGCGGCAGCGCCTGCATGATGGCCGACACATTGGCTATGGGAATGTGGAAGAGGGCGGTGATGAAGGTCCAGGTGGCGATGACCTCGCCCAGCGAGCGCAAGGCGATGCGCGGCTGCAGCGCGACGGAAACGGGACGCAGCTGTCCGGTCTTGCGCGCCACGGTGTAGATCATGCCACGGCGAAGAGACCGCGCAGGAAAACCATCTGGCCGATGTTGAGTTGTCCGGCGAAGGATTTCGTCACGACATCGTTGACGGCAAAACCGCCCATGGCGAGCGTCATGTAGATCGTGCCGCGCATGTTGTCGTTCAGCAATGCGACCGTGCGCGAACATCGGGTTTCCGTTGCCAAAGCGCGATGCTATCACATGCGAGGTCGCGATCAGCCTTGGGTGAAGGCTCCGGGGGCCGCCTGCGCCGCTGCCCGCCTGCGCCCGACCACCCGCTCGCGGTAGAGCGTGTAGATGCCGGATGCGGCAATCATGGCGGCGCCGGTGAAGGTGAGCGCGTCGGGAACTTCGCGGAAAATGAGGAAGGCGAACGCTGCTCCAGATCAGCGCCATGTACCGGAACGGTGCAACAAAGGAAATATCGCCGATGCGCATCGCCGTGATCAGCGACATGTAGCCGACGATCACCATGACGGCGGCGCCGAACAGCACCAGCACTTCGCGCAGCGCCACAGGCTGCCAGCCGCCCAGCGGTCCGGTGAGGGCGATGCCCGACAGCAGGATTGCGAAGGCGGTGATGGCGGAGACCTGCACGGTGGGAATGCCGGCCGGGATGCGTTGCGTGGCCATGTCGGTGATCAGCAGAAGAATACCGAGGCCAGCACGAGCATGCTGAAGGCATTGAAGCCCTTGAACCCGGGCCGGATATGAGCAGTACCCGGCGAAACGGTGGTGATGGCCCACCAGCGCCGCCAGCCCACCTCTCGCCGAAGGAGACGACCGACCCAAGACGTCACCACGAGCGGACAGGTCTGGAAGATCGAGACGACGTTGTTCAGCGGGATGTACTGCAGCACCAGCATGTAGTGACAGTGCCGCCGATATCGGCCGCCGTGCGCAGGGCGACGATGGCGAGCGCAGCGCCCTCGAGGCCTTAGGCGACCACGGGCGCCACGGAAGCAGCAACAGGATGGCGCAGGCGAAAAGAGCCGCGCACGGCGATGACCTCGCCCATGTTGAGCGTCTTGCGAGCGAGTTTCGTCACGCGTCATTGAGCGTGAACGATCCCGTCGAGACGATCATCAGCGCCGGAGCGCGAAGGTCTGGGTAATGTAGGCAAGGGGGGCACGTGATGGGTGAATGGTGAGTGGAGAGCGTGCTTGAAGACGCGTTGTAGCGAGGAATCGCGTCCTACAATCTGGATGGCGACGAGTTCGATTCTTCATTGAGCCAATTAATCACTATTTACTGATTCATCTTCACCCGCCCGTCACACTCATGTGCCGCGCGACGGCCGGCTTGGCCGCGCGGCGGTCGATGACGAAGTCGTGGCCCTTCGGCTTGCGGCCGATGGCTTCGTCGATGGCGCTTGACAGCAGTTCGTCGCTCCGATGCGCGCAGCGGCGCGCGCAGGTCGGCGGCATCCTCCTGGCCGAGGCACATGTAGAGCGTGCCGGTGCAGGTGAGGCGCACGCGATTGCAGCTTTCGCAGAAATTGTGGGTCATCGGCGTGATGAAGCCGAGCCGGCCGCCGGTTTCGCGCACGCTCGACATAGCGGGCCGGGCCGCCGGTGCGGTAGGCGATGTCTTCGAGCGTGAAGCTGCTCGCTCAGGCGCGCGCGCACGAGCGACAGCGGCAGATACTGGTCGGTGCGGTCTCCGTCGATCTCGCCCATCGGCATGGTCTCGATCAGCGTCAGGTCGCAGCCGCGGCCATGCGCCCAGCGCATCAGGTCTCGATCTCGTGCTCGTTGACGTCCTTGAGCGCGACGGCGTTGATCTTGACCTTGAGGCCGGCCTTGTCGGCGGCGTCGAGCCCTTCCAGCACCTTGGCCGAGGTCGCCCCAGCGGGTGATGGCGCGGAACTTGTCGGGATCGAGCGTGTCGAGCGAGACGTTGATGCGCTCGACGCCGCAATCCGCCAGCTCCTGCGCATATTCGCCAAGCTGCGTGCCGTTGGTGGTCAGCGTCAGTTCCTCGAGCGCGCCGCTTGCCGAGATGGCGCGACAAGCGCTCGGATCAGCCACATGATGTTCTTGCGCACCAGCGGCTCGCCGCCGGTGAGGCGCAGCTTGCGCACGCCCTTTGCGACGAACGCCGAGCACAGCCGGTCGAGCTCCTCGAGCGTCAGCAGATCCTTCTTCGGCAGGAAGGTCATGTCTTCGGACATGCAATAGACGCAGCGGAAGTCGCAGCGGTCGGTCACCGAGACGCGCAGATAGGTGATGCCCGGCCGAACGGGTCGACAAGGGCGGGCGTCGGTTTTGCTGGAGCGTTCATGCTTCAAAACTAGGCAAAGGGGGCAGGGGATGCAAGTGGCCCCGGCCTATCGGGCGATAGGCATGGCGCGTTGGCGCGAAGGAAGGACGAAACTGCGAAGCGGATTGCTTCGTCCATTGCGCCTTCCTGCACCCGCCCCACGACGGGCGGCGCAGGCAGTGGGGCGACCATGCCCATCAGCGTCGCAAACCTCCGTCGTCCGGTGGCAGCCTCGATCAGCATTGCCAGCCTCTTCGCCGGGCTGCTCGCACCCGCGCATTTCCAGATAAGCAGCCAGTGCGGCAGTCGCGGGTTCCACCACCTGTTCCATGATCATGGCGCCGTGTTGGGGAAACGGTCCAGCGCAGCCAGCGCCGTGCGCTGCAAGCCGACAGAACCTTGCCAGCAGGCAATTTCGACAAAACGCGCAAGAAACAATTCGATGGCCGTTCGTGCATCGAGTGCCGTATCGGGCGGCTGGATCTTGCCGGCGGAGAGTTCGACAGCTTCGCGAAGTGTCGCGCGGAACAGCGCAGCCTTGGAGCCGGCATGGGCATAGACCGTCGCCTTGGTCGTACCTGCAAGCGCGGCGATTTCGTCCATCGACGCAGCGTCGTAACCGCGTTGAATGAACACCGCCTTGGCTGCCCGAAAGACAGCCTCGTGCTTGGACCCACCGTGCCGTGCCTTGGCTTGAGCTTCTTGCATGCTGAAAAAATAACAGGCATTGATCGTCGCTCAACTATACCGTATAGTATAGTAAATTTGGCGAGGATCACATGCGTTTCGAACTGGCAGGCAGAACGGCCTTGATTACAGGGGCGGGCAGGGGAATCGGCCGTGCGCTTGTCGGCCAATTGTTGGACGCCGGAGTGGTTCGCATCATCGCCGTCGGCCGCGATGGGAAGGCATTAGCGCCGGCCGCGACATTGTAGGTCGCGTCGATCGCACGCGATCTGGTGATCCTGGCGCAGAACGGAACCATGGCGAAAGCCTTGGCCAATCGCGCCGGACCTGCCGCTGCTGCTCAACAACGCCGTCGAGCGCGACGGAATTCTACGACAGAGCCCTGCCTTCGTCGCTGTACCTGCAAAGGGAAGATCGCGGGGAACCGCGCCTCGATCGCTCGAGCCTGCGGCCGCTGCTGGTGCCGGCCAGCGAGTGGAACGGCGATGCCACGTTATGATGGCTCTGTCCTCGCGCCCAAGATGTCGGCGTGGTCCAATTGCGTGACGAAGGCAGGCTCTTCCTCGTCCACGTGTGCCTGGCGCGACCAGCGGCGAGGCGATGTGCCCAACCGTCCGGTCATCGAGGAATTGCCGCTGAGTGGTCGAGGAGCGAGATGACCAACAGAAGCCGTGGCAAGGGAAAGAATGGCCGCCGACGTACGTGCCACGCGCAATCATCGCTGGAACCGTTGCAGGCAGATTAATCGATGTCGGCAAGACGTGGCTCTCGTGGTCATCATGTGCATCTTTCTGCTTATCGGGACACGGTATTTATGTGGCGTGCGCTTTTGTATCTAGAAAAGAACCCACGCTGTGTGTCGTCGATTCTGTTCCAGATAGGTCAGGAGGAACTGTGGGCTTTGTTGTGGTCGGCTCTTCCTTTTCGTCTTGATCATTGTCGTCGGTCCTGCCAAATGAGTGCCGATGATCGCTCTCTCGATGCCGCAACTGAAAAAGTGGCGCTGTATTGGCCATGGTGTTCATCGTAGTGTTCGGTGCTCTCGGCGGATCGGGACAGCTTCTCTGATCCAGGCCTCGGGGTGAACAATGGACGCCGGCCACGCCGTTCTTCGACTCGTAGGCGAGGCATGGAAACGGGGCGATGGAACAGGTGCAGCGTCGGGGCTTCTTGTGGAGGTCCGCCGGCGTCGTCGCTGGGGTCCCCCGTGCACCGCGGTCCTAGCCGCGCTGTAGCAGGTCCGCCGGCGCAAGGTATAGTCGCGCGGTCGCCATCTACCAACTCCTCCCGCTATCGCTATTTCATGGCTTTCGGCCGCGGCGCGGGGTTCTGGGCGGAGTCGCCAGTGGGAGGTTCGTGAGCGGCCCTGCTTGCCGCTTTAGATGGAGCGTTCGAAGGCTGAAAGCGGCGCTAAGGCTGCCGGGCGAAAGGCGTGGGGCGTTCGGGACGCGCGAGTTGCCGTTGGGTCACATATACAACATATTTTGAATCTGAATATTTTTGTGGTCCAGCCCATTGGCCGGCCTATTGGCGATGGGGTCATGGAGATTTGTGATAAACGAAT
>CAWJVP010000015.1:0-187428 GCA_963846345.1 uncultured Alphaproteobacteria bacterium
GCACGCGATGACTGACGGGCGGCCGAAGGCAGCCGCAGGGCCGGCCGTGGCTGCGCCGCCGACGGCGGCGGCCGTCGCCCGTATGCGCCGGGGCAAGATCCCCGGCCCCGAGACCGGCATCGAGGTGCGTCACTCGGTCTGCGCCATCTGCGACCCCACGACGCAGTGCGGCCTGGACCTCTACGTCAAGACGGCCGCATCATCAAGGTCGAGGGCACCCTGCGAACCCGCACAACGCCGGGACGCTGTGCAGCAAGGCGCCGCGCTGCGGCAGTACGTCTACCACGAGGACCGTCTGCGCACGCCGCTCCGCCGGGTGGGGCCGCGGGGGTCGGGCGAGTTCGAGCCGATCTCCTGGGACGACGCCCTGGACGAGACCGCCCAGAGGCTGAACGAGGCCAAGGCGGCGGACGGGCCCGAGTCGGTGGCCTTCTTCGCCGGCTACACCAAGTGGATGCGCCCCTTCCTCCACCGGCTGGCCGGCTCCTTCGGCTCGCCCAACTACCTCACCGAGTCCAGCACCTGCTTCCGGGCGATGGCGATGGCGCAGAACCTCACCTTCGGGTTGCCGTCGAGGCCCGACATCGCCAAGGCCCGCTGCCTCCTCATCTGGAGCGCCAACCCCTTCTACACCAACACCACCATGGCCCGGAAGCTGCTCGACGCGCGGGAGCGGGGTCTGCCATCATCACCGTCGACCCGCGCCTGTCGCCGATGGCGGCCCACTCGGACCTGCACCTGCAGCTGCGCCCGGGCACCGACGGCGCCTTGGCTCTGGCCATGGCCTCGTGATCATCGAGGAGGGCCTGTACGACGCGGCGTTCGTGAGCCGCCGGGTGCACGGCTTCGACGAGTTCCGGGCCTACGCCAGGGGATTCGACCCGGGACCGCCGAGGGAATCACCGGGGTGCCGGCCGCCACGATCCGCGAGGCGGCCCGCCTCTACGCCACCGCCAAGCCGGCCGCTGTGATGCCCAGCGCCTCGCCGGTGGTGCACCACACCAACGGCGTGCAGAACTACCGGGCCGTGTTCGCGCTCGTCGCCCTCACCGGCAACTACGACGTCGCGGGCGGCAACGTCGTCGACCCGCCCAGCTGGCTGTACGTCTCGGGAGGGTTCCGCGACCCGGGAGCACGAGTTCTGCCACCCCCGGCCCGACGGCGACATGGCGCCTCGCATCGGCCAGGACCGCTTCCCGGTGTGGAGCGAGCTGGTGGACGAGGCCCAGGCCATGCACTGGCCGCACCAGGTGCACACCGGCTCGCCGTACCCGCTGAAGGCCGCTGCTCTGCTTCGGCATCAACCACCGCATGTGGCCCGAGTCGGAGCACATGGCGGCCGCCCTCGAGAAGCTGGACTTCGTCGCCAACGTCGACCTGTTCATGACCGACAGCTGCCGCTTCGCCGATATCGTGCTGCCGGCCTGCACGTCGGTGGAGCGGAGCGAGTTCCGCTGCTACCCCGAGCGCTGGGCCATCCTCACCCAGCCCGCCATCGCTCCTCTCTTCGAGTCCCGGTCGGATGTGGACATCATCTACGACCTCGCCCGTCGCCTCGGCCTGGACGACCCGCTCCTCACGGCCGGATACGAGACCGCCCTGGACTGGATCCTGGAGCCGAGCGGGCTGACGGTCGACGAGCTCTCCCGGCACCCGGTCGGCATGCCCGTCCCGTAGCCGCGCGCCGCGTGGCGAGCGGGCGTACCTCGACGACGGGTTCCGACTCCGTCCGGCAAGGCTGGAGCTCGTCTCGGAGCGTCTGCGCCGGTACTCCGGCCGCCACGGGTACGACGCCCTGCCCACGTACCGGCCGCCCACGCACAGCGCCGAAGCCACCCCGGAGCTCGCCGCGGAGTTCCCTTGGTGCTGAACACCGGCTCGCGGCTGCCCATGTTCATACACAGCCGCACCTTCCGCCTCCGCTGGAACCGGCTGCTGCGCCCGACCCGGCCGCCGACCTGTCGCCCGCCGACGCGCGCGCCTGGGCATCGACCAGGAGACAGCATCCGCCTGTCCACGCCCAAGGGGTCGATCGAGGTCAAGGCCAACGTGACGGTGATGGCCCAGCCGGGCGTGGTCCACATGTACCACGCGTACCCCGAGGCCGATGTGAACAGCCTCATCGACGCCGACTACCTCGACCCCATCTCCGGATTCCCGGGCTTCAAGGGCCTGCTCTGTCGGGTCGAGAAGGTGTCGTGACGCGCCGGGTGCTGCTGCTGGACTTGGAGCGCTGCGTCGGGTGCGAAGCGTGTGTGGTGGCCTGCCTCGACCAGAACGACCACGATCCCCAGCGCAAGGAGCAGGCGTGGCGGCAGGTCATCGCCCTCGAACCAGGGTCAGCGGGGGGCGACGACCCGACCGGCGGCGCACACAGGGCCCGCATCGCCTTCGCCTCGCTCGCGTGCATGCACTGCGAGCGCGCTCCGTGCCTGCAGGCGTGCCCGACGGGGGCGATCGGCACCGACGCGGTCACCGGGGCCGTGCTCGTCGACGCCTCCCTCTGTATCGGCTGCCACACCTGCTCGATGGCCTGCCCGTTCGGCGCCCCCCGTCACGGGCCGGATGGGAGGATGCACAAGTGCGACCTGTGCGCCGCCCGCGTGGAGCACGGCCTGGAACCGGCCTGCGTGCATACCTGCCCGACCCGGGCTCTCCGTTTCGGCGCCGTCGAGGATCGGGCCGGCGTGGTGCAGGCCAAGGCGGCGCTGAGGCTGCTCTTCCCGGCCTGACGCGGCCCTCAGCGGCGGGCGGCGAAGAAGGCCTGCATCACCGCCTGCGCTTCGGCCTCCAGCAGGCCGCCCCGCACGTCCACCCGGTGATTGAGGGCCGGATGCGCCGTCACGTCCAAGACGGACCCCGCGGCGCCGGCCTTGGGGTCGCGCGCCGCGTAGACGAGCCGAGCCACGCGCGCCTGCACGAGGGCCCCGGCGCACATGGGGCAGGGCTCGAGGGTCACGTACAAGGTGGCATCGAGGATGCGCCAGCCTCCCAGGACCCCGGCGGCGTCGCGGAGGGCGAGCATCTCGGCGTGCGCGGTGGGGTCGCGCCGCGCCTCGCGCTCGTTGCCCCGAGAGCCGAGCACGGCGCCGGCCTGCACCAGCACCGCTCCGACAGGCACCTCGCCGCGCTCGCCCGCCCGCTGCGCTTCGTGCAGGGCGAGGGTCATGAAGCGGATGTCGTCGGCGCTCCAAAGGAGAAGCCCCGCAGGTGCGGGGCTTCCGGTGTCACTCGATGCG
This sequence comes from uncultured Alphaproteobacteria bacterium, assembly GCA_963846345.1. Classification (GTDB taxonomy): domain Bacteria; phylum Pseudomonadota; class Alphaproteobacteria; order Rhizobiales; family Rhizobiaceae; genus BOKV01. Next base: position 3,240 of record CAWJVP010000015.1, read on the forward strand.
CGGGGTGCGTCCCCGCGCGACGCCGCAGACACTACCAGTTGGTGACGTTCACGCTGGCGTTGCCGGGGGCGTAGGGCACCACGTTCGGGTTGTCGGCCTGGTTGCGGAGCCGGGAGCCTAGGTCTTCGCCGCGTCTGCAGGTTGTAGTAACCGAGGCGCGTGCCGTAGCTGTTCGAGTAGACGACCGTGCCCGGGCGCAGCCGAGAGCCGTACGCGTTGGGGGCGATCGGATTGTTGTAGCCGAGGGAACCCCCGTAGGTGGCGCGCAGCTGTGCCCCGTAGACGGAATACGGGTCGGCGGCCGACGCTGCCACTGGCACGATGAGTAACAGGACGAGCACCGCCGCCAGAGCCAGGATGATGAGCCGTGTTCTCATGCGCCGTTCCTCCATTTGTTTGTCTTCCGTTGCTCGGTCTCACGAACGCACGACGCTTCGCGAGCCCTCCCTTAGCCTATCACTGCCTTCGCTCTAGCGCGAGAGGAAGACAGTCCACAACATCTGGGCGATCTCGCCGCGTGAAGCGGCGCCCCAGGCGTCCCAATCGGGGCCGAGGCCCGAGATGCCGTCAAGCAGGCCGTTGTACTCGGCGGTGCGAAGGTTCCCGTCGTGCGCTGGTGAGACCGTCCTCACCGAACCGGTGTACCCCGGGGGCGGGGCGGACAGGGCGCCGGGCCGCATCCTCTGCACCGCGCGTACGAGCATCGAGATCGCCTGCGCCCGGTTGACGTCCCGGAAGGGGCCGAACGTCGACTGGGTCAGGCCGACGGTGATGTTGTTGGCGTAGGCCGCGGCCACGTACTCGTGTGGGTAGAGCGTGTCGCTGTCGTCCGGGCCCAGGTCGGTGAAGGGGGAGGTGAGATCCTCGGTCACGGCGATCTCCAGCGCACCATCGACCATCTTGGCGAACTGAGCCCTCTTGACCGCCTCCTCGGGCCGGAAGGTATGGTCGCCGAAACCGGTGATGAGACCGGCTGCAGCCATCCCCGTGATGGCCGCTCGGTAGGGATGGTCGTCACCGACGTCGGCGAAGGCGGTGTCGTCGGACGGGGTGCTCCGGTCCACCGCCTCCTCTGCGTCGAGCAGGCCGAAGCCGGTCTGTGGGTCGCGCCCTTCGGGACTCAGGTCATCCGCGGTCTCCATGAGGATCGTCTCGATCTCAGCGGCCGTCAGCTCCGGGTTGCGGCTGAGCATCAGCGCGACCACACCGGCTACCAAGGGAGACGCGAACGACGTCCCCAGCACCGGCTCCAGCCAGTAGGAGTCCGGGTCGGTCCACCACGTCCACACGTCCACACCCGGAGCGACCAGGTCCAGTTCCGGCCCGGTGCAGGAGAACGAGGCCCAATGGTCGGTCCGGTCCGTGGCCCCCACGGCGATGACACCCGACAGCGCCGCCGGATAGGTCACGCCCGTCCCGGGTCCCTCGTTGCCCGCCGCGGCCACGATGATCGCCCCCCGGTTGCGGGCGTACGTCACCGCCGTGCTGATCGCGTTGCTCTGCTCGTGCTTGCCGAAGCTCACGTTGATGACGTCGGCGCCGTTGTCGGCCGCGTACCTGATCCCGTCGGCGAGAGCGCCGTCGGTGGCCTGCCCGGTGTCCGTGATGTGGACGGGCATGATCGCCGGCGCCCATGCTGCTCCGGCGATCCCACCCCGTTGTCGCCCAGGGCCGCCGCCACCCCCGCCACCCCCGTCCCGTGACCCGTGATGTCCTCCCACGCCGGCCACGCGGCCGAGTCGTATACGACACTGTACGGGGCTACGATCCGGCCGGTGAAGTCCGGGACGTCCCGGGCGATGCCGGTGTCGACGATGGCGATGACGATGTCTTCGGAGCCGGTGGTGACGTCCCAGGCGGCCGGCAGCCTGACCGCCGGCGGGCCCCATTGGTCCGCATAGGACTCGTCGTCAGGGGTGAGCATGGCGGATACGGTCCCCTCCTCCTCCGCCCAAGCGACCCCGGGCAAGGCGCTCAGGGCGTCGACGGCAGCGGCGGATCGCCTCGTCGCTCGGGTCGATCGAGGAGAGGACCAGGATGTCCAGTCCGGGGATGACGTCAGTCGGCCGAAGGCCGAGGTCGGCTAGGGCGCCCGCGGTCATCCCCGCCGGCAGGTGGACGGCCGCCGACCGGGCGGCGGCGTCGGCCGTCTCGTGCCCGCCGGACTCGCGGCTCGCTGCGTCCCTCTGGAGGCCGACAAGGATGCGCGGGGCGGCGGGCACGTCGGCGAGGGCGCTGACCGGACGCCGCACGGGTGTCTTCGCCCAGACGGGTCCGCGGGGAGCGGCTGCAGCGTCCACCCCGCGAGGCGGAAGGTCGGCCTCGGCCGCCGCGGTGGCTTCAGGTCCCCGGACCGAGAGCACGACCACCAAGAGCAGCGATGCCACGAGCAGGATCTGCGCGGGTGTCCGGTTCACGTGGGTCCTCGTCGTCGGTGGTCGCAGAGGGGCGGAGCACGGCGATGGGTGCTGCCCACATGGTAGTACGGGAGGGACGGCGCGGGAAGGTGTCGTGATCGAAAAGGGGAGCCGTCGTCCCCCGGCTGCTGGGCCACCTGTCGCTCGGCCGGATCAGTCGGTCGCTGCTCGACGCGAAAGTGATCGCTGCCCGCGGGTGTCACGCGCCGGCGCTGGACCTGAAAGCCAGCCAGAGGACGACACCGATGACGACAAGAACATCAGTGAAACCGGCGATGGAGGCCCAAGGCAGGCTGATGTCTCCTGACACTGGGCAGATTGAAGAAGCTCCCGAGGGGTGTCAGGAGCGGCCAGACGACCAGGAAGTTCTGGCATGTGCGGTAGGCAACGGCGTATGTCACCCCGAGCCCGAACAGGAAGAGCACATCGGCCCCGCCCATGCCGTAGCCCACGTGGTAGAGAGCGTAGAGGACACTGGCCCCGATGATGGCCGGGACGGCACCGAAGCTGGCTTCCAGACGCCCCTGGACGAATCCCCGAAGAACACGGCCTCGAAAAGACCCACGGCGAGAGACATGACGAGCAGGGGCACCCAATCGGCAGGCTCAACGGGAAGCTCCTGTCCGTACAGGGTGATAAAGAATTGGACCGCAGCGAAGACGAGCCCGAACAAGAGGGCCCGGCCGAGGTTCTGTCGGCCGATGCCGACGACCGGAGCGGACGTTTCCGGATCCATACGGTGTAGGCGATCGGCCCCACCGCTCCGAGCAGGAGGGCAGCCGCGAAGCTGAGGAAGAGCCCGGCTGTGCGTGCTGTCGTGAAGAAGCGGAAGGCGAGGGACAGGAGGCCCACGATCGCGGCGTACGACGCGACGAGTACCCCGAGGTCCAGCCGTCGGGGTGATCCGGGCAAGGAGCAGGCGAAGGTCAGGCACGTACGAGAAGACGGCCGCCCCAAGAAGCAATACCGCTGCCGGGACGACGACGCCGTAGACCGTCAGGGCGACGACATCGAGTAGCCAGAGCGCCGACGACACCCGCTGCACTCGCAACAAGCAGAGCCCGACGGAAGCCGTCTGACCTTCTCGTCGGCGCCCTCGTGGATCGCCGTCTCAGAAGGGGCTGAGATCATCGGATGGCCATCCACCTCCATCGTGCCCTCCTTCGGTCGCCCTCGGGACCACTCATCAATGTGGACAAGCCCGTAGCCTCTCTCTGAGGATAGTCCCGGAGGTGACGTCGCGCACCGGACACCCGGCGGATCTTGCTACCCCGAAGGTGGGTAGCCTCCGAGCTGGCCACCTGCCCAGGGTAATGCCCGCTCAGTGGCTGTGTCGGTGCTCGATGTCGGGCAGGTGCCAGTGAGTGTGGATCACCCCGTCGTGCTCGTGCTCGTGCACATGCTGCTCTGAGACCATGAGGACGGTGCCGATGACCATGAACCCGGCCGCAACGAGAAGCGGGAGCGTCGGGTAGCTCTGGGCGATGACCAGGGAGAGCACTGCGGCGAAGAAGGGTGCCGCCCCGAAGTAGGCGCTCGTCCGAGTGGAGCCGAGGTAGCGCAGGGCGCGTACGAAGAGGACGAGGCTCACGCCGTAGCTCAGGCCACCGACGACCAGGGCAGACAGCACTGTGGGCCAGGGCGGCAGGGAGCCACCCACCGCTGCGAGCAGGAGAAGGTTGATGGTTCCCGCCGCCAGCCCTTTGAGCTGCGCCACCGTGCTCGGTCCGAGCGTCACGATGTTGCGGGTCAGGTTGTTGTCGAGGCCCCAGAGGGCACACCCACCCACCACTGCGAGCGCCCCAAGGACACCCCCCAGTCTCCGCTCCCCTCGAGACCGAGCACCAGGCCCCCCGCCGTCATGGCCAGGACCGCCCACCACACCAGGCCAGCCACGTGCTCCTTGAAGAGGCCCGCAGCCCACAGCGCGGTGAAGACGACTTCGAACGACAGCAGCAGGGAAGCGGTCGATCCCGGCGTCGCCTTGAGGCCCCAGAGCAGGAGCAGTGGGGCGGCCACCGCACCCGCGAGCGTCTGGAACCGGACCACGCGTCCGCCCGGATGGCCCTGGGCCTCCTGCTGGCCTCCGGCGGCAACCTGGACGAAGCGGCCCGCCACCTGGCCCGGGCCGCGGAACTGGCCCCGCGCAATCCCGAGGCCTTTAAATTCCTGGGGATGGTGGAGCAGCGCCGGGGCGCTTCGGGCCCGGCCGTGACGGCCCTCTCGACGGCCCTGGACCTCTCCCCCGACGATCCCGAGATCCAGGGGGAGCTCGGGATCGCCCTCTTGCAGCAAGGCCGGCACCGGGAAGCCCATGCCCAACTGACCAAAGCCCTGCAACAATGGCCCCGGGATGATGAAAGTCGGTCGTATCTGGAATTGGCCCGTCGTCAGGCGGCCGACCCGGGAAAGGAGACATCGCCGTGACGCCGCCGTCCGATGTTTTTGAAAAGCACCACGCGGATTACCGCGGCAGACTGGCAACCCTCGATTTCCAGCGCATCGCACCCCTCTTGGGCCTGGCGCCCCAGGGCGATGGCCGAAACCGAAGGGATCTGACACCGGATGAATACGGAACGCCTGAACACCCCCCACAAAGGCTCTGATTAAGGAGATAAAATTATGCGCAAATGGTTTCCATGGTCCCATGCCTTATCGGCCCTCGGCCTGACCCTGCTGCTGATCGCCTTGGCGGCCCAAATCCCATCCCGTCCCGCGACCGCCGCCGTGCCGGGCAGCTACACCCTGGTCGGTATCGGCCCCGGCGACACCGACCTGCTCACCGGGCGGGCCTTGTCCGCCATCCAAAAGGCCGACCTGATTTTCTGCAACCCCAAGACCCGGGAAAAACTGGCACCCCTGGTGGATTTCAAAGACAAGCGGGTGCGTGACGGCTACGGCGTGCTCTTCCGCTTCTACGGCCGCGATTGCGCCCAGGTGCCCGAGGCCGAGCGGGTCTGGCGTGGCCGAAGCTGTGAGGAGTTCCATCAGAAACAAAACGAATTTGTCGCCCTGGTGCGCGAAGCCGTCAAGGCCGGCCGGCACGTGGTCATGCTCAGCGGCGGGGACCCCACCATCTTCGGGCCGGATATGTGGACGATCAAGGCCCTGGCCGATTTGAACCCCACGGTGGTGCCCGGGCTCAGCAGTTTCAACGCGGCCAACGCCGCCCAGAAAGTCAGCCTGGGAGAGGTGATCATCACCGCGCCCTTCCAGCATGAGGGCCGCACCGACACCATCGAGCACCTGGCCGTTCATGAACGGGCGACCATGGTGGTCTTCATGCCCGGGGAGCTGCCGACCCTTTTCAAGCGCCTCTCCGCCGTCTATCCCCCCGACACGCCCGTCGCGATTGTCAGCCACGCCGGCCAGGCCGAGCGCCAGAAGGTGATCCCGGGCACGCTGGCCGACATCGGTGGCAAGCTCGACGGGGTGGAGGCCGACATGTCCCTGGTCTATGTGGGCAAGGCTCTGGCCCAAATTCCGACCGCGCCGGCGAAGCCCGCCGCCTCCGGCCCGGGCAAATACTACCTGGTGGGCATGGGTCCGGGCGACGCCGATTTGGTCACCCTGCGGGCCTTGGAAGTCATCCGAAAGGCCGACCTGCTCTTTGCCAGCCAAAAATACCAGGAGCGTTACGCATCGCTGCTGACGGGCAAAAAGGTCTTGGATGGCTACGGCCGGCTCTTCCCCTTTTACGACAAAGAGTGCAGCCAGCTGACGGAGGCCGAACGGGCCAGCGAAGGCATGAGCTGTGAAGAATACCACCAGAAGCAGGCCGAGTTCGAGGGTCTGGTGCGCGCCGCCGTGGCCCAGGGTCAGACAGTGGCCATGCTCGACAACGGCGACCCGCTGATCTACGGCCCCTGCGCATGGAGCCTGACGGCGCTGAAGGATCTGGAGACCGAGGTGATTCCCGGCCTGAGCAGCTTCAACGCGGCCAACGCCGCCCTGCAGGCCGGTGTCACCCAGGGCAAGAACAGCCACTCGGTGCTGCTGGCCTCGGGCTGGTCCGTGGGTGAGATGGCCGTGCACCAGGCCACCATGGTGCTTTTCACCATGCGCAGGGAGTTCAAGCATTTCGTGGACAGCCTGGCCCAGCACTACCCGGCCGAAACGCCCGTGGCCATCGTCTCCCACGCCGGCTACGCCGAGAAGGAGAAAGTCACCCGCGGCACCCTGGGCACCATCCTGGGGGAGGTGGGTGCGGGCAACCTGCCCTTCGAATACCTGCTCTACGTCGGCGACTTTCTGTCCGACGGGGGTCGGGTAGCGAATTAGGCTCTCGTTGGGCTATCCGCTCGCAGGGGCGACCGGCGGTCGCCCCCAAAATTGGCACATTCGAAAAGAAAGGGAAACAAATGAAAAAGCAGATCGCTTGTGTGGCACTGATCCTGTTTCTGGCCCTGGCCGCCGCTCCCGCCGGGGCCCACATGCTCTGGCTCAACCCCATGGACGCCGACCCGGCCGTGGGCGACACCGTGGAGATCGGCATCGGCTGGGGGCATGAATTTCCGGCCAGCCGCACCCACGAGGAGGTCAAACCGGACCGGGTGGAAGCGATTCAGGCCCTGGACCCCGACGGCACCGTGGTTCAACTGGAAAAAGCGGCCGTGGACCGCTATCGCCTGAAAATCGAAAAGCCGGGGGCCTACATCGTCACGGCCCGCATCAAACCGGGCTTTTTCAGCATGACCCCCGAGGGTCGCAAGTGGGGCCACAAGAAAGAGATCGCCAACGCCACCAAATGCACCCGCTTTCAGATCGAGGCCAAGACCGTGCTGGTCGCCGGCGACAAGGCCGATGGTTTCGATGCCGCCGCGGGTCAAGCCTTGGAGCTGATTCCGGCCGCAGAATCCCGGCGACTCAAAGCCGGCGGGACCTTCGCCGCTCAGGTGCGCTACCAGGGCAACCCCCTGGTCGACGCCACGGTGAAGGCGGTCTATGCCGGTTACCAGGAGCCCAAAAGCGAAGGCCCGGCCGGCGCCGAGAAGCAGCATGGCATCAAGCGCTACCCCGTGGAAACCCGGACCGATGCCCAGGGGCGGGTGGAATTCAAGCCGGACCGCGCCGGCCACTGGCTGATCATCCTCTCCCACAGACCAGCCTACCCCGATCCGGAAACCTGTGACGAGTCCATGTACACCGTGACCTATGCCATGGAAGTAATCTGAAAATGAAAAACGCCCCCAACACCAGCGACCTGCGCCGGGAGCTGGGCCTCTTTTCCGCCACCATCCTGGTGATCGCCAACATGGTCGGAACCGGCATCTTCACTACCTCGGGCTTCATCCTGGAGGAGTTGGGCTCCCCCCGGGCCCTGCTGCTCTGCTGGCTGTGCGGCGGCCTCTTCGCCCTCTGCGGGGCCTTGTGCTACGGCGAACTGGGGGCGCGCTTTCCCCGGGCCGGCGGCGAATATGTGTTTCTCAGGGAGAGTTTCGGTCGGCCCCTGGCCTTCTTGTCCGGCTGGATCTCCCTGATCGTCGGCTTTTCGGCGCCTATCGCCGCGGCGGCCATCGCCCTGGCCACCTACCTTTTCCAGGCCTTTGCCATCGCCGCAGGCGAACCGCTGATCCTCTCCCTTTGGGGCGTGAAGCTGGCCACCCTCTCACCGCTGACCCTGACGGCCATCGCGGCCATCGTGCTTTTCTCCCTGATCCACATGCACAGCCTGCAGATGGGCAGCCATATCCAGAACGGCTTGACGGTATTCAAGATCGCCCTGATCGTCCTCTTCGTTCTGGCCGCGTGGCTGTGGGGCAAGGGGGATGCGGCCCACTTCAGCGCACCCGCCGCCGGGCCGTTGAACGCCGAAAAATTCGCCGTCTCCCTGATCTTCGTCTCGTTCGCTTACAGCGGCTGGAACGCAGCGGCCTACCTGGGCGCCGAGATCACCGCGCCCCAGCGCAACATACCCCTGGCCCTGGTCCTGGGCACGGCCGTGGTGGTCTGCTTCTACCTGCTGCTCAATGCCGTGTACATCCAGGCCCTGCCCATGGACCGGATGGCCGGGGTGCTGGAGGTGGGGGCGGTGTCGGCCACCGCGCTCTTCGGCGCCGGCGTCAGCCGCTTTTTCAGCGCAGCCGTGGCCCTGGGTTTGCTCTCGCTCCTCAGCGCCATGATCCTGACCGGTCCGCGCGTCTACTACGCCATGTCCCGGGACGGCCTTTTCTTCAGCCTCTTCGGCCGCTTGAACCCGGAGCGCCGCACGCCGGCCGCCTCCATCGGCCTGCAAGCGGGACTGGCCATCGTCATGGTGGCCGTCGGCCTCTTTCGAGACCTTGCTGGTCTACATCGGCTTCACCCTCTCGCTGTGCGCCATGCTGACGGTGATCGGCCTCATGCGCATACGCCGCCGGACCGGCATCGACGGGCTCGCCTACCGTACGCCGGGCTATCCCGTCACACCGATGGTGTTCATCCTGGGCAACGCCTGGATCATCATCTTCTCCATCCGCGGGCGGCCCGTGGCCGCGCTCTTCGGCCTGGCCACCATCGCCGCGGGTCTGGCGGTTTACTACCTCTTTGCCCGGCGGCGCGACAGGTCACCTGAACACGGAGATCACCCGTCCCCATTACAGCCTGAGGAAACCCCATGATGGCACACTGTCATCTTTCCACTTTCATCATTCAGCTCCGGCGAGGCCGGAAAGGCACCCACACGATGCGCCTCTTTGTAGGCACGCTAGTTGCCATGCTCATCGCCGCCGGCGCCGCGCCGGCTTTCGGCCACGGCGTGGAGGGCCGCATCGCGCCGGGCCGGGGCTACCAAGTCACGGCGGTCTACGACGACGGCGAACCCGTGAGCTACGCGGCCGTGGAGATCAAGGCCGCGGGCGAGAAGATCGCCTTTCAGACCGGCCGCACCGACCGCAACGGCATCATGCTTTTTCTTCCAGACCGGCCCGGCGTGTGGGAGGCGGTGGTCAGCGACGGCATGGGCCACCGCTTGGCCTTGGAAGTGGACGTCCCTGAAACCGGTGGGCAGGCCGTATCCCAGGCGGCACCGAAACCGCAACCGCCCCCCGCGGCCAGAAGCCGGGTCCCGTCCCTGATCGGCGGCCTGGGGATCATCTTTGGCCTTTTCGGTTTTTTATACGGTTGGAAAGCCCGGCGCGCCCTCGCCCGGACGCCGCCGGCGGGTGTGGGGCCGTTTTAGCCGTCAGGCGGGGGAGGCTTGGGAACCTCCTGCTGCCGGGCATAGGCCAGCAGCGCCTGCAAGCTGCAGCCCGGCGCCAGGCGCAGGCGGTCCATGGCCCGGGTCAGACTGACGTAGATCAGGTTGAACTCGTCGGCCTCCAGGTCTTCTTTTGAGATCGGCTCCCCGCCCACCACGAGATCCGGAAAATCGTCGGCGAGGGTGACCTCGGACCACTCCAGCCCCTTGGCCTTGTGGGCGGTGGTCAGGACGACATCGGCCTGTTTTTCGTCGACGGCCTTCTCGATGATCGCCCGGACCTGCAGCGGGATCTGGTGCCGGTGGTTCTGGACCACCTTGCAGAGGCTCATCATTTCGCGGTCTTCAACCGCCCGCGCATAAGCCTCCATTTCCCCGAAGGCCGGAAAGCTGCGGATATAGGGGTCCCGTATCTGGTGGGGTTCGCGCTGGAAGAGGCGATAGACGTCGAGAATGCGGTTGAAGCGATACCCGCCGAGCCCCCCGACAAACCCGACCGTTTTGCCTCTTCGGGTCTGGGCCACCGCCTCGTCGAAGACCTTGGCATTGGTGCGCGCGATGATGATACCGGAGCAGCCTGCAAGAATGAATTGCCGCAGGCGCTGGATTTCCGGTTTTCGGGATCAATAATATTTGCAAAAAGGCGCATTGCGTCTATGGGAACTGCCATGAACAAGATCGACCGCATTGTCGCCGACAGCAAGCTTTCGCACCTTCCGGCGGATCATCCGAAGGTTGCCTTTGGAAAGGTGGGTGTGTTGCTGGTCAACCTCGGCACGCCCGATGGTCACGACAAGCGCAACATGCGCAAATACCTTGCGGAGTTCCTCACCGACAAGCGCGTGATCGAGTGGCCGCAAGGCGATCTGGTATCCGATCCTCTACGGCATCGTGCTCAACACGCGGCCCGAAGAAGTCGGGCGAAGCCTATGCATCGATCTGGAACACCGAACTCGACGAGTCGCCGCTGCGCACCTTTACCCGCTCGCAGTCGGACAAGCTTGCTGCCGCGTTGTCGGGCTATCGACAATTGGTCGTCGACTGGGCCATGCGCTACGGCAATCCGTCGATTGCAAGTCGCCTCGACGCACTGAGGGAAAAGGGCTGCGAGCGCATCGTCATCTTCCCGCTCTATCCGCAATATTCGGCAGCGACGACGGCGACGGTCAACGACAAGGCGTTCGAGGCGCTGATGAAGATGCGCTGGATGCCGGCGATCCGCACCGTGCCGCCATACCACGACGACCCGGTCTACATCGATGCGCTGGCGCGCTCGATCGAGAAGCACCTGGCGAGGCTCGATTTCGAGCCGGAAAAGGTCATCGCCTCCTATCACGGCATCCCGCAGAGCTATTTCCGCAAGGGCGATCCCTATCATTGCCACTGCATGAAGACGACGCGCCTGCTGCGCGAGCGGCTCGGCTGGTCGCCGGACCGGCTCATCACCACCTTCCAGTCGCGCTTCGGCCCGGAGGAGTGGCTGCAGCCCTATACCGACAAGACCGTCGAGCAGCTGGCCAGGGACGGCGTCAAGAACATCGCCGTGTTCAATCCCGGCTTCGTGGCCGATTGCCTCGAAACGCTGGAGGAAATCGCCGGCGAAGCAGGCGAAATCTTCCATGAGGCGGGCGGCAAGAACTTCACCCACATTCCCTGCCTCAATGACAGCGAAGAAGGCATGACGGTGATCGAGGCGATCATTCGCCGCGAAGCCGCCGGCTGGATCGAGGCCTGAGGAACGCGTTCACCGCGCACCGCCTTGATTGTCTTGTAATGCCGGTGCAGCTATACCCTTGGTGACGCTGCAGGGGTGCAGCCCAGCCGGCTCAGCCAAGGGGATCCGCGCATGCCGCCACTTTCCGGTTTCGACATCGTCGTAGGCCTTTTCGTCCTGCTTTTGATCCTGGTGCTGATCGCCGGCGTCAAGCAGGTGCCGCAGGGCTACAGCTACACGGTCGAGCGCTTCGGCAAGTATATCCGCACGCTTCGGCCGGGCCTCAACATCATCATCCCGTTCATCGACCGCGATCGGCGTCAAGATGAGCATGATGGAGCAGGTGCTCGACGTGCCGACGCAGGAAGTCATCACCCGTGACAATGCCTCGGTCAGCGCCGATGGCGTCGCCTTCTACCAGGTGCTGGATGCTGCGCGGGCGGCCTATGAGGTGCAGGGGCTGCAGAACGCGATCTTGAACCTCACCATGACCAATATCCGGTCGGTGCTTGGTTCGATGGACCTCGACGAGGTGCTGTCGAAGCGCGACGAGATCAATGACAAGCTGCTGCGCGTGGTGGACGAGGCCGCCAATTCCTGGGGCATCAAGATGACCCGCATCGAGATCAAGGACATCGCCCCGCCGGCCGACCTCGTGCAGGCGATGGGCCGGCAGATGAAGGCCGAGCGCGACAAGCGCGCGCAGATCCTGGAGGCGGAGGGCCGCAGGCAGGCGGAGATCCTGCGCGCGGAGGGCGAAAAGCAGAGCCAGATCCTCAAGGCCGAGGGCGAGCGGGAAGCCGCTTTCCGCGACGCCGAAGCGCGCGAGCGCCTGGCCGAAGCGGAGGCGAACGCGACGCGCATGGTGTCGGATGCCATCGCGAAGGGCGACGTACAGGCGATCAATTATTTCGTCGCGCAGAAATATGTCGAGGCCCTTGGGCAGATCGCATCGGCGAACAACCAGAAGGTCATCCTGATGCCGCTCGAGGCAAGCTCGGTGATCGGTTCGCTGGCCGGCATCGGTGAAATCGCGCGCGAGACATTCGGCGGCGACGGGCCGTCGCGGCATCCGAAGCAGAGCCCTGCCGCCGGCGCACGCCCGTCATCGGCCACCCCGGCATCGCGCCGCAGCCGCGCCTGCCGGGCGACGGAGAACCGCGATGATCATGAACACGATCAGCAGCCTCGGGGCCTGGAACTGGTGGGTTCTGGCGCTCGTCCTGCTCGGCCTGGAAATCCTCGCGCCCGGCACTTTCTTCCTATGGTTCGGGATATCGGCCTTCGTCATCGGCACGATCTCGCTGGCGGTCGGGCCGGAATCGACTTTCTGGGTCTGGCAGACGCAGATGATCGGCTTCGTGGTGTTGTCGCTCGTCGCGGCGCTGGCCGGGCGCAGATATCTCAGCCAGCATGGCTATGCCGAGGTGGACGATCCGCTGCTCAACGAACGGGGACGCCAGCTTGTCGGGCGCACCGCGGTATTGAGCGAGCCGATCCTGGAGGGACAGGGCCGGGTTCGGATGGGCGAGACGTTCTGGCGGGTCAGCGGCCCGGATCTTCCGGCGGGCACGCGCGTGCGGATCGTGGATGCGAAGTCGAACACGCTGATGGTCGAGCCCGACAAGGACTGAACCGGTTCAGGCAACTCCGATCCGCAGCAAATCGTGCATGTGGACGATGCCGACCGGCTTGCCGTCGGCCGTCACCATCAGGGCAGTGATCGAGCGCTCGTTCAAGATCGCCATCGCCTTGCTGGCCAGCGTCTCGGGCGACACGGTCAGCGGCGGACGGTCATGACGTCCTCCACCTTCAGGTCGACGATGTTGCGGGTGATGTTGCGCCGCAAGTCGCCGTCCGTGACGATTCCGGCAAGGCGGCCGTCCGGCCCGGTGACGCCGACGCAGCCGAACCCCTTTGCGAGATGCACCGGACCGCCTCGCCCATCGCCGTTCCCATCGGCACCAGGGGCATCGCTTCGCCTGCATGCATGACTTCCGAAATGTGGGTGAGGCTGGCGCCAAGCGAACCGCCCGGGTGCAAGGTCTTGAAATCGTTCGCCGAAAAGTCGCGGCTTTCCAGTAGTGCGATCGCCAGCGCATCACCCAGGGCAAGCTGCATCAGGGTCGATGTCGTCGGCGCGAGTTGGTGCGGGCAGGCTTCCGGCACTTTCGGCAAGGTGAGGCAGATATCGCTTTCGCGGCCAAGCGCCGATGGCGGGTTGGCGGTCACGGCCACCAGCGGGATCGAAAAACGGCGGGTATAGGCGACGATGCCCTTGAGCTCCGCCGATTCGCCCGACCAGGAGATGGCGATCACGGCATCCTGGCGCGTGATCATGCCCAGGTCGCCGTGATTCGCCTCGGCCGGATGCACGAAATAGGCAGGCGTGCCGGTGGAAGCGAGCGTTGCGGCGATTTTTGCGCCGATATGGCCGCTCTTGCCCATGCCGGTGACGATCACCCGCCCGGCCAGCTTCGACAGCGTGTCGACGGCCTTGCTGAAAGGCTCCGCCAAACCGTTTGCGAATGCCGCCGCCAGCGCACCGAGGCCGTTTTTCTCGGTTTCGATTGTGCGAATGGCGGACGCGATCTGCAACGTATGTTCAGTCATCCGGATGAATTCCCGCTCAGGCAACGGCTCCATCTACACGATTTCGAGGTGCGTGTAACGCCCGCCAAAAGCGCTTTGGAAACCTTGCGTTAACCATGCCTGTTTACGGTTCGTCAGGAATTCGTGCGGGGCGCATGCAAGAAAATTGATAAATGACGTTGATCAGGGCTGTTTGAGGGGGCGCCGTCAGCGGCGGGGCCGCGTGTCTGGCTGCATTGCCGCGGCCTCGCTTGTTGTCGTCCTTGGCCTTGAGGGCGTTGCCCATGCCCAGCAGGCGGTATCGCCGCAGCCCGATGTCTACCAGTTGCGCGGAACGGCCGGCGCCATCGATCCGATGCAGGAAGACGAGGCCGCGCCGTTCGAAGACGACGTCCCGACCATTGCGGCCCCGGTCCGCAAGCGCCCGCCTGCCGAGGAGCCGCCGCGGGGGCGCGAGCTGCCCGAGAAAGCCGGTCGAGCCGCTTTCGGACCTTCCCGATCTTCCCCAGGACGATACCACCACCCTCGCAAACGCCGCGACGGCACCACTGGAGACGGGCGTGCCCCGGCCGAAGGAAACCGATCCTTTCCTTCCTGCCGGATTTCGTGCCGGCACCACCAACGTGTTCCTGCGCCTCGAGCAGTCGCTCGGCGTTTCGTCGAATACCTCTCGCCAGCCCGGCGGCAAGGCCGGCGGCATTTCCGTGACATCGGGGAGATTGCGTGCGCAATCGGACTGGTCGCAGCACGAGGCCACGCATCGAGGCCAGCGCGTCGGTGGAGAAGGGCTTCAACGGGGGCGACGAGGCCATTCCAGAGGCCGATATCGAGGGCAGGCTGCGCCTCGACCTTGTCGATGGCTATAACGTGAACCTGCGTGCCGGATACGACCTGCGCACGGAAGACGGCGGCAGCGCCGGCTCCGGCGAGCGCTACGATGTCCAGGAAATCGGCGGCTCTGCCGAGTTGCTGCGCGGCGCACGCAAGCTGGAACTGAGCGTCAAAGGTTCTGCCGACCGCGCGATCTATGGCGATCTGCCCGATAGCGGTGCCCAGGATGATCGAAACAACACGCTTTACCAGTTGTCCGCCCGGGCGGGATACGAACTGAGCCCGGCGCTGAAGCCCTATCTACAAGCGGGAGTCGGCAGGCGGCTCTATGACGGCAGCAGCTTGCAAAGCGACGGCACGCTCTACGATTTGCGGGCCGGCGTCGCGGTCGATCTCAGCGAAAAGCTGCGCGGTGAAGCGGCGATCGGCTACCTGACCGAGGATTACGACGATGCCGGCGTCGAAACCGCCCGCACGCCCACGCTCAATGCAAACCTCTTCTGGTCACCCGTTCGCGGCACGGAAATCACGCTATCGGCGGCGACCGGGCTCGACAGCGCATCGGCAGCAGGCCAGAGCGGCAGCGTTTCGCAGTCGCTGGGCTTCACCACGCGGACCGAAGTTACACACCGGCTGGCTGTGGTCAGCGAAGGCAGCCTGGTACTCGACAACTACGAGAACGGCACGAGCGACACCACGTGGAGCATCGGGACCGGTATGGAATATGCGATCAGCCGGTACCTCGCCCTGACCGCCGATATCGGGCACGAGCAGTTCGATTCGGCCCGCAAGTCCGGCTCATGGGAAGCAACGACGGTGACGGTGGGCGTTGCCCTGCAGCGCTAGCGTCCGTTGACCATCGACTTCATCTCCTCGCCGATCATCTCCAACAAAGCCTTGTCGCGCATCGCATAGGCGATGTTGGCAAGCACGTATCCGTCCTTCGACCCGGTATCGTAGGTGCGCCCGGGATAGGTGTAGCCGAAGAACGGCTGCTGTCCGGCAAGCTTCAACATGCCGTCGGTGAGCTGGATCTCGCCGCCTGCGCCCGGTTCCTGGTTTGCCAGGATGGAGAAAATCTCCGGCTGAAGAATGTAGCGACCGTTGATGTAGAGGTTCGATGGCGCGGTGCCGGGGGCGGGCTTTTCGACCATGCCCTTGATTTCGAAGCCGCCTTGCACATCGGCGCCCTTTACCACGACGCCATATTTGTGCGTCTCCTCCCAGGGCACTTCCTCCGTGGCGATGATGTTGCCGCCGGTCCGGTTGTAGAGCTCCATCATGCCTGAGAGGCTTCCGCCGAAATCCGGCATCAGCATGTCCGGCAGCAGCAGCGCGAAGGGTTCGTCGCCGACGATGTCGCGGGCGCACCAGACCGCATGGCCAAGGCCGAGCGGCGCCTGCTGGCGGGTGAAGGACGTTGCGCCCGCCGCCGGCTGGCTCGCCGCGAGGATCTCAAGCGCCTCCTTCTTGTTGCGCGCGGAAAGCGTCGCCTGCAGTTCGTAGTTGATGTCGAAATAGTCCTCGATCGCGCCCTTGTTGCGCCCGGTGACGAAAACGAAATGCTCGATGCCTGCTGCCTTCGCCTCGTCGACGACATGCTGGATCACCGGCCGGTCGAGGACGGTCTGCATTTCCTTGGGGACGGACTTCGTGGCGGGAAGAAACCGCGTGCCGAGCCCGGCCACCGGCAAGACCGCTTTTCTGACGGGGCGAATATTCGGCATGTTTCCTCCACGGTTAATGCTTCGTTGCAGCAATGCATCAAAGCCTATGCGGCGTCTTGAGCCAATCCCAACCATTGCCTGCTAGGTTGTATGCGCCTGACAACGCATTCAGGCGCGTTTCAGATGCAATCCAGGGGAAGCTGAAAATGGCAGTTCTGGTTACGGGCGGAGCCGGATATATCGGAAGCCACATGGTTTGGGAATTGCTCGACCATGGGGAGAAGGTCGTGGTGGTCGACAATCTGACCACGGGTTTCGACTGGGCGGTGCCGGAAGGCGCGCTGCTCATCCAGGGGGAAGCCGGAGACCGCGCGCTGGTCGCAGGCATCATTCGCGAGCACAAGATCGACACGATCATTCATTTCGCCGGTTCCGTGGTGGTGCCCGAATCGGTCGAGGATCCGCTGCGCTATTATGAAAACAACACCGGCACGACGCGCAACCTCGTTGAAGCCGCAGTCAAGAACGGTGTCGAAAACTTCATCTTCTCCTCCACCGCCGCCGTCTATGGCGCGCCGATGCATGCCGGGCCGATCCGCGAGGATGCCATCCTCAATCCGATGTCGCCCTATGGCTCGTCGAAGCTGATGAGCGAGATCATGCTGCGCGACACCGCGGAAGCCTATGGCATGCGGTATGTGATGCTGCGCTATTTCAACGTTGCCGGCAGCGACCCGGCGCTGCGCACGGGCCATTCCACCCTGGGCGCCACCCATGTCATCAAGGTCGCGTGCGAGGCCGCGCTGGGCAAGCGCAGCCACATGAAGGTGTTCGGCACCGACTACGATACGCCTGACGGGAGCTGCATCCGCGATTTCATTCATGTCAGCGACCTCGTCGCGGCCCACTACAGCGCGTTGGTGTTCCTGCGCCAGGGCGGGCGCAAGTTCACCGCCAATTGCGGCTATTCGCGCGGCTATTCGGTAATGGAAGTGGTCGATTCGGTGAAGCGGGTCTCGGGCCGCGACTTCCGTCTCGTGCTGGACGGACGGCGGCCGGGAGACATACCGTTCATGGTCGCCAATTCGCACCGTATCCAGTCCCGCCTCGGCTGGAGGCCCCGGCACGAGGATCTCGATTTCATCATCGGCACTGCGCTCGCCTGGGAAGAAAAGCTCACCGAAAAGGGGCTCAAGCTGGCTGTCTGACATAATACAGCCAAGTGAAAACCGGTTGCAGGCCGGGTCGGCGCCGCGGTTCGCCACAAAAATGCCGGACCGCGGATGGTAAAGGGTTTCTAAAGTTTTTCCGGTAAATTGTGCTGCTGAGACCCAGCCAGCATTCGGAGAGCTAGATGGCCCGCCAGACCTTGCGCCTGTTCTTGTTGTCGTTTCTTCTTGTCCTGGCTCTCGCAGGTCCGGACATCGCGATGGCCGACGCCGGTTTTACCAAATGGCTCAACTCGTTTCGCCCTGTCGCCGCCAAGGCCGGCGTTTCCAAGGCTACATTCAACGCGGCCTTTGCCGGCGTGACCGCGCCCGATGCCGAAACCATCGAGAAGATGGGACGGCAGGCCGAGTTCACGAAGAAGGTCTGGGAATACCTCGACGCTGCCGTCAGCGAAGCGCAGGTGCGAAACGGCCAGGAAATGCGCCGCAAATACGCGGCGCAGCTTGCCAACATCGAGAAGCGTTACGGCGTCGACGGCGATGTCGTTCTCGCTGTCTGGGGGATCGAGACGCGCTATGGCGCGAAGATGGGCGACCACAATGTCATCCATGCGCTGGCTACGCTTGCCTATGCCGCGCCGCGGCGAACGGAGTTCTGGACGCGGGAGCTCATCAACGCGCTGAAGATCGTCCAGGCCGGGCACATCGCGCCGAAGAAGATGATCGGCTCGTGGGCGGGCGCCATGGGCCACACGCAGTTCATGCCGTCGAGCTGGAAGGGCTACGCCGCCGACTACGAGGGCGACGGCAAGCGCGACATCTGGACCAACATTCCCGACGCACTGGCTTCTACCGCCAACTATCTCGCCGATCATGGCTGGCAGACCGGGGAAGCCTGGGGCTACGAGGTCGCATTGCCGAAGAATTTCAATCGAAAGCTGATCGGCAAGGACGGCGTGACGGTCGGCGAGTGGCAGAAACTGGGCGTCAAGCGTGCATCCGGGGCGGCTTTCCCGCGCGCCGGCGACAAGGCCGTGCTCAAGCAGCCGGGCGGCGCCAGCGGCCCCGCCTTCCTTGTGTTGAAGAATTTCTACGTGATCAAGCGCTACAACAACTCCGATTTCTATGCGCTGGCGGTGGGTCATCTTGCCGACAGGATCGCCGGCGGCAAGGAGTTCGTGGGCGCATGGCCCCGCGGCTACGAGCCGCTCAACGAGACCGAACGCATGCAGGTGCAACAAATCCTCGCCAAACTCGGTTACTATGAGGGAGAGATCGACGGCGCGATCGGATCGGGTTCGAAGGCGTCGATCATGGCCTATCAGGCGAGCGCGGGCTTGACCCCGGACGGGCATCCCTCCAAGGAACTGCTCAAGAGACTTAAGTCGCGCTAGCGCACAGGAAAAAGGTCGGGCGGAAGGTTGAAACGCAGCATCGTGATACTTCTCGCACTGGCCTTCCTGGCCGCCGGGCTGCCGCAGCAGCAGGCCGGAACGGGCGGGTTTGCGTTTGCCCAGCAGAAGAAGCAGGAACAGCAGGGCGAGCGGCAGAAGCGGCCGAATTTCCTGCAATTGCTCTTTGGCGGGGGATTGCGCAAACAGCAGGGGCTCTTCGGCAGGAAAGAGAAGAAACCCAAGACGCAACGCGTGATCGTCTCGCCGCAGCCCAAGAATCGTACGGGCGGTGCATCCGGCACGGCGCGACTGCCGCCGGCCGCGCCCAAGGCGATCATCGTCAAGTCTCCAGGATGCGGCGAAAATTCTCGTTACCGGCGATTTCATGGCCGACGGGCTGCACTGGGGACTGGAACAGGCCTATGCCTCCAATCCGAATGCGGTCTTCGTCAACAAGGCCTCCGGTCTTTCGGGCGTGGTGCGCGACGATGTCGTCAACTGGCCCGAGGCGCTTGGCCAGTTCATCGAGGAGTTCAAGCCGGCCGCCGTCGTTATGCTGGTCGGCATGAACGACCGCCAGCAGATGCGGCTGGCATCGGGGCGGGTCGCCAAGCTGAGCGATCCCTGGAAGGTTGAATACGATCAGCGGGTGGACGCTGCGGTCAAGGCCGTGCGTTCGCGCAACGTGCCGCTGATCTGGCTCGGTCTTCCACCGGTAAAGTCCGGCGCCATGAATACCGACTATCTCGTCTTCAACGAGGTTTACCGCACCAAGGTGGAAGCCGGGGGCGGGCGTTTCGTCGACGTCTGGGACGGTTTCACCAACGCCGAAGGACAGTTCGTCAGCGCCGGTCCGGACATCAACGGCCAGATCGTGCGCCTGCGCAATTCCGACGGCATCAACATGACCCGCTCGGGCATGAGCAAGCTCGCCTTTTATGCTGAAAAGGAATTGCGCCGGACGCTTGGCCTTGGTGCGGAGAGCGAAATCGCATCGCTTTCGCCCGACGGGTCGCTGGCGGTTCCCGAACCGCAATACGACCCCGCCGCCACGGGGCGGACCATCGTCATCGGACTAGACAGCCCCCAGGCGGACGGCGGCGACGAACTCGAGGGCGCGGAAGGGTTTCTCGAGGACAAGAGCTCCGGATCCAGCATGAGCCATGCGCTCGTGGAAAAGGGCGCGGCGTATGAGCCGAGGCCCGGGCGCATCGACGCGGGTTGGGGACCGCCGCAGGCAGCGCCGGGAAAACCGGGCGCAACGGCAGACGCGACCACGGGGCCACCGGCAAAGAAGCCGACCGTGTTCGAGAATATCCCCGCGCCGCAATAAGCGCAGGTTCGCTTGCCTATTCGGGAAGCGTCGTCGCGCCCATCAGGTCGAGGTCGATGGCCCGCGCCGCCTGCCGGCCTTCGCGGATTGCCCAGACCACCAGCGACTGACCGCGGCGATTGTCGCCGGCCGCGTAGACCTTCGCGACAGACGTGCGATACGCCCTGTCGTCTGCCTCGATATGCACGTTGCCGCGGCGATCCTTGCGGGTCTTCGGCGCGAATTGCTGCATCAACGGGCTGTCGAAGGGGCCCGCGAAGCCGATCGCGATGAAGGCAAGGTCCGCCCGCAGGATGAATTCGGTGCCGGCGATCGGATGGCGGTTGTCATCGACCCGGGCGCATTTGACGCCGGTCAGCCGGCCGTTCTTGCCCACGAATTCGAGCGTCGCGGCGGCAAACTCGCGGCGCGCGCCCTCTGCCTGCGAGGAAGACGTGCGCATCTTCGTCGCCCAGTAAGGCCACACACGTCATCTTGTCCTCCTTTTCGGGAGGCTCGGGGCGAATGTCGAGCTGCGTCACCTCGACCGCGCCCTGGCGGAACGAGGTGCCGATGCAGTCCGACGCCGTATCGCCGCCGCCGACGACGACGACATGCTTGCCGCCGGCCCAGATTTCGTCCGCCGGCCAGCCTGCGCTTGCGATGTTCTCGCGGCCAATGCGCTTGTTCTGCTGGACGAGGAAGGCCATCGCATCATGGACGCCCGCCAGTTCTCGGCCCGGGATGCCCGGATCGCGCGGCACTTCGCAGCCATCGGCGAGCAGAACGGCATCATAGCCGTCGATGAGTTCCTGCGCGGACTTGTCCACGCCGATCTCGACGCCGCAGAAGAAGGTAACGCCCTCCGCCGCCATCTGGTCGATGCGCCGGTCGATGTGGTGCTTCTCCATCTTGAAATCGGGGATGCCGTAGCGCAGCAGGCCGCCGGGCACGCGTCTCGCGCTCGAAGACATGCACGTCGTGGCCGGCGCGCGCCAAGTTGCTGCGCGGCGGCAAGGCCCGCCGGACCGGAACCGATGATGGCGACGCGCTTGCCGGTCTTCACCTCCGGCGGCTGCGGCCGGATGTAGCCTAGTTCGAATGCCTTGTCGGCGATTGCCTGCTCGACCGTCTTGATCGCGACCGGCGCATCCTCGAGGTTGAGCGTGCAGGCCTCCTCGCATGGCGCGGGGCAGATGCGGCCGGTGAATTCGGGGAAGTTGTTGGTCGAGTGGAGGTTGCGCGAACGCCTCTTCCCAGTCGCCGTTGTAGACGAGGTCGTTCCAGTCGGGGATCTGGTTGTGGACCGGGCAGCCCGTATCGCCGTGGCAATAGGGAATGCCGCAATCCATGCAGCGCGCGGCCTGCTCGCGCCACCTCGCCGTCGGGCATGGGCAGCGTGAATTCGCGCCAATGGCGGATACGGTCCGACGCCGGCTGGTACTTTGCCGTCTGCCGGTCGATCTCGAGAAACCCTGTAACCTTGCCCATCAACGTATCCAACCAATGAATTGCAATGTTTCGCCGCCGCGGGAAAAACCCGACGGCGCATCCCCCAGGCGGCTACTCCGCCGCCTGCGCGCCGTAGCGCATGTCTTCCATTTCCTGCAAGGCGCGGCGGTATTCAACCGGCATCACCTTCACGAATTTCGGCCGGAAGCTTTCCCAGTTGTCCAGGATTTCCTTGGCGCGCTCAGAACCGGTGTAGTGCAGGTGGTTCGAGATGAGCTGGTAGCAGCCGCTCCTCGTCGTGATGGGTCATGTCGGCGGAAACATCGACGCGGCCCTTGTGGGCAAGGTCGCCGCCATGGTGGTGCAGCTTCTCGAGCAGGTCGTCCTCTTCCGGCACCGGCTCGAGCTCGACCATCGCCATGTTGCAGCGCTGGGCAAAATCGCCCGTCCTCGTCCAGCACATAGGCGATGCCGCCGGACATGCCGGCCGCGAAGTTGCGGCCCGGTCTGGCCGATGACGACGACGATGCCGCCGGTCATGTATTCGCAGCCATGGTCGCCCACGCCTTCGACGACGGCGATGGCGCCCGAGTTGCGCACGGCGAAGCGTTCGCCGGCAACGCCGCGGAAATAGCACTCGCCGGCAATCGCGCCATAGAGCACGGTGTTGCCGACGATGATCGATTCTTCGCGCCACGATCCGCGCATTTTCCGGCGGCCGCACGACGATGCGCCCGCCCGACAGGCCCTTGCCGACATAGTCGTTGCCGTCGCCCACGAGGTCGAAGGACACGCCCGCGCAAGGAACGCGCCGAAGCTCTGCCCGCCGTGCCCGTGAAGCGAGACGGCGATGGTGTCGTCCGGCAGACCGCTCATGGCCGTAGCGCTTGCGCAACCTCGCCCGACAGCATCGCGCCGGCCGAGCGGTCGACGTTGCCGATCGGCATTTCGATCCGCACCGGCTCGCCGGTTTCGATCGCGGGCTTCGCCTCGGCGATCAGCTTGCGGTCGAGCACGTCGTCGATCGGGATGCTTCTGGCGCTCGGTCCAGTGGTGCATCTGCGCCCGGTCCGCCTCCGGCTTGTGGAAGATGCCGGAGAAGTCGAGGCCCTTGGCCTTCCAGTGGTCGATCATCGTCGCGCTTGTCCAGCAGCTCGGCTTTCGCCGATCAGGTCCTCGAAGCTGGGTAAAGCCCATCGCCGCCATGCAGCTCGCGCACTTCCTCGGCGACGAAGAAGAAGTAGTTGATGACGTGCTCGGGCGGCCCTTGAAGCGCTTGCGCAGCACCGGGTCCTGCGTCGCGACGCCGACCGGGCAGGTGTTGAGATGGCACTTGCGCATCATGATGCAGCCGGCGGCGATCAGCGGCGCGGTCGAGAAGCCGAACTCGTCCGCGCCCAGCAGCGCGCCGATGATGACGTCGCGGCCGGTCCTCAGCCCGCCATCGACCTGCAGCGCGACGCGCGAGCGCAGGCCGTTCAGCACCAGCGTCTGCTGCGTCTCGGCAAGGCCCATTTCCCAGGGCGAACCGGCATGCTTGAGCGAGGTCAGCGGCGATGCGCCGGTGCCGCCGTCATAGCCGGAGATGGTGATGTGATCGGCGCGCGCCTTGGCGACGCCCGCCGCGACCGTGCCGACACCCACTTCCGAGACGAGCTTGACCGAGACGTCCGCGGCCGGGTTGACGTTCTTCAGATCGAAGATGAGCTGCGCCAGATCCTCGATCGAATAGATGTCATGGTGCGGCGGCGGCGAGATCAGGCCGACGCCCGGCGTCGAGTGGCGGATCTTGGCGATGATCGCGTCGACCTTGTGGCCGGGCAACTGGCCGCCTTCGCCGGGCTTTGCGCCCTGCGCGATCTTGATCTGCATCATGTCGGAATTGACGAGATATTCCGTCGTGACGCCGAAGCGGCCCGAGGCGACCTGCTTGATCGCCGAGCGCTCCGGGTTGGGCCGCGCCGTCCGGCAGCGGCAGGAAGCGGTCCGGTTCCTCGCCGCCTTCGCCGGTGTTCGACTTGCCGCCGATCCTGTTCATCGCGCGCGCCAGCGTCGCGTGCGCCTCGCGCGAGATCGAGCCGAAGGACATCGCACCGGTCGAGAAACGGCTTGCACGATGTCCGCGGCCGGCTCGACCTCGTCGAGCGGCACCGGCTCGCGGCCGGTCTCTCCGGCCATCTTGATCTGGAACAGGCCGCGAATGGTCGAGTGCCTGGCGCGCTGCCGAGTTAACCGCGTCTGGCGAAGTCCTGGTATGTGTCTCGAAGCAGTTGCCGCGAACGGCATGCTGCAGCGCGGCGACGGTGTCGGGCGTCCAGACATGCTGCCTCGCCGCGCATGCGGAAGGCGTATTCGCCGCCGACATCGAGCGCGTGCGCCAGCACCGGATCGTCGCCGAAGGCCGACGCGTGGCGGCGCACGGTTTCTCGGCGATTTCGTCGAGGCCGACGCCCTCGATCGTGCGTCGCGGTGCCGGTGAAGTACTCTTGCCACGAATTCGCGGGCACAGGCCGACGGCGTCGAAGATCTGCGCGCCGCAATAGGACTGGTAGGTCGAAATGCCCATCTTGGACATGACCTTGAGGATGCCCTTGTCGACCGACTTGATGTAGCGCTCGACCACTTCGTCGGCTTCGACCTCCTCGGGGAAGTCGCCGCGCTGCGTGCATGTCGAGCAGCGTTTCGAAGGCGAGATAGGGGTTGATCGCCTCGGCGCCATAGCCGGCGAGGCAGCAGAAATGATGCACTTCGCGCGGCTCGCCGGTCTCGACGACGAGGCCCGACCGAGGTGCGCAGGCCCTTGCGGATCAGGTGATGATGCACGGCCGCCGTCGCCAGCAGCGCCGGGATCGGAATGCGGTCCGGCCCGACCTGGCGGTCCGACAGGATGATGATGTTGTAGCCGCCCGCGACCGCCGCCTCGGCGCGCTCGCACAGCCGCTGCAACGCGCCGTCCATGCCCTCCGCGCCTTCACGCGACGGCATAGGTGATGTCGAGCGTCTTGGTGTCGAAGCGGTCCTCGGTGTGGCCGATGCGAGCGGATCTTCTCGAGATCGTCATTGGTCAGGATCGGCTGGCGCACTTCAAGCCGCTTGCGGCGCGAGGAGCCATCGAGGTCGAAGATGTTCGGCCGCGGCCCGATGAACGAGACGAGGCTCATCACCAGCTCTTCGCGGATCGGGTCGATCGGCGGGTTGGTGACCTGCGCGAAGTTCTGCTTGAAATAGGTGTAGAGCAGCTTCGACTTGTCCGACATCGCCGAGATCGGCGTGTCGGTGCCCATCGAGCCGACGGCTTCCTGGCCGGTGGTCGCCATCGGCGCCATCAGCAGCTTGGTGTCTTCCTGCGTGTAGCCGAAGGCCTGCTGGCGATCGAGCAGCGACACGTCCGTGCGCAGCGCGCGCGGCTCCACCGGCTTCAGGTCCTCGAGGATGAGCTGCGTGTGCTTCAGCCAGTCTTCGATAGGGATGCCTGCCGGCGATCTCCGCCTTGATCTCCTCGTCGGAGACGATGCGGCCCTGTTCCAGGTCGATCAGCAGCATCTTGCCGGGCTGCAGGCGCCACTTGCGTGACGATGCTTTCTTCGGGAACCGGCAGCACGCCGGCTTCCGACGCCATGATGACGCGGTCATCGTCGGTGACGATGTAGCGCGCCGGGCGCAGGCCGTTGCGGTCGAGCGTCGCGCCGATCTGGCGGCCGTCGGTGAAGGCAACGGCGGCCGGGCCGTCCCACGGCTCCATCAGCGCGGCGTGATACTCGTAGAAAGCCTTGCGGTCCGCAGCCATCAGCTTGTTGCCGGCCCAGGCTTCGGGGATCAGCATCATCATGGCATGCGGCAGCGAGTAGCCGCCCTGCCACAGGAATTCGAGCGCGTTGTCGAAGCAGGCGGTGTCCGACTGGCCTTCATAGGAGATCGGCCACAGCTTCTCGATGTCGTTGCCGAACAGCTCGGAATCGACCGAGGCCTGGCGCGCCGCCATCCAGTTGACGTTGCCGCGCAGCGTGTTGATCTCGCCGTTGTGCGCGACCATGCGATAGGGGTGCGCCAGCTTCCACGACGGGAAGGTGTTGGTCGAGAAGCGCTGGTGGACGAGGGCAAGCGCCGATCTCGAAGCGCGGATCGGTCAGGTCCTTGTAGTAGTCGCCGACCTGGTAGGCGAGGAACATGCCCTTGTAGACGATGGTGCGCGCCGACAGCGACACGACGTAGAAGCCGTTGTCGCGGCCGTGCGTCTCCTTGATAGATCGCGGTTCGAGATGACCTTGCGCAGGACGTACAGGCGGCGCTCGAAGTCGTCGTCATTCGTCGATGTTCGCGGCGCGGCCGATGAACACCTGGCGGTGGCACGGGTTCGGAGGCGGCAATGTGCGGCGCCTTCGAAAGCGAGGCATTGTCGACCGGCACGTCGCGGAAGCCGATCAGCGGCTGGCCCTCGGCCTGCGCGACCTCGCGCGATGATCCCCTCGATATGGGCGCGCAGTGCCGGCGTCGCGCGGCATGAAGAGATGGCCGACGGCATAGTGGCCAGGCTGCGGCAGGGTCGATGCCGAGCTTGCCCATTTCCTCGCGGAAGAAGCGTGTCGGGAATCTGGACCAGCACGCCCGCGCCGTCGCCCATCAGCGGATCGGCGCCGACCGCACCGCGATGGGTGAGGTTTTCGAGCATGGCAAGGCCATCGGCCACGATCTGGTGCGACTTGACGCCCTTCATGTCGGCGATGAAGCCGACGCCGCAGGCGTCGTGCTCGTTGCGCGGATCGTAAAGACCTGTCCGTTGCGTCATCGATGCGCTCATCGCCGTATCCTCCGTTCGCCCGCCGTTGGTGCCGGCGCGGCGCTTCGCACCCCTGGACATGGAGCAGGGATGCGCAAATTCATTATGGCACGCAAAAAAGGACAGCATTCCTGTCCTATCACGAAAAGCTGCCAGAATTGCGTTTCAAGGGCAAGCGAAACTTGTGCGGCGGATTGAACCGCGATCGAAAATATGTTCTGTTTATTACAAATTGGAATTGCGGTCGCCGCGTACGCGCGATAGCAATGCAGTTGAGGGGGGCGTTTTCCGACATTTTTCGATGCTTGCCGTGCTGTGACCGGATCGGTTCCGGCTTTCGGCTAACCTGAAGGCATCGATCGCCAAGGCGGATTTCGCTTCGATGTCCGGTGTGGAACGGTTTGACTGAACCTCCCGCTTCTGTCGCCCCCAGAGCGGGGACAAAGGGTCAGGCGAACAACTTTGTCATGCCGGCTTCGAAAGGGCCCGGTTCCGGCGCGAGCCGGGACCGGGTCAATTTTTTTCAAGCGCTTCGGTGCAACGCCCCGCTTCCATCGTCGCCGCAAAAATGGTCTTACGGATGCAGGGCATCCTACGGAGCATCAAATGCATTTCGGCAGTGACAACTGGGCCGGCGCACATGAGGCCATTTCCGCCGCGCTGGCGGAGCATTCGGGCGGCTTTGTTCCTGCCTATGGCGCGAGCGAAATAGACCGGGCGGCCAGCGAGAAATTCAATGCGGTATTTGGCCGGGAGGTAGCGGTGTTCTTCGTCGGCACCGGGACCGCGGCGAATGCGCTGGCGCTGTCGAGCGTCAACAGGCCGGGCGGCGTCAGCTTCTGCGCACCGCGAGGCGCATGTGATCGAGGACGAATGCGGCGCGCCGGAATTCTTCACCGGCGGCGCGCGGCTCCACCCCGTCGACGGCCCGTCCGGCAAGATCGACCCGGACCTGCTGCGCAAGGCGATCGCGAAGTTTCCAGCGGAGTTCGTTCACCACGGCCAGCCGATGGCGGTGACGATCACGCAGGCTACCGAGGCCGGGACGGTCTATTCGATCGACGAGATCCGGGCGATTTCCGTCTGTGTGCCGCGAGGCAGGCATTCCGCTGCACATGGACGGTGCACGCTTTGCCAATGCGCTGGTCTCGCTTGGCGTGACAGCCTGCGCAGATGACTGGTCGATGCAGGCGTCGACATGGTTTCGTTCGGCGGCACCAAGAATGGCTGCTGGTGCGCCGAGGCGCTGATCGTGCTCGATCCGCAGCGGGCGGGACAGGTGCCGTTCCTGCGCAAGCGCGCGGCGCAGCTCTTCTCGAAGTCCCGCTTCATCGCCGCGCAGTTCGACGCCTATCTGGCCGACGATCTGTGGCTTGGACCTGGCGAGGCACGCCAACGCCATGGCGGCGCGGCTTGCCGGGCATGTGCGGGCATCGCCAATGCTGCGGCTTGGCTGGGAACCGGAGGCGAACGAGGTCTTCATCGTCATGGGGCGGGAAACAGCCGGCCAACTGCGAAGCGGCCGGGGCGAGGTTCTATCCGTGGAACGCGCCGCGTTTCTTCGAGGGCAAGCTGGCGGAGGGCGAAATCCTGGCGCGCTTCGTCACGAGCTTCGCCACCACGGCCGAGGAAGTCGATGCCTTCGGGCGGTTGTGCGAGGCCTGATCTCTCTTCCGTTACCGCTGCGTGAAGGTTGCATACGCTTAGTTGATTTCCATTTGAAAAGGGGGTGCGGCAACAAGTCGTGGCGCAACACTGATTGCGTCCTTCCGGGCAATGGGAGCGGAAGGGAACAATTCAAGGAGATCATGATGAGCAAGACTGTGGCATCTGCGGCAATCGTTGCAGGGGCGCTGAGCGCCGCGCTGGCAATGGTGGCAACCCCGGAACCGGCACATGCAGCCAAGCTGAAGTGCTTTGGCGTATCAATGGCGGGCAAGAACGACTGCGCCGCCGGCCCGGGAACAACATGCGCCGGCACGTCCAAGGTCGACGGCCAGGGCAATGCCTGGAAGTATGTTGAAGGCGCTTCCTGCGAAGAGGCTTCCATCACCGTTGATGGCAAGGAACTCAAGGGTTCCGACAAGCCGCTCGACCGCAACCTGCCGTCGTAACCGACGCAGCTGCGCAGGGGACGCCGGCATGACAATACACACGATACTTCAATCGAACCTGCCGGCGCCCTCATTCGGACACCAGCCCATCCCGGCGCGAGCCGGGGTGGGCCTCAAGCCCCAACATGTCGACGAAATCCTGGCAAGCCGGGCCGATGTCGGCTTCTTCGAGGTCCATGCGGAAAACTACATGGGTGCCGGCGGCATGCCGCATGCGCAGCTTCGCGCCATCCGCGATCAATACCCGTTGAGCGTCCATGGCGTGGGCATGTCGATCGGCGGGGAGCGCGGAATCGATCCGCAGCACCTTGCCCGCTTCAAGGCCGTGGTCGATTACTACCAGCCGGGCCTCGTGTCCGAGCATCTGGCATGGTCGACACATGACGATGTCTTCTACAATGACCTGCTGCCGGTCCCATACACGGGCGATACCTTGCGGCGGGTGGTCGAGCATGTCGATACCGTGCAAAGCGCCATCGGCAGGCAGATCCTCATTGAAAATCCCTCGACCTATCTTGTGTTCGCGCAGTCCGACTGGTCGGAGGTCGATTTCATGGCCGAGATCGCGGCCCGCTCGGGGTGCGGCCTGCTTTTCGACGTCAACAACGTTTTCGTGTCGGCGACGAACCACGGCTACAGCCCGCGCGACTACATCCTCGCCTACCCGCTGCACCTCGTGCAGGAAATCCACCTCGCCGGCCACGCCGGCGACAGCGACGACGAAGGCCGGCCGCTGCTGATCGATGCGCATGACCGCGCGGTCTGCGGCGATGTGTGGGAACTCTATCGCCTCGTGCTTTCCAAAACCGGACCGCTGCCGAGTCTCGTCGAGTGGGACAATGACGTTCCGGGATGGCCGGTGCTGATGGACGAGGTGCGCCGCGCCGACGCGATCCTGGGCAGCAACCGCGAGCGGGCGTTCCTGCAATGAGCACTCCGGTTCAAGGCGAAGGGGTGAACGAGCGCTTTGCCGCGGCGCTGCTCGATCCGGACATCGCGATTCCCGGGGACGTCACTGGCCCCGATGGCGGCCCCGCGCCGAGGCGATATGGCGTCTACCGCAACAATGTGGTGGTGAGCCTGCTGGAGGCGCTGGCGAGCGCCTTCCCCTCGGTTCGCGCGATCATGGGCGAAGAGAATTTCGCCCGGGCCGCCCGCAATTTCATCCTGGCCCATCCACCACGCTCGCCCATGATGCAGCATTATGGCGGCGGCTTTCCCGATTTCCTCGACACTTTTCCGCCGCTGCGGTCCGCACCGTTCCTTGGCGATGTCGCGCGGCTGGAACGCGCCTTCCTCGATGCCTGGCACGCGGCGGACGAGCCGTGCCTTTGCGCCGATGCTCTTGGCGGCCTGAACCCTGAGGAGACGCTGGCGCTGGTATTCGAGCCGCATCCGGCGACCTTCCTGATCGCCTCGGGCTATCCCGTCGCGGATCTTTTCGGCTGGCGGCATGAGCGGCCGGAAGGCGGTACGGATATCGCCAAGGCGCAGTGCGCATTGGTGACGCGCCCGCAATATTCGGTGGAACTCAGAATTCTGGAAAAGGCGCAATACGATTTCCTCGCCCGGCTCCTGAAAGGCGCGACGCTTGGCGAAGCGGCAGGAGAGGTTTTGGAAGCGGGGCCGGATTTCGACCTGCCTGGAACGCTTGCCCTTGGCATTGCGGCCGGCATGTTCAGGCAAAAATCCCAGGGAGCAGTAGAATGAATGCTGTCGGCGCGCTCGCGCGGCTTTACGCGAATGTCTTTGGCGCGGTTGAAAAGGCTGCCGGCGACTGGTTCCTCGGGCTATTCGCGCGCTTCACATTCCTTGCGGTCCTGTTCGGCTATTTTTTCAATTCCTGGACGACGAAGGCGGGCGACGGCGCGCTCGGCATATTCCTGGTGCGCGAGAACGCCTGGTACCAGATCGTGCCGTGGGCCGTGGAGCAAGCGGGCGGCGATGTCTCGCAGGTCGGGTTCATCGACAACGTCATCGTCCATGCCGGCACCTATGCCGAATTGCTGCTGCCGCTGATGATCGTTGCCGGTCTCTTCGCGCGGGCGGCGGCCTTGGGGATGATCGGGTTCATTGCCGTTCAATCCTTCGTCGACATCCGCTTCCACCAGGTCGGTCCGGAGACGACCGGCGCGCTTTTCGACCGCTTCCCCAATTCGGTGATCGCGGACCAGCGGCTGCTGTGGGTGTTCGTGCTGGCGACGATCGCCATCAAGGGTGCGGGCGCCCTGTCGCTCGACCAATTGCTGGGGCGGGCATGGCAAACCCGCGACCCTTCGCCGGTCGCGGCCTGACACAAGAAAAAGGGCGCCTTTCGGCGCCCTTTTCCAATACAGGCCGTCAGCGGGGGATCAGGCGGCCTGCTGTCCCTCGATCTGCTTGACGCGCTTTTGCGCCTTGGCGATCTCGATCTTGCGGGGCTTCATCGCCTCGGGAATCTCGCGCACGAGTTCGATGTGCAGGAGACCGTTCTCAAGGCTCGCGGACTTCGACTTCAACATGGTCGGCAAGCTGGAAGCGGCGCTCGAAGCTGCGTGCGGCGATGCCGCGGAAGAGATATTCCTTCTGCCCGTCTTCCGTGGCCTCGGTCTTTTCGCCCTTCACGGTCAGCGTGTTTTCACGCGACTCGATCGACAGTTCGCTGTCGGCGAAACCGGCAACGGCCATGGAAATGCGGTAGGCGTTCTCGCCGGTGCGTTCGATGTTGTAGGGCGGATAGGTCGGGGCCGATTCGGGCTGGCCCATGTTGTCGAGCATCGAGAAAAGGCGGTCGAAGCCGACGGTCGAGCGATAAAGCGGGGCAAAGTCTATTGCACGCATGGTAGTCCTCCTTGAAGCGACAGTTGTGCGTTGAGGCGTATTCCACCCCCGTAAAGGGCGGTGGACAGGCCGTTTTCGAGGCCCTCATGGCGCCTCGACCCCGATTTGGTAACTATGGGACTGCTTTTCAAGGGTCGCGGCGCCCACTGAGTTGCGCCAATGTGCTTGTGGCAAATCTTGCCATTGCTTATGGGGAAGGACTGCACGCCCCGCGAGTCATTCACTGGAACTGGCATGGAACTGGTCTCGACCGACGACAATCCCCTGCCGCCCGGCGTCCATGCCGGGGTGACGGTGACGGCGGACGGGGCGAGCCTGCGCCATGCCTATTGGCGCACGGTCAACCCGCCCTGCAAGGGCACCGTCATCGTGCTGCAGGGGCGGGCCGAGTTCATCGAGAAATATTTCGAGACGGTTGCCGGCCTGCGCGAGGAAGGCTTTGACGTGTGCACCTTCGACTGGCGCGGGCAGGGCGGCTCCAGCCGCCTCGTTCGCGATCCGAAGAAGGGCTATATCGACAATTTCAGCCAGTACGTTGCGGACCTGGAGGCGGTGATCGGCAATGTCGCGTTGCCCGACTGCCGCCCGCCCTACTTCATCCTGGCGCACTCGCTGGGCGGGCTGGTGGCGCTGGCCGCGGCGCCGAAGCTGGCAAACCGCGTCCAGCGGATGGTGATTGCGAGCCCGCTGCTGGCATATGGCATGACGCCGGTCTCGCAGAAGCGGCTTTCGTTCTTCACCGGGTTCCTGTGCGCGATCGGCCTTGGCGCGGTCTATATCGGGCCGGGGCCGCGCCTGCACGAGAACCGCCGCTTCGCCGCGAACCCGCTGACCTCCGATCTCAGGCGGTTCGAGCGCAACTCGGCGTTGGCCATAGGCCATCCGGAACTGGCGGTCGGCGGGCCGACAGCGGCCTGGCTGTTCGCGGCGGGGCAGGCGATGGCGCGGGTTTGGGATCCGGACTTCATCGGCAGCATCCCAATCCCGACGCTGCTGATCGCCGCCGGCGCCGACAAGGTCGTTTCCGTGCGGGCGATCGAGGAAATGGGCTTGAAGATGCGTTCCGGAAAGACGCTTGTCATTCCAGGCGCGCGCCACGAACTGCTGCAGGAACGCGATGTCTACCGCGAGCAGCTGCTCGCCGCTTTTCATGCCTTCGTGCCGGGCACGGATTTGCTCTAGACCTTGCCCGCCAGCAGCCGCATGGCTTCGCCGTGCAGGGCCGGATTGGCGGCGGCGAGGATCCGTCCGCCCTCATTGGCCGGCCCGCCGTCCCACGTCGTGACGATGCCGCCTGCCGCCTCGATAACGGGGATGAGCGGGGCGATGTCGTAGGATTTGAGGCTGCTTTCGACCACGAGGTCGATCTGGCCGGCCGCGACCATGGCGTAGGCGTAGCAATCATAGCCATAACGCGTCAGCCGGCAGGCCGCTTCCACCGCGCGGTAGCGGTCGATGTCGCCCTCGTCGAAAAGGAAGGGCGTCGTCGTCATCAGCATCGCGTCGGCGAGCCGTGCGGTCCGCCGCGTGGAAATGGGGGAGCGGGTGCCGTTGTGGACGAGGAAGGCGCCGCCCGCATGGCCTATGTAGCGTTCGCCGGTGAAGGGCTGCGACATGACGCCGGCAACCGGCTTGCCGCGGTGCTGCAGGCCGATCAGCGTTCCCCATGAAGGCAGGCCGCAGATGAAGGACCGCGTTCCGTCGATCGGGTCGATGATCCAGCAATATTCGGCGTCGGGGCGGACGGCATCTTCCTCCTCGCCGACGATGCCATGGTCGGGATAGCGCTTGAGGATCAGGGCGCGTATCGCCGACTCGGCGGCGCGGTCGGCCTCGGTCACCGGATCGAAACCGGCGGCCTCCTTGTTTTCGACCGACATCGCCAGCCGGAAGCGCGGCAAGGTCTGGGCCGCGGCCGCATCGCACAGGGCGTGAAGGAAGGGTTCGATATCATTCATGTCAAAGGAATTCCGGTTCTGGAAGGCGGGCGCCGTGCGGGAACTTTTCCCGTGCCCTTGCATTTTGTGCAATGCACTATACATTGTGCAGTGCGGTATGCGAGTATCGCGATGCCCTTTCGGGCGTTTCCTCCCAGACTTCAAGACCGCACCTGGTGCGGTCTTTTTTTATGCGCTTCATTCGGCCGCCAGGCTGCTTGCCCCGCCAAGGCCCGCCTCGGGAATGGCGACGAGCCTGCCTATGAAGCTCGTGATGTCTTGCGCCACCTTGTCGAATGCCGCGCCCTTGGCGAGCGCGGACTCCTCCATGTAGAGGCCGCGGTTAACCTCGATCTGCAGCGCATGATAGCCGCTGTGCGGCCGGCCGTAATGCTCGGTGATGAAGCCGCCGGCATAGGGCTTGTTGATCTCCACCTCGTAGCCGAGTTCGGCGAGGAATTGCGCCGCCGCCCAGGTGATCTGCGCCGCGCAGGCGGTGCCGTAGCGGTCGCCCAGCACGAAGTCGGGGCGCATGCGGCGGGCTGCGCCGTCTCGCGTCGACGGCATGGAGTGGCAGTCGATCAGCACGGCATGGCCGAAGCGCGAATGGGTTCGCGACACCAGCGAGCGCAACGCGGCATGGTAGGGCTTGTAGATCGTCTCGATCCGCTCCAGCCCCTCGTCGATGGCGAGCCTTCGCGCGTAGATCTCCTCGGTTTCCGAAACGATTCGCGCTATGGTGCCAAGACCGCCCGAAACGCGCACCGAGCGCGTGTTGCAAAAGCCCGGCAACGCGCCGTCGAACATGGCCGGGTCAAGTTCGTACGGCTCGCGGTTGACATCGAGGAAGGCACGGGGAAAATTCGCGGTCAGCAGCGGGCAGCCCTGAGTCACCGCGCCGGCAAACAACTCGTCCACCCGGAAGTCCTCGGACTTGCGGATTGCGGCGCGGTCGAGCCGGATCTGGTCGAGGAATTGCGGCCGGTAGTTGCGTCCGCTGTGGGGTGAGTTGAAGACGAACGGAACCCGCTGCTGCGCCGGCTCGACGAGCGTGAAGGGCGGGTTGAGATTCGTGTCGTAACCGGTGGTCATGCCGCTTTTCTTTTTCCGGCCCGTGGGAGCCAGCCATGCCAAAAGATAACCCGTGGACGCGGATTCGCAAGCTTGACGGCAAAAATGCCGGAACGGCCGCGATTCATCATCTGTTTACCAAAATCATGGTCTTGATCTTGTCGCCGAGGTCGATCGAATCGCAACCCACATGGCAAAAATGTCGCCAGGATTGGTCATGACGAAAATACTGCTCGCCGAAGACGACAACGACATGCGCCGCTTCCTCGTGAAGGCGCTGGAGAAGGCCGGCTACGACGTGGTGGCTTTCGACAATGGCGCCAGCGCCTATGACCGGCTGCGCGAGGAGCCGTTCACGTTGCTCCTGACCGACATCGTCATGCCGGAGATGGACGGGATCGAGCTGGCGCGCCGCGCCACCGAACTCGACCCCGACCTCAAGGTGATGTTCATCACCGGCTTTGCCGCCGTGGCGCTCAACCCCGATTCGCAACGCCCCCAAGGACGCCAAGGTGCTGTCCAAGCCGTTCCACCTGCGCGACCTCGTCAACGAGGTCGAGAAGATGCTGCAGCGCGAGCCTCGACGAGGCTTGACTGTCGACATGGGGCTGCTATATGCCGCGTCCCGACGTGGTCTATGCGCCGCCCTCGAATGGGCGTGTAGCTCAGCGGGAGAGCACTACGTTGACATCGTAGGGGTCACAGGTTCAATCCCTGTCACGCCCACCATTCGATCTTATTCCTCGTGGACGGCTTCTCCTCTTTTTGCAATACTTTGTTGAGCAAACAGAGACTTGCTAAAACGGTCTTTTCCGAGGATACTTATCATGGTTGTGGGGGCGCGCCATGGATACATCCAAGTCATTGGCAGAACTGGCTGCGATGAAAGTTCGCGGCGAAATTTCCGCAGCCCGTTTGAAGAAGCTCGACGACTTATCACTGAGTCGCCGCCCGGACATTTTCCACAAAATGTTGCTCCAGCCAAAAGAGGTGGTTGTGGTAAAGTCCTGCTCTGGGTTCTTTTGGCTTTTGGCGTGATATTCTTTGTTGGTGTTTTTGTTGATGCAAACAAGACGCCCGAACAGCGCGCAAAAGAGGCTGTCAGAAAGAGCAAAAACCGAAGAGGTTGAGGCCGCAAACAGAAGCTGCCGAGAAAGCGGCCGACTTAATTGCGGGGCGCCAATGCATCTCGGATTTCGGGACGGCAGTTGAGCTTCAATCCTCACTAGTCGAAACCGTGCGAAAAGTCACTCCGAGACCCAAACAGTTTTGAACATGTCCAGACAAAAATTGCGCCTATTGACCAAAAAGGGCAGCACACTGTGATCATGGAATTCCGGGCCAGGAACGGCTTCGGAGGCATGAATATAGGTTTTGCCAAAGGCACTTTGTTCGGTTCAACTTGCGAATTGGTTAGTTGGCAGTTGCTTTCAAGCTGAGTACACCCCAGATCGCCCTCACCCCCACGCATCCACGTCGCTCTGGAACTGCCTGCCCACACGCGCCGCCAACTCGTCGTCGTAGTATGATCGCCAATCCTCGCGAGCCTCGTGCCGGTTCAACAGCCTTGCCAGGCGGGCAGCGGAACTTCGCAGCGCTGGTGGACCTGCCTTTGCGACTGGCCACCGTCGGCTGCCGTGCTATTAAATGACATGGTTTATGTTGAAATCGGCCTCGTTTTCCTTCTGACCGTCGTCAACGGCCTGCTCGCGATGTCGGAGCTGGCGGTTGTCTCCTCCCGTCCGGCGCGCCTCCAGATGCTGGAGAAGCAGGGCTCTGCCGGGGCGCGGCAGGCGATCAGGCTCGCGGCCGACCCAGGTGCGTTCCTTTCCACGGTGCAGATCGGCATCACCCTTGTCGGCGTGCTGTCCGGCGCATTTTCCGGGGCGACGCTGGGCGAGCGTCTGGCGGTGTTCCTGGCGCAAACGGGGCTGCCGGAATTCTGGGCCGACATTGTCGGCGTCACGGTGGTCGTGACCCTTGTCACCTACCTTTCGCTGATCATTGGCGAGCTGGTGCCCAAGCGGCTCGCGCTGCGCAATCCCGAGCGGGTTGCCGCGATGGTCGCGCCGGGAATGGTGCTGCTGTCGCGCATCGCCTGGCCGCTGGTCTTCGTGCTCGACCATTCGGGCAGGCTGGTCCTGTCGCTGTTGGGGCAGAAGGAGGAGGACAGCCAGAAGGTCACCGAGGAGGAAATCCGCACGATCGTGGCGGAGGCGGAAAGCTCCGGCGTGCTCGAGCCGGGCGAGGGGCAGATGATCTCGCGCGTCATGCGGCTGGGCGACAGTTCCGTGCGCCTCGTGATGACGCCGCGGGTCGATGTCGACATGCTGGACCTCACTCAAAGCGTCGCGCACAACATGAAGGTCATTCGCGAAAGCCCGCATTCGCGCTTTCCGGCCCATGAAGGCGATCCCGACGAACCGCTCGGCATCATCTGGGTCAAGGACATCATCGGCAAGAAGGTGACGCGCCAGGCCGAGCTTCGCGCCCTCGTGCGGCAGGCGCCGGTGATACCCGCGCCGGCGGATGCGCTCGACGTCATCGACACGCTGCGGCAGTCGAGCGTTCACATCGGCATGGTCCACGACGAATACGGCCACTTCCTTGGCGTGGTCACGACAGCGGACCTGCTCGAGGCGATCGTCGGTGTCTTCGCCGACGAGGAGGGGCCGCCGGAAGAAGCCATCGTCGAGCGCGCGGATGGTTCGCTGTTCATTTCAGGGTGGATGCCGGCGCGCGCCATGGCCGATTCGCTCGGCCTCAAGCTGCCGCAAAACCCGCCCTACGAAACCGCGGCCGGCCTGCTGATCGAGGCATTCGGCAAGCTGCCCGAGGTGGGCGACCATGTGAATGTCGGCCACTGGCATTTCGAGGTGGTGGACATGGACGGCCGGCGCATCGACAAGATCATCGCAACCCCGCGTTCGGGAAAGCGCGGGCGCACCTCGGGACCGGTCATTCCCGGCAAGTGAACCAACGAAAAAGGCGCACCAAAGTGCGCCTTTCGCAATGAAACGGAACCAGGGAAGAAAAGATCAGCCTTCGGCTGCCTCTGCCTTCTTGGCGGGCTTCTTGGCCGCCTTCTTCTCGGTCTTCTTCTTGGTGAGCGACATTACCTCGCCGATCACCCGTGCCTGCAGGCCGGGGTTCTTCTCGATCGTGGTGTGGGTGATGTCCTCGCGGTTGCCCATCGCCACGTTCTGCAGCGAGCCGGAGAAGCCCGAACCCTTGTAGACGCGGTTGTCGCCGTTCGGGATGTAGTAGTTGACCACCTTGCCGACATTCTTGCCGACATAGCCGGGCTCGGTCGGGTCGAACATCACGACATACGAAACCTTGACGCCGCGATTGCCGAGATAGCTCGCCATCTTCGAAGCGTCGTTTGCGCCCAGCGAATGGCCCATGATGATGACCGGATAGGAAACCTTTCCGGCCTTGTGACGGGCGACGATGTTGTCGGCCAGTTCCTGCCACTGGGTGTAGCTGGTGGAAACCGCATAGACGCCCGACCGGTTGATCTTGGCCGCGATCACGTCCATGCCGCGCGAGAAAATGTCCATCAGGCCGCGCATCAGGTAGACTTCGCCGGTGCGGGTCGGTGCGACCTTCGGGGTATCGAGCGACTTGAGTTCGGTCTCGTTCGGCGCGTCGGACTTTGCCGCGCCCGCGCTGCTCGAAGAACCGGTGGAGGAGCAGCCTGAAAGCGCAAGCGCGCCGACCAGGGCTGCGACGGAAAGCGTTCTCAAAACAGCAGTTCGGCGAATCATGGCTTGCCCTGGAATCATTCTGGAATTTCCCGCAATGTCGGTGCAAAGCGGTTAATGAAAACCTAATTCGCAGGGGAAGGTTGCGCCGTAAAGCGGTATGAAAGCAGTGCCATGCGGTTTGCGCGCCACTGTTGCACAAAGGCTGCAATCACACCGGGGGCATCAGCCCGCTTGCTGCAATCCTTGGCAGATACTGCTCAGTAAATGCCCGGAATGATGCGATGCGTGCGCTTCTCATAAGCGCGGTACTCGTCGCCGAATCGCTCGACCATCATCGCCTCTTCCTGTCCGACCCGCAGGAAATAGAGCGTGCCGAAGCCGACGATACCCGAAAGCCCCGCCAGCCAGTTCGACAACAGGAATGGCTGCGCCAGCGCCCAGAGCCAGAAGGCCGAGTACATCGGGTGCCGCAACCGCTCATAGATGCCGCTCGTCACCAGCTTGTGGTTTTCGCGCAAGTCGAGGCTGTGCGACCACATCGCGCCGAGCGCCTTGTGGGTGATTCGGAACAGCCGCAGCGACAGCGCGAAAATCACGATGCCGACGAGGATCAGCAGCGGATGGGCGGCATGGTCCAGCGCTTGCGGGAAACCCGGTGAACACCCAGATCGCGGGGATGATGCCGAGGCCCGTGGTGGAGGCGGCCATGGAGAAGCGCTCGATCGGCGTGCGCGAGGTCTTGGCGATCTTCACCTTGCGCGAGCGCTTGTTGGGAATCCAGCGAATGAGCGCCCAGCCAATGAGGAAGAGGCACCAGATCACCTTGCCGGCAAGTTCCCAGTCGATGTTCATCAGCACTTTTCCCGATCGCGTTTGCGACGATACCTATACGAGACGTCCGTCTGCATCAATCTTGCCGGTCAGTTCCGGGTTGAGCGCCAGTTCGCGCGTGTCCAGCGGTCCGGCAAGGCGCAGCATGTAGTCGAACGGCACGCGCACATCCTGGTAGAGGATGTATTGCCGGTGGGTTTCGTATTGCGACCGGCGCATCTTGCGGTAGCGCTGGCGCGTCATCGCGTTCTTGTAGCGCACCCGGTCGATGCGCAGCCGCGCCTTGTTGCCCTTGATGCCGAGTACCTCGAACGGATCGGCCTTGTAGAAGGCGATGATGTCGTCCTTGGTCTGGATCTCATGCCAGAAGATCGATGGCTCCGCCGCGATGCGGGCGGTCCAGTCGCGCAGGAACTTCGCGCGCGGTGCAAGGGCGATCTTGAGAAGGCTCGATCCCAGTGCCAGGAAAACGACCCGCTTTCCGTCCGTCAGGCCGGGATTGGCGTCGAGCGCCTTGGCGAGCGCGGCGACGGCCCAGACGGAGCCGAAGGAATGGCCCGAAATGATGATCTCGTCATGATCGGAGGCCGAGATTTCGTGCGCAACCACTTTTGCGAACTCTTCATAGCGCTGCTCGATCCGCTCGTTGACGCGGTTCACCATGTCGCGGGCAAAGCCCCAGTCATTGATGGTGAGCAGCAGGTACATGCGCTCCCCGGGCCATTTGCACAGCACCAGCGTCAACAGGATGGTCATGCCGGCGGTTGCCACGGCCCGGTTCGCGCCGTCGAGCGCCAGGCCCGCCACGTACCAGGACAGCACCCCGCTCGCCGCGGCGAAGAGTGCGATCAGCAGCAACGGGAAGATGGTGAAGAGGAAGTAGCGCAGGCTCGACTTCCAGTAGCGCCATACGGTGCCATCGGCGAAGAAGGCGAGGAATTTCGGCATGTTGCGGAGGAAGCCGTTGGGGTGCGGCTCGCTCTCATATTCCTCGATGATGTCGTTCCAGGAAAACAGCACGATCCTTGTGTGCGTTTCCCAGTTGGAGCCCTTCGCCACGCTCTCGCTGACGGCGTTGACGGCGCCGTCCGGCGCATCCGCCGAAACGCGCTCGAACCCGAACTTCCAGACCTCGCCAGTCTTCTGTGCGCAATGGCGGATGCGGTCGAGCTGGCTTTTGGCCGTGGTCTTCTCGAAGCCCGGGAAGACCAGTACCAGTCGTGAACGGATCATGGTCTCTCCCGCAAGATAACCGACTCTCCCGGCTCAGGCCGATTTAGCCGCATCCGCGAGGTATTGCCAAACGTAATTGGAGAAGGACCGCCAGCATTCCACACGGAATTTGTTCGCGCCCTGCCGGTAGAGAATTACTTCCACCTTGCCCAGGATCGTGCGTGCGCAGCCTCCCAAGGGAAAGGCGGCAAGCGACAGGTCCTGCGGGCAGCCGGAATTGATGACGTTGGCTGCCTTCGCTCCCTCCAAGATGATCGCAGTGTTGCGGTGCGAGACATCGACGGCGCTGTAGAGCCCGCCCGCAACGCCGGAAAGCATACCGGCAAGGCCGGTGCCGGACTTGGCGATCAGCAGCCACTCGTCGGGCCCGAGCCACAAGGCGGCAAGGCCGTTGGAGGAGGCGCTCGTGCGCGGCGTCACGGGCAGTTCCAGCCCCAGCGCCTTGCCGAGCGGGCCAACTGCGTCGGGACGGGCGCGCAGGCTGATGCGCTCGGCGGAAGGCGCCGGCAGCAGCGACAGGCCCGGCAGGGCGTATGCGTGGTTTTCCAGCGGGTGGATGCGCGCAGCCTCAGCCATTCACGCGGGCTCCTTCTTCGTCGAAGAACACGGTGCCGGTAACTTCGACCGCGATCGTTTCGTTCGCCATCGGCACGTACAATGTCTGGCCTGCCTTGGCGCGACCATCCTTGACCAGCGCCATCGCAATCGACCGGCCGCAATTGGCGGACCAGTAGGACGAGGTGACATGGCCGATCATCGGTCATCGGGTATCGACTG
Source organism: uncultured Alphaproteobacteria bacterium (assembly GCA_963846345.1). GTDB lineage: Bacteria > Pseudomonadota > Alphaproteobacteria > Rhizobiales > Rhizobiaceae > BOKV01. The sequence goes on from CAWJVP010000015.1 coordinate 44,235, forward strand.
GCTCGGCATCGTCGACGATCTGCGCGCCTTCCTCCAGCACGACTTTCGGATCGTCGGTCTTCAGGCCGACAAGCTGCTTGCGGCCCGGCTGCGATGAGGTCGGGCCGCTTCAAGCCGCGGATGCCGACGAAGTCGGGCTTGTTCTTGCCGATGGCCCAGGCAACGCCCGCATCGTCCGGCGTCACCGTGCCGTCGGTGTCCTGCCCGACGATGATGAAGCCCTTCTCGGCGCGCAGCACGTGCATGGCCTCGGTGCCGTAGGGCGTCAGGCCCATCGGCTCGCCCCGCGCCCAGATCGCCTCCCACACGGCGCTGGCCGTAGTCGGCCGGCACGTTGATTTCAAAGCCGAGCTTCGCCGGTGAAGCGAGACGCGCAACAGCCGGGTCGGCACGCCGCAGATCGTGCCCTCGCGGATCGACATGTGCGGGCATGGCCTCGTCGAAGATGTCGATGCCCTCGACGAAGCGGCTCGATGATCTCGCGCGCCTTCGGCCCCTGCACGGCGATGACCGCCCATTGCTCGGAGATCGAGGTGAGCCAGACATTGCAGGTGCGGGAATTCGGTCTGGAGATAATCCTCCATCATGTTCATCACGCGCGGCGCGCCGCCCGTCGTGGTGGTCACGTGGAAGCGGTCGTCGGCGAGGCGGCCGATCACGCCGTCGTCATAGATGAAGCCGTCCTCGCGCAGCATGATGCCATAGCGGCAGCGGCCCGGCTCGAGCTTGTCCCAGGGGTTGGTGTACATGCAGGTTCATGAACTTCGACGGCGTCCGGACCGACGACCTCGATCTTGCCCAGCGTCGAGGCGTCGAAGATGCCAGCCGCATTGCGCACCGCCAGGCATTCGCGGTCCACGGCTGCGTGCATGTCCTCGCCGCCGCGCGGGAAGTACCAGGCGCGCTTCCACTGGCCGACATCCTCGAACACCGCGCCCTGCGCCTCGCGCCCAGTCATGCATCGGCGTGCGGCGCGTCGGGTCGAAGAGATCGCCCTTGGCATGGTTGACGATGGTGCCGAACGTCACCGGCGTATAGGGCGAGCGGAACGTGGTGAGCCCGACCTGCGGGATCGGCTTGCCGAGCGCATCGGCGGCAATGGCAAGGCCGTGCATGTTGGACGTCTTGCCCTGGTCGGTCGCCATGCCGTTGGTGGTGTAGCGCTTGACATGCTCGATGGAGCGCATGCCCTCGCGCACGGCCAGGCGGATGTCCTTGGCGGTCACATCGTTCTGGAAGTCGACGAAGGCCTTGACGCGATCGTCCGGTCGCCGCGCCCGTTGGCAGCGCCGAGCAGGAATGCCCGGCCGATCGTCGCTTCGCCGGTCGACTTCCGGGCCGTGGCCTCGCCCGTGCCGCCAGCGCGGCCTGCCGGCGGCAAGCGCCTTCGGCAAGCGCGTCAGGTCGTCCGTGCCGTTGCAGGCGCCGACGCGAGCGCAATCCTGCGCGCCGATGCCGGGCAGGAAGCGCCCGTCGCGCCTCGTCCAAGGCGAGCTTGCCGCGCGACTGCGAGAACAGATGCACGGATGGCGTCCAGCCGCCGGACATCAGCAGGCAGTCGATCTCGCGATCTGCTGCTTGCCGCGCCGTCCACCGGCTCGACGCGTCATGGACTTGACGCGCAGCCGGCCCGACGTGCCTTGACCACGGCATGGCCGGTCATGACCTCGATGCCAAGGTCGTTGGCCTGTCGCCAGCAGCGCTGGTCGGAACGTCGCTGCGGCAATCGACGATCGCGACGACCTCGACGCCCGCCTGCTGCGAGGTCGAAGGCCGCATGCCAGGCGCGAATCGCAGGCGGTGTAGACACCGATCTTGCGGCCGACGGCGACGCCGTAATGGTTGAGGATAAGCTGCGCCGCGGAGGCCAGCATGATGCCCGGGCCGGTCATTGTCGGCGAACACCAGGTGCCGCTCGATGCGCCGGTGGCGAGCACGACCTGCTTCGGCGCGCACCTGCCACAGCCGTTCGCGCGGCAGGTCGGCGGCGGGGCGGGCAAGATGGTCGGTGACCCGCTCGACCAGCGCCACCATGTTCTGGCTGTAGTAGCCGAACGCGGTGGTGCGCGGCAGCACGGTGACATTGGGCATGCGCGGCAAGCTCGGCGAGCGTCCGCTGCGCCCACTCACAGCCGGGCTTGCCGTCGATGCGCGCGGTCGCGTCGGCGCGCAGACGCACCGCCGAGCTCCGCCTGCTCGTCGCAGAGGATGACGCGCGCGCCAGCTCTCTGCCGCGGCCAGCGCCGCGGCAAGGCCGGCCGCGCCGCGCGCCGACCACCAGCACGTCGCAATGGGCGAAGCGGTTGGCGTAGCGGTCGGGATCGGCTTCCTTCGGCGCGACGCCGAGGCCGGCCGCCTGCCGGATGAACGGCTCGTAGACGTTCTTCCAGAACGCTCTTCGGCCACATGAAGGTCTTGTAGTAGAAGCCGGCCGAGAAGAACGGCCGAGCCAGGTCGTTGACCGCGCCGATGTCGAAGGCGAGCGACGGCCAGCGGTTCTGGCTCGTCGCGATCAGCCCGTCGATAGAGCTTCCTGCATCGGTGGCGCGGATGTTCGGCTGCGTGCGCGCCGCGTCGCGCGCGATCGTCGACCAGCGCGTTCGGCTCTTCCGCGCCGCGCCGAAAGGATGCCGCGCGGGCGGTGATACTTGAACGAGCGGCCCGACCAGATGGATGCCGTTGGCGAGCAGCGCCGAGGCGAGCGTGTCGCCTTCCAGCGCCGGCGTAGGCTGCGCCGTCGAAGGTGAAGCGGACCGTCTTGCGCCGGGCTGAGCCGGCCCTTGCCGGCGATGCGGTTCGGCCGTGCTGCAAGGTGCGTCATGGCGTCTCCCGTCTGGCGACCGTCGTTGGCTGGCGTGCCGCGGCCTTCGGCGTGGCCGATCGCCGGTCAGCGCGGCTTCGGCTCGCCGGCCTTGTAGGTGCAGATGAACTTGTCGGACACCGTGTGCGCGCGCCGCGTTGAAGAACCGGCCGCAGCCATGGACATGGCGCCAGCGCTCGAAGACGACGCCCTTGCGGTTGTCGCGGATGAAGAAGAACTTCTCGAACTCCTCGTCGGACATCGTCGGCGAGTCGGCCGGGCGGGCGATATGCGCCTCGCCGGCATGGCGGAATTCCAGTTCCGGGCAGTTCTTCTTCGCAATAGGGGCAGTGGATGAGAAGCATGGGCGTTGTCCTCAGTGCGCGACGGCGGCGGCGGCCGCTTCGTCGATCAGGCGGCCGGTGCGGAAGCGTTCCAGCGTGAAGCGGGCGTTGATCGGGTGCGGCTCGTCGCGCGCGATGGTGTGGGCGAAGACATGGCCGGAACCCGGCGTCGCCTTGAAGCCGCCGGTGCCCCAGCCGCAATTGACGTAAAGGCCCTTGCACCGGCGTCTTGGCCAGGATCGGCGAGCGGTCCGGCGTCACATCGACGATGCCGCCCCAGGAGCGCAGCATCTTCATGCGCGCGAACATCGGGAACATCTCGCAGATCGCGTCGAGCGTGTGGTTGATGATGTGCAGCCCGCCGGTCTGCGAATAGGACGTGTACTGGTCGGTGCCCGCGCCGATGACCAGTTCGCCCTTGTCGGACTGCGAGATGTAGGCATGCACCGTGTTGGACATGACGACGCAGGGGAAGCACGGCTTGACCGGCTCGGAGACCAGCGCCTGCAGCGGGATAGCTCTCCAGCGGCATGCGCACGCCGGCCATCTCCATCAGCACGGAGGTGTGGCCGGCAGCGACGACGCCGATCTTCTTCGCGCCGATGAAGCCCGCGCGTGGTCTCGACGCCGGTGACCGCGCCGTCCGGCCCGCGGCGGATGCCGGTGACCTCGCAATTCTGGATGATGTCGACGCCGCGCGCCGATGCGCCGCGCGCATAGCCCCAGGCGACCGCGTCATGGCGGGCCGTGCCGCCGCGCCGCTGCAGCGCCGCGCCCACCACCGGATAGCGCGCATGCCTGCGAAATGTTGAGCGGCGGGCAGAAAGCCTTCGCCTCTTCCGGCGTCAGCCATTCGTTGTCGACGCCGTTGAGCCGGTTGGCGTGGACGTGGCGCTTGCAGCACCTGCACGTCGTGGACATTGTGGGCCAGCATCATGACGCCGCGCGGCGAATACATGACGTTGTAGTTGAGCTCCTGCGACAGCCCTTCCCACAGCTTGACCGCGTGGTCGTAGATGCCGGCCGATTCGTCGTAGAGATAGTTCGAGCGGATGATGGTGGTGTTGCGCCCGGTATTGCCGCCGCCGAGCCAGCCCTTTTCCAGCACCGCGACATTGGTGATGCCGTGCTCCTTGGCGAGGTAATAGGCGGTGGCGAGGCCGTGCCCGCCCGCGCCGACGATGATCACGTCGTACTGTGCGCGCGGCTCGGGATTGTCCCACTGTTTCTCCCAGCCGGAATTGCCGCGCAAAGCCTCGCGCACGATCTGGAAACCGGAAAATTTCCGCATGAAAAGCGCCTCTCGCCGCAGGGCTGCCCGTTTGAACCTGCGATACCATAAACAGACCGCAGCATGTCAATTGCCGGTTAGCGACCCGCGATGGCGCGGATGACGGATCGGCCTGCGGCACGTTGTTGCCCCGCTCGGTGATTTTCAGGCAGGACGGACGGGGCGGTTGATTTGCTTCGTGAACCGGTGTTCGGTCGGGGCCAGCCAAGGGAGTGTGCCGGTGCCATACGTGAAAGTGCAAATTGCCAAGGGCATTGCGTCGGTCGAGCAGAAAAGGGCGGTGATCCGGGGCATGACCGACGTTCTGGTCAAGGAACTGAACCGAGACCCGGAATACATTTTTGTCGTTATCGATGAAGTCGATACCGACAATTGGGGACGCAAGGGCGAGTCGCTCACCGAGCTTTGGCGCAAGAGGGACGAAAGCCAATAGGGTTGGCGTTCGCCTTGACGCCCAAGCAAGCTTGGTCTATGGAACCGGCGGCTTGCGGCGCGCCCGTTAACAAACGTGTGGCGCGCTGTATCATTTTCGGCGGCAGAGCTGCCTCAAAATTCCGGTTAGTGTCATGAAGATCAAGAACTCGCTCAAGTCCCTCAAGGGCCGCCACCGCGCCAACCGGCTCGTTCGCCGCAAGGGCCGCGTCTACATCATCAACAAGGTCAACCCGCGCTACAAGGCGCGTCAGGGCTGATTTACGGCTGCTCCTGAAATTTTCGGTTTGACGCAGCGCATTGCGGGACTAAATTCCCCGCATGCGCTTTTTGTCGTTTGTCCTTGCCCTGACATTTCCCCTGCTGGCCGCGGTTGTTTCCGGTGCGCTGGCGCAGGAGGGATCTGCCCCTGCGGAAATCGGTGATACCGCGGCTCCTCCCGCCGCAGGTGATACCAAGACCGCTCCCGAACCTGCGCTCGACGAACTCTTTGCCAGGTTGAAGCGGGAGACCAATTCGGTCGCCGCCCGCCGCACCGCGCAGCAGATCGTCACGAAGTTCAACGATTCGGGATCGGCAACCGTCAACATGCTGATGGGCCGGGCCGCCACCGCCATGGCGACCGAAAAGAACGCCCTGGCCGAAGACATGCTGACGCAGGTCATCGTGCTGGCTCCCGACTTTGCCGAGGGATGGAACCGGCGCGCGACACTGAAATACGCCAAGGGCGATATCGGCGAATCCCTCGCCGACATCCAGAAGGTTCTGGCCATCGAACCGCGCCATTTCGGCGCGCTTTCCGGCCTTGCCTCGATCCTGCAAAAAACCGGTGACGACCGCAAGGCGCTGGAGGTGTGGTACCGCTTGCTGGCGGTTTACCCCGCCTTGCGCGAGGCCCAGGAAGCCGTGATCGAACTTGAGGAAAAACTGGCCGGCGAGCGCGCCTGACCCTTCCCTTGACCAAGCGGACCGCAATGCTTCTCCTGATCGCGATCATCATTCTGGTCGGCGCCACGCGCTGGCTTGCCTGGCAGGTGGAGCAGCGCTTTCCTGCCAGCGGCCGTTTCGCCACGATCGACGGCGTGAAACTGCATTATATCGACGTTCCGGGCGGGCCGGACGGCGATCTCCTGCCCATGGTTTTCCTCCATGGGGCAAGCGGCAATGCGCGCGATCCGCAGGGCGCCTATGCGCAGGCGCTGGCCGGTCGTGCGCGGCTTGTCTTTGTCGACCGCCCCGGTGCCGGCTATTCGCAACGCGGCGGGCCGGGAATGGAGGCGCCGGACGCGCAGGCAAAACTTGTCGCCGGCCTGATGGACCATCTCAAGATCGAGCGGGCCGTCATCGTCGGCCACTCGCTAGGCGCTTCGATAGCAGTGGCACTGGCGGTGGATCATCCCGCGCGCGTCGCAGGCCTGGTGCTGACCGCGCCTGCCACCCATCCCTGGCCGGGCGGGGCGGTTACCTGGTATTACAACATCGCCAGTTTCCCGATCCTTGGCCGCGTCTTTGCCGAGACGCTGGCCGTGCCCTTCGGCCACCTTCTTTATCCGCGAGCGGTGAAGTCGGTTTTCGCACCCGATCCGGTTGTCGCCAATTTCGACCAGCGCTCCGGCACGCACCTGGTGCTTCGCCCGGCCAATTTCCTGCACAATGCACAGGATGTCGCGGGGCTATACCATCATGTTGCCCGGCTTGCGCCGCGCTACCGCGAGATCAAGGCGCCGACCGTCATCGTGACCGGCGACAGCGACGCCGTGGTGCTGGCCGAAATCCATTCGCAAGGCCTTGCCCGCGATATTGCCGGGATCGAAACTCGTCTGGCTGGAGCGGACCGGCCACACGCCGACCTATACCGCGACCGACAGGATCGTCGCCGAAATCGAAATGCTCAATGCAAGGATGCTGGCAGCAGCCCGCTAGATGCCCGCGCGGCCATCGCTCGAGACAAAGGCGATGCGCAGCATGTTGGTCGACCCGGGCGTGCGCAACGGAACGCCGGCGGTGATGATCACCCGGTCGCCGGGGGCGGCGAAATCCTCGTCCACGGCAATGCGGCAGGCGCGGTTGACCATGTCGTCGAGATCGACCGCGTCCTCGGTCACGACGCAGTGCAGGCCCCAGGCAAGCGCCAGGCGGCGGGCTGTGCGCGCCACCGGCGAAAGCGTCACGATCGGGCGGGAAGGGCGCTCGCGGGCGGCGCGAAGCCCGGTTGCGCCGGACGCCGTGTAGCAGATGATTGCCGCCAGGTTCAGCGTTTCGGCGATCTCGCGCGCCGCCAGCGACACGGCATCGGCGCCGGTCGCCTCGGCCTCCGGCCGCTGGGCGGTGATGATGCCGCGGTAATGCATGTCCTTTTCGACATGTTCGGCGATGGAATTCATGGTCGAGACGGCTTCGACCGGATAATCGCCGGCTGCCGATTCGGCCGAAAGCATGATCGCGTCGGCGCCCTCGAACACGGCTCCGGCAACGTCGGACACTTCGGCTCTGGTCGGCACCGGCGATGAAATCATCGATTCCAGCATCTGCGTTGCGACGACGACAGGCTTGCCGGCCCTGCGGCAGCGGCGCACGATCTGCTTCTGGATGCCCGGCACGGCCTCCAGCGGCATCTCGACGCCAAGATCGCCGCGCGCCACCATGATCGCCTCGGCAAGGTCGATGATGTCGTCGATGCGGGCGAGCGCCTGCGGCTTTTCGATCTTTGCCATCACGGCAACCCTACCGCGCGCGATCTTGCGCACTTCCGCCAGGTCTTCCGGTCGCTGCACGAAGGAGAGGGCCACCCAGTCGACTTCCGCTGCGATTGCGGCTTCGAGGTCCTTGCGGTCCTTCTCGGTCATCGCGCTTTCGGAAAGCTCGGTATCGGGCAGGCTCACGCCCTTTCGGTCCGAAAGCTTGGTGCCGTTGACCACCTCGGCAAGCACGGATGTGGGCGTGCACTTGATCGCCGTCAGGCTGACGCGGCCGTCATCGACCAGGATCCGGTCGCCGGGCTTCAGCGCCGCCAGGATTTGCGGATGCGGCAGTTGCACGCGGGTCTGGTCGCCCGGTGCGGGGTTGCTGTCCAGCGTGATCCGGTCGCCCGCCTTCACCGCGATCTTGCCGTCGGCAAACTTGCCAAGGCGGTGCTTGGGTCCCTGCAGGTCGCACAGGATGCCGATCGGCCGGCCGTTGTCGGCTTCAACCTCGCGGATGATCGAGACCAGTGAGCGCATCGTGTCGTGGTCGGTATGGCTCATGTTGATGCGGAACACGTCGGCGCCGGCGAGGAAGAGCTTGTTGATCATCTCCCTTGTGTTGGAGGCGGGTCCAAGCGTGGCGAGTATCTTGACGCGGCGGTTACGGCGCATTGGCGGTGACTTTCTTTCGGGCAGGAGAATCCCGCCGGGTTATTGGGCGGGAGCAGGCTCGCTCTGACCCTGTTCGGTCAGGCGTACCATCCAGCTTTCCTTGTTCGATGTGTCGATTTCGAAGAAGCCGGTCTTTCGGAAACCGCGCTGATAGCATTCTTCGACGCCTTCGATGCGGAATTCGCGGTCCGAGGTGCACATGGTCATCTCGCCGCCCCATTGGCCGCCGCGATCGGCATCCTCCGCGTAAAGATAGTAGAAGCGGCTGTCGAGATCGCCCTCGACCAGCAATTCGCAGGTCTCGCCGGGCACCTGCCACCAGCCTTCCGTGACCCATTTGCCCTTCTCGAAATAGCCAAGCGCAACGCCCACCAGGCTCTTGGTGTCGTTGCAGACGCGAAAATCGGCGCTCGCCGGCGTGACGGAAGCAGCAAGGCAGCAAAGAAAAAGAACGGCGGCAAGCGATCGCGCGAACATGCTCTGCCGCGGCCCGCGGGTCGCACGGCTTGCAAAACCTTTCACGATATCAACGGCGTCTCGCGGCACGGAACCCCTATTCTCTAACATCCGGGCGAACAGGGCACTTGTGGCGCAGCATGGCGGGAGTGTCAACGCCGCGCCGCTCAGCCGGCGGTGCGCGGCCGCGCCACCCATACGCCGGCGAGGATGAACGCGCTTCCCAGCAATTGCATCACGCCAAGGGTTTCGCCGAAGAACAGCCAGCCGAAGAGCGCGGCGGCGAAGGCTTCGAGAAAAATGACCAGGGATGAGAACGCCGCCGACAGCACGCCGAGCGCCAATGTGAGCAATCCCTGTCCTCCGGCATGGCTGACGAGGCCGAGCGCGGCGAGCGAGGCATAGCCCTGTACGGTCTGCGGCAGCATCTCGTTTCCGGAAATGAGCGCTACCACCAGAAGGGCGGCGGACGTCACGATGGTGGAGGAGAGCGTCAGCACGCCCCCGCCCGCCTGGCGCCGGCCGACGCGGATGGCGAGGAAATAAAGTCCGAAGAACAACGAGGTGATGATGCCGTAGATGTCCCCGACGATGCGGGACTGGTCGATGGAATAGCTCGACCCGACCAGCAGCGCGGCTCCGGCCAGGCAAAGCGCAAGGCCGGCGAAGGAACTCTTCGGCACCGGTTCGCCGATGAAGGCGCCGGAAAGCAGCAGCACCCAGACCGGGGCAAGGCACGACATCATCGTGGCGTTCGCCATCGTCGTGTTCATGACGGCGAGGTGCCAGAAAACAAGGTCCCCGGCGAAGAAGAGACCCGAAAGCAGGATCGGCTGCGCGAAAGTCACGAGCGCGGGGCGTTGCCCTGCGCCGGCGGATTGGCGGCGCACCTCGAAAAGCGCCCACAGGAAAAGCACGGGAAGCGCCGTGAAGACGCGCCAGAAGGCGGAGGCGAACGGACCGATCTCGGCCGTGCGCACGAAAACCGGCGACACGCCCATGGCCATTGCACCGGCGAGTAGCGCGGCAAAGGCGACCGGCGCCGTTATTGCGCCCCGCGCTCGTCTTTCCGCGGCAATTTCCGCCATCGACACCATTCCCAAAGACCTTGCGGCGGCGACCATTGATCGCTTCGCGCCATTGTGACAAGACCCGGCAGGTCATTTGCGGAAAATATGATGGAAGAGGCATTTTCCCCGGTTGAAGTGGTCGGCGGCGACTGGTCGAAGGGCCTGTTGCTGCTTTGCGATCACGCCCGCAACGCCTTGCCGGCGCAGTTCGGAACGTTGGGCGTGCCGCAAAAGGAGTTCGTGCGCCACATCGCCTACGACATCGGCGCGCGCGATGTCACGCTCGGGCTCGCTCAACGGCTCGGCGTCCCGGCGGTGCTTTCGACCTTTTCGCGGCTGCTCATCGACCCCAATCGCGGCGAGGACGATCCGACCATCGTCATGCGGCTGTCCGACGGCACGGTCATACCGGGGAACCACCCGATCAGCGAAGATGAAATCGCACGCCGGATCGAGCGTTTCCACCGGCCCTACCATGAGGCCATTGACGCGGCGATCCGGCAGGCCCTGCGCCACGGCGTCATTCCCGCGGTGCTCTCGATCCACAGCTTCACGCCAAGCTGGAAGGCTTTCCGCAGGCCATGGCAGGTGGCGCTGCTTTGGGACAGCGACCCCAGATTCACGCAGCCGCTGCTCGACGCGCTGCGCGCCCGCGGCGATCTCACCGTCGGCGACAACGAACCCTATGACGGGGCGCTGCGCAACGACACAATGTACCGCCACTGCACGCGGCGGGGGCTTGCCCATACGCTCATCGAAATCCGGCAGGACCTCATCGGCCATGAAAGCGGCGTGGAAGAATGGTGCGATCTTCTTGCGCCGATGGTCGAGGAGATCAACGGCCTTGCACAATTGCATACGATCGGCCATTTCGGTTCAAGGACCGGTCCGGTGGAGCGTATCGCGACCGCAGCCGGCGAGGAGGCATGAGGCATGGACGAGCAAACCCGAATCGAGCTTGAAGCAGCAGCGTTCCGCCAGCTCGTCGCACATCTTCGCCATCGCACCGACGTGCAGAACATCGATATGATGAATCTGGCCGGTTTCTGCCGCAACTGCCTGTCGCGGTGGTATGAAGAAGCGGCGGCGGAACGGGGCATTGCAATGGACAAGGCAGCGGCGCGGGAGATCATCTACGGCATGCCCTATGCCGAATGGACCGCGCGGTACCAGAGCGAGGCCGACGCGGACAAGAAGGCGGCGTTCGAAAAGAACAAGCCAAGCCACTGATCGCGGCTGGGCAGGCAATTTCACAGGAAGCTTACGGAGATACCATGTCGGAAAGCACATTTGCGCGCGAGCAGCTCAAGGCCATCGTCGAGCGGATCGAACGGCTCGAGGAAGAAAAGAAGACCATTTCGGACGATATTCGCGACGTGTTCGCCGAGGCGAAGGCGAATGGCTTCGACACCAAGGTGCTGCGCCAGGTGCTGCGTATCCGCAAGCAGGATCTTGCCGAGCGGCAGGAGCAGGAAACGGTGCTCGACCTCTACATGCACGCGCTCGGCATGATACCCGAGCCAGTACGGGGCTAAGGGCTCCCGCCCGTTCAGTTCGTGCGAAGCGTCAGGGCGGGGAGACTTCCGGCCGGCGCGAATTTTCCGACGACGGGCGCTGCCTGCGGGGCACGGATGCCTGCAACCACCAGTTCCTTGTCGATCCCCGCGCCATAGCCGGGGGCGCTGATTTCGGTCACCGCGCCGAGATTGCCTGCCGAAGCCAGGGCGTAACGACCGACCTTGGCCGGCTTGGCTGCATTCGCTGCAGCGACTGGCGCAGGCGACGCGTTCTGCTGTGCCGTGGCCGTCTTGCGCGGATTGCGCTCAGGCACCGGTATTGCGGCGACGGCATCTGCGGCATCCGCGCTGGCATAGGCCTGGTTGCCGCCGGTGTCGATAAGGTCGCGTATCGCCTTGGATGCCTCGGTATCGGCCTGATCGGTTGCCGCAAGGGCCAGTTCAAGCGTACGGCGCGATGGGCCGGAGGCAGGGGCCGCGGGCAAGGCCGCCGTTTCGGCCGGTGCCGAAGTGATGTTGTCGAGGGCTTGCACCGCCTTGGCGCCTTGCGCCGGGCCGGTTTGCGCAAATGCCATCTTGCCCGAGGGGGCATCTGTTGCCGTTTCCGGTTCAACCGACGCGACGGCGACCGTGGAAGCAGCCGTATCGGGATTGGGAATGGCGGTGCGCCGAAGGTTCTCGATTTCTTCCGGCGACAGGGCAGCCACAACGAGCGAGCCGTCGAGCGGGCGCGGCGATGGTGTCGCGGCGAAGGCGAGGACCGGCGCTTGCGGCCGGCGCGTCGGCACGGGGATCTTGTCGAGCGGTATTTCGCCTTCCGATTCGGCCGAGGCCACTTCGAAGGGTACGCTTTCAGCCTCGGCGGGAAGCTGCGGATCCTGCGGCAGCGGCGCGCTTTCCGGTGCGGCGCCAACATCGGCGGCCGGCACGGGTCCGCCGGCAATGGCAGGCTTGGGCGGGGCGGGTGCGTTCACGCCGGCTTCCAGCGTTGCAGCCGGTACGGCGGTCTTCGCCGCGGTCGCGACCGTCTGCTTCGGCGCTGAGGCTTCCGGCGCGTCGGTGGCGCCCTCGTCGTCGGACTGGTCTTCCTGGGACTTGGCGGCCAGGCGTGCAAAGAAGCCCGGCTTCTTCGTCTCCGCTTCCACGGATGCGACCGTCACGGGCGAGGTCCGGCCCTTGGACTTGTACTCGGCCAGGGCCTGGTTGTACTTCGGCAGCGGCTTTCCGTCGGACGGAATGTGCAGCGTCTTGCCATCGGGGAAGAGGCGCGCGAGTTCCTGGCGCGACATTTTCGGCCAATGGCGGACGTTCCCGGTGTCGAGATGCACGAAGGGCGAACCGGAAGTCGGATAGAAGCCGACACCGCCTATGCCCATCTTGAGGCCGACCTCGCGCAGCTTCGACAGCTTCACGTCGGTCAGGAAGAAGTCCATTGCCTTGCCCAGCATGTGCTGGCTGTTCTTGGCGACGCCACGGCCGCGCGAACGCAGCATGCCGTTTGTCGCCGGCGAGCGGTAGGCGGAAATGACGTGGATGTAGTCCTTGGATCCGGTCTTCTGGTATACTTCCCAGACAAGGTCGAGGAGCCTCGGATCCATCTTGGTGGGTTCGTTGCGGCGGAAATCGCGCAGGATCTGGTTGGCCTGCTTCAGGCCGGCATCGACATATTTGCCGTTGCGCTTGTAGGTGATGACGGCTTTCTCGCCGGTATGCGTGAAGTGCAGCTTCAGCGTGCGGGTCTCGGCAAACGCGTTGGCGGACAGCAGCCCCAGGGCCGCCGACAGGCAGATCGCACTTGCGAGGGATTTGGCGCGGCCTGTCCCAGGGCGCGCAATCCATTTCAGGAATTGAACCAACTGCAGCTAGCCTGTTTTTTTGTTTCCCGGCCCTTTTGGGGTCAGACCCCATTAGGCGCATCTGTGGTTAACAAAGAATGTCCACCTGAACCTTGAGCCATATCAAATCGGTCAAATGCGGTGATAGCATGGCGGTCGCGGCTCGATAAACGCCTCGAACGCTAACAAACGGCCGGGTGGTTGGCGAGCATTGCGGCAGGTTGCGCCGGTCCATGGACGCATGGCCTGTGGAAAACCTGACGGTCAGGCCCCGGACTGCTCCGAATGTTCCTCCAGCCCGTAATCCTTGAGCTTGCGGTACAAGGTGGAGCGGCCGATACCCAGCCTGCGCGCCACCTCGCTCATCCGGCCATTGTAGATCTCGATGGCAAAGCGGATGATTTCCGCTTCCAGCTCCTCGACGGACCTGACCTGCCCGTTATCGCCCACCAGCTTCAGCCATCCATAGGTGCTGGCAGGAACCGCCATCGCCTCCTGCCGGAACTGGCGGTGGCCAGCCGGCGCCCTGGTGCCGACATCGGGCGCCAGCGGGGGTGAATCCGAGCCGGTGTCGGCCGGATGCAGCGCGAAGCCGTCGATTTGCGCCGCGATCTGCGGGAATTCGTCCACCGTCAGTTCGTCGCCTTCGGCCAGCACGACCGCCCTGAACATGGCGTTTTCAAGCTGGCGGATGTTTCCGGGCCAGTCGTAGGCGCACAACAGCGCCTCGGCTTCGCGGGTCATCCGCGTCAGCGCTGGGCGGTTTTCCTCCCTTGCGAAGCGCTTCATGAAATGCCGCGCAAGCAGTGCTATGTCTTCCTGCCGTTCGCGCAGCGGCGGTATGGTCAGCGGCAGCACGTTGAGGCGGTAGAACAGGTCCTCGCGGAACCTGCCGGCCTTCACTTCCGCCAGCAATTCGCGATTGGTTGCCGAGATGAGGCGAATGTCGACCTTCACCGGCTTGCGTGCGCCAACCGGATCGATTTCCCCTTCCTGGATGGCGCGCAGCAGTTTGACCTGGATGTCCAGCGGCAGTTCGCCGACCTCGTCGAGGAAAAGCGTGCCGCCATTGGCCTCCTCGAACTTGCCCACGTGCTTGTCGGATGCGCCGGTGAAGGCGCCCTTCTCGTGACCGAAAAGGATGCTTTCGACCAGATTTTCCGGCAAGGCGCCGCAATTGACGGTGATGAACGGCTTGTCGCGGCGGTCGGACGAACCCTGGATGGCGCGCGCGATGAGTTCCTTGCCGACGCCTGATTCGCCCTCGATCAGCACCGGTATCTGCGAGCGGGCTGCCCTGTCGCCGATGCGCAGCACACGCTCCATGCGCGGGCTGGCGCTGACGATGTCGAGGAAGGTGAGGCTGCCGGGCTGCCGCTTTTTCTGGCGCTTGACGTCGGTCGCCAGCGCGCCGACCTTCAGCGCGTTTCCGATGGCTGTCTGCAGGCGTTCGGGCGAAACCGGCTTGACCACGAAGTCAAAGGCCCCGGCCCGCATTGCGCCGACCACGGTCTCGATGCCGCCCTGTGCGGTCTGCACGATCACCGGAATGTTGATCTGGCGTTCGCGAAGTTCCGCGAGCACGCCAAGTCCGCCAAGGCCCGGCATGACGAGGTCGAGAATGATCACGGAGGGCCTCGCCTTGCCCTCGGCAAGAATGGCAAGCGCTTCCTCGCCGCCGGCCGCAGTGATTGTCAAAAGGCCGGCACGCGCCGTGGCCGCCTCAAGCAGCCGGCGCTGGACCGGGTCGTCGTCAACGATCAAAACCGTTTCGGCCATGAAAAACCCTGTCGCCCCCGTGCCCCGTTGTTGTTCTTGTGGCTGCCGTCTCGCGGCACAGTCCCTGCGGAAGGGCTCCGCGGGCTGTTTCATTTCTGGACGTTTCTAAAGCAGTCTCATAAAGATGGGCTTAAGCGGAAAGGTGAACGGTACCTCACCAGACACGTTATGGTTTTAGCAATCGGCGCGCTTCTGCGGGCCCGGCAACAGGATACCTTATGACAAGCACGAACCAGGCAGCACGGCGGAGCGACATGCTGGGCGCCATGCCCGAATGGAACCTGACGGACCTTTACGCGGGGCCGGAAAGCCGGGCCTATCGCGATGACCTTGCCGGCTGTCGCGATCGCTCCAAGGCGTTCGAGGACCGCTTCAAGGGCAAGCTGTCCGCGCTGCTTGAAGGCGATGCCGGCAAGATCGCGCTGGCAATCCGCGAATATGAGGGCATCCAGGAAACCATGGGCCGGATCCTCTCGCATGCCGGCCTCGCCTATGCCGCGAACACCGCCGATCCGGCGCTCGCCAAGGTGTTCGGCGATGCTCAGGAAAGGATCACGGCTGCCAGTTCGCACCTCCTGTTCTTCGAGCTTGAACTCAACCGGCTGGACGATGCCAGGATCGACGCGGCGATGTCGGCCATTCCCGAACTCGGCCACTACCGGCCATGGATCGAGGACCTGCGCAAGGACAAGCCCTACCAGCTCGAGGACCGCATAGAGCAGCTTTTCCACGACAAGTCGGTCGTGGGCCGGGCCGCATGGAACCGGCTGTTCGACGAGACCATGACGGCGCTGAAATTCGTTATAGCCGGCGAAAGCCTCTCGCTGGAGCCGGCGTTGAACCTGTTGCAGGATCCGAACCGGGCAAGGCGCGAGGAAGCCGCGCGCGAGATCAGCCGCGTGCTTTCGCAAAACGGCCGGCTTTTCACGCTCCTCACCAACACGCTGGCCAAGGACAAGCAGATCTCCGACCAGTGGCGCGGTTTCAAGGATGTCGCCGATGCGCGCCACCTGTCGAACCGTGTCGAAAGGGAGGTCGTGGATGCGTTGGCGAAGGCGGTCGAGGATTCCTTTCCCCGCACCTCCCACCGCTACTACGCCATGAAGGCGAAGTGGCTTGGCCTCGACAAGATGCAGTATTGGGACCGCAATGCGCCGCTGCCGAAGTCGGTGGATCGCATCTATCCGTGGAACGAGGCGCAGAACATCGTCCTGGAAGCCTATGGCGGCTTTTCACCCGACATGGCGGAGATTGCCGGGCGCTTTTTCGAGCGCAACTGGATCGACGCGCCGGTAAGGCCGGGCAAGTCGCCGGGCGCGTTTGCCCATCCCACGGTTCCCTCGGTCCATCCCTATGTCATGCTCAACTACATGGGCAAGCCGCGCGACGTGATGACGCTCGCGCACGAACTGGGACATGGCGTGCACCAGGTGCTTGCGGCGGGGCAGGGCACCTTGATGTCGCAGACCCCGCTGACGCTGGCCGAGACGGCGTCGGTCTTCGGTGAAATGCTGACCTTCCGCCACCTGCTGGAACGGTCGGAAAACCTGTCCGAGCGACGGGCAATGCTGGCCCAGAAGGTCGAGGACATGATCAACACGGTCGTGCGGCAGATCGCCTTCTATCTGTTCGAGCGCAAGGTCCACACCGAAAGGCTCGAAGGCGAACTGACGCAGGAACGCCTGGGCGAATTGTGGCTTGAAGTGCAGAAGGCCAGCCTTGGCGAGGCTTTCGAATTCGACAATTCCTATGACATCTGGTGGAGCTATGTCCCCCACTTCATCCACTCGCCCTTCTACGTCTACGCCTATGCCTTCGGCGATTGCCTGGTCAATTCGCTCTATGCGGTCTACCAGCAGGCGGATTCGGGCTTCCAGGACCGGTACTTCGAATTGCTGAAGGCCGGTGGAACGCGGCATCACAGCGAGCTTTTGCGGCCATTCGGGCTTGACGCGACCGAGCCGGCGTTCTGGAATAAGGGTCTTTCCATGATCGAGGGCCTGATCGACGAGCTCGAGGCGCTCGATCGTCAAATCGGGGAGGTTTGAAGATGAAGAATACGCATCGCGCAGCAGGGTTTGCGCTCGTGCTGGCAACAGTGGCGCTTGGCGCATGCCAGACGGACAAGGTCAATCCGACCGCCGGCGGCGGCGGGCTTGCCGGAAACTGGAACCCCGATACCGGCGGCTACACCGCCCAGTTCGACAATGGCCGCTTCACCACGGTCGCCAGCGACACGGGCAACGTGATCTCGCAGGGCGGGTATCTGGTGATATCGGAAAAGCAGGTCGACCTGAATTGGACCAGCAATGTTACCGGCACCCAGAACACGGCGAACTGCGCCCGGCCCGATCTCAACACGCTCAACTGCACCGATGGGGGCGGCAAATCCTTCGTGTTGCGGCGGGCTGTTTGATACTTGAAAAAGGGACAATTCGTCACTTGTCTCGTGGCTGCGCGGGCATTGCCGAACAGCGCCACATTGTGTAATTGCCCGTCAACGATCTGATCGCATTCCGGGAGGCTGAAATGGCCAAGGCTGCAAAGCACGAAGAACACGGCGCGCATGGAAGCGCCATGGATTATTCCGAGCACGAACGGACATATGGCTGGTTCATCTGGCTGACGAAATGGTCGGTGATATCCCTGGTGGCCTTGATGCTTGCAATGGCGGCCGGCTTCTTCACCAGCGCGGGCTGGGTGGGCGGAACGCTCCTGCTGATCGTCCTGCTGGCGGTATCCTTCTTCGTCTTTTGACCTGCTGATTGCCTGAGCCGGGGTTGCGTATTGCCACGCCACCCCTTTGCTGCAATTGTCCTGTGCCGGCCCGTGCCGAGCACCGCCTGTGGGGGAGGTAATCCGGAATGAAGCTCTTCGTTCCCGTCGAACGGTCGGACGGTGAAACGCGTGTGGCGTTGTCCCCCGACACTGCCAAGAAGCTCGCCGCGCTCGGTTTCGACGTCGTCGTCGAAAGCGGGGCAGGCGAGATGTCGCGCATTCCCGACAGCCAGTTCGAGGCCGCCGGCGCGAGGATCGGCAAGGGCGCCGATGGTTCTGACGCGGATGTCGTGCTGAAGGTGCGGCGCCCGACGCCGAAGGAAAGCAAAACCTACAAGTCCGGCGCGCTGGTCATCGCCAGCATGGATCCCTACGGGCACGAAAAGGACGTCGAGGCCATGGCCGATGCCGGAGTTTCGGCGTTTGCGATGGAATTCATGCCGCGCATCACGCGCGCCCAGGTCATGGACGTGCTTTCCTCGCAGGCCAATCTCGCCGGCTACCAGGCCGTGATCGAGGCGGCCGCCGACTATGACCGCGCCCTGCCGATGATGATGACCGCGGCCGGCACGGTTCCGGCGGCGCAAGGTGTTCGTCATGGGCGCCGGCGTTGCCGGACTGCAGGCGATCGCCACCGCCAAGCGCCTCGGCGCCGTGGTCACGGCGACCGACGTGCGCCCCGCCGCCAAGGAACAGGTCGCCTCGCTCGGCGCAAAGTTCATCGCGGTCGAGGACGAGGAGTTCAAGCAGGCGGAAACCGCAGGCGGCTATGCCAAGGAAATGTCGAAGGAATACCAGGCCAAGCAGGCCGCGCTGGTCGCCGCGCATATCGCCAAGCAGGACATCGTCATCACCACGGCGCTCATTCCCGGGCGGCCGGCGCCGAGGCTCGTTCAGCAAGGAAATGGTCGACGTCGATGAAGCCGGGCTCGGTCGATCGTCGACCTTGCGGTCGAGCGCGGCGGCAATGTCGAGGGCGCCGAAGCCGGCGAGGTGGCCAAGGTCGACGGCGTGTCAAGATCGTCGGCTATCTCAACATGGCGGGCCGGATCGCGGCTACCGCCTCGCTGCTCTACGCCAAGAACCTCCTCGCCTTCCTCGAAACCATGGTCGAACAAGGAAGCCAAGGCGCTGGCGGTCAATCTGGATGACGAACTGGTCAAGGCGACGCTGCTGACCCATGGCGGCAAGGTGGTTCATCCCGCCTTTGCGCCGAAGGAACCAGCCGCCTTCGCAAGGAGCGCAATGATGGCCGAGACTGAACGAGACGCTGGAGGCGGCCAAGGCGCTTGCCGCGCAAGTCGCGCGAACATGCCGAAGCAGGCGAGTGCACTTGCAGCGCAAGCCGCTCGAGACCGCGCAGGAAGCGACCCGCAAGGCGCTCGAGGCCGCTACGCAGCAGGGCGGCGCGGAAGCGCTGGCGCGGCGGCGCACGGCGTCAGCGGCGGGGCGATCGACCCGTTCGTCTTCCAGTTCGCGATCTTCGTGCTGGCGATCTTCGTCGGCTACTACGTCGTCTGGTCGGTGACGCCGGCGCTGCACACGCCGCTGATGGCGGTCACCAACGCGATCTCCTCGGTGATCGTCGTCGGCGCGCTGCTGGCGGTCGGCATTTCGGCGGCGAGCGGCTTGGCGACCGGCTTCGGCTTCATCGCGCTGGTGCTGGCCTCGGTGAACATTTTCGGCGGCTTCCTGGTCACCCAGCGCATGCTGGCGATGTACAAGAAAAAGCAGCGATAGGCGAGGGCGATGCAGAACATCACCGCACTTCCTCTACCTCGTCTCCGGCGTCCTGTTCATCCTGGCGCTGCGCGGCCTGTCGCACCCGACAACCGCCGGCAGGGCAATCACTTCGGCATGATCGGCATGGCGCATCGCCATCGTGACCACGCTGGCTCTGGCCACGCCGACCTTCGGCGCGCTTGGCGCTGATCGTCGCTGGCCTGGCCATCGGCGGCGGCGCGGGCGCGTACATCGCCCGGCGCATCCCGATGACCGCGATGCCGCAGCTTGTCGCCGCCTTCCACTCGCTCGTCGGCCTTGCGGCCGTGATGGTGGCGGCGGCCGCGCTCTATGCGCCCGAAAGCTTCGGCATCGGCGACGGTCGGCGACATCCACGGGCCAGGCGCTGGTCGAAATGTCGCTCGGCGTCGCCATCGGCGCGATCACCTTCACCGGCTCGATCATCGCCTTCCTGAAGCTCGACGGGCGCATGTCCGGCAAGCCGATCATGCTGCCGATGCGCCACGTCATCAATGCTGGCCTCGGCATCGCGCTTGTCGTGCTGATCGTCGCTGTTCGTCGCCGACCGACAGCCATACGCTGTTCTGGCTGATCGTCGCTCGTGTCGCTGGTGCTCGGCGTGCTGATCATCATCCCGATCGGCGGCGCCGACATGCCGGTCGTCGTGTCGATGCTGAACTCCTATTCCGGCTGGGCGGCCGCCGGCATCGGCTTCACGCTCGGCAACCTCGCGCTGATCATCACCGGCGCGCTGGTCGGCTCGTCCGGCGCGATCCTGTCCTACATCATGTGCAAGGGCATGAACCGCTCCTTCATCTCGGTCATCCTCGGCGGCTTCGGCGGCGAGGCGGCTGCCGCAGGCGGCGACGACGGCATCGACCGCACCGTCAAGCAGGGCTCGGCCGACGACGCAGCCTTCCTGATGAAGAACGCCTCCAAGGTCATCATCGTGCCGGGCTACGGCATGGCGGTCGCGCAGGCGCAGCACGCGCTGCGCGAAATGGCCGACAAGCTGAAGGCAGCACGGCGTCGAGGTGAAATACGCCATCCACCCGGTCGCGGGCCGCATGCCGGGCCACATGAACGTGCTGCTGGCCGAAGCCAACGTGCCCTATGACGAGGTGTTCGAGCTCGAGGACATCAACTCGGAGTTCGCGCAGGCCGACGTCGCCTTCGTCATCGGCGCCAACGACGTGACCAACCCGTCGGCGCGCGACGACAAGTCCTCGCCGATCTACGGCATGCCGATCCTCGACGTCGACAAGGCGCGCGACCGTGCCTGTTCGTCAAGCGCTCGCTCGGCTCGGGCTATGCCGGCATCGACAACACGCTGTTCTACAAGCGACGAACACGATGATGCTGTTCGCCGACGCCAAGAAGATGGTCGAGAACATCGTCAAGGCGCTGGACTGAGCGCAACTTTTTTTCATCGAGCGGCTCATTCAGAGAGGCAGGCGAAATGTCCACCCGCCGGCTGGCGGCTTGAGGAGTCAGCGACCTTCGTCCCGAAGCGAGGTCCGACGCAGCAGGCGGGCAGCCGCCGCGCGTGCGGTTCATTCCCTCGCGGGCGAGATCCAGCTTGTTGTCGAGCTGGTAGGCGCGGGCAAAGGCCTTGAACGCCCGGCCCTTGTCGCCCTTCTGTTCATAGACCAGCCCTTGGTTGGCCCAGGCTTCCGCATATCGGTCATTGATCAGGAGTGCGCGGTTGACGTCTTCCAGCGCATTGGCGACATCGCCCGAAGCGAGGTAGGAAACGCCGCGGCTGTTGTAGGGTTCTTCCGCACCGGGCTCCAGCGAGATGGCGGTGGAGAAATCCTCGATCGCCTGGTTGTGCTGGCCGCGCTTTTGCAGGATCAGCGCCGCGGGAATGAAAGGCGCGCGGATTGGTGGTGCCCATCTGGATGGCGCGCTCGAAATCGCGGTAGGCGCGGTCGTCCTGGCCGGCGATGCGATAGACATTGCCGCGGCCGATATAGGCCTCGTCATATTGCGGATTGATCTGCAGCGCGCGGCTGTAGTCCTTCACCGCGGCTTCCTGCTCGTTGATGGAGCGATAGACCAGCGCCCGGTTGGCATAGGCCTTGTAGAAGCGGGGGTTGAGTTCGATCGCCTTGGTGAAGTCGGCGATCGCCTCGCGGGGGCGCTGCGCCAGGCCGTAGGCGGTGCCGCGGACATTGTAGGCTTCGGCTGAGTTGGGATTGCGCTCGACGACAGCCGTCAGGGAAGCGATGTTTGAATTCGTTCCCCTGCGCCTTGTCGACCTGAACGGCGTCTTCGATCGAAATACTGTTGCACGCGGAAAGCGCCAGCAGGGAGGCTGCAGCGATTATCCGGGTAAAGTTCGATCGGCGCATCAGTGGCTGTCCAGGCGTGGCGGCGGCCATTTCGTGGTTGCGGGCTTCACTGCGGCCAAATCGCCCGAAAAGCCGACGGGCGGGAGATGGCCATGCCACCCCCGCCCGGAAACACACCAGAAAATGGGCGAAAACGCGGCGCTCGCGGTTTGCGAGCCCGGGCGAATGTTATTTCGCGACGCGCGGCTTTACGGGCACGAGGCCTTCGCGCTGCAGGCGCTTGCGGGCCAGCTTGCGAGCGCGGCGAACCGCCTCGGCCTTTTCGCGCGCCCGCTTTTCGGAGGGCTTCTCGTAGAAGTTCCGCAGCTTCATCTCGCGGAACACGCCTTCGCGCTGCAGTTTCTTTTTCAGCGCGCGAAGCGCCTGGTCAACATTGTTGTCGCGTACGAGTACCTGCACGTTTGATCCGTTCCTTCGTCGAACATCGTTTCGTTGTCTGCCGCGCGCAAGGACCATTGGTCTTGCTGACGCGGGGCATGGCGGCTTTGTCTGGTGCGCGGGGGCGAAATTCCAGTGGAACTGCGCTGCAAGCGGTCAGGCTCGAAATCGAATTGACATCCAATGCAAGCGAACTTGAAGGCGGCAAACCGATATCACGCCCGCGGCGCCAGCCGCTGACTGTGGGGTTGCTCTAGCAGAATCAATGCGTGATGTCCACTGCCGCGCCGCTGTTTCGGTCACGGCCGTGCGGCCGCAATGCCGATCCTGGTCACATGGCCCATCTTGCGGCCCGCACGCGCTTCCGCCTTGCCGTAAAGGTGCAGCACGGCGTTGCCCTCGGCCAGGATCGCGGGAACCTTGTCGATGTCCGCACCGATCAGGTTTTCCATCACGCAGTCGCTGTGCCGCGTGGTTTCACCCAAAGGCAGTCCGGCGACGGCGCGGATGTGCTGTTCGAATTGCGAGATGGCGCATGCAGCCTCGGTCCAGTGGCCGGAATTGTGCACGCGCGGCGCAATCTCGTTCACGACAAGGCCGTTGCCGGGCGTCACGAAGAATTCGACGCCGATGACGCCGACATAGCCAAGCGCCGAAGCGATCCGTTCCGCCATCGCCACCGCCGCTGCCAAAACCTCGCCGGGCAGGGGCGCGGGAACGGTGGAGGTGCGCAATATGCCGCCAAAATGGCGGTTCATCGCCGGCTCGTAGGCGCGAAACGAGCCGTCCGCACCGCGCGCTGCGACAACCGAAATCTCGAGGTCGAATTCGACGAAGCCTTCGAGAATGACGTGTTCATGCCCTATCGCCTCCCATGCTTCGTGCGCTGCGGATGGCGTTTCGATCAGGAACTGGCCCTTGCCGTCATAGCCCATGCGGCGGGTTTTCAAGATGCCGCTTGCCGCCCGATTGCGCCAGTGCCGATTCGAGGCCGGCGAGGCTGGCGACATCGAAATATGGCGCCGTCGCGATGCCGAGGCCGGCAATGAAGCGTTTCTCGGACAAGCCGGTCCTGGCTGGCTTCCAGTGCGGCGACCGGCGGGTGGACGGGCTTCAAACGTGCAAGAAATGCCGCCGTATCGACCGGAATGTTCTCGAACTCATAGGTGATGACATCGCAGGCGGGCGCGAAATCAGCCAGCGCCGCTTCATCGCGGTAGTTTGCCACGACGTGCCTGTTGGCGGCCTGTGCGGCTGGCGCTGCCGGATCGGGATCGAGATACCTGCGTGCGAAAGCCCAGCCGCGCCGCTGCCATCGCGAGCATGCGGCCAAGCTGGCCGCCGCCGAGGATTCCGATTGTATCGCCCGGTTTCAGGGGCACGGTCAGCCTTCGCCTGCCGGTGTTTCGGCGACGCCTGCCGTGCGCTCGCCGCGCCATGCCTCGATGCGCGGCAGCCAGCGCCGAATCGGACAGCGCCAGCACCTGCGCCGCCAGCAGGCCCGCATTGGCGGCGCCCGCCTCGCCGATGGCGAGCGTGCCGACCGCAATGCCCGCCGGCATCTGCACGATGGAAAGCAGGCTGTCCTGGCCGCGAAGCGCCTTCGATTCAACCGGCACGCCCAGCACCGGCAGGGTCGTCATGGACGGCGACCATTCCGGGAAGATGCGCGGCCCCGCCCGCGCCGGCAATGATGACCTTGAACCCGGCTGCCTTCGCGCCCTTGGCGAAGGCATATCATCCTGTCGGGCGTGCGATGGGCCGACACGATGCGCGATGTCGTAGGCGACGCCAAGCTGGTCAAGCATCTGCGCGGCATGGCGCATGGTCGGCCAATCGGACTGGCTGCCCATGATGATGGCCACTTCGGCGCTCGATTTGTTCATTTGCCGGGCTCTCCGCTCACGCAATCTGGCAATAGCTTGGCGGGACGGGCGAGACAAGCCGTGCCGGGAGCCGGCAGGCGGCGTTTCAGGCGATGATGTCGGGAATGATCCGGCCGCGCAGCTTGGTGATCTCGTCCTTCAATCCGAGCTTCTTCTTCTTGAAGCGCTGGATGCGCAACTGGTCGACGCCGCAAGCGATCATGGCCTCGATCGCGCGGTCGTAGTCTTCGTGTTCGAGTTCCAGCCGGGCAAGCCGCACGCGCACTTCGGCCAAATCCTGGTCTTGCATGTTCATGACTTCGCGGCCTCCCGCCGCTGCGCCAAACTATTTGCTGCGCCTTTGCGTGGCAAGGCAAATAAGGCTGGCAAACCGGTCCTGCAAGGCCGCGTGAGGCAGTTCGCGAATGCAGCCATTACGTGCAAAAATTGAGTGGAAAAATTGCCGGCGCAACCATTTGTGATGGTTTCGATGTTCGACATCGGGGGCAAATCATGTTCTCATGAAGGCGTCATGAAAGTGCAATGGAGGATATGAAATGGCCCTTGATTCGCACATCCGGCAACTTGAGCAACGGCACCAGCAGCTCGATCTCAAGCTTGAACAGATGCTTGCACATCCAAGCGCGGACGACGCCGAGATCGCCGAGATCAAGCGTCAGAAACTCGCCATCAAGGACCGCCTTCAGAAGCTGCGAGTGGAGACCACCCACTAACGGGACAGACGGTTTCCGCGAGCAGGGACGGCCTCAGGCCAACATGGCAAGGCTGTCCCAGACCAGCTTGGCGCCCACGACCAGCATGGTCACGTATGTGACCATGTAGAAGGTTCTTTGCGACACGCGGCGAACCAGCCAGACACCAAGCAGCACCCCCGCGACGGCCACCGGCATCAGGCTGGCCGAAAGGCTGAGGTTTTCGCTGCTGAATTGCCCGAGCATCAGATAGGGCACCAGTTTCACGGCGTTGATGATCGAGAAGAACACCACCGTCGTTCCGGCGAAAAGCATGCGGTCGAGCTTCAGCGGCAGCGTATAGACCTGGAAGGGCGGCCCGCCGGCATGCGCCACGAAGGAAGTGTAGCCCGCCACCGTTCCCCAGAATGTCGCCCCCGCGATGCTTTCGCGCTTCGGGGCGCGCTGCATCCACTCGCCGAACATCGAATTGATGGCGAAGGCGATCGCGATCACGCCGACGAGCATGCGGATCGCATTGTCCGGCACCATGCGCGGCGGTGGCCCAGCCAAGGCCGGTGCCGACCAGGGCTCCCGGCATCATCTGGCGCACGATGCTCCAGTGCACCTTGCCGCGATAGGATATCAGACCCACCAGGTCCATTGCCACCAGCACCGGCAGAAGGATTGCCGCCGCCCGCACGGGATCGACCGCAAGCGCCAGCAGCGGCGTTCCGAGCATGCCGACGCCGCCACCGAAGCCGCCTTTCGACATGCCGGTGATGATGACCGCCGGAATGGCGATGGCGTAGAACCAGAAATCGGCGGGCATGGCATTGGCCAAAGGACAAGATTGACGTCCGCTCTAGCCCATCGCGGCGGGGAATGCGAGACGTCGTGACGACGGCGCGTGGCTGGCCGCGCTTGACTCACGCCGGCTTCTGGCCCAATCGCAGGCCCCGTCCACTTGGAAGGTTTGCGGCACGAGATGAACGATACGATGGCACGAGACCCTTCGACCCGGTGCAGGCTGGTATTGATCCTGCCGCCGCTTCCTGATGCGGCGCGCGTCCTTGGCGAGGCACTGGCAGGCGGCGACGTGGCGAGCGTCATCATGACGCAAGGCTCGATGGACGACGCGTCTTACCAGAAATATTGCGAGCCGCTGCTGAAGCTCGCGCAGGAGGCCGGCGCTGCGGCGCTGATGGCGTGCGAACCCAGGATCGCGGCACGCACAAGCGCCGACGGGGTGTTCATCGAGACGCCCGGCGAAGACGCCCGCGATGTCGTCGCCCGCTTTTCGCCACACAAGATCGTAGGCTTTGGCGGCGCGAAGGAGCGTCACCGCGCACTGGAACTGGGCGAGGCCAATCCGGAATTCATGTTCTTCGGCAAGACCGATGGCGACATCCGGCCCGAACCGCATCCCAAGAACCTGGCGCTGGCCGAATGGTGGTCGCATCTTGTCGAAATTCCCTGCGTCGTCATGGGAGGAAGCGCGATTGAAAGCGTTGTGGAATGCGCGGCCAGCGGCGCGGAATTCGTGGCGCTTGGCCTTGCCGTCGTCTCCTGCACCGACGGACCGCGCGAAGCGGTACGGCGCGCCAATGAACTTCTGGACCTCAATGCCCCGGCTCTTCAAGGGGATTGAGGCCGCGGCGGCAGCGGTCGCCATCTGCGCCGCCATGCTGCTCCCTGCTGCGGCGCAGGAAAAACCGGCCGGGCAAAACCGGCCGGCGCGCAGGACCTGACCCGGCCTAACCTGCAACCCAAGGCACTGGGCGGCGGACAGGTACAGGGCTTCACGCAGCAACCCCCCGGCCCGGCGCCGGACGTTTCAACCTTCGATCCGCGCGCGGACGACGCCTATGGCGCGTTTCAGCGCGGCTATTACCTCACCGCGTTCAAGCTGGCGCTGCCGCGCGCCGAGCAGGGCGATCCGGCGGCGCAAACCCTGATAGCCGAGCTTTACGACAAGGGGCTGGGCATTCCGCGCGATCCGAAGGAAGCCGCGGCCTGGTACGGCATCGCGGCGCGGCAAGGATTATCCGGAAGCCCAGTTCGCGTACGCAATCAAGTTGCTGGAAGGCAAGGACATCACGAAGGACGCGGCCAAGGCGCGCGGGCTGATGGAGAAAGCCGCCGCCGCCGGGTTGCCGACGGCGCAGTTCAACCTCGCCCAGATGATCGTGGCCGACAAGACCGGCGACCCCGGCTTCAAGAAGGCGTTGCCGCTCTATCTGGGAGCGGCGGAGGCGGGCATACCGGACGCGCAATATGCGCTGGCGCAGATGTATGCCGGCGGCCTGGGTGTCGAACGCAACGATGCCGAGGCACGCCGGTGGCTGGCACAGGCCTCCCAGGCAGGCTTCGATTCGGCGCAGGTCGAACTCGGCATCTGGCTCGCCAATGGGCGTGGCGGTCCCGCCGACGAAAAAACCGCCCATGCCTGGATTGCCCGCGCGGCATCCTCCGGCAATGTGATCGCACAGAACCGGCTGGCGCGGATGTTCGCCGGGGGCATCGGCGTCGGCAAGGACGATGTCGAGGCGGTGCGCTGGCACACGCTCGCCAAGGCTGCCGGCCTGGAGGACAAAGGGATGGACGACTACCTCGACGGGCTCGATCCGCTGGTGGTGGAGGCGGGCAGGGAGCGCGCAAAGCAGGCCGGCGCACGCCGGTAGAGCCCGGATTTGGGGGCGGGGCTTGCCTCGAAATGCCAAATGTGGTCAAGAGACGCGCGCCCTTGAAGGGCAAATCCAGCCTGAACGGCCATCAATATCGCATCATCAAACTTTCCGGACCGGCAGGACGCATGGCGCGCCTGACCCCTTCCCGGCTCATTCGCGGACCCGCTTCATGAAAATCAACGGCAACGAAATCAAACCCGGCAATGTCATCGAACACGAAGGCGGCCTGTGGGTGGCGGTCAAGACCATGGCCGTGAAGCCCGGCAAGGGCGGCGCCTTCAACCAGGTCGAGCTGAAAAACCTCATCAACGGCACGAAGCTCAACGAGCGCTTCCGTTCTTCCGAAACCGTGGAGCACGTGCGGCTCGAGCAGAAGGACTTCCAGTTCCTTTACGACGAGGGCGACGCGCTGGTGTTCATGGATACGGAAAGCTACGAGCAGCTCGAGCTCGCAGAAGGATTTCGTCGGCGACCGCGCCGCGTTCCTGCAGGACGGCATGACGGTCACCGTGGAAATGCATGAGGAACGCCCGATCGGCATCACGCTGCCGGATTAGGTGACGCTGACGATCACCGAGGCCGATCCGGTGGTGAAGGGCCAGACGGCTGCGTCCTCCTACAAGCCGGCGATCCTGGAAAACGGCGTTCGCGTGCTGGTGCCGCCTTTCATCGAGGCGGGCGAGCGCATCATCGTCGACACGACCGAAGTCACTTACCTGCGCCGCGCGGACTGAGTTGCGACCGCATGGCACGTTCCGCACTCCTCACCGTCATGGTCAAGGCCGCCCTCAAGGCCGGCAAGGCCTTGTCGCGCGACTTCGGCGAGGTGCAGAACCTTCAGGTCTCGGTAAAGGGTCCGGGCGACTTCGTCTCCAATGCGGACCGCAAGGCGGAGAAGATCATCCGCAGCGAACTGGAAAAGGCGCGGCCCGGCTATTCCTTCCTGATGGAGGAGTGCGGGCAGCTTCGAGGGCCGCGACAAGGCAGCATCGCTGGATCGTCGATCCGCTCGACGGCACCACGAATTTCCTGCACGGCATCCCGATGTTCTGCGTGTCGATCGCGCTGGAGCGCGAAGGCCAGATCGTCGCCGGCGTCATCTACAACCCGGCGATGGATGAACTTTATACCGCCGAACGCGGCGGCGGCGCCTTCATGAACGACCGGCGGCTTCGCGTTGCCGGACGCGCGCGAGCTTGCCGACTGCGTGTTCGCCACCGGCATTCCGCATCTGGGCCGCAGGAACCATTCGGTATTCCTCGAGCAGCAGCGCCACGTCATGCTGCAGGTGTCGGGCGTGCGCCGCATCGGCGCTGCGGCGCTTGACCTGGCCTATGTGGCTGCCGGCCGTTTCGACGGCTTTCTGGGAAAGCGGGATCCAGGCCTGGGACATGGCGGCGGGCATCATCCTGATCCGCGAGGCCGGCGGCTTCGTCACCGATCTCGACGGTGGCCCTGACATGCTCGACAGCGGCAATATTGCGCGGGCAACGAAATCATTCACGGCAAGCTGCTCGAGACCATACGCGCCGCTTGATCGCAGGCCGCATTTTCTGCTGTTTTTCACTCAATGGTGTTCCGCATTGCTGCGAGGCAATGTAACGTCGCGCGCGTTTGCGATATCGAAGACCGACCGGAGAAAAATCCTTGGCCAAGTCATACGACCCGCACCGGCTGTCCAGCCCAAGCGTGCATCTGCTGACCATGGCGATCTTCCTGATCATCGTCGGTTTTCTGGCGGCCATCCTCTACCGGCAGATTTCGAGCGCATTTGCGACCAATCCCGGTCTCAACGGCCTGATCTTCGGCGTTCTGGCCGTCGGCATCCTGCTGGCATCTTCATCCAGGTTTTCGGGCTGATGCGCGAGGTCACCTGGGTCAATTCCTTCCGGCAGGGCAACGCAGAACTCGATGCTGTCCGCGAACCGGTGCTGCTTGCGCCGATGAAGGGCGCTGATCGGACAGTCCGGGCGCGACATGCTGCTGACCACCAATTCGATGCGGTCGATCCTCGATTCCATCGCCAACCGGCTGGACGAAGCGCGCGACATTTCCCGCTATCTGATCGGCCTTCTGGTGTTTCTCGGCCTGCTCGGCACGTTCTGGGGGCTGCTCGAGACGATCGGCTCCATCGGCAACACGATCCAGTCGCTCGATCCAGCCTCAGGCGATTCCGCCGACGTCCTCGATTCGCTGAAAGCCGGCCTGCAGGCGCCGCTGTCAGGCATGGGCACGGCATTCTCGTCCTCGCTGTTCGGCCTCTCCGGATCGCTGATTCTCGGCTTTCTCGACCTGCAGGCCGGCCGGGCGCAGAACCGATTCTACACCGAACTCGAGAACTGGCTGTCCTCGGTCACCGACATGAACTTCGAGCACCAGATGGTGCGGCGCTGCCGGCGCTTCCAACTCCGCCGAAGACATCCGCGCTGCGGCTCGAAAACCTGACGCAGAGCCTCCAGCAGGGCGGACGCCGCCGGCGGGCAGCGCGGCGACTGCCGCGATGGCGACATCTGGCGGAAGGCATCCAGGGCCTCGTGCAGCACATGCGCAGCGAGCAGCAGATGATGCGCGAGCAGATGGCGCGGCAGGCCGAGCAGCAAAAGCAGATGCTCGACCTGCTGAAACGCCTCGACGCCTTCTTCGACCGCGCGTCCAAGAGCTGAGGACCCTATTCCATGGCGCTGAGCCGCTCCAGACGCACGCGCGACCGGGTCGATTACTGGCCGGGTTTCGTCGACGCGCTTTCGACGCTGCTGCTGGCGATCATGTTCCTGCTGTCGGTGTTCGTGCTGGCGCAGTTCCTGCTCAGCCGCGAGATCACCGGCAAGGATGAAGTGCTCAACCGCCTCAATGCGCAGATCGACGAGCTGACCCGCTGCTGGCGCTCGAGCGCACCGGCAAGCAGGACATGGAAGACAACCTCGCCACTCTGCAGGCCTCGCTCGGCGAAGCAGAGAGCGAACGTTCGCGCCTGCAGAAGCTGCTTGGAGGCCGGATCGGGCGCAACTGCCGAGCAGGAGCAGACGGATCGGCGCGCTGTCCAGCGAACTCGACGCCGAAAAGCAGCTTTCAGCCAGCGGGCGCTGTCGCAGGTCGAACTGCTCAACCAGCAGATCTCGGCGCTGCGCCGGCAGATCGGCGCGCTGGAGGATGCGCTCGACGCTTCCGAGAACCGCGACCGCGAGAGCCAGACCAAGATCGCCGACCTCGGCAAGCGGCTCAACGTGGCGCTGGCGCAGCGGGTGCAGGAACTCAACCGCTACCGCTCCGACTTCTTCGGGCGGCTGCGCGAAATCCTGTCCGACCGGCCCGAACATCCGCATCGTCGGCGACCGCTTCGTCTTCCAGTCCGAGGTTCTGTTTCGCTTCCGGCGCGGCCGAGCTCAACGACGCAGGGCGAGGACGAAATGACCAAGGTCGCCGGTGCGCTGTCTGCAGACTCGGCAAGGAGATTCCCGACGACATCAACTGGGTGCTGCGCGTCGACGGCCACACCGACAACAAGCCGCTGTCGGGCACCGGCCAGCTTGCCGACAACTGGGAGCTCTCGCCAGGCCCGCGCGACCTGGCGGTGGTCAAGTTCTTCATCACGCAAGGCATTCCGGCCGAGCGCCTCGTGGCTGCCGGCTTCGGCGAGTTCCAGCCGCTGGAGCCGGGCGACAGCGACGAGGCGCGCGCCAAGAACCGCCGCATCGAACTCAAGCTGACCGAGCGCTGACATGGCGGCAAGCGCGGACGCAATCATCGTCGGTGGCGGATTGGCGGGACTGGTTGCCGCATGCGAACTCGCGGAGCGCGGCAAGAAGACGATCATCCTCGACCAGGAGGGGGAAAATTCGCTGGGCGGGCAGGCTTTCTGGTCGCTCGGCGGGCTCTTCATGGTGGACACTCCGGAGCAGCGACGCCTCAAGGTTCGCGACAGCCTGGCGCTCGCCCGGCAGGACTGGCTGGGCTCGGCGCAGTTCGACCGGCCGCAGGATGAAAACCCGCGCCGCTGGGCGGAGGCCTATCTTGAATTTGCCGCAGGCGAGATGCGCCCGTGGCTGCATTCGCTGGGAATGCGCTGGTTCCCGGTGGTCGGCTGGGCCGAACGCGGCGGCGCGCTGGCCCACCAGCATGGCAATTCGGTGCCGCGCTTCCACCTGACATGGGGCACCGGGCCAGGCGTCCTTGCGCCGTTCGAAAAGCGCGTGCGCGAAGCGGCCGCGCGCGGCCTTGTCACGCTCAAGTTCCGCCACAGGGTAACGCGCATCGTCACGCAGAACGGCGCGGTGACCGGCGTCGCCGGCGAGGTGCTTGCGCCCACGAACGTGGAACGCGGCCAGCAAAGCAGCCGCGAAGTGGCAGGCGATTTCGAATTGTCGGCCGGCGCCGTCATCGTCACGTCGGGCGGCATCGGCGGCAATCTTGACCTGGTGAAGCGCAACTGGCCGCGCGAGCGCCTCGGCGAGCCGCCGGCCGAGATGGTCTGCGGCGTACCGCACCATGTCGACGGGCTGATGATCGATGTCGCCAGGGATGCAGGCGCGCGGCTGATCAATACCGACCGGATGTGGCATTACACCGAGGGCGTCAAGAACTGGGCGCCGATCTGGCCTGCCCATGGCATCCGCATCCTGCCCGGACCCTCTTCCATGTGGTTCGACGCCAAAGGCGAGCGCCTGCCTTCGCCCTGCCTGCCCGGCTTCGACACGCTTTCAACCTTGAAGCACATCCTTGGCACCGGGCACGACTATTCCTGGTTCGTGCTGACCCAGAAGATCATCAAGAAGGAATTCGCGCTTTCCGGCTCCGAGCAGAACCCGGACTTCACCTCCGGCAAATGGTCGGAAGTGTTCAAGAGCCGGGTCGCCAACAAGGCTGCGCCGCCGCCGGTTGAAGCCTTCAAGGAGAAGGGCGAGGATTTCATCGTGCGCGACAACCTTGCTGCGCTGGTGGAGGGCATGAACCAGCTTGCCGGCGGCAATCTGATCGACCACGACCGGCTGAAGATGCAGATCGAGGCGCGGGACCGCGAGCTCGACAATCCCTTTGCCAAGGACGCGCAGGTCATTGCCATCCGGCAGGCCCGTCAATATCTCGGCGACAAGCTGATCCGCACCGCCAGTCCGCACAAGATCCTCGATCCGGCGAACGGCCCGCTGATCGCCGTGCGGCTGCACATCCTGACGCGCAAGACGCTGGGCGGCATCGAGACGGACCTTTCGTCGCGCGTGATCGGCAATGACGGCGCGCCGGTTCCGGGACTGTTCGCGGCGGGCGAGGCGGCGGGTTTTGGCGGCGGCGGCTATCACGGCTACAACGCGCTGGAAGGCACATTCCTGGGCGGCTGCATCTTCTCGGGCCGCGCCGCGGGGCGCGCTGCCGGATAGCTACTCAGCGGCCCTGAAAGCTTCCCTGCCCGCATCGAATTGCAGGCGGGCGAGGCGGGCGTAGACGCCGCCCTTCTTTACCAATGCCGCATGGGTACCCTGTTCGACAATCACGCCATTGTCCAGGACCAGGATGCGGTCTGCCTTGAGCACCGTCGCCAGCCGGTGCGCGATAACGATGGTGGTGCGGCTCTGCATCAGGCTGTCGAGCGCATCCTGCACGAGCCGTTCGCTTTCGGCGTCAAGCGCGCTGGTCGCCTCGTCGAGGATGAGCACCGGTGCGTCCTTGAGGATAGCGCGGGCGATGGCGATGCGCTGGCGCTGGCCGCCCGAAAGCGTGACCCCCCGCTCGCCCAGCGGCGTGTCATAGCCTTGCGGCAGCGCCGTGATGAAGGCATCGGCATGGGCTGCGCGCGCGGCTGCGATCACTTCTTCGCGGCTTGCTTGCGGACGGCCGAACAGGATGTTTTCCATTGCCGAGGCGGCGAAGATTGCCGTGTCCTGCGGCACCATGGCGATGCGGCGGCGCAACTCCTGCGGATCAACCTGGCGAATGTCGATGCCGTCGAAACGGATCGTTCCGGCCTGCGGGTCGTAGAAGCGCAGCATCAGCGAGAAGATCGTGCTCTTGCCCGCACCCGACGGGCCGACGATCGCCACGGCTTCGCCCGGTGCGATCGTGAAGCTGACATCCTTGAGTGCGGGAACGTCCGGACGGGCCGGGTATTTGAAGGAAACCTCGTCGAATGCGATCTCTCCGCGCGAGGGCGAAGGCAGCGGCTCGGGATTGGCGGGCGCGGTGATGGCTGGCTTTTCGTCCAGGAGTTCCGAAAGGCGCTCGGCCGCGCCCGAGGCGAGGGCAAGCTCGCCCCAGACCTCCGACAGTGCGCCAAGCGCGCCCGCGGCAAAGACGGCATATAGCAGGAACTGGCTCAGCGTGCCGGCGCTCATGGCGCCCGACAGAACGTCGCGCGCGCCAAACCACAGCATCACCACCACGCTGGCGAAGATGAGGAAGATCGCAAAAGCGGTAAGCAGTGCCCGTGTGCGGATCGCTGAGCGTGCCGCCCCGAAGGCGGTCTCCACTGCGGCGCTGAAATGGCCCCGCACCAGGCCCTCATTGGCGAAGGCCAGCATGGTGCGCACGGCACCGATCGATTCGGAAGCATAGGCCGTGGCATCGGCCAGCGTGTCCTGTGCGGCGCGCGAACGCCGGCGCACGGCCCGGCCGAAGGCGACGATGGGCAGCACGATCAAAGGGATCGCGCCAAGCACGACCATCGACAGGCGCGGCGAAGTCGCAATCATCATGATGACCGCGCCAATGCCAAGCAGCGTGTTGCGCAGCGCCATGGATGCGGTCGCGCCCACGGCGGACTTCACCTGCGTGGTGTCGGCGGTGAGGCGCGACACGATCTCGCCCGACTGTTCCTTGTCGAAGAATTCGGGCGACAGGCTCGTTACATGCGCAAACACGTCGGCGCGCACGTCCGAGATCACCCGCTCGCCGAGCCAGATGACGAAATAGTACCGCGCGGCGCTGGCGATCGCGAGCACTGCCGCGATGATCACCAGCATCGAGAAGTAGTTGTTGATGAAGCTGATATCCTTGCCGGAAAAGCCGTGGTCGATCATGCGGCGCACGGCGACGGGAATGCTCAGCGTCGTGGCGGTGGCGAGCAGCAGGAAAAAGCCGGCGGCCAACACCTGGCTGCGATAGCGGTAGAGATAGGGAACGAGGCTCGCCAGCGGTCGCAGCGTCGACCCGGCGCGCCGGCCTCCCCCCTTGTTGCCATTCTCGGCCAAATGAACGATTCCCGAAACGCGTGTTGCGGCCCTGGCGGGCCCCGGACTTGTTTTCCGTTTAACAGTCATGTATGGCCAACGCCAGAATTTTTGGTAGGCCGCACGGCGTGTCGAATGCGCACGGGCGGCTGTTTGATTTCCGGGGTCCGCCTTTGCGCCCGCCGGAAAACCGATCAGGACAGGACATTAGACCATGAAAGAGAAGATCCATCCCGGCTATCACATGATCAACGTGGTCATGACCGACGGCACCACTTTCCAGACCCGTTCGACCTGGGGCAAGGAAGGCGACACGCTGAACCTCGACATCGATCCGAAGTCGCATCCGGCTTGGACTGGCGGCAACCAGCAGCTCGTCGACCGCGGCGGCCGCGTGTCGCGCTTCAAGAGCAAGTATGCCGGCCTCGGCGTCTGAGAATTTTTGCCATTTGGCGACACAAAACCCGGCGCAAGCCGGGTTTTTTGTTGCGCATCAGCGCTTTCGGGTGGCCCCGAAAGCGGTCGACAGCAGGTTTATCTGCTGGTTGACCGGATTGTCCGCCGGATCGGAGGCAGTGCGCGCGTCGCCGTAGATCTCGGTATCCAGTGTCAGGATCCGGTTCTGCAAGGCAAGCGAACGGGCGACGAGTTCGATGAATTCGGCCGGCAGCGTTTCCCATCCAGGCCCGTGCGTGGAGCGCGGCAGCGTGTCGAGCCGGACTTTCTTCTTTTCGTCGATGAGTTGTTCGCGCGTCATCTCGCCGTCGCTGGCGGCCCTTTGCAGCAACAGCCATGAGGCAAGCTGCATGAGGCGGGTGGTAAGGCGCATGGATTCGGCGCCGTACAGAATCGCCGCACCGCGGTCGAGGTGACGCGCCGCATCGCGACCGCGCCCGTCCAGGAAGGTCGCGCTTTCCTCGACAAGGGCCATCCCGTCGCGGAACAACGTCTTGAATCGGCCCGAAAAGGCAAAGCGCTCCGACAGGTTGATCGCATCGTCGAGTGCGCTCTTGCCGGCCATTGCGGAATCGTCGCTGCTCATCTGCTCCAGTCCGTTTCCGCCATCAAACCTAGTCGAAAAAACGCCGTTCTCATAGCGCCTCAACCGGCGGCAATTCAAGCGTTACCATCGGCGCCCTGCAGTGACGTTGCGGCAGTGTCGCCCAAACGCATGAAGTTATCTTTAAGCGGAGCGTTTCAGCGGCAAAAAAAAGAGCCGCGGAAAGCGGCTCTGAAGAGTTAACAGGGAGGCTTCATACCAAGTGACAGGATGCCACCAAGATGAATCCGGAAGATCCGGATGACTTCTTTAATAGGCCATAAAGCTTAATAGATGGTTAACGCCCTCATTTTCGGGCGAAAAGCGCTTCGGCCGCCGACATGTGGCTGGCCTTGTGCGATTTAGCCGTTTCAAGCCGCTCGATCTCGGCCTTCAATCCCGCAATCGCCTCGTCGAGATCGGCGAGCGACATCTCGTCAAGCTTCTGGCCCGGAACAAACGCCTTTTTCGGCCTCGGCAGGTCTTCGTCAAACATTTGCGGCCTCCCTTCGATCACATGCCTCGATTATAGTGAGGCGCAGGCGCAGGGCAAACCAAGAGGCACGCATGACCATTCCGCAGACGATGACGGCCATCACCATTCCCGTGCCGGGGGGGCCCGAGGCGCTGGTGCCTGCCCAACGGCCGGTGCCGCAGCCAAAGGCGGGCGAGGTGCTGGTGAAGGTCGCGGCGGCCGGCGTCAACCGGCCAGACGTGCTGCAGCGGCAGGGGGGTTATCCGCCGCCGCCCGGCGCGCCCGATATTCCGGGGCTGGAAATCGCGGGGGAGATCGTTGCCCTTGGCGAAGGCGTTTCGGCAACGCATCTTGGCCGCACGGTCATGGCGCTCGTCGCCGGTGGCGGCTACGCACAATATTGCTGCGCGGCGCTGGCCAACACCCTGCCGATTCCGGCGGGGCTTTCCGTCACCGAGGGCGGGGCGATTCCAGAAACCTTCTTCACGGTCTGGCACAACGTCTTCCAGCGCGGCGGCTTGAAGCGTGGCGAAAGCTTCCTCGTGCATGGCGGAACCAGCGGCATCGGCACGACGGCGATCCAGCTTGCGAGGGCATTCGGCGCGACGGTCATCGCCACCGCCGGTTCGCGATGACAAGTGCAAGGCCTGCATCGACCTCGGTGCACACCACGCGATCAATTACCGCGACCAGGATTTCGTCGCCGAATGCGGCAGGATCACCGGCGGCAAGGGCGTCGATCTCATCCTCGACATGGTCGGCGGCAGCTATGTGGAGCGCAATTGGGAGGCCGCAGCCTTCGACGGGCGCATCGTCCAGATCGCCTTCCTCGAAAGCCCGAAGGTGACCGCGAATTTTGCCCGGTTGATGATGAAGCGCCTGACCCATACCGGATCGACGCTGCGGGTGCGCGACATCGCCTTCAAGGCGGAAATTGCCCGCCAGTTGCAGGCGTCGGTCTGGCCGCTGATCGAAAAAGGCATCGTGCGGCCGGTGATGGACAGCACTTTCCCGCTCGAACAGGCCTCCGCTGCCCATGCACGCATGGAAGCAGGCAGCCATGTCGGCAAGATCGTGCTGGAGGTTGGGTGAATTTCGGACTGTTTGGCAAAGTTTCGCGGATATCAACCAGCCGACTATTGGTATGTCTTTGAAAGTGAACGCTTGTCAATGAAGACATGTGACATAACTGGAATGGCCCTGAAATACCATCCACGCCCAGGTGAAATCCTGCTTTGTAACTACAATACGGGGTTCATTGCTGCCCGGAAATGACAAAGCTTACGTCCGGTTGTGGTCGTTTCACCCGACGCTTGCGGCGGCGCAACGACTTGGTTGGCGTGGTTCCTTTGAGCACTACGCCACCCAACACCCATTGAAATACATCACTGTGAACTTATGCTGGCGGTACCGCTGCCCCAGCCCGTTTGAAAATCCAAGCATGTGGGCAAAATGCGATATGTTGGCCACCGTTGCACTCAGCAGGCTGGATCGGTTCAAGGCTGAGGAGACAAACCGGGCGCCACTGTCCGAACATTTTGTTTCTGGCCAAGCTGAGTGCTGACCAGCTGAAGTCGGTGCGAGGCGCAATCCTGTGTGGTTTGGGCATGGCTTCATTGACCGTTCACCTGTGACGACTTATATTGGTTTTGTTCCCGCGCTGCTTCGGCATCGGGCTAGGAGACTGCTCTGCGGTCAACGGGGGCAGCCGGCCTCATCATAGCGATACCAAGCTGATGAGGCTGTTGTCTGGTCGGAAAGGGCTCTGCCGTGAGGCGGAGCCTTTCGCGTTTTAGCCAGTGCTTCATATGTGCACCAACGCATTCCTTGCACTTCGCGCCCTGACGCGCTATAGCGCTTTCATCTCCTGACATCGTGTCAATTTCCCTTCCGGTTCCCACCGAAGGGGCCCCTCCGGAAGAACCGGGCGGGCGAACCAGAGGATTTGCTTTCATGTCCGACACGCCGCTGATGCCCAAGGCCACTGCCGTCTGGCTCGTCGACAACACCTCGCTGAGCTTCGAGCAGATCGCCACTTTCTGCCGCCTCCACCCGCTGGAAGTGAAGGCGATCGCCGATGGCGAGGCTGCGCAGGGAATCAAGGGCATGGACCCGATCTCGACGGGCCAGCTTTCGCGCGACGAACTGGAAAAGGCGCAGAAGGATCCGAACTACCGGCTCAAGCTGCAGCAGTCGAAGGTCAAGGTGCCGACCGTCAAGCGCAAGGGGCCGCGCTATACGCCGGTTTCCAAGCGCCATGACCGGCCGAACGCCATCCGCTGGCTGATTCGCAACCATCCCGAACTCAAGGATGCGCAGATCATCCGCCTTGTGGGCACCACCAAGGCAACGATCGAGGCGATCCGCGAGGGTCATCACTGGAACGCGGCGAACCTGACGCCGATGGATCCGGTCACGCTCGGCCTGTGCACCCAGATCGCGCTCGACATGGAAGTTTCCAAGGCCAATCGCGGCAAGGTGCGCGACGATGTTGCAGAAGGCGGCCCGACGCTGCTGCCGGCGCGCGACACGCAGGTCGCGGCTGAAGTGGACGAGGAGCGCGACGTGCGCAACGAGGCCGTCGACGCCAGCAAGGTGTTCTCGAAATTCTCGAACCTCAAGGACGAATGATCAGTTGAAGCCGGGCGGCGGGCCATGCTCGCCGCCTGCCGCCAACTGCGCAAGATAGTCCTGCAGCGTCCGGCCCTTGGTCACCGGAAAGGCTTCACCGGTTTCCTGCAGTTTCTCGATCCGGTCGATCCGGAAGACACGGAAACCGGTGCGCAGCCTGCACCAGGCGATCAGCGTCCAGACCTTTCCCCAGAAATAGAGACCGAGCGGCTCGACATCGCGGCTCGTCTTCCGGCCTTCCTCGTCGGCATAGTCGATGCGCAGCAGGGAGCGCGCGTTGACCGCTGCCTCGCAGCGGTCAAGGTCGGCCCTGGTCCTGGCGCTCATCGACAGGTCGAAGGCGTGGACGCGGACTTCGCCGGCAGCGCGTCTCGCGTCCGCCGGGAGCATGGCCTCGATCTTGGCAAGCGCCTCGGTAGCGGCGAGCGCCATCTTTGCGCCGCCCCAGGCGCGGACGATCCGCGCGCCGACGACCAGTGCGACGATCTCTTCCCGGTTGAACATCAGCGGCGGCAGGTCATAGCCGTCGCGCATCAGGTAGCCGACTCCCGCCTCGCCGTCGATCGGCACGCCGGAGGCCTGGAGGTCGGCGATGTCGCGGTAGATCGTCCGCTCCGAGACCTCCAGGCGCTGGCCCAGCGTGCGCGCGGTGAGCAGCCTTCCGCCCCGCAGATACTGCACGATCTGGAAGAGGCGGTCGGCGCGGCGCATCAGGCGGCGAAGAGCCCGAAGGAATTGCCGTCCGGGTCGAGGCAGTAGGCAAACCGGCCGGCGGGTATGTCAATGACTGGCGAAACAACCTCGCCGCCACTGTCGAAGACGCGGGCCATCGCATCCTCGAGCCTGTCCGGGGCGACAAGGTGGATGGTCGGCCCTGTTCCCTTCGCGGGCGGCTTGCCCTCGTAGAGATGTCCGCCGACACCGCTATTGGTCGGCGGTCGGGAACACGGCCGTCACGTTCGGGCCCATCTGCTGTTCCATCAGTTCCGTCTTCAGGACGGCGTTGTAGAAGGCGGTAGCCTTCTTGAGGTTCGAAACCGGGAACTCGAACCAGCACACGACATTGGCAGGCGTCATCTTGCATCTCCTTTCGCTTGAGTGCGATGGAGGCACCTTGGCATACCCCTCCTGACAGCATTTTGTCAGGAGGCTTCGGCATCCATCAAGAAGGTTTCACCGGCACCGTGTAGTTGAGCGGCAGGCGGCCGCCATCGACATAGACGGTCTGTCCGGTCATGTAGCTGGCGTCGTCCGAGGCAAGGAATGCCGCGACGGAGGCGATTTCGGAAGCCTCGCCGATGCGGCCCATCGGCGTGCGCGAAAGCAGCCGGTCGCGCGCCGCCGGATCGGAATTCACCGAGGCCAGCATGTCGGTCATGATCGAGCCGGGGCCGATGGCGTTGACGCGAATGCCGTATTGCGCCAGCGAAAGCGCGCTCGCCTTGGTGAGCGAGGACAATCCGCCTTTCGAGACAGAATAGGGAAGCTGCGCCGGCAGGGCGAAGACCGCGTTGACCGACGACATGTTGACGATGCAGCCGGGCTTTTCGCCGGCATTGACGCGCTCCACCATGTGGCGGGCGGCGGCCTGCGAAGCGACAAAGGCGCCACGCAGATTGACCGCAAGCACACGATCGAAATCCTCGAGCTTCAGGTCGAGGAAATCGCCGCCAACCGCGATGCCGGCATTGTTGACGAGAATGTCGAGCCGGCCGAAGTGGGCAATGGTTTCTTCCACGGCGCGCCGGGCGTCGTCCGGCTTCGACAGGTCCGCCTGGATGAAGTGCGCGCCAATCGCCGCCGCGGCGGCATTGCCCTTTTCCGCGTTGAAATCGGCGATCGCAACCTTGGCGCCGTCGGCGATGTATCGTTCCGCGATCGCGCGGCCGATGCCCTGCGCGCCGCCGGTGACGAGCGCGATCCTGTTGTGAAGCC
Organism: uncultured Alphaproteobacteria bacterium; assembly: GCA_963846345.1. GTDB lineage: Bacteria > Pseudomonadota > Alphaproteobacteria > Rhizobiales > Rhizobiaceae > BOKV01. Next base: position 84,852 of record CAWJVP010000015.1, read on the forward strand.
TGCCTGTCATGTGTCGATTCTCCTTGCTGTGGCGACTTTGCGCATCGGCCCGGCAAGGTCAAGGCGGCTAGTCGAACAAGGTTGCCAGCCGGGCCAGTACCTCATCCATGAACTCGTCCGGAATTGCTTCCAGCTTTTTCCCGAACCGTGACTTGAGGTCCAGGGCGCGCGGCTGATCGCACCTGACGATGCCTGTCGTCCTGGTGCCCGCGCCCATCAGCGAAACCGCAAAGCCTGCGTTTCGGGCAAAATTGCCGCCGCCAGTGATCGGCAATACGACGGGCACTCCTGTCGCCTTGTTGAAGGCGGCCGGCGTCACGATCAATACGGGGCGTTTTCCCTGCTGCTCATGACCTGATGTCGGGTCCAGGGAGACAAGCCAGATCTCGCCTCGCTGCATCAGATGAGTTCACGTCCGGACGGCGCAGAGTCCAGCCATTCGCGATCGCCGTCTACCGCCGCCGAATGTTCGCGCAACAATTGATCCAACGAATAGCGTTTCGCCGTCCGCGGTTCCACGATCAGCTTGCCGTCATCGATCGATACGCCAACGGAAGCATCAGGCTTCAGCGACAGGCCGTCCAGCAAAGCCGGCGGAATCGCAAGCATTACCGATCCGCCGACTTTGCGCAATTTCGCGATGTGGGCCATTTTCTGCCTCCAAAATTATATTTCAATATAACTTTGATTTCCAGCCGTGCAAGCCCCTCACACCGCCTTGATGCCGCGTTCGGCCAGTGCGGTGCCGATCTCGTCGAGCACGGCCGGATCGTCGATGGTGGCGGGCATCTTCCATTCCTCGCCATCGGCGATCTTCTGCATGGTGCCGCGCAGGATCTTGCCCGACCGCGTCTTGGGCAGGCGTTTGACGCAGATCGCCAGCTTGAAGTCGGCGACGGGTCCGATCTTGTCGCGCACCAGCGCAATGACTTCCTTCTCGATCTCGGCAGGATCCTTGGTCACGCCGGAATTGAGTATGAGGAAGCCTGCGGGACGCTGGCCCTTCAGCTTGTCGGAAATGCCGATCACCGCGCATTCGGCGACATCGGGATGCGAGGCGCAGACCTCCTCCATGGCGCCGGTCGAAAGCCGGTGGCCGGCGACGTTGATGATGTCGTCGGTGCGCGCCATGATGAAGAGGTAGCCGTCGTCGTCCATGAAGCCGGCATCGGCGGTCTTGTAGTAGCCGGGAAACTCATCGAGATAGGCTGAACGGAAGCGCTGCTCGGCGTTCCACAGCGTCGGCAGGCAGCCGGGCGGCAGCGGCAGCTTGACGACGACATTGCCGAGCGTGTTGCGGCCGACCGGGTGCCCGGCATCGTCCAGCACCTGCACGTCATAGCCCGGCAGCGGCACGGTCGGCGAGCCGTATTTGACCGGCAATTGCCCAAGCCCGACCGGATTGCCGGCGATGGTCCAGCCGGTTTCGGTCTGCCACCAATGGTCGATCACCGGCACATTCAGCATGCGCTCGGCCCACTGGATGGTATCGGGATCGGCGCGCTCGCCGGCAAGGAAAAGCGTGCGGAAGCTTCGACAGGTCGTATTTGCGGATGAAGTTGCCCTCCGGGTCCTCCTTGCGGATGGCGCGGAAGGCTGTCGGCGCGGTGAAGAGCGCTACGACGCCATGTTCGGAGATCACCCGCCAGAACGTGCCCGCGTCGGGCGTGCCGACCGGCTTGCCCTCGAACAGGATGGTGGTGCGCCGATCAGCAGCGGGGCGTAGACGATGTAGGAATGGCCGACCACCCAGCCGACATCGGAGGCGGCCCAGAACACTTCGCCGGGCTTGACGCCGTACATGGCGCTCCATCGACCAGGCGAGCGCGACCATGTGGCCGCCATTGTCGCGCACGACGCCCTTGGGCTGGCCGGTCGTGCCGGAGGTGTAGAGAACGTAGAGCGGGTCGGTCGCGGCGACCTCGACGCATGGCACCGTCGGCGCCGCGCCGGCCTTGGCGACGAGTGCTGCGTAGTCGAAATCGCGCCCGGCGACGAGTTCGCAGCGCTGCTGCTCGCGCTGCAGGATCAGCGTTGCCGGACCTTGTGCGCTGGCAAGGTCGATCGCCTTGTCGAGCAGCGGCTTGTAGGCAATGACGCGGCCAGGCTCGATGCCGCAGGATGCGGAGATGATCAGCACGGGCGTCGACATCGTCGATGCGGGTCGCAAGTTCGTTCGCGGCAAAACCGCCGAACACGACCGAATGGATGGCGCCCAGCCGCGCGCAGGCGAGCATGGCGAACGCCGCTTCCGGGACCATCGGCATGTAGATGATGACGCGGTCGCCCTTGTTGACGCCCTTGTCGCGCAGCACCTGCGCCAGCGCCTGCACCTCGGTCAGCAGTTCGCCATAGGTGTAGGCTGCGTTTCGTGCCGGTGATCGGGCTGTCGTGGATGATCGCCAGCTGGTTGGCGCGGCCGCCCTCGACGTGGCGGTCAACGCAATTGAAGCAGGTGTTTGCGGTCGCCCCCGCATACCAGCGGCCATAGACGCCGGCATCCGCGTCGAAAACCTTCTGCGCCGGCTTTATCCAGTCGATGGCTTTCGCAGCTTCCGCCCAGAAGCCTTCCGGGTCCTTGCGCCATGCCGCATAGGTTTCGTGGTACTTCGACGCCATCGTCCGTCCTCCCGCTTGATGCGGCGCACAATAGGAATGCGCAAACGGCCTGTCTATCCAACGAAAGAAGCGCGCGGCGATCCGTCCTGCCGCGCCGCCGCGGCCCTGCCGGTTTCGATGGAGAGGATGTAGCCGGCCATGGCTTCCGCCCATTCGCGGTAACCTTTCTCGGAGGCGTGGAAGCCGTCCTCGGAGAAGTTCTCCGCAATGGCGCGCCACTCGGAAACGGGGGCCAGCGCGCCGCGCTCGCGGCAAAGCATCTTGCCCTTGTGATCGATGATGCGCGAGCGGATGCCCAGTATGCGGGCCAGCGGCTGCGGCAGTGCAGGGCAGGTTTCTAGATCGATGACGCCGGACCAGATGATCACGGCGTGGGGAAAACGCGCCCTCAGCGCATAGAGCAGCGTGCCAAAATCCTTCTTGAAGCGGCTGCCCGAGTGGAAGTTCTTGGCATCGTTGGTGCCGATGTTGAGCGCGATGTAATGGAAGTCGCGCGGCTCGATATGCGGCACGGCATGATCGCGGATCTGTCCAGACGTGGCGCTGTTCATGCCGGCGATGCGCGCTACCACCGGACGGCCGGATCGCTCGGCCAATACTTGCGGCAGTATGCCCGAGAAGCTTTGCCCGATACGCTCGACGCCGACGCCGGCGGCCGAGGAATTGCCCAGCACCAGCAGTCGAAGCGGCGCGCCCCGGCCTGCAAATTCAAGCTCGCTGGAGCTTTCGGGCGGCGGCATCCGCGTCGTCCGGCGGCGAACGCCGAGGCCCTGCCAGGCGTAGACGGGCAAGGCCAGCCAGGTCGCAATCGCTTCAAGGGGCGTGGGGTGCGGTTTGGTCATGGTTGGTTATCTAGCAGGCCTTGCCGGGAGCTGAAAAGATTCTTGCGGCGCAACGCCGCTGCAAAACCTCTGCCGTTGACAAAGTTCCGGCGGCGCGCTTTTCCTGCCACCATGACAAGCCTCCGGCTCATCCTGCGCCGTTTCAACCTCGCAACGCGCATTGCCTGCGCGCTGGCGCTGGTGCTTGTTGCGCTGGCACACCGGCCAGCCAATTCCGTGGCGGCCGATTTGTCGGCCTATGCCCTGCCGGACGGGTCCATTCCCGCGCTTTGCCTTCCGGGTGAAGATGGCGGCAACGGCATTGCAGGCGATGCGGGCTGCGAATTCTGCCGCATTTCCTCCGCCGTCGTCTTGCCAGCGCCGCCTGCCATCGCTTGGCCGGCCAAGGCGTTTGGCTCACGCATTGCAACGATCACACATTCCGGACCAGCAAGGCGCGCAGAGTTCGGAACGCGGTCGCTGCGCGGCCCTCCGTCCATCTCCTGAAGCAATTCGAACGGTACTGCCTGCCCCTCCCGCCTTCGCGGGCGGCAGGCGCAATTCCATCCAGTTTCAGGAACAGATCCATGAACAACCGCATCATCGAAATCACAGGCGCGATCGCGCTCACACTCGCCAGCACAGGCGCAGCCTTGGCGCACGCCACGTTCGAGACGCCGCAGGCGAAGCAGAACAGCTACTACAAGGCAGTCGTGCAGGTGCCGCACGGCTGCGATGGCCAGGCAACGCTCAAGGTCAAGGTGCAAATCCCCGAGGGCATCATCGCAGTCAAGCCGATGCCGAAGTCCGGCTGGACGCTCGAATCGGTCAAGGGCGAATATTCCGGCAAATATGAAGTACACGGCAAGCCGGTCACGTCGGGCGTCAAGGAAATCATCTGGACCGGTTCGCTCGAGGACGAGCATTTCGACCAGTTCGTCTTCCAGGCGCGGATCACCGATGCACTTCCCGCCGATGCAACCACCTATATCCCGGTCATGCAGGAATGCGCCGACGGCAAAGTGGACTGGGTAGAAATTCCGGCCGAAGGCCAGGACCCGCATTCGCTGAAACGCCCGGCTCCAGGCATCATGATCCTTGCGGCGGATACCGGTCACGGCAGCCATGGCAGCCATGCGGCCGCGGGCGTGGAAGTGAAAGCCGGCGACCTTGTAATCGCCGCGCCGGTGATCAAGGCCACGCCGCCCAACGCGCCTGTCTCGGGCGGCTACATGAACATCAGCAATTCGGGGGCGGCAGGCGACAGGCTTGTTTCAGGCAGCGCCGATTTCGCCGGCAAGGTCGAGATCCACGAAATGGCCATGGAAGGCGACGTCATGAAGATGCGCCCCGTGGAGGGCGGACTGGAAATTCCGGCGGGCGGATCCGTCGAGCTCAAGCCGGGGGGCTACCACGTGATGTTCATCGGGCTCAAGGAGCAGATGAAGCCCGGCGAGAAGCGCAAGGCGAAGCTTGTCTTCGAAAAGGCCGGCGAGGTCGAACTCGAATTCGACGTCATGGACGTCAAGGCCGGCGGCCATGACCATTCCGGCCACGGCACGGGCAAGCAGGGCATGAACCATGGCCAACCGGTGGATGATCGGGAAGCCATCGCGGAAATGATGAAGGCGCATTTCGAAACACCCGAGTCGCCTTTGACGGTGGAGCCGGTGGTCATTGACGGCGAATGGGCGGTCGCAGGCTGGACACAGGACGGCCGCGGCGGCAGGGGCCTGCTGCGCAAGGGCGAAGATGGCTGGGCAGTCCACATGTGTGGAGGCGAAGGTTTCCGGCACGCTGAAAACCTCGCCAAGACTGGGATGCCGCACGAATCAGCGATGACGATCGCGGCCGGACTTGCATCCGCCGAAGCGAAGCTGGGATCGGAAGCGATCGCCCGTTTCAATTCCTTCGAGGGAATCGTCGAGGTTGGCGCTGGCGGGCATGGTCACGGCGGACACGGGGGCTGAGACGGCCCCGCGAGACTTTAAAAAGGCGGGTGAAAACCCGCCTTTTTCATTGCATCAGGCCGCCTTCTCGAGGTCGGCCTGCCATTTGCCAAGCGCGGCAAGGCCGTTCATCTTCGCGCGGTGGGTGAAGGCGCGCTGGCCGGCGGCGACATTTTCGCGCTTTCCGCCCCAGGCCTTCAGCGCCGCGGCCTGCAACGCACGGCCATAGGAGAAGGTCAGCTTCCACGGCAGGTCGAACATGGCGTTCATCGCCGAAAGATGCGCCGTCGCTTCCTCGTCGTCCTGACCGCCCGACAGGAATGCGATGCCGGGAACGGCGGTGGGCACGGTTGCTTTCAGCACGCGCACTGTATGGGCGGCGACTTCCTCGACCGAGCACTTCTGGCCGGACTTCTGCCCCGGCACGACCATGTTGGGCTTCAGCACGATGCCTTCGAGGTTGACGCCGGCGTCGTAGAGCTCGCTGAACTGCGTCTTCAGCACCCATTCGGTCACTTCATGGCAACGCTGGATCGAGTGGTGGCTGTGCGGGCCGTCCATCAGCACTTCCGGTTCGACGATCGGAACGATACCGGCCTCCTGGCACAGCGCCGCGTAGCGGGCGAGCGCATGGGCATTTGCCTTGACGCAGTTCCAGCTCGGCGCGTCCTTGGTGATGGTGATGACGCCGCGCCACTTGGCGAAACGGGCGCCTGCCTCGTAGTACTTCACCAGTCGCGCGCGCAGGCCATCGAGGCCTTCCGTCACCGTTTCCACTTCGGAACCCGGCAAGAGCTGTGCGCCCTTGTCTACCTTGATGCCAGGAACCGCGCCTGCCTTGCGGATGAGATCGACGAAGGGCGTTCCGTCCGCGGCCTTCTGGAACAGCGTTTCCTCGAACAGGATGACGCCCGAGATATGGTCGTTCATCGCTTCGTTCGAGCGGAACAGCATCTCGCGGTAGTCGCGCCGGTTTGTCTCGGTGTTTTCGACATGAATGGTGTCGAAGCGCTTCTGGATCGTGCCGGTCAATTCATCTGCGGCCAGGATGCCCTGGCCCTCGGCGACCATGGCAATGGCGATGTCTTCGATGCGTTCGATCATGGCTGGCTCCTCGTGTTTTCCCGTTCAAGGGCTGATAACAGAGGCCAAAACGACATGAAACGGGGCCTGGGTCATAAAAATCGATTGAATAGTGCGCGTCAAAGCGGCGGCGCGGCTTTTGCCGCACCGCCTGTTGTTGTTCCCCAAGCCCCCGGCGCGCGTGCGGGCGTCATTGCGCAAATGCGAAATCGCGCGAAGGAATGGGCATGCGGCGGTTCCGGCGAAGGACAGTCATCTCAACTGCCCACCCTTCGAAGGAATGCCTGCGCCGCCTTTTCAAGGCCGGTCACTGCCGATGCCCTGCGGTCGGTCGCCTTGGCATTCTCGCCGGTGAATTCGAAGCTGCCTACCGCAGGTCCGAACTTGCCATGGTGCACGCGCTTCTTCGCGTTTCCACGGCTCATCTCGCTGCTCATGATCGTCTCCCTTGTAGCGAGGATGAGCCCCTTTCACATTTGGTTTTCATGCAATGCCTGATGAAAAACCCGGGCCAGGCGGGGCTGTTTGCCGAAGCACCGGTCATGTCGAGGTACACTGTGTCGCGGGAGCAATCTGTGCGGAATTACACAATTCGTTTACGTAATCGTCAAAAAAACCCCGACGATCCGCAGGAACCCGCTGGCCCCGGCTGCATTGACCTTCCGAGGGAAGGGAGAGGCCCACGTGGTAAGACCTGCATTGTTCATTGCCGCCACGCTGTCGATGATTTTACCGGGCGCCGCCGCGGCGCAGGCCACGGGCGATGCTGCTGCCCCCCAGCCGCCGGTCGACTGCCGGGCAGCGCCAGCGGACCAGCCTGCCGGCGACGGCGCGATACTGCCCGAGGAAAGCAAGCTTGATGAATGCGGCGCGGTGCTGGCGCCGCCTGCCAGCGCTGACGGCGAAATTGCCGTGCCGCCGTCACAGGGCGGCGAGACGCCGGTCATCCCGCCCTCGCAGGTGCCGCCGGTCGAAGGCAATGGCGACTGAGTTCAGGCCGAAAGCGCGGCGACGCCCGGCAATTCCTTGCCTTCCATCCATTCGAGGAATGCGCCACCCGCGGTCGATATATAGGTGAAATCGTCCGCGACGCCGGCATGGTTGAGGGCGGAGACGGTATCGCCGCCGCCCGCTACGGATACGAGCTTGCCGGCCCGGGTCTGTGCCGCCGCGAACTTCGCGACCGCGACGGTTGCCTTGTCGAAGGGCGTCAGTTCGAACGCGCCGAACGGTCCGTTCCACACCAAAGTCCTTGCCTTGGCGATCCAGCCGTTTACGGCCTCGACGGTCTTGGGGCCGACGTCCAGCATCATCGCATCGGCCGGAATGTCGTGAACCTGCACCGTCTCGTTGGCGGCGTTCGCCTTGAATTCGCGGGCGACCACGCCGTCGACGGGCAGGATCACCGTGCAGCCGGCCTTTTGCGCCTTCGCGAGGATTTCGCGGGCGGTCGCGGCGAGGTCGTGCTCGCATAGCGATTTGCCGACATTGACGCCCTTGGCGGCAAGGAAGGTGTTGGCCATGCCGCCGCCGATGGCGAGCGCATCGACCTTTTCCACGAGGTTCGACAGCAGGTCCAGCTTCGTGGAAACCTTAGCGCCGCCAACAATCGCGATCACCGGCCGCTGCGGATTGCCGAGGCCTGCCTCGAGCGCATCGAGTTCGGCCTGCATCGTCCTTCCGGCAAAGGAGGGCAGCAGGCGGGCAATGCCTTCGGTGGACGAATGCGCCCGGTGCGCTGCCGAAAATGCGTCGTTGACATAGATGTCGCCATTTGCGGCCAGGGCCTTGGAGAATCCGGGGTCGTTTTCTTCCTCGCCCTTGTGGAAGCGGGTGTTTTCGAGAAGCACAACATCGCCGTCATCCAGTACGGAGACCGCCGCCTCGGCCATCGGGCCGGTGCAATCGGTTCCGAAGGCGACGGGCCGGCCCAGCATTTCGGCGAGGGTCGAGACAACGCCGGCGAGAGACATTTCCGGCACGACCTTGCCCTTCGGCCGGTCGAAATGGGCGAGCAGCACGACGCGCCCGCCCTTGTCCGAGATCTCGCGGATCGTCGGCAGGATGCGCTCGATGCGCGTCGTGTCGGTGACGCGTCCGTTCTCCATCGGCACGTTGAGATCAACGCGCACCAGCACGCGCTTTCCCTTGAGATCGGCCATGTCGAGAGTCTTGAAGCGGCTCATGGTGCTTGCCTTGTTCAGCGGTCTTCAGGATCGATGTTTCGCGCTTGCCGTATGCCTTCCCAGGTCGCGGCGGACCTGCCGTCGCGCGGGCCGCGATCATGACTGCCCCGGCGCGTCAGCCAGGTCAGCACGATTGCAAGCACGATGATCAGGACGGCGAAGGCGAGGGCGATGAGGAGGCCGTTTTGCATGGTCCAGCCTCCACGACTGCCTCAGAGCAGCTTGCCCATCGCAACGGCGGTGTCGCCCATGCGGTTGGAGAAGCCCCATTCGTTGTCGTACCACGACAACACGGAGCACAGCGTGCCGTCCATGACCTTGGTCTGGTCCATGTGGAAGATCGACGAGTGCGGGTCGTGATTGAAGTCGATCGACACGTTTTTCTCGGTCGTGTAGCCGAGAATGCCCTTGAGCGCGCCATGCGCGGCGGCCTTGATCGCCTCGTTGATTTCCTCGACCGACGTCTTGCGCTTGGCGATGAACTTGAGGTCCACCACCGAGACGTTCGGCGTCGGCACGCGCATGGCGAAGCCGTCGAGCTTGCCGTTGAGTTCCGGCAGCACCAGGCCAACCGCCTTGGCGGCGCCGGTGGAGGTCGGGATCATCGACAGCGCAGCGGCGCGGCCGCGATAGAGATCCTTGTGCATGGTGTCGAGCGTCGGCTGGTCGCCGGTATAGGAATGGATGGTCGTCATCATTCCCTTCTCGATGCCGATCACGTCGTTCAGGACCTTGGCGACCGGCGCAAGGCAGTTGGTGGTGCACGATGCATTCGACACGACCATGTGTTCGCGGGTCAGCCTGTCGTGGTTCACGCCGTAGACGACCGTGAGGTCGGCGCCTTCCGCGGGTGCCGAGACGAGGACGCGCTTCGCGCCGGCTGCAAGGTGCATCGAGGCCTTGTCCTTGGCGGTGAAGATGCCGGTGCATTCCATCGCGATGTCGACGCCCATTTCCTTCCAGGGCAGCTTCGACGGGTCGCGCTCGGCGAGAACCTTGAAGCTTTCACTGCCGACCGAAATGGTGTCGCCCTTGACCGTGACCTCGCGCGGGAAGCGTCCATGGACCGAATCGTAGCGCATCAGGTGTGCGTTGGTTTCGACCGGTCCGAGATCGTTGACGGCGACGATATCGATGTCCTTGCGGCCCAATTCATAGATGGCGCGAACCACATTGCGGCCGATGCGGCCAAATCCGTTGATTGCGATCCTGACGGTCATGTTCTCTCTCCGGTCCCTTGTTCCGCTGCCCGCTCAGGCGCTTTTCCTGAGCTTTGCCCTTGCCGCCTTGACGATGGCTTCGGGCGTGATGCCGAAATGTTCGTATAGCTTCTCGTAGGGCCCGGACGCGCCAAAGCCCTTCATCCCGATGAAGATACCATCATCGCCGATGAATCGTTCCCATCCTTGTCCGACGGCAGCCTCGACCGCGACGCGAACCTTCGCCGATCCGATGACCGCCTTGCGGTACTTCTCCGGCTGGGCGGCGAAGAGTTCGAAAGAGGGCACGGATACGACCCGCGCCGGGATCTTCGCCTTCTGCAGCATGGCTTGCGCATTGACGGCAATTTCAACTTCCGAGCCGCTGGCGAAAATCGTCACCTGCGCCTCGCCAGACGCCGGGCTGATCTCGTACGCGCCGCGTGCGCACAAATTCTCGCGGCCCGCCTTGTGCCGCAGTGCGGGAAGGTTCTGCCGGGTGAGGGCAAGCACGCTGGGGCTCGACTTCGCTTCCAGCGCGACCTGCCAGCATTCCGCCGTCTCCATCGTATCGGCCGGCCGCAGGACCAGAAGATTGGGAATGCAGCGCAGCGCGGCAAGATGCTCGACCGGCTGGTGCGTCGGCCCGTCTTCACCAAGGCCGATGGAATCATGCGTCATCACGTGGATGACGCGAATGCCCATCAGCGCGGCGAGGCGGATCGAGGGGCGGGCATAGTCGGCGAATGCGAGGAAGGTTCCCGAATAGGGGATCACGCCGCCATGCAGGGCGATGCCGTTCATCGCGCCGGCCATGCCGTGTTCGCGGATGCCGTAGTGGACGTAGCGGCCCGAGTAGTCGGAGGCCGAAAACGGCTTGGTCTGGCTGGTCCTGGTATTGTTCGAGCCGGTAAGGTCCGCCGATCCGCCGATCGTCTCCGGCACCACGCCGTTGATGACCTCGAGCACGGTCTCGGAAGATTTACGGGTAGCCATCTTTGGCTTGTCGGCGGCGAGCTTCTTTTTCAACGCTGTCATTGCCTCGCCGAACGCTGCCGGCAACTCACCGGCGATGCGGCGCTTGAATTCGGCCCGCGTCTTCGCGTCGGTCGCGGCGAGCCGCTTTTCCCAGGCCTTGCGCTTTTCGGCGCCGCGCTTGCCGGCTTCGCGCCACGCCTTCAGCAGCGGGGCGGGAACGGCGAAGGGCGCATGCGGCCAGCCGAGCTTTTCGCGCGCGCCCTTGATTTCCTCCGCACCGAGCGGCGAGCCGTGAACCTTGGCAGTGCCGGATTTGGTCGGCGCACCGAAGCCGATGGTGGTCTTGGCCGCGATCAATGTCGGCCGGTCGGACTTGCGCGCGGCGTCCAGCGCGGCTGCGATCTGCTTCGCGGTCATGCCCGTCGATGGAAATCGTGTTCCAGCCCGATGCCTTGAAGCGTGCGATCTGGTCGGTCGAATCGGCCATGCCGATCGGCCCGTCGATGGAAATGTTGTTGTCGTCCCAGATGACCGCCAGCTTGGCCAGCTTCAAATGTCCGGCAAGGCTGATCGCCTCCTGGCTGATGCCTTCCATCAGGCAGCCGTCGCCGGCGAGCGCCCAGGTCCGGTGGTCGACGAGGTCGTCGCCGAACTGCGCATTGAGGTGGCGCTCCGCGATCGCCATGCCCACCGCATTGGCAAGGCCCTGGCCCAGCGGACCGGTCGTCGTTTCGATGCCGGCGCCATGGCCGTATTCGGGATGCCCCGCGGTCCTTGCGCCGATCTGGCGGAAGTTGCGGATCTCATCCAGCGTGATGTCCGGGTATCCGGTCAGGAAAAGCAGCGAATAGAGCAGCATCGAACCGTGCCCGGCCGAAAGCACGAAGCGGTCGCGGTCGGGCCAGCCCGGCTTTGTCGCGTCGAAGTCCATGGCCTGCGTGAACAATACCGTTGCGATGTCGGCGGCGCCCATGGGCAGGCCGGGGTGGCCGGAATTGGCTTTCTCGACGGCGTCAACCGAAAGGAAGCGGATGGCATTGGCCATGTCCGCGTGAATGTCCTGGTTCTGCATTAAACTCCCCCGGTTGCTGGCGCGGGCGCGCCTTCAAGGCCGACGCAATGCTAGTGCGGGACATCCCGTCCCCATTGCCCGCCGCAGCGCCGGAATGAGCGCTCTTCTAGCAGCGCGACGGGTCGAGTCAATGTGACATCAAATACCTTTCAGCCTTCGCGCCATGGCCGTGACAAGCCGATGACGGGTTTCTTTTTTGCATTGCGCGGGGGAAAACCCGTTACTCGCCGTTCAATTGGCGTCGCGCATGTTGACGGACATTTCGTCCAACGCGTAATGTTTTGCCCGTAAGCTCATGGAGCAGCGGCGAATCGTCCGGCGTGTCCGGATGACTGCTTACGGGGTCAAGTGGCGGGGACGGAGTTCCATCCCGCAAAAGTCCAAATGTTATGCCGGTCATTGCCAATTGGGGGAGGCGCCGGAGACGAGAGCGTGGGAAGGAACTTTCCTTTCCGCGCTGGAAAGCCGAAGCGCGGCAGGCTGAATGCCTGCGCCTTGTGTGAGTGGCAATGTGAGTGCGGCCATGGATGCTTCCCATGCATCAAACGGCGCCCGGACGGAGAACGGATCGGGCGTGCACGGCGGGGTGGAACGGTTGAACCGTGCGCTGGATTTGCTGGAACAGGCAATAGACGCCCGTCTTGAGCGGGAAGCCGAGCTTGGCGATGTCGAGGCCGAAGTACAGCGGATGAGCGCCGACCGGGCACGACTTGCCGAAGCCCTGGACAGTGCGTCGGCGCGCGCGCAGCGCCTGGAAGCCACCAATCGCGAGGTGTCACGCCGGCTGGTCGACGCCATGGAGGCTATCCGCGCCGTGCTCGACGGCCAGGTGGAGAAAAAGGCATGAGCGGGCAGTCCGCCAGATCCGCAGGAAAGGCCGCGACATGTCGCATGTAAGCGTGACGATCAACGGCAAGACCTACCGGATGGCCTGCGACGAGGGCCAGGAGAACCATCTCATCGCCCTTGCCGGCCGCTTCGACGGCTATGTGAACCAGCTTCGCGGCGCCTTCGGCGAGATCGGCGACCAGCGCCTTACAGTCATGGCCGGGGTGATGGTCACGGACGAATTGCAGGAAATGGAAAAGCGGCTGGCGCGGCTGGAGGCCGAGCTCGAGGCGATGCAGGCCGGGCGCGGGGAAACCGACCGGCAGCTTGCCGAGGCGGCCGAGCGTATCGAGGCGCTGTCGCTGCGGCTTTCGCCCGCCCGCCGCGACCGCTGAAATCTCCGACAAAAAGCGCTGGATAAGCCGCACGCCCCGGCCTATATCTTGGAACGGCGGGCTGCGTGGTTCGACCGGACAACTGCATTCCCGGGGCCTTACCGATCCTTGAGGGAGCTGTCCCTGACCGGACCCGTGGGTCCGGACACACGGCGCCCACCTACGTTGTAGGTTCCCGGGATCGAAACGTCTGACGGCCAAGGCGGCTCGCTCCTTCACCCTTTCCGGCCTTCCGGCCGATTCCCGGATCATGGGAAGATGCAATCCACTTACGACAAGGCGGCAATCCGCGCGCAGGCTCTTGCTCGGCGCGATGCGATCGATCCGGTGGAGCGGATCGAGATGGCCATGGCGGCTGCCTCGCACGGGGCCGGCGGCATCCGCTTCGAGCCCGGCGCGATCATTTCCGGCTTCATGCCCATCCGCTCCGAGATCGATATCCGTCCGCTGATGGATGCCTTGCGCCTCAAGGGCGCGCGGCTTTGCGTGCCGGCGGTGATCGACCGGCAGACCATCGTTTTTCGCGCGCTCATCCCCGGCGCGGCGCTGGTGCCCACCGGCTTCGGCACCTTTGGCCCGGGGCCGGACGCCGAAATGCTCGAGCCGCAAATCATGCTGATGCCGCTGGCGGCATACGATCCGGCGGGCAACCGGATCGGCTATGGCGCCGGCCACTATGACCGCGCCATCGCGCGCCTGCAGGGAAAACGGCCGCGACCCGCGCCTTGTTGGCTGCGCATTTTCCGTGCAGGAAGTGGACTTGGTTCCCGCCGATCCGCATGACATAAGGATGCACGCGGTGCTTACCGAAAGCGGATATCGCGAGTTTCGAGAGGGTTGAATATGCGTTTGCTTTTCCTGGGTGACATGGTGGGGAAAAGCGGACGCGAGGCCGTCTGCTCGGCATTGCCAGGCATGATCGAGGCCTGGAAACTCGACTTCGTCATCGTCAACGGAGAGAACGCGGCCGGCGGCTTCGGCATCACCGAAGCCATTGTCGAGGAAACGCTCGGCGCGGGCGCCGATGTCATCACCACCGGCAATCACGTATGGGACCAGCGCGAGGCGCTGGTCTTCGCCGACCGGCACGAACGCTTCCTGCGTCCCGCGAACTATCCGGCCGGCACGCCCGGGCGCGGCGTCAACATCTTCGAGGCGCGAAACGGTGCGCGCGTCATGGTCGCCAACATCATGGGCTCGGCCTTCATGTCGCCCTCGCTGGACGATCCTTTCCGCTGCGGCGAGGAACTGCTTGCCGGCACCACGCTGGGCCGTGACGTCGACGCGATCGTGATCGATTTCCACGCCGAGGCGACAAGCGAGAAATCGTGCTTCGGGCATTTCGTCGACGGGCGCGTCTCGCTTGTGGTCGGCACCCACACCCACTGCCCGACCGCCGATCACCATATCCTCAATGGCGGAACGGCGTTCATTTCCGATGCGGGCATGTGCGGCGACTATGATTCATCGCTCGGCATGGACAAGGAAGAACCGCTGAACCGCTTCCTGACCAAGCTGCCCAAGGGTCGCTTCGAGGCGGCCGGCGGCCCGGCGACGATCTGCGGGATCGGCGTCGACATCGACCTTTCGACCGGCCTTGCCACCCGCATCGCGCCGCTGCGCATCGGCCCGCGCCTTCAGAACGTCATGCCTTGGTAGGGGACCAGCTTGATCATCGGATACCGCTCTGACCGGGACCGGCTGCTGCCGATCAAGATGCCGCTCGATAACCCGGCGGAGGCGATGTGGATCGACCTCATCGACCCGACGCCAGAGGAAGACACGCTGGTGGAGCAGGCCACCGGCATGGAAGTGCCGACCCGCGACGAGATGGCTGAGATCGAGATCTCCTCGCGCCTCTACGAGTACAATGGCGCGATCTATCTGACTGCGCTCGTCCTCTCCAATACCGAAAACGATGATTTCGTCCTCGCGCCGGTGACGTTCGTGCTGGGCGGCAACCGGCTGGTCACGGTTCGCTACCACACGCCAAAGCCCTTCAAGCAGTTCGAGGTCCGGGCGCAAAAGGAAGGGGCGGGTTGCGGCACAGCCGCGAAGACGCTGATGGCGCTGCTGGAGACGATCGTAGACCGGCTCGCCGACACGCTGGAGCGCACGGCGCGCGACATCGACATCGTTTCGTCCAAGGTGTTCGGACTGCGCGGCGCGGTCAAGGCCAAGGGGCGCGGCTATGAAGGCGTGCTGGTCGACCTCGGCCGCCAGGGCGACCTGTCATCGGCGATCCGCGACAGCCTTGTCACGCTGGACCGCCTTGCTGGCTTTCTCACCCTGACCATGCAGGCACAGGAGAAGGACAAGGTGCTGCGCGAACGGCTGAAGACGCTGGCGCGCGACATTCATTCGCTCGCCGACCATACCGACTTCCTGTCGCAGAAGACCACCTTCCTGCTCGACGCGACGCTTGGCCTAATCAACATCGAGCAGAACAACATCATCAAGATATTCTCTATCGCCGCCGTGGTGTTCCTGCCGCCGACGCTGGTCGCCTCCGTCTACGGCATGAACTTCCAGCACATGCCCGAACTCGAATGGGGCTACGGCTATCCGCTGGCGATCGGCCTGATGGTGATCTCGGCCGTCGTGCCGTTGTTGTACTTCAAATACCGCAACTGGCTCTGACGATCAGGCCGCCGCCCGCACGCCGCCGGTCCTGCGCGAGAAGCCCATCGCGATCGCGCTCACCCCGTTCGACAGCAATTCGATGCCGAGCAGCAAGCCGAGGCTCGTTGCCGCCGATGCCGGGAAATTGGCGAAGATGATGATGCCGATCAGAAGAGAGACCAGGCCCGACAGCAGCACCGCGAAGCGCAGCTGCGCGAAGTGGATTTGCCAGCCGACGATCAGCTTGAAGATGCCGGAGACGATGAACGCCGCGGCCAGGAACATCGACAGCGTGATCATGCCCTTCGAGCGGCTCGCCAAGCAGGTTGATGCCGACCAGCAAGGCGACGATACCCAGAAGCAGCGCCCAGATCTTGCCGCCCCAGCTCTCCGACCGGAAGGCCTCGATCACCTCGCCCGCGCCGATGATGAGGAAGGCGATGCCGACGAATTGCGTGACGGCTATCGATGCCGGGAAGGGGTTGAGAAGCGCGAACAGCCCGGCCAGGACCGAGATGACGCCCAATATGACGAGGAAAACCCAGTTGCTCATGACCGCCTCCAAAGGAATCAGTGGCGGGATCATATCGCAGCGGCAGATAAAAGTCTGAAAATAGTCAGTATACCGCCCCGCAGAACCTTGGTCGGCGAGCGTTCGAAAACCGCGTCCGGCACGAAGAAATCGCCGGCCAGCGCGTCGGCTTCAGGATGCTGGTACTTCGAGAAGTCGGTCACGCCCTCTTCGCGCAGCACTTCCTCGTCGATGAAGAAATTGCCGGTGCAGCCGCGCGGGTCGCGCGACAGGACGACATGGGCCGCGTCGGCCATGATCGCCGGGCAGCCGGCTCATCTTCGCCATCGCGTCGCCGCCAAGCACGTTGCGCACCGCTGCGGTGTCGATGGCGGTCAGCGGCCACAGCGCGTTGACGGCGATGCCGGCATCGCGAAATTCCTCGGCCATGCCGAGCACGCACATCGACATGCCGTATTTCGCCATGGTGTAGGCGATGTGGCGCGCGAACCATTTCGGGTTCATGTCGAGCGGCGGCGACAGGTTGAGGATGTGCGCGTTGTCCGACTTCAGCAGATGCGGCAGGCAGGTGCGCGAGACAAGGAAGGTGCCGCGCGTGTTGATCTGGTGCATCAGGTCGAAGCGCTTCATGTCGGTGGCAAGCGTGCCGGAAAGCTGGATGGCGCTGGCATTGTTGATGCAGATGTCGATGCCGCCGAAGGTCTCGACCGTCTGGCGCACCGCTTCGCCGACCTGCTCCTCGTCGCGGATGTCGCACAGCACCGGCAGGGCCCGGCCGCCGGCTTCCTCGATCTCCTGCGCGGCGGTGTGGATGGTGCCCGGCAGCTTGGGATGCGGCTCGGATGGTCTTGGCCGCGATGGTGATGTTGGCGCCGTCGGCGGCGGCGCGCAGGGCAATGGCCAGGCCGATGCCGCGGCTGCCGCCGGAGATGAAGAGCGTCTTTCCCTTGAGACTCATTGGGGTTCTCCTCTTGCGGCCTAGAGCCTGGCTATCCGCTCGGTCAGGAGCTGGTAGAAGCCGTTGGAATCGATGCCGTGGTTCACCATCACGTTCTTCGGGCGGTCGGTCACGCCCCACCAGTCGGTCACGGTCATGCCCATGGTCAGTTCGGATGTCGGTCTCGATGACGACATTGCACATGGCGGCCCGGAAAACAGCTCCGGCTTCAGCAGCCAGGCGATCACGCACGGGTCGTGCAGCGGGCCGCCATCGGTGCCGTATTTGTGCTCGTCGAAGCGCTCGAAGAAATCGAGCAGTGCCGCCGTCGCATCGCCGACCGCGCGTGCTCATGGCGCGGAAGCGCTCGACGCGGGCGCGCGTGGTCAGCGCCTTGTGGGTCACGTCGAGCGGCATCATCACGATCGGAACGCCGGACCTGAACACGATGTCGGCCGCCTGCGGATCGACATAGATGTTGAATTCGGCGGCCGGCGTGGTGTTGCCGCCCTCGAAGAAGCCGCCGCCCATCAGCACGATCTCGCGCATGCCTCGGCGCGATCTGCGGCTCGCGGATCAGCGCCAGGCGATGTTGGTGAGCGGTCCGAGCGGGCAGAGCGTGATTTCGCCCTCGGGGCTGGCCATCACCGTCTCGATGATGAAATCGACCGCGTGCTGCGGCTGCAGCGGCATGATCGGCTCCGGCAGGTCCGGACCGTCGAGGCCGGTCTTGCCATGCACATATTCGGCGGTGACGAGCTGGCGGATCAGCGGCCGCGTCGGCCCCGGCAAAGACGCTTGCATGTCCGGCCGGCCCGCCAGTTCGCAGACCTTGCGCACGTTGAGCTCGGTCAGCGGCAGCGGCACGTTGCCGGCGACGGCGGTGATGCCGACGACGTCCAGTTCCGGGCTTGCCAGCGCCAGCAGGATGGCGACCGCGTCGTCCTGCCCCGGATCGGTATCGATGATGATCTTGCGTGCCATTTGCTCCCCGCGGACGGCTTCGTTTCGCCTCTACTGGACGAAACTTGCCCGCCTTGTCTATAAGACCGGCCAACAAGCCCGGACAAAAGAAGCAAGAGTTGGCGCCATGGCAGGTCATTCACAGTTCAAGAACATCATGCACCGCAAGGGCCGGCAGGATGCGATCAAGTCGAAAATGTTCTCGAAGCTGGCGCGCGAAATCACCGTCGCTGCCAAGACCGGCGTGCCCGACCCGGCCATGAATGCGCGCCTGCGCCTTGCGATCCAGAACGCCAAGGCGCAGTCCATGCCCAAGGACAACATCCAGCGCGCCATCAACAAGGCAGCCGGCGGCGAGGGCGAAAACTACGACGAGGTGCGCTACGAGGGCTACGGCCCGGGCGGCGTCGCCGTCATCGTCGAGGCGCTGACCGACAATCGCAACCGCACGGCATCCAATGTCCGCGCCGCCTTCACCAAGGCCGGCGGGGCGCTGGGCGAAACCGGCTCGGTCTCGCTTCATGTGGGACCGGGTCGGCGAGATCGTCTACACGCGCCGGGGCCGGCTCCGCCGACAAGGTGATGGAAGCGGCGATCGAGGCCGGCGCCGACGACGTCGAGTCCGACGAGAACGGCCACACGATCATCTGCGCCTTCGAGAACCTCGGCGAGGTTTCCTCGGCGCTCGAAAGGCGCTCGGCGAGGCCGAAATCGGTCAAGACCATCTGGAAGCCGCAGACCACGACGCCGGTGGACGAGGAACGGGCGCAGTCCGCTGATGAAGCTGATCGACCGGCTCGAGGACGACGACGACGTGCAGAACGTCTACGCCAATTTCGAGGTCGACGAAGCGGTGCTGGCGAAGCTTTCCGCCTGAACGGTTTCGCGCTATCAGGGGCCATGCAAAAAGCGCCCGTGCAAATCATCGGCATCGACCCCGGCCTGCGCAACACGGGCTGGGGCGTTGTCGAGAGCGCCGGCAACAAGCTGGTATTCGTTGCCGCCGGCACCATCCAGTCCGATGCGAAAGCAGAACTTGCGCGGCGGCTTTGCCAGTTGCATGACGGGCTTTGCGCCGTGATGGCCGCGCATCTGCCGCAAGAGGCGGCCGTGGAAAACACCTTCGTCAACCGCGATGCAGGCGCGACGCTGAAACTCGGGCAGGCACGCGGCATCGCGCTGCTGGTTCCGGCCATGGCGGGCCTGCCGGTGGCCGAATACGCGCCGAACCTCGTCAAGAAATCCGTTACCGGCGCGGGGCACGGCGACAAGGTGCAGGTGCAGATGATGGTGAAGACCCTGCTTCCGCGCGCGGTCTTCGACAGCGAGCACGCCGCCGACGCACTCGCCATCGCGATCTGCCATGCGCATTTGCGGGGAGCCGCCGCCATCGCCGCACTGGCGGGATAGCTCCGTGGATCTGCCCCGACATACGCCATGGGACGGCAGCCAGCCGCTTTTCCGCATCGGGCTGGCGCCACTCGACCCAAAGGAATGGATCGAGCCGGACGAAAGGCTCGCCGATTATCTTGCGCAAAAGGATCTTCTGCTGGCGACCCGCCGCGGCGATGTCTTTGCCGCCGAGGATGCAACGGTGGCAGCTCAGCGCGAGGTTTGGGACATGCTCTCGCGGCATTTGCCCGACGCTTTTGCGGGTGTTTGGGCGCGTGAAGGCGACGGGCTGCGCGTGGCCGGGCGGGTGGTCGGGCGCGACACCGATGCGCCGCTGGTTTGCGCCGCCCGGCTGGTGCAGGAAGATCTGGTGCTGATGCGAAGGGGCGCTGATGGCTGGCGGGTCGCGGCCGGTTGCGTCTGCTTTCCCTCGTCGTGGCGGCTGCGCGAAAAGTTCGGCAGGCCGCTCGACACGGTTCATGCGCCGGTTCCCGGCTTCGGGCCAGGCAGCCGCAATGCCGGTCTCATCGCGCGCATCTTCGACAACCTCCAGCCCGCCCAACCGGTGTGGCGCATGAACTGGTCGCTTTACCCGGACGAGCGGCTGTTTCACGGCGACGATGGCGAAATCGAGCGCAGCGGCGAGCTGTCCTCGACATTCCTGCGGGTGGAGTACCAGACACTGCGCAAGCTCGAGCACAGCGGCGACATCCTTTTCACCATCCGCATCTCGCTCGATCCGGCCTCGATCATCGCACGCCATCCCGAGCGCGCCCGGCTGGCAGCAGGCCTTCGCGACCTCATCGCCCGCCTCGATCCGGACGAGCTTGCCTACAAGGGCATGACGGCAATCCGCGGCCGCCTGCTGGAGCAGCTCGAGGCGATTGCAGCAGGTTGATGTTCTTGACTTGTTCTCTTATTGCATGTAGGCAGGCAGGCAGCGGCGGCGGACATTCCAGATGATCGGGAAACTCAGGGGCACGCTCGATTCGATCGGCGAGGATCACGTCATCCTCGACGTTCACGGCGTCGGCTATCTGGTGCATTGTTCGGCGCGCACGCTCGGCAATTTGCCCGGGGTCGGCGAAGCGTTGACGCTTTCCATCGAGACCCATGTGCGCGAGGACATGATCCGGCTGTTCGGTTTCCCGGGCGATCTCGACCGCGACTGGTTCCGCCTCCTGCAAAGCGTGCAGGGCGTCGGCGCAAAGGTTGCCCTGGCAGTGCAATCGGTACTGACACCGGGCGAACTGGCCAGCGCAATTGCCCTTCAGGACAAGGCGATGGTGGCGCGCGCGCCGGGGGTTGGCCCGAAAGTGGCGCAACGCATCGTCACGGAACTGCGCGACAAGGCGCCCGCCTATTCAGGCGCTGCAGCCGCCGAGATCGGATTGCAATCGGCGATCGGTTCCGGCCTCGCGCCGACTGCCGTGACCGACGCGGTTTCCGCGCTCACCAACCTGGGATATTCCGGCCAGCAGGCTTCCGCCGCCGTCTCGAAGGCGCTCAAGAAGGCGGGCGACGGCGCCGACAGCGCGCAACTCATCCGCCTGGGTTTGAAGGAACTGGCCGGGTGAGCTTGCAATTCCTTCTTTCCTTACTATTCTTTGAAGGTAAGGGATTAGACAGAAAGTAAGGATATGGGCGCAAAGGCAACATTGACATCCAAGGGCCAGATAACCCTCCCGAAGGAAGTCAGGAACCGGTTTGGACTGAAAACCGGCGACAGTGTGGAATTTGTCGAAGACGGGGGACGGATGTGGATCAAGCCGCGGACTGTTCGAGCTTCGGACCTTCACGGGATCCTTCATAAACCGGGCATGAAGGCCGCCACTCTCGAGGAGATGAAAGAGGCGGTTGGCGATTACGTTGCGGAAGATGACAAGCGCATCCAGCGCGAATGGAAAAGGGGCCGCAAGTGATTGGCGTCGATGCGAATGTGCTCGTGCGCCTGCTCACTGCCGATGAGCCGGTTCAAGCCGCTATTGCAAGAAGGTTCTTCGACAGCCGGAGCACCTTGGACCCGGCATTTGTGAGCGCGGTTACCTTGGCCGAGACGGTTCGGGTATTGCGCAAGGTTCACCGCCTTGAACTCTCGTCAATTGCCAACGCCATCGCAATGATGCTGTCGTCCGATGATTTCGTCGTCGAGGGGGCCGAGACCTTGCGCGCAATCGCCGATGGCGAAGTCAGCCCCGACTTGGTGGCGGATTTCCTGGTGGCATGGTTGGGTTCGCGAGCCGGGTGCAGCTCAACTGTCACGTTCGACGGGACAGCAGCTGCCCGCATCCCTGCCATGGAACTGCTGTCGTGAGCGAGGACCGCATCATCGACCCCGAAAAGCGCGGCGAGGACCTGGACAGTTCGCTGCGGCCGCAGAGCCTCGACGAATTTGTCGGCCAGAAACAGGCGCGCGAAAATCTCAAGGTCTTCATCGAGGCCGCCAAGAAGCGCGGCGAGGCGCTGGACCATGTGCTTTTCGTCGGGCCGCCGGGCCTCGGCAAGACGACGCTGGCGCAGATCATGGCCCGCGAACTGGGCGTCGGATTCCGCGCGACATCGGGTCCGGTGATCGCGAAGGCTGGCGACCTCGCGGCGCTGCTGACGAACCTTGAGGAAAACGACGTCCTCTTCATCGACGAGATCCACCGGCTGTCGCCCGCCGTCGAGGAAATCCTCTACCCGGCGATGGAGGATTTCCAGCTCGATCTCATCATTGGCGAGGGGCCGGCGGCGCGTTCGGTCAAGATCGACCTGGCCAAGTTCACGCTGGTTGCAGCCACGACGCGGATCGGGCTGCTGACGACGCCGCTGCGCGACCGGTTCGGCATTCCGGTTCGGCTCAATTTCTATACGGTGGAAGAGCTTGAGCACATCGTGCGCCGCGGCGCGCGGATCATGGGCCTGCCGATCACCGAGGACGGCGGACACGAGATCGCACGCCGCGCCCGCGGCACGCCGCGCATCGCCGGGCGCCTTTTGCGCCGGGTTCGTGACTTCGCCGTGGTGGCAGGATCGGGCACGGTCGACCAGAAGATCGCGGACGCCGCGCTGACGCGCCTCGAGGTCGACCAGGCGGGTCTCGATTCGCTCGACCGGCGCTACCTCAACCAGATCGCACGCAATTTCGGCGGCGGCCCGGTCGGGATCGAAACGATCGCTGCCGCGTTATCCGAGCCGCGCGACGCGATCGAGGACATCATCGAACCATATCTCATCCAGCAAGGGCTGATCCAGCGCACGCCGCGCGGGCGAATTATTACGGTCAATGCCTGGAAGCATCTTGGCCTTGAAGCGCCGCGCGACCTGATTGCAGTACAAGGGCGGCTGTTTGAAGAGGAATAGCCCTGCACGCTTGCCGGGTGGACAAGCGCGTGCAACAAAAGCGACAGAAACAAAGCCGCCAAACATCATGCCACGATCGAAGACACAGCTCGCCAACCGTCTCATCCCGCATGGGCACGAAATGGAAGTGCGCGTGTATTACGAGGACACGGATTTTTCCGGCGTCGTCTATCATTCGAACTATCTGAAATACATGGAACGCTCTCGCACCGAATGGCTGCGGCACCTCGAGATCTTCCACACGGACCTTGAACAGGACGACAGCGCCTTCGCCATCCACCGCATGAGCCTGAAATACGGCCCGCCGGCGAAGATCGACGATCTCCTGATCGTGCGCACAAAGCTGGAAAAGCTGACCGGCGCGCGTTCCTTCCTGCGCCAGGAAGTTCTTCGTACGCGAGCCCGACGGGCGTGAGACAATGCTTTGCGGGGCAGACGTGGAGGTCGCCTTCATCAACCACGGGGGCGGCGCCAAGCGGTTCCCGGACGACCTGCGGGCGAAGCTGGAAGGCATTCCAGTGGCCGGGACCGCAGCGGGGGACTAGCGCTTCCTGCCTTCCATGGCGACGTTGAGGCGAAGCCGCAGTTCGGACAATTCCTTCAACTCGGCTGCTTTTTTCTTCGGATCGGTGATTTGTTGCATCGCCCGCGCCTTGTCGGCGATGGAACGCTTGAGCTGAACTTCCAGCGGCGTCGCGCCGTTGCGCTTCATGATCTGCGCCATCAGCACGTCGAACGGGTCTCCCTCGGGCAGGGGCGGAAGCGGCTTTCCGGCGCCGGGCAAATTGTCGAATTCGCCGCGCTTCATCGCTTCCTCGATCAGATTTTCCGCTATGCGCCTGAAATTCATGCCCGACAGCCAACAAGAACAGATGCGAATCATAGTGCGCCCTGCACCCGCCCGCCAGTCTTGGCGGAGCCGGCCGCGAGCACATGCCGCACCTGCAGCATTCCTAACGCTTCATTAACCTTGCTAATGTCTTACTGCGCTGTGCGGGCACGGTTGAGATCGTGTGCCGCGTCACGCTTTGAACAAACTTGTCGGTATCTCGTGCGTCACAGGGGCAGGGCGGGCTGGTTGAAAGATCGGGCCCCGGCCGGTCAGACCGGTCCCGGCACCCGTCATTCCTCGCGCACAGAACCAGAAGAGGCCCCACAGCATGGACGTCATGTCCCTTTTCGGCGTGACCGCCGCTTTCGCCCAGGAAGTAGAAGCGCAGTCGCTGGAGGCAGCGCACGCCTCGGTTTCGCTCTGGGCGCTATTCGCACAGGCCGGCCTGACGGTAAAGCTGGTGATGATCGGCCTCCTGATCGCCTCGATCTGGAGCTGGGCCATCATCATCGACAAATTGCTGCTTTTTGCCCGCACGCGCGGCCAGCTTGACCGGTTCGAGAAAGTCTTCTGGTCGGGACAGAGCCTCGAGGAGCTCTACCGTTCGCTGGCCGACAAGACACCGACCGGCATGGGCGCGCTTTTCGTCTCGGCGATGCGCGAGTGGAAAAAGAGCTTCGAGCGCGGCGCCTCCTCGCCGATCGCCCTGCAGATGCGCATCGAGAAGGCCATGGACGTGGCGCTGGCGCGCGAAACAGAGCGCCTCGAATCACGCCTGATGTTCCTTGCCACCGTCGGTTCGGCCTCGCCCTTCGTGGGGCTTTTCGGAACCGTCGTCGGCATCATGACCTCGTTCCAGGCGATCGCCGGATCGAAGAGCACGAACCTTGCCGTCGTCGCGCCGGGCATCGCCGAGGCGCTGCTTGCAACGGCGCTGGGCCTGCTGGCAGCCATTCCTGCGGTTATTGCCTACAACAAGTTCTCCTCCGATGTCGGCAAGTTCACCGGCAGGATGGAAGGCTTCGCGGACGAGTTCTCCGCCATACTTTCGCGCCAGATCGATGAAAAAAGCCGGACACGTGCGAATGCCTGACGGCACGGCGTTGCGCCCGCATCACAACCATCACCGGGGACACTGAACCATGGGAATGTCGACCGGAAAGAGCGCTTCCAAGGGCCGCCGCGGGCGGGGGCGCACCAAGCACGCGCCTATGAGCGAGATCAACGTCACGCCGTTCGTCGACGTCATGCTCGTGCTGCTGATCATCTTCATGGTCGCCGCGCCGCTGTTGACGGTCGGCGTGCCGCTCGACATGCCCAAGACCTCCGCTGGCCCGCTGAACACCGACACGCAGCCGATCACCATTTCGGTCGACAAATCCGGCAAGATTTTCCTGCAGGAGACCGAGATCGACATCGGCGAGGTCGCGGCAAAGCTGAAGGCGATCGCGACGAACAACAGCGATGGCGGCGAAACCCGCATTCTCGTGCGCGGCGACAAGGCGGTCGAATACGATCTCGTTGCCCGCGTGCTGGCAGATATCTCCAGCGCCGGCTTCAAGAAGATCACCCTGTCCAGCATACCACAAGACGGCGGCTAGCGATGGACCATCCGGGCAGATGGACAGGCGGGGGCCGAAGCTGAAGCGATGAGACTGGGTGTGATCCTATCCACGTCGCTGCATACTGCCATCCTGGGCTGGGCGCTTTTCTCGCTCTCCGGGCCGGAGCCGCTCGTCACCATGCAAGATGGCGGCGTGGAAGTGGATTTTGCCGCGATATCGCCGGATGCGAGCAGCGCCAACGGCGAGAAGAAGGCCGAGATCGACGCCAAGCCGGTTCCGGTCCCGACGACGCGTCCGGAGAAGGTTCCCGAGGCAAAGAACATCGGCGAGGCCAACGAGGATTCGAAAAGCCGCAAGGGCGAGGTGACCGACAAGCCGCTCGATACGGAAAAGACCCAGGCCGCGCCGCAAGACAACAAGGTCGTCACCGCGGCCAAGGTGGAGCCGAAGCCGGTTGTCGATCCGGCAAAGACCGAAACGCCGGTGGAAACCACGGAAGTCGCGGCGCTGAGCGAACCCAAGGTGCCGCTGACCGAGGAAACCGAGCCGCAGGAAGACTTGCCGCCCGTCGATCCCGAACAGGGAACCGAGGCGCCCAAGGCGATTCCGGTGCCGACGCGGCCACCGTCGGACAGGCCCAAGCCCAAGCCGCAGACGCCCGAGACCACCAAGCGCCAGCCTGCCGAGGAGCCGAAACAGGAAAAGACCGCCACATCCACCGAAAAGGTGAAGGATGTGACCGACAAGATCGGCGCGCTGCTCAACAAGCAGGAAAACACCGCGGGCGGCGCAAAGCGCGTGGCCAGCAACAACACGCCAACCGTGGGCGATCCGACCGCCAAGCCTGGCGCGGAACTTACCCGCGGCGAGTATGACGGACTGAAGGGCAAGGTCGGCAAATGCTGGAACATCCCGACCTATGTCGACCAGGAGAATTTGCGCATCGACCTGACGATGCGCATGAGCCCGGAAGGGTATCTCGAGGACATTGTCGCGATCGAGGTTTCCGGGGTTGAAAATCCTGCCCATGCCAGCGCCGTGAAAAGCAGCCTGAGGCGCAACCTCGACCGCGCCAACTGCGACTTTTCCGACGTGCTGCCCGCCGAGAAATACGAAACCTGGAAAGATGTCCGGGTTCGCTTCGCCGCTTCCGAACTTTGAGCCTCGTGGACGAGAACATGACCCCCAAGAAATTTGCACTTACCGCACTGATGACGCGCCTTGCCTGCGCCCTTGCACTTGCCCTGGCGATATCGGGCGGTTTCGCCGCGCCCGCCCGGGCGCTGGTCGAGATCGACTTGTCCAAGGCCAATGTCGAGCCGCTTCCCATCGCGATCACCAATTTCGAGGGCGGCGAGGTCGCCGTGAACATTGCCGCCGTGGTGGAGGCGGACCTGAAAAGCTCCGGGCTTTTCCGCCCGATCGAGAAAGCCGCATTCATCGACAAGATCACTGGCACAGCCGGCGTG
This sequence comes from uncultured Alphaproteobacteria bacterium, assembly GCA_963846345.1. GTDB lineage: Bacteria > Pseudomonadota > Alphaproteobacteria > Rhizobiales > Rhizobiaceae > BOKV01. The sequence goes on from CAWJVP010000015.1 coordinate 111,639, forward strand.
CCGCGCTTCGACGACTGGCGCGTCATCAATGCGCAGGCGCTGGTGACCGGCACGGTCACGCAGGAGGCCGACGGCAGGCTCAAGGCCGAGTTCCGGCTTTGGGACGTCTTTGCCGGCCAGCAGATCATCGGGCAGCAATTCTTCACCACGCCGCAGAACTGGCGTCGCGTGGCGCACCTGGTGGCCGACGCCATCTATGAGGCGCTGACGGGAGAGAAGGGCTATTTCGATACCCGCGTGGTGTTCGTGGACGAGAAGGGTTCGAAGGCGAAACGGGTCAAGAGCCTTGCCATCATGGACCAGGACGGCGCGAATGTGCGCATGCTGACCAAGGGCAGCGACCTGGTGCTGACGCCGCGCTTTTCGCCCTCGCGCCAGGAAATCACCTACATGTCCTTCGAGGGTGGCAATCCGCGCGTCTACCTCCTGCAGATCGAGACCGGCCAGCGCGAAATCGTCTCGAACCTTCCCAACATGAGCTTTTCGCCGCGCTTTTCGCCGGACGGCCAGAAGATCATCATGAGCCTGCAACAAGATGGAAACGCCAACATCTTCGTGCAGGATTTGCGCTCGCGCGCCATGACGCGGCTCACCAACACCGCGGCGATCGACACGGCTCCGTCCTATTCGCCGGACGGCTCGCAGATCGTGTTCGAATCCGATCGCGGCGGCCGCCAGCAGCTCTACAAGATGAATGCCGACGGGTCGGGCCAGACCCGCATTTCCTTCGGGCAGGGATCTTACGGCACGCCGGTATGGTCGCCAAAGGGCGACTACATCGCCTTCACCAAGCAGGCGGGCGGCAATTTCGCCATCGGCATCATGAAGCCGGACGGCTCGGGCGAGCGCATCCTCACCGAGGGCTATCACAATGAAGGCCCGACCTGGGCCCCCAATGGCCGGGTGCTGATGTTCTTCCGCGAATCGGGCGGGGAAAGCGGCGGTCCGCAGCTCTATTCGATCGACATCACCGGCTACAACGAGCGGCGCATTCCGACCCCGGCATTCGCTTCCGACCCTGCATGGTCGCCCCTGCTGGATTGATGCAGTGCACAATGAACAGGGGCGGAACGGACGGTCCGCCCCCTTTTGGCCAAATTGCCATGGTCAACCGCCCCAATCGCGACCACAGGCCGGGCGGGAAACACGGATTTACCGTCTGCTAACCATGATCGTTGAATCGGGCTTAACCGTTTCATGGTTATTGGGTCGTTTAGAAATTCGATAAAGGAGAACGCAATGCTAGGGACGCGGTCCTTGCTCAGATCACCGGCTGTCATCATGCTGGGCGTGGGACTGGCGCTTGCCGGTTGCGCGAAGAACAAGCTTCCCAACAACGCGGACGGCCTGGGCCTGAACGGCGCCACGCCGGGCTCGCAGCAGGATTTCACCGTCAATGTCGGCGACCGCATTTTCTTCGAGACCGATTCGTCGGCCTTGACGGATACCGCGCGCCAGACGCTCGACAAGCAGGCCGCAGTGGCTGGTGAAGTATGCAAACTTCCCGGTCACGATCGAAGGCCATGCCGACGAACGCGGCACGCGTGAATACAACATCGCGCTCGGCGCCCGCCGCGCATCGGCGGCGCGCGAATATCTCTCGGCCCGCGGCGTACCGGCCAAGCGCATGCGCACCATCTCCTACGGCAAGGAACGGCCGGTGGCGGTGTGCAACGACATCTCGTGCTGGTCGCAGAACCGGCGCGCCGTGACGACGCTTTCCGCGCCAACGGGCTGATCGCGCAGGCTTGAAAAGCGGTTATCGTGAAAAGGGTGGCGCGAAGCCGCCCTTTTTGCTTTTTTGCGGCGCAACCCTATCTCCGGTCACAGGCTTGACATCAAAATTTGGCCGAACTCCTGATGCTTGTGTCCCTCCATGGTTGGACACCGGCATTCGGCGGCAAGGCCGGGGCGGGAAAGACCACTCGAAACACAAGAGATCGACATGCGTTTCAACATCAAGAGGCAAGCGGTCGCCGGCATTGCCGCGGCCCTGTGCCTCGGGCTCTCCGCTGCCACGGCAGCGGCCTGGGAGCCAAGGCTCCCGCTGGCAGGACAAGCAGACCGGCAGGAATATCGTGCTGGCGCAAGCCGCCGACGCGACTTCGCGCGCCATGCAGCTCGAGGAAGAGGTTCGCGCCCTTAACGGCAAGGTCGAGGACCTCACCTTCCAGCTTCTCCAGTTGCAGGAAACCCTGCGCAAGATGCAGGAAGACAATGAATTCCGTTTCCAGGAACTGGAAAGCGGCAAGCAGGGAGCTGTCCGCCCGGCGGACGGATCGCAAGACGCCGACGCGCCCCAGGTCGCCACGGAGGATGCAGCGCCGGGAAAATCAGAGCCGTCTGAGCAGGACGCGGGCGCGCAGCGCTCGGACGGCGATGAAATAGCAGGCTTGATCGAGGGCGAGCCCTCCGCTCCGGGCAAGGCGCCGCGCATGATCGATGGCGTGGAGGTCTATGACGGGCCTTCCGGTCCGGCTTCTTCGCTGGAGCCGCGAAATCTGGGCACCTTGCGCTTCGATGAAAACGGCAATGTGATCGAGGCCGCGCCGGGCGACCCGGTCGATCTTTCCAATCCGCCGCCAAGCGCCCCGGTGGGGGAGGTGCCGGTCGAAGCAGGCGACCTACCGCCGCCGACCGGCGTGGGCGAAGCGGTGCTTCCCGGCGTCGAGACCGGTACGGCGCCGCAGGAAAGCGGCGGCCAGGTTGCCTCGCTGGCGATGCCGGACGATCCCGCGCAGCTTTACGAGCTTGGTTATGGCTACGTGCAGGCGGGCGACTACAAGCAGGCCGAGGCGGCGTTCCGGCAGTTCACCACCCGCCACCAGGACGATGCCCGCATGGGCGAGGCCAGTTTCTGGCTTGGCGAAAGCGTGTTCGCGCAACGGCGCTACGAGGAGGCGGCCAAGATCTTTCTCGACGCCCACAAGAAATACCCCGACAATGCCCTGGGGGCGCAGAACCTGTTGAAGCTGGGCGTATCGCTTGCGGGAATGAACCAGCGCGAGCTTGCATGCGCCACCTTCGCCGAAGTACCAAACAAGTACCCGAAACTTTCCAATGCGGTCCGCGCCAAGTTGCAGGCCGAGCAGAAAGCCATCAGCTGCACGACGAACTGAACCATTTTCCCGGCATGATCGACGAACCCCTGGACCCGGGCAGCCTTTTTGCCGGGCTGGAGCCGCGCGGAATCGTGATCGTCGCGGTATCGGGCGGAAGCGATTCGCTCGCGCTGCTGCTGCTCGCACATGCCTGGGCGCAGACGCGCGAAACCACGCTGCACGCCGTTACCATCGATCACGGCCTGCGCCCGGAGGCTGCCGCGGAGGCCGCTTTCGTGGCGGCGCTTTGCGACGGCCTCGGCATCGATCACACGACGCTTGCCTGGGAGGGCGTGAAGCCGCCTTCGGGCCTGGCGGAGGCTGCGCGGCGTGCCCGCTATGCGCTGATCGAGGAATTTGCGATCGACATCGGCTCCGACCTGGTGCTGGCCGGTCATACCGCAGACGACCAGGCCGAAACGGTCTGGATGCGCGTCCAGCGGGGCCAGCGCGAATCCCTGGGCCGCGGGCTTGCCGGCATGGGCCGCACCATCGTCCTGCCGGGTGGCACGGTCATGGCCCGGCCGCTGCTTGGCGTTTCCCGCTCGCGCCTGCGGACCTACCTGGCTTCCTTCCCGCAAAGCTGGGTCGAGGATCCGACCAATGAAGACCCCACCTATGAGCGGGTTCGAATCCGGCGAAATCTCGCGGCAAATCCGTCGCTGCGCCGCAATCTGCTCGATTTCGCCGAGGTCATGGGCCGTTGGCGCGCGCTGCTGTCGCGCGACACGGCGGCGCTGCTCCAGCATCTCGTGACCGTTCGGCCAGGCCCGGTGCTCAGTTTCGACCTGTCGGTTGCGCTAGCCGCGCCCAAGCCGGTGCTCGTCCATGCCGTTCAGGTATTGCTGGCGGTCAGCGGCGGCGGCGAACATCTGGCGCCGCGCATGCGCGTGGAGGGGCTGATCGAGGCGTTTGCAGGCGGGGAAACCGGCCGGATGACCCTTGCGGGCAGCGTTGTCGAGCGCGACGGAACGGGCATCCGCTTCTACCGCGAGCTGCGCAACATCGATTCGTGCTTTGTCGATCCAGGCGAGACGGTTGTGTGGGACGGCCGCATGGAAATCACCAATGGCGGCAAGAACCGCATCCATTCGGGCCCGCTGACCCGCGCCGGCCTTGTCGAGATCGAGCAGGTGCGCAAGGCGGGATTGACTGGCCGCCCGCGCGCTGCGCTGCATTCGTCCGCTGTCATTCGCACCCATGACGGCAAGGCTTTCCTGCCGATGCTGGAGGCGGGCGGTCAGCCGCCGCACGTCCTCACGCGGCTGACGGCCCGGGCGATCGAACATTTCTGCCCGCAGACGGACAGGCCGCTGGTCGAGTGGCTGCACGGCATAGAGGTAGCGCGCCGGGCCTGCCTCAGCCCGCGGCAATAACGAAAAAAGCCCCGGCGCGGGCCGGGGCTCTTAATTTCTTTGCGGTTTTCGGAAGTCAGCCGCGCGGCTGGGCGGTCTTGCGCAGATAGGGCAGCACCCGCTCGAAGCCGCCGAAGCGCTTCTGCGCATCTTCGTCGTTCACCGCAGCAGTGATGATGACGTCGTCGCCCTGCTTCCATCCGGCGGGCGTCGCCACCTGGTGGCGTGCGGTGAGCTGGATGGAATCGATCGCCCGCAGGATTTCCTCGAAATTGCGTCCCGTCGTCATCGGATAGGTGAGGACGAGCTTGACCTTCTTGTCCGGGCCGATGACGAAAACCGAGCGGACGGTCTGGTTGTCTGCCGGCGTGCGGATCGACGGATCGCCGCTCGCCGAGGCGGGAAGCATGTCGTAAAGCTTGGCGACGGTCATTTCCGGGTCGCCGATCATCGGATAGTCGACGCTGTGGCCGGTGGCCTTGGCGATGTCGGCCTTCCATTTCTCGTGGCTTTCGACCGGATCGACCGAAATGCCGATGATCTTGGCGCCGCGCTTGCCGAATTCGCCGGCAAGTCCGGCCATGTAGCCAAGTTCCGTGGTGCAGACCGGCGTGAAATTCTTCGGATGGCTGAACAGGACGGCATAGCCGTCTCCGATCCAGTCATGGAACCTGATTTCGCCTTGCGTGGTTTGTGCGGTGAAATCCGGCGCCACGTCGTTGATGCGCAGGCTCATGGTAAAGCTCCCGGTAAAGAGTGATGTTGGCGGAATTCTTCGATCAGACCACAGGCGCAAGGGCAGATAAAGGAAGCATTTTCGTGCGGTTCGACCATTGCGGGGCATGGCTTGCCGGCCAAATGCGCACTTGCGCAACATTTTGCCGCAACCTTGCGTTAAAAACTGGGAAAGCCAAGCTTGGCATAGTGTTGATGAGGACCTATCTTCAACCTAACGTAAAAGAGTGTGGGAAGGCGGCTTTGGGCAATCGTGCCCCCGGCAGGCGCCACAAGGGGGAGGCGGTCCGTCCTCCCGGGAACATCAGATGAATTCCAACTTCCGAAACCTCGCATTGTGGGCGATCATCGCAGTCCTTCTGGTCGCGCTGTTCAACCTGTTTCAAAGCCCGGTCCAGCGCACCGGGGTCCAGGAAGTGCCTTATTCGAAATTCCTGGCCGACGTCGACAGCGGCGCGGTGCGCTCGGTAACGATCGCCGGACCGCAGATTTCAGGCACCTACGCCGACAAGGGCGGCCGGTTCGAGACCTATGCGCCGGAAGACCCTCAGCTTGTCCCGCGCCTGCAGGAAAAGGGCGTGACCATCGAAGCGCGGCCGCAGTCGGAAGGCTCGGCGCTCGGCTCGTTCCTGATCAGCTGGCTGCCGATGTTCATCATCCTGGGCGTGTGGATCTTCTTCATGCGCCAGATGCAGGGTTCGGTCCGGCAAGGCCATGGGCTTTGGCAAGTCCAAGGCCAAGCTTCTGACCGAAGCGCATCGGCCGCGTCACGTTTGACGACGTCGCCGGCGTCGACGAGGCCAAGGAGGATCTCGAGGAAATCGTCGAATTCCTGCGCGACCCGCAGAAGTTCCAGCGGCTCGGCGGCAAGATCCCGCGCGGCGTGCTGCTCGTCGGCCCTCCGGGCACCGGCAAGACGCTGCTGGCGCGCGCCGTCGCCGGCGAGGCCAACGTGCCGTTCTTCACGATTTCGGGTTCCGACTTCGTCGAAATGTTCGTCGGCGTCGGCGCGAGCCGCGTGCGCGACATGTTCGAGCAGGCCAAGAAGAACGCGCCCTGCATCATCTTCATCGACGAAATCGACGCGGTCGGCCGCCATCGCGGCGCCGGCCTCGGCGGCGGCAATGACGAGCGCGAGCAGACGCTGAACCAGCTGCTGGTCGAGATGGACGGCTTCGAGGCCAACGAGGGCATCATCCTCATCGCCGCGACCAACCGTCCGGACGTGCTCGATCCGGCGCTGCTGCGTCCGGGCCGTTTCGACCGCCAGGTCGTCGTGCCGAACCCGGACATCATCGGCCGCGAGAAGATCCTCAAGGTGCATGTGCGCAAGGTGCCGCTGGCGCCGAATGTCGATCTCAAGGTACTCGCGCGCGGCACGCCCGGCTTCTCGGGCGCCGACCTCATGAACCTCGTCAACGAGGCGGCGCTGCTGGCCGCGCGGCGCAACAAGCGCCTCGTCACCATGGCCGGAATTCGAGGACGCCAAGGACAAGGTGATGATGGGCGCGGAGCGCCGCTCCACGGCCATGACCCAGGCCGAGAAGGAACTGACCGCCTATCACGAGGCCGGCCATGCGATCGTCGCGCTCAACGTGCCGTCGGCCGATCCGGTGCACAAGGCGACGATCATTCCGCGCGGCCGTGCGCTGGGCATGGTGATGCAGTTGCCGGAAGGCGACCGCTACTCGATGAGCTACAAGTGGATGATCTCGCGCCTCGCCATCATGATGGGCGGCCGCGTTGCCGAGGAAATCAAGTTCGGCAAGGAGAACATCACCTCCGGCGCTTCCTCCGACATCGAGCAGGCGACCAAGCTTGCCCGCGCCATGGTCACGCAATGGGGCTTCTCCGACAAGCTCGGCCGCGTTGCCTATGGCGAGAACCAGGAGGAAGTGTTCCTCGGCCATTCTGTGGCGCAGCACGAAGAATGTCTCGGAAGCCACGGCGCAGAAGATCGACGTCGAGGTGCGCCGCCTGATCGACGAGGCCTATGACACGCGCAACGAAGATCCTGACCAAGAAGAAGAAGGATTGGGAATCGCATCGCCGAGGGCCTGCTCGAATACGAGACGCTGAGCGGGCGACGAGATCAACGACCTTATCGCCGGCAAGAAGCCCAGCCGCGATTCGGGCGACGACACGCCGCCCTCGCGCGGTTCTGCCGTCCCCTCGGCGGGTGCATCCAAGAAGCGGCGCGGCGAGGAGCCGGACACCGGCGGCATGGAACCGCAGCCGGGCTGAGCCTCAAGCGCAAGAAGATCAAAACCCCGGCCATGCGCCGGGGTTTTTCGTTAGTGTCGGACGCGAAGACGCATGCCGGTTTGCAAGGGAGGAAGGCAATGCCAGGAGAAATCCACAAAGGCGGTTGCGGGTGCGGGGCAGTGCGGTTCGAACTGCGCGGGGCGCTGCGGCCGGTCATCTATTGCCATTGCGACCAGTGCCGCCGCCAGTCCAGCCATTTCCTTGCCTCGAGCGAGGTCGATGACGCGATGCTGACGATTACTTCCGGTGCGGACGACATCACCTGGTACCGGTCGTCGGATTTCGCGCGGCGGGGATTTTGCAGGATCTGCGGTTCGGGACTGTTCTGGAAACAGGATGACACCACGAAGACATCGGTCATGGCAGGGAGCATCGACCTGCCCACGGACCTGGAGGCGCAATCCGCACATCTTCGTTTCGCAGAAGGGCGACTACTACGCGATCGAAGACGGCCTGCCGCAACATGACCGGTGGGACCAGCCGCCGGTGTGATTGACTTTGCCCCGGCGGGGGAGGATTTTCGGCAAAACGAAACCTCGGGAACCAATCATGCGCAAGACCCATGCCGTTGCCCTCCTCGCCCTCCTTTCGCAACCCGCCCTTGCAGCCGACATTGCCGTGCCGCCGGGAACGGGCGCAGCCGAGAGGCTTGCCGAGGCGCTGATCTCGGCGAAGGAAGGCGACACCGTCTGGCTCGGCTTCGGGCGCTATGAACTGACGGACGGGCTTTCGCTCGATGTCGACGGCGTTTCGGTGCGCGGCATGGGCCCGGACCAGTCGATCCTCTCATTCGACGGGCAGCAGGGCAGCGGCGAGGGCTTGCTCGTCACCTCCGACCGCGTGGTGCTTGCCGACTTCGCCGTCGAAAACCCCAAGGGCGACGGGGTGAAATCCAAGGACAGCGACGAGATCACCTTCCGCAATCTGCGCGTCGAATGGACGGGCGGGCCGAAGGCCGAGAACGGCGCCTATGGCGTCTATCCGGTGTCGTCGAAGAACGTGCTGATCGAAGGCGTCACGGTGCGCGGGGCATCGGATGCGGGTATCTATGTCGGCCAGAGCCAGGACATCGTCGTGCGCAATTCGCTGGCCGAGTACAACGTTGCAGGCATCGAGATCGAGAATTCCTTCCGGGCCGATGTCTACGGCAACACCGCCAGGCACAACACCGGCGGCATCCTGATCTTCGACCTGCCGAACCTGCCGCAGCAGGGCGGGCACGACATCCGCGTCTTCGACAACGATGTCGCGGACAACGACACGGAAAACTTCGCCCCGAAGGGCAATACCGTCGCGATGGTGCCCAAGGGGATGGGCATCATGGTGATGGCCAACCGCAATGTGCATGTGTTCGGCAACCGGCTCGCCAACAACGGCACGGCGCATGTGCTGATCGCCGCCTATCCGGAGGAGTACGAGGACGACAAGTACATGTTCGTGCCGCGCGGCGTGTTCGTGCACGGCAATGAATATGGCGAGGGCGGCAGCGCGCCTTCGGGCGAGGTCGGCAAGATCATCTCCGATCTTTCCGGAACGCCCGTGCCGGACATCGTGTGGGATGGCGTCACACGTATTCCCGAATGGCTGAGCTGGGTGGACGACGGCGACAAGGTCTTTGTCGACGAGGCGGAAGGCACGAGCTTCATCAACCTCAAGATGATCTCGCAGCTCATCCTGCCATGGGGCGCGACGCCCGACCGCGACATCGGCGCGTACAAGGGAAGCCTGCCGGAGCCGGCTGCCGGTCGTGTTGCCGCAGGACAAGGCGAGCTAGACAAGGCCATGCGCGTGGCTCGTCGTCGCGATATGCCTGCTGCTTGCAAAGGCCGCGGCCGCGCAGGAATTTCCCGCGATACTGGCCGGCGAACCGCCGAAGCTGCTCAGCGAATTCGGCTTCTTCGGCCCGAATGGCATCAACGATCCGGCGCCGGGTATCCGGCCATATGAGCTGGTCACGCCGCTTTTTTCCGACAAGGCGTTGAAGTTCCGGCACGTTCACGTCCCGCAAGGCTCAAGCGCGATGTACAGCCAGAGCGAAGCCTTCGAGTTTCCGGTTGGCTCGGCGCTGGTCAAGACCTTCGCCTATCCGGCCGATTTCCGCGAACCGGACCAGAATGTGCGCCTCGTCGAGACGCGCGTCCTGCTGCGGCAGGCGCAAGGCTGGCAGGCCATGGCCTATGTCTGGAACGAGGCGCAGACGCGATGCCGAACTGAAGGTCGCCGGCAAGCGGCTGCCGGTCGAGTTCATCGACGAAAACGGCGCCAAGGTTTCCTTCAGCTACGCCGTGCCGAACAAGAACCAGTGCAAGGGCTGTCATTCAATCAATGGCGAGGTCGTGCCGATCGGGCCCAAGGCGCGCAATCTCAACAGGGCCTCGCCGGTGGAGGGCGAAGCCGGCAACCAGCTGGAGGGCTGGCAGGCTGCCGGAATTCTGGAAGGGTTGCCCGATTTGTCCAATGTCGAGACAGCCGCGGCTGTGGCCGACGAAAGCCTGCCGGTGGATGCGCGCGCCCGCACCTGGCTGGACGTCAATTGCGCCCATTGCCACCGCCGCGAAGGCCCGGCCAGCAATTCCGGCCTGTTCCTGACCGCCGGCGAGACCGACCCGGTTGCGCTCGGCATCGGCAAGCGTCCCGTCGCGGCGGGAAGGGGCGCCGGCGACAATGAATTCGACATCGTCGCAGGGCATCCGGACCAGTCCATCCTGCTGTCGCGCGTGGAGAGCGTCGAGCCGGGAGTCATGATGCCCGAACTCGGTCGGGCGCTGGAAGACAGGCAGGCCGTAAGGCTGCTTGCCGACTGGATCGCGCAGATGCGGTGACGGCCGCGCGGCGATTGAGTGTTGTGTAACACTTGGCGACTAAATGTTATCGTTGGGGTCCGCCGGTTGTGGCAAATGGTTTGCGGCGGGTAAATTCACGGGGACGACTTCATGGCACGGCACTATTTTGGAACGGATGGAATCCGGGGGAAGGCGAATACCGCGCCGATGACGGCGGAAATCGCCATGAAGGTCGGAATGGCGGCGGGCGTTGCCTTCAAGCGCGGCAACCATCGCCACCGTGTCGTCGTCGGCAAGGACACGCGGCTTTCGGGCTACATGATCGAGAACGCGCTGGTCGCCGGGTTTACCGCCGCCGGCATGGATGTGTTCCAGCTCGGCCCGGTGCCGACGCCTGCGGTGGCAATGCTGACGCGTTCCATGCGCGCCGACATCGGCGTCATGATCTCCGCATCGCACAATCCCTTCGAGGACAACGGCATCAAGCTGTTCGGGCCGGACGGCTACAAGCTCTCGGACGAGATCGAACTGCATATCGAGGAGCTGATCGATCGCGACCTCACGCGCGAACTGGCTTCTGCGTCACAGATCGGGCGCGCCACCCGCGTCGACGGCGTTCGCGACCGCTATGTCGAATTCGGCCAAACGGACGCTGCCGCGCGAATTGTCGCTGGAGGGCCTGCGGGTCGTCGTCGATTGCGCCAACGGGGCGGCCTACAAGGTGGCGCCCGAAGCGTTGTGGGAACTGGGCGCCGACGTGATCGCCATCGGCGACGAACCCAACGGCTTCAACATCAATCTCGATTGCGGTTCCACCGACACGCAGGCCCTGCGCCGAAAGGTGCACGAAACGCGCGCCGACATCGGCATAGCGCTCGACGGCGATGCCGACCGGGTCATCATCGTCGACGAGCAGGCCCGCGAGGTGGACGGCGACCAGATCATGGCAGTCATCGCGCAGTACTGGAAATCGATGGACAAGCTGACCGGCGGCGGCATCGTCGCCACGGTCATGTCCAATCTCGGACTTGAGCGGTATCTCGGCGGCATCGGCCTGAACCTTGCCCGCACCAAGGTGGGCGACCGCTATGTGGTCGAACACATGCGCGCGCATGGCTACAATGTCGGCGGCGAGCAGTCGGGCCACGTGGTGCTTTCCGATTTCTCGACCACCGGCGACGGGCTGATCGCCGCGCTGCAGGTGCTTTCCGTCGTTCGCTCGACCGGCAAGCCGGTCAGCGAGGTCTGCCACCGCTTCGACCCGGTGCCGCAGATCCTGCGCAATGTGCGCTATGCCAACGGCACGCCGCTCGACAATGTGACGGTGCAGCAGGCGATTGCAGAAGGCATGTCGCAACTCGGCAATTCGGGCGCCTGGTCATCCGCCCCTCCGGCACCGAGCCGCTGATCCGCATCATGGCCGAGGGCGACGACCAGCCGCTGATCGAGCGGATCGTCGAGGACATAGCAGGCGCGGTAGTCGCGCGCCGCCTGAGGCGAAGTTCCCGTATCGCAATGACCTGGCAGGCCGCGCGCAACCCGGCCTTTGCCTCGTTTAAGTTTCTGTCAATCATTGTAAAGAATGTATAAATAAATACAAAGTAATGGTACGTTAACCAATATTCTTAAGGTTAACGTTCACGGTTAAGCCCGATTAACCAATTTCCCCCAATATCGCTCCAACAAGTCGCGGAAACCCGATTTCGGGCGATGAAAGGGAATCGACACATGCGCGTTATCCGCAAGCTTAGTTTGGCGACCGCCTTGATGACACTGTCATCGGCAAACGGCCTTGCAGCCGACATCATCGAAGAGCCGACCGGTCGTCGAGCCGGTCGATCGTCCTGGGCGGATGGTACCTGCGCGGCGACTCGGCATGAGCAACCAGCAGCTGCATGATGGCCTCGAACGAACGTGTTCATGACAGCCGTCGACACGCTCGATTGCCGCGAATGAAGGCACATTTCTCAAGCGCTCCGACCTACCAGGTCGGTGTCGGCTACGAGTTCAACGAGTGGTTCCGCGTCGACGGTATCGTCGCAGTATCGCGGCAAGTCGGACTTCGACGCGCTCGACCGCTACGAGTCATCGAGAGGCGATCCGACGATCTGGGACGGCGCCAACCAATACGAGCGCTGAAAAGTCGGAATGGCTGTTCTGTGCCAACGCCTATGTCGATCTCGGCACCTTGCCGGCATCACGCCCTATGTCGGCGCGGGCATCGGCACGTCGCGCAACACCATCTCCGATTTCCGGACGTCAACACGCCCAACAACGGCGTTGCCTACGGCAGCAGCAATCCGCATTGGGAGTTCGCCTGGGCTCTGCATGCCGGCGTCACCATGGACATCACCGATCGTGCCACGATCGACTTCGGGCTATTCCTACCTCGACCTGGGTGAGGCGCAGCAGCGGCGACGTGAGTTCGTTCGACGGCACCAACGCCGTCAACAACCCGACAACGTTCGAGAACATCACCTCGCACGATTTCACGTTCGGCCTTCGCTACAAGCTGAACTATTGACTGCCGAATCGCCGCAAGCGGCGAATGCGAATCGGGGACCCGGATGGCGGGTACCCCGCCATGACCGGCCGCAGAGCGGTGGCGGCGGGAAACCTCGCAGGTACAAAGGTGCGTATCATGACCAAGCCGAATCAATGTTCCTTTCCAAGCATTCGCCGTGATCGCGCTGGCAATGATCTTTCGCCGCGACATCGGTTGCCCTCGGGCAGACATGGATCCCGATCTATGTCGAGGAACCGGTCATGACGCCGGTGGAGTTCGGCAGCGGCTGGTACCTGCGCGGCGACCTCGGCTACTCCTCGCACGGCCCGTTCGATACCAGCGGCGACCAGCGGCGATCGGATCTTGACGTATCCTCCGATCAATGCCAGCGTGGCGGTAGGTTCTACCTTCAACGACTATCTTCGCGGCGAAGTGGAATTCGGCTATCTCGGTTCATCGAGCTTCGACGACCCGGTCCATCCATCTGCGATGGAAGGAGCGACCTTCACGCCGATCGTTGGACCGGTCATCGCGGGCCCGCGACCATTGCCTGCGAAGGCCATGACCATGGCGAGAACGAGATGTGGAACGGCCTCGTCAACGGCTATGTCGACCTTGGAAACTATGGCGGCTTCAAGCCGTATATCGGCGGCGGCATCGGTCTGGTCTGTCCAGCTACAGCGGCAACAGGCGATGACCGCGACTGCGAGAACAGCACCACTTCGACGTTACCGGCACGACCGTCTTCGTTGCGATCCAACCAGGAACGGCGAAACGTTTGACGACAAGAGCTTCGGTTTCCTCTGGTCGGTTGCCGCCGGCTTCGGATACCAGATCACCGACAACACCACGGTCGATGTGGGCTACCGCTACCTGTCCTCGCCCAACGCCACGCAGCTCGTGAACCTGCCGGACGGTATCGGCGAGGAAGGAGGGCATGAGCGTACACCAGATCAGGGTCGGCCTGCGCTACGCCATCTGGTAAGCCTGACCTCCAAATCTTACCGGACACACGGAACGGCGGGCCGCAAGCCCGCCGTTTTTCCGGTTTTGCGCCTGATCCCCGGCCCGACGATCGTACGACCGCTTGACGTGAAACTGCGCTAACGTAAACGCGACGGTGGGCCACCCCTCCCCAACGAGGGGCTTTCTATCTGGAAGGATAGCCACCGATGACACAGATCGCCAAGCCGGCAGTGCGTCCGGCAAATCCCAATTTTTCCTCTGGCCCCTGCGCCAAGCGCCCCGGTTGGTCGCTGGAAGCGCTGCGCGACGCGGCGCTCGGCCGCTCCCATCGCGCAAAGATCGGCAAGGCCAAGCTGCAGCAGGCGATCGAGAAGACGCGCGCACGTGCTCGGCGTTCCGGCGGACTAGCGCATCGGCATCGTGCCTGCCTCCGACACCGGCGCGGTCGAGATGGCGATGTGGTCGCTGCTCGGCGAGCGCGGCGTCGACCTGCGTGGCCTGGGAAAGCTTCGGCGCGGGCTGGGTCACGCGACGCGGTCAAGGAATTGAAGCTTCCCGGACACGCGCACCTTCGAGGCGCGCCTATGGCGCGCTGCCCGATCTTTCGCAGGTCGATTTCGACCGCGACGTGGTCTTCACCTGGAACGGCACCACTTCCGGCGTGCGGGTGCCCGACGGCGATTTCATTCCGGCGGACCGCAAGGGCCTGACGATCTGCGATGCGACTTCGGCGGCTTTCGCGCAGGCCTTGCCTTTCGACAAGCTCGATGTCGTCACCTTCTCCTGGCAAAAGGTGCTGGGCGGCGAGGCGGCGCACGGCATGCTGATCCTGTCGCCGCGCGCGGTCGAGCGGCTGGAAAGCTACAAGCCGGCATGGCCGATGCCGAAGATCTTCCGCCTGACCTCGAAGGGCAAGCTGATCGAGGGCATCTTCCAGGGCGAGACGATCAACACGCCTTCCATGCTGTGCGTCGAGGATTATCATCGATGCGCTGGACTGGGCGAGCTTCGATCGGCGGGCTCGATGGCTTGATCGCGCGCGCCGACGCCAATCTCAACGTGATCGAGGACTTTCGTTGCGCAAAAGCCGTGGCTCGGCTTCCTGGCGCAGTCGAAGGCGACGCGCTCCAACACTTCCGTCTGCCTCACCTTCACCGATCCGGCCGTCGCCGCGCTCGATGCCGACGGCCAGGCGGCCTTCGCCAAGGGCGTCGTCGCGGCGCTCGAGAAGGAAGGCGTCGCCTTCGACATCGGGCACTATCGCGATGCGCCGGCGGGCCTGCGCATCTGGACCGGCGCGACGGTCGAGAAATCCGATATCGAGGCGCTGATGCCCTGGCTCGAATGGGCCTTCGCAGCACAGAAGGCCGCGCTCAAGCAGGCTGCCTGAATCCTCTTGCCGGCGGCGCCGCCCGCCGGCTTTCCCCATCGATTCCCGCTCTTTCGAAGGAGGCCATCACCATGGCGCCCCGCGTACTCGTATCCGACGCACTTTCCGAAACCGCCGTCGAGATTTTCCGCGGCCGTGGCGTCGAGGTCGACTACCTGCCCGATCTCGGCAAGGACAAGGACAAGCTGCTCGAAGTCATCGGCAATTATGACGGCCTGGCCATCCGTTCCGCCACCAAGGTCACGGAGAAGATCATCGGCGCTGCGACACGGCCTGAAGGTGATCGGCCGCGCCGGCATCGGCGTCGACAATGTCGACATCCCTGCGGCGAGCCGCAAGGGCATCATCGTGATGAACACGCCCTTCGGCAATTCGATCACCACGGCCGAACATGCCATCGCGCTGATGTTCGCGGTTGCCCGGCAGATCCCGCAGGCCGACGCCTCGACGCAGGCCGGCAAGTGGGAGAAGAACCGCTTCATGGGCGTCGAGATCACCGGCAAGACGCTCGGCGTCATCGGTTGCGGCAATATCGGCTCGATCGTCGCCGCGCGCGCGCGTCGGCCTGAAGATGCACGTCGTCGCCTATGATCCGTTCCTGTCGCAGGAGCGCGCCGACGAACTGGGCGTGGAGAAGGTCGAGCTCGACGCAGCTGTTCGCCAAGGCCGACTTCATCACGCTGCACGTGCCGCTGACCGACAAGACCCGCAACATCATCGATGCGGCGGCCATCGCCAAGATGAAGGACGGCGTGCGCATCATCAATTGCGCGCGTGGCGGGCTGGTCGTGGAAGCCGATCTTGCCGCGGCGATCAAGTCCGGCAAGGTCGCCGGCGCCGGCTTTGACGTGTTCGAGGTCGAGCCCGCGACGGAAAGCCCGCTGTTCGGCCTGCCGAACGTGGTTTGCACGCCGCATCTTGGCGCATCCACCACCGAGGCGCAGGAGAATGTCGCGCTGCAGGTGGCCGAGCAGATGGCGGACTATCTGATCAACGGCGCGGTCACCAATGCGCTCAACATGCCCTCGATCTCGGCCGAGGAAGCGCCGATCCTGATGCCCTTCGTCAAGCTCGCCGAGCATCTGGGCGCCTTCGCCGGGCAGGTCACCGAGACGCCGATCGAGAAAGTCGAGATCATCTATGACGGCAATGTCGCGCGCGATGAACACCAAGGCGCTGACCAGCGCCGCGATTGCCGGGCCTCATCAAGAGCCAGGTTTCGGACGTCAACATGGTTTCCGCGCCGATCATGGCCAAGGAGCGCGGCATCCACATTTCCGAGACGACGCAGGACAAGTCCGGCGTTTTCGACAGCTACATCAAGCTGATCGTGACCACCGAGCGAGCAGACGCGCTCCGTGGCGGGCACCGTGTTCTCGGACGGCAAGCCGCGCTTCATCCAGATCAAGGGCATCAATCTCGACGCGGAGATCGGACGCTACATGATCTACACCACCAATGACGACGTGCCGGGCATCATCGGCACGCTCGGCACCGTGTTCGGCCAGGCGGGCGTCAACATCGCGAATTTCCAGCTTGGCCGCGATGCGCCCGGCGGCAACGCGATCGCACTGCTTTATCTCGACTCGCCTGTCGATCCGTCGGTGCTGTCGCGCCTGACGGGATCGGGCCTGTTCAAGCAGGCCAAGCCGCTGGCCTTCGAGGTGGGGTGAAGCTTCGCGTTTGAAAGCCGGGCTGCCTAAGGCGTTCTAGCTCGCGCCGGCTTCCTTGCGTGCCTTCTGCTGGCTGAGCCATACGCCGGCGAAAACCAGCGCCATCGCGGCGGCGTGGTACGGGTGGAATTGCTCGCCCAGCATCAGAACCGCCATCAGCGCCGCGAAGATCGGAACGACATTGATGAAGACGCCGCCGCGGTTGGAGCCGATCAGCTCAAGTCCGCGCGCCCAGAACAATTGGGCGAGGATGGCTGGACCGACGGCGGTGAAGATTGCGACGAGCCAGCCCTGAGTATCGGGCCAGATTGCGGTTCCGCGCGCGATTTCCCACGCAACGAAGGGGATCGACGTGATCAGCGCCGCGGCTGACAAAGCTGTCAGGAACGAGAGCCAGTGCATGGCAGGCCGCTTCGCCAGGGCAACCGAATAGACGCCGTATAGCGATATCGCGATCACCATGAGCACGTCGCCGATGTTGAGCGGCGTCTCGAGGATTGCAAGCGGCGCGCCGCGCGTCACGGTGATGGCGACGCCAACGACGGTGAGTATGAAACCGGCAACCTGCATCCAGCTTGCCCTGATGCCGAACCACAAGAAGTTCAAAAGGAACACGACCAGCGGCATCGCGGATTGCTCGATGGCCACGTTGATCGCACTGGTGTGGACGAGCGCCAGGTAGAACATCACGTTGAACGTGGTGAAGCCGATTGCGCCGAGGGCAAACAGGAACGGCAGGTTTGCGCGGATCGCCGGCAAGTCGCGCCGCAGGGGCCGCCAGGCGATGACAAGCAGGATGCTGAGCGCGATCACCCAGCGCAGGCCGGTGAGCAGGAAGGGCGAGATGTGTCCGACGGCCAGCTTTCCGGCGATGGCGTTGCCCGCCCAAAGCAAGGCCGTCAGGACAAGCAACACGTAAGGCGTGGCGGCGGTACGCAAATCGGACGGCATTGGCGGGGTTTCCGGCGCGGGGCTGGCCCCGGCGAACTGCAAAGCCGATGTTTGGTCCTTTTCCGCCGAAAGGACAACCGCTTTCCCGCCTTTTCAAGGGAATGGCAGGCATGCGTTTGCGCGGGGGATTTTTTCGGCTGCGCGTATGCAATCAGCCCTTCGGCGTACTCGCATCGGCTGTCATTTTACTGTAGTTTCCGCGCCGATCGAACCCCGGCACCATGTCGGGGTTGTTGCTGTAATGGGCTGCGCCGGTATCGGGCAGGGCGCGGCGAGGATTTGAAATGGCGAATGTGGTGGTGATCGGCTCCCAATGGGGAGACGAGGGCAAGGGCAAGATCGTCGACTGGCTGTCGGAGCGGGCGGACATCGTCGTGCGGTTCCAGGGCGGGCACAATGCAGGGCACACGCTGGTCATCAACGGCGTCAGCTACAAGCTGTCGCTGCTGCCTTCCGGTGTGGTGCGGCCGGGCAAGCTTGCCGTTATCGGCAATGGCGTCGTGGTCGATCCGCATGCGCTGGTCGCGGAGATCGAGCGGCTCGGCGCGCAGGGCGTGACGGTCACGCCGGAAAACCTGCGCATCGCGGAAAACGCGACGCTGATCCTGTCGCTTCACCGCGAACTCGACGGCCTGCGCGAAGACGCGGCTTCCGACAGCGGCACGAAGATCGGCACCACGCGGCGCGGCATCGGCCCGGCATACGAAGACAAGGTGGGCCGTCGCGCGATACGCATGATGGACCTGGTCAATCTGGAAACACTGCCGGCAAAGGTGGACCGGCTGCTGACCCATCACAACGCATTGCGGCGGGGCCTGGGCCAGGTCGAAATCGCACCTGCGGCGATCCTGCAAGAACTGCAATCCATTGCCGGGCAGATCGTGCCCTTCATCGAACCGGTCTGGCGGCTGCTCGACACGCGCAAGCGGGCCGGCGCGCGCATCCTGTTCGAAGGCGCGCAGGGAACGCTGCTCGACATCGACCACGGCACCTATCCGTTCGTGACCTCGTCCAACACCGTCGCCGGGCAGGCCGCGGCAGGATCCGGCATGGGGCCGGGCTCGGTCGGCTATGTACTCGGCATCACCAAGGCCTACACAACGAGGGTGGGCGAGGGACCCTTCCCGACCGAGCAGCGCAACGAGGTGGGCGAGTTCCTTGGCACGCGCGGGCACGAATTCGGCACCGTGACAGGGCGCAAGCGGCGCTGCGGCTGGTTCGACGCCGTGCTGGTGCGCCAGGCGGTGGCGGTCAACGGCATCAGCGGCATTGCGCTGACCAAGCTCGACGTCCTCGACGGCCTCGACGAGATCAAGGTCTGCACCGGCTACAGGCTGGACGGGGAACTCATCGACTACCTGCCGGCGAGCCAGGGCAGGCAGGCCCGTGTGGAGCCGCAATACATCACCATCGAGGGATGGCAGGGAACGACGGTCGGCGCCCGCTCCTGGGCGGACCTGCCGGCGCAGGCGGTCAAATATGTCAGGCTCATCGAGGAATTGATCGGCGCGCCCGTGGCGCTTGCTGTCGACGAGCCCCGAGCGCGAGGACACGATACTTGTTCACGACCCCTTCGCTGACTAACAATGTCTTGTGGCATTCGGCCCGTTGGCATAGAGGTTTCAGCCAAGATGAGGCCTTTTTCGGGGCGTGTTACCGTTGGGCGCGGACCCGCAACGATGCGAATGGTTGACTGAATGGCTGATTACTACTCGATTCTGAAGAAGACCGTTTCAGGATTGCCCGCCAATACGGCCGAAAACCGCAAGCTCGTCTTTGCAAAGGCGCGCTCAGCGATCGATCGGCAATTGCGCGCCATCAACCCGCCGCCTTCCGACGAGGCGATCTCGCGGCAGATGGAGGCGCTGGAGGCGGCGATCGAGCAGATCGAAGCCGAGAACCTGCTGACGGCGGCAGCGCGCGTTCCGCCTCCGCCTGCCACCGCGGCAGCGATGGAGACGCCGGTCGTGCGCCCGCAGGCAGAAGCGCGCCCGGTCGTGCCCGCCCCGCCAAGGGAGCGGCCTCCTGCAAGCCCTGCGCCTGCAATGCCGCCGCGGGCGGAGGCGCGGCCCGCCCGCACGGAGCCGGTCTTCGATCCCGCGAGCGCCCCGGCTGCGCCCATGGCGCCAAGGCAGCAAACGGCTGCGCCGTTGCGGGCCGATCCGCCGCCATACGACACCTCGCTGGACGCCGTCCGCGACATCGAGCGCCCGGTCCGAGTGCGCCAGGCGCCGGCCGCACGTCGCCGCGGATACCAGTGGTGGCCGCTCCAGCGCGCTGACCATGATCGTTCTGCTGCTGGTGGTTCTCGGCCTTTTCGCCGGCGGCGGATATGCGCTGTGGCGCAACAAGGACCCGTTGCTTGCAGCCCTGGGCCTGGGCGGGCCGCCGCAGCAGCAGCAGGCGCAAGAGGCACCGGCTGAAGCGCCGGCTCCCGAAACCGCGCCTGCGGACACTGCAAACAACGCCGACAACGCCGATAACGCCGCCAAGGAAGAAGCGCGCCTTGGCGAGAGCGGCCAGGCCCAGCCTGCGCCGGAAACCGACGCTGCCGAGGACGAGACGCCGCCCGCCGAAGAGCCAGGCAATTTGCAGCCGGTGGAAGAACCAGCGGCAGATCCGGCGGCGGACGCGACGGAAGAACCGGCTGGAGAGCCGAGCCCAGGTACAGCCGGTCGAGCCGGTGGCGCCCGCAGGCGGTGAGCAACAGGCGCAAGGTACGCAAAACCCAGTGGTGGAGCCGGCGCCGCAACCGGAGAGCCAGGCGCAATCCTCAGCGCCGGCAGCGGCCGCAATTGCGCAGAAGGCGTATCTTTACGAGGAAGGAACCTCGGGCGCTGGCGCAACACGCGACAATGCGGCGGTGATCTGGTCGCTGGACCAGCAGCCTCCCGCTGACGGACTGCCGCCCGAACCGGTCATCCGGGGCAGGCTGGAAGTGCCGGGCCGCGGCCTCCTGCTCGACATCATCATCAAGCGGAACATCGACGAGGCGCTCTCGGCCAGCCATATCATCGAACTGGTGTTTCCAGGCGCCCCCGGACTTTACCGGCGGCAGCATCGACACCGTCGCGCGGTTCGTCATGAAGGCGAACGAACAGGCGCGCGGCGAGGGGCTGGTGGCCGTTCCGGTAAAGATCGATGCCGGCTACTTCCTGATCGCGCTCAACAATCTCGAACAGGCGGCCGCCACCAACAAGCGCCTGCTGCTCGAATTCGAGCTGGATAGACATACCGCTCGGCTACACAACCGGCCGGCGCGCCCTGGTGGCGCTTGAAAAAGGCGCAATCGGCGACAAGGTATTCCGCGACGCCTTCGCCGACTGGGACAAGCGGTAGTGAACAGGAGGGGCGGTTCTCGAGCCGCCCACGTTTACATAGACTCCAAGGGGTGCCGCCGGCGAGCCGGGGGCTGAGATGGCGCACTGCCGAACCCTTGATCCCTTTCGGTGCAACGAAGGGCGATCGGGAACCTGATCCGGGTAATGCCGGCGAAGGGATGGAGGCAAAGGCGGCAAGGCCGCCCCGCAACCATCGCACCGTTCGTCCGCGAAGTGGACAATGGCTGCAAGAAAACAACCTGGATGGCTGGTTGAATTGCTGTTGGCGGTGGCTGCCATCGCCGCGCTTCTTGCCCTTTGGCAGGTGGGCGTGACGGTGTTTTCGCCGCCCGCCTTCCTGGTGCCCGCACCGTCGGGAAGTTGGCCGGGCGCTTGCCGACAACGCCGCCTATCTCGCCGGACATGCGGCGACGACACTTGCCGAAATGCTGCTGGGTCTTGCCGCGGGCAGCCTTTCAGGCGCCGTGCTGGCGCTCGCCATGGCCCACTGGCAGTTGGCGAGGCGGCTCATCCTGCCGGCAATCGTCACCACGCAGACGCTGCCGGTCTTCGCCATCGCGCCGCTTGTCGTCATCTGGTTCGGCTTCGGCATGCCTTCCAAGGTTTTCATGGCGGCGCTGATCACCTTCTTCCCGGTCGCATCCGCCTTCCATGACGGGCTTTCGTCGACGCGCCGCGAATGGCTGGACCTTGCGCGCGGCTGGGCGGCGGGCGACCTCGCCACACTCTTGCGGATACGCGTCCCCGCGGCACTCCCCTCGCTTGCCACCGGGCTGAAGGTCGCGGCAACGCGTTGCCCCCATCGGCGCGATTGTCGGCGAATGGGCAGGGGCGTCCGCCGGTTTGGGCTATGTGATGCTGCAGGCCAATGCGCGCCTGCAGACCGACATGGTGTTTGCCTGCCTGGTGCTTGCTTGCTGCCATGGCCTGGCTGTTGCGGGCAGCCGTGGCCTTCGCAGCCGATCGTATCGTGTTCTGGAAAGACCGGTACTGAAAAGGAAGCGCCCATGCGCCTCATCCTTGCAATCCTCGCTTGCCTCGCGATCCGTCAATGCGGCCGCCGCCGACAAGGTGACGGTGCTGCTCGACTGGTTCGTCAATCCGGACCATGCCGCCTTCGTCATTGCGCAAGGAAAGAGGCATGTTCGAGAAGGCCGGCCTCGAGGTCGAACTCATCGCGCCGGCCGATCCGAGCGCGCCGCCACGGCTGGTCGCGGCGGGGCAGGGCGATCTTGCAGTCACCTACCAGCCGCAACTGCATGTGCAGGTCGGCGCAAGGCCTGCCGCTGGTGCGCATTGCCACGATCGCGGAAACGCCGCTCAACGCGCTGGTGGTGCTGAAGGACGGGCCGGTCAAGTCCATCGCCGACCTCAAGGGGAAAACGGTCGGATTTTCGGTCGGCGGGTTCGAGGACGCGGTGCTTGCCGCGATGCTGAAGACGCAGGGGCTGTCGCTTTCGGACGTGACGCTCGTCAACGTCAATTTCGCGCTTTCGCCCTCGCTGTTTGCCGGAAAGGTCGATGCGGTCATCGGCGCGTTCCGCAATTTCGAGCTGAACCAGATGGATATCGAAGGACGGCCGGGCACTCGCCTTTTATCCCGAGGAGAACGGCGTTCCCCCTATGACGAACTGGTGCTCGTGGCGCAGAAGGGCAGCGAAGACGAACCTCAATGCGCCGGTTCGTGGCGGCGCTGGAGGAGGCGACCTTGTGGCTGACCAATCATCCGAGGAGGCCTGGGGGCTTTTCGCCAAGGCCCATCCCGATCTCGACAACGAACTCAACAAGCGGGCCTGGCGCGATACGCTGCCACGCCTCGCCAAGCGACCAGCCGCCCTCGACCGGGGCCGGTACGACCGCTTCGCGCCTTCATGCGCGATGCGGGGCTGATCGATGAAATTCCGGCGCTGGACGCGTATGCGGTGGACCCCGGCGCACGATAACAAACATTACTGTCGCTAAGGCACGCGGGACGTTTGTTCATATGTCGGTGAATTGGATCCATGGACCGCTCATGCGTATTTTCGCTGCCTTCTTCTGCGTACTCGCCCTTTTGATCGCGCCCGCCGCGGCACAGACCAAACCGCCCGCAACCGGCGACACGGCTTCGCAAGGCGTGAAGCTGCCCGATCCGCTGACGCCGGAAGGCGATCCGCAATCTCGTCAGCACGATCAGCGACGCCGAGGCGCGCAAGCTGCTGGTCGACGTTCTCGACGGGCTGGCGCAGAAGGCGCCTGACGCTCATGCGACGGCGCCAAAGCCGTCGGGGCCGGCGACGGTCATCCGCGAAGTCGTGAGTGGCGTCAGCGATTCGATCAGCGAAATGGCGGTGCGCTCGCCACGGTTCATTTCCGGCCTTGTAGAGGGGGCCCGCAATTTCGTGCGCGTCCATGGCTGGCGCGACATCCTTCTTGCCTTCGGTGTAATGCTCCTGTCGCTGGGGGCGGCGGCGGGTGCGGAGCGCCTGGTCAATGCATATGCCGCGACATGGCGCACGCGGATCAACAGTACGCGCGAGCCTTCTTCACTCATCGAAATGTTCATGCTGCTGGGCATGCGCCTTGTCCTCGACCTTGGAGGCCTGTTCGCCTTCTTCGCGACCTTGCGGATCGTGTCGGGCGTGCTGGCGCCGACCGACCTCGTGCCCTTCGTGCATGAATTCCTGTTCAACCTCGTGGTGGTCCCACGGCTGGTCGCCGCCTTTTCGCGGCTGCTGCTTTCGCCCACCCGGCCTGAACTGCGCCTCGTCCATACCGACGACTGGACTGCGAAGTTCCTTCACCGGCAACTCGTGGCGATTACCGCCTTCATCGGGTTTGGAACCTTCATGATCGCCTTCCAGGCGGAGAATGGCGTGGCGCTTGCCGAGACCCGGCTCGGCGGCTGGCTCAATCTCATCACTTTCGCATGGATCGCCTGGGTGATCTGGAAGGCGCGCGCCGGCCTGTCGCAAATGATGGCGGGCTGGGAGACGCAACCGACCGCAGGCGAAAGCTTCGTCGCAAAGATGTTCCCGCGCGTGCTGATCGGCGCGATCATCGTGACCTGGGTGTTCGTCGAATACCTCGCCTCGGTCGACCGGTTCGACCTGCTTTCGGGCGGCCGGCACTATCTGACGCTGCTTCTGATCGCGCTGGCGCCCGCCATGGATACCGGCATCCGCGCCACGGTGCGCCATCTCGTTCCGCCGATGACCGGCGAGGGCGAAATGGCCGAACGTGCATGGGTGTCGACGAAGCGGGCCTATATCCGCATGGCGCGCGTCGTGGTCTTCGGCATCGTCGTGCTCGCGATCGTGCGCATCTGGGATATCGACGTCGCCAATGTCGCGGCGGTCGGGGTCGGCGAAACGCTCGCCCAGCACATAGTCGGGGCGTTCATGATCGCGCTTGCCGGCTACCTAGTGTGGGAAATCTCGATGCTGTGGATCAACAGCCGCGTTTCCGGCGAAAGCATCGGCACAGCGGAGCACCACGACGAAGACGCCGAAGGCGGCGGGGGGGCGGGTTCGCGCCTGGCGACCGTGCTGCCATTGCTGCGGATGACGCTGCAAGGCACGATCATCGTGATGACGGCGCTGCTCGCGCTCGGCCAGCTTGGCATCGACATCACCCCGCTGTTGGCCGGCGCAGGCATTGTCGGCCTCGCCATCGGCTTTGGCGGCCAGACGCTGGTCAAGGATATCGTCTCGGGCCTCTTCTTCCTGATGGACGACGCCTTCCGGGTCGGAGAGTACATCACCGTCGGCGGAATCGAGGGCACGGTCGAGAAGATCTCGCTGCGATCCATGCAGCTTCGCCACACCGAAGGGGCGGTGCACACCATCCCCTACGGCGAGATCGCGCAGGTCACCAACTCGTCACGCGACTGGGTGATCATGAAGATGAAGTTCACCGTGCCTTTCGACACCGACATGAAGAAGGTCAAGAAGATCTTCAAGCAGATCGGCGCCGACATGGCGAACCAGCCCTACGCGGCGGATATCATCGAGCCGTTCAAGCTTCAGGGCGTGGGCGACGTCAACGATGTCGGCATCGTCATCCGCGGCAAGTTCAAGGCGAAGCCCGGCAAGCAATGGATGGCCCGCAAGGACATCTATGCGCGGATCCAGCAGGCGTTCGAGGAAAATGGCATCGAATTCGCCCGCCGCGAAGTGCGGGTCAATGTCGGCGGCGCGCATCTTGACGAAAACGCCCGCCAGCAGATCGCGACAGCCGCCGCCAATGCGGTTGCCGAGGATGTCGAAAGGGCGGAAGCGGCAAAGGCGCGTTAGAGATAGCCAACCGGAGGCTTACGCCCCCGGCTGGTGCTCGACCGACTTGAGCTGGCGGATCTGGTCGCGGGCGGCGGCCTTGACCGCCTTCTGCACCTTCTCGAAGGCGCGCACCTCGATCTGGCGCACGCGCTCGCGGCGAGATGTCGAACTCGGCTGGACAGATCCTCCAGCGTCACCGGCTCTTCGGCCAGGCGGCGCGCCTCGAAGATGCGGCGTCTCGCGGTCGTTGAGCGACGCCATAGCGCGTCCGTCAGCATGTCGCGGCGCGATTTCCAGCTCGTCCTGCTCGATCAGCACGCTGTCTCGGCTTGTCGCTGGTCGTCGACCAGCCAGTCCTGCCATTCGCCGCTTTCGCCTTCGCCGGCGCGGATCGGCGCGTTGAGCGAGGCATCGCCGGACAGGCGGCGGTTCATCGACACGACTTCTTCCTCGCGAGACGCCGAGCTTGGTGGCGATCTCGCTTGACCTGTTCGGGCTTGAGATCGCCGTCGTCGAGCGCCTGGATCGGCTCTTGACCTTGCGCAGGTTGAAGAACAGCCGCTTCTGGTTGGCGGTCGTGCCCATCTTCACGAGGCTCCACGAGCGCAGGACGTATTCCTGGATCGAGGCCTTGATCCACCACATGGCATAGGTGGCGAGGCGGAAGCCGCGTTCCGGCTCGAATTTCTTGACGGCCTGCATCAGGCCGACATTGCCTTCGGAAATCACTTCGCCGATCGGCAGGCCGTAGCCGCGATAGCCCATGGCGATCTTGGCGACGAGGCGCAGATGGCTGGTGACCAGCTTGTGGGCGGCGTCGGTGTCGCCATGTTCCTGGTAGCGCTTGGCGAGCATGTATTCTTCGTCGCGGCTCCAGCATCGGAAACTTGCGGATTTCCTCCAGATAGCGCGACAGGCCGCTTTCGCCGGACGCGATGCTTGGCAAATTACTGGGCCATGATTGCACCCTCCCCTCCAGGTTGTCCGGCTCCCCGTCCCGGGCAAGCCTGCCGGCCGGCACGACATGCGGCCGTCGCCGGACCATCGTATAAGCATAATATAGGCGAATTGCACGGTCCGTTTCATGAAATATTTGTTAACGCGAACGTGCCGACTTCTCAACGCGCTGAGTCGAAACGCTTCGACCAGCCCGGCAATGTCTGGCGGCAATGGGCGCCTCGAACGCGCATCTCCTCGCCGGTGACCGGGTGCTCGAAAGCCGAGCAGCGCAGGCATGCAGCGCCTGGCGCGGAAATGCCTTGCACCGCCGAACCGCGCAGGTTCGGGCAGCACGTTGGCCTTGGTGTCGAAATGGCGCGCCGTATTCCGGTCGCCGATCAGCGGATGGCCGATATGGGCCATGTGGACGCGGATCTGGTGGGTGCGGCCGGTCTCCAGCCGGCATTCGACAAGGCTGGCATGGCGCGTCCGTCGCCCTTGCCGTCGAGATGGTCGAAGCACGGTGTAGTGGGTGATCGCCTCGCGCGCGTCGTCCTTGTCCTCGTGACCACGGCGCTGCTTCAGCCGGTTCTTCGCCGGAGCGGCCGAGCGGCGCGTCGATCGTGCCGGCATTGCGCGGCCGGCGCGCCCCAGACGAGCGCCAGATAGGCGCGCTCCAGCGGACCGGTGCGGCCATGGTCGGCGAACTGCGCGGCGAGGCCGCGATGGGCCTGCTGCGGTCTTGGCGACGACCATGACGCCCGACGTGTCCTTGTCGAGGCGGTGGACGATGCCGGGCCGCCTGCACGCCGCCGATGCCCGAGAGGCTGTCGCCGCAATGGTGGATCAGCGCGTTGACCAGCGTGCCCGTCCAGTTGCCGGCGGCGGGATGGACGACGAGCCCGGCCGGCTTGTTGATGACGATGAGGTCGTCGTCCTCGTAGAGGACGTCGAGCGGGATGTCCTCGCCCTGCGGCTCAGGGTCTTCGGGTTCGGGAACGCTCATGGCGAGCAGGTCGCCCGCCTTCATCTTGCGGCTCGGATCGGCGCAGGGTGCTCCGTTGAGGCTGACGCCGCCCGCCAGGATCACCGCCTTGACGCGGGAGCGCGAGACATGGGCGGGCATCCTCGAAGCCAGCACGGCGTCAAGGCGGCTTCCCGCATCGGCTTCCCCGACTTCGAACGCGCTGTCACCCGATTCCATTTTTTCTTTCCCTTCCCCGTCAACCAAGGTACGAAGCGCGCTCACGAACGGGTCCCAGTGCCGGAAATACGCCTATGGCGAGCATCAACGAGATTGAAGAAGAAAAACCGCTGGATCCTGCCACCGAAAAGGTGCGCCGGAAAATGGTGCGGTTGCTGCTTGTCTCGATCGGTATCATGATGGTTGGCCTTATGGCCGTGCTCGGGGCCATTGTCTACAAGATCGGCGAAGCACCCGATGCAACCATTGCGTCGGCCGGGGGGGTGGCGATAGAGCCGGGCACGACAGGCGCCGTCGAACTGCCGCAGGGCGCTGAAGTCGTTTCTGCGACGCTCGATGGCGACAACGTGATGTTGCAGTTGCGGCTGGCCGGTGGCGGGCGCGAGCTCGTCATTCACAGCATTTCCAGGAACAGGATCGTTGCCCGGCTATCGTTGGAATAGGGCCTGGTTCTTGATTGCGGCCGTCGCGGTCGCGTGCCGCTTCCGGCGCGCGCGCAGGTCGACCAGGGGCGCGCGCTCTCCGCGATCGAGGCCTGCGGCGAGGTGAAATGCCGCGCTTTCGCAAGGCCGGCGACGCCGCAATCCGCGCCCCGCCTTTCCGGCGGCGAATTCGGCGACGAGTTCGCCGAGGCGCTGGACCTTTCCTTCGTCGGGCGACGCACCGCTTTCTCCCGCAGGCCTCGCGATGCTCATCGACCTGCAGCGCGAGGCGGGTGCCCTGGTTCGCGGTTATCTGCTGCTCGGCATCGATGCCAAGGCTTTGTCGTCCGATCCGAGCGGCGATAAGGCGGCCAGGAACTTCCTCGATTTCCTTCCTGAAATGGCGGCGCTCTACGACTATCGCATCCGCGTCGGCGCCATAATCGCAGACTCCGCTGCAGCGCTGCCGGGGCCGAAGCCGGAGCCGCGCGTGAGCCTTGCCGTGGCCGCCATCGCCACGGAGCAGGAAAAGGTGCTGCTCTCGGCCATCGCGGTCGCCTCGGACCCGCAGGTCGACGCAAGGTGGCGTGCCGACCGGGTCAGGGTATTGCAGGAGTCGGTGCGCCGGCTTCACCGCGCTGATGGGGCGCAAGCGGGCCCAGCAGGTCGCCGACACGGCGCTGATCGCGGCGCGGGCCGAAACCGATCCGGAAGGTTGCCCTGCTTTTGAAGGACTATGCCCTTTCCCTGCTGCGCTAGCGCGAAAGGAAGGGATCGGAGAACCTTGGATCGGCGAGCAGTTCCTCGTCCGTCAAGGTGTTGAGGAATGCAGTCAGCGCAGCCTTGTCTTCACTGGAGAGGTCGAGCTTCGCCGGACTGCCGTCTTCATTCTTGAGTTCGGGCGATAGGTTTGGATGCGGTTTGACGCCTGAGGAATAATGGTCGATGACCGCCTCGAGCGTGGCGAACCGGCCGTCATGCATGTAGGGCGCGGTCACGGCGATGTTCTTCAGCGTTCCGGATCGAAACAGGCCCATGTCCTGTGGCAATTGCGTGATCTCGCCAAGGCCGCTGTCATCGCCCTGAATTTCCAGGCCGTTGTTTTTCGCGGCCGGCATCATGAACCCGTCGCTCGCGTGGCAGGCAGAGCAGCCGGCACCACCCCTCGCTCTTTCGGTGAAGAACAACTGCCTGCCGCGGTTTTCCGCCGCGCTGAAGGCGGGAAAGGGCTCATGCGGGCTGCGCTGCTTCGGCACGGGCATCATCATAGCGCGAACGCGTGCTGACAATCGCGCGCACATATTGCGCAAGTGCAGACGCAATCCGCTGCGTCGGTAATGTCGCGATCGCCGAAAGCCGCCCTGAACAGCGGCGCGTAGAATGCCCTGCCTTGAACCCGGCGGGCAAGTTCGCCCGGCGGCAAGTCCCATCTCTATCGGGTCGGTGAAGGGCTCCAGCACCTGGTGTTCCAGCGAAGCGGCCCGCTGGTCGCGGAAATAGCGGCCCTCTACCGCATAGCGGGCGTTCAGCAGCGTCATGGCGGCCCGGCGCGTGGTTCGGCCCTCGAACCCGATGGATAGACGCGTCCGGTCGTCGAAACCGAAAGCCTGCGTGTGGCAGGAAGCGCAGGAAACCAGGCCGTTGCGCGACAACTGCGTGTCGTGGAACAGGACGCGCCCAAGCGTTGCGCCGGCATCGGTGACGGGGCTGCCTTGCGGCGGTCGCTGTCGAGTTCGGCAAGCCCGGCAAGATGCGGCGGCAGGGTAACCGCGTAGGAATACGGTTCGACCGGCAATGAAGGCGTTGAGCGGACCCGCGGCGCTTCCGCGGCTCCCGCCGGGAATCCGGCGGCGGCAATCGACAAACAGCAGGATCAGGCGGCACAGCGACATGCGCGCAAGATAGGGCGGATTTGCGCGAGGGAAGAAGGGGATCAGCGCACGCGGTTCTGGCGGGCGGATTGCTGGAGGGCGCGGATGCGCTCGGCGAGCGTCGCGGGACGTTCCTTGCCGTCGGGGTCGTCCAGGCCGTCGGGACCGGTGAGGCGCGGCGCCTTGGCGAGGATATCGCCGATGGGAGAGTTGTCGCCTTCGAGCGCGGCGGTCATGGCCGTGACCTGCGCGGCGAGGTCGTTGATCCGCTCGCGCAGGATGGCGTTCTCGCGCCGTTCCACTTCCCAGTCGCGGCTTTCCCGGTTCATCTGGCTGCCCATCGTGGCGCGCAATTCGTCGCGCTCGGCGGTGATCGAGGCAAGGTCGGATTCGAGGCGGCTGCGTTCCATGTTCATCGAGGCCATGGCTTTTTCCACGTTGTCGTTGGAAGCGTCGTTGAGCAGGGCTTCCATCTGAAGGGTCGATTGCGCCAGGCGCGATTCCAGTTCGACGTTGCGGCTCTTCTCGCGCAAAAGCTGCTGCATGAGTTCGGCCGACTGACCGTCTTCGCTGCCGCCCGCCTCGCGAAGCCGGGCAAGCGCCTGCTCGCGGTTGCGCAAATCGCTTTCGCGGTCGCTGACCAGTGCGTCGAGACGGGCCGTGCGCTGGGCAAGTTCCTCGTTACGGGCACGTTCGCGCTCAAGGTCGGAAAGCGCGCGCGAATGCTGTTCCTTGAGCGCCGCGAGTTCGAGCCGCACCGCGCGTTCGCGTTGCTCGATGTTCTCCATCCGGTCGGCCAGCGAATTGACCACCGTCTGCTTGGCCACCACCTCGATGCGGTGGCTGTCTGCATCGGTCTCGGTTTCGGACAGCCTTGCGCGCAGGGATTCCAGTTCAAGCGCCCTTGCGTCCAGCTTGGCCCGCGTGTCGTCGAGCCGCTGCGTGGTCATGACCAACTGTTCCTCACGGCCGCGCAATTGTTCGCGTAGATCGGCGGCGCGCGCTTCCAGCTCGGAAATCGTCTGGATGCGTTCCCGGCTTTCCTCGGCAAGCTTGGCCAGTTCGTCGCGCTTGCGGTTGATCTCGATGATCTGCCGCGAGCCCTTGTCGCGCAGTTCCTCGATGCTCATTTCCAGCCGCCGCGTCGACATGGCGAATTCGGCGCGCAGCTGGTCCTTGTCGGCCTGGATCTCGTTGAGCGTCAGCGGCACGGAAGCTTCGATGCGCTTTCTGGTCAGCACGACGGCACGATTCCATATCGCCGGCGAGACCATGAGAGCGATCAACGCCGAGGAAAGGAATCCCAGAACAAAATAAAGCAATCCTTCAAGCACGCCTGCTGCCCCGCATTCCGTGGTTTGGAAGGACGCATGATCGCACGATTGACGCCGCCGCGCCAATTAAACAGTTCATTAACCTTAAAACCGCTCCGTTTGCGGCGGTTCCGGCTGCCCGCCTAGAACGGGTTGACCGTCGGCAAACGGCTCATCTTCAGGTAGCCGATATTGACGCCAAGGCGGGCGCCGATGCCGGTGCGGATCGGGATGACATTGACGCCTTCGCGGGTCAGCGCCGTCACGCCGACGCCGCCCACCACATAGGCCGAGCCGGAAACGCCGAAGAACCGACGGTAGACAGCATCGACCGAGGGCAGGTTGTAGACCAGCATCATGGTGCGGTTGCCGTCGAGTCCGTAGTCCCAGCCCACAGACGGGCCCTGCCAATAGACCTTGTGGTCGCCGGCATTCTTCGTTGCCAGCGTGCCTTCGCCGTAGCGCAGGCCGCCGATGAAGGCCCCGCCGGCTTCCTCGCCGAGGATATAGCCGTTCGGCATGCCGTATTTCGCGAAGGCCTTTTCAACGGCACTGGCAAGCGCGCCGGAGGTCGTGCCGAAGAAGCCGTGGCCGGCGTCGATCACTTCCTGCGCGGTATAGTATTCGCTCGACTGCGCATGGGCGGCTTGTGGCCGGACCGAAATTGCCAGAGCCAGGGCAAACAGCGCGATAGCTACGAGGTGCATTTGGATGCGGGCATTTGAAATCAAGGACCGGGTCATTTGTCACCATCCGCAAGCAAGGAGGAGCACGGCTCGGGCCATGCTTTTCTTTGCGGATAATGCGACCAAATCCATTTACAGAAGGTTTACCAAATGCGGCAGTCGCGTGACATTGCCGACCTTCCGCACGCGGGTTGGAAAAGTTGCACGGCGCGTCCAATTGTGGTTTCCAAGAACCTTGGCGAAAGGGGCCGATTCGGCCCCGTGACGGGCCATTCCGGTCCAGTTTGAAAGGACGGGGGCAGATGCAGAAACTACCCGAGACAAGCGCTCTGGATCTGGCGGCCCTGCTTTGCAGCAGGGTGTGCCACGACATCATCTCGCCGGTCGGCGCCATCGCCAACGGGCTCGAGTTGATGGATGAGGGCGACGACGCCGAAACGCGCGAAATGGCTTTCTCGCTGATCCGGACGTCTTCAGCAAATGCGTCGGCAAAGCTGATGTTCGCGCGGATCGCATTCGGCGCTGCGGGTTCGGCCGGCGCCGATATCGACACGGGCGATGCCGAGAACGTGGCGCGCGGCTATTTTGCGCAGGAAAAGAAGACGACCCTGGAATGGCACGGCGCACGCGCCCTGATGCCAAAGAACAAGGTCAAGATGCTGCTCAACCTCCTGCTTACCGCGCTCGGGGCCATCCCGCGCGGCGGGCAGATCAAGGTCGAGATCGAGGATCCCAACGGCTCGCCGAAATTCACCGTTACCTCGACCGGCCCAAATGCACGGGTGCCGCCGGTATTCCTTGCCCTGCTCAACGGCCATCACGAGGAACAGCTCGACGCGCATGCGGTGCAGCCGCTCTATGCGCTCAAGCTCGCCGAAGCCGCCGGCTACGAGGTAACGGCGACGCTTACCGGCGACAGCGTGGTATTCAGGGCGGTCTAGCTCCTTTTCACTCCCCGGCCTGTGCGTATTGCGATACCGGCGGGCATGCGCAGACGAGGTTGCGGTCGCCATGCACGTTGTCGACGCGCGCCACCGGCGGCCAATATTTGGCGGCAAGTCCTGCGCCTGCCGGATCGGCTGCCTCTTGCCGTGACCAGGCGTGAGGCCATTCGGCAGCTATCAGCGCATCGGCGGTATGCGGCGCAAGCTTGAGCGGGTTCCTGTCGCGCGGCCACTCGCCTTTCTCCACCCTTGCGATCTCGCCGCGAATGGCGATCATCGCCTCGATGAAGCGGTCCAGCTCGTCCTTGGGCTCGGATTCGGTCGGTTCGATCATCAGCGTCCCGGCCACCGGCCAGCTCATCGTCGGTGCGTGGAAGCCGTAGTCGATCAGCCGCTTGGCAATGTCCTCGACCGACACGTCCGCGCTTTCCTTCACGCCGCGCGTGTCGAGAATGCACTCATGTGCAACGAAGCCGTGCCGTGCCGCGATAGAGAACCGGAAAATGCGGCTCCAGTCTCTTCGCGATGTAGTTGGCGTTGAGGATCGCCATCTGCGTCGCTTCCTTGAGGCCCTTCGCGCCCATCATGCGGATATACATCCAGGTGATCGGCAGGATCGAGGCGGAGCCTTCCGGCGCGGCGGCGACCGCGTGTCCGGTCCCTTCCGTCACATGTCCGGGCAGGAAGGGCACGAGATGCGGCGGCAACGCCGATCGGGCCGACGCCCGGCCCGCCGCCGCCATGGGGGATGCAGAAGGTCTTGTGCAGGTTCATGTGGCAAACATCGCGCGCCGATGTCGCCGGGCCGTGCCAGCCCGACCAGGGCGTTGAGGTTGGCGCCGTCGAGATAGACCTGGCCGCCATGGTCGTGGACGATGCGGCAGATGTCGATGATCTCCTCCTCGAACACGCCATGCGTCGAGGGATAGGTGATCATCAGCGCCGCAAGGTTGCTCGCCGTGCTGCGCGGCCTTGGCCTTGAGGTCGTCGATGTCGACATTGCCGTTGGCATCGCAACTCGACCACCACGACGTCCATGCCGGCCATGTGGGCGCAGGCCGGATTGGTGCCGTGGGCGGAGGAGGGGATGAGGCAGATGTTGCGATGCTGCATCGCCGCGCGATTCATGGTAGCGGCGGATCGCCAGCAGGCCGGCATATTCGCCCTGGCTGCCGGCATTGGGCTGGAGCGAGACGCGCGGCGAAACCGGTGATTTCCGAAAGCCAGCGGTCGAGGTCGTCGATCATCAGGTCGATAGCCCTTGCGGTACTCCTGCGGCGCGAAGGGGTGGACATTGGCGATCTGCGGCCAGCTCACCGGCATCATCTCGGCGGCGGCATTCAGCTTCATGGTGCAGGAGCCGAGCGGGATCATGGCGCGGTCCAGCGCCAGGTCCTTGTCCATCAGCTTGCGCAGCAGGCGCATCATCGCGGTCTCCGACCGGTGGGCGTGGAAGACCTCCTGGGTCAGGAATTCCCGGCCCCGCGCGGAGGGTGCCAGCGGCGCGTGTCACCGGCGAAACCGCGCGCCACGCCGAATGCGGCGCACAACCGTTCGCAAATCACCGTCCGTGCAGGTCTCGTCGAAGGCGACCGAAACCGTGCCGCCCTCGACATGGCGGATCAGCAGGCCGGCCTCGCGCGCCTTCTCGAGCGATCGCCTGTGCGTCCTTTCCGGCATCGACGGTCACCGTGTCGAAGAAGCGCGAATTCGACCGGCGTCATTCCCGCGGCGGCCAGGCTCGCGTGCGAAGCGCGCCGCCATGGCGTTGATGCGCGAGTCGCGATCGCGACCAAGCCTTCCGGTCCGTGCCAGATGGCATAGGCCGCTGCCATGTTCGCGAGCAGCGCCTGCGCCGTGCAGATGTTGGAAGTCGCCTTTTCGCGGCGAATGTGCTGCTCGCGCGTCTGCAGCGCCAGCCGGTAGGCCGGGCGGCCCGCGGCATCGACCGATTCGCCGACCAGCCGGCCGGGGATCAGGCGCGTCAGCGCGGCGCTCACCGCCATATAGGCGGCATGCGGCCCGCCATTGCCCATCGGCACGCCGAAACGCTGGATGGAGCCGACGCAGATGTCCGCGCCCTGCGATCCGGGCGATTTCATCAACGTCAGCGCCAGCGGATCGGCAACGACAATCACCAGCGCGCCGGCAGCCTTTGCCTGGCTGGCAAGCGGGCCAAGGTCCGGTATTTCGCCATAGGTGTCCGGCCATTGCACGATGACCGCCGCGGTCGAGGCGTCGGCCTCGCCGCAATCGACCGTCATGCCGAGCGGGCCGCTGCGGGTCTTCAGCACGTCCAGCGTCTGCGGATGCATGGCATTGGCAACGACGATCCTGCGCCGCTGGTCGCGGTGGTGGCGCTAGCGCTATGCCCGCCGCCTCGGCAACGGCGGTGGCTTCGTCGAGCAGCGACGCATTGGCGACCGGAAGGCCGGCAAGTTCGCTCACCAGCGTCTGGAAATTGAAGAGCATCTCCAGCCGGCCCTGGCTGATCTCCGGCTGATACGGCGTGTAGGACGGTGTACCAACCCGGATTTTCGAACAGGTTGCGCAGGATGACCGGCGGCGTCAGCGTTCCGTGATAGCCCTGTCCGATCAATGACTTGGCCTGAGGCACGCCTTCGAACTTCGCTGCAAGCATGGCCAGTGCGGCGTGTTCCGAAACGCCCTGCGGGATGTCGAGTTCGCGATCGAGGCGGATCGCCGCGGGCACTGTCTTGGCAGTGAGCGTCTCGAGCGACGGCAAGCCGAGGAATGCCAGCATCTCGCGGGTCTGGCGGTTGTCCGGGCCGACATGGCGGGCGGTGAAGGGGCCGTGAAGTTCGGTCATGCTCTTCTCCTTCGAAGCGTCGGTTCAGGCGATCATCGCCTCGTAGGCGGCTGCGGTCCATCAAGTCGGCAAGGTCGCCCTTGTCGGCGAGCTTCATCTTGAAGAGCCAGCCGCCGCCCTCGGCCGAGCGGTTGACAAGGGCCGGATCGCCGGAGAGTTCCTCGTTGACGGCGACGACTTCGCCCGCCACCGGGGCATAGACATCCGAGGCGGCCTTGACCGATTCCACCACGACGGCTTCCTCGCCCTTGTTCAGCTTGCGGCCCTTCTGGGGAAGTTCGACGAACACCAGGTCGCCGAGTTGCTCCTGCGCGTGCTCGGTGATTCCGACCGTCGCATCGTCGCCTTCGACGGAAATCCATTCATGGTCCTTGGTGAAGTAGGTGGTCGCCATCTGCTCTTCTCCAGTTTTCATTGCTTGTAGCGGTGCGGGACAAAAGGCAGTTTCACCTGCCTCAACGGAATGTTCCTGCCGCGCAGGTCGGCAAGAAGCGTGTCGCCGGCATCGATGTTGACCAGCGCCATGCCGACCGGGTGGTTGACCGTCGGCCCGAAGCCGCCGGAGGTGACTTCGCCTGCCTTGCTGCCTTCGGCGTCGAGTACGGTGCTGTGCGCACGCACGGGGGCGTTGCCTTCCGGAACGAAGGCGATGCGCTTGCGCTTGCGCCCCTGCGCGAAGTGGCTGGCCAGCGCCAGCGCGCCGACAAAGCCGCCGCCATGGCGATGGCCCTGCGGTATCGCCCAGGCCAGGCCCGCTTCCATCGGAGTAATGTCTTCGCCCAGATCCTGTCCGTAGAGCGGCAGGCCGGCTTCCAGTCGCAGGCTGTCGCGCGCGCCAAGGCCGATCATCATCGCGCGGCTGTCGGACAGCAGCTTGCGGGCGAATTCTTCCGCTTCGCCGGCGGGAAGCGCGATCTCGAAGCCATCCTCGCCGGTGTAGCCCGAGCGGGAGATGAACCGGTCGCCCGGCATTTCCACGGCATCGAGGAAGCGCTGCGGCAGTCCGGAAAGTCCGGCGCCGGCGAGTACCGCCTCGGCTTGCGGACCCTGGACGGCGATGAATGCGCGCTCGCGCACCGTCACGTCGACGTCGAATTGCGAGGCGTGGTCCTGGATGTGGGCGAGATCCTTGTCGGCGCATCCGGCATTGCACACGATCATGAACCGGCTTTCGCCGAGCCTCGTGACGATAAGGTCGTCGATGATGCCTGCTTCGCCATTGAGGAAGAAACTGTATCGCGCCCGGCCCGGTTTCTGCTCCTCGGCAGGGTAGGGGCAAAGACGCGAGACGAGGGCGGGCGCGCCCGGCCCGTCGATCACCACCTGCATCATGTGGCTGATGTCGAAGAGGCCGCACTGTGCGCGCGTGTGCCGGTGCTCGGCCAGGATGCCGGCGGGGTAGAACAGCGGCATGTCGAACCCGGCAAAGGGACCGAACTTGGCGCCGAGTTCACGATGCAACGAATGAAGCGGGGTCTGTTTCAAGGCGCCCTGTCCCGGTCAGAGGGGTTGCTGTCCGCATGCAGGCCGTATCGCGGAAGTCATCCGCGACAAATGCCTGCCCCTCTGTCTGAAGCCTGAGAGACTTGCCGCCGCCATCTCCGTCCATGGCTTCGGCTTACACCTTCGGCGCGGCAACCCTTCAGTTGCCGACTTTCCAGAGCGCCTGTACGAACCACGGTCCTTTCGCCTGAGAGATTATGGGCGTTTTCACCTTCGGCGATGGCTGCGACGCTGACGCGCCCGCCATTCTCTCCCGCGATTCGTTCCGGTTTCCCGGATGGCCATCAAGGTCTAGCGCAGGCCGGGCGGAATTGTCCAGCGCGATTGGACAACAGCCCTCGCCCTTCGATCGCTCAAGCTCGCACCTCAGGATGAGGACTTCGTCGGCGCCTGCCGTTCGTGCACTAGCTGTAGCGCCCCACACACCGGCGTCATCCCGGTTGCCATGCAAACCGGGATCCAATGCCCTTCTCAGAACGACGGAGGGTGATGGGATGCGATGGCGGTGCCGGTTTTCCTCCCCTGGCAAGGGGAGGTGCCGAGCGAAGCGAGGCGGAGGGGAGGTTCTTCACACTGCGCCGGAAAAACCCCACCCGTCCGCTGCGCGGCCACCCTCCCCGTGCCGGGGAGGGAAAAGGGCCCTGCCAAAACAAAAAACCCCGCCATGACAGCGGGGTTCTTCATTCTTCGCCGGTTCCGGCATCCGGCACAGGGGCGTTGAAGCCGAAGGCCTGGAACCGGCGCCCGCCACGGGCTGATCAGGGGTGCTTGAGCCTGCCCGGAGCGAAGGGAAAGTGAGTGGGTAGTCGGCGGCGAGTAGCGAGTAGCGAGTAGTAAGGTGGAAGAGCGCCGCGAAGCAGTTCTATTCGCTATTGCAGCTACCCACTCGGCTCAGTTGCAGACCTTGACCTTCTCGTAGAGCGGCTTGCCGTTGTAGGTGTAGCCGACGAATTCCTTTTCCCACCAGCAGTGGCGCGGTGCGGCGTAGACGACGCCGTAGGAAGGTGCGCCGTAGACCGGGCGGGTCAGCGCGCTGCCGACGATGGCGCCGGCGACGAAGCCTCCGAATGCCGCCGCGCCGTTGTTGCCGGCCTGGGCGGGAGTGGCGGTGCTGAACGAAGCAGCTGCGGTCATGGCGATGGCTGCGGAAATTGCGACTGCCGAAGTGCGGATCGTGTTCATTGCCCTGTTCCTTTCGACCGGTCCTCCCGGCCCCTGTCGGCTGGCTTGATTGCCCTTGCCGATGATCAACAGATAGACGGGAAAACAAACCGGGGATGTGCATTCGCGCACAAAGAAGGCGAAGGCGTTGTTCGGGGTACGCTGTTCGTTGTTCGCACAAGGTGACCTTCGAACCACGAACCGCGAATGACGAACCGCACACCAGTCGTTAACCCTGTTTCAAAAGGCGGCGACGCGATAACCGAAAATTGGCAATAGCGCGTTAGGCTTGCGAGCGAGGGAATTGCCCGCGATTTGCCGGAGAGCAGAAATGAAGATCATTCTCGTTGCCGACGATGCGCCCGTCATTCGCAAGGTGGCGCGACGGCTGCTTCAGGACATGGGATATGTCGTGGTTGAAGCGGAAACGGCCGACCAGGTTCTGTCGATCTGCCGGGAAAACATGCCGGATGCCGTGCTGCTCGACTACGACATGCCGGGAATGAAAAGCATCGACATCATTCCGGAAATCGTGCGCATGCAGTCACGGACATGATTGCAAGATCCTCTATTGCACCAGCGAATTGCTGGTCCCGGAGATGACGCGCGCCAAGCGTGCCGGCGCGCAGGGCTTCCTGATGAAGCCGTTCAACCGAAAGATCCTTTCGCACAAGCTTGCCGAGGCAGGCTTCGAACCGATCGCGGCCTGACAAGGCCGCAACAAAAACCCCGCCAGGGGCGGGGTTCTCAAAGGGACAGGCAGACAGGTCGGGTCAGGCGATTTCGCGCGCCTCGTTCGGATCCGGCTCGCGCAGCACATAGCCGCGGCCCCAGACCGTCTCGATGTAGTTCTGGCCGCCGGCCGCCGCGGCAAGCTTCTTGCGCAGCTTGCAGATGAAGACGTCGATGATCTTCAGTTCCGGCTCGTCCATGCCGCCGTAAAGGTGGTTGAGGAACATTTCCTTGGTGAGCGTGGTGCCCTTGCGCAGCGAGAGCAGCTCCAGCATCTGGTATTCCTTGCCGGTGAGGTGCACGCGCTGTCCGGCAACTTCGACCGTCTTGGCGTCGAGGTTGACGACGAGGTCGCCGGTGGTGATGACCGACTGGGCATGGCCCTTGGACCGGCGGACGATGGCGTGGATGCGGGCGACCAGCTCGTCCTTGTGGAACGGCTTGGTCATGTAGTCGTCGGCGCCGAAGCCGAGGCCGCGAACCTTGTCCTCGATGCCGGCAAGGCCGGAGAGGATGAGGATCGGCGTCTTCACCTTGGAAAGGCGCAGCGTGCGCAGTACCTCGTAGCCGGACATGTCCGGCAGGTTGAGGTCCAGCAGGATGATGTCGTAGTCGTAGAGCTTGCCGAGGTCGACGCCTTCTTCACCGAGGTCGGTGGTGTAGACGTTGAAGCTTTCCGACTTGAGCATCAGCTCGATGCTCTGCGCCGTGGCGCTGTCGTCTTCAATCAGCAGAACACGCATGCCTTAATCCCCTTCTGTCGCCGCGCCGCGCAGGCCTGACGGCAATTCCCCGACCTGTACACGACGCGCGCACCTGAATGCCGATTCAAATGCTGACGCATAATGGTTAACAAAATGTAATTCCATTGCGCAAGCCCTGTTCCATGATTTCAGAAAAATCCCCTACTGTATTGAAGAACAAGGGATATTATCCTCATCATTAGTTCAGGCGATACATTAAGAACCGTTTATAACCATGCATGCCGACTCAACTCCCCGACCTCGCGCAATAAGTGTGCCCTTCGGGGTGTTTCCAGCAGCGCGGGGTTTACCTGCCCTTAATGGATAATGCGTATGATTAAGAAGACTCATGAACGAAAGGTTACCACCGGGCCGTTCGTTAACGTTTTTTGTAAATGCATTGCGGGAGGAGGCCAACAATCGGCTGCCCGAGCGCAATTATCCTGGCGGGACAAAGGTTCCGCCCGCGCCGCAAGGCGCAACAGTGCGGGTTCAAGGAGTATCGAGTATGAAATCGCGTGAAAGCGTGCTTCGCCTGAAGCACTACCAGGTCGAGGACAAGACCCGGCAGCTGACCCAGATCGACCTGATGATCGCCGAGTTCAGCCGCATGGCGGACGAACTCGACAACCAGATCCGGATCGAGGAGCAGAAGTCGGGGATCACCGATCCCTCGCACTTCGCCTATCCGACCTTCGCAAAAGCCGCGCGCCAGCGCCGCGACAACCTCGCGGGATCGATCCGCGATCTCAAGGACAAGCGAGAGCACGCTGTCGACGCCCTGGCGGAGGCGGAGGAGCAACTCAAGAAGGCTCAGTTGCTGGAAAGCCGTGACGCCACCGGTGCTGCAGACGCGGCAATCGACCGGCAGATCGAAAGGCGGGCCATGATCGGCTGAAGCCGGTCAGCGCCCCGCCTCGATTTCCCTCTCCAGCCGGGCAATGTCGGCCGGCTTCAGGCCCATGTCGGCCAGATCGGCGGCGCTCATTTCCCGCAGCGCCGCCAGCTTGCGCTCGGCCCGGGCGCGCTCCCTTTCGGGACGGGTGAATAACGGCAT
This sequence comes from uncultured Alphaproteobacteria bacterium, assembly GCA_963846345.1. GTDB lineage: Bacteria > Pseudomonadota > Alphaproteobacteria > Rhizobiales > Rhizobiaceae > BOKV01. Next base: position 152,366 of record CAWJVP010000015.1, read on the forward strand.
GGCATTGGTCCTTCCGTTGATCTCCTCCCGTCACCAAACATAGGCGTATTCGCGCTCTTGTGCAGTGCAACAATCGCAGGCCAGCCATGCGCCGGGCGACTGCCGCCGTCTTTACTGGAATGCGCAGCCCTGCTTGACGCCTGCCATCTTGAAGATCATCGCCGCCGGGCAGAAACCGGTGAAGGCCGACTGGATCATGTTGGCGCCGGCGAACAGCGTCAGCCAGACGAAATGCGGCGAAACGTAATGCGTCAGCGCTACCGAAAGCAGCACCATGAAGCCGGCAAAGGCGAGGACGGAACGGTCGAGTGTCATCTTGCTTTCTCCGCAAATGAATATGGAAAATTATATATAAGCAGACTCTAATATAATCAAGTGGGGATCGGTGTATCCTCGACAAAGGAGCGCGCCGCGGGTGAGGCGCCTTTTGCAGGCGGGTATTCCCAGACGCGCCGCCTCCGGGACAAGCCCGGGATGACGGCAGTGGCATCCCTTTCCCTTGCGCCGACCCGCCGCTTTGCCGATAAAGGCGGCAAACAGGAGGGGCGCGTGCTCGGCTGGTTCACCTTCATCCTCGTTTGCCAATTGGCGGGCGAACTATTCGTGACGGCGCTTGCGCTGCCGTTTCCCGGACCGGTGGCGGGAATGGCGCTGCTCTTCGTTTTCCTGCTGGTGCGCGGGGAGGTCCCGGCAACCCTCGGCGCGACGGGCGACGCGCTGTTGTCGAACCTGTCGCTGCTGTTCGTGCCGGCCGGTGTCGGCATCATGGCGCATTTTTCGCTGCTCAAGGCCGAATGGCCGGCACTTTCGGTGGCGCTGGTCGGTTCGACGCTGGCGACCGTGGCCGTGACGGCGGCGCTGATGGTGGCCCTGAAACGGTGGACCGGCGCGGCGGGGCAGCGCGATGAGTGACGTCCGCCAGCTTTGGGTATACCTCGCGGCCAGCCCGCTGCTGCATCTGACGCTGACGCTCGTCGCATTCCAGGCGGGGCTGTTCGTCTACCGCAAGACCGGCGGCAACCCGCTCGCCAATCCGGTGCTGATCGCGGTGATCGCCATCGTCACGCTGCTGCTTGCGACCGGCACCGACTACGCCGCCTATTTCGAGGGCGCGCAGTTCGTACACTTCCTGCTGGGTCCCGCGACGGTGGCGCTGGCGATCCCGCTTTACCGGCAATTTGCGGCGGTGCGCCGCTCGGCGGTCGCGATCCTTGCTTCCATACTCGGCGGATCGATGACGGCGGCGGCATCGGCAGTCGCTATCGCATGGGCGATGGGGGCAAGCCGCGACAGCCTGGTGGCGCTGGCTCCCAAATCGGTGACGGCGCCGGTGGCAATGGCGATCACGCGCGAACTTGGAGGACTGCCGTCGCTGACCGCCGCGCTCGTCATCCTCACCGGCATCACCGGCGCGATGCTCGGCCCGATCCTGCTCAACCGGCTCGGCATCAGGGACTGGCAGGCGAGGGGACTTGCCATCGGCACGGCGAGCCACGGCATCGGCACGGCGCGGGCGCTGCAGGTGAACGAGGTGGCAGGGGCGTTTTCCGGCCTCGCAATGGGGCTGAATGCGCTGGCGACCGCTATCCTGCTGCCGCTCGTGTGGCGGGCGCTTTCGTGAGCCTCGTCTTGCCCGCCTTGCTGCTTGCTTGCGCCGTTTCGTTCGGCCTCGGCATCACGCTGCCGCTGATCCGCTTCGAGAAGCTGTGGTTCTTCACGGAGAACCCATCGCTTATCGGCCTGGTGCAGGGGCTTTGGATGCAATGGCGATATCGGCGCTTGCGGCTGTCGTTGCGCTGTTTTCGCTCGTCTTTCCGCTGCTGAAGCTGTTCACGCTGTTCGAGGCGGCATTCGGCTCGGGGCGGTTTCCGGCCTGGGCGGGCGTGTTGTCGAAATGGTCGATGATGGATGTACTGGTCGTCGCGATCCTGGTGTTCGGGGCGAAGACCAGCGGGCTGGCCACGGCCGCCTCGCAGCCCGGTATCTGGTTCTACGGATTTTCCGCGGCAGGGGCGGCGCTGGCAGCTGCCATCGTTTCGCGCAAGCAAAAAGGCCGCCCCTTTCGGAGCGGCCCTCTTCGTAAATCCCGTGAATAGCGCGGGCGCCAATCAGGCGTGGCTGCGATAATCCTGGATGCGGGTGGTGCGCAGGCCGGCAAGGCCGTGTGCATCGATCGAAATCTGCCAGGAGAGGAATTCCTCGACCGTCAGAGTGTATCGCTCGCAAGCTTCCTCAAGCGAGAGGAGGCCTCCGCGCACGGCCGCGACGACTTCGGCCTTTCGGCGGATCACCCAACGCCGCGTGGAAGCGGGCGGGAGATCGGCAATCGTCAACGGGCTGCCGTCGGGGCCGATGACGTATTTTACGCGCGGTCTTACCTGATCGGTCATACTCATACTCACACAAAAGACCAATGCCGATTACCCTACATGGGCTGCCTTAAAAAACGGCTAAGGTCACGGTTACCAAAAGGTAAGAGAGGTTAAGCCCGCGCTTGCCGCGCGCGCCGCGCCGGTGGCATCATCATTTCATGACAGGCAAGCGCACGGACACACCAGCCGGGGAAGCGGAGGCGAACGGGCCGGCGCTGTGGCTCTCCGTCTTTCCGTTCCCCTCGCGCCAGGGTCACAAATACGATCGCGGCCATGCGCTGTCGGTCAGCGGTCCGATGACGCGCACCGGAGCGGCGCGGCTGGCGGCGCAGGCGGCCTTGCGGGCCGGTGCCGGGCTTGTCACGCTTGCCTCGCCGCCCGATGCACTCGCCGTCAATGCGGCGCATCTGACGGCGGTCATGCTGTTGAAAATGGAGGGCGCAAACGGGCTGGCGCAAATCCTTGCCGACAGCCGCATCAATGCCGTGGTGCTTGGCCCGGCGCTGGGCGTGGGCGAGGGGACCTGCGAACTCGTGCGGGCCGCGCTGGGCTCAAACCGTGCCGTGGTGCTCGACGCGGACGCGCTCACCAGCTTCGAGGGCCGGCCCGGAGTCGCTGTTCGCGATGATCCGGCAATCTATCGGCGAGACCGTTCTGACGCCGCACGAAGGCGAGTTCACCCGCCTCACCGGATCGCCCGCCGAGGACCGCCTCGCATCTGCCCGCGACCTTGCAAGTCAGTCGCGCGCGGTCGCGGTGCTGAAGGGCCCGCGCACGGTGATCGCCGCGCCCGATGGACGTGCCGCGATCAACTCGAACGCACCGCCGACCCTGGCGACGGCCGGTTCCGGCGACGTTCTGGCCGGCCTCATCTGCGGATTGCTGGCGCAGGGCATGCCCGCTTTCGAGGCGGCCTGCGCCGGCGTTTGGCTTCACGGCGCTGCGGCGGAAGAACACGGGCCGGGCCTTATTTCCGAGGATATCGAGAAGCGCATTCCCGCAGTTCTGGCCCGGCTGGAGGCACTGCCCGGCATCCAGCGGTTGTAACATTGCGTAACCTTTGTTGATTTGGTTGTGGGAACGCATTCACATTCCCGCCTGATTTATCGAAAACAAGCGCCGCCCACGGGCGGTGAGGCTTTCCTCGCTGCCCTGTCGAGTGAAAACAGGGTATTCAATATGAAGAAAATGATCGCTGCGGCCGCGTTTGCCGCGACCGCCATCCTTGCCAGCCAGCCGGCCATGGCGCAGTGCGGCAAGGCCTCCTGGTACGCTTTGCATTCGCGCACCGCATCGGGCGAAATGATGAATCCTTCGGCGATGACCGCCGCGCATCGCAGCCTCAAGTTCGGCACCAAGGTTCGTGTCACCAACAAGCGCAATGGCAAGTCGGTCGTCGTTCGCATCAACGACCGCGGGCCGTTCATCAAGGGCCGGATCATCGACCTGTCCAAGGGCGCGGCGAAGCAGCTCGGCTTCATCTCCTCCGGCCATACCAGCATCTGCATCGCCAAGGTGTGAGACGGCGCCGGGCCGCGCAAGCAATGCGCGGCCCCAAGGGCGTTGGATTCCTTCGCGGTTTGGCCTATATGCAAGGCTCGAACAAGGACGGCGCGGCCTTTAACCGCGCGTGACCGAAGGCTTTCGCGATGCTCAACTCCCTCGACCTGCCGGGACGCCCGCAAGACACGCGCGTGGTCGTCGCCATGTCCGGCGGGGTGGATTCTTCCGTCGTCGCCGGCATGCTGAAGGCCGAGGGCTACGATGTCGTCGGCATGACGCTGCAGCTCTACGACCATGGCGAGGCAACCCACCGCAAGGGCGCGTGCTGCGCCGGCCAGGACATCCACGACGCGCGCCGCGTGGCCGAGACGCTCGGCATTCCCCATTACGTGCTCGACTATGAATCGCGCTTTCGCGAGGCGGTGATCGACCCGTTCGCGCAGAGCTACATGGCCGGCGAAACGCCGGTGCCCTGCGTTTCGTGCAACCAGACCGTCAAGTTCGCCGACCTGCTGGAGACCGCGCGCTCGCTCGGCGCGGCGGCGCTGGCGACCGGCCACTACGTGCGCTCGCGCCGCATGGATGAATCGGGCCGGCGCGCGCTGTTCCGCCCGTCGACGAGAGCCGCGACCAGAGCTGGTTCCTGTTCGCCACCACGCAGGCGCAGCTCGACTATCTTGCGTTTTCCGCTCGGCGGGCTTTCCAAGCAGCGCACGCGCGAGCTTGCCGCGCGAGTTCGGCCTCATCGTCGCGGAAAAGTCCGACAGCCAGGACATCTGCTTCGTGCCGCAGGGCAAGTATTCCGACATCATCGCCAAGCTGCAGCCCAATGCGGCCGAGGCCGGCGATATCGTCCACATGGACGGGCGCGTGCTCGGCCGGCATGAGGGCATCTTGCACTATACGATCGGCCAGCGGCGCGGCATCGGCATCGCCACCGGCGAACCGATCTATGTCGTCCATCTCGACAGCGCCCGCAACCGCGTGATCGTCGGCCCGCGCGAGGCGCTGGCGACGCAGCGCATCCATCTGCGCGACGTCAACTGGCTGGGCGACGGGCCGCTTGCGGACATCGCCGCCGAGGGCATCGACATCCACGCCAAGGTGCGCTCGGCCCGCCCGCCCGCGCCGGCGCGGCTGCATGTGCGCGACGGGGCGGTGTCGGTCGAACTCAACGAGGGCGAGACCGGCGTCGCGCCTGGCCAGGCCTGCGTCTTCTATGCCGACGAGACACCGGCGCGCGTGTGCTGGGCGGCGGCTTCATCGCCCGCTCGGAACGCAGCCGCGAGGCAGAGGCCGCGCTGCGCCAGTTGGCGGCCACTGCGCACGACGTCCACGCCTGACGCCTCGCGCCAACATTCCCGGCGCTTGCCGCAATATGCCGGCACATGGCGCAATCCGCCCGGCGCATGGCGCATTCTCTTGACAGGCGGCGCGGGGCCTTCCTATAAGCGCCGCACTGCAAGAAGCAGCCTCGCCGAATGACGGCGCACGGGGCGGAGTAGCTCAGCCGGTTAGAGCAGCGGAATCATAATCCGCGTGTCGGGGGTTCGAGTCCCTCCTCCGCTACCAACAATATCAATAAGTTAAACTGCCCGCCCAAATCTATATGCGACTTTCGGGGTACCTTAGGGGTACAGTCCGTTGGACACTAAATCACTATCCTACGCAAATCCTCGAGTTCAACCCACCCTTGTCATCGTCCTGGAACTTCGGAAGGTACTTTCGCCGGTACCCCACCTTTGAGCACTTCGCCGGATCGTCGAAGCAATCCCAGTGGGGGGAAATCTCGTCGTGGTCGTGGGACAGCGGGAAGGTACCCATTAGGAAAAAGCTGCGAAAACCCTTGGTACCGCATTCGCTCGCTTGCCCGGATCAACCACCGTTCGCATGCACGATCTGCGCCACAGCTTCGCCAGCGTCGCCGTTGCGGGCGGCTTGACGCTGCCGCTCATCGGAAAGCTGATGGGGCATCGCAAGTCGGCGACTACCGAACGTTACGCCCATCTTGCAGATGATCCCGTGCGGGCAGGAAATGAATTGATCGAGGAGTTGTTGGGACGATCACTCGGATACGATGGCAATGGGGGGCTCGCTGATAAATGCCCAGCGAGTTCCCCTATGAATCTGCCGATCCGATCCTGCGACAGGAGCATAAAGGACCTGTCTTTATCCAGAGAACGCCAATTGCAACCCTTGCTAGCTGAAGGGCCGCTTCGCGCCACATCTCCGCCGTTCGCCATCAGACTTCAGGTACCCGAAAGCTGCCATTTCCTGCGGCCTGATCGAAAGCCGAATAGATGGGTTGGGCCAATTCGCCATCCTTCGCCTCCGTTTTCGCAAACAGTCTGCCCGGTCGCGGGTCGTGACGTTTTTCAGACCGGCAGCGCGCATTTCGGCCACGGCTTCATCAGCAGTCTGCATTGAAGTGCCGTAATTGACCTCCACTCCTTGTAGCCCGCGAGTTGGTCGGCATGCTATCCATCTTGGTGTGGCCTAGCAGCAGTTGCACCGCCCGGAGATTGCCAGTCTTTCGATAAAACTGGGCGACCTTGGTCCGGCGCATCGAGTGGGTCCCATATGCACTTGGTTCCAGACTGATTGACCGAACCCAGTCTTTGCTGCGGTTAGCATAAATGCCTGCTACATTGGCCAAAACAGGAGTGGTACTTGTGGACGCAAACAAGGAGCAGGCTGACTTCCTCCTTAGCTAGAGCTGCTTCCATGGACTTGGAACTCCCATATCGAACGCAGTTGGGCGAACCACTGGTCAATCTCAGCGAGGGTTCGAGCTCAATTTCAATCAGGCCCTCGCGCCAATGAGTGCGGCGCGAGACCAGGCATGCGCCGTCACCGTTCGCGGCGGCAGGCATCGTCGAGAAGGGCTGCCGGCATCAAGGTTCTACGCCCCTACCATAGCGGTTCGCTGCGATGTCGTCATTTACCTCTACAGGTTTCCGTAATCCGGCCCTGGTCGGGAACGTAGTCGACTTAAGGACGTTGCCCGCCGCATCGACGATGAACCGGCAGGCTCGATTGCCATGATAGAAGGTCAGGCGCCAGCGCCCTTCATCTTCGTCGACGCCCGTCTCGCAGCGCGAGGTGATCGCGCCGTTGCGCATCCGTCGCCTGATTTCGTCCTCCGTCAGATTAAACGCGCCCGCCAGCAGCGCAACGTCAATTACGAAATCACCGGCATTGCGCTCGACTAGTGTCACGTCGCATCCCTCCGTAGTTGCAGGCTAGGTACATTGTGCCGATATGACCCGTTAGTGACTGAATAGGTATTTACAGTACTTATTAAACAGATATAGGCTATAGTTCAAGACTGAAACCACGAGTTCTGAATGCCCGTCCCCGAGCCATCCCCGCGAACCGCCTCCGCCCGGCCCCAGATGACGTCCACCATCATGGCTGAAACGGGCCTTGACGAGGACATGCTCCATAACCTGGTTTATTGTTTCTACGAAGAGGTCCGGCGCGACCCCTTGCTCGGACCCGTCTTTGCCGCTCGCATCACCGATTGGGAGCCACATTTGGCACGCATGGTGGCGTTCTGGTCCTCGGTTGCACTGATGACGGGAAGCTACCATGGTCGCCCGGTACAGGCACATGCGCAGCTTCTGGTCGCGCCAGCTCATTTCGAGCGTTGGCTCGACTTGTTCCGTTCGACTGCGCGCATGACCTGCACGCCTGCGGGCGCGGCCCACGTGATCGAACGTGCCGAACGCATTGCCGGATCGCTCCGAATGGCCGTCGCGGCTGCGCAGGCCTGCCCCGATGCCTTTCCCAACCTTCGCTGATAAAGGATAACGCGATGACCGATGCTGCCCCAATCCACGATGCCGCCGAGCTGACGCGCTATATCGAGACCCGTTACCATGGGCGCCATCGCGAACAGTTGCCGGTTTTGGCCGAAATGGCTGCGAAGGTTGAGCATGTGCATTCCGGAGACGATGATGTACCCGCGGGCCTCGCCGTCGTCCTGCGCCGCATGATCGGCGAGATGGAAGTTCATATGAAGAAGGAGGAGCTGATCCTGTTTCCCGCGCTGCGAAAGGGCGGCGGCCCAGGGATCGAGAATCCGATTGCGGTGATGCGCGCCGACCACGACGATCATGCAACCGAAGTCGCCGAAATCCGCCGCATGACTGCAGGTCTGACCTTGCCGCAGGAGGCGTGCGGCACATGGACGGCACTTTATGCCGGACTTGATGAGTTCATCTGTGACCTTGAAGAACACATCCGGCTAGAGAACGAGATTCTCTTCCCGCAATTCGAACCGGGAGGCGCCCCACAAGTCTGATCGATCCGATCGGATCGCGCCGGCTACCGGTTTGGTTGCCGATAAAAGTGAACTGGGTGGCTTGGCCGACGCTGGGCCTGGTATGCACGGTAGTAATGACGCCGAATTGTGACATCGCAACACTTAATGCTGTTGGTCGTTACAATTGACAACGGATGTACCGCATGGCCCGGTCATCGCGCGCGTATCCCGGCCGGGGTGCTTTGGATTTCTCTCCGAGCACAATCGCAGTCTTTGCTTCGATGAGACGCACAAGCTTCCAGCCAACTTGCTCTGCTCCGATTTTGCCGCCGCGTACTTGCCAGACGCGCATGATGTCGATGCCGTCCTTGCTCACGCCAACCGCATGAACTTCGACTATGAGCATGAAGCCATCATAGCGAAGTTCAACGCGTTTACCCTCTCGCAAGGCAATACAAGCATCGTAGTAGAACATTGAGCTATCTAACTGTGTTCGACATGCAAACTTCGCTTTCCACCAAACGTGTCCAGACTGATCGTCGTATTACGGGGACGAAGTACCGCCTATTTGCTAATATCGAACATTTCCGGAAATGGCGTCTAGTCGCGCACTTTCTCTAACTACGATCTTCTGCCTGCCGCATTTTACCAGGCCGAGAGCTTCCCAGGCGCTCATCAGCCGCGAAACCGTGTGCAACGTGGTTCCTGTCATTTCGGAAATGTCCTGACGCGAAATCGGAAAGTCGATGAGCACGCCATCGGATGTCTGCCGGCCATTGCTCTTCGCCAGCTTCACGATGGCGCTTGCAACGCGTTGCTCCACCCGCTCGGTCGCCATCTCCACGATCCGGTCCTGCGCATCCTGCAGGCGCGCCCCCACCGTCGCATAGGCATTGCGCGCAAACGAGGGGTATTCGGAGACAGTCGCCTCCCAGATCGAGGCTGGCCAGGCCAATACCACACAGTCTACGGCAGCGACGGCATTTGCAGGATATTGCTGGAGACCAAGCGCCGTGGCGATCCCGAAGAGTTCGCCGCTGGAAATATATCTTGCAATGATCTGCTCGCCTAATGCGGTCACGCGAACAACGCGGATGTGACCGTCGAGGAGCAGGAAGAAATTTTCGGAGGGCTGCCCGGCCTCGAATATGTGGGCGCCTTTTGCAAAGCGTTGCGAACGCCCCTTCTTTAATATCGCGGAGAGTTCCTCGTGAGGAATGCCAACAAAGGGCGGCAGGTCGGCGATCAGCGAGACATCAAGCAAAGCAGGCAACTCGCTGTTGAAGCGCAAGGAAACGGCTGTTCATCCATCTTTGTCTTCACTGAGTTTGACCAAGCGCAACAAAGCGCAGACTTCTTGGTGCTACCTAGTGCGCGCAGATCAAAACAAGACCGAAAGGACGTGTAACATGCGCAATCATCTCATTCTAGCGCTGATCGTCGCCGCGGGTTTCGCAGTGGAAGCATCGGCTGCGGAAATCACGGTTGAGATGCTGAACAAGGGCGAAAAGGGCGGCATGGTTTTCCAGCCCGATTTCGTCAAGGCGGCGCCGGGCGATACTGTCAGGTTTGTTTCCGTCGACAAGGGACACAACGCCGAATCGATCAAGGGAATGCTTCCGCCTGGTGTGGAACCCTTTAAGAGCAAGATCAGCGAGGAATTTGTGCTGACTATAAGGGCGGATGGTCTTTACGGCATCAAGTGCACGCCGCACTACGGAATGGGCATGGTGATGCTTATTGCGGCGGGCGAACTCGGTAAACGATGCGGAAGCGAGGGCAGTGAAGCAGACCGGAAAGGCCAAGCAGCGTTTCGTGGAAATATTCGCTCAACTGGACGCCGCGAAGTGACCAGCGGCGACCCGGCAAAAAAAGGCGGCCTTCCGGCCGCCTTTTTATTTGTCCGCAAGGCGCGAAAACACGCCTGACAGAAACTGACCGAACGTAGGTTGTGCCAAGACCAGCCTGAAGCCGAGATGATCGGGGGTCGCGCCAACGGCGCAGCCGCCACTCGCCGCATCTTGTATGAAATAAGTCATGTAGCTGCGGTGCCGCCCCTCTATGACGCGGACGCCGCAATTTTCCGCCATGGCTAGTATTTCGCCATCAGCGTCGAGGCTCGCGCGAACATAGCAGCTAGATGTCCATTCCCACACATTTCCCGCAATGTCGAAGATGCCATGTTCGTTCGCGCCGAATTTTCCGTGCGCATGTACATCCGGATCTTTTTGCTCTTCGCTGCGGGCAATTCGGGCGTAGTTGGCAATCCATGCGGCAGCCGGGGCTGCATTGTTTGTAACAGCCTCGATCGCCTCGCCACCAAATTTGCCAGCGGCCGCAAAGGTCCATTCCTCGTCGGTTGGCAAACGCCAATACTGGCTTGTTTTTCGACTTAACCAGTTGGAGTAGGCAACCGCATCGATAAAGCTGACCCCGGTGACAGGCTTGCCAGGCCCGTTGTTGTTGCTTTGGTGGGGTGGGTTGCAGGCGCCTTCCGCTACGCAAGCAGCATAGTCGGCTGCGGAGACCTGGTACTTCATGATGGTTACAGGCCCGTGGAATTTCACCGTCACCTTGCGGGCGGCGACGCTTTTTCCGGCGCTGATGCGCTCTCCCGCAGGAAGATATTCATGGAGCGAAGGCGGTATCGTGACAGTTTGCGGCGCGGAAAATTCCTGCGCGAGCGCCTCGCTCGCCAGAATGGAGGCGACCAAAACCGCTGCAGCCTTTACTTGTCCTTGCATGGCTATCTCCCCGCCAAAGGAAGCCGGTCCGCTGTTGACGGACCGGCCGCCAGGCGTTCTACTATGGCAGGGCTTTCGTGCTGGCGTGTGCGTCTCCGAAGGGCACTGGGGCCAGCACCTGGGCCATCAGATCGTTGTCCCACTCGCCATCCACGACAATATGCGCCGTGGCGCCGAGGTTTACCGCCTCGATCAGGTTGTGGTTGACATAGGCATAGACACCGGGCTGCAGGAACTTGTAGATCGCCGCGCCGGCCGAGCCGCCCCGGATGAACCAGGTTTCCTGGTCGCGAAGCGGCGGGTTGTTGAACTTCCCATGCTCCCAAACGAGATCGCCATGACCGCCAATGAGGTGCGGCCGGGTATCGCGGTTTGCTTGGGAATGGACGAACAGCACCGTCTCGCCCACTTTCGACTTCAAGGCATTGTCGCCCGTCAGCGATCCCGCCTTGCCGTTGAACACCACATGCGTGGGAGTGAGGCGGTTCATGACCTCCAGCGTGTCGGCATAGGCGCTGCCATGGTCGGGGAAGCGAATGAATTTGCCGTCGCTGTCGCGCGGAATGTAGAAGTCATTTTCCCCGATATAGAACACCCTGTCATATCGGACGGGATTTCCCTTTTGGTCCTTCAGGCCGTCACGCGGCAGGATCATGATCGTGCCCGACATGCCGGAGACGACGTGCCAGGGGATCATCGGCCCGCCCGGCGCGCAGTGGTAGACGAACACGCCCGGCCGGGTAGCCTTGAAGCGAAGCACCGTGTGTTCGCCCGGATTGACCAGTGTCAGCGAGCCGCCGCCCAGCCCGCCCGTGGCCGAGTGGAAATCGATGTTGTGCTGCATCGAATTTTGCGCAGGATTGATCAGCATCAGCTCGACGTAGTCGCCCTCATGGACGATCATCATCGGGCCGGGAATGGATCCGTTAAAGGTCATGCCCTGCAGCATGGTTCCGTCGCCATCGATCTCCACTTCTTTTTCGACGATCGTCATCTCGAACTCGACGATGGATGGCGGAGTGGTTGCGACCTGTTCATGTTCATGAACAAAAGGCGGCGGCACAAGCTTCACCTTGCGGCGCGGCAGTGAACTCGAGATCCACCGCTGCGCCCTGCGGCGTCATGCGCTTCTTCGGCGGATGCCTTGGCCGCAAGAATGGCAGGTGCTGCGGCAGCGGCAAAAGCGGCTCCAATAAGGGCTGTACGGCGGGTGATCATGGCGGCTCCTTCACGGCTCTCGTTTACGTTGACGGAGACGCTATCAGCGAAGGAGCGTGTGTTCTTTGCTCCGCGACAAACATCACGACTTGTAAACGGCCGCCTCGTTTCGGAAAAATCGCGGCTGCACCCGAAATGACGGCTTCAGCCGTGCGAATGCGGTCCGAGCCGCCGATGTAGCCGCGCATCATGGGTGCGGAAGTGATCGGCAAACCAGGCTTCCAGCGCCTCGACAAACCGTTCGGCCGATGTCTCGGGTTGGTCCTCCACCCCGTCCATGATGTCACGAAGCTTGTCCAAAAGCCGCTCGTGGTCGGATTTGTGTGGGCCAAGCTGGTCATACGCGGCTTCGCGCATCTGCCGTTCCTCGAACGCAAAATGCGCCGAGATCGAACGCAGCAACTCACCAAACCCGCTTTCGATTTCGCCGTCCGGGCGCCGCTCCAGCGTGGCAGCTGCTATCGAATTCACCAGTTCGATCAACTCTTGATGCTCGTGATCGACCGCCGGATCGCCGACGCTGTATTCAGGTTTCCATTCGATCATCGCCATGCTCAGGATCCCTTCGGCTACCGGAAGACAAATCCACCTGACTCCGCTTGGAAGTCTATCACGAAACTGCGGGCCGGAGCGAGTGTGACGCGAGTCTGTGCCTCGTGCGTGTAGCGGGGAGCGACACCTGGATCATCGCGCAACTTGACCGAGATGCTGTGTTCACCGGTTGGAACCGTGAAACGCTTGTAGATGCGCGACGGGCCGCTTCCGGCAATTCCGCTGGGCCAAAGTTCGTCGGCGTAGATCGTCTCGCCATCGAGCATCAGCGCGACCTGGACGGGAGCGCGCCGCCGTTCGCATTTGCGGGCCTGGCGCATGTTTTTCGGCAGTGCCGCCAGTTCCTCTGGCGTATTGTCACGGCAGTTCCGCACGCCGCTATGTGTGAAACTCAGCCGTATCAGCGCTGTGTCCGCCGGCATGCTTTGCCATTTGGGCCAGGCGGAAAGCCATGCCGCCGCCAATACGACGGCAAGGCTGAAAAATCCGCCCATGACCAGATGCCGAAGCCGCCCCGTCATCGGGCAATATCCATCGGCCTGGCGCTTGACAGCGCCTCGTATTCTTCCTCCGCAGTCAACTGTCGCAGGTTTTCATAGGCCGGCTGGTTCTTGAGCGCTCGCGCGAAACCGGCGATTTCTTGGTCGAGACGGCTGGCTTCGGTCGGACCCGCCCAGACGGACCGTATCCGGTCGCGCGGCACCCTTTGGCGAAGATACGGATCGCGTTCACGCGCAAGGCGCTGGCGTGTCCATTCGATGCCGAAACGGTTGTGGCATTCGCGTTCCGCGCAGCCGGCGATGCACACGCCTTCGGACAGTCCGCGGCTGATGATGTAGTCGATGAGGGACGGCGGCACCATGGCGGCGCACGGAACGATCACCCGGCCTGGCGCTTCCTCTCCACCCGCGCCATGGGCACAAGCCAGTGTCAGAACCCGGCCCGAGGACTGCGGTAGCGCTGCCGATGCCGCAATGACCTGCCCGCGCAATGTGGCCAGCGACTGGCCGGGCAGGTCGATACCCGTAATGAGTGGCCCCGCCCGGCGGAATGGCGTGGAGGAAGGGCACGAACCCATGCAGATTCCGCAGGCAACGCACCGGTCAGGGTTCACCATGGCCTCTTTGGGGAATGGCAGGCCGTCGGTGCGCGGCTCCAGCGTAATTGCCGAATAGGGACAGTCCGCGACGCATCGTCCGCAGCCATTGCAGTGGTCGAGAAATACTTCCGCAGCGGCGGCTTCCTTGCGATGCGGCATCCAGGGAAGCCCTGTCATCACGACGGTGAAAGCCAGCGCTCCCCACCAGATGACGCCGGATGGAACGCTCTCGATCACCGGATAAAGGCCGAGAATGAACCAGTCGATATCAACCGATTGGGGCACGGTATCGAGGTCGGCAGGAGGCTGTGACAGCGCCGGGAAAATCAGGGAACCAATGACAAGCGCGCCAAGCGCGATGACGGCAAGGCCCCGCGGCGGGTTTGTCCGCGCATCGGTAATGCGCTGGATATGGATCCACATGAGCAGCAGCAAGAGCAGTGGAATAGCGATGTGCAGGAACACCATTAGCGTGAAGAACCTGCTCGACAGTGTTTCCGGCGACAGGAAGTTGCGGGCTATCGGTTCGGCGAAAATCCCGAGTGTGTCCAGCAGTTCGGTGGTAGTGACGGCGACATATTGCGCAAGCTGGTCCCAGACCAGCCAGTAGCCGGTGATGCCGGAGAGATAGACGAACCAGATGACGGGAATGCCTGTGACCCAGGAGAACCACCGCTTGCCGCGATAGCGGTCCATCGCGAATTCGCGCAGCAAGTGGGTGAACATGACAACGACCATCAGGTCCGAGGCATAGCGGTGCAGGCTGCGCGCGACCCCTGCATGCCACCAGTGGTCGACCGTCAGCCATTCGATCGCGGCGTAGGTCGTGTTGACGCCGGTATCGAAGAAGATGAACAGATAGACACCGGTGACGGCGACGATCCAGAACAGGAACCATCCGAGCGGGCCAAGTTGGGCAAGCGGGTTCCAGCCTGCTCCGAAAAGCGCGTCGAGCCCGCGCTCCACCCGGTCAAATCCCCGGCGCAAGACAGCGCGGACTGAAAGGCTCATGACGCCTGCCTTTGGGGTCCGCGCGCGAGGCGCAGCGCGCGGCGGCGATCCAGCCAAAGCCGGAAGATGAAGGCTCCGGTCAGCAGCAACGACACGCCGCCAACGGTTATCCCGAAGAAGATGCTGTAGTCGAAGCGATAGGCGCCCCTTGCCGGGTCGTAGACTGTGCAAAGGAATGCGATGCGATTCCAAAGATCGGCTGGCGCTGCTGAGCGTGTGACCGAGCCAAGCACCAGTTCTTTGAGCGGCTCGATGAGGACAGGCAGCGGAAATGTGTCGCCATAGATCTGGCGATACACCCGCCCGCCGGCATCGAGTATGGTGGTCTGCGTCACGTGATCGAAACCGCCCGCCGCTGCCGCGTAGGAAAAGCCCAGTTCGCGCAGGAACGCGGTTGTTGTGTCGGAACTGGCGCTTGCAATCCGCCAGCCCTCGATACCCTCAAGGCGATGCGCGCCGGAAAATGCGGCGAGCTGTGAAGGGGTGTCGCCGGCCGCATCGAAACCGAAGGTAAGCACATTGAAGGCGCCAACACCCAGCGCCTCTCGCGCCTTCTTTACGGCAAGGCGCAGATGTTCGGTCGTGACCGGGCAAACGGTGCTGCAACTCGTGAAGACAAGGGATACGACGAGAGGCGTTCCGCGCAGTGCGGCGAGCGAAAGCGGGCGACCGGTGTGGTCCTTGAAGACATGCGGTCCGGTTATTGCGCCGATCGCGGCCTGGCTTTGGCTGTATGCCGATTCGGCATCCAGCTTGTCGCGAGCTGTTGCGGTCGCCGCGCTTGCGAGAATCGCGGCAAGACATGCCAGCGCCAGCCCAAGTGGCTTCAGGAAAGCCATGTAACCGCCCCGTCGGCAAAGACGCCAAATGACAACAGTGCGAAATGAAACAACGAGGCACGGAACGTTGCCATTGCAGTGCGCTTGGACGGGTCGCGCATCAACCGCCAGCTTGTGATCAGGAACGGGGCGCCGGCGGCTACCGCAAATGCCCCATAGATCACTCCCATGCCGAGAAAGACTGGCGCAAGCGATAGGGAGACAAGCACAGCCACATAGCAGAAAATGGTCGGGGCCCAAGTATCGGGTCCACTGACGGTCGGCAGCATCGGAATGCCGGCGCGTCGGTAATCGGAGTCCTTGGCAGCGGCCAGCGCCCAGAAATGCGGCGGCGTCCACAGGAACAGCACCGCCGATAGGATGAGCGGCACCAGCCCGATTTGCGGCCCCATCGCGGGCGCGGCAGCGGCGGCCCCGGCCAACAGCGCGAAACTTCCCGCGGCGCCGCCGACAACGACGTTCCACTCCGAACGGCGCTTCAGCAGCACAGTGTAGATGAACGCGTATGTCGCCGCGCCCAGAAATACCAGGAGTGTTGCGAGCGAGCCGCCCACCGACCATCCCATCAGCAGCGACGCCGCAAGCAATGCGGTGAACGTGACCGGCCACACAAGGCCGGGTTTCAGCCTTCCGCTGGCGAAGGGCCGGTGGAAAGTGCGTGCCATAAGCCGGTCGGTGTCGCGCTCGTAGTAGTGATTGAATGCTCCAGCTGCGCCCGATGCGCCCAGCACGGCGAGGGTGAAGACCGCGGCCTCGTTCCAGGCAAGGTCTCCACCGCTGGTTACAATCCCGACCAAGGCCGCGAGGGCCACGAACGATCCTATTCGCAGTTTCAGGATCGATGCGGTCATGGTCAGGACTTCTTGCATCAGACTACTCCCTTCAATGCCGCTGTTTCAACGGAACAGCCAAAGTTCCGAGAGATATTTCCAGTTGACGAAGTAATAGAGGACAAAGCACGCGAAGAAGATACTGATGAGAATGAGGGTTCCCGGAAGCTTGACTGTCGCGTGGCTGCCATATTGGGAAACCGCTTCGCGGCTTTTGTCGTGCAGGGGAAAGCGCAGTTTCGCGCCGGCCGTGTCCAGCCTTGGACCCGCCAGTAGCGACCCCACGATGATGACGATGAACATCACCCCGCCGATGGCGGCAAGGATCGCGGAAATGCCGTTTAGTCCCATCATGAGATAGGCCGCCGGAGGAAACTCAAAGGCATGCGCGGCGTCCGTCAGCGAGATGTCCCAGTGGCGGCGCGCGACCCCCAAGGTTCCCGCTCCCATCATGAACAAGGATATGCCACCCGCGCCGATGCCGAATACGAAGGGCTGCCACTTCGCAAAGCCAGGCCAGATAATGTCGCGCTGGAAAATCAGGGGTACCAACAGATAGGTCATGGCCATGAATGCCAGCGTCGTGCCGGCGACCACGGTCCCATGGAAATGGCCTGGCACGTACATGGTGTTGTGCATCAGGACGTTGAGCTGCTCGGTTCCCAGAACCACGCCTGAAATGCCGCCGATGAAACCGAACATCACCAAGGAAAGAAACATGCCCGCGAAAGCTGGATTGCCCCAAGGCGCCTTGGTCAGCCATTCGAATGCGCCGCGCGTGTAGCCGTTGCGGCGCTGCGCCGCCTCGATTGCGCCCGGCACCGTAAGACCGTGAATCATCGATCCCATTACGGCCAGGTACATCATGTAACTGGTATTGACGATCTTCCAGGTCGAACTCATGCCGGGTTCGGCAAGGATGTGGTGCGCCGATGCGAGCTGCAGGAACAGGATATACATGAAGAAGGCCATGCGGCTGACCTTTTCGGACAGCGGCTTCGCGCCCAGCACCATCGCGCCGATGGCATACCAGATGGAGACATGGGCCGACACGTTGATCTGTTGGCTGGAGTGACCCATGCCCCACCACACGACCTTGTACATCAGCGTGTCGATGCCGGAGATCAAGCCAATCGACCACAGCCACGTCGGGATGAGGATGATGGCCCCCGACGCCAGCGTGAAGACTGCGATGATGCCGGCCGTAATCGCTCCGAATGTGACGAGCGGAACGGATCCGTCATAGGTTCTCTCTGCCCTCGCGACGACCAAGGTCCCGAAAAACACCGCTACGGATATGAGGGCGCCGACCGCGAATATGATCAGCGACAGGTAGAACCAATGCGATGCCATCATCGGCGGATATGAGGTGAACATGACCGACGAATCGCCGCGCAGAACGGCGTAGTTGGCCATCAGCGCTCCCACGATCATGAGGGCAAAGCCGGCCCAGGCGAATTGCGGTGTTGCAAGGCGTGAACCCAGTATTACCGCCGAAGCGAAATAGAGAACGGCGATCTCGAAGAATATGATCCAAAACAGCAGAACGTTTGCGCCGTGCCCGGTAAGCATCAGGTAGAACCATTCGGCGGGCAGCAATTGCACTGCGGGCCAGCGGGTGAGTGCGACGAGCAGGCCCATCAGGCCGCCAAGTGCAAGAAACACGACCGCCGCTACCGCGTTCACCTTGATCAGGGTCTCCGCGTTGGCCTCGATACGCAATCCTGTGAACCGGCAGGTGCGGTATGTGGCCGGCACCGCGTGAACAGGATATGCCCCTTGAGCAATGGTTGTCATTTGCGTTTCCCCTATTCGACGACACGGATGCGGCCGGTCATCGTGTGGTGACCGATCCCGCAATATTCGTTGCAGATGATGCCGAACTCACCGGCTTCGGTGGGCGTGAGGGTAATTACGTGTTCGTATCCGGGATGGACCGAGATGTTGATGTTTGTCGGCTGCAGAGAAAAGCCATGCTGCCAATCGACCGATGACAGGTGAATGCGGTAGCTCTCGCCCTTCTTCAGTTCCAGTATCGGCCAGAATTCCCACAGCCGGGCCAAGATGTAAGCATCGCCTCCAGCTGGCGGGCGCACCACCGGCACTCCTTCTTCTTCGATACCTTCGCCGCCTTCGCCCTTGACCTGGAATTCCGCCGCGAAGTTGTCGACCTTTTCCTGGTATCGCTCGGGCCTTATTCGGTAGGTTTCGTTGGACAGGTTCTGTTGGCCTATGAAGTGCCATGCGATCATGAAGAAAAACATGAACAGGCCCCAGAGGAAGGCGATGATCGTCCATCCGAGCTCCATCCCGTGGATAGGCTCCTTCCACCAAAGGCGGTTGACGGGAGGCGTGATGGCCATTTTTAAACCTCGCTTGGCTAACCGGCGGTCATTCGGCAATCGGGATTGAAACAATCTCCATCACGCCCCAGACAATGTAGAGGACCGTGGGGATGGTGATGCCGAGGAAGAGCAGCAGGAACGGGTTGTCGAGTACCCTCTGCATCGCGGGCACCGGTCCTTCTACGCCGTTGTCAGGGGCCTCATCGGGTTTGGTTTGTGTGTCGCTCATGATCTCTCTCCCTGTTTCAATTTCCGAGCGATGAAGCGCATGAATCCGCTGCCGCGGCGCCGCTGAACGGCGCACGTACCCATTCTGGAACTGTGATGAACCCACCGCAGCAAAACAGAACAAACCACCCAGCTTGCACTGTAGTCCGACGCTTCACTCCCCCGGCCCGGTAACCACCCGGCCGCATTCAAAAATGATAATACGTATTTAAAACTCCGATTTGATCTATGTCAAATTGACTGCGGCACAAAGCGGGACGCCAGAGGCAGGCCCGGCAGGCACGTTTGCACGTCTAGGATTAGCTCACCGGCCTTGCGCGCGACCGGCTGCCCAGGTCATTGCACCCCAAAAAACCGTCCTGAGTGTCATAGCCCCGACGGTCCGCATTTCGTAGGCGCCGCCGGCAAGGACGTGGATCGCGAAGGCGACAAAGACGAGAAGGGTCGCTGCGAAGATCGCAAGCGCGGCCGTTCTGGCATAATGATGGCGCCGCCACAGCAGCAGCCCCGCGCCGACATAGGCAAATCCGGCGAGGAAGTTGAACCAAAGGACGAAGGGAACCACCGCGCCCATGGCTGCGGTGTTTGTCAACGCCTTGCCTCCCGAGACGATCGTCAGGATGCCGAAGACGACAGCCGCGCCGGCCGCCAGTTTGGTCATGGTTCCTGATGGGCCCATTTCATTCTCCTTCCGTTTGGAAAAGCCGCAACTGGCGATCCAGCAGACGCGATCCTTCTTCGACCAGCGAAAAGGAACGCGCACCTAGACCCCATCGGATCGCCAGTCCCTGCACGAGGGAAATCAGGAAAACCGCGCCGTCCGCAGGCAAGAGGTCGCGGCGGATTTTTCCGGCCGACCGCATTGCCTCAAGGTTTGCGACCAGATGGCCCTGAAACGCCAACATGAGTTCACGAAAGGTCTCGCGAAGATCGGGATTGTCGACGTTCAGTTCTCTCGAGAAGAGGATGGATGGTATTGCCGGACATTCTTCAATCTGGGTCAGTTGCGCAACAATCATCGCGCGGAGCCGGTCTTCCGGATCAGGCCCAGCCTTGAGGGCAATATCCCAAGCGTGGCGAAGCCGATTTGATATCCGCTCCCCCACCTCGATCCAGAGCTCGGCCTTGGTCGGAAAATGCCGGAAGATCGCGGCTTGCGTCACGCCCACCTCACGCGCGATGTCGCTCGTCGTCAATCTGTCGGGGCCTATGCGGTCAGCCAGCACGAGCAATGCCGATACGATATCCGTCTTGCGGTCTTCGGCTGGCTTGCGGCTCAACATCGACGTCGGCTCTCTTGTTAGTGATTAGATACTAACATAATATGCCTTGTCAGTGAGCCGGTCAACGATCCGGCTTTTGGTCAGCCTTGGTGTGACGTGATGCGCAAGTGGTGGATTTTTGGAGTAGCAGCGATTCTGGCCGCGGGGCTTGGTGTCCTGTTCCTTACGGAACGGCCGCTGAAAGTCACGGTTGTTCGACCGGAGAGCGACGTGGAGCTGCGGATATACGGTCTCGGTTCGGTAGAAGCGCGCGTTCTCAGCCGCGTGGGGTTCGAGGTGGGCGCGACGCTGACGTCGCTCAACGCCGATGCCGGCGACCGCGTCGCTAAGGGACAGGAATTGGCAACGCTCAACCCCGCCGAACAGGAGGCTCGCGTGGCGCGCGCCCGCGCCGCGGTGGAGGCAAATGCCGCCAATTTGGCCAAGTCCGAAGCGGCCGTGGACCGCGCCCGTACAATCCTGGCTCAACGCGTGACGGCGAACAAGCGCCAGCAGGATCTCAGCCGCAGGGAAGTTTCCTCGTTGCAACAGTCCGAAGAGGCGCAGCGCGACGAGGATGTGGCCCGTGCCGAACTGGCGGTGGCGCAGTCCGATGTTGGGGTGATCCGCGCCCAGGGTGCCGATGCCGCGGCGGCGCTGCGCCTTGAAGAGACGCTCCTTGCCCATCGCCGCCTGACCGCGCCC
This sequence comes from uncultured Alphaproteobacteria bacterium, assembly GCA_963846345.1. Classification (GTDB taxonomy): domain Bacteria; phylum Pseudomonadota; class Alphaproteobacteria; order Rhizobiales; family Rhizobiaceae; genus BOKV01. Next base: position 173,341 of record CAWJVP010000015.1, read on the forward strand.
TACGACGCAGTGATCGTGGAGCGCCACGCCGAGGCAGGGGCTGTGGTCCGGGCGGGTGATCCGATTTTTACCCTGATCGACCCGACCAGTATCTGGGTACAGGCGTATATTGACGAGGAGCGCGCCGGCCAGTTGGCGCTGGGCCAACCGGGCATGATCCGCCTTCGCTCGCGGCCACAGACGGTATTCCATGGAACAATTGCCCGCATCGGCCTTGAAAGCGACCGGGTGAACGAGGAGCGGCGGGTCTGGCTGCAGTGTTCCGATTGTCCCGACCAGATGTTCCTCGGTGAACAAGCCGAGGTACGGATCACCACCGGCACGCGCAAATCCGCCCTGATGGTGCCTGAGGTGGCGATCTCCGGCTTCGACGGTCACAAGGGCCGGGTCTGGCTGGTGCAGGACGGACGGCTTGCGCAGGCCGAACTCACCTTTGGCGCGCGCGATGACAGGGGCCGGGTCGAGTTGACGGGCGGACTGCCGGAAGGCGCCGCGATCGTCGCCTTGCCTCCCAAAGGCGTTGACGAAGGACGCCTTGGCGCGCATTGGGGATAACCGATGAACCTGGCGCTCAAGGACATCCGCCACGGGCTTTTCCGCTTCGTCCTGACATGCTTCGGCCTGGGACTGCTCATGACGGTCGTACTGGCAATGATCGGCATCTATAACGGCCTTGTCGCCGATGCGCTCGCCGTGGTGAAGGCGCCAAGGGCAGACGTCTGGGTGGTCGAGGCGGGAACGAGAGGTCCCTTCGCGGAGGCGTCGAGCATTCCGCCGGATACCCGAAATGCCGTGGCGCGGATGCCCGGAGTAGCCGAGGCGGGAGCGATCACCTACCAGACCATCGAGGCTGCCCATGCCGGCCGCGCCTTGCGACTTTACGTGATCGGGTTCGAGCCCGGCCGCCCCGGTGGACCGCAGGTGATCGCCGAAGGGCGCGGCATCGGCGCCAGCCATTTCGAACTTCTGGCCGACCGCAAGACCGGGCTGACCCTTGGCGAAACTATCCGCCTGGGTCGCGACCGCTTCACCGTTGTCGGCCTCGTCGAGGACGCGATGAACTCGGGCGGCGATCCGGCCGTGTTCGTCACGCTCGCCGATGCGATGGCGCTGCAAACGACGCTCGATCCCGCCGCCGCCCGCGTCCAGGCGGCGCGAAGAACCGAGCCTGCCCAGCCGGCCACGGTCGCGGCCGTCATCGCGCGGGTGGAACCGGGTGCGGATGTGGACCTGCTGACCGCGACCGTCCGGCAATGGAAGCATCTTTCGGCGCTGACCCAGGCCGAGCAGGAGCAATTGCTTCTCGCATCGGTGGTGGACCGTGCCAGACGACAGATCGGACTGTTTCTCGGTATCCTCCTGTCGGTCTCGGCCGTGGTCATCGCGCTCATCATCTACACCATGACCATGGAAAAGCTGAAGCAGATAGCCACGCTGAAGCTGATCGGGGCGCCCGACCGGACCATCATCGGGCTGATCGTGCAGCAGGCGCTGATCCTGGGGGCTTCAGGCTGGGGAACCGGCCTTGTCCTGATCTTGCTGGTCAAGGACAACTTTCCGCGCCGCGTGGTGCTGGAGCCCTTCAACGTGCTCGTCCTTGGCGCAATCATCTTCGCCGTCTGCATCGCCGCCTCGGGCCTTGGCGTGCGCGCCGCAATGAAGGTGGATCCGGCCACCGCGCTGGGCAGCTGACATGGCGCTGGGCGATATCCTGATCGAACTGAACGGCGTGGCAAAGCACTACGGTGAGGGCGAAACGCGCGTCGATGCGCTGCGATCCGTCGATCTGCAGGTCAAGGCAGGAGAGGTGATCGCACTTCTGGGGCCCTCCGGTTCAGGCAAGACGACGCTTCTCAATGTCATAGGCTGCATTCTTGCCCCGTCTGCTGGCCGGGTGGTGCTCGATGGCGAACCGGTGTTCGACGGCAAATGGCTCCGCCGCGATCTGCGCAGGCTGCGTCTCGACAAGATCGGCTTCATTTTCCAGGCGCACAATCTGCTGCCTTTCCTGACAGCGGAGGAGAACGTCTCGGTCGTTCTGGACCTTGCCGGCTGGACGCGGCAGAAGGGGAGGGAGAGGGCGCACGAATTGCTGGAATATTTGGAGGTCGCCCATCGCGCCAAGGTGAAGCCGGCGCTGCTGTCGGGCGGCGAGGCGCAGCGGGTGGCGATCGCCCGCGCCCTTGCCAACCGCCCGCGCATCATTCTTGCCGACGAACCAACCGCGGCGCTGGACAGCAAGCGTGCGCAACTGGTGATGGACCTCCTTCGCAAGCTCGCCACGGAGCAGGAAGCCTGCATCGTGACCGTTACCCATGACGAGAAGATCTTCGACCGGTTTGACAGGCTCGTACATTTGCGGGACGGCCGGTTGGCGGATGCATGATTGATCCGCGACCTTGTTTCAAAGGTCTGTGGCGCCTGCTCAAGGCACAGTGATTGCCGGTAACTCATGCCCCGGTTGGCGGCGCGGGGCGAGGGCAATGTCGGCCAGCGTCGACCGGTTCAGATCCGCCAGAAATGCCGTTTCGGCGGAACGCAAACGCGTCTTTAGGCCGCAGCGACCGCCAATCGTGCATTTGCCGCCTTCAGTCGCGAAACATTCCACGAGAGGCTGCCCATCCTCCAGCAGCGATATCACGTCACCGAGCCGGATGTCTCGGGCCGGACGCGCCAGAATAGCGCCGCCGCCGCCGCCCCTGCGCGTATCGATCAGTCCTGCGCCGGCAAGATGCTGCATGATCTTCGCAAGGTGATTTCGTGAAAGGACGAACTCCTCCGCCAGTTCCGCGGTGGAGAAAACCCTGCCGGGAGCGCTGGCCAGACGCATCAACATTCGCAGGCCGTAATCGGTAAAGGAGGTGAGGCGCATGGTCGCTGTGGCTCTCCAAGGAATAGGCATTTACATTACCTATTAACAACGCTAGACGAGATTGCAATCGCGAATGCAGGAACACAAGCACGGTCTACAATTCCGAGGCAGCAATTCCGCGAAAGGCGTCACCATCGCAACTGCGGGAACACCGTGACAGGCAAAACAGGAAAGGGATAGGGATGCTGCGCGCCGATAGGCAGCAAAGTCGCGATATCGTGCCCGACCCGGAGCCAGTGTGGGGGCAAGGCTTGCCTGCAAGCGCGCGCCCTTTTTCGAGGCGGACCTGCCCGATGTGATGGAGCGGCTGGAACGCTCGGGCAAGACAGTAGTCCTGTCTTCGCAGGCCGAGGTGATGTTGAAACGCGAGCGAAACGCTACCGCGGACTTTGCGGCGCTAAACTTCCATGAAATAGAGATCAACAATGCGGCGGGCTTGTATGCACGGGCAGGGCGCGCGTACCGCATCGACCCCTTCATGAATGCCTACAACGAAGCCACGATCGCGTGGATGGCAAAACAGGGGGCGACGCATTTTTGCCTGCCATGCGAACTGCCCAGCGAAGCGATCGCGGTTGCGGACCCGGCTGCACGCGCCTTGGGCCATGGCGTCGAGGTGCAGGTTTTTGGCCGCGCATCGCTTGCGGTTTCCGCGCGTTGCTACCATGCCCGCTCCCATGGCCGGACCAAGGACAATTGCCTTTTCGTGTGCGAGAACGATCCCGACGGCATGCCGCTGAAGACAAGTGACGGCAAGTCGGTCCTGAGAATCAACGGTATCCAGACGCAGTCGGAAAGCTATGTCGATGTTCTGCCTGAAACCGATGCGTTGACCGGCCTTGGTGTAACGCATCTGCTGCCTCATGCCGCAGGCCGTGGACATGGTCGCGGTCGCGCGGGTTTTCCGCGACCATATCGACGGCGTCGCTTCGGTTGAACATGCGGAGGAGCGGCTGCGGGCAATCTGCGGAAACGTTGAATTCAGCAACGGGTTTTTCCATGCCGTCCCCGGCCATCGCCGCGTTGCCGTGGCGCACCGGGCCTGATCACGATGAAACAAAGGGCAATTTGATGACGGTCACAACATCGGACAGGATGCGCGCCTGGACCGGCCCCGCCATTTTGACTTACGGCTTCAGGCCGTTCTTCCTTGGCGCTGCGATCTGGGCGGCGCTTGCAATGGTGCTGTGGGTGCCGATGCTGGCCGGACGGCTCGAATTGCCCACTGCTTTCGATCCGGTGAGCTGGCACTCACACGAATTCCTGTTCGGTTATCTTCAGGCGGTTGTCGCCGGTTTTCTGCTCACCGCTGTGCCGAACTGGACTGGCCGGCTGCCAATCGTCGGCTGGCCGCTCGGCTTTCTGTTTGCGCTGTGGATCGCGGGCCGTCTTGCGGTGATGTTTTCGGCGGGCATGCCGGCGCTCCTCGTCGCATTCGTCGATCTGGCATTCCCGATTGTGCTTGCAGCGACGATCGCGCGCGAGATCGTGGCGGGCCGCAACTGGCGCAACCTGATCGTGCTGGCTTTGCTTATTGTACTCTTTTCCGGCAATTTGCTTTTCCACCTTGAAGCGGCCGGCGGCGGCTATGCCGCGCAGGGTGCGGGCCTGCGTACAGGACTTGCGGCCGCAATCATGATGATAGCCGTGATCGGCGGGCGGATAGTACCTTCGTTTACGCGCAACTGGCTGGTCCCGTCTGGACAAGGGAGCGTTGCCGGCGCCGCCAATGCAAGCATTCGACCGGATATCGCTTCTTGTTCTCCTGGCTGCGCTCGTCCTTTGGATTTTTCTGCCGCAGGACATGGTCACGGGCGCGGGGCTGACGCTGTCGGGTGTCCTGCACCTGGTGCGACTGGCGCGCTGGGCGGGATACCGTACCTTCGCCGAACCGCTCGTGGCGGTATTGCACATCGGTTACGCCTTCCTGCCGCTTGGCGCGCTGGCGCTCGGCGCCGAGATACTTGTGCCCAGCGGAACGGGCATGGCTGCGGCGCAACATGTCTGGATGGCAGGCGCCATCGCGCTGATGACACTGGCCGTGATGACGCGGGCAACGCTGGGGCACACCGGTCAGAAGCTGTCAGCCGGCCCGCGGACGGTAGCGATCTACGCCGCGGTCGTGGCATCGGTTCTGGCCCGGCTGGCCGGCGGCATCTGGCCTGAAGGGTCTATGATCTTGTACAGTCTCGCCGGATTGTTCTGGATAGGGGCATTTGGCGGTTACGCGATATTCTACGGTCGCCTGTTGCTGCAGCGGTTACCGGTGGCGAAGGCAGGCTGAAACGGTACTGATCATGGGCTGGATCGAGTACGCGTCGGCTTTCGCTGCCTTCTTCCTGACCCATTCGCTTACCTGTCCGGCCGCCTTTGCGGCCATGGCTACAAGCGCGCCTTGGGCAGGCCGGGTTTACCCTTTCATATTCCGCGCTTTCGCTGGCGGTGCTGTCCTGGCTGCTATCCGCATCCGGCAGGGCGCCCTATGTTCATCTGTGGGATTGGGCGCCGTGGCAGAACATGGCCGTGCTTGCCGCCATGTTGCCGGTTTGCCTTGTGCTCGCACTGGCGATCGGCCGGCCCAACCCGTTTTCATTCGGAGGCGCGCGGAATGCGGATTACAATCCCGACCGGCCAGGAATAGTACGGCTGACACGGCATCCTCTGCTTTTTGCCTTGGCGCTCTGGGCCGCGGCTCACATCCTGCCAAACGGCGATTTGGCGCATGTGATCCTGTTCGGGACTTTCACCACTTTCGCGCTTGCGGGCGGCTGGCTTATCGACCGCCGTAAGCGTCGCGCATCGCCAAGCGTCTGGGGCGAGCTTGAGACCAGGAGGCGGGCGGCATCTTTTTTCCCGTCACCCGGATCATGGGCAAATGTTGCATTTCGGTGCGTTTGGCGTCGGTCTCTACGCGTCAATTATTTGGCTTCACCCATTGGCTGTTCGGGGTCGATCCGCTGCAGTAGTTGTGGTGTTACCGGTGCATAGCGTAAAGGCCATGCACTCCGCGCTTTGACCTGTCAGTGATGACATACTCGCAATTTGCCTCTCGGCCGATACGCCGACGCTCGAGCTGCGACCGGGGATAGGCGTGCCGGCACTTCCAGTGTCATGGCTCTTCATAGCTAGTCTGTCCCGGTCGATTTTCAGCTAGCTAACGGGGAAGACTTGAACTTGCTGGTAGTGTTCCAGATCATTTGGGACCAGGTGCCACAACGAATCCCGCCTGAACAACCAAAGTAGTTCGAGTGGCGACCAAATGCCCCAGGTCAATTGGTTGTTCCTGCTCTGGCGTAATGTTAGAGTTTCACTCTGGTGTCCAATGTCGCCAGGCGATGGCCGGACAAACATGGCCGGGGAACGAGGGCAGCCCGCCCCGCCTGGGCAAGCCGCCCACAATCTGTAGCTCCCGCCAGCACGCTCTCCTCCGCGTTGCAGGGAACCCCGTGGTATCCCCGTCCGCAACCTTGGGGAGTTGGCATCATTTTGCGATGCCGGCTTTTTTCGTTAATACTGTTACTGAAAATCACTTTTTTGCACTTGAGTTTATCAAGTATACAAATATTTAGACTAGTTTGTTTTATGGCGCACAGGAATTTGATTGTATTAGATTTAAAAAAACACAGTCTGTGACCATTTGCGCTGGCAATGTTACTTTGTTATCTATAGCGAAGTTTTAAGAATCAAGTATTTTAGGTATTAACATTTGACGCGGATGATTAAAAGCGATTCTTGGGCCGATTTCATGGCAACCTTCTTTACGCGACCAGTTTAATTTCACGACTGTGCAGAGCCCTCCAGCCGTCAGCCCGTCGGCACCGCCAATCGGTCCGGATGTCACCCGATGCTGTCTCCGGTTGCCGGATCGAACAGGGGCACGCGCTCTCCTTGTGGACGCAGCCTAATCCTCTCTCCCGGCTTCAGATTCCTGCGTTCGCGCAGCAGGCAATTCAGACGGGTTCGCCCAATCTCCGTCGAGACATACATTTCCGATCCTGTCTGCTCGACAACTGAAATCTCGACTTCCGCGCCGTCGGGATGCAGTTCCAAGTGCTCGGGCCGGATGCCGAGCATCACATCGCGATCGCCCATGCCGGGCTCGCCGTTGACTGCAAATGCCAGCCCGTCGCTACTGGTAAAGTGACTGCCTTTTACGGTTCCTTGAATGAAGTTCATTGCCGGCGAGCCGATAAAGCCGGCGACGAACAAGTTTGAAGGATGGTCGTACAACATGAGTGGATCGCCGACCTGCTCGATACGCCCGTCTCGCATGACGACGATCCTGTCAGCCATGGTCATCGCTTCGACCTGGTCATGCGTGACGTAGACGGTGGTCGTCTTGAGCCGCTGGTGCAGTGCCTTGATCTCGGTACGCATCTGGACGCGCAGCTTGGCGTCGAGATTGGACAGAGGTTCGTCGAACAGGAAGACCGTCGGATGGCGGACGATGGCGCGTCCCAGCGCCACGCGCTGGCGCTGGCCGCCCGATAGCTGGCGCGGCTGGCGATCAAGCAGGTCTGTAAGCCCCGAGCATCTCGCCGCCTCCTGCACGCGCGGTCGATCTCCTTTTGGGGCGATCGGGCCATCCGAGCGAGAAGGCCATGTTTCTGGCGACCGTCATATGCGGATAGAGCGCATAGTTCTGGAACACCATCGCGACGTCGCGTTCGCTCGGCGCGAGTGTCATCGACTACCTGATCGCCGATCAGGATGTCGCCGTCGGTGATCGCTTCCAGGCCGGCGATCATGCGCAGCAGTGTGGACTTGCCGCAGCCCGAAGGGCCGACCAAGGCGACAAATTCGCCTTCCGCGACACGACATTGATGCCGTGGAGCACCTTGACCGAACCATATGACTTCTTCGCGTCGCGGACGGAAACCGTGGCCAACCGTTCAATCCGTTTCGTGGTTGAGGTCGCTTCGCCGAGCGCGATCTCGATGTCGAACGACAATCCTTGCGCCCGGCGCCAAGGGTTTGGAGGCTTCGTTGTTGCCGTCTGCGGCACGTCCAGCCGAGCACGGCTCGACCGAAAGCGCGCCGCTGCCTGGTCGCAAGTCCCGCCAGAGTTGTAGCCATGGCAGCGTGTCGCAGCACCAACGGAAAATCGACGGAGGCGTTCGTGCCGACCACACGGCAGGTAGTTTTCTGGTTGGAAGTCGAATGAACGACCGGGGCAACGGGAACCTGCTCCGGAACCGTGAGTGGTCCGGCGATTGTGATGTCGTCGAGACGGATCTCCGTGCCCGTGCCAATCATTGGGTAGCCGAGATTGAAGTGATAGAGCGCGAGGATCGGTGCGCTTTGCGAGCCGACGACCTCAACCCGGTCGCGAATTGTGAGTGACGCTCCTCCGATCGGCGCTTCAATGCGTCTGCGCAGGCGATGGCCGAATCCGGCGTGGCTCCAGATAATCGCTTCGCCTTCGCAAAGAGCATCGGTTCCGGTTTATCCCAGTCCTCGCCATGGGCAAGCAGCCGCGCCGGCGTGAACGGTGCCGAGCCGTGCAGAGGCCGCCCTCCGGCCGGCTGACGGATATGATCGAAGCCGCATGTGTTGAGAAAACCGCCGAAGCCGCCGGAGAACCGGCGTTCGAATCCTGTGGCGGCCATCGAAGGCCACCTGAAGGCCGGCAGGGCTCTGCCAGCCGATCCTGGATGCCGCGCCAAGACAGGGTAGCGATGTCCATCATCCGGCCGACCGTAATCCAGAAGTCGAGGCCGCCGCCGGTCGAGAAGGCAAGCGTTTCGATCCCCGCTTCCGGACCGTCGGCGAGTATGACGCGGCGCACGCTCGCGACCTGGCGAAGGTCGCCAACCAGCGTTTTCAGGATCGCCGGCCTCGGCAACATGGTCAAACGACCTTTCTGGTATCGTCGAGCGCGAGTCGGCAATAGGCTTCCGGCGGCGCGCCGTTTAGCTGCATAAGGCCCACCATCAAGCGCGTCATGCGCGCCTCGATCGCCGAATCCTCGAATCGGATTATCCTGCCCAGGATCGGTTTTCAGGTCGTAAAGCCGCGTCTCGGATTCAAGTAGCCCGCCCGGCCCATAGTTATTGTACATTGGCGACCGCTCGATTACCGGCACCTTGAGCAGGCTCGCGCCTTTGGTGAAACCGAGCGATGGCAGACAGCGTGGCGTCCGCCAATTCCTCCGGGGTAAACGGCGAGAAGATGTGGGTCGGCATGAGCGTGTACTGATAGAGTTCCTGCTTTGACAGATCTTTCGGAAAGCGGTGGTAAGTGTAGCGACCGTCGGCGACATTCACCGCGCCTCCAAAATACCGAAAAAGTGCAGCCTCGCGCATCGCGGAACCGTCAGCCATTCGGCAAAGCGAAAAGCCCTCGTTCTCTACCGGCGTCGAGGCTCCGAACAGGTCAAGAAAGGTCGCGGCAATGTCGATCGACTGGGTCAACGCATCCGACCGACGGCCGGCAAGGTCGGCTTGGCGCGGATCGTGCAAGAAGAGCGGGATGTGTGCGACTTCCTCATAAAGGTTCATGCGGTTCTTTGCCCAGAAATCGTGCTCCCCGAGCAGGAAGCCGTGGTCAGTCGTGACAACGAGCGCGGTATCCTTCCAAAGATCGTGGCGGTCGAAGTAATCGAGCAGTTCGCCAAGTAGATGGTCGCACATTGCTACCACCGCGTAGTAGTTGGCGCGGAGTTCCTCGCATTCCTCCGGCAGTTCGTCGACGCGGCCATACCTCGGCCAATCGCGAATCGGACCCTTCCAGCCGGTGTCGAAGGCCTCCTTGAAACGCGCCGGAGCGGTGAAGGGCTCGTGCGGATCGAAGGTTTCGATCTGCAGCAGCCAGTTATCGGCGTGCCGGTTGCGGTCGAGGAAGTCGAAACCTTCGGTAAAGCAACGGACTGAGGGAAAATCCTTCTCTTCCTTGATAAATTCACGGTTGACGATGTTCTGGCCGAAATAACTGCGCCTTCCCTCGCTGTACTGGCGGGCGTGGTACATCTCGCGCAGCCGCTCCCAATGTGGCTGCACCATCGCTTTCCAGCGGTCGCCCTCTTGGCCACGCACGAACTCGTAGGAATTTATAGCGGTTGTGATAGGTCGCGCCGCCGTCTTCCCAATAGTGGAAATGATCAGTGACCAAATGGCTGTAGGTTCCGGTCTCCTGGTGCAGAATCTCCGGGAATGCGTTGTCGAACGGCTCCAGTGGCCCCCAACTACGATGCAAAAAAGTCAGGCGTCCTGTCAGCATGTCGCGGCGCGCCGGCATGCAGGGAAGACTGCCGACATAGTGACGGTCGAACGTCACCGAACGGCGAGCCAGGCGGTCGAAATTGGGCGTTGGCACGCGCCCGCCGCCATAGCAGCCGAGCACGTGGCGGTTTAGTGAATCGAAGAGGACGAATACAGCCTTCACATTAGTCTCCGAACGAATGGATGTTCTATTTCACCGCTCCCTGGGTCAGGCCCTTGACGATGTAGCGCTGGGCGACGAGGAGGACGATCAGGGCCGGCAGCATCGCGAGCGCGGCGCTCGCGGCCATCTGCGTGTACTGGATCTCGAAATCCTGGGCGAACTTGGCAATAGCGACCGGCACGGTCGCGGTTTGTTTCATGGTCAGAGCAAGCGCCACCGCGAATTCGTTCCAAGAGAAGACGAAAGTCAGGATAGCGGTGGCTGCAAGGCCCGGCGCGATTACCGGCAACACCACATTCCACAGCAGGACTGGTGGTGTCGCGCCATCCATGACGGCTGCTTCCTCCAATTCCTTTGGAACCTCGCGCACGAAGACGCTCATCAGCCAGATCGCCATTGGCAGATTAAGCGTCGCGTGGGCGAGTACCAGACCGGTGAGACTGTTATTCAGCCCCACCGTGCGCGCCATGGTGAACCAAGGCGCTGGCCAACGCAACCGGCGGGATCATGCGGAAACACTAGCGTCCATGCGAGGAAGACGCTGACCACCCAGTTGTCCTCCACTGCGTGCGATTGAGCGAAAAGGCTGCGAGCGTGGCTGCAGTGACGCAAAGCGCGGTGCTAAGCACTCCGACCAGGATCGAGTTGCGGTAGTTGAGCAGAAAATCCGAGGTCTTGGAAAACAAGACCTCCTCGAAATTGAACCAGACCGGTGTGAACACGGATCCGTCCCATCAGCAGCGAGTCTGGGTGCGGAACCCCGCCGCGATCGTCCAGGCGACCGGCAGCAGTACAATGGCCGCGCAGATGACGAGCGTCAGGTGAATGGGCAGCGACGAACCAAGGCGCGGGGCGCGACGGCTCATGACGCAGCTTCTGGCTTGCGGCGCGCCGCCAGCGCAATGACGAGAGAGCAGGCAAACGAGGAAGATGACTGCGATCGACATGGCCGATCCGTACCCGGCCTTGTCCTCTGTGAAAAAGCGCTGATAGAGCGTGAAGCTGATAACCTCTGTCGATGTGCCGGGTCCTCCGCTAGTCAGCAGATACACCTCGTCGAAGACCTTGAAAGCGAGGATAAGCCGGAAGACGAATGTCACGATTATGGTGGGGATCATCAGCGGCAGAGTCACGCGAAACCCGCCACGGCCCCGCACCATCGATCTTGGCCGCCTCGAATACATCCTGCGAGGATTCCAGCCCCGCCAAAAAGCAGAAAGCAAAATGGCGTCCAGTGCCAGATGTCAACGACGATCACCGAAAAGAAGCGCCGTCTCCGGCGTTCCCAGCCAGTCGTGCGGACGACTCGACGAAACCCAGCAGCTTGTTCGGCGAGGCCGAAATCGTAATTCAACATCAGCTTCCAGATGGCGCCGATGACGATGCCGGGGATGAGGATCGGGAGAATGAAGATGGCACGATAGAGCACTCGGCCCCGCGTAATCTTGCTGACCAAAACTGCCAGCCAGTAGTCCACCACCATCTGTCCCGCGACCGCGCCGAAGGCAAGATGATCGTGTGTTCCAGATGCCGGCGCGAAACAACTGGTCGTCGAAGAGCGCACGGTAGCGGCGTTAGCCCGGCCCATGTGCGAAACCGGGCCACCACCAGACCATTCAACGGTCTGGAAACTGGTGACGGCAAGACCGACTAGCGGTAACACGCTCAGTGCCAGCATCAGGGCAAGTGCCGGCGAGAAGGTGAGCCAACGCCACAGGCGTTGGTTTTCGCTTCTCGATACTTTTCTTTCGGCGCGGGCCTTGAATGGCGCGCGCTTCGGTTGTCCGGCTCATCGTCACCGCCGCAGCCCGCCTACTTCAGCGGATCCAGCTGGCCAGTCTTGTAGGAACGGCCCGCCATGACCTTGTGGATTTCGTCCGACATGCCGTTCAACGCGTCAACGCGGAACAGGGATTTCGCCGGACGCGGTTGAGGCCCAACTCCAGGATGGCGATAACCTCGCTCGCCTCCGGGAATTGATAGATGTTGACCGCGTTCGGCAACGCTTCCGCCAGCGGCTTCATCCAACGGCGGTTGCCGTGCTCGTCGGCGATCGGCTCCTTGTAGACCGCTGCATGCACCGGGATGCCGCCGGCCTTGGCGGTTTCCAGCTGGGCTTCCTTGTCTGGAACCAGCGCAGGAACTCGATCGCTGCGCGCTTGCGATCGTCCGGAACGTTGTGCGAGACGCCGGCCAGCCAATGGCCGAGGCCGGGCGCGGTTGGCATGCCGGGCAGAGAAGGCGGGGCGACCCATTCGACCTTGTCAGCGACAGCCGACTTGTCGGGATCGTCCATCTGCGACCACGCCGCTATCACCATCATGATGTGGGCTGTGTTGCCGGTAACCATGGCCTGGATGACTTCCGCCTGGTCTGAAGCTGCCGTTTTGGGCGACCGGCCTCACGGGCAAGGCGGATATAGTAGTCGAGCGCTTCGCGACCTTCGGCCGAATTGAGCGTCACTCCGTAGTCGCCCGACGACTGGTCCTTGAAGATACCGCCGCCATGGCCGTAAAGGTAGGGATAGAAGTCGTAGGCGACGGTGTGGGGGCCACGCGCCCCGCGCTGCACAATGCCGTACATCGACGGCGGGTTGTGGAACTTGCGAGCGTTGGCCTCCAGCTCGGCGAAGGTCTTCGGTGCAGAAAGACCTGTGCGCTTCTGTAAAGGTCACCACGATAGTAGAGCATCGGAATTAACGGCGACACGGGGATCGACATCAGTTTCGCCATCCGCAGTCACCGGTCTTCTTGTCGGCATTCCAATAGACGGTGTCGCCGACGTGTACATCTTCCGGATCGAGCCGAAGCCGGGTCTGATACGACTGATTGACTGGGCGCGAGGAACCCTCCCGGCATACATCTCGGTGACCAGCTCGAAGTCGACGACGAGGAGATCGTACTGGCCCGCGCCCGACCTCACCGAGTTTCGCTGCTTTTCCAGCCAGCCCGCAAAGGGGTTGACATCCAGTTCCACCTTGTTGCCGGTCGCCGCCTCATAGGCTTCGACCGTCTTGCGGAAGCTCTCGAACCAGGGCGACTGGTTGATGACGATGGTAATTGGCGCGACGCTCTGTGCGTATAGCGGCCGGATCGCCCCGGCTCCGAAATCGGCGCAAGGCTTGCCGCGCCGATGCCCTTCAGCAGGGTTCGTCTTGGAATTCTGAAATCCATGCTCATGTCTCTCTCTCCCTTGGTGGTCCGACTTAATTCACTCCGCCGATGCCTTCACTCTGGCACGGCGCGTTCCGCCGGCGATTGCGCATTACCGGTTCTGTTCGCCAACCCGATCATCGGCAGAAGACCGGGCTGGCCCATGTCCACTGGCCGTTCGACTGTCGCATGCGGGCATAGACTGAATTGCCCCGCTTCAGCGGGTCAAGCGTAAACCGGCCGCGCCATTGCCATTGCCGCGGCGCCGGCAGCGGATGGAACCAAACGCCGGGCTGTCGATCGGGCCAAGGTTGCCGGAAAGGGCGCCTTCCATGAGGGTGCGCGACGCCGCGACTTCAAAGCGCTGACCGTCAGTCGCAGCACGAACCGCGAATTCGTAGTGATTTCTATTCTCGCGCCGCAATGGCTGGCATGGCGGGGGTCATATTGTTTGGATTGGCGGGGGCGGCTATCGCGAACATAATCCGATCATCCTCCATCGCCACAAAATCGTTGTCGTCGCCGTGCTCGCCTCTCCCTCGAGCGGCGAAACGATTTCCGGCCCACGCAGGCGAGGCTCGACGGAAAGTATGTCTCCGCCCACGATTTCCAGAGTGCCTCGCCACTCATGGACCTTGCCGCGCGCACCCCAGCCGAACTCGAGAACCAGGATCGTTTCCA
>CAWJVP010000016.1:0-8847 GCA_963846345.1 uncultured Alphaproteobacteria bacterium
TGCGTGAATGAAGCCGTACCCATGATCGAACCCTTTTATGTTCCCTTTAGTTAGCATGCTCCAACGAATACTGAACAGCAAGCCTTCGTTGTCGCCTTGAATTCCGAAAATCGAGGCGGATGAGCAATCACGTCAATTTTTAGATGAGAAATGGCCAAACCGCTTTGCGGCAGATCAAGGCAGGCACCATGCCGACATCAATACACTGGCGAATTGGTCGGCTGGATATGATACGTTGCATTCGGAGTTTCGTGAGGGAGTGAGGTAAATGCGCATCTCAAAACTGGCATTGTGGCTAGCGTGTCCTCCCTTGGGATGATCGGAAGTCTTGGTTCGCAAACCATCACCGCAACTGCGCAGGAAACGGCTACCGCATCGCCGCCGGAAGCTGCGGTTCCACTTGCGCCAGAACCGCTCACTGAAGACGAGCTTGAAATCCTTGTGTCAAGGATAGCGCTTTACCCTGACGAGCTGATCGCGCTCGTCGTGTCGAGTTCACTTTTCCCTCTGCAGATCGTTGAGGGTCAGCGTTACCTAGACGAGGTCAAGGCGAAGCCTGAACTCAAGCCGAAGTCGACGTGGGATAGCAGCGTCGTTTCGCTGCTCAATTATCCCCAGATCGTCAAGATGATGAGCGACGACCTCGATTGGACGCAGGCGCTGGCCGAGGCGATTACCAACCAGCAGAAGGAAGTGCTCCAGACAATCCAGGATTTGCGGGCTCAAGCCGTTGCCGACGGAATTATCAAGTCCGATGAGAAGGTCACGGTCGTCCAGGAGAAAGAAACCATCGTCATCCAGCCGGCGAGCAAGGAAGTCATCTACGTGCCGCAATACGAGCCGGAGATGCTTTACGTGGAAAGCTATCCGCCTGCGCCAATCAGCTATTGGCCCGATCCTTACCCCTATTGGTACGATCCGGTCGCCCCGTACTTTCCGTGGTTTTTCACCGGTGCGATTTTTGGTGCGGCTATCGACTGGGGCGACTGGGGCATATGGGGCGGTAATTGGGATGGTGGCGATCTCGATATCGATTGCAACAAGTGCTTCAACAACATCGACTTCGACGGCAAGCTCGATTTCGACCGGTCCGACTGGCAGAACATCGACCGCAGCAAGATCAACTTCGACCGGAACCAGATCAACAGCCTTGATAAGACCAAGATCCGCGATGGTCTGAAGTCCAACAATCGCAACAATTTGCAGAACAAGGCAGGCGACCTGAAGCGCACCCGGCCGTCCACTCTTCCAGCCAACAAGGGAAGGGCCGGCGACGTCCGCAAGAGCACACTCGAAGGCTTGAAGGCAAAACCATCCGACAGGATGAACAAGCCTGGGGCTGCAGGTGACCGGCGGCCGGGCGGTGGCCAGAACGCGGGCGCCAACCGGCCAGGCGCCGGCAACAAGCCCGGCGCGGGCGCCAACAGGCCCGCAAACCGGCCCTCTGGCGGCAAGATCGACCGGCCGGCAGGAAAACCCAAACCGGCGGCCAGGCCCGACAGCAGGCCGAAGAAAGCCGGCCCGATGGGTGACGCGAAACGCGGCTCCAAGGCCAAGTACGATTCAAGGCGTGGACAGAAGTCCATGGGCGGCGGCATGCGCAGCGGAGGCGGCCCCAAACGCCATGCTTCCGGCGGTGGCCGTGGCCGTGGTGGCGGCGGCGGCGGACGCGGCGGTGGTGGCCGCGGCGGTGGCGGACGCGGCGGCGGCGGCAGACGGTAACGAGAGGGAGTGGATAACGAACATGACCAAGACATTCATTCGCGCCCTGTCACATGCCGTTGTAGCGTTGTCATTCCTGGGTTTGCTGCCGTCAGCGCAGGCACAGGGCACCTATCTGGACCAATACGCGGCGGCGGAACCTTCCCCAAAATTTGCCAATCAGGAAGAAGCTGTAAACGCTTTGAAGGCTGCGCTGGCAGCCAATGATTTTGACGCCACTGCCAGGCTGCTTGGTCTTGATCCCGCCGAGGTGAAAGGGTTCGAAGGAATAGAAGAGACTTTCACGGACATGCGCGCCGGGGCAGCCAAACGGGTACTGGTCGAGCAAGACGGCGACCGGCGGATCATTTCCTTGGGTAATGACCTTTGGCCGTTGCCGTTTCCCTTGTCCGGAGACGGCGCCGGCAAATGGGCTTTCGATACGCAGGCGGGTTTTGAAGAGATCATCAACCGCCGTGTCGGCGAGAACGAACTGGAGGCAATCGCCACGGCGCGAGCCTATGTCGGCGCCCAGCTTGACTATGCGGCGCAGGACCGGGATGGCGACGGCGTGTTGGAGTACGCGCAACAGTTGGTGAGCAATGAGGGCCGCACCAATGGTCTTTATTGGCCACTGGAGCAGGGCGACGGAGAAAGTCCCGCGGGGAACTTCCTCGACCAGGCCGCTTTCAGCAGGGCAAAGGCCGGTGACGGCTACTTCGGGTATCACTTTCGGGTCTTGCGTGGGCAGGGTAACAACGTTGCCGGCGACCGTTATGATTACGTCATCAACGGCAACATGATTGCGGGCTACGGATTGATCGCCTGGCCAGCAAAATATGCCGAAACGGGTGTCAGTACGTTTGTTGTGAACCAGGCCGGCATCGTCTACGAAAAGGACCTGGGGCCGGCGACTGCCGAACTTGTCGAAAAAATCCGCCGCTTCAATCCGGACAAGACATGGGAAATTGCGAACTGAGAAACCGCGCTGCCAGTCTGACCCCCTGATGCGATTGCCAAACTGGAGGATCGCGGAACTGCAACTGGCGGTGCGGGCTTCCGTGGCCGCGGCTGCCTCTTTGCTGGCGGCCGATCTGCTCAATTTGCAGTACCCGATCTATGCCTTCATTGCGGCAGTGATCGTCACCGATCTTGACCCCGTGCAGACGCGCGAACTGGGCATCAGGCGAATACTGTCGACCGTGATCGGTGCGGCGACCGGTGCGGTACTGACCTTGCTGCTGCCACCTGGCCCCGTTTCGATCGGCATCGCGATATTTGTCGCCATGATGCTGGGGAATCTCATGCAGGTCAGCGGCGGCGCGAAAGTCGCGGGCTACATCTGCGGCATCGTCCTTCTCGATCACAGCTCGCAGCCCTGGATCTACGCGGCGCACCGGCTTGCGGAAACATTGATCGGCGTCGCGATCGCGTGGGGGATAAGCTACGTGCCCAGGCTCCTGGGTGGCAAAGACGGAGCTTGAAGCCACCTTCGGGGGCAACAACCGGGGCTAGCTGGTGCGGTTCAGGATTTGTCCAGCAGCCTTGCGGTATGGCGGGCGATCATCAGTTCCTCGTTTGTCGGAACAACGAGCATCTTGACGCGGCTTTCGGGCGCGGAAATCACCAACGAGGCCGAATGATTTGCATCGGGATCGAGTACCGCTCCCAGCCAATCCATGCGGGCAGCAATGGCGGCGCGCAAACCGGCCGAGTTTTCGCCGATGCCTGCCGTGTAGACAAAGGCGTCGAGACCGCCTAGCGCCGCCGCCAACATTCCCGTGTTGAGCGCTATGCGATGGACGAAATGGTCGAGCGCAAAACGGGCCCGCGGGTCTGGTGAAGCCTCGAGCGCCCGCACGTCATTGCTGATGCCCGACAGGCCCTTCAACCCGGATTCCTTGTAGAGCATGTCCTGGACTTCGCCGGCGCTCATCTTCTCCTGCAGGATCAGGTGCAGGATGACGCCCGGATCGATCTGTCCGGGACGCGTGCCCATCGGCAGGCCGTCCAGCGCAGTGAAACCCATGGTCGATTCGACGCTGCGACCCTCGCTGAGGCCGCACATGGAAGCGCCGCTGCCCAGATGCGCAACGATCACCTTGCCGTTCGCAACTTCGGGGGCAACCTCCTTCAGCCGCGCCGCGATGAACTCGTAGGAAAGCCCGTGAAATCCGTAGCGGCGGATGCCGTGAATCGTAGAAGCGCTGCGGGATGGCATAGCAATCGGCAACCGGATCGTGCCCGCGATGGAATGAAGTATCGAAACAGGCAATTTGCGGCAGGTCCGGAAAGCGCTCCAGAAGGCTGCGAATGGGTGCAAGGTTGTTGGGCTGGTGCAAGGGTGCCAGCGACTCCAACCTCGACAGTTTTTCAAGGACCGCAGCGTCGATCCGCACCGGCCGGTCGAAGTCCGGCCCGCCATGCACGACCCGGTGCCCGACAGCGGAGGGATTGACCCCGAGATCGTCGCGCAGCCATTTTCCCGCCACGGCCATGGCCGCGGCAACGTCCGGCACGCTGGCGGGATCGAGCATCGTGTCGACGCTTGCGCCGCCCGCCGCGCTGCCTTTCAGCCGGGGTTTGACGCCGATGCCGTCGACTTGGCCCTTGACGCGTTGAATTGGCTCATTGCCGTCCATGGCGAACAGCTGGAACTTGACACTGGAAGACCCGGCATTGACGACAAGGATCGTATCCACGTGTCAGGCCTTTGGCAGCGGGGCGTTGGACCGTCTTGCAAACGCAAGCAAGGCAGCGAGCGCACACGATGCCATTCGGGCGCGAAGCGAATCCGCCCTCGAGGTAAGGACGATGGGAACACGCGCGCCGAGAACGATTCCGGCAGCGTCGGCATTGGCGAGGAACGTAAGGTTCTTCGCCAGCATGTTGCCGGCCTCAAGATCCGGGACCACGAGGATCTGGGCCCTGCCGGCCACCTCGGACTTGATGCCCTTGATGCGCGCCGCCTCCGGATCGATGGCGTTGTCGAAAGCGAGCGGGCCATCCAGCACGCCGCCGGTGATCTGTCCGCGATCTGCCATCTTGCACAAGGCAGCCGCTTCTATGGTCGAGGGAATTTTCGTCGTTACCGTTTCGACCGCAGACAGGATCGCCACGCGCGGGGTGCCGAGGCCGACCTGGTTGTATAGGTCGATGGCGTTCTGGACGATGTCCCGCTTGGCGTCGAGATCGGGAAAGATGTTGATTGCCGCATCGGTGATGAACAACGCATCGCCATAGGTCGGCACGTCCATGACGAAGACATGGCTGATACGCCGTGACGTGCGTAGACCTGTACCGCTGGCCGTGACCGCCCGCATCAGTTCGTCGGTGTGAAGGCTTCCCTTCATCAGGATTTCGCCAGCGCCCTGATGAATCAAACTCGACGCCTTTCGCGGCCGCGGCGTCGCTGTGCGGCGCATCAAAAATTTCGAACGCGGCAATGTCGAGTTTGTGTTCGTGCGCAACCGCCTTGATCCTGGCTTGCGGCCCTACGAGTTTCGGCGTGATCAGGCCGGCCTTGGCCGCGTCCACGACCCCGCGCAACGAGGATTCGTCGCACGGATGCACGACGATCGTCGCAACCGGCTCCAGCTCCTGCGCGCGGGCTATCAGGCGGTCGTATTTTTCGTGCGGCTTGCGCTCAACCTGCCGGCCGGGCGCTGATTTCGTGTTGAGGTCCATGTCTGTCTCCAACCCGCTCACGAAGCCTGCTTGCGCCGCGGCGAAAGCGGCGTGACGGTTGCACCATCGTCCCTGGCCAAACCAAGCAGCCGCTCGACCTTATGCAGGCGCTCGCGCACCTCGGCGGAAACTTCGCCGCCGACGGCTGCCACCTTGCGGACCATCGCCATCACTCGTGCACGCTTTTCCGCGTCCGGTATCATCGCCGGCAGGGCCTCAAGCGCCTGCGCCTCGTCGATCAGCAGCATGTAGAACTGTTCGCGAACCATCTGCTTGAACTGGGTCAACGACATATCTGTGTGGTCTTCTCGAATGCGGCGCAGCATCTCGAAACCCCGCTCGTCAACATTGCCGTGCGCCATGCCGGCATGCAGCAGGATGCGAATTACTGCCTCACGGCTGCCACCGGCAGGATGCCGGACCGCAATTGTGCAACGCGCGTTTCCTGCAACTGCCGGTGCAGCGGGCTCTTCTCCGCCTTGCGCAACGGCTTGTCGCTGTCGGGATCGATACCCATGGCCTTTTGAAGCCACGGCGAACCGTAGATGTTCAGGAACAGTTGCTCGGAAACGTACTCGGCGGTCTTGCGCCAGGTTTCGAGCCCCTCGACCATGGCTTCGGAGAATTTCTCCTGCGCCTCGACGAACGCATTTTCCGGGGCCGCGGACTTGCGGTCCCTGCGGACATGCTCGGCCACGACCCGAAGCGGGAACGCGAACGGATTGGCGTCCGACAATGCCGAAAACTGCAACCGGAGTGGATGCATCTGCGCCATGAACGCGGTTGCCGGGGGAGCGGCGAAAGCCTTCACAAAGGGCTGCACGAAGGTCCGGTAAAGCGCAAGATTGTTTTCCGAGACGCGTGCCGCCGTGGCAAAGCGGCGCTCATCGGCCGCGTCGTTGCCGCCCATGGCACGGATGTCGTCAAGGGAGCGCGCCTCGCAACGCATCGTCCAGCGGCCGCTGGTCAAGCCGGAACGGTCATCGCTCGCAGGGGTCAGAACAGCCTCGTAAAGTCCTGGCGGGAGCGTGTCGATGAGATCGATGTTGCTGGAGTACTCGTCATGTTCCTTCCGCGCGACGCCGGACGAAACGAAGATGCCAAGATGCCCCGCGTCTTCGTGGACGGTGTAGACGATGGTCTGCCCGAACCGGCGGATGTCGTTCACATCTTCATAGAGGTCGAGGATCCAGCCAAGCGCCTGTTGCGGCGGGGTGATGTTGTCGCCTTTCGAGCAAAACACGACGATTGGCGAGCGGATATTGCGAAGATCGATGACAGTGCCGTCCTGGTATTCACCATGCCGGCCGCCAGCTTGTTCCCGACGAACAGTTCGTTCGCGACCAACTGGATTTCCTCGCCGTTCAGGTTGACATGCGCGCCCCACCACCGCTCGAAGCCGAGATAACGATCAACCTCGGTGTCGATTTTGGTGTAGAGGTTGTACTGCTTGCTCCACAGCGTATTGGCCGGATTCTGGTTTTCGAAGTTCTGCACCAGCCATGCGCCATCGAAAATTCCGCCGCCGATGTCGCTCGTCATCTGGGTTAGCCAGTCGCCTCCCAGCAAGCCGCCGCTGTAGCGCATTGGGTGTTTGCCGTGGACGCCGTTCCAATATGAAAGCGGCGAGCCAGCGAGGATGATGGGGCCGAAGAGTTCAGGACGCACCGCCGCCAGCATCATCACGGCCCAGCCGGCCTGGCAGTTCCCGATGACACAGGGCTTGCCGTCGGCTTGCGGGTGCAGGCTCGCTACCTTTTCCAGGAACGCCGCCTCGACCATCGCGATGTCGGCGATCGTCTGGCCCGGCACCGGGTCTGGCAGGAAACCCACGAAGTAGCAGGGATGCCCGGCAGCCAGGGCAACGCCGATCTCGCTGTCGGCCTTGAACCCGCCGATACCCGGCCCGTGTCCGGCGCGGATCGACAATGACGAAGGGTCGTTTCGCGGCATCTATCACGACGCCTTTCGGCGGCACGATGCGCACCAGAAGATAATTCGCCGCGGGATTTATCGCGCGACCGTCAGCAACGAGTTCGGCCTCGTAGGACAAGACGTGCGGCGCCGCCTTTGCCACTTGCTCGCGGTACTGGTTGCCGCGCTGGCGCATCGCGTCCGAGAAGAGGACGCCCCGCTGGAAGCTGTCTATCGTGTAATCAAGAGCCGCGGCGAAAACAGCCGGAAATGCGGGCAGCCGGTTCTCGGCGCCGGACGATTGCTTGGTCATCGGATATTCCCTGTTGTCTCTAAGCGCCCCCCTGTTTTGCGCCTGCCTTAATCCCACGCCAGCGTCATGCCGACATCGCCGGGCATGCCATTGGGAAAGTCGATGATCTCGACTTTCAGCTTGTAGCCTTTCTCGCGCAGGTACTTGTTCCAGAACTCGTAGAGTTCCTTGGGAAGGCCAACGAGTGTCTTTTCCCACCCAGTTTCGCCCTGGTTGATCGCACGCCCGCTGTCGGTGCACAGATCGCTGGGGAAAGTGTAGAACTGAACCTGTGTCAGGCGATTGCGAACACCGCGTTCGATGATCGCCAAGGCCCGCTTGAGGCGCTCGTCGTCGCTGATGCCCGAGGGCTTGATGTAGCTGTCGAGCAGCTTCTGCTTCTCCGCCTCGGCTTCCTTTTGCCGCTTCATCTCCACGATGGCATCTTCGGCTTCTGCCAGCGTGACCTTTTCCGCGTATGCCTTGGCTTCGGGTATCTGGAATCCGGCGACATTGATTTCTTCCTGCCTGATGATGTTGGTCTGATATATTGCTTTTGTGCAGTGCAGAACATTGACGTGGATCAAGCACGTCCTGATCAGTCGATGATGTGGTACCCGCCATCGACATAGATCGTGTCGCCGGTGATGTTTTTTGCTGCATCGTGGGCCAGAAACGCCGTTGTGATTCCGACGTCCTCGATGCTGACCAGTTTTCGCAACGGCGACTTCGCCTTGGCCTTGTCGAGCAGGGTGTCGAATTCGGCTATTCCCGATGCCGCGCGCGTTTCCAGCGGACCCGCCGAAATGGCATGGACGCGCTTTTTCCTTGGGACCGAGCTTGGCCGCGATGTAGCGCACCGAGCTCCTCAAGCGCTGCTTTCGCCACGCCCATGATGTTGTAGTTGTCGACCACCACCTGGCTGCCATGATAGGTCATCGTGAACAGCGAACCGCCGCTTTTCATCAGCGGCTCGGCAAGATGCGCCATCCGGATGAATGACCAGCACGAGACTTCCATCGTGGCGTTGAAGTCATCGCGTCCCACATCGACGACACGGCCATGCAGCGCATCCTTCGGCGCGAAGGCTATGGAGTGGACGAGGAAATCAAGGTTCCCCCATTCGCTCGCAATGCGCTCGAACACGGCTTCGGCCTGGCCTTCCTCGCGCATGTCCAGCGGCATGAAGATCGGCGATTCGAGTTCGCGGGCCAGCGGCTCGACATGCGGCCTGGCCTTGTCGTTCAGGTAAG
>CAWJVP010000017.1:0-310453 GCA_963846345.1 uncultured Alphaproteobacteria bacterium
CCTTTAACCTGCCTTTCTTTGCAGGCTTTGTGGCTTCCGGCTCGGGTGGCGCTCGTCGGTTGCTTTCGCCCAGATCGTCGGTACTCCGGCTTCGATCACAGCAAGAGCCGTGAGCAAGCTAGCTTCAAGATCATTGCCGATACCAATACCACGCTCATGAAGTCCTCGATGCCGATCTGGCGAAGCGCTTCCGGATTGGTGCAGTCCGCCTGAACGAAATACAAGTTATGTGAAGTGATCGCCTTGGGCGGTACAGTCAATCGTGGACGATCCATTGGCAGGCGATGCGCCGGTGCTGGTGCGCAGCCGTTCCGTCACCATTCACTGAGGCCCTCATGAAAACCTGCAAACTAATTCTTGTCTCGTTGGTGCTGCTTTCACCTGTGCCGGCCCTGGCGCAGGCCGATCCCGCCGCCGTCGTGAAGACCTACGCCGACATCGCGCTGGCGGGGTACGAAAACTTGCTCACGACCGCCAAGAACCTTGACATCGCGATCGACGCTTTCGTTACCGCCCCAAGCGCTGACACACTTGCAGCCGGCCCTGGAAATGGCCGGCGCGACAGGCCGCGTGCCCAACCTTGTTAACGCCGGCTTCGACCTCATGGCATGTCGCACAGCGTTGTTTGAAGACCGCCATACCTTCTTCGGCGTTACCGGTCTCGGCGCGAACGGCACAGACAACAGCCAAATATGCGGCCAAGGGCATCAAACCAAATCGAAACAGTTTCATCTGGTACACCCACTCTTGCGCACGAGATCCGAACCTAAGGCAGAGGGATCGGCCTGTCGTTTAGCGTCCGCAAATACCCAATCAGATTGATGCGGTCGGTCTCATCGGAAACGCCCTGGATTTCCATGAGACGGATGCCGGGAGTGGTGAGAACTGGATCATACAAAAAAGTGTTCAGATCCTCGTAGGTCCAGGCGCCCTCCCAATCCCGCAACGTCTTGGAATATTTGAAATCTGCCATCGACGCCTTGTCTCGCCCGACGACCTCCCAAAGGTTCGGACCAGTTCTGTTCGCTTTGCCTTGTTCGTAGCTGTGGCACGAGTTGCATTTGCTGGCGAAATATGCCCCGCCCTTTTCGACATCGGCGCCAGGCAGTTTTTCCGAGATCGGCGCTGGCCTGGGCAGCACGACGCCATGCGCCATGAGGTAATCGGAAATTTCGGAATACTCGTATAATCTGGCAAGGTGAATTGGTGTCAGGGGAACTGCATCCGCAGTCTTGGCATTCACGTCGGCACCCGCTTCAACCAGCGCCACGACACATTCAAGGCAACCATTCTTGGCCGCCACATGAAGGGGCGCCTGCTTACCCGCCGCGGAGTTCGGATCCGCGCCGTTTTCCAAAAGCAGCTTGATCAGCTCCGGTCGGTTCTTGGCCACCGCTGCCGCCAAGGGCGTACCACCAGTCTTTGTCGGGGCGTTGACATTTGCGCCGCGCGCAAGGAGCAGCTTGGCCGCATTAAGGTGCTGCCTGTTGACCGCATGATAAAGCGGGGTGGCAAAACCATCCATTTCGTCAATGGCAGCACCCGCGTCCAGCGCAGCCGTGATAGCTGCCACATCGCCCGCCTTGGCGGCGTCATGAATGGCTGCCGCCTGGCAAGAAAGCGGTAAGAATATGCAGGATACGGACAGCATGAAGGCGCGCATTGATTGCCTCCTTCTGCTTACATCTTATCACTTCGCGATCGTCGACGATAGCAGGCGCGAAGTAGCTCGTTTTTCCCTGCGCTAATGTGCCAATGTCCGCTTTTGGAAAACTTCCTTTTTCCTGAACGGCTGAAATGGGGCGCAAAACCGCCATCACGAGAAACTAAAAAATATAACGGAATAGAGCAGCAACCTGCTACCCATTAAATCGAAAACCGTCGAGTGGCTCGAAGTCGCTCATACAGCGCAAATGTTACCTCGAGTTCGCAACAAAGCAGAGATGTTAAGCTAAAGCTTAGCTATGTTATTGAAATCCTTGGTGGGTGCGACAGGGATCGAACCTGTGACCCGCTGATTAAGAGTCGGTTCTGGTGGTAGTCGCAAGTGTTTGAAAATCTTGAGCAATCCCAATAAGCCGTTGATTCATAAAAGAACAATGTTTGACAAAGTCGGACAACAAGCGGACAATATCGGGCAGAACAGACTGGATACCGTGCGGACACGTGGACATTCTGCGGACACGAAACACCGTCCAGGACCCGCTGATACACAATCAGTCACGGAGCCCAAAATGTCCAAATCCTCCACCAAGCTGACCGACGCAACCGTGCGCGCCCTGCCCGTCCCTGCCACTGGCAACAAGATCTATTACGATAAGGAGACGCGCGGTTTCGGGTGCCGCGTGACGGCCGGCGGCGCGAAGAGTTTCATCCTCAATTACCGCACCAAGACCGGCCTCGAGCGGCGCCAGACGATCGGTTCCTGCGCCGACTGGTCAGCGGGAACAGCGCGCGAGGAAGCGAAGCGTTTGCGCCTGCGCGTCGACCTCGGTGAGGACCCGCTCGGCGAACAGAAGGACCGGCGCGCTGCGGCCACCGTGGCAGACCTCTGCAAGCGTTTCGAGGATGAATACCTGCCGGGGCTCCGCGCATCGACGCAAGGCGACTACAAGGCGGCGATTGAACAGAAGATCCTGCCGGCCCTCGGCAAGATGAAGGTTGCCGACGTCACCTATTCCGACATCAGCGCCCTCCACAGGAAGATTTCCAAGTACGCGCCATACCAGGCGAACCGCACCGTGGCGCTGCTTTCCAAGTTGTTCAGCGAAGCCGTGAAATGGCACATGCGCCCCGACAACCCTGCGAAGGGGATCAAGCGCAACGCCGAGGGGAAGCGTCACCGCTACCTCAGCGCTGAAGAACGCGGGCGGCTGATGGATGCACGTAGCGCAGCACGACGACCAGCAGGCCGCAGGCATCCTGCAGGTGTTGCTGCTAACCGGCGCCCGGCGTGGCGAGGTGCAGGGCATGCGCTGGGCGCAGATCGATTTCGAATCGGGAACCTGGACGAAGCAGTCCAGCGAAACTAAGCAGAACCGGATGCACCACGTTCCGCTCAGCGCCCCCGTTCTGCTGCTGCTCGCGCAACTGCGGGAGTCGGCGTCGAACAGCGAGTTCGTGTTCCCCGGGCGTGGCGGCAAGGGCAGCAGGGTAGAGATCAAAAGCGACTGGGCGAGGATCTGCAAAGCTGCGGCCTGAAGGATCTGCGCATCCACGACCTGAGGCACAGCTTCGCGAGCATGCTGGTTTCCGCCGGGCAGTCGCTGCCCGTGGTAGGAGCGTTGCTCGGCCATTCTCAGGCCCAGACCACGCTGAGATATTCCCACCTGGCGATGGACCCGTTGCGACAAGCCACGGAGAGCGTCGGGGCGATCGTGACCGGCCAGCCCTCGGCCGAGGTTGTCCCGATGCGGAAGGGCAAGTGATGGCCCGATCTCCCAAGACCCGGCACATCCGGAAAAGCACGGGTGACGCACGCGCAACCCCCTGCGGCGATGATTTCCCGCACCTCACACAGGAACAGTGGGAGATACTCGAATCTTGCCTCGGAGCCGAATTGTCGAGCGCCTGCCGTGAAGAGGTGCAGGCGGCAGTGCTGCGCTATGCCGAGAGGGTTTTGCTGGAGCGCGCCGGTGCAAAGCGGGCGGCAATAGCGGGGCGCAAATCGGGCGGCGACCTGGAAGCAAACCTCACACCTGACCCGGCTCGATGTTGCGCTAGCGGCCGTCGTGGACCGGTGGCTCGATGCTGACGGCGATCCGGATTCCGCGGCAGTGCTGGACGAGATCGAATCGGCAAGGATGGTCGAACTCGATGCGCTGCGCGCCGATCTGGAAACTGTCAGGGTGGCACTGGCACTCAAACTGGCCGAGGTCGCCAGCGACACGCGCGGGACCGTCAATTTCTTCGACCGCCTTGTCGTGGAACTCGCCCGCATCCTGGAGCGTCACGACATCCGGGTAGCGTGGACGAAGAATTTCGACGCGGCGCCGCCGACATCGTTTCAGAACTTTATAACCGGCATCAACGAACTGTTTCCCGTAAGCATTCAACAGCCTGCCGCGCCAGATCTCGGAACAGCCCCGCTCGCCGCCAGAGTCGCAAAGGCGCTGTCCGGTTTCCGCGGGGCCGACCCCGCTTCCTAATCACAAGACTGCTGTCCCCCTCTGTCTCACCCTGATCACCGTCGAACTGATTTGGAGACATGACAGATGGACACGGCAACAGTCGAAAGCGGCGGGCGGCAAAAAGTCCTGCTCGACCGCTACGTAGATGAGCCAACCCTAGCGAAGGCGTTGGGGTGCTCGACAAAGACTATCCAGCGTTACACCGCAATGGTCGATGGCCTGGGGTTCATCCAGCTTCGCGGCCGGAGGCTGTACGACCTGCGTGAAGTCCACGCCTTCCTCGAGGCGCGCAAGATCCAGCGCAACCCCAGGAGGGCCGGATGACCATCACCCTTCGCCCGCGCCCGCCGCGCGTCGTCCAGGCGGCCAAATGGCTTACTGCACAGGACGCCTTCGCAAACCCGTTCCCTGCCATTCCCATGCTCCGCCACAGGTTTCCCCTGACAGAAACTGAAGCCGGCGAAGCGGTCGAACTTGCCGAGGAACTTAGGAAGCGCGACCGCGAATATCAGTTTGCCTGTGCCCAGGTGGAGAAGGAGTGCGGCAATGACGGCTGAAGAAAAAGAAAACCTCGCGCTGGCCGGAGAACCAGCGTCGAGGCAGTTGGAAATGGGCGGGATACCCAGCGCGGAATTTAATCCTACAGCTGTCGAAGGTCAAGTTGAGCTCACGGACACCGGCGCGGCCCGCATCGAGGACTACCGCGAAGTCGCCAAGGCTCGCGTTCCGCTCGTAGCAACCGGCCTTTACCCTCGGCTCGAGGACTATGCGCCTTTGAGCCAGAAGTGGTTGGACTGGCTCGCCAAATGCGGCGTGAGCGTCAAGGCCATCCGCCACCCCGAACCGCTGCGCCTCGCCCGCGGTAATAGCGTCGCCGGCCGATTCATCTATATCCCCGATGGGAGCCTGTGGGTCGTTTACGCCGAGGCCGAGGATGTCATTTTCTGGCGGCCGAAGACCGGCGAGCTGGCCACCTACAGCGGCCGTGCCTTTGCGCTTGGCGAGGAGGCGATCGAGATGGCCAATTCGATGGGCGCGCTGCGCATCTTCAGCGACCCGCTCCGCTGGCTCCAGGCCGAGCGCGCTGGCATCTGCATTGTTGCCTGGCAGCACGCCTTCGATCGCCTGCGGCATGTTCCGTACATCGAGATCGATGCTTCCCTCGAGCAGCGTTACCTCGCAGCGATGCGGCCTCCCGTGCCGCGCCTGCAAGTGATCCGGGAGGGTGCGTAATGCGCCGCCGCCCGAAGCACCTCGAGGACGAGATCCACACGTCGATCTATAGTTTTTTGCTGCGCGTCTTGCCGCGGTCGTGGATTGCATTCCATCCGGCCAATGGTGGCTGGCGAGATCCGCGCACGGCCGGAAAGTTCAAGCGCCTCGGAGTTCTTCCCGGCGTTGCCGACATCATTCTCCTCGGCCCGGTCGGCCGTGTTGCCTGCATCGAGGTGAAGATCGAAGGCGGGCGGCTCTCGCCTGCTCAGGTTTGGTTCTCCTCCCACTGCAAGGCATGTGGCATCCCGTACACCGTCGCACGGAGTATCGAGGATGTGAGGGCGTTTCTCGACAACTGCAATATCGAGACGCGGGAGGCCTCACGGTGAACGCACACGACAGGCCCAACCGGCGTTTCAACTTCACCATGTTCGGCGACATCGAGGCGCAGCCGCGAAAGACCTGGCTCGTCTCGCGATTTCTGGGTGCCGGCGAGATGTCGTGTGCATTCGGCGCGCCCGGATGCGGCAAGAGCACGATTGTGCAAGACATTGCCTTTCATGTCGCCGCTGGCCTGGACTGGCACGGCCGCCGTGTCTCTCAAGGTTCCGTGCTCTACGTCGCAGCGGAGCGCCGGGCAGTTGTTGAGCGCCGCGCCGCGGCTCTGCGGGCTCACCACGGCATCGACTATGCCCCGATGGCGATCATGGGCGGCACGATCGACCTGCGCAATGGCAAGCAGGGGGCTGAGGATGTCATTGCCTGCGCCAGGCAACTGGAGCTTCTCGCCGGCCAGGAGGCGGCCCTCATCCTGATAGACACCTTCTCGAGGGTGCTTGCCGGTGGCGACGAGAACTCTTCGAAGGATGTCGGGGCAGTAATCGCCAATGCCGACCGGATCATGCAGGCCACCGGGGCGCACGTCATGATCGTCCATCACGTCCCTCAGGATGGCTCGCAGCGGATGCGCGGCCACGGAGCCCTGCTGGGCGCCTGCGACACGACCTTCAAGGTGGAAAAACTCGGCAAGGCCCGCTCGATGACCGTCGACAAGACGAATGACGGCGAGGAGGGCGAGCGCATCGTCTTCGAACTCATCAGCGTGGAGATCGCTTTCGACGAGGAGATTTGCGAGGCCACCACCGCGCCTGTCGCAATTGCCTACGAGGGAGAAGCCATTCAGCCGCAGGCGCCAGGGCAAAAGCTTTCCAGGAACCAGCAGACCATGTTTGGGATCCTCTACGAAGCAGGGCCGGCAGGCCTCACGACAGACGAATGGTACGAGCGCGCGAAGGATGCCGGCATCGGCGTGAAGCGCCGCGCCGATCTGGTCGACTGCCGCAATGCCCTCAAGGCCAAGAAGCTTATCTTTGAAGGACAGCGCGGGTGGTTCGTTTCGAAGTAACAGGCTGGGTGTCGTTACGTCGTTACGGGTACAAGTACCCCCGTAACGTAACGAACAACCGTAACACCGACCGAACCGTAACCGTAACGTAACCGAACCGTAACAGCCGTAACGAGGAATAGAGGAGGAAAGGGCACGCGAGACGTCGCCGCATGCTCCATCTTTTTCCCCAGCCAGCGGCGACCAGGCTGGGGGACGAGCCGGATTGGCTGGACAGGCGCGGACAGAAGCGGAACTGATGCTTAATCAGCGGACAGAACCGTACAGCGATATGATTTTACTTGGTTATTTACGCCGATGATTCTATCGTGTCCGCAATAAATCCAGCCTGGATCACGGAAAAATGGCCGACGATACCGCCGCACTAGACGCAAGTTCGCAGCCTGATAGCCCAACGAAAGGCAAGGGCGCGGGCAAGGCGAGGTTAAAATCGCTCGACGACCTCGACCGGCGCACATCGAGCGCCCGGCATGCCCTTTCAATGCGCAACAGCTTGGTTGCCGAGCGTGGCGGCGAAGAGAACATGAGTGTATTGAGATTGGCGGCGGCCGATCAGGTGGCCGTGCTCGGCGCCGTTGTCAGCGATCTTTCCGTGCGGTGGCTTCAGGGCGAGGATGTCGACCTGTCCGCCCTCGTCTCCACGACCAATGCCTGGCGCCGGGCGGCCGAAACGCTGGGCGATGCACCCAAGCCCCAAGCCAAGATCGTAATCGATCACGACGATGTGGCCCAGCGGCGCCAGATGGCGCGGGCCCTGGTCCAGGTGTTGGAAGGCGCCGATGCCGACAGCGACGACCTGCCAAGCACATGGGACGATGACGATCCCGACGCGGCGGCCGAGATGGTCCGCCGGGCCGAGCGTGCAGCGGCGAAGGAAGTGCGGCAGCCCACAGCACCCGCTTCGGAGCCGACATCACAGTCGGAGATCCTCGACGCCCTTCGCTCGCTTGATCCCTCGTCATGGCATTACAAGCCCGCCGCTACGTCCCAGGTCGGCGAAGTCGAACTGGTCGGCGATGTCGGCTACTTCATCGAACTCCTCGCGATCGGAAATGATGGCCGCCAGAAATGGGCGGTATGCGATGCCGCCGGCGAGCGCGTCACAGCAGTATGGGGCAAGGCCGAGGCCCTCGCAGCCTGCAATGAACTGATCACCAAGGGCGCTATCACGCGCAAAGGAGCAAACGCATGAGTGATGTCGAACAGATTGGCGACGACATCGTGCTCCGCCGCATTCCCCGAGGCGCAGGTTCGCAATGGCTGGTTCAGCAGAACGGCCTCATCCAGGGCCGCTTCGGTTCGCAGGAAGCCGCGCAAAAGGCTGCAAGGGAGCTCCGCGATCGTGGAGGCATGTCTCGGTGACCGAGGCCCTGCAGGAAAGTCTGCCGAAACCCTCGCAGAAATCGAAAGCGAGAAGGTGAAGCGCGCGCAAGCCCTGCTCAGGGTAAGCCGGTCAGCAGCGCAAAGGTTAATGACCTCCAAGCCGGCGCCCGTGCCATCGAGGACGCCATCAACGTCCAGAACACGCGCTCCCGCGATGCGAAGGAAGAGCAGCGTTTGCTGCGCGTCCAGGCGGAACAGCGACCGTCACAGCCTCGTTCGATCGTCTCCTCGCGGCTGAAGCCGATGCCGAAGCTGCGGCCAGGCAACTGGCCGATGCGATATCGCGGACGTTGAAGATCTCCTCCTCGATGTGCGCCAGCATCTCTCGTCTGAACGGTCGCGGCAGCCCGCCGCCTTTGCAGCCGTATGCGCTTGCCACCCGATTGTCGGGCAGGATCTCGGCCGTGATGTCGACGATCCCTGGCCACACGCACCGCTTCGCCGATTTCTTGTGGCGGCCCGGCATGTACACCCCGGCGCAAGTGTGGGCAGACGACGAACGCAAGCTGCTCGCCCGCCATGTCGCCGCGGAAAATCTGCAACCCTTGGAAACCATACCGGAGAAGGAAGTCGAAAATGTCGCTTAAAGTCACCGATGTTCAAGAAGAGCCGCTCGTCAAGGATGTGCCGGTCATCTCGCCGCGCAGCTTCGTGTGGGATAGCCAAGGGCAATGCGTCCGCCATGCTTTCGTTCGCCTGCCGCATGATGTCGCCCTCGCAGGATCTTGGAGACCAGCCGACCATCTGGCGGAATATACAAAACAACCCAAACACCTCCCTTCGCCGGCTCGATCGCGTCACGGTTGTAGAGTTCGACGAAGCGTGGGTCGTCGATGCCATAGTAACCGATTCCGATCCCGAAGCCGTCTACTTGCGGGCATCAAGAAATCGGACGTTCCGCGCCGTGCTCGGCCGCTTTATTCCGATCATGCGTATGCAGTACGGTGGGATGGGGCGGGTTACGGCGTGTTTCGCCTCAAGGACGACCAGCGCATGACCAACGAAGTCTTCGTTACGGTCGACGCGGCGAAAGCAGCATTGTTGAAGTTGCATCCGACGAGGGCGGCGGTATGAGCAGAGACTTAATCGAGCGGCCCGACTGGGATTCGCCGCCACCTCGGTCGCCGTATGACGATTCGCCTCTGGTCCCGTCATCCCGATCCAACCAAAGGGAGGATTGGGGACGAAAGGTTGGCCGGCCTGGGCCAGTGTCCGTGCCTGCACCGCGGTCATCGTCCAACGAAGTCGCGAGGGATGCTCAGGGGCGGATTCATCGGCCCGATTGGGGCCTGGACGGGGTGGGCCGGTCGAATGCGTCGTCCTCGCGCGAGATGGCTGCGCATCAGGCCCAGATCGTGAAGATCGATGCGGCCGAAGTGGATCTCACGCGCGAACTTGGCGCCAGCGGGGTTTCCGTGCTCGAGCGTGCCTTCGTGAACCTGCCGGCAATCGCTCAGATCGAAATCGCAAGAGAATTGACGACCCCAGCACCGCCACGGCATGCGCCGGCACAAAGAGACGCGATCGAACTGTTCAGCACAACACCCGAAGGCTCGGAATTGTTGCGGGAATGGGGGACCCAGGCACCGCTTCGGCTCGCGAACCTGACCAACCGCATCATCCGCATGACGAACAATATGGGCGAGGCGACGGGGCCGTTCCTCTGGGCGCTTGACGATCTACCTGGCCGGCATGCCAAAGCCATGTGGCGGTTATTGAGCGATGACTGAGTATTATGCGTTTCACGAGACTGATCGACCTCGCAGTGATGGCAGTGGCTGCGGTTCCGCTGGCCCTGTCATTAGCGCAAACTGCTGGGCTTTTTTGAGAAAAGTTGGTGTGAAGTCGCAGCGCTAGCCGTTGAAAAGATTACACACACTTCCCAAGGCAGTCCGGCACTTGCTGGCGGAACAGACACCGTGAAAATCCGTGAAGAGCTGCGGGTAAAGCCATGTGGGTTTCAATTTCTCATCTGCTTGACGAAGTGCGAGGCACGAAGGCTATAATCCCCAGCTTGTACGGTCTTTATAGTTATGGGGAGTCGATGTGAGTTCAGCAGGTGTATGGAATGATGACCTACTTGACCGAAAAAAAGACGCTGCATTTTTGCAAAGTTTTTTGACTGAAAAGGTTAAGCAAAGAAAAAAACGGGACCAGTTGGGAAGTTATGTTCTATGTATTGATGCGACTTGGGGGGGCTGGAAAAACATTTTTTCTTGAAAGGTTTAGGCGACAGCTAGAATACGATGGATATTTAGTTGCATATATTAACGCGTGGCGGGATGATTACCAAGATGACCCCTTTACTTCCTTGGTATCCGAGGTAGATCGTCTCTTACTGCCATACGTTAATAATGAGGGTAAGATCCGCGAAATTTGGTCTGTAGCACGTCAAAACGCTGGGGCTATTGCGCAAAGAGCGGCCAGCGCCGCAATTGGTCAATTAGCAAGAAGATATTTGGGCACTGGCATTGTTGAGTTGATTAGCGAAGTTGATTCTGCGAACGAGTCTATCGCGTCAATCGAAAGCAAGGACGTCGGAGTCTCTCAAAAAGCCCCCTCGGAAATCGTGTTGGAAAGTATAAAAGCGGGAGGCTCAACAGCAAATGCACAAATAGGTAAGATCCTCGATAATGTTCTTACGAGACAGATCGAAGATTACAAAAAGACCAAAAAAAGTACTGAAGAATTTAGAGATAAACTTAATGAAGCTCTTGAGATAATTGAAGAAACTACACCTATGCCGTTGTTTGTAATTATTGATGAACTTGATCGTTGTAGGCCAAGTTATGCTCTCGCCCTACTGGAGAGGGTCAAACATCTTTTTGAAGTAAACAATATAGTTTTTATTTTGGGAATAAACATGGAGCAATTAAAACATAGTGTTAATAGTAGCTATGGAGGCGGTTTTGATAGTCAAGCTTATCTAAGGAGGTTTTTTAACCAAATCTATATACTTTCGGAGCCAAATATTGATAATTTTGTCGAATTTCGTTGCCAGAATATAGATATGAACAAACTATCTGCCCCTGCTATTAGTCCGGTGCAATTTTTGAAAATGGGTTGTGAGAAATTTCGAATAAATCTACGCGATATTGGCCGACTGATGGAAATAATCGAAAACACGATAACAGCCTGGAAATATAAATTTCCAATTGACTTATGTTATTTATTTCCACTAGCAGTCAATTTTACTATTACTGGAAGCTTTGATAAAACATTAGAAAAAATACCAGATTTATTTAAAATATATATAGATACGTACAGAGAATCTGACGGAAAGAGAGATGAATACTTAGAGGTGAAGCGTGCTTTTGAGCGAGGAAATGAACTCTATAATAATCTTGAACTTGCGACCCGATCCTTGCACGAAAATTCTACTTCTTCGGCAGATCAGTATGTTAAGTATGTTATAGGATCGGAGTTTAAGTCAGGCATACCCAAAAAAACACTTGCTCATTCAACATTGGAGGGATTGATCGCAAGCGCTGGCCAATTTGTTGCCGGCCAAGAAAATATGGATGCATCTGATTTGGCTCATGACGCTAGCCCTAGTCGTCCCACTTAATTAAATTCTTCATATGCGCAGTCGCAGCCCCCAGTTTTGCTAGTCGGTTATACCCACCGCGAGTGAGGAGCTCGCTCCCGAACAATCTGAGCGAGATTGCACAGCAACACCCGAGCCCGCGGGCGGGCCACACAAGCCGCTTCATAGGCGCTGATCGCCACCGGCCGGTTAGTTTCTTCCAATTGCGGTGTAGCCACACTGAATTGGCAAATCTGCATTGAATGAGTAAAGTCTGAGTAGTTGAAGTATGTGGCCGCGGATATTCGTGTGAATACAATGAACGCCGAGGCAGTTCATGATGGGGGTACAGATGGATACCATTGGGGACCGTATTCGCAGTTCACGGCTTGTGGCCAAGCTCACCCAAAATGATGTCGCGCAGTTTGTAGGCGTCAGCCGCGTTTCAGTTACGCAATGGGAGAACGGCGCCAGCGCGCCAGCCAAGGACAAGATCCAGGCGCTGGCACAGATGTTGAGCGTTCCGCTTGAATGGCTGCTCTATGGCGATAACAATGAGGCCAATGCAGCCCCAGACGAAAAAGATGGCACCATTCAGACGATAAGAGGTCAGCCGGCGCGCAGCGAGATGCGCGACCTAGGTAACGGCAAAGCTTGGCTAACAATAAACCGCTCTGTGCCGTTCGATGTGGCATTGAAGGTGATGCAGCTGCTCGGGTCCCGTTCATGAGCGATGAGAAGCGTCCTAGTGCAGAGGTCCGTGAATGGGTGCGGCATCAGATGGCGCGTCATGGAATACGCCAAACGCAACTCGCCGACCTGCTGGGCATTACGCAGGCGGCAATTTCCCTGAAATTGTCAGAGGGCCCGAAGGCTTCGCCGTTCACGATCAACGAAGTTGTCGCACTTGAGGGTGCCTTTGGAGAATCATCCCCCGTTCAGGTCACCAAAGCAGCCAAATCTAATCGAAGTAGCGCGCCCACCGAGTTCCGCGACATTGGCAACGGGAACTGGCAGCTGTCTATCAACCGCACGGTGACGCACGACATCGCTCTGAAGATAATGTCGCTGCTTGGACCGGGTATGAACAGTGAGAGGGCGTAGAGGTGGTTGTAAAAATGGTCTGGCTGATATGGCAAATAAACTAGCCATCCTACGGAAAAATGCTGGCTTGAGCCAACAGGAGCTTGCAGACCTAGCCGGCACAACACAGCCGACCATCAACCGTTTGGAAAAAGGTGAAACCAAACTTACGAAGGAATGGGCGACGCGGCTTGCACTTCACTTGAACGTCGCTGCTGTGACCCTGCTTTTCGGAGAGGAGATGGAGCAATCCAACGGCGAAGCCAATTCTTCAGGCCTCTTTGGCAATGAAGATAAAGCAGTTGCTGCTAGAGCCACAATCATGAATGAGGAAATAAGGAAGTGGGTCGGCGAGAATATGCGCGAGCGACGAATGTCGCAAACGGTGCTGGCCGATATTATCGGCATTTCCCAATCGGCTATGTCCACGCGCCTTTTGGACGGGACTGCAGCCAGACCCTTCAAGATCGAGGAAATCGAAAATCTGGAGCGCTATTTCGACAAGCCGTCCCCGGTCCGCTTTGGGCCTGGCGTCAGTTCAAACCTGAGAGCAATAGATCCCTTTGTTTTACAGGGTGTCATAAAACATTTGGCAACCCATTACCCTAAGATCATTCGGGCAGATGCTGCTACCCTAGCAGAAGCAATCGTTGATTTGTGCGAATACGTCCAGAACACGCCAGGGCGCGAGCTAACGGGGGCAGAAAGCCGACTGGCAATGAAGCGGGTTAAAATCCTGCCGGGGTAGCACTGCAGAAGGAAGGAGCCGTTGGATTTGCGCATCCGACGCTTAGTGCACGAAGTAGTCGCCCCGGCGGGGTTCTCTGCGGCACTCGTTCCCACACGATCTGGGACAATTTCGTAGCATCACCCGCCCTCCATAGGTCGTTTGACCCAAAAAAAAACCGGCATCACATGGATGCCGGTAAACCCGTTGCCGGGGGATTTCCGCAGTCCTTTTGGGGCAAGCAACTGCGGAAACGAATAATGTCAGGACGGGAAACTCATATCAGTCAGGGAGGCAGAATGGAAGCCAGCCTGCCTCTAGCGCAAGAGGTTTGAAGCCAAAAAAAACCGGCACCGCGAAGGATGCCGGCTTACCCGGTAACGGGAGATCCTGCAGATTAAGGGTAGCACCTGCAGGATGCGAACAGCGCCCCGAGCGCGCCGCCCTTGTTCCCGATCGTTAGAGTTCCCCGATCGTTTGCCTGGCGGAGTTGGATGCCAAGGCGGAATACATAGCATTTTCTGCACGGAATGGAACTGAATCTACCTCAAGGGCAACTGGACGAAAAAAGGGCAGCGTCTCCACGCCGCCGCCCTTTCTCCGGATTGCTGTGGCGATCATTTCCCGGCCGGATATCCGTAGCCAAGGCGTGCTCCTTAGCATCCCACTCGTTACAGGGAACTGAATTGCCGCGTGGGCATTTTATGCGTCGTTCTCGGTCGGGTTGATCACACGCGAGGTCGACCGGGAACAGCACGCCGTGATCGCTCCGGCGGGCTTTTCTATGGCACCCGCTCCCGGATGATCTGGGAGAGATTGCACAGCATCACCCTGTCCCGCGGGCGGGCCATACAAGCCGCCTCATAGGCGCGGATCGCGACATGCAGGCTTGATGCCGCGGCGATGGTTTCTTCGAGCCGGGAACGGTCCGGGCTCCAGATCTCGATGCGGAATGGAAGTCTGCTTGGAATGTGCATTTGGCGGCTCCGTTCAGCCGCATGCCCGATTGGAAACTGTCACAAATTTGAATCCGGACCAAGGCTAGATGTGAATCACCTCCGAGGATTGAACCAATCCCTGATCCCCAGAGCCTTGCCCGCCGGCAGCAATGTCGGCGGGCTTTTTTGCGTCTTGGGCGGTTTGTTTGAGTTTCGGACACAGTGTGGACACGACTAAAGGATCTGACACGAAAAGTTGGAAGTCTGCCTAGTAAATCACTGATCTATTTGGGATATTTGGTGGGTGCGACAGGGATCGAACCTGTGACCCGCTGATTAAGAGTCAGCTGCTCTACCAACTGAGCTACGCACCCGGATCAAGTCGGGCATACATAGTCATGTCGGTGCGCCGCGTAAAGCCTTCAAAACGCCCTCGCGGCAGTTTTCTGGGGCGAGGTAAACGCAAGGGAACTGGCACCCGCGATCAGCCCTTGAACCGCTCCATGAAGTGGCGCGCCACCGGCGCCATGGCCGGATCGGTTTCGCCCGGCGCGAAGGCAAGCACGGTTTCCAGTTCGTCGTCCGTGCCTTGCGCAATATGCGCCTGCGTCGCCGAGACCAGATCGGCTGCGCTCTCTTCAAAGCGGTGGATGCGCATGATCGCCGCCGTGCGCGCGCCAAAAGAAACAGGTAGTGCGGGTCGGCCGTTGCGTGCGCCAGCAGCAAGACCCGTCTCTTCGGCGAGTTCGCGGGCCATGTTGCCGTCGATGTCCGCCACGCCGCCGTGAAAGTCGCAGGCTTCCAGCGACCCCGAAGGAAAGAAGATGCGCCCGGCATTGGCCGTGTGCCCAGCCATGCGGCCCATGATCGCCTTGCCGTCGCCCGAAATGATCGCCGCCCAGCAGTAGATGTGGCGCCAGGGAAAGCCGTTCGCATCCGCCCTCGCGGCAGGCCCAGGAAATGCAGCAGCCCGGCGTAGCGGACCGCCCGGCAGGTTGCGGACAGAACCCCGTGGTTGAGGGTCATGCCGGTGGCAAGCACCACGTCGCCGTCGAACAGGCGCGGATTGGCAGCCACCCGGCGCTGCCATTGCGCATCGATGTGCTCGCGCGCCGCGATCTCCAGCGGATGGCGGCCCTTCCTCCAGCACAAGGGTGGCCTTGCTCAAGGGGATGAACTGCTTCCATGTCGCCTCAGGCCAGATGCAGCGTCACGGCGACCGGGCAGTGGTCGGAGGATTTCGGCCGGTCCCAGCCGGTGCGCGGGTAGCGCTCGACCGCCTGGCCGGGCGGAAATGGCGTGCGAAAGGGCTGCCCGTTGCGAATGATGTCGGGAACGGCGCCGGCGTTGCTTTTGGCCATGGCGGGCGAGGCCAGTATGTAGTCGAGCTGGCAAAGATGCTGTTCGCGCGGCCCGCGTGAGTGGAACAGCGTCCACCGGTCCAGCAGAGGCCGGCGTTCGACCAGGTTGATCGCGAAACCGTCTTCGACCAGCGGGTCGAAACCGGCGCTTTTCTCGGCCGGCGGGAATGAACTGGCGCTCGGCCGGTGCACGCCGTCCACGATGATCCGTTCGCGATAGTCGTTGAGGTCGCCGCAGATTAGGAAGCGCTTGTGCTGGTCTGGTCCGCGCCGAAACGCTGTTCGATGACCTTGCGCACCGCCCGCGATTCCGCCCGCCGGATCGGCATCGTCCACTGCCGGCCGTCGATGCCCTCGCGCGCCCGGTCCCATGGATTTCATGTGAACGACGAAGATCGTCACTTCGCGCCCGCCGATACGGAAATCAATCTCCAGGCAGTCGCGCCGGAATACTTTCTCGTTGGGCTTCTCGCCTACCTGCTCGAGCGTGTCGTCGAAAATGCCGAGTTCCCCATAGGTCAGGTGCGCGTGGCTCTTGAGGCGGACGAACTCGATCGGGTCGCCGTCGGCGGTTTCCTCGCGCGTCAGCACCGCCACGTCGATGCCGCGCCCGTCATTGCCCTCGGCGATGTATTTATGCCGGTAACCCTCGCCGACCATCTTGAACAGATAGCCGTATTCGAAGGCCTTTATTGCCTCGATGCTCTCGACCTCCTGCAGGCAAAGGATGTCGGCGCGGCAATCGGCTATTGCGAGGGCGGTAAGCTGCATCTTGTCGTCGGTATGGGCGACAACCCTTGCCTGCTCCAACTGCCTGAAATGCGCCTCGTTTTCGACAGCAAGCATCTGCAAGGCGCGGTCGCGCACCAGCTCGTTGCGATAGCCGGAAAAATCGAAGCGCTGGATGATGTTTTCAGCGTTGAAGGTGGCTATCCGCAGCGCCATCGCTTGCCTTTCAGGTTACGCAACGATTGTTACCAGCCTTCCCGCGGCTGAGCAAAGCCGCGTTGGAACCATTGCCGTCCGCAAGCTTTCTTCAACCATGGAAAACGGACACGCAAAGGAGGCATCCATGCGTAAGTATCTCTTCGGCATCGCAGCTGCCGCGCTGGTGGCCGCGCCGGTGGCGCCCGCCAGTGCACTCACCATCAAACCTGCATTGCCCGTGATTTCGCAGGGATCCGACCACCTCGTTGAGGTGCGCGATCGTGGCGGCAACCGCTACTGGAAAAAGAACGGCCGCTACGGCAATTGGAACCGCGGCGGGCGTGACAACCGGCGGTGGAGCCATCGCAATCACCGTCGCCACGGCAACGACAATTGGTGGTGGGGTCCTGCCGCAGGCTTCGGCCTTGGCTTGGCATTGGGTGCGGCTCCAAGGGTTTATGAATACCCGGTATACCGCACTGCGCCACGCATCAGCGTGAATGCGGCGCACGTAGACTGGTGCGAAGACCGCTATCGCAGCTACAGGGCCTGGGACAACACGTACCAGCCATATAACGGCCCACGCCG
Source organism: uncultured Alphaproteobacteria bacterium (assembly GCA_963846345.1). Taxonomy (GTDB): domain Bacteria; phylum Pseudomonadota; class Alphaproteobacteria; order Rhizobiales; family Rhizobiaceae; genus BOKV01. The sequence continues at coordinate 17,284 of CAWJVP010000017.1, forward strand.
CCAGTGCTTTTCGCCCTATAACTGACGGCACTGCCTATAACTGACGCACTGTTTGAAACGCCGGCGCCGGGCAACTTGCCAGTTGCCCGGCGCTTTCGTTTGGTACAGACTTGATTGGGAATTGGGCCCCGGGAGGCAGACAATGCAGGTCGTTTCGTCGAAATTGGGCGCCACGCTCGTTGGAGCCCTGCTCCTTGTGTTTACGGCGCAGCAAGCGTCGGCGCAGCTTGGTCCCATCATGCTGGCAGACTGGGTAATCAAGCGCTCCAACAAGCAGGCAGCGGCAACGCCCGGCCATGCCGAGTGGTGCGCCCAATCGAAGCCGGGCTACCGTGCGCAATGGAACAACTGGCGCACCTCGGACGGGCGCGTCACATACTGCGCCTCGCCGTACTACACGCCCCCCTGGCAGGTCCCCTACGGGCAACGCAAGGCTACGCAGTAAACGACAGGCCTGCTTCGTCGCCGGAGCGCCATGCCAACCGCGCCTTGCGGGGGCGCTTGTCGTCGTTGATCTGAAGTTCGAACTCGCGAAATTCGGGAAGGCATCCCGATCCTGCCAAGCGGACACGGGCGCCTGTGTCGCTCAGGTCGCGGATGGTCACGTCGAAGGCGGAAAGCCTGCCGGGCATCACGACACGAGCCAGCTTGAGCATGCGCCTGCGGTGCTCGCTGCGCCGTTCCGCACTCATCCCGGCGGCAACGGGTTGCGCTGCCAAACTGTCCGATGCCGATACATCCGTCCTGATTTGAAACATTTCGAGACCCCGTTTGTGTGCCTGTCACCATTGGTGGCAAGAGCGATGCCAAGAAAAGGGCCGCGGATTTCTCCGCAGCCCCTACCATTCACTACTCGCCACTCGCTATTCAGTTCTTCGCCTTGTCCACGAGCTTGTTCTTGGCGATCCCTCGCGTCAGGCGTCGCCGCGCAATCAACCGATGCCCGGATCGCCGGGTCAGTTCTTCGCCTTGTCCACCAGCTTGTTCTTGGCGATCCAGGGCATCATGCCGCGCAGCTTTTCGCCGACTTCCTCGATCGGGTGGCTGTCGTTCAGGCGGCGGGTCGCCTTGAAGCGCGCTGCGCCCGAGTGCCATTCCTGCATCCACTGCGAGGTGAACTTGCCGGACTGGATGTCGTGCAGCACGCGCTTCATCTCGGCCTTGGTCTCGGCGGTGATGATGCGCGGGCCGGAGACATATTCGCCCCATTCGGCGGTGTTCGAGATCGAGTAGTTCATGTTGGCGATGCCGCCTTCATAGATCAGGTCGACGATCAGCTTCACCTCGTGCAGGCACTCGAAATAGGCCATTTCCGGCGCATAGCCGGCCTCGACCAGCGTTTCGAAACCGGCGCGGATCAGTTCGACGAGGCCGCCGCAAAGCACAACCTGCTCGCCGAAGAGATCGGTCTCGCATTCTTCGCGGAAGTTGGTCTCGATGATGCCCGAACGGCCGCCACCGACGCCGCAGGCGTAGGAAAGCGCCAGCTCCAGCGCATTGCCGGACGGGTTCTGGTGAACCGCGACGAGGCACGGCACGCCGCCGCCCTTCTGGTATTCGCCGCGCACGGTATGGCCGGGGCCCTTCGGCGCGATCATCACGACGTCGACGGTTGTCTTCGGCTCGATCAGGCCGAAATGCACGTTGAGGCCGTGCGCGAAGGCAATCGCCGCACCGTCGCGGATGTTCGGGGCGATTTCGTTCTTGTAGATGTCGGCCTGCAATTCGTCCGGCGTCGCCATCATCATCAGGTCGGCCCATTTGGCGATATCGGCGACTTCCATGACGGTGAGGCCGTCGGCCTCCACCTTCTTGGCGGTGGCCGAGCCCGCACGCAAGCCGACGCGGATGTCCTTGACGCCCGAATCCTTGAGGTTCAGCGCATGGGCGCGGCCCTGGCTGCCATAGCCGATGATGGCGACCTTCTTGCCCTTGATGAGGTTGAGATCGGCATCGCGATCGTAATAAACGCGCATGGGGATTATCCTTTCGTGGTCCGGTTTGCGGTTGTTGTTCTTGCCCCGTAAAGGGCGAGGAATTGACGGGCGGCTTCTGCTGCCTCGCGGGTAATCTGGTCTTGCGTCATCTTCAGGCCATCGCCGAGCAGCAGGCGGATCTGCACATCGCGCGCGGCAAGGCCGAAGAAAGTGCGGAACGCGGTCTCGCTGTCGTCGAAATCCACCAGGCCCGCTGCTTTGCCCGCCTCGAGCACCGGCTTGAGCCGCTCGCCAATCGCAAAGCGGCCGTTGTCGAGCACGATCCTGCCCAGCCGGCCCTTTCCGGAAACGGCATGCGCGATCGCCACGCGGTTGAGCGCGATCGATGTGCGGCTGGAAATCACGGTCAGCCAGTTCGCGGCGAAGGCAGCAAGGCTTTTTTCCAGCGCCGCCGCGTCCAGCTTGGTTGCGTCGAAATTGCCGGCGCGCACCCTGCCCGCCTGCCAGCGCACCGTCGCCGTCAGCAGGCCGTCGCGGTCGCCGAACCATTTGTAGAGCGTTTCCTTGGAACAGCTCGCCCGCCGCGCCAGCGAGGCCATCGAGAAGGCGTCGCCCTCCTCGGCCATGAGTTCCAGCGCACGGTCCAGCACCTCGCGCTGGCGCGGCGAAAATTCGCCATCCGGCGTATCAACGACATCGATGCTGGCGGCTGCCTCTCCCATGGCATCGCCTGTACCGTACCGTACGGTACGGTGTCAAGCCAGATAGGGGTCCAACTGAGGGGTAGCAAAGCCTTGCAAGTACCACAATGTGTTTAATTTCAGACTCTTAGCGAAAAAAATCGCCCCTAAAAACGACTGACCCCGGGAGCATGCTTTTCAGCAGAGGCCGACCCGGGGTACACAACCTTATATATATACCACCTAAATTTAAGGACAACTTAATTTTGCGAACTCCGAGCCATTAATCTTTCGCTTGAACGTACAATCTCACGCGACAGGCTCAAAAAATACCTAGAGGAAACAACCAACGATTTGGATGCCTCAATACACCTCTACGAGCGAAACACCCGCCTCTCAGAGGCCATGTACACGCCGTTGCAAAGCTTGGAAATCTGTTTGCGCAATAGCATTAGCCATGAGATGGCGCGGGTGTACGGCGACAACTGGCTAATTAACAAGGCACCACCCTTTTCCGAATATGCGACGAAAGAAATTGCCGCTTGTGGAGAGGGTCGCACCATTGGTGATCTGATAGCTGAGCTGAAATTTTCATTTTGGGTGAGTTTGATTGGCCCCGGCTATGACGCAACCTTGTGGCGGACAGCCATACATAAGGCCTTTCGTGCCGAAGGCAGTAAAAAACGCCAGCAAGTTCACTCAAGACTGAATGCTTTGCGGCGCTTCCGCAATCGCGTTGCTCACCATGAACCCATCTTCATGTCGGCTTCGCAATTTCACGCTGAATGCCTGGAGGCAATCAGTTGGATGTGCCTGGATACATATACCTGGACTGCGTATCACAGCCGCTTCTTGCGCGTGAATGAAGCGGATTGAGTCTACACCACCACCTGGGTGCCGATTTCCACCACGCGGCCCGTCGGAATGCGGAAGTATTCCGTGGCGTCGGAAGCGCTGCGGGCAAGGCGGATGAAAAGCTTGTCCTGCCAAAGCGGCATGCCCGAACTGACCGACGCCTTGAGCGAGCGTCGCGACAGGAAAAAGGAAGTCGACATGATGTCGTATTTCCAGCCCAGCTTGCGCGCGATGCCAAGCGCCTTCGGCAGGTTCGGCTCTTCCATGTAGCCGTATTTCACGGTCACCACCGAGAACAGCTCGTTGATCGACTCGATGACCACGCGATTGTCTGCCGGCACCCGCGGCGTCGGCATGGTCTTTACCGACAGGATTACATTCTGTTCGTGCAGCACCTTGTAGTGTTTCAGGCTGTGCAGAAGCGCAGTCGGTGCGCTTTCCACATCCGAGGTGAGGAACACAGCCGATCCGGGCACCCTGTGCGGCGGCTTCTTGGCCAACTGGTCGGCCAGCAATTGCAGCGGCACTTCCGATTTGCGTGTCTTTTGCGCCAATAGCGCGCTGCCACGCACCCAGGTCCACATGATCACGATCATGCCGACTGCCACGAGGATCGATACGAAGCCGCCGTCGAAGAACTTGGCAAGATTGGCGGAAAGGAAAACGACTTCCAGAAGGGCGATCGGCACGACGATGAGAATGGCGAGCCAGACCGGCCGCTTCCACATCCGCCGGGCAACCACGAAGAGGAGCACCGAGGTTACCAGCATCTCGCCCGTCACGGAGATCCCGTACGCGGCCGCCAGGGACTCGGAAGATCCGAAGGAAACGACCAGAAGCAGCACGCCCAGCAGAAGCAGCGTGTTCACGCGCGGCAGGAATATCTGGCCCGACTGTTGCTCGGACGTGTGGCGTACCTCGAAGCGGGGCAGCAATTGCAGTTGCACAGCCTGCCGCGTCAGCGAAAACGCGCCGGAGATCACGGCCTGGCTGGCGATGATGGTTGCCAGCGTCGCGAGGATGACCATCGGCAGCGTTGCCCAGCCCGGCACCATTTCGAACAGCGGTTGCTCGATCACTCGGTTACCGGCGATGACGAAAGCGCCTTGCCCGAAATAGTTGATCACGAGGCAGGGAAAAACCAGCACGAACCACGCCATCCGGATCGGCTTGCGGCCGAAATGGCCCAGATCGACATAGAGCGCCTCGGCGCCCGTGACCGCAAGGAACGCAGCGCCCATCACGGCAAACGCCACGGCGGGATGCGTCGCCAGGAAGTGGACGGCCATGTAGGGGTTTATCGCCACCAGGATATGCGGATGGTCGAAGATGTGGACTGCCCCGGTCACCCCCAATGCGATGAACCAGACTGCCGTAAGCGGCCCGAAAACCGCGGCGACCTTTCCTGTACCGAAGCTCTGGATTGCGAAAAGCCCCACCAGGATGACGAGCGTCAGGGGCACGACTGCCTTGTCGAGGCCGGGAGAGACGACCTTGAGGCCCTCGACCGCCGAAAGTACGGAAATTGCAGGCGTTATCAGCGCATCGCCAAAGAAAAGCGAAGCCCCGACGATGCCAAGCCCCAGCATCAGCGGCTTGTAGCGGGAGGTCACGGCCTCGCGCGCCAGCGTCATGATGGTCAGTGTTCCGCCCTCGCCCTTGTTGTCGGCGCGAAGGACAAAACCGATATATTTCACGGTGACGATGAGCGTCAGCGACCAAAGGATGATCGACAGGATGCCGATGACTTCCACTTCCGTTGGCGGGCGGTCGTGCGCTACTGCGCGCAGCGCCTCGCGCAAGGCATAAAGCGGGCTGGTACCGATGTCGCCATAGACGACCCCGACCGCTCCCAGGGCCAGTGCGAGCACACCCTTGTTGTCGGGAGCATGTTGGCCTGCGTGGTTTTCGTCACTACCGGCGGGATCGGCGCCATTGGCCGCGGCGCCGCCTGAAGGACTGATTGGAGTCCAACGGAATTGCTCCTGATAGGCCGCGGCATATATCGCTTGCTGCACTGCAAAATCAAGTGCCATTCGGACACGGCAGGCCTGTCCCGGCGGTTCAGCGGAGCGCGTCGACAAACCGTTTGACTGTACCCGCCATTCCGTGAACCAGCGCGTCTGCCGTCAGCGCATGCCCTATGGAAACCTCCGCAAGGTGCGGAATTGCCTTGGCAAGCGCCGGGAGGTTTTCCACAGTCAAATCGTGACCGGCATTGACGCCCAGATTGCGCTCGGCGGCGAGCCTGGCGGTGTGGGCCAGCTTTGCCAGTTCCGCGCCTGCCCGGTCCGGGTCGCTGTGGCATCCGCCATAAGGTCCGGTGTAGAGCTCGATCCGTTGGGCGCCCGTGTCGAAGGCTGCATCAAGCTGCCTGGCGCTCGAATCGGGATCGGCAAACAGCGAAACGCGGATGCCTGCATCGCGCAGGCGCGCCACCGCCTGCTTCAGCCTTTCGCCATGTGCGATGAAATCCCAGCCGTGGTCCGACGTCGGCTGTGACGGGTCGTCCGGCACCAACGTCACCTGTTCAGGCTCGTTGGCGATCACCAGGGCGAGGAAGTTGGCGTCGGGATATCCCTCGATGTTGAACTCGCAACCGGGAAAGCGGTCGTCGATCAGCGCCCTGATGGCAGGAACGTCGGAAAAGCGGATGTGCCGCTGGTCCGGCCGAGGGTGGACGGTAAGGCCGGAGGCGCCCGCTTCCAGCGCAATGGCGCCAATGCCGGTCACGCTTGGCCAGGGCAGGTTGCGCCGGTTCCGCAACATGGCGATGGCGTTGAGATTGACCGACAATTTGGCGGGCATATGCTGCTGCTCCTCAAGAATGCGGCAGGCTTCGCAGCTTCGCGCATCCTTGGCAAGCATGTCGCCATGCACCCGCCATTGCAAGCCGCAAAGCGGTCAACCGGCTATCGCGCGCCGCCCTTGCGGTTGCATCCAGGTCCGGATTTTCGCCTCCAGCCGCGCCGGGGAAATGGGCTTTGTGATATAGTCGTCCATCCCGGCGGCAAGGCAGCGCGTCAGGTCGCCCTTTAGCGCGTGTGCCGTTACCGCGACGATCGGTGTGTGCATGCCGCTGGCGGCCTCGTTCAGGCGAATTGCTTCCACCGCCTCGTAGCCGCTCATCCGGGGCATCGACACATCCATCAGGATCAGGCGCGGCGCATGTTCTTGCGCCATCTGCACGGCTTCAAGGCCGTTGCTCACGATCGCAAACCGCCAAGGGGTCGTCCTGAGGATTTGCTTGAACAGCATCTGGTTGATCTCGTTATCCTCGGCGACAAGGATGTCGATGGGTCCATCAGCCGGCTTCTCGACCTCGCTGTTGCCGGCGTGGACAAAGGGGACGACCGTCTCCGGTCTTGATGCGCCAATATTCATTTCGCCGATCAGCCGCGCCGCGGCAATGCCGCCATTGGAGTCATGGGTGCCGTCGCGTTGTGCAGCGGCGTCCCTTATGACCCGCGAAACCGCATCCAGAAGCGACATCGACCGGACAGGCTTTGTCAGCTGGGCGGCTACCCCGAGCGAAAGAAACGACCTTCCTTCATCCGCATCACCCACCGAGGTCAGCATGATGATCGGTACATCGCAGCCGTGAGGCCGGCTGCGAACGGCTTCCACCAGTGCCGCGCCGTTCATTTCCGGCATCTGGTAATCGATGACCATGCAGTCGATGCCGACGCCCTGGTCCATCGCCGCGTCGAGGACGGCAAGCGCTTCACGGCCACACGATGCCGCGGCCGCGTCGAACTTCCAGGCCGTCATCTGCTCGACCAGCACCTTGCGGTTCAGTGCGCTGTCGTCGACGACGAGCACTTTTGCGCCACTTGCCTGGCTTGGCGCGACCCTGCCTTGCGCAGCGTAGTCATGCGCCGCCAGCTTGATCACCAGTTCAAACGTCGAGCCCTTGCCTTGCTGGCTGGTGACCGTGATATTGCCGCCCATGAGTTCGGCAAGCGAACGCGAGATGGCCAGGCCAAGGCCGGTTCCTTCATGCTTGCGCGTGGTCGAGTAGTCGATCTGGCTGAATTTGTCGAAGACCCGCTCGAGCTTGTCCGGCGAAATGCCGATGCCGGTGTCCGCCACGCGGATCGTCAGTGCGTACTCCGCCAAATCCGGCTTGCCGGCCAGCCCACCCGTGACTTCCACGAAAATGTGGCCGTGTTCCGTGAACTTCACGGCATTGCCAACGAGGTTGGAGACGATCTGCCTGATCCTGCCGATGTCCCCCACGAATGTTGGTGGCAGGGACGGATCGACGCGGACGGTCAGCTCAATGTCCTTTTCCGAGACGCGGGAAGAAAACAGCGTCACCACATCCTCCACCGCTTCGGTGATGGAGAAGGGCTGGGGATCGAGTTGAAGCTTGCCGGCGTCGATTTTCGAATAATCGAGAATGTCGTTGATGATCGTCAGCAGCGCGGCGCCGGATTTGACGATGATGTCGACGAAGGTTCTCTGGCGCTGGTCGAGGTCCGATTTTGCAAGCAGCTCGGCCATGCCCATGACGCCGTTCATGGGCGTGCGGATCTCATGGCTCATGTTTGCCAGGAATTCGGATTTGGCGCGGTCGGCCCGCATCGCCACCGCCCGCGCCTGCTCCAGATCGGCCAAAGCTTCACGGAGCCTGATCGTCAGCTTGACGTACCAGATCACCACCGGCGTCGCGACCACTGCGGTAATCAGCGTGGTAATGACCAGTTCCTGCAAAAGACGCTCGGGATCGGCGATCGAGTAAACGCCCAATACGACAAGGTCTGCCAGCAAAACGCAGATCAACACCGTTCGTAGAACGTGAAGCAAAAAGCCAGCTCTGGCGCGCATTTGGAAATCCGTGGTTCCGTGGGCGCGTTCCGGCCCGCCCCCGGTCGCAAGGCCAGTATGGCCTGCCCGGGTTAATCAATCCTCACGGATGCATGGGCAATTCGGCGTTTCTCACTTAACGATGGTGAGTCTCTCGGCGGCGCGCGTGATTGCCGTGTAAAGCCAGCGCGACCTGTGCTCGCGGAACGCAAAACTCTCGTCGAAAAGAACGATTTCGTTCCATTGCGAACCCTGCGCCTTGTGCACCGTCAGCGCGTAGCCGAAGTCGAAGTCGTCATGGCGCCTTTTCAGTTGCCATGGCACTTCGAGGTCTGGCTCCTCGAACACCTGCTTGAGCACCTTCACCTTGGCGGAGACCCGCTCGATCCCTTCATCTTCCGAGCGGATCAGCAGCGTCATCGATGCCTTGACGGTCCTCGGCGCGCTCGTCACATGCCACAGCGAACCGTTGAGAAGACCCTTGGCCGTGTCGTTGCGCAGGCAGACCAGCTTGTCGCCGGAGGCCGGCAGCAGCCCCTCGAATCCCTTGAGTTCGCGCAGGCGATTGTTGTAGCGGCGCCGAGTGCGATTGGTGCCGACGAGCACCTGGTCGGCCCCGAGCACCAGCTCCGCGTTCACGTCGGATTTGCCGATCACGCGCGCCGTTGAACCATAGTCGCCGATCATGATTTCCCTGCCCTCGCGCACCGTTTGCGCCAGGTCGATGATCGGGTTGTCGCGCGCCTGCCGGTGCACCTCCTCCAGCAATATGTCCGGCTCGTGCTCGGTGAAGAAACCGCCGCCCGAAATCGGCGGAAGCTGGCCCGGATCGCCGAGCACCAGCACCGGCGTACCGAATGACAGGAGGTCGCGGCCCAGTTCCTCGTCCACCATCGAACATTCGTCGATGATGATGAGCTTGGCCTTGGAGACCGGGCTTTGCCGGTTGAGCGTGAAGGTCGGCGCCATGGATTGCGCGCCGGTCTCCTCGTCGGAGACGATCTCCTCGCCGCGCGGCCGGTAGATCAGCGAATGGATGGTGGAAGCCCCGCGCGCGCCGCGCGAACGCAGCACCTGTGCCGCCTTGCCCGTGAAAGCGGCGAACAGCACGTCGCCGTCGACGCCCTCCGCCAGGTGCCGGGCGAGCGTGGTCTTGCCGGTGCCGGCATAGCCGAACAGGCGGAAAACCTGCCGGTCGCCCGCCTTCAGCCAGCGATTGGCTTCGACAAGGGCGCGATCTTGCTGCGGTGAGAAATCCATTGCCACTCCATGCACGATTCCGGGGCGGCGAAAAAGGCGCGTTCAAACACGCAGCATCGGCCACAGCGAGGCGACGAGCAGCAGCGCCATGGCGATGTTGAACCAGCGCAGCGTGCGCGGATCGGAAAGCAGCCGGCGCAACGCCACCCCCATGCCCGCCCAGACGGAAACGCACGGTATGTTGATGATCGCGAAAACGACCGCGACGAGAACGACCGAGAAAATGTAGTTCGCCGGCGAAGTATAGACCGACATTGCCGTCACGGCCATGAACCATGCCTTCGGGTTGACCCACTGGAACGCCGCCGCCTGCAGGAAACTGAACGGCCTTGCCTCGCCGTCGCGATTTTCGATCGGTCCCGATGTCGCGATCTTGTAGGCCAGATAGATGAGGTATGCGACGCCGACGACCTTGATGGCCATGTGCAGCGCAGGCGCGCGTTGCAGCACTTCGCCCAGGCCAAGCCCCACGCACAGCAGCAGGAAGGCGAAGCCGATACCGATGCCGAGCATGTGCGGGATCGTCCGGCGGAAACCGAAATTCACTCCCGAGGCCAGCAGCATCAGGTTGTTCGGCCCCGGCGTGACCGAGGATGCGACGGAGAAGCCGACCAGCGCCAGCAGGATTTCGGGAGACATGTTTTTTACAATCGCCGCAGTGCCTACATCCCGTCCTTGCCGCGGCTCATCGCGGCAACGCCGGTGCGGCAGACCTCGACCAGCCCGAGCGGCTCCATGATGGCGATGAACTGCTCGATCTTGGAAATCCTGCCGGTGATCTCGAAGGTGAAATGCTCCGTCGAGGCATCGATGACGGAAGCGCGGAAGGCATCGGCAAGCCGCATCGCCTCGACCCGGTTTTCGCCCTTGCCGGCCACCTTCACGAGCGCAAGCTCGCGCTCCAGCGGCTTGTCGTAGCCCTTCTCCTCGGCAACCAGCGTCTGGTCGACCACCTTGTGAACCGAGATCGAGCGTTCCAGCAGCTTCTTGATCTGCTCGAGTACATGCGCCGTGCCGGACGACACGATGGTGATGCGCGAAAGGTGCTTTTCGTGGCTCGTCTCCGAGACCGTGAGGCTTTCGATGTTGTAGCCGCGGCCCGAGAAAAGGCCGATGACCCGGGCAAGCACGCCCGGCTCGTTGTTGACGAGGACCGAGAGCACGTGGGTGCGCGGCTTCTCGGTTTCCTTGACGATGAAATAGGCCGAGCCGGTCGGGGATTTTGAAGCGTTCACTGTTGTTTCTCCAACTGCTCGAACAAGAAGTCTACGAGGTCTGCGGCAAGGCGGGGATCGGTAGCTCGAAATTTCGCAAGGACTTCCCCCTTAAGTCCCGGCGTCGAATGAACATTCGAGTTGAAACCCGGATTGCCCTCCGGATTAGGCTCGACGTAGTGCGCAGTATATGGAGAACCGCAATCGAACCGCTCTACCAGATCCTTGCGCAACCAAATATTTGGCTGTTCATTCTCGGAGACGATTGTCTCCTTTCCCTTATATGTCCAACGAGAGACATATTTGGTTCTAGCCAAACCGCGCCCGGTGCCGAGTGGTTCGAGATATGAATCGAAGCGCGAGGCAATTACCTCATTGGCCGACAATGCGCTGCACGGCTTCAGCTTGATGCCCCCCGGTATCTCCTCAATCTCGAAGTCGGAAAATTGCAGCCATTGCGGCGAATCTCGCAGCGCTGCCGGCAAGACGAGTCTTCCGGCAGTGCCAAGCTTTGTACGGTAAACTGGTCCAACTTTTTCCATGATCACACCAGCTGCTTGCCCTTGGCGTCGATGGCGTTCGCGACCGCTTCGTCGGTCGCCTCGTCCGGCAGCAGCATTTCGTTGTGCGCCTTGCCGGACGGGATCATCGGGAAGCAGTTTGCGAGCGCGGCAACGCGGCAGTCGAAGATCACCGGCCGCTTGACGTTGATCATTTCCATGATCGCATCGTCGAGATCGTCCGGCTTGTCGCAGCGAATGCCGACGCCGCCATAGGCATCGGCCAGCTTGACGAAGTCCGGCATCGCCTCCGTGTAGGAATGCGACAGCCGGTTGCCATGCAGCAGCTGCTGCCACTGGCGCACCATGCCCATGTACTGGTTGTTGAGAATGAAGATCTTGATCGGCGCGTCGTACTGGATCGCGGTCGACATTTCCTGCATGCACATCTGGATCGAGGCATCGCCCGCGATGTCGATGACCAGCGCGTCGGGATAGGCGATCTGCACGCCCAGCGCCGCCGGCAGGCCATAGCCCATGGTGCCGAGGCCGCCCGATGTCATCCAGCGGTTCGGCTTCTCGAAATGGTAGAACTGCGCCGCCCACATCTGGTGCTGGCCCACTTCCGTGGTGATGTAGGCGTCGCGGTCCTTGGTCAGTTCATAGAGCCGCTGCATCGCATATTGCGGCATGATGACTTCCTTCGACGGGCGATAGGCAAGGCAGTTGCGCGCGCGCCACGAGACGATCTGGTCGTTCCATTTGGCCAGCGCGGCCTTGTCCGGCTTGGAAGCGTGCGCCCGCCACAGCCGCACCATGTCCTCCAGCACATGCGCGACATCGCCGATGATCGGCACGTCGACGCGGACATTCTTGTTGATCGACGACGGATCGATGTCGATGTGGATCTTGCGCGAATTCGGCGAGAAGGCGTTGAGCCGCCCCGTGATGCGGTCGTCGAACCGCGCGCCGATGCAGATCATGACGTCGCAATCATGCATCGCCATGTTGGCCTCATAGGTGCCGTGCATGCCCAGCATGCCGAGCCAGTGCTGTCCCGATGCCGGATAGGCGCCCAGGCCCATCAGCGTCGAGGTGATCGGGAACCCGGTCATGTCGACGAGTTCGCGCAGCAAATGGCTCGCTTCGCGGCCCGAATTGATCACGCCGCCGCCGGTGTAGAAAACCGGGCGCTTCGCGCCGGCCATCAGCTCCACTGCCGCCTGGATCTGCTTCAGCTCGCCGGTGATCTGCGGCCTGTAGCTGCGGGGCTTGAACTGGGCCTTGGGAAGATAGGTTCCGGTGGCGAACTGGACGTCCTTCGGAATGTCGATGAGGACCGGACCCGGCCTGCCGCTCATGGCGACATGGAAAGCCTCGTGCAGCACGTAGGGCAGTTCGTCGATCGATGCGCACCAGCCAGTTGTGCTTGGTGCAGGGCCGCGTGATGCCGACCGTGTCCGCCTCCTGGAAGGCGTCCGAGCCGATCAGCGGCGTCGGCACCTGCCCTGTAATGCAGATGATCGGGATCGAATCCATCAGCGCGTCCTGCAACGGCGTCACGGCGTTGGTCGCGCCGGGGCCGGAGGTGACAAGCAGAACGCCGGGCCTGCCGGTGGAGCGGGCATAGCCCTCCGCCGCATGTCCCGCGCCCTGTTCGTGGCGCACGAGGATGTGCCGGACCTTCTCCTGCTGGAAAATCTCGTCATAGATCGGCAGCACCGCGCCGCCGGGATAACCGAAGATCGTGTCCACGCCGTTCTCGACGAGGGCCTGGATCACCATTTCCGCGCCGGTCATTTGCTGTTTCTTGCTCATCACCTGAGATTCCGTCCCGTTCAACCGCTCGTTCCTCTGCCGCCCCTGCCTGAAACCGCGTTCATCCGCAGCCATCGGGGCAATAAAAAAGGCCCCTTCCGGAGCCTTCGTCTGCGCACACGCTGCTTGAAGCCGGCGGAATTACTCCGCCACGCGTGTGCGCCTTCCTACCACAAGAATGATGCAATGCTTCATCTGCCTGTCCCTTTGGGTGCGGCGAACACTAATGGCGCGCCACCCGCCCGTCAACTGGCTTTGGCGCAAATTTGACCGGCATCACGCCGCTATCCGGTTCCGGCCTTCGCGCTTTGCCTGGTAGAGCTTGTTGTCTGCCGCCTTGAACAGGTCCTGTGCATTGTCCGTGCCCTCGGCGTTGGTGGCGACGCCTACCGAGATGGTCGGCTTCAGCACCACCTTGCCGACCGGAATGTTGAGCGCGCTGATCATCGTGCGGTAACGCTCGGCCACGGCCAGAAGCTGCTCGTAATTGGCATAAGGCGTGATGACCGCGAATTCCTCCCCGCCGATGCGCGCGACGACATCGCTGTCGCGGGTAATTGCGCGCAGGCGCAGCGATACCTCCCGCAGCACCATGTCGCCAACATCGTGGCCGTGCGTGTCGTTGACCTTCTTGAAGTGGTCGAGATCGAACACCAGCAAGCCCAGCGGCATTCGCTTGGCGTTGAACTGCGTCAGGTATTCCTGCAGCGCCTGCTCGAAATAGCGGCGGTTGTACAGGCCCGTCAGCGGATCGGTCGTCGCCTGCACTTCCAGCGAGGCGGCGAGGTTGTGGAACTGCACCTTCTCCTGGCGGCTGCGCTTGATCATCGGGATGATGATGCCGAGGAAGACCATCAGCGAGGAAGCGAGCATTCCGCAGGCAAACAGAAGCTTCTGGACGGTGTTTGCAAAGCCGTCGCCGACGGGAAGGATGATTTCGCGGATTCCGATCACGTCGCCGCGCTTGTACAGCGCAACGCTGCCGTCGGCGCAGGAAACACAGTCTCCGGCAGCATGCAGCGGCGCGGCAATGCGGATCATGCTCGTGCCGTCGATGGTGACGTTCTGCGAAAACATCGGTTCGCCGGCGCGGATCGCATTCAATGCCGCGGTCCGGAATTCATCGGCCGACTCCGAAAGTCCGGCGAGATTGGGATGGTCGGAATAGATGACGAACTGCGACTTTTCCCTGGCGCGCGCGACCTGGGCCTTGGCGTTCTCGAAGCGGCGGCGCAGATGCATCGTTCCGTCCGGATCAAGCCGCATGCCGCTGAGATCGTCTTCGCCGGGCAAGGTCGTCCGACATCGCCATCACGGTCGTTGCAAGGTCCTGGCTATGGCGGAGCGGGGCTCCGTTGATCTCGCGATACGCCAGGATCACCAGCAGGCACGCAAGCGAAATCAGGATGGCGTCCATGACCATCACAATGTCGAAATTTCGGGCCGAAAAGCCGCCGCGCATTGTCCCTGCCGCCGAAACTCAAATTCAATGCCCCATGTCAGAAATACTGCTAACGCCTGAAGTTGCAGTGAATACACATGGTAAACTTGTAGTAAAATTTACGCGCAGAAACAAGGCGCTATGCCCGCGTCCACTCACTGCCGGACTGGTGACGGAACCAGGTGGACTGTCGCTTGGCATACTGGCGCGTGGCGGCCTTTGCGGCTTCGACGGCATCGTGAAGTTCCGTTTCGCCCCGCAGATGCGCTGCAAGCTGCGGCACGCCGATCGCCTTCATCACGGGCATCGACGTATCGAGCCGCAGCGCCAGCAAGTCACGCACCTCGTCGAGCGCGCCGGCGGCGATCATCGTGTCGAAACGCTGTTCGATGCGCGCGTGAAGCGCAGCCCGTTCCGGCTCGACGAGGTAACGCTCCACATGGGCGCCGGCAAGCAGCCCGGAGCGTTCGCCATGCGCCTGGTGATGCCCGATGGGCATGCCAGTGCTGTCGAAGACCTCGAGCGCCCGCACGAGGCGTTGCCTGTCCGCCGGTCCCAAGGCGGCCGCGCCCAGCGGGTCGCGCCTTGCCAGTTCGCCGTGCAGGCGTTCGGGTTCTTCAAGCGCCACCGCCCGCCAGAAAGCGCGGACTTGTGGATCTGGCTCCGGCATCGCCGAAATGCCTTCGTCGAGCGCCTTGAAATAGAGGCCGGTCCCGCCGGTGAAGATGGCGGTTCGCCCTTGCGACCGCAACGCCTCGAATTCGGCCCGCGCCTGCGCCAGCCAAAGCGCCACCGACCAGGGTTCGCTTGGCGCGACATGGCCATACAGGCGATGTTCCGCCGCCATGAGGTCGGCGCCGGACGGGCGCGCGGTCAGGAGGGTCAGGCCTGAGTAGACCTGCATCGAATCGGCATTGATGATGACGCCGCCGGTGCGGCGCGCCATTTCGAGCGCCAGCGCGCTCTTGCCGCCCGCAGTCGGCCCCGCTATCACGATCGCGTCCGGCCGGTCAGTCATGGCGCGGCGCCACAGACGCAACGGGCCAAAGAATGAACTTGCTGGCTACCCTGATTGCCAATCCTGAAAATCCCGTTCTCGACGAACCGCTCGCGACAGCCGCGGCAAGGCTTGCGGGCGGCGCTGAAATCGACTGGCTTGCGCCGGGCATCGCCTGCGACCTGGCCCTGCCGGCAAGTGTTCCCATGGATGCCGTCATGGCCGAACTCGGTGCGCTCCTGGCAGGGCGCGGCGTCGATCTTGCTGTGCAACAATCCGCAACGCGGCGCAAGAAGGTGCTGATCGCCGACATGGATTCCACCATGATCGAGCAGGAATGCATCGACGAACTGGCCGACATGGCCGGATTTCGCGATCTCGTCTCGCGCATTACCGCCCGCTCCATGAACGGCGAGATCGAATTCGAAGAAGCCCTGCGCCAACGCGTTGCGCTTGCTCAAGGGCCTGCCGTCATCGGTGATCGGCGAGGTCTTGGCGAACCGCATCAGCCTCGCGCCAGGCGGCCGCCAGCTTGTCGCCACCATGAAGGCCAATGGCGGTTGGAGCGCGCTCGTCTCCGGCGGCTTTACCGCGTTCACCGGCCCGGTCGCGGCCATGCTCGGCTTCGACGAACACCATGCCAACGTCCTTGAGGAAAGCGGCGGCATGCTGGGCGGGACGGTCCGCGAGCCGATCCTCGGCCGGCAGGCCAAGGCCGATGCCTTGAATGCGATCGCAAGGCGGCTCGGCCTGACCGCGGAGGATTTCATCGCCGTTGGCGACGGCGCCAACGACCTCAAGATGCTGGCTATGGCCGGCACGGGCGTTGCTTTGCATGCAAAGCCCGCGGTCGCGGCGCAGGCAAGAATTCGCATCGACCACGGCGACCTGACGGCGCTGCTCTACCTGCAGGGCTACCGCCAGTCGCAATTCGTCTCCTGAAACGAAAAACGGCCCGGAATTGCTTCCGGGCCGCCTCGCCAAAATGCGGATCAACTCATTCGATGCCGACGGCCACGAAGCGGATGTCTCCGGTCTTCGAGGAAATCATCATCATCGCATTCTTGCGGCCCTCTTTCTTGAGCGCCTCGATACGGTTGTTGACATCGCCCGGCGCGGAAACTTCTTCCTGCCCGACTTGAACGATGATGTCTCCGGCCTGGATGCCCCTGTCGGCTGCAGGGCTGCCCTCGTCAACCTCGGCGACGAGCACGCCCTTGACGTCGGCTGATATGCCCTCGCTTTCGCGGGCTTCGTCGGTGATTTCCTTCAAGGTAAGGCCGAAAACCTTGTCGGCGACGGGTGCTTCCTCGGGCGCAGTTGGTTCACCAGGCTCGGCGGACGCCATCTGCTTCTCGCCATCCTCGAGCCGGCCGACCTTCGCCGTGAGCGTTTCCTGCTTGCCCTTGCGCAGGATCACCACCGGCACCTGCTTTTCAACCGGCGTGTCCGCGACGATCTTCGGCAGGTCGCGCATTTCTGCGACGTCCTTGCCGTCGAAACTCAGCACGACGTCCCCGGACTTGATGCCTGCATTGGCTGCCGGGCCGTTGGCGACGACATCGCCGATAAGCGCACCGCGGGCCTTGTCCAGTCCAAGCGCCTCGGCGATTTCCTCGGTAACGGTCTGGATCTGCACCCCAAGCCAGCCACGGCGGGTTTCGCCATACTTGAGCAGTTGGTCGATGACGTTTTTCGCCATGTTGCTGGGGATCGCGAAGCCAAGTCCGATCGAGCCGCCGGACGGCGAGATGATGGCCGTGTTGATGCCGACGACCTGCCCGTCCATGTTGAACAGCGGCCCGCCGGAATTGCCCTTGTTGATGGAGGCGTCGGTCTGGATGTAGTTGTCATACGGGCCGGAATTGATGTCCCGCCCGATCGCCGAGATGATGCCGAGCGTCACCGTGCGGCCGAAGCCGAACGGATTGCCGATCGCCAGCACCCAGTCGCCGACGCGCGACATGTCGCTGTCGCCGAGGTTGACGAATACCAGCGGCTTTTCCGGCTTCACTCGCAACACGGCGAGGTCGGTCTTGGGATCCTTGCCGACGAGTTCGGCAACAAGCTGCGTGCCGTCCGAGAAGTTCGCGATCACTTCGTCGGCATCCGCGATCACATGGTTGTTGGTGACGATGATTCCGGACGCGTCAATGACGAAACCCGAACCGAGCGACTGGCGTGTGCTTGGCGAATCCCCGCCGCCTTCGCCGTCGCGTTGCGGAAAGAGTTCGTCGAAGAATTCCTGGAACGGGCTTCCTTCCGGCGCTTGCGGTGTCGGCAGGTTGGGCCGCGATTGCGCCACCTTTTGCGAGGTCGAAATGTTGACGACCGCGCCAATCAGTTTTTCCGAAAGATCGGCAACCGAGGCCGGGCCTTGCTGCGCAAGCGCCGGGCCGGCGACGGGGTTGAAAGCTGCGGCCGGAACGGCCAGCGCCGCTGCGATGACCAAGGCACGCAAGGCCCCGGCGGAGCCGTTTCTTGCAATCAATCTGCCAAAAGCGAACGACATGACCTTTTCCTCAACCAAACGGACGCGGCGCCGCCGCATTGTCACCTGACCAGCCAGATGATCGCAATTCCGATCATCATGGCGATTATGCCGAAAATACGAAGGGTGCTATCGCCGATTTCAGGAAGACGGCTCGCCATCTTGCGCAAGCCGCCCGGAAAGCCGGCGTAGATCAGCCCCTCAAGCACGAGCATCATGCCAAGTCCGGTGAGGAGGGCGACCGCGAACTCGCCGTTCATGTGACCCTCCCCCCTTGCCCGGCCTTACTGCTGCTGTTGGGCCTGCGGTGCCAGGGCGCCGGGCTGTGCCGGTTGTGGCGCCGTTCCCGGCTGCCCGGTTGCCGTTCCTTCCGAATTGCGGAAATAGCGGAAGAAATCTGAATCGGGCGAGAGCAGCATGGTCGTACCGGAATCCTGCAGCGCCTGCGAATAGGCCTGCATCGAGCGGTAAAACTCGAAGAACTCAGGGTCCTTGTTGAACGCATCGGCAAATACCCGGTTGCGCTCCGCATCGCCCTCGCCTCGCAGGATCTCCGATTCACGCTGGGCATCCGCCTCGATCTCGACGACCTGGCGGTCGGCGATGGCGCGAATGCGCTGCGCCGCTTCGTTGCCGCGGGCGCGGATGAGTTCGGCCTCGGCAAGACGCTCGGCTTTCATGCGCTCGTAGGTCTGGTCGGAAACCTCCTTGGTGAGGTCCGTGCGGCGGATGCGGACATCCTCGATGGCAAGGCCGAGCTGTGCCGCATCGGGCCGCAGCTGATCAGCCACTTCGCGCATCATCGCTGCACGTTCTTCCGACAGCGCCGCCTCGAAGCCGCGAACGCCGTAGGACCGGCGCAGGGCCGAGTCGAGACGGGTGCGCAACCGCGATTCAGCCTGCGTCAGGTCACCGCCGACGGCTGAGCGGAACTTGCGGGCGTCTTCGATGGAGTACACGACGAATGCGTCCACCTCGTAGAACTTGCCGCCGGAAACCTGGACGCGGATGTCGTCGAGGTCGAACCGCAGAAGCCGGTCCTCGATGATCTGGACATTGTCGAGTTCGAACAGCGCCAGCGGCATCTTGAAGAAGATTCCGGGCTCAGTCTTGACGTCCTGGATCTCGCCGAAGCGCACGACGATCGCCTGTTCGCGCTCATTGACGACGAAGAACGAATTGTAGGCAATGATCGCGATGACCGCGACAACGATGCCGATGATGGAAAGGCGGCTCATTGTACTCCTCCGGTCGTCTGCCCGCTGTTGGCCGGACGTTTCATCAACTCGTTGAGCGGCAGGTATGGAACAACCCCCTGCCCGCCCTGGCCGGGCTCCATGATGATCTTGTTCGAGGACCTGAGCACGTTTTCCATGGTTTCCAGGAACAGGCGCTTTCTGGTGACATCGGGCGCCTTGGCATACTCGTCATAGACCGAAACGAAGCGTGCCGCTTCACCCTGGGCTTCCTGCACGACGCGGTTCTTGTAGGCAGCCGCGACTTCGCGGATCTGGGCCGCCTGGCCTCGCGCCGCGCCGAGCTTCTGGTTGGAATACTGCTGGGCTTCCTCGACGAAGCGGTCTTCGTCCTGTTCGGCACGCTGCACTTCGTCGAACGCGTCCGCGACCTGCCTTGGCGGCGCCGCATCCTCGATCGAAACGGTGTTGACCTGGATGCCGAGATTGTACTCATCCAGCGTCTGCTGCAGCGTTGTCTTGACCTGTTCGGAAATGCCGCCGCGGTCGTCACGGAAGACGTCCTGCGCCGGGCGCCGGCCGACCACTTCGCGCATCGCGCTTTCGGCGACCTGGCGTACGGCTTCGTCGGGATTGGCGACGTTGAACAGGAATGCCTTCGGATCGACCACCGAATAAAGCACCGAGAAGGTGACATCGACGATGTTCTGGTCGCCGGAAAGCATCAGCCCCGAAGAGGTCTGGCTAGACGCGCGCTGCGTGTTGCCGATCTCGAGCTGGCGCTCCTGGATGTTGGCGATTTCCACCGTCTCGACCGGCCAAAGCACGAACTGCAGGCCGGGCATGGCGATATCTTCCTTCGGCTTGCCGAAGCGAAGTTCCACGCCGCGCTGGTCCGGCTGCACGGTATAGACGGATTGGAAGCCGTAAAGCAGCAACGCAACGATCGCCACAATGCCCCAGAAAAGCGGGGTGCCTATGCCGGCGTTGCCTGGCATCGCATTCTTGAGCCTGGCTTGGCCCCTGCGGATGATTTCCTCAAGATCGGGCGGTGTTCCACCTCCGCCACCCCTTGGTCCCTGTGGTCCTTGTCCCCAAGGCCCCCCGGGCCCCGAATTGTTGTTGTTCCAGCCTCCGCCGGATTGATTGCTCCAGGGCATTTAATGTCCTTGTCAGGAATGAGGGAGGCAGTCCTCCCGTTCAGAAAACCGTCGCGAACGGTCAATACCCGTTATAGGTATCAATATGGCCGCTTTCAACGTTGGTTTTGCCCGCCTTCCGGGCAAAACCGCTGGTCGCGGCGCGCAAGGGCTGCGGTGGATTGACCCGCCGGACCGGATCGCAATGCGGTCATGCGCGGTCGATGCCGCCCTTCTTTCTTTCGTATACCACAAAACGCATTCTGGCGCTGTCGTGTTCGCCGGCCGGAATGTCGCCCGCCGATACCGGCAACCAGTCCGCCTCGACGATGGACGGAAAATGCGTGTCGCCCTCCGGTTCGGCCATCACATGCGTGATGTAGAGCCGGTCGGCCAGCGGCAACGCCTCGCCATAGAGTTCCCCGCCGCCGATGACGCACACTTCCGCCACGCCCTCGCCCGAGGCCAGTTCGATCGCTGCCACCAGCGAGCCTGCCCGCTCGACACCGGGAGCGGAAAACCCGGGCGAGCGCGTGACGACGATGTTGCGCCTGCCCGGCAAGGCCCTGCCGATCGATTCATGCGTCTTGCGGCCCATGATCACCGGCTTGCCCATCGTCACTTCCTTGAAGCGCTTGAGGTCTGACGGCAGTCGCCATGGAAGCCCGCCGGCATTTCCGATCACGCCGTTCGCGCCGACGGCCGCCACGAGCGCGATTTGCGGCCTTGCCTTGTAAGCCAACTGCAATCTCCTTGTTGTTGCTGCGGGGTTTAGGCGCTTGAGCGGCTTTTGCAACGCCGCATGCGCACCGGCGTGCAGTTTTGTGTTGACTTCCCCGCGTCTGCCGCACGACCAAACGGGCTGGGGAGACGGCATGGAAACCGCCACTGCACAATCGCGAATTCGAAGCGCCGCGAGCCGCATCGCGGCGGCGCTGACCGATCATCCCGTTCTCGTGCTTGCCGCCTATTTCCTCCTGCAGGCAATCATCCGTACGTTGCTTGGCGCACCGCCGAACCTCGACGAGGCCGAGCAATTTGCCATTTCCGACCGGTTCGCCTTCGGCTACGGCCCGCATCCACCGCTCTATCAATGGCTCCAGACCGCGGCATTCAATGTGCTGGGCGTCAATTTCCTGGCGATCGCGCTCGTCAAGAACGCTATCCTCTTCGCCGCCTATGCGACGCTTTTTTACCTGGGGCTGGAGGTCACCGGCAATCGCCGCCTTGCCGCGATCGCCTGCTTCGGGCTGCTGTTTTCGGCCAATTTTGCCTGGGAATCGCAGATCGACCACACCCACACGGTAACCAACACCTTCCTGTGCGTGCTCACCGCGCTGATCTTTTTCAGGATCGCGGCGCGTCCGTCGGCCTGGCTTTATGTCGCGCTAGGCGCTGCGATGGGCTTCGGCATGCTCGCCAAGTACAATTTCCTGCTGTTCATGGTTGCTATCGTGCTGGCATTCGCGATGGATCGCCAAACGCGACGAACCGTGCTGACGCCCTGGTTCGCGATGTCGCTGCTGATCGCATCGGCGATTGCCGGGCCGCATTACCTCTATATCGCCGCCGACCCCGCGACCGGCGCGGCAAAGATCGACAATCTAGGCTTCAACCGCCACGGCTTCTTCGCGACGCGGGTCGAAGGCATCGCCACATTCCTTATGGCGCTGGCTGGAGTTCACGGCCTGTGGCTGGCAATCGTGGCGCTGGGCTATGCCGACCGCAGAACCGCGCCGCGCCCGCAGGTCGCGTTGATACCGGACGAAAACCAGGCCGCCTGCCGACGCATGTTGCGCCTGTGGCTGATCTTGATGCTGATCTTCACCGGGCTGGTCATCGTAGGCGGCACCACCTATTTCCGAGACCACTGGCTGCAGCCCGAATCCGTGCTCTTCCCGCTGGTGCTGGCCATCCTCTTTGCCCGTTTCATCGACGACACAGCGTTTCGCCGGCTTGCCTTGGCCACTGCGGTTGTAATGATCGTCATCCCGGTCGCCGTTGTCGCCCACAAGCGATTGTTTTCGGGCGCGCAGCGCGATGCGGCGATGCCCGACCCTGCAGCCATCGTGCGCCTTGCGCCCGGCATTGCCGAAGGCGGCACTCCGGTTGTCGTCCTTGCCGAGGATGCAATCACGCGCTGGTTTGCCGCCGGCCACCTGCGCTACTGGCTGCAGATCCCGCCGCCGGCGCATCCGGAAAAACCCGGTTTGCTGCCATCGGGTCCCGTTGCCATAGTGTTTGCCAGCAGGGCGCAGGATCCGGCGGCGGCATTGGGAGACCTTGCCGCGATGGGTGTTGAAGGCTTTGCCGAACCGGTCGAACTGCCCTTCTTCCGGCCTGGCGAAACGCGGCGCAACGCGCCTCGCTGGTACATGATCACCCGCTGATCATACCGCGATCGGCGCCTTGATCGCCGGATCGGCTTGATATCCGACCAGTTCGAAATCGCCGAGCGTGAAACCGAAGATGTCGGTCACCGCCGGATTGATCTTCATGACCGGCAAGGCCTTGGGCTGGCGCGTAAGCTGCAGCCGGGCCTGTTCGAAATGGTTGTGGTAAAGATGCGCGTCGCCCAGCGTGTGGATGAAATCGCCGGGCTCGAGGCCCGTCACCTGCGCCACCATCATCGTCAGCAGCGCATAGGAAGCGATGTTGAACGGCACCCCCAAAAAGATGTCGGCCGAACGTTGGTAGAGCTGGCAAGACAGCCTGCCGCGTGACACGTAGAACTGGAAAAGGCAATGGCACGGCGGCAGCGCCATCTCGTCGACTTCGGCAGGGTTCCAGGCCGAAACGATATGCCGGCGCGAATTGGGGTTTTTGCGAATGCCCTCCACCAGCCGTGCGATCTGGTCGATCTCCCCGCCCTTGCCATCGGGCCATGAGCGCCACTGCTTGCCATAGACCGGGCCAAGATCGCCTTGCGCGTCCGCCCATTCGTCCCAGATGGTCACGCCGTGTTCGTGCAGATAGCGGATGTTGGTGTCGCCGCGCAGGAACCACAGCAATTCGACGATGATCGAGCGCACATGCAGCTTCTTGGTCGTCAGTACCGGAAATCCGGCGGAAAGGTCGTAGCGCGACTGGTGCCCGAACACCGAACGGGTGCCTGTGCCGGTACGATCACCCCGGTCGACGCCGTGCTCGAGTACATGTTCCAGAAGGGTATGGTATTCGCGCATGGCTTTTCCTCGCGATCCCCGTGTCGAAGCGCGAATCGCCGAGATTTTACACGGCAATCCCGAGTTCCGCTTCCTTGGCGATGTATTCGCGCTGTTTGTCCACGATGTAGTCGCGCCGTATCGAGACCGCATCGCGCTTGCGGCTGAGCTGCATGTGGAAAACGAGCTGGCTGCCGGTGCGGAACATCATCTCCGCGCTGATGAGGTAGAATTCCCACATGCGCGCGAAGCGCTCGTCATACATCTTCACCACTTCGGCGCGGTTCGCCTCGAAGCGCTGGCACCAATGCGCGAGCGTCATGGCGTAGTGCAGGCGCAGGAATTCGAGGTCGAGACACCAAAGGTTGTTCTTCTCGGTGACGGCAAAAACCTCCGAAAGCGCCGGCGAGTAGGCGCCGGGGAAGATGTACTTGCGGTACCATGGGCTGGCCATGCCCGGAGGGCTCATGTGCCCGATCGAATGCAACACCATGACCCCGTCATCGGGCATCAGCGCATTCACCTTCTTGAAAAACTCGTCGTAGTGCCCCACGCCGACATGCTCGAACATGCCGACGGAGACGATCCGGTCGAATTTTTCGTTGACCATCCTATAATCGCGAAGCTCGAAACGCACCCTGTTGGAAAGGCCCAGATCGGCCGCGCGCCGGGTGGAAAGCTCGTGCTGTTCCTTCGACAGCGTGACGCCAAGCACCTCCACATTTTCGATTTGGGCAAGGTAAAGCGCAAGGTCTCCCCAGCCTGATCCGATGTCGAGCACGCGCTGTCCGGGCTTGAGGTCCAGCTTGGCGGCAAGCAGCCGAAGCTTGTTGCGCTGGGCCTGCTCGAGCGTGTCGTCGTCCTGCGAAAATAGGCGCAGGAATAGAGCATGTTCTTGTCGAGGAAGAGTTTGTAGAGCGCGTTGCCCAGATCGTAGTGATGCGCGACGTGCTTCTGCGCTTCGCCCAGTTTGTTCGATTGCTGGATCTTGCGCACCAGCATCTTGAATGCGTTCATAAACCGGTGCGACTTCACATCGGACAGCGAATAGCGGTTCGCGGAAAACAGCGTCAGGAAGTCACGAACGTTCGAACCGTCCTCGAAGGTGATCTTCCCGTCCATGTAGGCTTCGCCCACATGCAGTTCCGGGTTGAGCACGATCTTGCGGTAAAGCGTGGCGTCGTTGATCTTTAGCGTTACGGGATTGAGCGTCTCACCCGTCGGTCCCAGGGCAGTTCTTCCTGAAAACACATGCCTTTGACCCGAGGCATCGACGACGTTCAGCTCCCCGAATTTGATGAATACCTTTAGCAGCCTGTCGAGCGGAAACATGGCCTACTCCTGCGTCTGGCCGACCCCCATAAATTGCCGCTTTTAAAACAATTTTGCAGGCAGTTGTCTACAAAGCGGAAAATGGGTCGCTTGATCGAGCCAGTCACAATACCGACAGCCTGCCCAGCTTCTTCGCCACGAGATAGCAGAACGTCACGCGCAGTTTCGTCTGGTCCCCCGCCATCTGTTTGCAAACCGCCGTCATGGCTTCATCGCAAGCCTGTGGGTCAGCCAGCTTGAGCTTCCTGACGCACCAATTGTCGCGGATTGCCGCCAGTTCAGCCGGATCCTCGCAATGAACGCGGGTCGCTTCGGGGTGTATGCCGATCGCCATGCTGCGCACGATTGCCTGAACCGCGTCGGAGGTGGCGTGCGAAATCGTAGCGCTGGACGTCGGCCAGATGGTCGCTCACACTCATTTCGGCACCCTCCCATCGTCGTTTTTCCGACAATGTTCAGCGAACATTAGGCCTTTATCTGTCGGGGGTTCAAGCCTATATATGGGGTGCCGGCTTGCCGGATATGACGATAAATGGCCTGTGTAATAAACCTATCGGACCCGGGGGCGGTACCCGGCGCCTCCACCAAATTCCTTGGCTTCTACAAGGAGATTTGGCGGGGGCGAAACAGGATCGACGAGGGCGTAAAGACAGTGTTTTCGTTCGGTATGGTACCCGCCGATATCGGGCCGTCTCAATAGTTGCAAACGACAACTATGCGGAAGTACGTCTCGCTGCGTAAGCGGTGTGACAGCTTCAACTTAAACTCCTGACTGTTCGCACGGTCAGGCGGGGTTCGGAGGCACCTGGCAACAGAAGCCTCCACTTGTTTTCTAGCCGTTAGCGTGGAACGAAACCGGAAGCGGACACATTGCCGCCCCTCGCCTTCCTGTTACCGGTTGCCTCTTTTGCCCGGAATGCTTTTGGGCTTATATCTGTCCCGGGAAGCAGCGGCCCGATAGGTCACCATGAGCGACGATCTGATCCGTTACGACATTCTGACACAGGATGCCTTGCGCCGCGTCATTCGCAAGGTGCTGGAGGAAGTGCAGCGCACCGGCTTGCCGGGCGAGCACCATTTCTTCATTACCTTCTCGACCGCCTATCCCGGCGTGCGCCTCTCCACCCGCATGCTGGAGCGCTATCCGGACGAGATGACCATCGTGATCCAGCATTCGTTCTGGAATCTCGAAGTCACGGACACCGCATTCGAGATCGATCTTTCGTTCGACGACATCCGCGAGCGACTGCGCATTCCCTTCGAATCGATTCGCGGCTTCTTCGATCCGTCGGTGAAGTTCGGCTTGCAGTTCGATGTCGCGCCGGTCCCCGTCCAAGTGGCGCCGGTTCAGTCGGAGCCCGAGGTTGCGCCGGTTGCCGCCGCCTTGCCGCGCGCCGACACGCAGAAGAAGGCCCCGGCCGCCGTTACGCCATCGGCACGCTCCAAAGCAGATCAGGACAAGCCGGACGAGGTGAAGACCGCCGAATCGGGTGCCGAGGTGGTGTCGCTCGATTCCTTCCGCAAAAAGAAATAAGCGTGGCTGAGATCGTCAATTTGCGCCTCGCGCGCAAGAACGCCGCCCGCAAGGCCAGGGAAGCCACCGCCGCCGAAAACAGGGCAAGTTCCTCCATCCCCGGCAAGGTTCGCAGGCGCGACGCCGAGATCCGGCGGATCGAGGAGAGCCGCCTCGACGCCAAGCGCATCGAACGGCTCGAACCTGACGGGGAATGACCGTCGGCCATGCTTCGAAAGCGTTCCGTCAGCATCAACGGCCATGGAACCAGCTATTCCATCGAGGACGAATTCCAGATCGAACTTTCCCGCCTTGCAAAGGCCCGGGAGTTACCTGTGGCGCGGTTGATCGCGACAATCGATGCCGACCGGCCTGAGGGTGCCAACCTGTCCTCGGCGATCCGCCTTTACGTGCTCGAGGCATTGCGCGCCGGCAAATAACCTACTGGAACAGCCGGTCGAGATTTTCGAACAGATTGCCGGGATTGACCGGTTTGCGCGCAGGGGCGGCCGTTTCGGCAGGCGGCGGCAGTTCCTCGACCACGACATCCGTGCCGCCCGGGATTTCGGCCGCGGGCTTGGGTACCGCCGCACGCGGCAGTGTCCGCGGCTGCGCTTCGCGTTCGCGCGCTTCCTCGCTGCCTTTCTTGCTGCCGCTTCCTCAGCCGCCTTTCTTGCCGCCGCTTCCTCTGCAGCCTTGCGCGCGGCCTCTTCTTCCGCTGCCTTTTTCTCAGCCGCCTTGCGCGCCGCTACTTCCTCGGCAGCCTTGCGCGCGGCTTCCTCCTCGGCGGCCTTTCTGGCCACCTCCTCTTCTGCCTTGCGACGGGCATCTGCTTCTTCGCGGGCAAGCCTTTCAGCTTCCTGCCGGCGCTGCAGTTCCTCGATCCGTCGCTGCTCGGCCAGGCGCTCTTCCTCGCGCCGCGCCTCGCGTGCATTGGCGGCGATGATCTCACGCCGCAGCCGCTGCTTTTCCAGCACCGCCGCCTGAAGGATCTCGACGCGGCGCTGCTCCTGCTCGAATGCCCGGAGCGACAGATAGCCTTCCAGCGCAGATGTGTCGGTCAGGCGGCCCATGTCGCCCGGCACGCCTTCGAAAATGAACGTCACAGCAGGTTCCGCGCCCGCCAGTGCTTCCTTGCCGGCATCCGGCGTCAAGGTGATCGTCGCCGAGGTCTCGCTGCTGCCAAGGTCGCCGGAAGCCTCGCCCGCAAGCTTCAAGCCTGCAACGGTGGCCGAAAGATTGCGGATCGCGGCCTTGCCTGCACTGACGGTAAACGTTCCGGAGACATCGCCCACTGCCAACTCGCCGCCGGTCCAGATCCGTTCGGCGAGCGGCGCTACGCTGGCGCTGTCCACCGCGAATCCTTCCCCATCCGTTGCAGGAAACAGATCGGCCAGATTGCCTTGCCTGACGCCCGTAATGACCAGGTCGCGCATCGAGATGTTGCCGCTGCCCGCGAGCCCGGAGACCAGTCCCTTGAGGCTTCGCCCTTCGGCGTCGAGCGAAAAACCGGCATCGCCCGTTGCCCGCCATGGCCCCGGAATGGCCAGTTGCGGCCAGTGCACGCGACAGGTCGAAATCCCGCCACGGTGCCGCGCAGGTCGGCGGTGGCGTTGCCCGCCAGGTTGTTCAGCGAAATCGAACCGGAATACTGCCCGCCCAGCCATTTTGCCGAAACCTGCGACAGCGTCAGCGCCCCCTCGATCATCGCGGCCTGTGCCGAAAAACCTTCCGCCGCTTCGCTGAAGCCGGTTTCGAGGCGCTGTGCCGAAAGCGCAAGCTCGCCATCAATGCCCGGAAGCGGCGGTGGCTGGAATTCGGCCTCGCTCAGGCCGTCGAACGACTGTCCGAACGTGCCAGGCCCGGTAACGAATTCGGCCAGCACCGGCAGGGACAAGGCGTCGAAGGCGAGGTTTCCCGTGAGTTTCGACCGGCCGGCCGGGGGAATGGCGAGCGTCAGCGCCCCGGAATAGCCATTGCCCGAAAACTGTCCCGAAATGCCGGTGAACGCATGCGTGCCGTCTCCGCCCCTGGCATCGGCAGACAGCGACAGCGGTGTTCCCTCGCCGGCGCCGGGCAGCACCAGGCCGAACATGAACAGCCATGGATCGGCATCCTTGATGCCCGCCGTAACTCTCGCCTCGTATGCAGGACGGGAAAGATCGGGCGCGCCCGTCGCCACCCCGGGCTTGAAGGAAAGGCTTCCGCTTGCCGAAACATCGCTGCCTGGCGCCGCAAGCGCCACGAGCCCTTCCATCCTTTCGAGCGGCCTGCCGGAAAGTTCGATGTCCACGGTCACCGGCCCGTCCGGCGGCAACGGCAGCGCGGGAAGCGAGAACTGCCGCGCCAGAACGTCGGGCGCGTCGTGGCTGATCTTGGCGGTAATGCCGTGCCGCGCTTCGCCCCATTGCGCCGGCCGCCCCTCGAAGGCGTCGTGCAATTCGAACCGGGCTCCGCCCATGGCACCCGTTGCGTTGAGCGAAGCTTTCGCTCCCTCGCCTTCCGGGCGCGCATCGAGCGAAAGCGTGATGTCGAGGTCCGCCGTCAGGGCCGGATCAATCGCCAGGGCGTCGAGAAACCGGTTTTCGCCCAGCCTTTCGCGGGCAAGGTTCACGAGGCCGCTGCCATCTTCCGCCTGGATCGCAAGGCTCATATTGCCGCTGGCGCGTCCGAACAGATCGTCGATCTTGCCCGAACTTTCGATCCGTGCGCCGTAGAACGCGCCGGCATTGAGCCGATCGACTGATACCGAACCCCGCTCCATGCGCAGTTCCACATCGACATCGGCCGCTTCCATGCCGTCCGCCCGCAGCAGCGCGGTCTTGAGCGTCAGGTCGAGATCATGGCCTGCAACGCTCCCGGATCCTTCGCCGGTCAGTGCCTGGATCGCCCTCAAATCCTCAAGGTCGATCGCTTCGCCCTCGAGAATGGCCGTAAGCAGCGGCGCTGCACCCGGGCGTTCCTCGCGCCGCAGCGAGCCCCGAATGGACACACCGTCGAGCACAAGCTCTAGATCGTTGAATTCAGCCTTTTGCGGCCCCAGGCTTGCCTTTGCCGACAGTCCGGCGCTCTTGAGCCGGCGCAGCGACGCGTCGCTTGCGCCCGAAAGCCAGCTGGCAAAGCCGGTCGGCTGGCGCGAGGCAAGCAGCAGATCGCCCTCGAAACCGAACTCTGTCGCGAACCCCGATCCGCCCCGACGCCTCGAATGTCGTGTTTCCCGGCAGCGTCGACTGCAGCCTCGCCACCTGCCAGCCGTCTGCCGTCCGGCCTGATCAGGGCGCTCACCTCGCGGATGACCGTATCGCCGGCGACGATCGCCGGAAGCTCGAAATCGATTTCGCCGCTTGCCTGCGGCACGGGAATGGCGTCGACGATCGGAGCGCAGCGCGCGCCAGCCGCGTCGCAATCTCGCGGCCGGCGCATCGCCCTCGCCGGTGCTGCAATTGGCAACTGGTCGATGTCGATCTGCCGGCCGTCCGCCTCGACACGGAAGGCGATTTCGTCGCGGATCTGCGCAATTCCCCTGCCGGTGATCGTGTACGGATCGTCCCGGTCGCCGATTTCGAGCCGGTATTCGGGCGTCTCGACCGCATCGGGCGTGGCGAAGAAGGCCCCGGTCGCCACCAGCGGCAGCGCGCCCGCTTCGGGCTTCCCGCCCTCGCCGGTCGCAGGCGAGATCCTGAAGGCGCCGTTCCAGCCAGCACGCCGTCGCGCATCTCCACCGGACCGTCCACCGTCAGGCGGTACGGCTGGTCGAACCGCCGCGCATCGATTGCGACACGCAGCGAGCCTTCTTCCTGCATCCGCCCTGTCGTAACCGAGAATTCCGAAGGCACGCCGTCAACCGCGCCGGCAGCGGAGATACGCCACGGGCCGGCGAGCGTCTTCTGCCGAAATCTCGGCACCGAATTCCTCGCCATGATGCGACGCCCGCCCGCCAGTCCTTCCAGGTCGAAACTGCCGCCGGAGACGACCAGGCGCTCCAGCTGACCTTGACCTGTCCGACAAGCGCTTCCTTGCGCTTCGTCCAGGCGATCGTGCCGCTTTCGTTCACCGGATCAGCACGTGCGGCTTGTCGAGGCGCATGTCGACGATCTTCACCTCGCCGCGAAGGAACGGCATCAGTTCTGCGTCCATCGAGAACGATGTCGCCGTCATCATCGGCGCGCCGTCTTCGTAATTGGCCGACGGAGATGTCCGAGAAGGTCACGCTCGGCAGTGGCAGTATGCGCATGCTCGCCGGCGCCGGAAACCTTCACCGGCTGGCCGATGATGCGCGAGGCCTCCGCCTCGAACGCGGCGCGGTGCGATGTCCAGTCGACGAAAGAACGGGGCGAGCAGCGCCGTGAAGAGCGCAATCACCAAAAGGCCGCCGATCGTGATGAATATCCGGTACAGCGTTATTCTCCGCCTTGTTCGCGTCGATGCGCCCGCCGCTCAGTTCAGCGCCATCACCTTGCCCGGGTTCATGATGTTGTCGGGATCGATTGCCTTCTTGATGGCGGCCATGACGTCCGCGCCCTCGCCGTGCTCACAGCCGCAGGAAGCGCCGCTTGCCCTGGCCGATGCCATGCTCGCCGGTGCAGGTGCCCTCCATGGCGAGCGCCCGCAGCGCGAGCCGCTCGACGACGCCTTCCGCCCGCGCCAGTTCGTCCGGATCCGTTGGATCGAATGTCAGCGCGACATGAAAGTTCCCGTCGCCCACATGCCCGAGGATCGGACCGTACAGCCCGGCCTCGGCAATGTCGCGCGCGGTCTCGCTGACGCATTGCGGCCAGCCGCGATATCGGCACGCAGGCATCGGTGGAAAGCGACTGCTTGTCCGGGTGGACCGAGCGCAGCGCCCAATAGGCGTCATGGCGCGCCTTCCACAGCCGCGTCCGCTCTTCGGGCTTGGCTACCCACTCAAAGCCGGTTCCGCCGCAATCCCTGGCGATTTCGCCGAAGCATTTCCGCCTGCTCGCCAACAGAAGCCAGGCTTCCGTGGAATTCCAGCAGCAGGAGCGGGGAAACCGGAAAATCCGTCTTCGAATAGTTGTTGATCGCCTCGACGCACTGGGCGTCGAGAAGCTCGATGCGCGCCATCGGAATTCCGGTCTGCATGGCGGCATGATGGTCGCTTCGCAGGCCGTGCCGACATCGGGAAAGGAAGCAATCGCCGCCGACATCGCCTCGGGCACGCCCTGCAGGCGCAAGCGTCAGTTCGGTGATGATGCCGAGCGTGCCTTCCGAGCCGACGATGAGCCGGGTCAGGTCATAGCCGGCCGAGGATTTTCGCGCTCGGTTGCCGGTCTTGATCACTTGTCCGTCCGGCATCACCGCCCGCAGGCTGATCACATTGTCGCGCATCGTGCCATAGCGCACGGCGTTGGTGCCGGAGGCGCGCGTCGCGGCCATGCCGCCCAGCGACGCGTTGGCGCCCGGATCGATCGGGAAGAACAGGCCCATGTCGCGCAGATGCGCGTTCAACTGCTCGCGGGTGACGCCGGGCTCGCACCGTCGCGTCGAGATCGCCGCCATTGACCGAGACGATCCGGTTCATGCCCATCAGGTCGATGGAAATGCCGCCTTCCGGTGCATTGACGTTGCCCTCCAGCGAAGTTCCCGTGCCGAATGCGATCACCGGCGCCTTGTGCGCGGCACAAATGCGCACCGCCTCAGCAACATCCGTTTCGCTTTTGGCGAAGAGTACCGCGTCCGGCAGTTGCGGGGTGATGTAGGTCGTGGTGTGCGCATGCTGTTCGCGCAGCGCCTGCGAGGTCTTGAGCGTTTCACCGAACCGTTGCTGCAGCACCGCAATGGCGGTTGCTATGCCGGATTCGTTGCGGTGCGAACTGCTGATGTCTGCCAGTGCCAATGGACCGTCCTCCTCGTTGCCGGCAGATTATCCGCGGCTGCCTTTATTTCAAAGGGCGCGTTTGATGGCTGCGGCCGCAAAATATTTAGGAAAATGCATACTTCTCCCAAAAGGCTTATGTAATTTTTCCGACGTATTAATGGATCGGAAACCGCTCCCGGTTCGCGTTGGCCGCATTCATGATCGACAAGTTGAGACGATTTCTGGTCGATAGCGCCGGAGCCTATGCGCCACTTTTCGCGATCGTCTCGCTGCCGGTCCTGGGTTCCGTTTCTGCCGCTGTCGAATATTCCAACATTTACCGGACCTACAATGCCATCCAGGTTGCCCTCGATGCATCGGCGCTTGCCGCGGCCAAGGAACTCGCCTTCACCGATGACGAGGCCTATCTCAAGGCATTCGGCCGGGATTTCTTCGAAGCGAACCTGGCTGACCATGTACCTGCGCAAGAGATCGCATACAGCCTGACTTTCACCCAGGGCGATGTTGGCGGCGGCCGGATCGACGTTTCAGCGCAACATGTCTACGACACATACATGGCAGGCGTGATCGGCATCCGCGAAGTGCCCATGAGCGTTACTGCCTCCATCGCCACCGGCAACCGCACGATCGAGGTTGCGATTGTCGTCGACAACTCCGGCTCGATGGACACCGAGACCGGGGATACGGGACAGACGCGCATGGAACTTGCGCGCGCCGCGGCGGCTGAACTCGTCACGCAACTGGGAACAGTCGCCAGCCTTTCCAACAAGGCGGACCCGGTGAAGATCGCCCTCGTTCCCTTTGCCAGTTCGGTCAATCTGGGCGCCAGTTACCGCGGCGCCGACTGGCTGGACATGCGCGGATGGTCTTCGGTTCACCACCAGAACATCGACTGGGCCGGGACCGGAACCAACGGGGATCCCTGGCCGGATGCCGTTCAAAGCGGCGTCGGCTGGAAATCGGCGACCACGACCACCTTGAATGCCGGCCCCAATCCTCCAGATCCCTTGCCCCCGGGCATAACCAATCATGGCACGACCTGGCTGTCGCGCTGGACGCTCTACGACGCGCTCGGGGTTGAATGGGCCGGCTGCGTGGAAATGCGGCCCAATCCCTATCACGGCACCGATGAAGCCCCGAACGACTTGACCCCCGACACCCTGTTCGTGCCGATGTTCGCGCCCGACGAACCCGACCGCTACAACACCAACGAGGACAGGGACTTCGCCAATAAATATCTAGGCGACTACATTCGGGTGGGTACGGACCATCCGGCGGCCACCATCAACTACGGCAGCAATTCGAAGCAGTTGCTTCGCCAGTCTTGGGCGCGCAAATACAATTTGGACGCCCGGCTCAAGGACGGCAGCAACAACATTCTCATCGGCACGGAACGCTCACGCGATTTCGGACCGTACGGGCCAAACCAGGGCTGCACGACGAAACCGGTGACGCCGCTCAGCGGAACGCTTGCCGACATCCAGACCGCGATCACGCAGATGAGCGCGGGCGGCTACACCAACATCCAGGAAGGCCTTGCATGGGGCTGGCGGCTGCTTTCGGCAGGACAGCCCTTCACGCAAGGACGCAGCTACTCGGTTGCCGAAAACGACAAGTACATCATCTTGCTGACGGACGGAAACAACACCTATCCCTCCCAGTCGACGCTGAACAAGACCGAGTACTATCCGTGGGGGTATGGCAGGCACAACCGCCTGTATGGCGGGCTGGCAAGCTGGACGTCCGATGTCGACGCCATGAACCAGCAAACGGCCCGCACCTGCGCCAACATCAAGGCGGTGCAGGATGCAGACCAGGAAGAAGCCGTGCGCATCTTCACCATCGTCTACGACGTCGCCGACGGCTCTTCCGTAAAGTCGCTGCTGCAGGAATGCGCCTCGGTCGGCAAGCGCGGCGAACGCTTCTATTACGACGTCCAGGGCGCCGGGATCGCCGAGGCGATGGCCTCGATCGGCGCCGTGATTTCCGAGCTTCGCATCGCGCGCTGAGCGCTACATCGGCATCGGATGGCGCCGCCGCACCGCCTCGATGTCGGCCAGCACGTCGGCGGAAAGCTCAAGCGCATCGGCCGACAGATCCGTCTTGAGCTGCGCCATTGACGTCGCCCCGATGATCGGCAGCACCGCGAAGGGCCGTGTCAGGCAGAAGGCGATCGCCATCGCCGCGGGGTCGAGCCGTATTTGCGCGCAACGCCGCAGATATTCCTTCACCGCCGCCGCGTTTGCGCGTCGTACGCCCGTTCAGCGTCGGCTGGATCGAGTGCCGCGTACCCGGCGGCATGATGCCGTTCGCATACTTTGCCCGTCAGAAGGCCGGCCGCGAGTGGCGAGAATGCGAGCAGCGGACGTCCTCGCGAGCACCCAGTTCCGCCATGTCGCTGTCGTAGAGCCGGCACAGCAGGCTGTACTCGTTCTGCATGCTGGCGACGCGCGGCAGGCCGAGTCGCTGCGATGCCTCGAGGAACTTCATCGTGCCCCAGGCCGTCTCGTTGGAAAGGCCGAAGGCGCGCATCTTGCCCTCGTTGATGAGCGCCGGCCACGGCCCAGAAGGTCTTCGACCTCGCCGTCCATGTCGCGCACGTCGGGCCCGACGGATCGAAATCCCAGATCTTGCGGAAATGGTACGAGCCCCGATTCGGCCAGTGCAACTGGTAGAGGTCGACGTGATCGGTTCGCAATCGCTTCAGGCTTTGCTCCAGCGCCTCGCGCAGCGACTTGCCGTCGACACGCGCGCCGTCGCGAATGTCGGGATTGCCCTCGCCCGTCACCTTGGTCGCGATGACGAGCCGGTCGCGGTCGCGGCGCTTCGCAAGCCAGGTGCCGATCATTTCCTCGGTGCGGCCGGTGGTCTCCTTCAGCCGCGGCGTCGTTGGATACATCTCCGCCGTGTCGATGAAATTGACGCCCGCATCGACAGCGAAATCGAGCTGTTCATGCGCCTGCGCCTCGCTGTTTTGCGAGCCCCAGGTCATGGTGCCGAGGCAGATCTGCGAAACGGCCATGCCGGTCCGGCCAAGCGGGATGGTCTTCATGGGAGGCGTTCTCGACTGGCTGGAGGGCATTTTTGGCGGGGAAAACCGCATTTACCGCCCCCGCATGCGCAAATCAAGCAGCCATTGCGGCAAAAGGCGTCTATGGAAGGCGATGCTTTCTTTTCGCGCCGGAATCACTCAGATTCGCATGATGTCGAACCCGCACAAGTCCAACCCCGCCAGCGCCCATCCGGGGCAGAACAAGCCGCGCCGCCGCAGCCGGGCGGCATCGCCGCGCGCGCGCTCGGCGCGCGCGCGGGGCAACGAGCCTGCAATGCCCTGGCTCGAAGGCCTCAACCCCGAACAGCGCGATGCCGTCGAGACCACCGACGGCCCGGTGCTGGTGCTGGCCGGCGCCGGCACCGGCAAGACCCGCGTGCTGACCACCCGCATCGCCCATATCCTGGCCACCGGCCGCGCCTGGCCCTCGCCAGATCCTCGCCGTCACCTTCACCAACAAGGCCGCGCGCGAGATGAAGGAGCGCATCGGCCGATCTGGTCGGCGCGGCGGTCGAAGGCATGCCCTGGCTCGGCACCTTCCACTCGATCGGCGTCGAAGATCCTGCGCCGCCATGCCGAACTCGTCGGCCTGAAATCCAACTTCACCATCCTCGACACCGACGACCAGATCCGCCTGCATCAAGCAGCTCATCCGCGCCGAGGGCATCGACGACAAGCGCTGGCCGGCGCGCCAGTTCGCCGGGATGATCGACGGCTGGAAGAACAAGGGCCTTGCGCCCGAGCGACATTCCCGAGGGCGACGCCCGCGCCTTTGCCAACGGCAAGGGCCGCAAGCTCTACGCCGCCTACCAGGAGCGGCTGAAGACGCTCAACGCCGCGATTTCGGCGACCTGCTGACTGCACCCGATCCGCCTCTTCCGCGAGCAACCCGGACGTGCTGCGCGGACTATCACGGCCGCTTCCGCTACATGCTGGTCGACGAGTACCAGGACACCAACGTCGCCCAGTACATGTGGCTGCGGCTGCTGGCGCAACGTCCGTGCACAGATGCGTCAGCGGCCGCCCTCTCCCGCTTCGCGGGGCGAGATGTCGGCGGATGCGCGTGAGCGCGGGAAACATCTGCCGCCGAGGCGGCGACAGTCCGCCCGCGCCATGGCGCGGCCCGCGCGGAGCCAGCACGCGGAAGCGCGCTGCGCGTGAGCGAAAACAGCACATATCCGCCGAACATCTGCTGCGTCGGCGACGACGACCAGTCGATCTATGGCTGGCGCGGCGCGGAGGTCGACAACATCCTGCGCTTCGAGAAGGATTTTCCCGGCGCCAAGGTCATCCGGCTCGAGCGCAACTACCGCTCCACCGCCCACATCCTCGGCGCCGCCTCGCACCTCATCGCCCACAATGAGGGCCGGCTCGGCAAGACGCTGTTCACCGACAGCGACGACCCGGACGACGACCAAGGTCATCGTCCACGCCGCCTGGGATTCCGAGGAGGAAGCCCGCGCCGTCGGCGAGGAAATCGAGCAGCTGCAGCGCAAGGGCCATCGCGCTCAACGACATGGCCATCCTCGTGCGCGCCTCGTTCCAGATGCGCGAGTTCGAGGACCGCTTCGTCACGCTCGGCCTCAACTACCGCGTCATCGGCGGCCCGCGCTTCTACGAGCGCGCTGGAAATCCGCGATGCGCATGGCCTATTTCCGCGTCGTCTGCCAGCCGGCCGACGACCTCGCCTTCGAGCGCATCGTCAACACGCCCAAGCGCGGCCTCGGCGAGGCCACCGTGCGCCAGATCCACGACGCTGCCCGCGCGCGCCGGCATCCCGCTGCTCGCAGCCGACGCGCGAGCTGGTCGAGACCGAGGAGCTGAAGCCCAAGGTCCGCACGACGCTGCGCGCAGGTCGTCGAGCATTTCGACCGCTGGAGCGGCCTGCTCGACACCACGCCGCACACCGAGCTTGCCGAGACGATCCTCGACGAGTCCGGCTACACCGACATGTGGCAGGCCGACCGCTCCGCCGAAGCGCCGGGCCGGCTCGAAAACCTCAAGGAACTGATCCGCTCGATGGAGGACTTCGAGAGCCTGCGCGGCTTCCTCGAACATGTCTCGCTGGTCATGGACGCCGACAACAACGCCGACGCTCGACGCCGTCTCGCATCATGACGCTGCATTCGGCCAAGGGGCTGGAATTCGACACCGTGTTCCTGCCCGGCTGGGAGGAAGGCCTGTTTCCGCACCAGCGCGCGCTCGACGAAGGCGGCCGCTCCGGCCTCGAGGAAGAGCGCCGCCTCGCCTATGTCGGCATCACCCGCGCGCAAGCGACCGCTGCTACATCTGGTTCGTCTCGAACCGGCGCATCCACGGCCTGTGGCAGTCGTCGATCCCCTCGCGCTTCCTCGACGAACTGCCGCGCCAGCCCATGTCGAGGTCGCCGAAGACCGGCACGTCCTATGGCGGCTATGGCTCGGCGCGCGCGGGCGGAGCCTATGGCGCCAGCCGCTTCGACACGCCCGACCCGTTCAAGAGCACCTATTCAACGCCCGGCTGGCAGCGCGCCCAGACCCGCAACCCGGATGCGGCCAAGCAGAACTGGGGCACCCGCTCCGGCCCGCAGAGCCAAGGCGCGCACCATCGAGGGCGAACTCGTCGCCTCCTCGATCGCCAAGCAGCCCTCGGCCTTCAACGCCGGCGACCGCGTCTTCCACCTCAAATTCGGCTACGGCGATCATCGCCGCCATCGACGG
The DNA here is from genome assembly GCA_963846345.1 of uncultured Alphaproteobacteria bacterium. Classification (GTDB taxonomy): domain Bacteria; phylum Pseudomonadota; class Alphaproteobacteria; order Rhizobiales; family Rhizobiaceae; genus BOKV01. The sequence continues at coordinate 55,220 of CAWJVP010000017.1, forward strand.
CAACAAGCTGACCATCGACTTCGACAAGGCCGGACAGAAGCGGGTGCTGGACAGTTTTGTCGAGGGGGGTGGGTGATGCCTGTTCCCGCCCAGCCCAAAATTTACCATATCGTCCATGTTGACCGCTTAGCATCAATCATCGCGGACGGCTTCCTGTGGTCGGATGCGGCAATGGTTGAGCGGCAGGGCGTTGGCACGACGATAGGAATGAGCAATATCAAAGCCCGCCGACTAAACGAGCTTAGCCTGAGCTGCTACCCGGACTTGCGCGTGGGGCATTGCACTCCGTTTTATTTTTGTTCTAGATCAGTGATGCTGTACCTGATTTATCGCAGGAATGACGAGCTCGCCTATAAAGGTGGACAGGAACCGATCATCCACCTCGAAGCTGATCTGCATGAAACGATTGCCTGGGCGCGCCAGAACAACCGGCGCTGGGCGTTTACCTTGTCGAATGCCGGGGCGTATTACTTTGAAGACCGGTCAGACATCGCCCAACTCGGCGATATCAACTGGGACGCCGTTCAAACGCGCCAATGGGCCGGGAATGGCGTTTCGCGGTCAGTCAAGGAAGGCAAGCAGGCGGAATTCCTGATCGAACAGGCGTTTTCCTGGCACCTAGTCGAGCGAATCGGCGTTTACTCGCAGGGATATGTGCAGCCCGTGTCGCAGGCGATGCAGCGCGCGGCCCATCGGCCAAGGATCGAAGTAAAGCGAGAATGGTACTATTGAGGGAGGATGGCGATGATCGAATTCACGACAGGAGACATCCTTCGGGCTGACGTGGAGGCGCTCGTCAATACGGTCAACTGCGTTGGCGTCATGGGCCGCGGTATCGCCCTTCAGTTCAAGAACGACTTCCCGGACAACTTCAAGGCTTACGAAGCCGCCTGCGCGCGCGAAGAGGTGCAACCAGGCAAGATGTTCGTGTTCGAGACACAGCACGCTGACCAACCCGAGATTCATCATCAACTTCCCGACCAAGCGCCACTGGCGCGGCAAGAGCCGGATCGAGGACATCGACTCGGGCCTCAAGGCGTTGGTGGAAGAGATTCGCGCACGGGGCATTCGGTCAATCGCGATTCCGCCGCTGGGCAGCGGCCTCGGCGGTCTCAACTGGACCGACGTGCGCCCGCGCATCATCGAGGCCCTGCGCGGCCTCAATGATCTTCAGCGTGATCGTGTTTGAGCCTAACAGCGCACCCGTGGCTACCAAGTCGCGCGACGTTCCGAACATGACGGCAGGCCGCGCCGCGCTCGTCGTGCTTATGCACCGTTATCTCGGCGGATTGATGGACCCGTTCGTCACCTTGATCGAAATTCAGAAGCTCATGTATTTCATGCAGGAAGCGGGTGAGCCTTTACGCCTGAACTACATCAAGCACCATTATGGCCCGTATGCCGACAACCTGCGGCATGTCTTAACCAAGATCGAAGGCCATCTCGTTTCCGGCTATCATGATGGCGGCGACGCTCCCGAGAAGCAGCTTGAACTCGTACCCGGCGCGGTGAAGGACGCGGAGGCCTTCCTGAGCGATGACGGCGCCACCAAGGCCCGTTTCGACCGAGTGGGCAAGCTTGTCGAAGGTTTCGAAACTCCATTCGGGCTTGAATTACTCGCGACCGTTCATTGGGTGGCAAGCCGCGAGAGTGCAACGAGCGCCGAAGATGCGGCCGCTAAGGTCTACGAGTGGAATGCCCGAAAGAAGCGTTTTTCCCCCGGCAAATTGCGATTGCTTGGAAAAGCCTCGAAGACAACGGATGGATCGGTCAACAACCGAATTGGGATAGTTGACCCCCAAGAGACTTATCCCCGCCTTCCCCCTTCCCCCTATCCTGCCTTCACTTCACTCCCGCGCGGATGACGGTCGGCCGCCGAAGCCTTCCGTGGGAATGAGGATGCGGAGCGGCTGGAAACAGGTGTCGGACCTGCGGAAGGCCTGCCGGACGCGTATAAGTAAGCCAAACCAAACCGTCGCGCCTTCGGGCAGGCGGGGCTGAAACGGCGTAAAGCCCCAAGGCGTCCATGATCTCCGAAGCGGGGTATCCAGCGGATGCCACACACTAAACACTAGAGGCACCCTCTGGATGCCCCGCAGTCCGTAGAGTTTTGAAGATCGCCAAGGGGGGAGTGCGTCGTTCCTTCTTTGAAATCGAACGCCCATCGGCTATTGCGGCGGCATCAACAAGGAACCCTGCCCATGGAAGTGCGCGACGCAAACGGAACCATATTGGCCGAGGGCGACACCGTCTCGGTGATCAAGGATTTGAAGGTCAAGGGCTCGTCTTCGGTGGTGAAGCGCGGCAGCACCTTCAAGGGCATTCATTTGACCGACGACCCGGACCTGATCGAGGTGCGCTCGAAGGAGATCAAGGGGCTGGTCCTTCGTACGGAGTTCGTGAAGAAGGGTTGAACACCGGTTTTGCGGCATGCGCACGCATTTCCCTTCCCCGTCATGCGGCGCCGCGTTAGTCTCGGCACAAACGCCCGCCGCATGAAAGCCCTCCCTTGATCCGCAGCGACCGCTCCGCCTTCCTCTTCCTTGCGCCCGCGCTTGCCGTGATGGCGTTTTGCGGCGTGCTGCCGGTCGCCTTCATCGTCTTCTATTCGCTGCACGACACCTTTGGCGGCAACACATTCGTGTGGGTCGGCGCGCATTGGTACCAAAGCGTGTTTTCCTCGCCTGAATTCTGGTGGGCATTCGCACGCAGCGCCGGTTTTGCAGCGCTGGCCCTCGCGATCCAGATCCCGCTCGGAATCTGGGTGGCGCTGAAAATGCCGGCGCGCGGGTTCCTCTCCTCGTTCTACATCGTGCTGCTGGCGATCCCGCTGCTCGCGCCGTCGATCGTCGTCGGCTATCTGTGGAAGGTGTTGACGCTGGAGCGCGTCGGGCTGTTGCCGTGGATTTTCGGTTCCGGCCTCGACATGAACAGTCCGGCCGTGACCTGGGCCGTGCTGCTGGCGATGGACGCCTGGCACTGGACAAGCCTCGTCGTGCTATTGTGCTTTGCCGGGCTGCGCGCGATCCCCGACCCCTACTACCAGGCGGCGCGCATCGACGGGGCAAGCGCATTGGCGGTGTTCCGGCACATCCAGTTGCCGAGACTGCGCCTGGTGCTGCTCATCGCAATCCTGTTGCGGCTGATGGACAGCTTCATGATCTACACCGAGGCCTATGTCGTCACGCGCGGCGGGCCGGGGGTGACGACGACCTTCCTGTCGCACGAACTGGTGCAGACCGCGACCATCCAGTTCGACCTTGGCGAAGGCGCGGCGATTTCCGTGATCTATTTCCTGATCGTGATGACGGTGTCGTGGATCTTCTTCCGCCTCATCGTGCCGGGCAGGGACAGGCGGAGGATTGCTGCATGAGGGAGCGCTTCTCGCTGGTGCCGCTGGCCTATGTCGCCTGCCTGATGCTGCCGGTCTACTGGCTCGTGACGATGAGCTTCAAGACCAATGGCGAGATTGCCGGCGACCTGACGTTGTTCCCCCACGCGCCGACGCTGCAGCACTACGCTTTCATCTTTTCGGACCCCGACTGGTATCTGGGGCTATGTCAACGCACTGATCTATGTGTGCCTCAACGTGGTGATCGCGGTCACGGTCGCCATACCCGCCGCCTACGCCTTCTCGCGGCGGGATTTCTTCGGCCACCGCGCGCTGTTCTTCGGGCTCTTGATGTTCCGCATGATGGCGCCGGCAATCCTGCTGGTGCCCTTCGTTCAGATCTTTTCCGACCTCGACCTCATCGACACCCACATCGCCGTGGCGCTGGCGCACTGCTTCTTCAACGTGCCACTGGCGATCTGGATTCTCGAAGGCTTCATCTCGTCCGTCCCGCGCGAGATGGACGAAAGCGCGATGCTCGACGGTTATGGCTTCCCGCGATTCTTCGTGAAGATCCTGCTGCCGCAGATCGCGCCGGGCATAGCGGTGACAGCCTTCTTCTGCTTCATGTTTTCGTGGATCGAGTTCCTGCTCGCCAACGCGCTCACCACCATCGACGCCAAGCCGATCGCCGGCATCATGACGCGTGCCGGCGGCGTGCTCGTCGGGGATTATGCGCTGCTGGCGGCGGCGAGCGTGCTCGGCCTGTTGCCCGGCGTCGTGCTGATCTTTTTCATGAAGCGCCACCTTGCCCGCGGCTTTTCCATGGGCCGGGTGCTCTAGGCCCACTTCTTGAGAAAATCTTCGGCCGAAAGGTTCTGGATGTCGGGAATGGCCTCGAAGATTTTGCCCTCGTCCCAGTCCCAGAAGGCGAGTTCCATGAGCGCATCGCCGATCTCCAGCGCGAAGCGCCGCCGCAGCGGACGGGCGGGAACGCCGGCGAAGATCATGTAGGGCGGCACGTCGCGCGTAACGACGGCATTCGCCCCGATCACCGCGCCCGTGCCGATGGTGACTCCCGGCATCACCACGGCGCCATGGCCGATCCAAACATCGTGCCCGATGGTGACGCGCTTGCCCGACCGGCGCGCGCGGAATTCCTGGTCGATGCCCTGGTGGCGGAAATATTCGTTCGGCCGGTAGCTCATCTTGTGGCTGGTGACGCGCTCCACCGGATGCTCCAGCGCATTGATCCGCGTGTTGGCGGCGATCGAGCAGAACTTGCCGATATCGGCATAGATCGCCTCGGCATGCCGCTCGAAATACGAAAACGCGCCCATGGTCACGTCGCGAAGCACCGTGCGCTCTCCCACCGCGCTGTAGCGTCCGAACTTGCAGCCTTTCGTCTGCGCGGTCGAATGGATGCGCGGCGCGGGATCGAGAAACCGGTCTTGCGGATCAGGGGGCGTCAAAGGCCGTACCGCGCGATGTCCCAGGCAAGACCGGCGCGTTCGTCGCGGGCGGTGATGGCCTCGATCCGCCGCCAGCCGGTCAGGCGCATGTCGCGCCACAGCCGCTGCGAGGAAGAGGTCCAGTTCGGCTTGTCGGGCCGGCCGCTGACGCACGAGACAATCACCTCCACCGTGCGCGGCATGGCGGACGCCGCCTTGCGCAGATGCGTGACGCCTTGCGGATCGTAGTAAAGCACCTCGGAGGCGACGATGACGCGCGGCGCGATCGGCTCGGGACGCCCGTCCCAGGTCGCAACGCTTGCCCGCACGGGGGCGACTGGCACCCTGCCCTCGCGGATGGACTTGAGCGCCACGCCGGAAATGTCGACCGCGACATAGCGCTTGACCAGGGCCGGATCGAGTTGGCGAAGAAGCAGCCCCTCGCCGCAGCCCAGGTCGACCACTTCCACCGGCCCGTGCTGGCGGGCGGCCCGCAGGACCATGGCGGCGATCTCCGAGAGCCGCTTCTGCTCGCCGGGCCGATGCAGGAAATCGAGTTTGCCCGCCCTGAAATCGGCATCCCAGCGCGCTGCGCTCTTCATGCCCGCCTCCCTGCCCATGCCGCGTCCAACGCGCGCGATATTCAACACCGGTGCGGCCAATGCAAGCCGTTTGTGCGGCGCCTTGAAGGCATGCTAAAGCCGCGCCAACCAAGGGGGTTCCGTCATGCGCCGCTTACTACGCCTGCTTCTGTGGCTTTTCCTCGCATTGTTCGTCCTCGCCATCGGCGCGGGAACCTACAATTACGAGCGGCTCGTGCGGCTCTACAACGTCAACACGCTGTTCGACGAAGGCAATATCGTCACGAATTTTTCCGGCATGCGCGACCTTTTCTTCTGGCGCGAGATCAAGCGATCCGGCGATGTCGTCCCCTGGCCGGCCGAAAAGGCGGAACTGCCCGCCACCTATGTCTTCGAGGGTGCGCAAAAGCCGGTCGCCGATTGGCTGGAGCGCACATCGACGACTTCGCTGGTCGTCATCCGCGACGGCAGGCTCGTGCATGAGGAATACCGCCTCGGCACCAAGCCGGAAGACCTGCGCATTTCCTGGTCCATGGCCAAGAGCTTCCTGTCGGCGATGTTCGGCCAGGCGGTCACGGACGGGCGGATCGCGCTTTCCGATCCGGTCGACAAATATGTCCCGGCGCTCAAGGGAACGGTCTACGAAGGCGTATCGGTCAGGAACGTGCTCAACATGGCGTCCGGCGTGCGCTTCAACGAGGACTATCTCGACTTCAATTCCGACATCAACCGCATGGGCCGCGTGCTGGCGCTCGGCGGCTCCATGGACGCATTCGCCGCTGGCCTCGAGGCGCGCGAGCGCGAACCGGGAACGATCCGCCAGTACACCTCCATCGACACGCATATCCTCGCGATGGTTCTGCGCGCCGTCACAGGCAAGGACCTGCCGGAATTGATGCAGGAAACGCTGTGGGCCGGGCTCGGGGTCGAAAGCGACGCCTACTACCTGACCGATGGCGACGGCATCGCCTTCGCGCTGGGCGGTCTCAACATCACCAGCCGCGACTACGCCCGCTTCGGCCAGATGATGCTGGACCTGGGACGCTTCAACGGAAAGCAGCTCGTTCCGCTGGCCTGGGCCATCGATTCCGTCAAGCCATCGGCCCCAAAGGCGGAACAGGACCCGTTCGGCTATGGCTACCAGTGGTGGGTGCCGGTCAATGCCGACGACGAGTTCTACGCCATCGGCATCTACGGGCAGTACATCTATGTGAACCGCCCGGCGCGGATCGTGATCGTCAAGACTTCCGCCGACCGCGCCTTCATGGATGATGGCGCTTTAGGCAGCAAGATCGAGGGCGAGACGATCGAGATGTTTCGTGGCATTGCGTCGAGCCTGACGGGCTGGAAACCGGCAAAAGCGGATTGACCAATGCCCCAGACACGCCTCTTCCTCACCACGTCCGGCGCCAAGGCGGGACGCATCGCCCGGCTTCTTGAAGCGGAATTCGAAGCCGATGCCGTGCCGGTTGCCTCTTTCGAGATCGACGAGAATGCGGGTCTTTGGAGCGTTTCGGTCTATGTGCCGGCCGACGAAGCGCCGCAGTTCGAGCGGCGCATGATCGGCGTGCTTGAAAAGGAAAATCTTCCCGCCGGCATCGGGCACGAGCCGCTGCAGGATATCGACTGGGTGGCGGCAACCCTGGCCGAACTGACAGCCGGTGCGCTCCGGGCGTTTCATCGTGCACGGCAGCCATGACCGGCACGTTCCGCGGCCTCATCAGCACGCGATCCTGATCGACGCCGGCCTTGCCTTCGGCACCGGACATCACGGCACGACGGCAGGGTGCCTGGACATGCTGGGCGAGTGCCTGAAGCGCCGCCGCTACTTCAATGCGCTCGACCTTGGAACCGGCAGCGGCGTGCTGGCTATCGCGGCTGCGAAGTCGCTGCCATTGACGGTGCTGGCCAGCGACATCGACCCGGTGGCTGTCGAAGTCGCACGGAGAAACACGCAAATCAACGGCGTTGCCGCGCAGGTGGAATGTATCACGGCGCCCGGCTTCGGACATCATCGTTTCAGGCAAAGAGGCCCGTTCGACCTGGTGCTTGCCAACATTCTGGCCCGCCCGCTGGAAATGCTTGCGCGAGATCTGGCCCGCCACCTGGCGAGGCCGGCGACTGTCATTCTTTCCGGGCTATTGCCGCACCAGCAGGCGCGGATCGTGGCTGCCTACCGCGCGCAAGGCCTGCATCTTGTGAAGGCGCATCACCGCGACGGGTGGTTGACCCTGGTCATGGAAAACTGATCAGGCGACTTCGCTTGCCTGCCCGGCGGAGCCATAATGCGCCTTTAGGACCGCCAGCGTCTCGCGCCAATCCCTGACCGCATTGACCACATGCTGGGGACCATCGGCGATGAGTGCCTGCGCCAGAGGCAGGTCGTTGCCGCCCTCGCTGATGGTGTCGCCAAAGAAATGCACGGTTGCGCCCGGGGCGCGGGCGCGCACCTCCTTGAAAACGCGGGCCTTGTTCCAGCCGCGCGGCGCGATGTCGATCGAGATCTGGCCGCCGCGATTGCACTCGTATTGGGGAAAGCGCGCCTCGATCTCGGCAATCAGCCGGTCACGTTCAGCCGCCGACCGGTCGTGACGAACATAGTCGCGGCGTTGCAACAGGTTCGAATTGCGTCCGACGACTGAAATGTTGAGCGAACCCGTGCGCTCCTCCAGATGCCGCCCGGTGCGAACCGGATAGGCCGAACCTTCCAGAAGCGCCGCAGCGAATTCGACGAGTTCAGCCGGGAAAACATGCCGCATCTCCATGACGAGGCGGCGGCCGCGCCACAATTCGTTGCCGAGGCAGCAGAACACGCCTGCAGCGTTTTCCAGAATGTCGCGTGGCGCCTGCGCCTCGATCTTGGCGCGGTCGCTTCCGGTGACGAAATACACCTGCCGGGCGGAAATGATTCGGCGCAATTCGCGCGCCATCGGCTCTTCCATGGGCTGGCGAGGCGGTGTCAGCGTGCCGTCGACGTCGAAGACCAGAACTTCATTCATCCCCGAATGTCCCGTTTCCCGCCTTCAGGCGGTGTTTTCCTTTTGATGCGCTCTCGCCCAAGCCCGGACGAAAGAGACTGAAACAACATACACTTGATGCCCTTAAAATCCCTTGAATTTGTGTTTCGAGATGTTTCGGCGACTCTGCGGGCGCGGGCGATGCTGCAGATTAAATCTTTGTAATATCAGCATTAAATCTTCGTAAGGTGCACATTTGGACGTGAATGCCGCCACAATTGGCCCCACATTGCAAACCGTCGAACGCAGGCGGACAGCCTCACTCCAATTCCGGGCCGAAGAGATCAGGCCGGCAAATCGAGAAACCAAGGAGAAGTACACATGCAAAAACCCACGATCACAAGGCGCCTCCGTATAGCAGCGCTGGCATCGGCGGCGCTTGTCGCCGCACCGCTGGCATATGGCGGCCTCGCACAGGATCCGCTGGCATTTGCCAAGCCGGTGCCTGAATTCGGCCCCGAAGATCGTCCAGAACGGCGCAGTCTCCTATGCTCCCATCGTGAACGCCAACCGCCCGGCCGTCGTTACCATCAAGGTTACCGGCAAGAGCGAAAACCAGCAGTTTTCCATGAACGACCTGCAGCGCCGCTTCGGTGGCGACGACACCCCGTTCGGGGACTTCTTCAAGCGCTTCTTTGAAGAAGGCGGACCGGGCATGGAAGGCCAGCCCAACCGCCGCCAGGGCCCCCAGGGACCAAAGGGCATGCCGCGCACGAGCGGGCTTGGCTCGGGCTTCATCATTGACGGCAACGGCACCATCGTGACCAACAACCACGTCATCGACGGCGCGAGCGAAATCACCGTCGTTCTCGATGACGACACCGAGCTGAAGGCGACGCTTGTCGGCACCGACCCGAAGACCGACCTCGCGGTCATCAAGGTTGACGCCGGACGCGACCTGCCCTCGCTGACATGGGGCGTTTCGCAGAACATCGAGCCGGGCGATCCGGTACTGGCCATCGGCAACCCGTTCGGCATCGGCACGACGGTAACCTCCGGCATCGTCTCGGCCCGCGGCCGCGACCTGCGCAGCGGCCCGTATGACGACTTCCTGCAGGTGGATGCACCGATCAACCGCGGCAATTCCGGCGGCCCGCTCTTCTCGGTCGACGGCAAGGTCATCGGCGTCAACACGGCGATCTACTCGCCCAATGGCGGCAATGTCGGCGTGGCGTTCGCAATTCCTTCCGACCAGGCGCAGCTGATCGTCGCCCGCCTGATGGAAGACGGTTCGATCGAGCGCGGATACATCGGCGTGCAGATACAGCCCGTGACAAAGGACGTGGCGGAAGCGGTCGGCCTTGCGCAGGCTGAAGGCGCGATCGTGGCGATGGTCGATCGAAACGACTCCGGCCGGCAAGGCAGGCGTCAAGTCGGGCGATATCGTCACCAAGTTCGGCTCGACCGAGATCGACAGCCCCAAGACCCTCGCCCGCGTCGTTGCCGACGTGAAGCCGGGCTACCAAGGAGAAGCTGACGGTTTGGCGCCAGGGCAAGGAAGTCGTGCTCGACGTGACTGTCGGCAACATGAAGGACGCAGCAGGTCGCGTCCGCCGACGGCGGCGATGCGCCGGCCACCGCGGACGGTTCCGTTCACCTCGCCGACATCGGGCTGAAGCTCACCGACCTTACCGATGAGATGCGCGAGAGCCTCGGCCTCGATGCCGACGGCAGGCGCGATCGTCAGCGAAGTCACGAAGGCGCCGCCGCCGAACGCGGCATCAACGAAGGCGACATCGTCGTCTCGGTGAACCAGGAGCCGGTCACTTCGGCAATAGATGCGCGCGACGCAATTGCGAAGGCCAAGACGGAAGGGCAGCAAGTCGGTGCTCATGCTGGTCCAGCGCAAGGACGGCCAGAACTTCGTGGCCCTGCCCTTCGCCCAGAGCTGAGGCTGGCATCGAAAAACGAAAAGGCGGAGCCGTGGCTCCGCCTTTTTGTTTTCCACGTGGATCCGCGTCAGAACGGATAGAGCGATGATTCCTGACGCTCGAGAACCTTGCGGTCGTAGCCGGCACTTTTCAGGCTCTCGTCATCCATCGCAAGCAGAACGCCGTTGACATAACGCTGCGCCTGGCGCTGGCGCGCTTCCACGACGCGATTGAAGCGGTTCCGGGTGGCAAAGGCGATATCGCCAAAGAAAGACATGGGTGCGCTCCTGATTGATTCGCTTCCGGTCTCCTCCACACGCACAAGTTATGCTGGACTGCGGAAACGAGCAATGGACGCAAACGCATCAGGCCCGTGCGCCTGGCGCATACGTAGCGCACGCAGCGGGCAGGTTCTGCCGCATTCTTCGCCATGTGATGTTTCAAGGCGCTGTTTGCAGGCGCAAGCGCCGGGCCTATAGTTCGCCGGAGTTCGTTCCGGGGAGAACTGCATGTTCCAGACATTCGACGTGAAATCGGAACCGCGCACCGTGGCTGCCGCGCGTTTGCGCGATTGCGCGAGGCCATGCGGCTGCCCGGATTCGACGCCATTCTGGTTCCGCATTCGGACGAGTACCAGAACGAGTACCTTCCGGCCTGCGCCGAGCGTCTTGCCTGGTTGACCGGCTTCACCGGTTCGGCCGGCTTCGCGATTGTCACGGCGCAGGCCGCGGTGCTTTTCGTCGATGGCCGCTACACCTTGCAGGCGCGCGATCAGACGGACACTTCTGTTTTCGCGATCGAAAGCCTGACCGACCATCCGCCGTCGCAATGGCTGGCGGAAAACGCCGCGCCCGGCTGGCGCATCGGCTTTGACCCGCACCTTCTGACCATCGGCCAGAAGGATCGTCTTCGAGCGCAAGGCCAAGCAGGCGGGCGCGGAGCTGGTTGCGGGGGAGAACCTGGTCGACAAGGTCTGGGATGACCGCCCTGCCCCGCCATGGGCAAGGCCTCGATCCAGAAGATGAAATTCGCCGGCGAACGGGCAAGGGACAAGCTGGCGCGGCTTTCGAAGGACATCGCTGGCGCGGCGTGCCGATATCTGCCTCCTCACCGATCCGGTGTCGGTCGCTTGGGCGTTCAACATTCGCGGCGACGACATGGCCCATATTCCGGTGACGCTGGCGCGCGCGATCGTGAAGAAGGAGGGCTACCGCTCCTCTTCGTCGATGCCGGCAAGCTCAACCGCGAAGTGCGAAGCCTATCTCACCCAGCTTGCCGATTTGCGCGACCCGCAGGCACTCGAATCGGAACTTTCCGCCCTCGCCAAGGGCGCGAAGGTGCTGTGCGATCCCGAACGGGTTTCTTCGGCGCTCGGCGAAATCGTGACGCGGTCCGGCGGCGAGATCGTCAAGGCGCGCGATCCGGTGGCCCTGCCGCGCGCCATCAAGAACGAGACCGAAATCGAAGGATCGCGTGCGGCGCATCTGCGCGATGGCGTGGCGGTCACGCGGTTCCTCGCCTGGCTCGACCGCCAGCCGGCCGGCTCGCTCGACGAGATTGCAATCGCCCGCAAGCTCGAGGAATTGCGCGCCGAGACCGCGAAGGTTATGGACTCGAGGCTTCTCGACATTTCATTCGACACGATTTCGGGCGCCGGGCCGAACGGCGCGATCGTCCACTACCGTGTGAACGAGGGCACCAATGCGCACCTGGCGGATGGAATTCGCTCTATCTCGTCGATTCGGGTGCGCAGTACCGCGACGGCACGACCGACATCACCCGCACGGTTGCCATCGGCACCCCGCCGGCGCTCGCCTGCCGCGATTTCACGCTGGTGCTGAAGGGCCACATCGCCATCGCCACCGCGCGCTTTCCCAAGGGAACGCGCGGTGTCGACATCGACGCGCTTGCCCGCATCGCACTGTGGCGCAACGGCCGCGATTACGGCCACGGCACCGGGCACGGCATCGGCTCGTATCTCTCGGTGCATGAAGGGCCGCAGTCGATCTCGAAGCGCGGCATGGAGCCGCTGGTCGCCGGCATGATCATTTCCAACGAGCCGGGCTTCTACCGCGAGGGGCAGTGGGGCATCCGCATCGAAAACCTCGTGCTGGTGGAGCCGGCGCAACCCGCTCGAAGACGGGAATATCGATACCCATTCTTTCGAGACGCTGACGCTGGCGCCCATCGACCGCCGGCTGATCGACACCGTCGATCATGACGCGGGAGGAACTCGTCTGGCTGGACGCCTATCACGCGCGGGTACGCGAAGCGCTGTCGCCGCATCTGGATGCAGCAGACCGGCAATGGCTGGCGAATGCGTGCGCGCCGCTGCGCGACTGATGCTAGAAGAGGTTTCGCCCCGCCACCAGCACCGCGACACCCAGCGCCACGGTGGGGATCGGCGCCGAGCCGCAGCGAGGCAACGCACACGAACAGGATGGCAATTGCCTCCGCCGGGCCGTTGGTCAGCGCAGGCGGCACGATCAGCGGCGTCATCACCGCGACCGGAACTGCCTCCAGCCCTGCCTCGACGCGCGGATCGAGCTTCTTGAACCGCGACAGGACCAGGTGCCCGCCGATGCGCGTGAGATAAGTCACCAGCGCCATCACGATGATGAGCGCTGTGATGTCTGCCGTGATTGCCGGATTCAAACAACCGCCCGCCCCCGCGCCGTGAAGGCCGCCACGCCGATGCCGGCGAAGGCGCCGAGCGAAATGTGCCAGGGCGTGCCAAGCGTCTTGTACGCCAGCATGGAAACAATGCCGCTCGCCAGTACGATGAGGACGAAGCGCTCGCGCGTGCGAAAACCCATCAGCACGGCAAGGAAATAGATCGGCAGGATGAAGTCGAGGCCCCATTGCTCGGGATGCTCGATGAGCTTGCCGAACAGCGCACCCAGCACTGCTGTCGCCACCCACATGATGTAGATCGGAATGCCCATCCCGAAATAATAGGCCGCGCTGATGCGCCCCTGCGGATCGCGGGCCGCGCGCGCTTCGGCCCCGGCGAACTGGATGTCGGTGAGCAGGAAGAAGGCCGCCGCCTTCTGGAAGAAACTCATGGCGGCAATGCGCCGCCCGATCGAAGCCGAATAGAGGATGTGCCGGAAGTTGATGGCGAACACCGCAAGCACCACCATCCAGGCCGGCACCGCCTGGGCATTCACCTCGATGAAGACGAACTGGCTTGCCCCGGCAAACATTGCCGCGCTGGTCAGCACCGTTTCATAAATCGAATAGCCCGCAGCCACCGCCGCCGCGCCGAAAACGATGCCGAACGGCGCGGCCGCCACCAGGATCGGCAGCGTGTCGCGCGCGCCCTCCATGAATTCACGGCCGGCCGCCGCCTTTACGCTGTCTTCGATTTGCATGCTCAGCGCCCTGCGACCAGGGCAAGCCACGCGGCTTCGTCGATGACCTCGACCCCGTGCTTCTGCGCATCCGCGAGCTTCGAACCTGCGCCCGGACCGGCGACCACGAGATCGGTCTTCTTCGAGACGGAACCGGCCACCTTGGCGCCAAGCCGCTCGGCCATCGCCTTGGCCTCGTCGCGCGTCATTTGCTCCAGCGTGCCGGTGAAGACGACGGTCTTGCCGGCAACCGGCGTGTCGGAAGCCGCAGCTGCCATCGGCCTTGGCCGGATCTCGCGCAGCAGGGCGTTGAACACCTCCAGATTGCGCGGCTCGTTGAAAAATTCCTGCAGGGCTTCAGCAACCGTCGACCCGATCCCGTCGATGGCGACGAGGTCGCGCCACGCATCGCTGTCCGGCCCTGTCGAGCGCGATTGCCGCTGCAGCGAACGCCTCGACACTGCCATAGGCGCGGGCGAGATCCTTCGCGGTCTGCTCGCCGACATGGCGTATGCCGAGCGCATGGATGAAGCGGTTGAGCTCGATGTCCCGGCGCGACTTCGATTGCATCGAACAGCTTGCGGGCGCTCGTCTCGCCCCAGCCTTCGCGATCCTTCAGCTTCTTCAGCGACCGCCGGTCGCGCTCGGCGAGCGTGAAAATATCCGCCGCATTCGCGATCAACCCGTCCTGGTAGAAAGTTTCCACCTGCTTGGCGCCGAGGCCCTCGATGTCGAACGCATCGCGGGCGACAAAATATTTGAGGCGCTCCACCGCCTGTGCCGGGCAGACGAGCCCGCCGGTGCAGCGTGTGACCGAGTCGAGCCTGCCGGTACGCGGGTTTACCTCCCGCACCGCATGGCTGCCGCAGGCCGGGCAGACCTTCGGGAATTCATACGGAACGGCATCAGGCGGGCGGCGGTCGAGATCGACGTCGAGAACCTGCGGGATGACATCGCCCGCGCGCTGCAGCATCACGGTATCGCCCACGCGCAAATCCTTGCCGTCCCGGATGAGTTCGCCATCCTTGCCGAGGCCCTTGATGTAATCCTCGTTGTGCAAGGTCGCGTTTTCCACGACCACGCCGCCCACCGTCACCGGAGCCAGCCGTGCGACGGGCGTCAGCGCGCCGGTGCGTCCGACCTGGATGTCGATGCCGTTCAGCACAGTCCAGGCTTTCTCGGCCGAAAACTTGTGCGCCAGCGCCCAGCGCGGGCTGTTCGAGCGCAGGCCGAGTCGCTCCTGCAGCGCAAGGTCGTTGACCTTGTAGACGACGCCGTCGATGTCGTAGCCGAGCGTCGCGCGCTCTTCCTCGATGGCGTGGTAATGCGCGATCAGCGCCTCGACATCGGTGAAGAGCCGCATCAGCGGATTGGTGACGAAACCCCAGCTGCGCATTGCCTCCACCATGCCCATTTGCGTGGCCGCCGGCATGCTGCTCATCTCGCCCCAGGCATAGGCAAAGAACTTCAACGGGCGCGAGGCGGTGACAGCCGCATTCTTCTGGCGAAGCGAACCGGCAGCAGTGTTGCGCGGATTGACATAGGTCTGCTTGCCTTCTGCCTCCATGCGCTCGTTGAGCGCCCGAAACGCCTCGATCGTCATGTAGACCTCGCCGCGAACCTCCGCGACGTCCGGAACATCCGCGCCCGATAGCGTGTGGGGAATGTCGGGAATGGTCCTGGCATTGGCGGTCACGTCCTCGCCGACAGCGCCGTCCCCGCGCGTCGCGGCGCTGACGAGGCGGCCCTTCTCGTAGCGCAGCGACAGCGAAAGCCCGTCGATCTTCGGCTCGGCCGTCAATGCCAGTTCAGCGCCTTCGGCCAATTTGAGGAACCGCCGGTTACGGTCGGCGAAATCGCGCACGTCCTCGTCGGTGAATGCGTTCTCCAGCGACAGCATCGGCCGGCTGTGGCGCCACCTTGGCGAAGGTCTCGGCCACAGGCGCGCCAACCCGGCGCGAAGGCGAATTCGCCCGTACCAGCGCCGGAAAACGTTGCTCTATGGCAAGGTTGCGCGCCCGCAGCGCATCATATTGCGCGTCGGTTATCTCCGGCGCGTCCTTGGCATGGTAAAGTTCGTCATGGCGCGCGATCTCTGCCGCAAGCAATGCAAGCTCTGCGGCGGCGTGCTCTTCGTCCAGCTGATCTACGGGAACGGGATATTTCTGCATGGCAAACCGGAGACGGCGGCGAGTGAAAAGGAACGCCTTTCCTTACGCGCCCTGCCCCGCGCGCTCAAGCGCGATGCTCAATCGGCCTTGAGGAGAGAAATCTGCAGCTTCGTGATCTTGCTCGAACCCTTGTTCTCGCGCGCGTCGAAAGCGATTTGCTGCCGTCTCAGGTCCTCGGAGATCTTTTCGAAGCGCTGGTCGGCAAAGCGGCCAAAGTCACGGCAACCGAGCGCCACCGTTCCCGTAAGGCCCTTGAGTTCCTTCTCCATGCGCGCTGCGGCCTTCTTGGCGATGGCACCATGGGTCCGCTCATGCTTCAGCAGTTCGGCGTAGAACGAATCCCACGCCTTGCGGACCTTTGGCTTGGCCTGGTTCACGCTGGACCATTTCGGGATAGAGATATTCTATCTTGAGGGTAACCTGGATGTCCTCGACGACGCACCGGCCGTTCTTGACGCCCACCTTTGCATCGCTGATGGAAAAACGCGTCGTTGTCGCGGCGATGGCATGGCGCATGTTGATGTTGCGTGCGCCGCCAACCAGCATGGCCTTGCTGACCTCTATGCCGCTGCGCCCCTTCACCGGGTAGTATTTGACGTTTTCCTTCACCACCACCTTTGCCGAGGCAACCGTCGGCGCAAGGGCAGCCACGGCGCCAAGCGCAACTCCCAAGGCAAGTGCAGGCATTCGACTGATACGCATGAACCT
Source organism: uncultured Alphaproteobacteria bacterium (assembly GCA_963846345.1). Taxonomy (GTDB): domain Bacteria; phylum Pseudomonadota; class Alphaproteobacteria; order Rhizobiales; family Rhizobiaceae; genus BOKV01. The sequence goes on from CAWJVP010000017.1 coordinate 71,703, forward strand.
GTCCGTCTGCTTTCAAGGGAACAGAATAACCCCAGTTCCCCGCGTCTGAAATCGAAAACTTCGTTACCGCCGCAGTTTGCCACCCTGGCGGGCACGCCGCCGCGTAAACATTTGCTCAGGCTGCGGTCTGGCTGATGAGCTTTTCCGCCGCCGCGCGGGCTTCCTCGGTGATGGTTGCCCCGGCCAGCATGCGGGCGATCTCCTCGCGCCGCGCGCCGCCTTCTATGCGGCTGACGGCAGTCGCAACGCGACTGGCGGCGCCTTCTACGGTATCCTTGCTGATCAGGTAATGCTCGCCGGCCCGCGCGGCGATCTGCGGCGCATGGGTTACCGAAAGCACCTGCACACGCGATGCGAGCCGGGCCAGCCGGCGGCCGATCGCGTCCGCCACGGCGCCGCCCACGCCCGAATCGATTTCGTCGAATACCAGCGTCGGCGCCGAACCACGGTCCGCCAGCGACACCTTGAGCGCCAGCAGGAAGCGCGCCAGTTCGCCGCCCGAGGCAACCTTCATCATCGGGCCCGGCCGGGTGCCCGGATTGGTCTGCACCCAGAACTCGACGCCGTCGAGGCCGTTCGGCGCCGGGCTCCGACTGCGTGAACTCGACCATGAACTGCGCCCGCTCAAGTTTCAGCGCGGGCAGTTCCTGCGCGACGGAGGCGGTCAGCGCTTCGGCCGCCTCCCGCCGCTTGCGCGACAAGCTTCCGGCAAGCCGCTGGTATTCCGCTTCGCAACGCCTGTGCCTGCTTGGCCAGCGCGGCGAGGCGCTCCTCGCCTGCGTCGATGGTCGAGAGCGCATCGGCAAATTTGACTGCCAGCGCCGGCAGGTCATCGACGGGAACCGAAAACTTGCGCGCTGCCGCCCGCAGCGCAAACAGGCGCTCTTCCGAGCGTTCCAGCGCATGCGGGTCGAATTCGGTTTCGCGAAGGGCCCGCTCGAGTTCCTGCGCGGCCACATGCAGCGAATTGACGCCCTGTTCCAGCGCCTCGACCGCCCCGCCGAGCAATGTCGCGCATGTCGGCCGCCTTGCGCTCCAGCCGGCGCAACAGGCTCGAAAGGCCCGGTATGGGAGAAGCCTGACCGGAAAGCTGTTCGCTTGCCTCGTGCAATTCGCCGGCGATCTTCTCGACCTTCATCATCCGCGACACGCTGCTCGGCGAGGCGTTCTTCCTCGCCCGGCTCCGGCGCAAGCGCCGTCAACTCGTCGAGGCTCGCGCGCAAATAGTCGCTTTCGCGCGCGCCGGCGTCCACCCGCGCCTGCAGCGCGGAAAGTTCGGCCAGTGCCTTGCGCCACGACGTCCATGCAGCGGAAACGAGTGCGGCATCCGCCTCGAGCAGGCCGTATGCGTCGAGCAGCGCGCGATGTGCGCCCGGGTCCACCAGCGCACGCTCGTCGTGCTGGCCGTGGATTTCCACAAGCGTGCGGCCGATGTCGCGAAGGAGCGAAGCGGAAACCGGCTGGTCGTTGACAAAGGCGCGGGTTCGCCCGTCCGAACCTTGCGAGCGGCGCAGGATGAGCTGCGCCCTCTTCGGCAATGTCGTTGCCGGCGAGAATGGCAAGCGCGGGATGTTGTGGACCCGGCTCGAACACGGCCGTCACCTGGCCCTGCGATGCGCCGCTGCGAACCAGTGCGCCGTCGCCGCGCGCACCCAATGCCAATGACAGCGCGTCGAGCAGGATGGACTTGCCCGCGCCGGTCTCGCCCGTCAGCACGCACAGCCCGGCCGGGAACTCGAGGTCGAGCCGCTCGATAAGCACGATGTCGCGAATGGAAAGGCTGGAGAGCATCGCGCCGGAAGCTCCCGCAATCAGCTCTTGGGGTTTGCGCCGAACAGCTTGGAAATCCAGGAGCCGGCATTCTCCTGTGGCGCGTAGCCGCCGCTTTGCAGCAGCTTGACCGAATCCTTGTACCACTGGCTTTCGGGGTAGTTGTGCCCGAGCACCGCCGCCGCAGCCTGCGCTTCCTCGACCATGCCAAGCGAATAATATGCTTCGGTCAGGCGGGCGAGCGCTTCCTCGATATGGCGCGTGGTCTGGTAGCTTTCGACCACCTTGCGGAAGCGGTTGATCGCCGCCAGGAATTCGCGGCGCTCAAGATAGTAGCGCCCGGTCAGCATTTCCTTGCCGGCGAGCTGGTCGCAGGCAAATGCGCATTTTCGTGCGCGAATCCTCGACATATTCGCTTTCCGGATAGCGCTCGATCACTTCGTTGAAGGCGTTGTAGGAACGCTGCGTGATGGTCTGGTCGCGGCTGACATCCGGCATCTGCCGGAAGTAGGACATGCCGACCAGATATTGCGCGTATGCAGCCTCCGAATCGCCGGGATACAGCGAAACATACCGCTTGCCGGTGTTTATCGCGTCCTCGAACTGGCCCTTGCGGTAGTGGATGAAGGTCTGAAGGACGAGCGAGCGGCGCGAATATTCCGAGTACGGATGCTGCTTGTCGATCTCTTCAAGCTTCTTGCGTGCATTGCCCAGGTCGCCGTCATCGAGTTCGGCGATCGCCTGATTGTACAGGCGATCCGGCGGCTCGATATTGTCGACGAAGTCGTTGCTGCTGGTCTCGCTGGAAGTGCAGGCGCCAAGCGCAAGCAATGCGCAAAGCGGCATCGCGCGAAGCACGAAACGGCTGGTGCGGCCCGGCTTTTGCTCCCGGTTGGCCTTGCTGCTCAGTTCCATCAACCTACCTGCCTGTGAATGCACGCCCTGCGGGCCAGCGTGCATCTTATCCCCTAAAACGGCATTTTGCGCCAGAGCCCTGCTTCATGCCATGGGCGTTAACGCCGCATTGGCGCGAAACTGTGGCGAAGCCTGCGGCCGGGGCGTAATGCCGCGCGGCGGATCAGATCAGCTGGGCCGCATAGGCGGGCGCATGCACCGCCACGAGTTCGGCATGGCGAACGCGTGGCTGATAGGTGGCCGGCTCGACAAATCAAAGGCGCTGCGGTCGGACAGCAGCGCCTTCAAGACGAGCGAATTGAGCTTGTGGCCACCGCGATAGGAACGGTAGCAGCCGAGGAAAGGCGCGCCGGCAAGCGCCAGGTCGCCTACCGCGTCGAGCGCCTTGTGGCGTACGAACTCGTCGCGATAGCGCAGTCCTTCCGGATTGACGATGCGGTTGTCGTCGCCGATGACGACGGAATTCTCGAGGCTCGAGCCGAGCGCAAAGCCGGCTGCCCAGAGACGCTCGACGTCCTTCATGAAGCCGAAGGTGCGCGCGCGCGACAAATCGCGGCGGAATACTTCTTCATTGAGGTCGGAACGGAAGCTCTGGCGGCCGATCGCCGGGCTGTCGAAATCGATTTCGATCTCGTAGCGGGTGCCCTCGTAGGGAACGAATTCACCCCATGACGCGCCCATGTCCACACGGACCGGCTTGTTGATGCGGATGTAGCAGCGCATGGCCGCCAGCGACTGGAGGCCCACCGCGAAGATGGCATCGACGAATTCGGCCGAGCTGCCATCCATGACGGGAACTTCGTTGGAATCGACCTCGACGATGACGTTGTCGACATTGAGGGCGCGCAACGCTGCCAGCAGATGTTCGACGGTTGCAATGTGAATGCCCGAGGGGCTTCCGAGCACGGTGCAAAGGTCGGTTGCACCGACGGCCGAGATGTTGCCGGGAAGATCAATGGTGCGCCCGGACTTGGGGCAGGAGACGCTGAAGACAATGCCTGTATTTGCTTCGGCGGGGCACAGGGTCATCGAGACCGGCTTGCCGGAGTGTACGCCAACGCCGGTCAGTTCGACGCGCTCGCGTATCGTTGTCTGGAATCCCAGAACGTTGATCCCCATTTCAACCGCCTTGCTTGCGGAGCGCGCTTTGAAGATTTTCCGTACCCTTCAGGACGTTGCCTTCCGGATGCTTCGAACCTTTGCGCGTCCCCTTGTTTTCTACCCTTCGAACCGGGTTTGAACATACAAATTGGGGCCACAATGACCAAATCACGCTTTCTTACCTTTTGTTACCTGACGGAATGAATCCGTGGTCAGATTGTGTAACAAAATCAGGGGCATGCGGAGGTTTATCCACATGCCCCGGATGTAACATTCGCCCGTCAGCGGTCACTTTAAGGCGCTTTTTCAGCTCGATTGACGCCTCAGGAAAGCCGGAATTTCCAGTTGGTCGTCTTCGCTCACCGTCTTTTCGCCAGGGGTGATTCGCCCGTGCCGGTCCAGCGTCGTGCGCTTTGGCGCAAACGGGTTGTCGTCAACCCTGCCGTGGCCTGCCGCATGGGGCAGGCTGTGCCGGGCGCACCTGCGGCTCGACACGAGGCTGGGCACGTTGCGCGGACCGCGCTTGCTCGGGCTCTTCCTCGCGTACGCCGAAGTTGTGCGCGAGCTTTTTCAGAAGCCCGCCCATGGATCCGCCGCGCTCCTCATGCTGGGGACGGGCACCCGTGCGCTTTTCGAGTTCGGCCTGCACCATTGGCGGAAAATCCTGGACATCGGGCATGCGTGTGGCCGCATATCCGGTCTCGGGCATGTCTGGCGCCGGCGGAATGAAGTCGTCGCTCGCCGGCGTCAATTCCACTTCGAGCGCGACGCGGAATTCTTCCTCGATCGTGTCGTCCGTGAACATGTTCGCGGGCTGCAGCGGCTCGATATTGACGCCGTCCCGTTCGAAACGTGCCGGCTGGACCGGTGCGGGCGCGATCGAAGGCACGGAGGCCGGGCGAGGAGCCTGGCCTGCGAATGCCTGCGGTGCGCGCTGCATCGGCTGCGGTGCGGCACGCAGCGGAGCGGTGCCGACATTGACCGGGCGCGATTGCGGCTGTGCGGCGGTCGAGCGCGAGATCGCGGCTGCCACGCGGCCGGTTTCGAAGCGTTCCGTTTCGGTTTGTGCGGCGCGGTCGATGCCCGTCGCCACGACCGAGACGCGGATGATGCCGTCGAGCGATTCCTCGAACGTTGCACCGAGGATGATGTTTGCTTCCGAATCGACTTCCTCGCGGATGCGGGTTGCCGCTTCATCCACCTCGAACAGCGTCAGGTCGCGTCCGCCGGTGATCGAGATCAGCAGTCCGCGTGGCGCCGCGCATGGTGGTCTCGTCGAGCAGCGGATTGGAGATCGCCGCCTCTGCCGCCGCCATGGCGCGGCCCTCGCCGGAAGCCTCGCCGGTTCCCATCATCGCCTTGCCCATTTCGCGCATGACCGAGCGCACATCGGCGAAGTCGAGGTTGATGAGGCCTTCCTTGACCATCAGGTCGGTGATGCAGGCAACGCCGGAATAGAGCACCTGGTCGGCCATGCCGAAGGCATCGGCGAAAGTGGTCTTGTCGTTGGCGATCCGGAAAAGGTTCTGGTTCGGAATGACGATGAGCGTATCGACATTCTTCTGGAGTTCGGCGATGCCGGCATCCGCCGTCTTCATGCGCCGGCCGCCTTCGAAGTGGAAAGGCTTGGTGACGACGCCGACCGTGAGGATGCCAAGTTCGCGCGCCGCGCGGGCGACCACCGGGGCCGCTCCCGTTCCCGGTGCCGCCGCCCATTCCGGCGGTGACGAAGGCCATGTGCGTGCCTTGCAGGTGATCGGCGATCTCGTCGATGCACTCCTCGGCGGCTGCGCGGCCAACTTCGGGCTGGGAGCCCGCACCCAGGCCCTGCGGTCACGTCGACGCCAAGCTGGATGACGCGCTGTGCCTTCGACATGGTCAGCGCCTGTGCATCGGTGTTCGCCACCACGAACTCGACGCCTTGCAGGCCGCCATTGATCATGTTGTTGACGGCATTGCCGCCGCCGCCGCCAACGCCGAAGACGGTGATCTTCGGCTTCAATTCCATGATGTCGGGCTTCTGCAGGTTGATGGTCATTTCCTCGTCTCCAATTTCGGCAAAAGGTCTGGATTACCGCCCTGCCTTCTTGCCATTGTTCTGTTCCGGTCCTGCCCGCCCCGGGCCTGGCCTTGCCGCACCTAAAAGCTGTCTCGCAACCAATTTCCGAGGCGGGAAAACGCACCGCCGGTACCCGTAAGCTTCATCATCGCCGGCGCCACGCCGTGCGTTGAATAGTTTTCCAGATGCGCCATCTGCGGATAGATCAGCAGGCCGACCGCGGCCGCGAAGGCCGGCCCCTTGCCGGCTTCCGGCATGCCCGAAACCCCGAGCGGGCGGCCGAGCCGCACATTGCGCGCCAGGATGCGCCGCGCCGAGTTCGCCAAGGCCGGTGAGCTGGCTGGCGCCGCCGGTCAGCACGATCCGCTTGCCGACCACGCCGGCAAAGCCGGAACGGGCGAGACGGTCGCGCACCAGTTCGAGCGTTTCTTCGACGCGCGGACGGATGATGCGCGTCAACTGCGATCTGGTCACCTGGTTCGGCAGGTCGCGTTCTTCCTCGCCGATCGGCGGAACCGAAATCACGTCGTCCTCGCCATTGCCGCCGCCCAGCGCCGAGCCGTGCAGGATCTTCAGCCGTTCGGCATCGTCGAGCCGGGTCGAAAGCCCGCGGGCGATGTCCATGGTGACGTGGTTGCCGCCGATGGCGACAGCGTCGGCGAAAACGAAGCGCCCTTCCGCGAAAACCGAAAGCGTCGTCGTGCCGCCGCCCATGTCGATGCAGGCGCAACCCATCTGCGCCTCGTCGTCGACCAGCGCCGACAGGCCCGCCGCATAGGGCGTCGCCACCACGGCGTCGACCGACAGATGTGCGCGGTTGATGCAAAGCTCGAGATTGCGGATCGGCGCGTTCTCGGCCGTCACCACATGCATGTTCACGCCCAGCTTTTCGCCGACCATGCCGCGCGGATCGCTGATGCCGTTCTCGCCGTCCAGCGAAAAGCCGATGGGAATCGAATGGACGACCGAACGCTCCATCGCAAGGGCGTGCTCGGCCCCGGCGCGCAATACCTTTGCTATGTCGCTGTCCGCCACCTGGTGCCCGCCCAGGCTGATGTCGGCGGAAAACGCTTCGGACACGAGCCGGCCCGCGGAAATGGAAACGATCAGTGATTCGACCGTGACGCCGGCCATGCGCTCGGCTGAATCGACCGCTGCGCGCACTGCCTGCTCGGCAGCTTCCAGATCGATGACCACGCCGGACTTGATACCGCGCGAGCGCTGGTGGCCGATGCCGATCACCTCGATCGTATGGGTACGGCCGGGCAGATACGCGGCTTTCCTCGCGCGGCTTCAGCCGGGCGATGAGGCAGCAGGTCTTTGAACTGCCGATGTCGAGCACGGAAACGACCGTCGGTCGCTTTGCCGACGGCGGTTTCATGCGCGGAAGGAAACCATTGTTGGAAAGGAGGCTCATGTGTCCTCCCCCGGCTTCTTCTTGCCGGCTTTCTTTTCCTCTTCGAGGCGCGCGGCAGCTTCAGGCGTCAGCCGCACGACCATCCGGTCGGCGATGCGCATGTCGATCTCGCCGATGTCGCGCGACATCAGCTCGCCTTCGGCCTCGACACGGGCGAGTTCGCCGAGCTCGGCCGCCTCTCCGCCTTCGGGCAGTTTCACGGTCACGCCCGTGTCCATGACGAGGTTCCAGCGGCGCTCGCCGATGCGCACATGGGCGGTGACGCGCTCGGCAAGTACCGGATGCCTTCCGATCATGGCGAGGAACTCGGCCGACTTTTCAGCGGCGCCGGCGCCGACAACCAGCGGCAGGCCTGCAAATCGTTCCTCGAACGGCACGATCTTCTTGCCGTCGCGCTCGATCAGCCACAATTCGCCATTGTTCTGCCAGACAGCGAAGGCCGACTTTTCGACGATGTTGATGATGACCCGGTCAGGATAGGCCTTGGCAACGCGCGCCTCGGCAATCCAGGGCAAGTTTGCGCAGCGCCTTGCGCGCGGCATGGACGTCGAAGGAGAACAGCGACCGTTCTACGCCAAGGTCGATATTCGTCAGCACGTCGATGCGCGAGACTTCCTCGATGCCGTTGATCTCGACATCCTCGATCTTGAAGCCGGCAAACGCGGTTGCCTTGGCCACCGCCAGTTCGCCAAGGCCGCTCTGCACCACATAGCCCGAGCCTGCGAGCCCTGCCACGATCGCGGCCGCGCCGAGGAGCACCCTGGGCTGCAGCATCGCTTCGCGGCTGAAGATGCGCGAGAAGTGCCGGACCGGCTTGCGCAGGAAACGCGGCAGCACGAGGCCACCGGCGTCGGCCAGCCCTGGCCTGGTCCGGTGCGCTTGCGCTGTCCTTGCGGCCTAGCGACAGCAAGATGCGTCCTCCACCATCCAGGTGACCAATTCCTCAAAACTGTGGCCCGCGTGGAGCGGCCAGTTCGGGCACCAGGGAAGTCGGAGTCATGCCCGGCTGGGTGTTGATCTCCAGCCATACAAGCTCGCCGGTTCCCATCGGGCCGTCGTCCAGCCGGAAATCCGAACGGCTGACGCCCGCGGCACCCGACGGCTTGATGCGCCTTGAGTGCCAGTGTCATTACTTTTTGGTAAATATTTCGTTTAAGATTTGCCGGACATTCGTGTTTTGATCCCCCCGGACGGTACTTTGCATCGAAGTCGTAGAAGGCCGGTCCGGTGGGCAGGATTTCCGTCACGCCCAGTGCCACGTCGCCCATCACGGCGCAGGTGAGTTCGCGTCCGGCGACATAGCGTTCGACCATGACGATGTCGCCGTACGGCCAGTCCTTCGAATAGAGTTCCTGCGGTGGCTGCGACATGTCCTCGCGCACGATCAGGACGCCGAATGACGAACCTTCAGCGACCGGCTTGATCACGTAAGGCGGTGTCATCGCATGCTTTTGCGCCGCTTCCAGCCGGTGCATGACCCGCGACTGCGCGAGCGGGATGCCGGCGGCCTTGGCAATGATCTTCGCCTTTTCCTTGTTCATGGCGAGCGCGGAGGCCAGCACGCCCGAATGGGTGTAGGGAATCTGCAGCATCTCGAGGATGCCCTGGATCGTGCCGTCCTCGCCAAAGGGGCCGTGCAGCGCGTTGAAGGCGACGTCGGGCTTCAATTCCTGCAGCACGGTGGCGATGTCGCGCTGAACATCGACGCGCGTTACCCGATAGCCGGCATTTTCGAGGCCTTCCGCACATGATTCGCCAGACGACAGCGAAACGGGACGCTCGGAGGACCATCCCCCCAGGAGCACCGCGACATGCTTGTTCTTGTTGATCGTCTCTAAGGCCATCCGGCATTTCCCAAGGCAGTTTGGCGGCCCAAAGGTCCGGCGACAGCCGAATCAAGAAGCACGCCGGCGGAATGGTTTCCGCGACGATTGATTGCAACCTGCCCTGTCTCTGGATGCCTGGCCGTTGAACCGGCCTTTGCCGCATCGGTTCCGGTTACCCGTTCGGGTCCGGAAACTCTTTCACTTCGCGCCCCGGCTCGAATTTTCCGATGCGCTTGATTTCCCACTCTAACTGAATTGCGGATTTTTCCAATACCTTGGCGCGAACCGTTTCACCAAGTTTTTCAAGGTCGTGCGCGCTTGCGCCGCCAGTATTGATCATGAAATTGCAGTGCATCGGGCTCATCTGCGCGCCGCCGATTCGCGCCCCGCGCATGCCTGCCTCGTCGATCAGCTTCCAGGCCGAATGGCCGGGCGGGTTCTTGAAGGTCGAACCGCCGGTCTTTTCCTTGACCGGCTGCACCGATTCGCGGTGATGCTGGACATCGTCCATTGCGCTTGCGGATCTCGTCGCGCGGCTTCGCCTCGCCTTCGAAAACAGCCGAGGTGAAGATCATCCCCTGCGGCGCGTTGCTGTGCCGGTAGGTGTAGCCCATGTCGGCGTGGCTCAGCGTCAGCTTCTTCCCGTCGCGCGTCACGCCATGGACCTCGACAACCCTGTTCGTCGTCTCAGTGCCGTTCGCGCCGGCATTCATGTACAGCGCCCCGCCGATGCCGCCGGGGATGCCGTGGTAGAATTCAAAGCCACCGATGCCGTGTTCGAGCGCGGCCGCTGCAAGCGTCTTGTCGAGCACCGCCGCGCCCGCCTTCAGCCGGTTTGCGCCGATGTTCTCGATGCCGCCGAAGCCCTTGGCCGAAAGCCGGATCACCACGCCATCGAGGCCGCCATCGCGAACCAGAAGATTCGAGCCGACGCCAACGACGGTCACCGGAACATCTTGCGGCAGCCCCTCGAGGAACGCCGCGAGATCGTCCTCGTCCGCCGGCTGGAACAGCACCTGCGCCGGTCCGCCCGCCTGGAACCAGGTGAGTTTCGACATCGGCTGGTTAGCCGCCATGCGCCCGCGCAATTGGTCCGCCAGCGGCTTGAGCCGCTCGAAAAGGCTTGGCTCCCCGGTCATGGAATGATCTTCCGCAATGTCATTCGCCCGCCAGCGCCGCCAGTTCACCCGGCAAGGCATAGGCCCATTGCGTGATGTTGCCGGCGCCGAGGAAAATCACGTAGTCGCCAGGCTGCGCCACTTCCGCAACGATGGGGGCGATGTCGGATGCGCCGGAGATCGCGCGGGCATTGCGATGACCGCCCGATTTGAGGCCTGCGACCAGCGCCTCGTGCGAAATGCCCTCGATTGGCGCTTCGCCCGCCGAATAGACCGGCGCGATCATCACCATGTCGGCGTCGTTGAAGCAGGCGCAGAAATCGTCGAAGAGGTCATGCAGCCGGGTATAGCGGTGCGGCTGCTTGATCGCGATGACGCGCCCTTTCGCCGCCTCGCGCGCCGCCTTGAGCACGGCTGCGATTTCCACCGGATGGTGGCCGTAGTCGTCGAAGATCTCGACGCCGTTCCAGGTGCCGGTATGGGTGAAGCGCCGCTTGACGCCGCCGAAACCGGCAAGTCCGGAACGGATTTCGTCCGCGCCGATGCCAAGCTCGTGCGCGACCGCAATCGCCGCCGTGGCGTTGGAAACATTGTGCCGGCCCGGCATCGGCAGCATCAGGTCGCCGATAACTTCCGACGCGCCGGTCTTGCGATTGCGGATTTCGACGCTGAAGCGGTTCTTGCCGCCATCGGCGACCACGTCGAAGAAGCGCACATCGGCCTGCGGATTGGCGCCATAGGTAACGACCTTGCGGTCGGTGATCTTGGCGACCAGCGCCTGCACTTCGGGATGGTCGAGGCACATGACCCCGAAGCCGTAGAACGGCACGTTCTCGACGAAATCGCGGAACGCGGCACGCACCTTGTCGAAGCTGCCATAATGGTCGAGATGCTCGGGATCGATGTTGGTGATCAACCGCGATATCAGCCGGCAGCTTGAGGAAGGTGCCGTCCGATTCGTCGGCCTCCACCACCATCCAGTCGCCGGCGCCCATGCGCGCATTGGTGCCGTAGGCGTTGATGATGCCGCCATTGATGACCGTCGGGTCCATGCCGCCCGCTTCCAGCAGCGTGCCCACCATGGAGGTCGTCGTCGTCTTGCCATGCGTGCCGCCGATGGCGATCGCCTTGCGGAAGCGCATCAGCTCGGCCAGCATTTCCGCCCGCCGCACGATCGGCAGGTGTCGCTCTCGCGCCTCGACGCGCTCGGGATTGTCCTGCTTGATCGCGGTGGACGCGACGACCACTTCCGCGTCGCCGAGGTTTTCCGCCTTGTGCCCGATGAAAACGGGAATGCCCTTGGCCCGCAGCCGCTGGACATTGGCGCTTTCGGCCTGGTCCGATCCCTGCACCTTGTAACCAAGATTGTGAAGCACTTCGGCGATGCCGCTCATGCCGATGCCGCCGATGCCGACAAAGTGCACCAGGCCAATCGTCTCAGGCATTTTCATATGCGTCTTGTCCTCAATCAGCTTTCTCGCGCCGGCCCGCCGCGAGCTTCTCCAGGCAATCGGCCAGCCGCGCCGCCGCGTCCGGATGGCCGCTTTTGCCTGCCTTGCCGGCCATTTGCGAAAGCCTTTGCGGGTCTGAAACCGCTTCGTCAAGGATTTCCGCAAGGCGTTGCGGTTCCAGCGCCGATTGGGCGACAATGGTTGCCCCGCCAATATCGGCGATTGCCTTGGCGTTCAGCGCCTGGTCGTGGTCCAGCGCGTGCGGATACGGCACCAGCAGCGCGGGCCGGCCGATAACCGCAAGTTCCGACACGGTCGATGCCCCTGCGCGGCTGATGACGAAGTGCGCGTTCGCTATTTTTCGCGCCATGTCGCGTGAAGAAAGGGGCGATCTCCGCCGTGATTGCCAGCCGGGCATAATCGGCTTTCAAAGCTGCCTCGTCTTCCGCCCGGGCCTGCTGCACGATGCGAAGCAGACCCCGCTTTTGCGGGGCCATCAATTCAATCGCCTGGGGCAGCGCCTTCGAGAAAAACTGCGCGCCCTGGCTTCCGCCGAAAACGAGAAGGTTGAACGGCTCATCCGCCTTGCGTACCGGATAGGCGCTCTTCGCAGCCTCGATCACCGCCGGCCGTACCGGGTTTCCCGTCACCGCGACATCGCCGCCGCCGACACCTTCAAACCCCATCGCGATGAGGTCGACGCGCGGCGCAAGCAGCTTGTTCGCCCTGCCCATCACCGCATTGGCATCATGGATCATCGATGGAATGCCGAGCCGCGTTGCGGCGAGCATGGGAGGCACGGTCGGATAGCCGCCGAAGCCGATGGCTGCCGCCGGCTTGACCGCCAACATCATCTGCCGCGCCTGACGGTATCCGTGCAGCAACGTTATCGCCGCCATCGCCAGCCGGAACGGGTTCTTGCCCGACGGCGTGGAAGAGGCGATCACATGCATCTTGCGGGCTGGAAACTGCGAAGCATATTGCCTTGCCCGCTCGTCGGTCGCCAGATGCACATCCCAGCCGCGCACGGCAAGTTCATGCGCCAGCGCCTCTGCCGGAAACAGGTGCCCGCCGGTTCCTCCGGCGCAAAGCACCATCGCGCCCCTTGACTTCATGCGTTGCCGCCCTCGCCCGCCGGCCGGTACTGGCGCAGCGCGAAGCCGTAGGGTGCGCTCGAACGGGTCTCCGGCCGCCGGCGCGTCAGCGCGAGCACGAAGCCCATGCCGATCGCCATCGAGAGCAGCGACGAGCCGCCATAGGAAATGAACGGCAGCGTCATGCCCTTGGCCGGCATGAGTTGCAGGTTGACCATCATGTTGATCATCGACTGGATGGCGAACAGCGTGATCAGGCCCGCAGACTGCAAGCCGCACATACGGGTCCTTCTCGCGCAGCGCATGGTTGAGGCCGCGCAACACGATGAAGGCGAACAGCGCCACCAGCAGGATGCAGGCGATGATGCCGAATTCCTCCGCCGCCACCGCGAACGGAAAGTCGGCATGGCTGTCCGGGATGATGCGCTTGACCGTGCCTTCGCCCGGCCCCTGCCCCAGCCAGCCGCCATTGATGATCGCCTCGCGCGCCGTCTCGACCTGGAAATTGTCTCCCTCGCCGGTGATGAACCGGTCGATGCGGCCTGCCACGTGCGGGAAGAAGGCGTAGGCCGCGGCAAGGCCGCCCGCGCCCGTTGCGCCCAGCCCGACGATCCACAGCCACGGCATGCCGGCCATGAAGAACAATGCGCCCCACACGATCGCCACGAGCATGGTCTGGCCGAAATCGGGCTGCGCAAGCAGCAGCGCCGCGACGATGCCGAACAGGATGATCGAGAAGAGATTGCCGGGAATTTCCGGCCGGCGCGCATTTTCGGCAAACAGCCAGGCGGTGATGACGACGAAGGCCGGTTTCAGCAATTCCGACGGCTGGATGGAAATCCCGGCCAGCGTGATCCAGCGGCGCGATCCCTTGACTTCCGCGCCGATGAACAGCGTCGCGATCATCAGCATTATGGAGATGCCCAGGAGCAGGAAGCTCGCGCGCCGCACCTGGCGCGGCGTCAGGAACGAGACGCCGATCAACAGCGCCGACCGCGGGAGCGAGGAACATCGCGTGGCGCTTGATGAAATGGAAGGTGTCCGCAGCCGATGCGGTCCGCCACCGCCGGGCTCGCCGCGAAGGAAAGCAGCACCCCGCACAGCATGAGGAAAAGCACGGAGCCCAGAAGAAGCCGGTCGACGGTTCGCCACCATTCCGCCATCACCGAACGATCCACGCGGCTAACCATTGGAGCCTCCCTTGGGTGTGCTGGACAGGTTCATCGCTGCGCCTCCGCCCGCGCCATGGCGCCTTCCAGCGCCAGCACGGATGACGCGGAACGCGTCGCCGCGCTTCTCGAAATTCTGGAACTGGTCGAAACTCGCGCAGGCCGGCGAAAGCAGCACCACCGCCTCCGCAGCTTCGTCGCGCGCCGCATCGCGCGCCGCATGCCGCACGGCCGCATCGATGGTCTGCGAGATCACGAACGGCACCTTGTCGCCCAGCGTCGCCGCGAATTGCGGCGCGGCCTCGCCGATGAGATAGGCCTTGGCGATCGTTGGAAAGAACTTCGCCAGCGGCGCGATGCCGCCTTCCTTGGCCAGTCCGCCGGCGATCCAGTAGATGCGCGGAAAACTTGCCAGCGCCTTTGCTGCGGCATCGGCATTGGTCGCCTTGGAATCGTTGACGAACAGCACATTGCCGATGCGCGCGACCTGCTCCATCCGGTGCGCAAGGCCCGGGAAAGCTGTCGAAGCCCGGCCTGGATTTCCGCGTCCGTCAATCCTGCGGCGCGGCAGGCGGCAAATGCCGCCGCGGCGTTCTGGCCATTGTGTTCGCCGCGCAGCGGCCGGTGCCGGTCGACAGGTCGGCAACGGTCTGCACGATGCGACCATTGCCGCTGACCAGCTGCGCCCGTCGAGCCAGACGCCGTCGGCAAGCTTGGAGCTTGACGCGATCCGCATCACCTTCTTCCGCCTTTGCCTGAAGGCCGGAGGCAATGGCGGCGCAGTAGTCGTCATCCGTGCCGATGATGGCGACGTCGCTTGCCGCCACCAGCCGTTCCTTGATCGCGGCATAGTGCTCCATCGAGCCGTGCCGGTCGAGATGGTCCGGCGTCAGGTTGAGCAGGATGCCGCATCGAGGGATCGAGCGACGGCGCAAGGTCGATCTGGTAGGACGAACATTCGACCACATAGAACCGGTTCGGCGCGGGCGGCTCCAGCGACAGCATCGCCGTGCCGATATTGCCGCCCATCTGCACGTCGCGCCCGGCGACTTTCAGCACATGCGCGATCAGCGCCGTCGTGGTCGATTTGCCGTTGGTGCCGGTGATGGCGATGAACGGCGCATCCGGCGCCCGTCGCCCGCCGCTCGCGCGCGAACAGTTCGATGTCGCCGATCATCGCGACATTGGCGGCACTGGCCAGTTCGACCGTCCAGTGCGGGCTGCGGATGGGTCAGCGGCACGCCGGGCGAAAGCACGCAGCGCGGCAAAACCGCACCAGTCCGCCTTCGCGGAAATCGCCTGTGCGCGATGCCCTTCGGCTGCGCCTGCGCCACGCTTGTCGGGATTGTCGTCCCAGGCAATGACGATCGGCCCCGCCCGCCATCAGCGCAAGCGCCGTCGCCAGTCCGGACCCGCCAAGTCCGAAAAGCGCGACTCGCTTGCCTTTGAAGGTGGTGACCGGGATCATCGGCCTCACCGCAGCTTCAGCGTGGAAAGGCCGACCAGCGCCAGCATCACGGCGATGATCCAGAACCGGATGACCACCTGGCTTTCCGTCCAGCCCTTCTTCTCGAAATGATGGTGGATCGGCGCCATGCGGAACACGCGCTTGCCCGTCAGCTTGAACGAGGCGACCTGGATGATCACCGACAGCGCTTCCATCACGAACAGGCCGCCGATGATGGCCAAGCACGATCTCGTGCTTGGTCGCAACCGCAGTCGTGCCGATCAGGCCGCCCAGCGCGAGCGATCCGGTGTCGCCCATGAAGATCGCGGCCGGCGGCGCGTTGAACCACAGGAAGCCGAGGCCCGCGCCGATCACCGCGCCGCAGATCACGGCGAGTTCGCCGGTACCCAGCACGAAATGGATTTGCAGATAGTCGGCGAAAACCGCAGTTGCCGGACAGATAGGCGATCAACGCCGAACGATGCCGCGGCGATCATCACCGGCACGATGGCCAGACCGTCGAGGCCGTCGGTCAGGTTCACCGCATTGCCTGCGCCGACGATGACGAACGCGCCGAACGGAATGAAGAACCAGCCGAGATTGAGCAGCAAGTCCTTGAAGAAGGGAAACGCCAGCGATGACGAGAATCGGCGCCGCTCCGATACATGATGGCGATCGCAGGCGACGGCGGCGATCACGAATTCGATGACAAGCCGCACCCTGCCGGAGAAGCCCTTGTGCGTCTGCTTCGTGACTTTCAGATAATCGTCGTAAAAGCCGATCGCGCCAAAGCCGAGCGTCACCAGAAGCACCACCCAGACATAGCCGCTGGTCAGGTTCGCCCACAACAGCGACGAGAACAGCACGCCGGACAGGATCATCAGCCCGCCCATGGTCGGCGTGCCGGCCTTGTTGAAATGCGTCTCCGGCCCGTCGGCGCGGATCGGCTGGCCCTTGCCTTGCCGTGACGCGCAGCGCCGTCGATGATCGGCTGGCCGAAGATGAACACGAACAGCGCCGCGGTGATCAGCGCGCCGCCGGTGCGGAAGGTGATGTAGCGGAAGACGTTGAAGACGGAGAACTGCGTCCGAAGTTCCTGTGCAAGGTAAAAGAGCATGTCGTCCCCCTGTCGCGCCTCAGGCCGTTCGGCGGCCGTCTTGGCGCTGAGCGGAAATGTTTCAGCAACGATCGACGAGCTTGGAAAAGCCGATGCCCGTTGGATGACTTCACCATGACGACGTCGCCGGTCGCGCAGCGGCCGCCAGCAGCGCCTTGGTCACTCGGCCGCGTCGGCGATATGTCCGGCCAGCAAGTCGGCCGGAAGTCGCATCGGCCAGCGCCTTCATTTCCGGTCCGGCCAGGAACACCATGTCGGTTCCGGACTCCTCGATCGGCCCGCGCAGCTCCGCATGCAGCTTGCGCGGAATGCTCGCCGAGTTCCAGCATGTCGCCGAGCACCGCGATGCGCCGCCGCGTCCCTCGGCGGCGATGGCTCGCCAGCAGCTCCAGCGCCGCCGCCATCGAGGCCGGGTTGGCGTTGTAGCTCTCGTCGATCAGCGTGAACGTGGCCCGCCGGCAATGTCACCAGCATGCGCCTGCCCGCGGCCCTTTTCGGCTCGAGCGTGGCCAGCGCCACGCGCAACGTTGGCGAGATCGGCGCCGGCCAGCGATGCCGCGCCCAGCACGGCCAGCGCAGTTCTGCACGAGTGCTCGCCCGGCGCACCGGCAGCTTGTAGCTGCATGCGTTCGCCGCCGATCGATGCCGTGATCGCTGAGCCGTCCGGCCACGGCCTCGTATCGAACCAGCCGGAAGTCCGCGCCGCATTCTTCGCCGAAACCGAACATGCTGCTCGACGCCGGCCTCCTTGGCCAGCTTCTTCGAGCAGCGCGAACTGCTGATCGTCGCGGTTGATCAGCGCCGCACCGCCGTCGTCGACAACGCCCTCGAAGATCTCGGCCTTGGCCCGCGCGATCTCGTCGAGCGTTCTTGAAATGCCCGAGATGCGCCGGCGCGATCGATCGTGATGATCGCGACGTGCGGGCGCACCATCTTCACCAGCGGGCGGATTTCGTCCGGATGGTTCATGCCGATCTCGAACACGCCGTAGTCGCGTGTCGGCCGGCATGCGCGCCAGCGTCAGCGGCACGCCCCAGTGATTGTTGAACGACGCGGCCGACGCATGCACCTTGCCGCACCGTGCCGACGAGCACATGCGCGCAGCACTTCCTTGGTCGTGGTCTTGCCGGCCGAGCCGGTGACCGCGATGATCTGCGCCCGGCTGCGCGCCCGCGCCGCGACGCCCAGCTTCTCCAGCGCTGTCGAGCACATCGGGCACCACGATCATCGGCATGCGTCAGCCGCGCCGAAGCGCCGGCAGCTTGCGCTTCCGCGACCACCAGCAGCGCCGCGCCCGCCTTCATCGCCTGCGCTCGCGAAGTCATGGCCGTCGAGCTTGTCGCCCTTGATGGCGAAGAACGCCTCGCCCGGCTGCAACGTGCGGCTGTCGATGGAAATGCCGGTCACTGCCTTCCGGCATCTCGCCGATCGGCCGCGCCGTCCATCGCTGTCGACCATGCTCGTCGAGGGTCCACAGCACGCTCATGCCGCTGCGCTTCCATTCCGGCAAGCGCCTCGCGCACTTCCTCATGGTCGGAAAAGGGCAGCGTCACGTCGCCGATGATCTGGCCTTCCTCATGGCCCTTGCCGGCTACGATCAGCGTATCGCCGGCCTGCAAGCATCGCGATCGCCGCGCGGATCGCCTCGCGCCGGTCGCCGATCTCGCTGGCGCCGGGGCCGCCGCCATGATCGCCGCGCGGATGTGCTGCGGGCTACTTCCGAGCGCGGATTGTCGTCGGTGACGATGACGACGTCGGCCAGCCGCGCGGCGATTTCGCCCATGATCGGCCGCTTGCCCTGGTCGCGGTCGCCGCCGCAGCCGAACACGACGACCAGCCTGCCCGTCGTGAACGGGCGCACGGATGTCAGCACCTTCTCCAGCGCGTCCGGCTTGTGCGCATAGTCGACATAGACAGGCGCGCCGTGCGGCCGTTGCGCCGACCAGTTCAAGCCGCCCCGGCGCGCCCTTGAGGTGCTCCAGCGCCGTCAAGCGCCGTCGCCGGCGGCCGTGCCGGTCGCAATGGCCAGGCCGGCCGCAACCAGCGCGTTGGCGATCTGGAAATCGCCCGCCAGCGGCAGGTCGATTTCGATGGATCTCGCCGCCGTGCTGGATCTCCGCCGCTGGCGGAAGCGCTCATGCTCGACCCGCTTGAGCGCGAGGAAATCGCCCTTGCGGCCGACGGTCAGCACGTCGACGCCCGGCGCTGTCGGCGACCTCGATCGCCAGCTGCCGACCACGCGTCGTCGGCAAAGATCACCGCCGGCGCGCCCTTCGGCAGCAGCGTGTCGAACAAGCCGCATCTTGGCTTGAAGATAGTCCTCGACCGTCGGATGATAGTCCATGTGGTCGCGGCCGAGATTGGTGAACGCGGCGGCCGGCAAGCCGCACGCCGTCGAGCCGGCGCTGGTCGAGGCCGTGGCTGACGCTTCCATCGCGGCATGCGTGACGCCGTCGCCCGCAAGTTCGGTCGAGCAGCCGGTGCAGCTCGACCGGATCGGGCGTTGTCAGCGTGCCATATTCATTGCGGCCGGGCGCGACGACACCGGTGGTGCCGATGCTTGCGGCGGCCTTGCCTGCCTGCTTCCCAGATCTGGCGCAGGAAGGAAGCGACCGATGTCTTGCCGGCTCGTGCCGGTCACCGCGACCATGATGTCCGGCTGACGCGGGTAAATGCGCGGCGGCCATGCGCGCCAGCGCCGAGCGCGGATCGTCGACGCCGATACCAGCGCACGCGTCATCAGGTACCGGCGTTCCGGCCTTGCGGCAAGCGACGGCGACCGCGCCGCGCGCGACGGCATCGGCGCATGAAGCGCGCGCCGTCGGCCTTCGTGCCGGGCAGCGCCACAAACAGGAAGCCCGGCGCCACCTTGCGCGAATCCGCCGTCAACGCCGTGTCATCGGCTATGCTGGCGGCGCCCTGCGGAACCGCAGCATCGCTGCCGGCAAGATCGCCAAGTTTCATTGTCGCCGCTTCCCTGTTTGGGCCGATCAGGCCCGAATCACTACCCCCAAGCGCACTTCCTAGCGCCGCCGGAGCGTGAAATCCATTCAGCGCGACACGAGAACAGGAATTGCGCCGTCTGTCGAATATCGGGCTTCACGCCCAGAATCGCCGCCGAGCGGCGGATGATATTGGCTCACCATTGGCGCAGCATTAAGGCCGGCAGTGGCCGCGCCCTTGCCTTTTCCGGCTTCGGCTCGTCGATGATGACCAGCACGACATATTGCGGATCGTCGATCGGAAAGGCCGCAAGGAAGGCGTTGAAGCGCTTGTCGCTGGAATAGCGGCCTTCGACCACCTTTTCGGCGGTGCCGGTCTTTCCGCCGACGCGGTAGCCGGAACCCCGGCGCGCTTGCCGGAGCCCTTCTTCCGACATTGAGCTGCAACAGATAGCGCATGGCGTCGCTGGTCTCCTTGCGGACAACCTGCTTGGCAAGCCCGTCGCCTCTTCCCGCTGCGCGGCAGGAAGGTCGGCGGCAATCAGCTTGCCGCCATTCATCAGCGCCGCCGCGGCGACCGCCGTCTGCAGCGGCGTGGTCGACACGCCGTGGCCGAAGGAGATCGTCATCGAATTGATCTTCTTCCACTCCTTCGGCTCGACCGGCGTTGCCACTTCCGGCAGTTCGGACGGCATCTTGTCCAGAAGCCCGATCCGGTGCAGGAATTCCTGGTGGCCCTCGATGCCGACCACGTCGGCCATCTTGGCCGTGCCGATGTTGGAGGAATAGATGAACACTTCGGGCACGCGTCAGCACGCGCTTCTTGCCGTGGAAGTCGTTGATGGTGAAGCCGCCGATCCGGAGCGGCCGGGACGCGTCGAACTTGTCGTCCAGCGTGACCTTGCCGCTGTCGAGCGCCATGGCCGTCGTGAAGGTCTTGAAGGTCGAGCCCATTTCGAACAGACCCGCCGACATGCGGTTCAGCCGGTCCTTGTCGAGCGCATCGACCGGATTGTTCGGATCGTAGTCCGGCAGCGAAACCATCGCCAGCACCTCGCCGGTATTGACGTCGAGAACGACGCCGCCTGCCGCGATGGCCTGGTAGCGCTCCATGCCTTTGTCGAGTTCGTCGCGCACGAAGTGCTGCACGCGAAGGTCGATCGACAGCCTGACCGGCTCCAGTCGGCTTGCCGGTCGTCAGCCCCGCGTCGCGCAGGTCGCGCAAGCCCTGGTCATCGACATATTTCTCGATGCCGGCGATGCCGTTGTTGTCGATGTTGACGTGGCCGACAATGTGCGAGGCGATCGGATCCGCCGGGATAGAAGCGGCGCTTCTCGCGGCGGAAGCCGATGCCCGGAATGCCAAGCTGCAGGATTTGCGCCTGTTGGGCAGGCGTGAGTTCGCGTTTCAGCCAGACGAAGCCCGGCCTTTGAAGTCAGCCGCCGGTGCGCGTTCTCCACATCGAGGTCCGGCAGCACGGATGCAAGCTGCTCCACTGCCTCGTCGACATCGACGATGCGTTTGCGGCTCGGCAAACAGCGAAGCGGTGTTGATGTCGGTGGCGAGCGTCACGCCGTTGCGGTCGACGAGATCGGGCCGGCGGGCCGAGATGGTCGCGTCGGCCTTGATTTGCGCGGCGGTGGACATCGGTGTCGATGATGCCGAAATAGACCAGGCGGCCCGCGATGACGAGATAGACGCATACGACGACAAGCATTGCCAGGACGATGCGCGAGCGGGACTGATTGAGCGCCGCCATGCCTGCGCCCTGGAAGCGCAACTGGCTTGCCATGAAGGTTCCGCCGCTTTCCTCGAACGCGCCTGCAACGCTCATTGGGCCTCTTCCGTGATCTGTGGCAGTTCTTCCTGGATTTCTTCCGGCTCGCCCGTATTGGCAACGGAGCCGGTCACCGTGCCGTCCGCATCGATCGCCTGCGCCTCGCGGCCGTCATCCGCCATGCCCTCGCCGTCGATGGGCATGAGGTCCGGCTGCTTCTGCGGGATCTTGTCGAGCGTCACGATCTGCCGTGGCGACAGGGGCTCCAGCCCCAGTTCCTCGCGGTGGCGGGCGATCAGCGCCTCAAGCCGGTCCGGGCTGGTCAGCAGGCTCCAGTCGGCCTTGAGGATGTCGATCGCCTCGCGCTCCAGCCGGATGCGCGTTTCCAGCGATTCAACCCGGGCCACCGCTTCTTCGGCGTCATGCTTGACCTTGAAGGTGTAGCCCGCTCCCGCGATGAGCATTGCGATCATGACGATGTCGAGCGTCCTAACCATCACGGCTGCCCTTTCCCAGCGAAGACAGCGAAACGAGATTTGGCAGCTTGAAGGGCGACCAGTCTTCTGCGTGCGCGGGCGCTGCGGTGCGAATGCCGTAGCGCAGCTTTGCCGAACGGGCGCGCGGGTTTCGCTGCGCTTCTTCCTCGCTCGCCGAAACCGCGCCGCGCTGGGTCAGCGTGAAGCTGGCGGCGCGTTGCCCGGCTTCCGGCAGGTGCCGCGATCCGCTGGCGGCGCCGCTCCGGTCGGCAAGGAAGCGCTTGACGATCCGGTCCTCCAGCGAATGGAAGGTGACCACCACGAGCCGTCCGCCTTCGCTTGAGCAGCGCGTTCGGCGGCGGAGAGCGCGGCGGCAAGCTGCTCCAGCTCGCGATTGACGAAGATGCGCAGGCCCTGGAAAGTTCGCGTCGCCGGATGGATGCGGTCGCCATGCGCCCGGCCAACCGCCTTTTCGACAACCGCCGGCGAGATCGAGCGTGCGCTCGAAAGGCTTGCGAAGCCCGGCGTTCGGTGATCGCCCGCGCGACACGCGGCGCGTGCTTTTCCTCGCCAAGGATGCCGATGATGCGCAGCAGATCGTTCTGGGCGGCACGGTTGACGACGTCGGCGGCGCTCGGCCCCTCGCCGCTCATGCGCATGTCGAGCGGGACCATCCTTGCGGAACGAAAAGCCGCGCTCGGCCTCGTCGAGTTGCATGGACGAAACGCCGATGTCGAGCACCACGCCGTCGGCCGCTTCCATGCCGTTCTCGCGGGCAATCTCGTCCAGATCGGCGAATTCGCCGCGCACGATCAGGAGCCGGTCGCGCCAGCGCGCCATCATTTCCTCGCCCGCGGCGATTGCCGACGGATCGCGGTCGATGGCGACCACATTGGCGCCTGCCTGCAGGATCGCCTCGCTGTAGCCGCCGGCGCCGAAAGTGCCGTCGACGATTGCGGCGCCGGGGCGCGGCGCCAGTGCGGAAAGGACCTCGTCGAGCAATACCGGAACATGACGCACCGGTCCGCCAGCAACGCTTTCGCCTGAAAGTCCGCTGCGATCCGTCATGATCCTGCTCCTCCGTCCGCACGGGCGCCGGCCCCGGTATCGGAACCCGCGGAGGCGAGCGCACGGCGCATGTCCCGAACACGGCTCGCGCGCCGCCGTCCGGTATGCCTCGTATCTGCCCGGCTCCCAAAGCCAGAAGGAATTTCCACGCCCTTCGAACAGCACCTGTTCATTGATGCCGGTGTGCTCGCGCAGGCGGTCGTTGATCTGGATGCGGCCTTCGCCGTCGAGCTTCAGCTCCAACGCGTCGCCGAGAATGTAGTGGGACCAGTCCTCATAGGCCTGGCTGAACGGATCGAGCTTTTCAAGCCGCCGCTCATAGGCGTCCATCATCGCCTGCCCGCCCGCTTCCACGACCGGATGCTCGACCGAAAGCAGGCCGCGAAGCACAGATTGCCCGCCAAGGGCCGAACGAAACGCCGCCGGGATCGATACCCGTCCCTTCCGGTCGACATTGTTCACCGTGTTGGAGGCGAAGCGGTCCATGGTTCCCGATCACAGGCGTCAGCAATGGCGGGACAGCCCGGCGCCGCATCACGACCATCAAACGATTGAAAAGACCGGGAAAACTGCCCTTTCCAACGCCTGCTTCATGCTGCAAATCAAACGCCGTTCATCCCCCGTGATTTGGGATAACATGGGAAATTTTGGATATCAATGGGATTGGCTTGGGAAAATCCGCCACGATCATGGGCCGGGACGGGCAAATCGCGGAGCGACGGACACAGCAAATCGCCTGCCGGAACCAGTATGAACCGCAAAGGAACGCGAGCGGGATGAGTCAAATTGACTCACGCGCTCGCGGCCCGACTGAGAGAGATTGTGCCAGCCGGCCTGTAAGCCGGGTTCTGTATGGCCCTCGCGGTTGCCCGCAGGGACGTGGCGGCCATTCCTCTGGGACATCCGTTGCCGGATGCCTCGCGCGACCCACCCGGACGACTGGCCCGGAAACAGGCTGGCGGTGTTGCCCCGCCGCGTCGTCCCTATTCGGTCTTGCTCCCGATGGGGTTTACCGTGCCGCTGCCGTTGCCGGCGCGCGCGGTGGGCTCTTACCCCACCGTTTCACCCTTGCCGCGGCATGCCGCGGCGGTTTCTTTTCTGTGGCACTTTCCCTCAGGTCGCGAGATACGCCTTCCGGCCGGACGTTATCCGGCATCGTGTTTCCATGGAGCCCGGACTTTCCTCCGACGCCGCCTTTCGGCGATCGCGTCAGCGGCCACCCGGCCGGCTGGCACGTTTCACTTAAGGATGGGGATGACCCGCGTCAAGCGAACCTGCCGCGCCGGAATTTCGGCGCAATCGCCTCTATGGTTAACCACCGGTTAGCAAGGTTGCGTTAGATAGTGCGCATTCCTCAAGGAGGTCCGCTGATGGACAGACGACGGTTTCTCATGCTCGCGGCCTCGGGCGCCTTTGCCGCCGCCCTGCCCATTTCCGGCGAAGCGCTGGCAAAAGCCCAGACGGCGTCCTACGGCGCGGGCAAGCTCGACATCTATTCGCCGGGCACTGCCGGCGCGCCGATCCTGGTCTACGTGCATGGCGGCGCCTGGCGGGCCGGTTCGCGCGGCCAGGTCGGGTCCATGCCGGAATATTTCAACAAGCGCGGCTATGTGTTCGTGTCGGTCGGCTATTCGCTGCGCGCCGACGTGGGCACGCAGGCGAACCAGGTGGGCCAGGCAATCAGCTGGGTCCGCGCCAACGCATCGAGCTTCGGCGGCGACGGTTCGCGCGTTGCGGTGATGGGCCATTCGGCAGGATGCCATCTTTCCAGCCTCGCGGTACTTTCGGGCAGGGCGCCCGGCGTGCGCGCGCTCGTCGCCAACGACACGGCCGCCTATGATCTTGCCTACCTGGCGCAGATCAACAACGGCAGGCTGCCGATCCTTTATGCCGCGCCGTTCAAGGACAGCTCGAAGTGGCAGCAATGGTCGCCGATCAGCTATGCCGGCGGTGGCGGCGGAATTCCGGTGCTCGTCGCCTGGTCGGGCGGACGCGACCGCGATGCGATTTCCCAGCGCTTCGCCGGCGCGCTCGAGGCTGCAGGCCACCCGGTGACCCGCTTCGACGGATCCAGCCGCTACAATCACCTGTCCATCAGCAAGGCGGTCGGAAGGCAGGGAGATCCGCTGAACCAGGCGGTGACGCAGTTCCTGGCAGGCGTGCTGGGATAAAAAAAGCCCCGCATCGCCGCGGGGCTTTTGATTAGTGGCGCATCAGGCGCGGCGAAGGTGCCGCTTTACCTTGCCGCAATAGGCGGCGCTGACCTTGTTCATGCGCTTTGCGCCGTGTCCCGCATTGTAGCGAAGGATGGTGCCGCAGGTCTCGCCGCCGCCAAGCTGGTGTGCCCGACCGAGATATTTCATGCCCCAGCGCAAGTTCGTCGCCGGATCGTAAAGTGCCTTTGCCGAACCGGAAAAGCCCATGCCGCGCGCCGTCGCCGGCTTGATCTGCATCAGTCCGATTTCGCCGGCGCTGCCGCGAGCATTGGTGCGGTAGTTGCTCTCCACCCTGATTACGGCATGGGCCAGAGCGACCGGCACGCCTTCAGCCGCCGCGTACTTGGCGATCAGCGCATTCAGGCTGCTGTTGGCGCCCTTGATTGCCGCGGCCTGCTTAGCCTTTGCGGCCAGCCCCGAAGCTTTTGCAGCCGGTTTTGCGCCGAGCCTTGCGCTCGCCTTCTCGCTCACCGACGCAGGATTGTAGAATTCCAGTTTGCCGAAGAGAGCATTGGCGCGCTCGATGGCGGCAGCCCTGACCGTCTCGTCGTTCTTGAGCGGGGCGGCGAACGCAGCCGTGGAACCGGCCGCGACGAGCACAAAAAGTGCGCCCGCGGCAATGGCCGCGCGATTGAATGTCGACATGTATGATTGCTTCCTTCTGTTCTGCAACGGCCGCGCGGGATCCAAAACCCTTGCGGCGGGCGGGATCATCCCTGCCCTGCGTCCCCGGCTGCTTCCCCTGGAATGCAGCACCTGCGCCTGCGTCGCGACTTCACTTTTTTCCGGCGCGGTTGTTGGTTTGCGATCCGGCATCTCGGCAATCGCAGTCATGCGGGGCAAGATTGTGGCGAAAAATTCAAGTGATGTTACAAGATGTTACAGCGGCAAGCTTAACCATTTGGCAAGGATTTCAGCAATCTCTCCAAGGTTTTGCGCGTAGACTGGTCCGCCAGGCCATCGACCCTGGCAGGCCGGAAATGCCGCTGGAACGCGATAATTGCCGCTTCGGTCTGGCGATCGTATTCGCTGGTCGGCTCGACGCCATAGCCATACCGGGAAAGTTCGCGTTGCAGCGCCAGGACGTCTTCGCCAAGGTCACCAGGCTTGAGCACGGGCCCGTTTTCGGCGCGCGAAGGCGGCACCCACATGCCGACGCCAGCCCTGGCCAGCCGTCGCCACGGGAAAAATTCCCCGGGATCCTGCTTGCGCAACGGCGCAATATCGGAATGCGCGACGACATCGCGCGCGGCGATGCGATTGCGTTCGACAATGTCGCGCGCCAGCGCGATCACCGCGCGTATCTGTTTCTGCGGAAATGGGACATAGCCGAACTCATGCCCCGGATTGGCGATCTCGATGCCGATGGACCGTGAATTGAGGTCTTCCATTCCGCGCCAGCGCGAAACCCCCGCATGCCAGGCTCGCCGAGCCTCGGGAACGGACTGCACCACACGGCCATCGGTGTAGACGAAATAATGGCACGAAACGCGGCTTTCCTCGCGGCAAAGCCAATCCAGCGCACCTTCCTCGGATTGCATGCCGGTATAGTGCAGCACAAGCAGTTCTATCGGGTGCGCCCGCTCGTCGAAATTCACCGCCTCGCGCCATTGGCACGGCACCAGCGTGTCGGGCGTCAAATGCCGCGTTCCTTGCGAATGGAGGCCCAGGCGACATTGATGACGGCCAGGCGCCCGTTGGCGATGGCGACGAATTCCTCCGGCACGCCGCGCGCGAGCAGGCGGTCGGGATGATTCTCCTGCACCAGCTTGCGATGGAAGGCCTTCAACGTATCGTTGTCCCACGCGGGCGATGCCCCGATCAGCGCATAGGGATCGCCGCCCTCCGGCTGCATGTGCCGCAGCCTGATCCGGTCATAGGCCGGTCCCTCGATGCCGAAGACATGCGCGACGCGGTCGATGAACTCCATCTCCTTCTCGTGCACCATGCCGTCCGACTTGGCGATGTGGAACAGCCCGTCCATCACATCCACGAGGATGGCGTCATTGCCGGGAAACAGATCGCGAATGCGCCGGGCATAGGAGCCGAATCCCGCGACGTCCTGCTTGGCCAGGTTGAAAAGCCGCCCGACATTTGCTGCCTCGGGCGGCGGAATGGAAAAGATGTCGCGGAAGGCGTCGACCTCGACCTTGGTCACCACGCCGTCCGCTTTCGCCATCTTGGCCGAGAGCGCGATGATGGCGATGGAAAATGCGACTTGACGGCGGGTTTGCGGGTCGCCCTCGAAGACGGTGCGCACGCTTTCGATGACCGCCGAAAGGGCATCGGTGGTTGCGGTAGCGACGAAATCGGAGATTCGGCTCCAGATGGACATTGGCCCTTAATAGCCAAGTAGTGGAAATGAAAAAAGCCTGCTGCGATGCAACAGGCTTTCAAACACCGATATGCCGGGTAAATCAGGCGGCGGCTTGCTCGGATACGGCTTCCTCGCCTTCGATGAGGGATTCAAAGGCGGCCGAAGCGTAGAGCGCTGCACGGGCAAGGATGAGAATCAGCTTTTCCATCATTTACCTCCGGGCACCGTTTCGACCGGCTGCCCTCAATTCGAGGATGCCGGTCTACACGCCGTTGACGGTAATGTTTGGACCGCTTTGTGGCGGAATTCCGACTTTTCTGACCTTGCGTAACTACTGCGGGGCAAAAGCCGGATAGGTTGGCTGCTTTCCACCTGGCAAAGGCTTAGTCGGCATCGCGCTGCGCAAGGTCCATCAACACGCTGCCATCCTCGCCGCGAAGCGAAAGACGTATTCCGTCGCGCTCATAGCGACGGGCAGCATCAAGGGCGGAAAGGAATTTGGCCTCCGCCGACATCGCCGGCTCCGGGCAGGCCATGCGGGTGGCGGCAAGCGGCCCGATCTTGATCGATCCGTCTTCAGCCGCCTCATAGGAGCCGGTGAACCGGTTGCAGCCGGAATTGCCCGATACGCGCCCGTCCGATCCGAACTGGATGAACGGAAGGTCCTCGCCTTCAACGCCCCATTCGCTGCCCGCGAGCCGGTCGGCGGCAACCGCCGGGACGGATCCGAATGCAACGATGTCGAACAGGGCGAAGGCAATGAAGGGCAAGGCGAACTTCAGCATGTCGTTCCTTTGTATCGGGGCGTGACGCCCTTGCGAATGATTTTGCGCCGGTACAATAGTGCGCCGATCATGTCGGCAAAATGGCCGGCCTTACGCATTGGAAGGCTATCGTGAAAACAAGCGGCAAGTGGGATTTCTGGATCGATCGCGGCGGCACCTTCACCGACATTGTCGGTCGCGATCCCGATGGCGCGCTGCATGCCCACAAGCTGCTTTCCGAAAATCCGGAGGCCTGGCGTGATGCCGCCGTGCAAGGCATTCGCGACCTGCTGGGCGTGAAATCTGGCGAGCCTGTTCCCTCGCATCGCATTGGCGCGGTGAAGATGGGAACGACCGTTGCCACCAACGCGCTGCTGGAGCGCAAGGGCGAACGAACGGCGCTGTTGATCACGAAAGGGTTCGGCGATGCGCTCGCCATCGGCTACCAGGCGCGGCCCGACATCTTCGCCAAGGAAATCGTCAAGCCGGAACTGCTCTATTCGCGCGTCATCGAGATCAACGAGCGGGTGCTGGCCGACGGCACCATCGAGGCGCCCGCCGACGAAAGCGAAATCGCAGCCGCCCTTTCCTCGCTTAAGGCGGAAGGGTTCGACGCACTGGCGATCGTCTTCCTGCATTCGTGGAAATATCCGGCGCACGAGCAGGTCGCGGCCCGCCTTGCCCGCGCTGCCGGGTTCTCCCAGGTCTCGGTAAGCCACGAGGTTTCGCCGCTGGTGAAGATCGTCGGGCGCGGCGACACGACGGTTGTCGATGCCTATCTGTCGCCGATCCTGTCGCGCTATGTGCGGCAGGTCGCGGAGGAGCTGGGGATTGCGTCCCTCTCTCCCGAGGCGGGGGATGAAGGCCCGCGCCTGATGTTCATGATGTCCTCGGGCGGGCTGACCGCTGCCGATCTGTTCCAGGGCAAGGACGCCATTCTTTCCGGCCCCGCCGGCGGCGTCGTCGGCGCGGTGGAGACGGCGCGCATTGCCGGCTTCGACAGGATCATCGGCTTCGACATGGGCGGCACCTCCACCGATGTGTGTCACTATGACGGCGAACTCGAACGCGCCTTCGAGACGGAAGTCGCGGGCGTTCGCATGCGCGCGCCGATGATGCGCATCCACACGGTTGCCGCCGGCGGCGGCTCGATCCTCCACTACAAGGACGGGCGCTTCCAGGCCGGACCCGACAGCGCCGGCGCCAATCCCGGCCCCGCCTGCTATCGCCGCGGCGGCCCGCTCGCCGTGACCGACGCCAATGTGATGGTCGGCAAGCTGCGGCCGGAATTCTTCCCGGCGATCTTCGGCCCCGGCCAGCGACCAGCGCCTCGACGACACTGCCGTGCGCGGTAAGTTCGCTGCACTGGCCGAAAGAGACCGGCAGCACGCCGGAGGAAGTTGCCGACGGCTTCCTGCGCATCGCGGTCGAGAACATGGCCAACGCCATCAAGAAGATTTCCGTCAGCGCGGCTATGACGTGACCGGCTACGCGCTCAACTGCTTCGGCGGGGCGGGCGGCCAGCATGCCTGCGCGGTCGCCGATGCACTTGGAATGCAGACCGTTCTGCTGCATCCATTCTCCGGAATCTCTGTCCGCCTACGGCATGGGCCTTGCCAGCATCCGCGCGCACCGGACACAGGCGCTGATCCAGCCCCTGTCTGAATCAATACATGAAGTCGTTGCTGAATCTCTGGCGAAACTTCAGGCTGAATCGGAATCGGAACTGCAGTCGCAGGGCGTAAGTAATTCTGAAACCACGTCTTTCTTCCGCGTCCACATTCGCTACGACGGCACCGATACGCCCATTCCGGTGGCATTTTCCACCGTGGATGCGATGCGAAAAGCCTTCGAGGAAACGCACCGCCGCCAGTTCGGCTTCACCTTCGAAAACAAGGGGCTGATCGTCGAGGCGGTCGAAGTGGAATCGGTCGGCGGCGGCGCCGGCATCGCGGAGCCGCTCTCCGCCCTCGACGACCGCGTCGTGGAAGGCGGCAGCAGCGTCGACATCTTCACCGCGGGCGAGTGGCGCAAGGCAGGCGTCCACATGCGCGCCGATTTGAAGCCGGGGCATCGCGTGAGCGGCCCGGCGCTCATCATCGAGCCGCACCAGACCATCGTGGTCGAGCCGCAATGGCAGGCACAAATCAATGCGCCCGGCCATGTCGTGCTGACCCGGCTCGTGCCCATGCGGCGCGAAGCGGCAATCGGCACCGGCAAGGCCGGCGAAGGCGCCGACCCGGTGATGCTGGAAGTGTTCAACAACCTCTTCATGTCGATCGCCGAGCAGATGGGCGTGACGCTGCAGAACACCGCCTATTCGGTGAACATCAAGGAGCGTCTCGACTTCTCCTGCGCCGTGTTCGCGGCGGACGGCTCGCTCGTCGCCAACGCGCCGCACATGCCGGTGCATCTCGGCTCCATGGACCGCTCGGTCGAGACCGTGATCGAGAAGAACAAGGGCAACATCCACCCCGGCGACGTCTACGTGCTCAACGCGCCCTACAATGGCGGCACGCATCTGCCGGACATCACGGTGGTGACGCCGGTGTTCGCGGAAGGGAGCGAAACCGAGATCCTGTTCTGGACCGCCTCGCGCGGCCACCATGCCGATATCGGCGGCATGGCGCCCGGCAGCGCTGACGCCGCGCGCCACCCATGTGGACGAGGAAGGCGTGCTGATCGACAATTTCCATCTGGTCGATCGCGGCGTCATCCGCGAGGCGCAGATGATCGAACTGCTGACCTCGCACCCATGGCCCGGCGCGCAATCCGGCGCAGAACATGGCCGACATGCGCGCCCAGATCGCCGCCAACGAAAAGGGCGTGATCGAGCTTCGCAAGATGGTCGCCCATTTCGGCCTGCCGACCGTGCGGGCCTATATGGCGCATGTGCAGGACAATGCCGAGGAGAGCGTGCGCCGCGTCATCGAGGCGCTGTCGGACTGCGAGGCGCAATACCCGACCGACACCGGCCAGGTGATCAGGGTGAAGATCACCGTGGACCGCGAGCGCCGCGAGGCGACGGTCGATTTCACCGGCACGTCGCCGGTCGAGAAGAACAATTTCAACGCGCCCGAACCGGTGACGCGCGCCGCCGTGCTCTACGTCTTCCGCCTGATGGTGGAAGCGACGATCCCGATGAATGCCGGCTGCCTCAAGCCCATCCGCATCGTCATTCCCGATGGCTGCATGCTGAAGCCCGCCTATCCGGCTGCCGTCGTCGCCGGCAATACCGAGACCAGCCAGCATGTGACCAACTGCCTGTTGCAGGCGCTGGGCGCGGTGGCCAACGCGCAGGGCACGATGAACAACCTCACCTATGGCAACAAGCGCTACCAGAACTACGAGACGATCTGCTCCGGCGCGCCGGCCGGCCGCATGAATGACGGGCGCGGCTTCGACGGCGCGGCCGCCGTGCACACCCACATGACCAATACCCGCATGACCGACCCGGAAATCCTCGAAATGCGCTTTCCCGTGGTGCTGGAGGAATTCTCCATCCGCAAGGGCTCCGGCGGCAAGGGCCGCTTCCATGGCGGCGACGGCACGCGCCGCGTGCTGCGGTTCCTGGAGGACATGGATTGCGCCATCCTCTCCTCGCACCGCAAGCGCCCGCCCTCAGGCCTTGCGGGCGGCGGCGACGGCGAAGTCGGCAAGACGCAAATCCGCCGCCTCGACGGCACGCTCGAAATGCTCAAGCACTCCGACCAGACATCGGTCGTCGCCGGCGAAGCGGTGATCGTCACGACGCCGACGGGCGGCGGGTATTTGAAGGGGTGAGAGCAAGTCTCCGATCATCCCGCATGCACCAGTCATCCGCTGGCCGCGACAAGTTATCCAACTGGTTGCGGGTCGGCTCCGCGCTATCTCCCTGATGTGAGTTTTGGGGTTCGCATGGCGCAGATCGAAGTCTTCCATGATGGCGGGTGCCCGGTGTGCAGGGTGGAGATCGCCTTCTACCGCCGCGTGGACAAGGCCGCGCGGATCGCATGGACCGACATCCTTTCGCTGACGACGCCGATCTTCCGCCGGGCAAGAGCCGCGCAGAACTTCTCGGCCGCTTCCATGTGCGCGAGCATGGCGCGACAGACGGCAACTGGCATGTCGGCGTCGATGCCTTCGCCCGAATCTGGCGCGAACTGCCCGTGTTCCGCCACCTCGCCTGGATCTTCTCGGTGCCCGGCATCCGCCAGCTTGCCGAGATCGCCTACCTCGCCTTCGTGCGCTGGCAGGCGCGGCGGCGGGCGCACCAAGAAAGTATGATTTCGTAATGTGATTTACCTGCCATTAACCATGTTCGGCTCACCTTCGAGTATCGAAGGAGGCCGCCATGGTCGAATATCCGCGCAAACCGAGGCTGACGCACCGCGACGATGTCGTGCGCGTGGTGGAGGAATTGCGCAAGTTCGGCATATCGGGAATGCAGCTCTATCGCAGCGTGACCGAGATCGGTCCGGTCGACCTCGACATGCTCAACGAAATTTTGCGGGTGCCAAAGCACACCGCCTGAACACGCCAGCCTTGACAGTGACAGCATTGCGGCCAAGCCTTGCGGGCAAGACCCGTGGAGGATGATTGCCATGCTGCCCGTGCATGTTCCCGAAATTGCCGAGCTTGAGGCGGCCTTTGCGCATACCCGCAAGGCGTCGGTCGAAACGCCGCTGCTGGAGGCGCCATCGATTGCCGCCGCGAGCGGCGCGGCGCGGGTTTTCGTCAAGGCGGAGAGCCTGCAGCGCACCGGCTCCTTCAAGTTTCGCGGCGCCTATTGGCGCGTGAGCCAGCTTTCGCCGGAAGAAAAGCAGCGCGGCGTCGTCGCCTATTCGTCGGGCAATTTCGCGCAAGGGCTCGCCGCCGCGGCGCGGATAGCGGGCGTGTCGGCAAAGATCGTGATGCCGGCCGACGCGCCGGAGGCAAAGCGGCGCGGCGCGGAGAACCTGGGCGCGGAAGTCGTGCTGTCGCACCACGGCGAGCGCCCGCGCGAGGAGGCGGCAAGCGCGCTGGCCCGCCAGATCGCGGCGGACGAAAAGCGCGTGCTGCTGCATCCCTTTGACGATTCGCTCATCGTCGCGGGCCAGGGCGGCGCGGGGCTGGAGGCGATCGAGCAGCTCGGGCGGCTGGAGATGCCCTCCCCCGACCTCGTCTATTGCTGCGTGGGCGGCGGCGGGTTGATTGGCGGCGTCTCGCTGGCTTTCCACTACCGCCTGCCGGCAACGCAGGTGATCGCCGTTGAGCCGGAGGGCTATGACGGCATGGGCCGCAGCCTCGACAATGCCGCGATCACGCGCGTGACTTCCGGAAAGGCGACGATCTGCGACGCGCTGCAGGCAACGCAACCGGGCGAAGCGCCCTTCGCGGCGGCACGGCGGGCAGGCATCGGCCATGTCAGCGTCAGCGACGCAACCGTGCGCCGCGCCATGCTGATGGCTTTCGAAACGTTGAAGCTGGTGCTGGAGCCTTCGGGCGCGGTGGCGGTCGCCGCCGTGCTGGAGGCCGGCGAGGCCGTTCGCGGCAAGACGGTGCTGATCTACGCCACCGGCGGCAACATCGCCTTCGCCGATTTCCGGCGCGTGGTGGAAGCAGCCTAGATCCGGCGGACCATCGGCCCCATGCGCATGCCGGGCGGCGGGTTCTGCCCCACGATCATCACCCAGTAATGCGTGCGGTGCGGGTTCTTGCCGGAGGTGTTGAAGGCATAGGCAATGCCGCCGCGGTCGTAATTGCGGCGCATGAAGATCGTCGCGGTGCTTGGGCGAATTCGAGCCAACCCTCGATCGCGGCTTCGATGGAGCCGTAGTTGACGCCAAGATTTTCGCCGGCAGAACCCTCGAAGCCGACGGCGGCGATGCGGCGCGGAAACAGCGTCTCGCCGCCGAATTCATGGCCGAACTCGCCGGTGCGCGCCAACCAGTCGGCATGGTTCTGCGCCGCCTGCTGCAGGCGAGGGTCCTTCTCGAAGGGTTGGAGCAAATGCTTGCGCCGGGTGGCGTTGATCGCGGCCATGCCTTCCTGACGGGTTGAAATCGAGCGGCTGGATTTGTTGCGGCCGCATGCCGGCATGGCTCGAGCCCGCTTCGCGGCGTGAGCTTGTTCCGCAGCCGGTCAATAGTCCGAGCGCCAGCACCCCGCCGGTCATGACCAGCAGTTCGCGTCGCGTGCCCTTAGTGGTGGAAAACGGGTCCATTCCCGAGCCTTTGCTCCCTGATCGGGCACAATAATGATGTTCAAACTTTAACAAACCGCAACGGTGCTATCGAGCGCGATAAAGGCGGATTTCCGGCGGTTGCAGCGCCAACTGCGCCCTCACTCGCACACTGGTTGTAATTTATTGGACTACGGCCCCCCTAAATCAGGGGGATTGTGGAACGGCAGCAGGAAACGAATACTGACAATTGGCGGAGCCGGGTGCGCCCCAAACGACCCGTTTCTGAGGCTCCGCTGGCCGTCCGGTTCCTCGTGGGTTGGGACCGGGCGGTCTCTTTATTTCCGATTTCCGTTGCTACAGGTCAGGCGTGGCCGCATTGGCGCACTTCACCTTGGGTAACTGGCTGTTCGTCAACCGATCTGCTTGAAGTCCGGTGCTTTTCGGCATACATCGCCTCAAAGGTCGCGATGGCTCGCCGCGCGTACCCGCAACTTAATGCGCGGCGGTGACCCGCCCGAACCTCGTTTTCGGAAGACCTCATGGAAATGTTAATGTCCGAATGGATGGGAACGCCGGTCTGGCTCTGGACCGCGTTCATCGCCCTCATAACATTTTTGATGTTTCTCGACCTCGGGGTATTCTACCGCAAGTCCCACGTCATCGGGATGCGCGAGAGCCTGCGGCTTTACGCCTTCTACGCCTCGCTCGGCCTGCTGTTTTCGCTGTTCATCTGGTGGTACCGAAATTCGCAGGATGCATTCCTGTACCTGACCGGCTTCGTCATCGAGCAAAGCCTGTCGATGGACAATGTGTTCGTGATGGCAATCATCATGAACTATTTCGCTATACCGCGCGAATACCAGCACCGCGTGCTGTTTTGGGGCATCATCGGGGTCATCGTCATGCGCGGCGCGGCCGTGTTCGCAGGCGCTGCCCTGATTTCCGAGTTTGAATGGATCCTCTATTTCTTCGCGGCCTTCCTCGTGTTCACCGGCGTGAAGATGATGATGGACGGCGATTCGGAATACGACGTTTCGCAAAATCCCGCCCTCAAGCTGATGCGCCGATACTTCAACATCACGAACGGGCTGCGCGGCGACAAATTCCTGGTTCGGGAGGCGAACCCGCTCGGGCAGATCGTCTGGTTCGTCACGCCGCTTTTCGTCGCCCTGGTCGTGATCGACGTTGCCGACATCATCTTCGCCGTCGATTCCATTCCCGCGATCTTCGCGATCACGCAGGACCCGTTCATCGTGTTCACGTCGAACATCTTTGCCGTGCTCGGACTGCGCGCGCTTTTCTTCGCGCTGTCGGCGCTGATCGACAAGTTCCACTACATGAAATACGCGCTGGCCCTGGTGCTGGTCTTCATCGGCTCCAAGATCTTCATCGAGAAGTTCTTCCACCTCGGCCACCTGTCGCCGGCATGGTCGCTGGGCATTACGCTGGCCATCCTTGCGGGCGGGATCGTGTTCTCGATGTACAAGCCGGCGCCCGCGACCCATGCCGCGCTGGGCGACGGCCACGACGGCGACAAATAGGTCAGGCGGGTTTAGCCCTGCAGGTCAGGAAAGCTTGGCCTTGATCAGCGGGCCGGCCTTGGCCATGTCGACCTGGCCACGATAATTTTCCTTCAGCCAGCCCATGACCTTGCCCATGTCCTTGACCGAGGCCGCGCCCGTCTCAGCCACTCCCTTGGCGATCACATCGGCTAGTTCGGCATCGGAAAGCTGGCTCGGCATGAATTCGCGGATGATGGCGATTTCGCCGTTCTCCTTCGCCTCGAGCTCGGGCCGTCCACCATCGCGGTAGAGCCTGGCGCTTTCCTCGCGTTGCTTGATCATCTTTTGAAGCAGTTCGGAAATCTCCGCCTCGTCCGCAGGGCCCTTGCCCTTGCCGCGGTTGGCGATGTCGCGGTCCTGGATCGCGGCGTTGACCATGCGCAGCGTCGCAACGCGCAGCCTGTCCTGTTCCTTCTGGGCCCTGGTCAGGGCAGCCGTGATTTGCTCGCGCATCGCATTTCTCCCGCATCTGTTTCGAGCATAGACGAGCGCCCGCCCCTCCGCAATCCCGTGGATAAAGGCTAATGCGCTGATTCAGCTTGCTTATTTGCTCCGGCGCGCGGGTTGACGGCACTGCCGCCTTCAACTAGTTTGCCGCTTCAGCCAGCCAGCAGCAGCGTCACGGACTTCGCGCGAGAATCGCGCGGGTAGCCAGGCGCGCAAAGATCGGACTTCAGCCATGCCGACCAATCCCTGGACCATCGCCAAGCCGACCGGCGTCATTGTTTTGGCGGACGGGACCGTCATCGAGGGCAAGGGTGCGGGCGCGACAGGCATCCGCCAGGCGGAAATCTGCTTCAACACGGCGATCACCGGCTACCAGGAAATCCTCACCGACCCCTCCTATGCCGGACAGATCGTCACCTTCACCTTTCCCCATGTCGGCAATGTCGGCGTCAATGAGGACGACATCGAGACGTTGAACCTGGCGGCCGAGGCGCGCGTGGCAGGCGCAGTGTTCAAGGCCGACATCACGGCGCCGTCCAACTGGCGCGCAACGCGCCATTTCGACGACTGGCTCAAGGCACGCGGCATTGTCGCCGTCAGCGGCGTGGACACGCGCGCGCTGACCGCGCTGATCCGCGAAAAGGGCCTCGCCAATGCCGTGATCGCCCACGATCCGGCAGGCCGGTTCGATATCGATGCGCTGAAAAAGCTCGCGGCCGGATGGAAGGGCCTGATGGGCGCGGATTTGGCGATCGACGTCACTTCCGGGCAAAGCTCGACCTGGGACGACCTGCCGTGGAACTGGAGCGGCACGCAGGAAAAGCTTGATCCCGCCAATGCCGACTTCCACATCGTTGCGGTCGACTACGGCATCAAGCGCAACATCCTGCGCCTGCTCGCGGGGTTGGGCGCGAAAGTCACCGTGCTGCCGGCCACCGCGACAGCGCAGGAGATATTGTCGCGCAATCCCGATGGCGTATTCCTCTCCAACGGTCCAGGCGATCCTGCTGCCACGGGCGAAGCCTACGCAATCGCCGCGATCCGCGGCGTCCTCGAAAAGGACGTGCCGGTATTCGGCATTTGCCTCGGGCACCAGATGCTGGGGCTGGCGCTTGGCGCGCGGACCATGAAGATGCACCAGGGCCACCATGGCGCGAACCATCCGGTGAAGGACCACACCACCGGCAAGGTCGAGATCGTGTCCATGAACCACGGATTTGCGGTGGATGCATCCACGCTGCCGGCAGATGTCGAGGAGACGCATGTCTCGCTGTTCGACGGCAGCAATTGCGGAATTTCGCTGAAGGGCAAACCGGTCTTTTCGGTACAGCATCACCCCGAGGCATCCCCCGGCCCGCAGGACAGCCACTATCTCTTCCGCCGCTTCGCCAACATGATCCGCGAACGCAAGGGCCTGCCCAAGATCACTGAACGCTGACGCAACGGTAACGCTCCGTTCACCGCAAGTTCATCGCACGGCCATCAAAAAGGCGGTGCGTGATGGTGAAAAGCCGTTTCGGGATTCCCATTTGAGGGAGAGTTCCAGTGATCGATTTACCGCAATGGGTGGCGAGGCGAAGATTGCGCCGCCGCGAAAGGTTGAACAAAATGACATGCTGCATCGAAAATCCCTGCATTTCGGGAGCCGACCAGGCCGAGGCACGGCCTGAGCAGATCGGCGCCGCACTCGCCGCAATCGCGCGCCGGCCGTTGCGCGCCTCGAATGAAGCCGATGTCGGGGAATCCCTGCAGGGTGGCGCGTCGTCCGGCGTGTCATCCATTCACGCGGCCAAGCCGAACCTGGCTCTTTGAACTGAAGTGGTCAGCCGCGCGGCGTGCGGTCCGCTCGATCGACCCGCACGCCGCCGACCGTTCTGGTTTGCCTGATCATTCGCGCAGCCGATGAGGCTGCCCTGCCACAGCTCCGAAGCGCGCCGATCAACAGCCGCGCCAGCGCAATACCCAACAACGCCCCGATGCCACCATATACCGCGCCTGGCGTGGTGATCGGCAGTGCCGGCTGGAAATCCTCCCACGCGCCTTCAACAAGCGTGGCATCGGGTGTTTGCAGCATGAACAGCGGGCGCATCAAGGGATCGGCGCTTTCCATTTCGCCTTTCTGGCGGGCCAGAAGGTAGTAGCGGGTGATCGTCCGGTTCATGCTGGCGCCGCGGTCGCGCGCGAACTGCGTCGGCGAACCGAGCATCTGGTCCAGCGCGTCCTCGCGCGTCAGTTGCGAATTGGCAGCGTCCCGGTCGAAATCGGCCACAACGACGCGCAGTTCGGAGATCGCGCCGCCCAGCCTTTGCGCATATTGCTGGGAAAACTCCGGCAACTGCGAAAACGCCGCCAGCCCTGCGGCGGCGCTGATGGCAGTGATGGCCTTGGCGAACATGCCCAAGGGCGGCGCTCCTTCAACGCGGGGAAGATGAAGCCGTAACGCTTCCCGGCGCAGCCGGTTCACTTGCCGAATGTGTCGCAGGCCTCGATTCGTCCGGCATCGAATCCGCGCGCGAACCAGGCCTTGCGCTGTTCGGAAGTGCCATGGTTGAACGCGTCGGGAACGACATAGCCTTGCGTGCGGCGCTGGATGGTGTCGTCGCCGATCTGCTCCGCCGCGTTGATTGCCTCCTCGAGGTCGCCGCGTTCGAGCCAGCCTTCCTTTTCGACATAATGCCCCCAGACGCCCGCGAAACAGTCGGCCTGCAGCTCGACCTGAACCGACATCTGGTTGACCTCCAGCTTGCCCATCGACTGGCGCATGCGATTGAACTGCGGCAGGACACCGATCAGGTTCTGGACGTGATGGCCAACTTCGTGTGAGAGAACATAGGCTTGGGCAAAGTCGCCGCCCGCCTGGAATTCGCGCTCGAGCTGGTCGTAGAAGCGAAGGTCAATGTAAACCTTCTTGTCGCCGGGGCAGTAGAACGGGCCGGAGGCTGACGACGCCATGCCGCAAGCCGAATTCACGCTTCCCGAGAACAGGACCAGTTCCGGCGGGGTGTATTGCTTGCCGTATGATTCGAAGATGCCGCTCCAGACCTCCTCGGTCGAGGCAAGGATCGTGCTGACGAACTGCTTCTTTTCATCGTCGGTGCGCGTCGTCTGCCCGCCGGACGGCGCCCTGTCGAGACGCGGCATGGACTGCGGCGAGGGCGACGGCATCGGGATCTGTCCGCCGGAAAGTATGGCGAGCGGATTGATGCCGAGCGCCCACAGGATGAGCCCGATGACAATCAGCGTGCCGCAGCCAAGGCCGCCGCCAGAGGACGTACGCGGACCGCCCATCGGGATCCGGATCGGTCCGCCGCCGCCGCCAAATCCGCCGCCGCCGGGAAAACCCATCCCGCCGCCGCCCTGCCCCCGGATATCGCGGACATTGCCGCTTTGCCGCCTGCCCTGCCAACGCATATGCCGCTCCCGCCAAAAGCACCTTTAGGTGAACAAAAGCACAAACGCAGTTGGATGTGAACTGTTGCGGCGCGATGCGGCGATGATCGACGCGAAACGAAAAAGGCGCCCCGCGGGACGCCCTTTCTCAAGCTTGGCGAAAAAGGATCAGCGCCGCCACAAACTTGCCAGGCGGGAATAGAACCGCGACAGGCTGCATGAGAACGTCGCGTGACGGTGCAAATCCATTTCTTCGCGGCCAAGGGCCGCCTTGCCGAGATAAACCTGCGAAAGCATGTAACACCTCCAGGTCATGACCGGACAACCCGGTCACTCTTCATGAACCATGATGGGGGGTGACTATGTTAACAATTTGCTAACGTTGCCTTTTCTTGGGCACCTGACCGTCACAAATTCGCGCTAAAGTGCCAACAGGGTAACTGGCGAAAGCGTATCGGGGGAATGTGCATGACGCCGGGTGAATTCAGGTCGTGGCGAAAGAGCCTCGGGCTCAAGCAAAAGGATGCCGCTGACCTTCTGGGTCTCAAGAAGCGGGTGATCCAATACTATGAAAAAGGCCGGCGTGACGGCAAGCCTGTAGAAATTCCGCGCGCGGTCGAACTTGCTGCCTATGCCATCACGACTGGCATCGGCGGATTTCGACGGGCGAACCACATCGCCATTGCCGGATTTGCCGCGAAGCGAGTTGGCCGAAGCGGATTTGGACTAGGCGGGCGCAAGCCTACTCGTCCGACGGCGGAATTCCCCGGTCCCCGTCTGCGCTTTCGGATCGTTCCTCGAACCGCTTCGCACCCTTGCGCATCTGCGAACCCTTTTCGGCTTCGCGCTTGTTCTCGTCTGCTTTCGCCTCGCGGTGAAGCATCTGGCCGGCCTTGTCGCCCTTGGCCTTGGCATCATGTCTGGAACTCATCGTTGCCTCCTCTTGCGGAAATGATCGCGGTAAGGGAAACGCCAGCGGGAACGAACATGTTCCTGCGGGCAGCAATTTAGACGGGAACGATATGATGCGGGGGTTACATGCCCGCCAAACTTCCCCTATAAGGCCGCTTCAGCCACAGGAATCCTGCCTGCGCCAGGCGGTCATGTCCGACCGCCTTTTTCGTGCGCGGCAAGCACATGCCGGATGGAATGAATGCCAAAGCGCACCGACATCGACGCAGTCCTCATCATCGGCGCCGGACCGATCATCATCGGCCAGGCTTGCGAGTTCGACTATTCCGGAACACAGGCCTGCAAGGCGCTGAAGGCTGAGGGCTACCGCATCGTGCTGGTCAATTCCAATCCGGCGACGATCATGACCGACCCGGATCTCGCCCACGCCACCTATATCGAGCCGATCACGCCCGATGTCGTGGCGCAAATCATCGAGAAGGAACGGACGGAAAATCCGGGCAAGAAACTGGTGCTGTTGCCCACCATGGGCGGCCAGACGGCGCTCAACACCGCCCTGTCGCTCAAGCAGATGGGCGTGCTCGACAAATGGGATGTCGAGATGATCGGCGCGGACTCGGCCGCGATCGACATGGCCGAGGACCGGATGCTTTTCCGCGAGGCGATGCACCGCATCGGCCTTGA
Organism: uncultured Alphaproteobacteria bacterium; assembly: GCA_963846345.1. GTDB lineage: Bacteria > Pseudomonadota > Alphaproteobacteria > Rhizobiales > Rhizobiaceae > BOKV01. Next base: position 112,888 of record CAWJVP010000017.1, read on the forward strand.
AACGCCGCATTCGACGCTCGCCAATGCCACCGCGATCAAGAAGGAAGACAAGGCGCGCCACAAGTCGGAGCTTGAGCGGATCAGGGCCGAAGTTACCGACGAGGCGGCGCTGAAATCGGCAATCGAGGCATTCGAGAGCGAATGGGCTGCGGGCGAAAGCGACCGCAAGGAGCGTTACAAGGCGCACGCACTCGCCATCGCCTCCGACGCGCTGGCCCACGTCGGCCTGCCGGCCATCATCCGCCCGTCCTTCACGCTGGGCGGCACCGGCGGCGGCATCGCCTACAACAAGAGCGAGTTCTTCGAGATCGTCGAGGGCGGCCTTGACGCCTCGCCCACCACCGAGGTGCTGATCGAGGAATCGGTGCTCGGCTGGAAGGAATACGAGATGGAGGTCGTCCGCGACAGCGCCGACAATTGCATCATCGTCTGCTCGATCGAAAACATCGATCCGATGGGCGTCCATACTGGCGATTCGATCACGGTCGCCCCGGCGCTGACGCTGACCGACAAGGAATACCAGATCATGCGCGACGCATCGATCGCGGTGCTGCGCGAGATCGGCGTGGAAACCGGCGGCTCGAACGTCCAGTTCGCGGTCAACCCGCGAGACGGCCGCCTCATCGTCATCGAGATGAACCCGCGCGTGTCGCGCTCCTCGGCTCTGGCCTCGAAGGCAACCGGCTTTCCCGATTGCCAAGGTCGCGGCGCGTCTTGCGGTTGGCTACACGCTGGATGAACTCGACAACGACATCACCGGCGGCGCGACGCCCGCTTCGTTCGAGCCGTCGATCGACTATGTCGTCACCAAGATCCCGCGCTTCGCCTTCGAAAAATTCCCGGGCGCCGAACCCACGCTGACCACCGCGATGAAATCGGTCGGCGAGGTCATGGCCATCGGCCGCACCTTTGCCGAGTCGCTGCAAAAGGCGCTGCGCGGCCTGGAAACCGGCCTGACCGGTCTCGACGAAATCGAAATTCCCGGCCTTGGCCAGGGCGATGACCGCAATGCCATCCGCGCCGCCCTCGGCACGCCGACGCCGGACCGGCTGCGCATGGTGGCCCAGGCCTTCCGCGCTGGGCTGGACGCGTCGACGAGGTCCACGATCAGTCTGCAAGATCGACCCGTGGTTCCTCGAGCAGATCGAGGCGATCATCGCACATGGAAGCGCGCATTCGCGAGCACGGCCTGCCGGGCGATGCAGCAAAACCTGCGCATGCTCAAGGCCATGGGCTTTTCCGATGCCCGCCTTGGCTCGCTGACCGGCAAGGACGCCAAGCGACGTCGCCGCACTGCGCGATGACGCTCGACGTCCATCCGGTCTACAAGCGCATCGACACCTGCGCGGCCGAATTCGCCTCGCCGACCGCCTACATGTACTCGACCTATGAAGTGCCGTTTGCCGGGCGCCTTGCGCTCGGAAGCGGAAGTCTCGGACCGCAAGAAGGTCGTCATCCTCGGCGGCGGGCCGAACCGTATCGGCCAGGGCATCGAGTTCGATTACTGCTGCTGCCATGCCGCTTTCGCGCTCGCTGACGCAGGCTATCGAATCGATCATGATCAACTGCAATCCGGAAACCGTGTCGACCGACTACGACACGTCCGACCGGCTGTATTTCGAACCGCTGACCGTCGAGGACGTGCTGGAAATCCTGCGCGCCGAACAGGCGCAGCGGAACGCTGCAAGGCGTCATCGTGCAGTTTGGCGGCCAGACTCCGCTGAAGCTCGCCGACGCGCCTGGAAGAGGCCGGCATCCCGATCCTCGGCACCTCGCCCGATGCCATCGACCTTGCCGAGGACCGCGACCGCTTCCAGAAGCTGCTGCACAGGCTGAAGCTGGCGCAGCCGAACAACGGCATTGCCTATTCGGTGGAGCAGGCGCGCCTCGTTGCCGGCGAACTCGGCTTTCCGCTGGTGGTGCGCCCGTCCTACGTGCTTGGCGGCCGCGCCATGCAGATCATCCACGAGGAAGCCGGGCTGCAGATCCTATCTGCTCGACACGGTGCCGGAACTCGTGCCGGAAGACATCAAGGCGCGATATCCCAACGACAAGACCGGCCAGATCAACACGCTGCTCGGCAAGAACCCGCTGCTGTTCGACGGCTATCTGCCGAACGCCATCGAAGTCGATGTCGACTGCCTGTGCGACGGCGAGACGCCTTGTGTTGCCGGCATCATGGAGCATATCGAGGAAGCGGGCATCCATTCGGGCGACAGCGCCTGCTCGCTGCCGGTTCACTCGCTCTCGCGACGAAACGCTCGACGAACTTGAGCGCCAGACCGAAACAGCTTGCCAAGGCGCTGAACGTCGGCGGCCTGATGAACGTGCAATACGCCATCAAGGACGGCGTCATCTACATCCTCGAGGTCAATCCGCGCGCCTCGCGTACCGTGCCGTTCGTGGCCAAGACCATCGGCACGCCCGATCGCCAAGATCGCCGCGCGCATCATGGCCGGCGAGAAACTGGCGGATGCTGCAGCAGCCTATGGCGGCAAGCCGAATCCGCGCAAGCTTTCGCATATCGCGGTCAAGGAAGCCGTCTTCCCCTTCGCCCGCTTCCCCGGCGTCGATACGCTGCTCGGGCCGGAAATGCGCTCGACCGGCGAGGTCATGGGCCTCGACCTCGACTATGCCATGGCCTTTGCCAAGGCGCAGCTTGGGCGCCGGCGTCGACCTGCCGCGCAAGGGCACCGTGTTCGTCTCGGTGCGCGATGACGACAAGGCCGCGCGTGCTGCCGTCGCTGCAGGCGCTTGGCAAGGCACGGCTTCAAGGTGCTCGCCACCGGCGGCACCCAGCCGCTTCCTCGACGAAAACGGCGTCGCAGGCGGAGCAGATCAACAAGGTGCTGGAGGGCCGCCCGCATATCGAGGACGCGATCCGCAACCGCCAGGTCCAGCTCGTGTTCAACACCACCGAGGGCCAGAAGGCGGTGTCCGATTCCAAATCGCTGCGCCGCGCCGCGCTGATGATGAAGGTGCCCTACTTCACCACCGTGTCGGGCGCGCTCGCGGCGGCGCAAGGCAGTCGAGGCGCTCAAGGGCGGCGAACTGAAGGTCCGCCCCTTGCAGGCATATTTCAGCTGAATTGACGCGCATGGGTCATGCGCATAGATTATGCGCATGAAACGTTCGGCAAACCTCAGCATCGACGAGAAGGTGATCGCGGAAGCGCGCGCCTATGATATCAACCTTTCCCGCGCCGCCGAGGAGGGCATAGCCCTTGCAGTGCGCGCAGAGAAGGAACGCCGCTGGAAGGAAGAGAACGCGGAGGCGATCCGGGCCTCAAATGACTATGTGAGACGCCACGGCATTCCACTGGCCGAGTTCCGGAAATTCTGATTGGCACAGTTCGACGTTTACCGGATACGTGGACATGCACATCTGGTCGTGGATATTCAGCATGACTTGCTTGCCGACTACGAAACTAGGGTCGTGGTCCCCCTTCTGCCCCTGAAGGAACTGCGCGTTGTCATCCCCCGTTTCAACCCGGTATTTGAAATTGAACGTCGGCAATTGGCGCTCACACCACAATTCATGGCTGCCATTGATTCGCGTCAACTCGGCGCGCCGGTAGGAAAGCTTCAAGACAAGCGCGACAAGATCGTTGCGGCGATGGATTTCCTGTTCATCGGATATTGATCCACGCCCGCCCGCCCAAAAAAGCAGGTGAAAATCGCGCAAAACATGCTATACAATGTAAAGTTCGTACGTTGCGCGGCCCCGGCATACACTCCGGCTGGCCGTTTTCTTTTGTGCCCCGGCCCCACACAGGATGCATCCGGGCTGTAAGAGGGATTGAAATGGACAAGATACCAATGACGGCGCAGGGCCAGGCAATGCTTGCCGAGGAGCTGAAGCGCCGCCAGGGCGTGGACCGGCCGGCAATTATCGCCGCCATTGCAGAGGCCCGCTCGCACGGAGACCTTTCGGAAAACGCCGAATACCATGCCGCCAAGGAACAGCAGAGCCACAATGAGGGCCGCATCGCCGAGCTCGAGGATCTGCTGTCGCGCGCCGAGATCATCGACATCTCCAAGCTTTCGGGCAGCACCGTCAAGTTCGGCGCCACGGTGACGATCATCGATGAGGACACCGAGGAAGAGAAGACCTATCAGATCGTCGGCGACCAGGAAGCCGATGTGAAATCGGGCAAGATCTCGATATCCTCGCCGATCGCCCGCGCGCTGATCGGCAAGTCGGCAGGGGATTCGGCCGAAGTCACGGCGCCCGGCGGCTCGCGCTCCTATGAAATCGTCAAGGTGAAGTTCGTCTGACCGCATATGCCTGCGGACATCACGCCTCACCCGGGCGCACTTGTTGAAATGCCGGGCAATCGATAGTTATCTTTACGCAACGGGCGGGCGGCGGGTGCCGCGCGCCGCTTCGCTATGGAAACGCCCATGTCCGTCAAGCACGCTCCCGTCCTCATCATCGGCTCCGGTCCTGCCGGCTACACAGCCGCGATCTACGCTGCACGCGCCATGCTCAAGCCAGTGCTGGTGGCCGGCCTAGAACAGGGCGGCCAGTTGATGATCACAACCGATGTCGAGAACTATCCCGGCTTCGCCGACCCGATCATGGGGCCCTGGCTGATGGAGCAGATGCTCAAGCAGGCCGTGAATGTCGGCACGGAAATCATCAACGACCACATCGTCGAGACCGACATCTCGCAGCGCCCCTTCCGGGCCAAGGGAGACAGCGGACAGATCTACACCTGCGATGCGCTGATCATCTGCACGGGAGCCAAGGCCAAGTGGCTCGGCATTCCCAGCGAGCAGAAATACATGGGCGGCGGCGTTTCGGCCTGCGCGACCTGCGACGGCTTTTTCTACCGTGGCAAGGAAGTGGCGGTGATCGGCGGCGGCAATTCCGCTGTTGAAGAAGCGCTGTATCTGTCGAATATCTGCAGCAAGGTCACCGTGGTTCACCGGCGCGATTCTTTCCGGGCGGAGAAGATCCTTCAGGAACGCCTGTTCGCAAAGCTGAATGTGGAAGTCGTGTGGGATCATGTCGTTGACGAGATCACCGGCACCGATTCACTCCCTGCCATCGTCACCGGATTGAAACTTCGCCATGCGAAGACCGGCGCACCGAAGGAATTGAAGGTGGATGGCGTGTTTGTCGCGATCGGCCATGCGCCGCAGACCGAACTGTTCGAGGGCAAGCTGCGCAAGAAGCCCTCGGGCTATTTGTGGACCGCACCCGACTCCACCGCCACGGAAATCCCCGGCGTGTTTGCCGCGGGCGACATCACCGACGACGTCTATCGCCAGGCCGTGACGGCGGCAGGCTTGGGGTGCATGGCCGCGCTCGAAGCCGAAAAATTCCTTGCCGGCCATGGGGCCATGCAGGCCGCCGCCGAATGAGGGCACGCCATTGTCTCTGACAAACAGCATGGACTGGGACAAGCTGCGCATCTTCCATGCCGTGGCGGAGGCAGGAAGTTTCACCCACGCCGCCAATTCGCTGAACCTTTCGCAGTCCGCAATCTCGCGGCAGGTCAGTTCACTCGAGCACGATCTTGGCGTTCCCCTGTTCCACCGCCATGCCCGCGGGCTGGTCATGACCGAGCAGGGGGAGACGCTGTACCAGACCGCGCATGACGTCCTCCTGAGGCTCGACGCGGTGAAGGCACAGCTCACCGACTCCACCGAGCGACCGGAGGGCAAGCTGCGCGTTACGACAACTGTCGGCCTGGGCACGGGCTGGCTGACGTCGCGCGTCCACGAATTCCTGGCGCTTTACCCCGATGTGCAGCTCGAACTCATCCTTGAAAACGAGGAACTCGACCTGGCGACGCGTCAGGCCGACTGCGCCATCCGTTTCCGTCAGCCACACCAAAGCGACCTGATCCAGCGCCGCCTGTTTACGGTGCACTTTCACATTTACGCCTCCCCCGCCTATGTCGAGCAGCATGGCCAGCCGGCGTCGATCGAAGACCTCGACAACCACCGGATACTGACTTTCGGCGAAAACCTGCCGCCATACCTCACAGAAATGAACTGGCTGGAGCGGGCGGGCCGCCCGCCCGGTCAGCCGCGCATGCCGGTTTTTTCGGTCAACAACTTGATCGCGTTGCGCAAGGTCTGCGAGTCTGGCGCGGGCATCGCGGTGCTGCCCGATTACATCGTCGAAGAGCGCCACCAGCTCGTCCAACTCATCCAGGATGCAGACGTGCCGACCTTCGACACCTATTTCTGCTATCCCGAGGCCATGCGCGCCTCGGCACGCCTGAAGGCGTTCCGCGACTTCCTGATCTCCAAGGCAAGGCTCTGGCAGTACTGACCGGAAAGGCTCGTTGCTCGCCGCCTGCGACGTTTGGGCAAGGGGGATGAGGAACCAGCCCGGTTTCCGCCGCGTATAGGGCAATGTTCCGCCACCTTCGGCGGATAACTCGCCCTTATGACGGAGTTTCCGGCTTGGCACATGACCGCATGAGTGGTGTTCGCGTTTCCCGGCGCGCCTTTCTCGGCGCCTTCGCCGGACTAGGCGCTGTCGCCGTCTCGGGCTGCGCGGCAATGCCGGAGCGCATCGCCTATTTCCGGCCGCGCGATCCGCGCTTTGGAGAGCCCCCGCAACCTTCCTTCGGTTATTACGATGAAATGTATGCGGCGCGCGAAGACGAAGGCTTCATGGTGCCAGCGGTGGACCTGACAAAGGTTCAGCCGCAATTCCTGCGGCAGGTCGTTTCCTTTCCCACGCCTGAACCTGTCGGTACCGTGATCGTCGATACGGCGAACCGCCATTTGTATCTCGTCCAGGAGAACGATACCGCGATCCGCTATGGCGTCGGAATCGGCAGGGACGGCTTTGAGTGGAGCGGGAGGGCCCGCATCCAGTGGAAGCAGAAATGGCCGCGCTGGACGCCGCCCGATTCCATGATCGCGCGCCAGCCGGAACTTGCCGAATACTCGGCGCAGAACGGCGGCAAGCCGCCCGGTCTCGACAATCCGCTTGGCGCGCGGGCGCTCTACATTTTCAAGGATGGCGTCGACACGCTCTACCGCATCCACGGCACCCCGGAATACTGGACCATCGGAAACGCCGTATCGTCGGGCTGCGTGCGCATGATGCACCAGGACGTGATCGATCTTTACGACCGCGTGCCGAACGGAACGCCGATCATCGTCCTTTGAAGTCTCACGCCTCGGGCAGCGGGATGAATTCCTCGGCGTCGTTCACGACCCTGCCGAAGCGCTGGTTGCGCCAATCTTCCTTGGCCTGCTCGATCCGCTCTTTCGAAGAGGACACGAAATTCCACCAGATGTGCCGCGGCCCTTCCAGCGGCTCGCCGCCGATCACGACGAGGCGGGAAGGCTCCAGAGCGCGCAGCGTCACGGGCATGCCCTCGCGCAGCAGCATCAGTCCGTGCGGACCGTAGCGTTCGCCGTCCACTTCCACCGCACCGGTCAGGACGTGGACCGCGCGCTCCGGATGGATCGGATCGATTGGCAGCACAGCCCCGGCATCGAGCAGCACGTCGGCATAAATGAGCGGACTGGAAACAGCGAGCGGCGAAGTCTTGCCGAACAATGATCCCGCCACCACGCGGATCTGCTTGCCCTCTCCCGCGATGACCGGAAGTTCGCCCTTGCCGTGATGCGCAAAGGAAGCCGCAATCTCCTCCTTCTCGGCCGGTAGCGCCACCCAGGCCTGCAGGCCGAAGAGATTTTGTGTTCCGGCGCGCGCTTCCAGGGACGACCGCTCGGAATGGACGACGCCGCTGCCGGCCGTCATCCAGTTGACGTCGCCAGGGCGGATTTCCAGTTCGATCCCGGTGGAATCGCGGTGCATCATCGAGCCGTCGAACAAATAGGTCAGCGTCGACAGCCCGATATGCGGATGCGGCCGCACATCGATGCCTTGCCCGGTCACGAACTCTGCCGGTCCCATCTCGTCCAGGAAAATGAAGGGCCCTACCATGCGCTTGCGCGCGGATGGCAAAACGCGCCTCACCGAGAATCCGCCAAGGTCTCGCTCGCGTCCCGGAATGACCGTTTCAACAGGACTGCCGTCAAAGTGATTCGAAACCAACGTGGACATCTGGGCCTCTTTTCAGCTTCTGACGTTTGGGAACGCATGCAAAGACTGTTGCGCAATAGTCGCAACAACAAGTCTGTCGCTTATCTTGAACGCAAGGGGCTGCAGGCGCAACCGCGAAGGACGATCGCTCTATTTGCCTTGATTTTCAGCAGTTTGCGCCCAAAGCCTCCAATATCGAGGCAGGAAATCTGGAGCGGCTTCGAAATTATGCATTACAGCGATGCATAAAGCGGCATTGCAGGTCAGTAAATGCGCGCTCATATTTCCGGTGGTTGAAGGAAACGGTCAACCAATTCCTCCCGGTGGCCGCGACAGTCAACTGTTCCCCTCTTGAAGGTTTGTTATTCGTACCTTCACACTCAAAAGCCGGGTTAATCGCCCGGCTTCTTTTTTATCGGGAGTTGGTCACTTGTTGACTTCGACGGCCCCAAGCCGGTCGAGTTCCGCCTTGTCGGTGCAAAGCTCGTGCTTCAGCGTCCGGCTCCACCAATCGCCCGGAATGAGCTCGGGAACCTCACCGCACCGCGTTACCGATGCGATATTTCGCGGAATGCGGACAAGCGCGTTGGCATTGCGATCCCGCTCGATCAGGGTGTTCGACGAACCCGTGCCGAATGCATATTTCAGCCCGATCCACGCTGCGTGATAGTCGTCCTCGCCGGCTTCCGCCTGCCCGAACACGCTCCAGCCCGGCACGTTCTCGGGCATCCACTCGAAGCTGAGATTGCCGACATTGCCGCGCGAGGTCAGGCGTTGCCCGATCGAGCCGCGCAGATTGTCGGTGAAGTAGTACGCGAGGTCGATTTCGTCGATGAAGTCGGTGTAGACATGCTGGCCGAACTGGACGCCGGCCATCACGTCGAGTGACCAGCGCCCGTTATAAAGTGCGCCTTCGAAAGCCACTCGGCCGGCATGCTCGGGATTGATGTAGCTCCAGTCGCCGTAGATGCCGAAGAGACCGATCGACGGGTCGCGCCAGAAGATGTGCAAGGCGGCGGCCGAACTTACATAGTCCGAATCGTAATTGCCGATGGCAAGGTCCGCCTGGATCCCGAATTGTTCGAATACCGGGATCGGCGTCGCCATCGTCGCAATGAACATGCTGTTGGCATATCCACCGATCGCGCCGGTAACGCCGCTGAGCTGGAAGTTCATGCCGTCTACTGCCGGTCGCTGCTGTGCAATCGGCTCTGGGCTGAGAACGTCGGCTCCGCCGGCCACGACATCGGCCGCGTTTGCCGTCCCGGCCATGCCGGCTGCGAACAACACTACCAGGGCCAATTTGCCCAGGCCGCTATTGCGCGGTTCATTCTTCCCCATGCCGAGATTTCTCGCGAGCCCGATTGATTCCGTTTCCGGCACCGTGTTTGTATTCAGGCTATTTCGCGCTGGCAATCACAAATCCGCCGCATGGTTTAACGCGCACAAGTATGTCGGGCAAAACGCAACGTTTTCAGGCGACTGCGGCGAAATCGCCACAGTCGCCATAAGGCGGATCAGGCCGCGTGGGCAGCCTTGGTCCTGGCAAGCACCTCTTCAGCCACGCGGCCGGTGAGTTCCGCCATGTGGTCGAATTCCATCGTATAGCTTGCCGCCCCCGCCGTCGCAGACCTCAGGTCCACGATGAGATCACCCGTTTCGGCCAGCGGCAGCATCACTTCGACCCGGTCCCATCCGTTCCATCCCGGCAGCGCATCATACCCCAGAATACGGCCCCGACGCTGCGGAATGAGCGCCGTGATGCGCGCCGTGGCTTCCGACGGCGTCGAAATCTCGACCCGCATATGCGGCTCCAGCAGTACCGGATCGCAATCGCCCATGGCCTCTCGCATGGCGAGCTTTGCCGCCATCTGGAACGCCATGTCGGACGAATCGACATTGTGGTAAGAGCCGTCTGACAGGTTCACGGCGATATCGACCACCGGAAAGCCGAGCGGACCCTCCTTCAGGAAATCGCGCACGCCGGTCTCCACCGAGGGGATGTACTGCTTGGGCACCACGCCGCCCGTGATGGTATCGGTGAATGCGAAGCCCTCGCCCCGCTTTAGCGGCTTGATCTCAAGCACTACGTCGCCAAACTGGCCGTGTCCGCCCGACTGCTTCTTGTGCCTGCCGCGCTGCTTGGCGGCCTTGCGGATGGTCTCGCGGAAGGGGATCGTCGGTGCCCCCCGCTCGACGGGGATCTGGTACTTGCCTTCCAGACGCTCCACCGCAACGCGCAGATGCATCTCGCCATGTCCCGAAAGCACCACCTCGCCCGTTTCCGGGTCCTGCCGGATCGACAGCGACGGGTCTTCCTCGATGAGCTTCTTGAGGGCGGTCGACAGGCGGACGTCGTCCTTGCGGGCCTTGGGCCGCAGTGCGATGGAAAACACCGGCTGGCGCGGCTCCTGGTTAAGCGAAGGCAGCGGCTTGCGCCCGGATGTCAGCACCATGCCGGTTACCGCCGGCTCCACCTTGCCGATGGCGACCGTGTCGCCCGCCTGGGCGATGGCGACAGGCTTCATTTCCTTGCCGAACATGGTGGACATGCCGGATATCCGCCCGGACTGACCGTTGGAGCCGGTCAGTTCCAACCCGTCCTTGAGGGCGCCGGACAGCACCCGGACCACCGACAGCTTGCCGCCATGCGTGGTGTGGATTGTCTTCATCACGGTGCAGACGGCGTCTCTTGTCTCCTCCAGCCCGAGCCGCTCCCTCGTATCCTCGACACCGGGGCAATCATGCCTGATCGTCTTGAGCAGCCTGAGGATGCCATTGCCGTTTTCCGCCGAACCCAGCAGCACCGGCACTACCTGGCCGGCACGCAATTCCGCGGAGAGGTCGTCGAAGATCTGGTCGCGCGGCGGCTCGATGTCGCTCAGCAGTTCCTCCATGAGCGAGTCGTCGTGGTCCGCGAGGCGCTCCAGCATGGAAAAGCGCGCTTCCAGTTCCCGTGCCTTTTCGTCGTCCGGAATGTCGCGCACTTCGCTGGGGGCGTGTTCGCGGTAGACATAGGCGCGCTCGAGCGCCAGATCGATCGCACCGACCACGATGCCGTTTTCCGTCAGCGGAATCTGGCGCAAAAGCAATGGCGTCTCGCTCAGCGGCTGGAGCAATTGCAGCATTTCGCGGATGCCGGTTTTCGCCTTGTCGATCTGGTTCAGGAAAAGAATCCGCGGCACCTTGAGCTCGTCGAGCCTGCGCAGCACCAGCTGCAGCGCGGGCAGTTTCTGCGGTGCATCCGCCTCCGCCACGACGATGGCCGCATCGCATGCGGCAAGTGCCCCATTGGCCTCGTCACAAAATTCGACGGAACCCGGACAATCAATGAAGGTAATGCTTTCGCCCATGAACTGCGCGGTGGCGACAGTGGCCTCGATGCCCATTGCGTGCGCGCGCGCCTCGGCGCCATGATCGCCCACGGTATTGCCCGATCCCGCAGGCGCCTGGCGCGAAATTGCGCCGGTCCGCTCCAGGATCGCTTCCATGAGAGTGGTCTTGCCGCTGCCGAAGGGACCGACAATGGCAATGCATTTCGGTCCCGTACGCCTTCCGGCCGAGCGGTTTTCTCCGTTTCTGTCCGTCATGATTTCTTCTCCTCCTTGCGCGTGCGCCAGCCCTTACCAAGGGGCGGCGGCCGGCCAGATGCGCGACACGCGTCACCGGCCGTCGTCCAGAGGTGCGCCGTATGACATTGTCAGCGGCGGTGCGGAGGAACGCGGGGTCCCACCGCGTGGTGTCGATGTTTTCACCAAACCGGGGTGGTGGCAAGGGTGCTTTTCGCGAGGATCCAGGGTTCAGCGCGGCAACTGCGCCTGCCGTGCGGCAAGAAAGGCGCGAACAGCGGGATCATCGCTCAGTTCGATCGCACGCGTGAACGCGCTTTGCGCGGCAGCATCTCGCCCCAGCCTTGCATTTATCTGCGCCGACACCGCCCAAAAAGGTTGGTGCGTTTCAACCCGGCCGGCCGGCAGCGCGTCGAGAACTGCCGCCCCCTCCTGCGCCCGCCCCGCCTCCGACAACGCAGCCGCAAGGCCAAGCCTTGCGCCGATTGCCGGCGTGAAGCGGCAAAGCTGTTCGTACAATGTGGCGATGGCCTTCCAGTCGGTCATTCCGGTTTTCTCTCGGTCAAGATGCACGCACTGGATGGCCGCCTCGATCTGGAAGCGTCCGGGCGCGTTGAGCGAGGCGGCGCGGCGCAGCGCCACCTTGCAGTCCGCGACCATGCGCCTGTCCCAAAGCGCGGTATCCTGTTCGCCGATGGGGACGAACCCGCCCGAAGGATCACGGCGCGCCTTGCGCCTCGCCTCGCCGGCCAGAATTAGCGCGAAAAGACCGTGCGCCTCGGCGAGGTCAGGCAGCAATTGCGCGCAAAGGCTGGCAAGCCACAGCGCCTCGAGCGCAAGTCCCGACTGAGAAGGACCGCCGGCATCCGCTGCTTCGCGCCCCAGCGTGTAGGCGCCATAGATTGCTTCCAGCACGCTCTGCGCACGGCCGGCCAATTGCTCAGTCTCGGGAATTGCGAAGGCAATGCCCGCCCGTGCGATCTTCTCCTTGGCCCGGGAAAGCCGCACGCCCATGGTGTTTGGCGCCACCAGGAAGGCGCCGGCGATGCGCCTTGCATCCACGCCGAGCACGGTTTGCAGGATCAGCGGCGCGCGGACGCTTTCGTCGATGGCCGGGTGAGCGCAGGCGAAAATCAGCTTCAGCCGTTCGTCGGCCATTTCCTGCGCCGCCAACATGGTGCGCTCCTCTTCCAGCAGGGCAATATGCGAAGTCGCAGCAGCGGCGCGCTTGTTCGCCCGCATGCGGTCGAGTTCGCCGCGCCTGGCGACGGTCAACAGCCAGGCTTCCGGATTGTCCGGCACGCCGCGCACCGGCCATGTTTCAAGCGCCTTCACGAACGCGCCTGACAAGGCATCTTCACTCGCAGCAATGTCGCGCGAACGCGCCGACAGGATCGCCAGCAGGCGGCCATAGGAAAGCCGGGCGGCAAGTTCCGCCGCCCGGCGTGGCTCCTGGTTTTCCATTGCGGCCTCAGCCGCCAATGGTGAACTCGACGATTGGCCGCAACTCGATCGCGCCCGTGGGTGCCGCCGGGCACTTTGCCGCCCATTCCAGCGCCGCGTCGAGGTCGGGCACGTTCAGGATGTAGAAGCCGCCCAGATGCTCCTTGGTATCAGCGTAGGGACCGTCATGAAGCATTCGATCGCCGCCCCGCATCCGCATTGTCGTGGCGGTCGAAGGCGCGTGCAGCGCCTCTCCGGAAAGCATGACTCCGGCATCGATCAGCGCCTTGGTATAGGCGCCCCACACCGAACCCATCGCGTCGTTCTGTGTATCGTCCTGCTGCACCGTGTTTTCCGGCTTTGAATAGATGAGCATGAGGTATTGCATCGCCAAGTCTCCCCGTTAGCGCCGTACGACCGGCATCAGCAATGCCGTCGGGCGCTTGTCCGCCGTGCACATGTCGTTGTCGGCGGGACGCACGCCAAAATAGAGGCCTTTGCCATCCATGGCGAGAAGGTCATGATCCTCGCCGCAAACCGACACCGGCTTCCACGCTGCGCAGCCTTCCGCCGAGATGTCCTTTTCGACGCCGGTTTCCAGCCCGCAGGGCGCAAAGCCGAACTGCTCCGCCATCTTGGGATCGGCGATGAAGCTGGTCAGTTTCTTCCAGTCCTCGTCGAATACGGCCTCGAAAGCGCCAGGCACTGCCTTGGACGGCGCGTCGATCCGGTAGTCGCCGCCGGTACGGAAGACGAATGTCTTCATCTTCATTTCCGGGTCGACCGCGTGGGTGAAGGTCAGCGTCCACTTGCCGCCCTCGAAGGTGAATTCGCGCGTGCCGAAGGCGCCGTACCACGGCTCCGGCGCGGTGCTGGCATAGGTTCCCGAAAGCGACGACAGCGTGGATGCGGGGGCGAAGTTGCCGCCGGCATGCGCAGTCGTTGAGGCAAGTGCGGCAAGGACGAGGCCTGCCGCGTATATCGGTCGGATCATGATGAACTCCCTGGTTCGCGTGCGAAAGCACCATCGCTTTCAAACCAGTGACGCCGTCCGACCCGGCGTTTTTACATGCCCGGCAAAATTCTTTCCGCTCAGCGGCCGGGCCGCCGGCGTTCAAAAGCGAGGCCCGCCGCGGTGCGGTTCTGGAAACCTTTCCAGTAGCTATGCGCCGTGGTCTGGTTGCCGCTCTCGTCGAGCGACCAGAAACCGGCGGAGGATTCCCCTGTAAGGTCGAGATATGTTTCCATCGCCGCATCGCGCTTGAGGTGCAGGCCCAGCCATGCGGTGACGAAATGCTGGGCAATGTTGTTCATCCGCACGCTGTCCCAGACAGGATCCGCATAGTGGTCGAACGGCACGAAATCGAGCCACTCGACGCGGTTCCACGACTTCAGCCGGCGCCGGGATCGGCGCGGCGACATTGTGGTTGGCATGGCGGAACGTGAGCAGTGCGCGATCCGAATTTTCCATCTGCTCGAAAAGCGCTTTCGGCCCCTCGTCATATCCGCAGACATCGTCGGCATCGCCGGCGACGACCATGAAAGGGATTGATATGTCCGCCAGCCCGGCGCTCTCGAACACGCCGCGCTGCATGCCCCAGGGCGCGAAGGCAATGGCTGCCTTAACGCGCGGATCGGGGAGTGCCTTGTGCGTTTCCGAACCAGAAAGGTGCATGCCAAGCAGTCCGTCCGGCGCGCTCCAGTCATGCGTGACCGCTTCTTGCGTCACGCCGCCGCCGCTTGCGACGACCGCGCCGTAACCGCCCATGGAATATCCGATCAACGCGGCATTCTGTGCGTCCACGAGACCCGCGAGGAAGCTTCCGCCGTCGCGCGAAAGCCGGTCGATTTCCGACACCACGAAGAGCTGGTCGAGCGGGCGGTTGACCAGCGTCGAGCCGAACGGCCCCTTGTCGTCATACGTTGAATCGCAATGATCGATCGAGACGGCGACATAGCCTTTGGTGGCAAGGTTTTCACCAAGGTGGCTAAGGAGAAAGCGGTTGCCGGGATAGCCGTGCGAGATCACCACCAGCGGAAACGGCCCGCCTGCCGCGGGCTCGCCGTCGCGGATCGCCCTGCCCTTCAACGTGACGCGCGTGCGGCCGTCGCGAAGCACGACATCGCGGTATTGCTCCTCGCGTTCCACGCCGGAGGCCGGGTACCAGGCTTCCAGCGTGAGCTTGCGGTCCTTGCGCGGATGCGGCTTTCCGGCTTCGACATTGGCAACGTCGATCTGGTCGCGATTGACCAGTTCCAGCGTTCGCACGCCGGCAGCGAACGGCCCGCGCGCGGCCAGTTCCGGCGCGTCGGGCCGCTGCAGGTCGATGCGGTTGCCGGTCATGGAGGAGTCTAGCGCAGTTCGGCGCAGAACTTCTGGATGCGCTTGCAGGCTTCTTCAAGATTGGCGTTCGACGTGGCGTAGGACACGCGGAAGTTCGGCCCCAGCCCGAACGCCGAACCATGCACCGTCGCAACGCCTTCGGTCGCCAGCAATTCCATGACGAATTCCTCGTCGCTGGAGATCACATTGCCCGACGGCGCGCGCTTGCCGATCAGCGCCTCGCACGACGGATAGACATAGAAGGCGCCTTCCGGCTTGGGGCACTTGAGGCCCGTCGCCTGGTTCAGCATCGAGACGACGAGATCGCGCCTTTCCTCGAAAGCCTTGCGGCTCACTGCGATGAAATCCTGCGGGCCGTTCAGCGCCTCAACCGCCGCCCATTGCGCGATCGTGCAGGCACCGGATGTCTGCTGGCCCTGGATCATGTCCATCGCCTTGATCAGGTGCTCCGGTCCGGCGGCGTAGCCGATGCGCCAGCCGGTCATTGCATAGGCCTTCGACACGCCGTTCATGGTCAGCGTCCGCTCGTAGAGCGAAGGCTCGACCTGCGCGGGCGTGGTGAACTCGAAATCGCCGAAGACGAGGTGCTCGTACATGTCGTCGGTCAGCACCCATACATGCGGGTGGCGGACCAGCACGTCGGTCAGCGCCTTCAGCTCGGCGCGCGAATAGGCGGCGCCGGACGGGTTGGACGGCGAGTTGAATACCAGCCACTTGGTACGCGGGGTGATGGCGCGTTCGAGGTTTTCGGCGGTCAGCTTGTAGTTGGTCTCGATGCCGGCCTTGGCGAAGACCGAAACACCACCGCAGATCGCCACCATCTCGGGATAGCTGACCCAATATGGCGCGGGGATGATGACTTCATCGCCCGGGTTCAGCGTCGCCATGAAGGCATTGAACAGGACTTGCTTGCCGCCGGTGCCGACGATGGTTTGCGACGCCTTGTAGTCGAGGCCGTTCTCACGCTTGAACTTTGTCGCGATCGCCTCGCGCAGCGGCATGATGCCCGAAACCGGCGGGTACTTGGTTTCACCCCGGTTGATCGCCGCAATTGCCGCATCCTTGATGTTCTGCGGCGTGTCGAAATCCGGCTCTCCCACGGAAAGCGAAATCACGTCCTTGCCCTTGGCTTTGAGTTCGCGCGCCATCTGCGTGACGGCGATTGTTGCAGAGGGCTTTACGCGTGAAAGCGCGTCGGCGAGAAATGCCATTTTCCGGAACTCCCCATGGGTCGGCAATCGAACGCGCGACGATTAGGGGCAAACGCAGCGAGGCGCAAGAACGTAGTTCGCCGCTCGTTGTTCGTTGTTCGTCGATAATCAAATGTTTCGATGCGACCGACGAACTACGAACCGCGAACTACTATCTCCCGTTTGCCACCACGATGAGCTCCGCGAGCTGCCCGTATTCGCCGCAGGTGCGGCCGCCGCAGATGCGCTCGATCTGCGTCAACTGCTCGCGCGCCTGTTCCAGCATTCCAAGCTGGATATAGGCTTCGCCCAGATACTCGCGCACCAGGCTGAAATCGGGATCGTGCGCGATCGCCGCCTTGTAGTAGGTCAGCGCTTCATCCATGCGGCCGAGCTTGCGATGCGAATATCCAAGATAATTGAGCAGGCGCGGATCGTCCTGGTCGGGCGCGAGCAACAAGGTGGCTATCGCCTGTTCATACTCGCCGGCCTTCGCCAGCGACTTGCCATGGTCGTAGATAAGGCCCTGCTTCTGCTTGTCCGGCTTCTTGACATCGGCAGCGTTGACGCACTTGCCATCTTCCAGAACCTCGCCCAGCTTGCATTTCGGCTTTGCCGGACCGGTTCCGTCGGAACTGTCCGAGCTTCCGCCTTCGCCCGCCGCCAGCGCGCCGCCCAGGGACATGGCGCCGGCCAGGAACATGGCCGCGAGGAAAACGGGGGCATTCCTTGTGAACTTCCGCATGAAGGGCTCCATTGTGAGGCTGCGCGCCGGTGAGCATGCGCGTTTGGAAACACGCTTGAAATCTAGCACACGGGCATGGACTTGCCCGTGCGCTCCAGATCACATTAGCGCGAGTTGGTTCCGCGGGAAAAGCAGCCCGTCAGCCCGCATAGGGCGAGCGGCACTGCCTGCGGCCACCGGCATTCAACGGCTGGTACGAGTTCGAGCCTGCGTCATAGGACTTGTAGCGCGAATAGCACCAGTCGTAGTGGGCGCGCGGAAGACGGCCAGGGCGCACCGCCGGACGGACGACCGGCCGTTCCTCGTAGATTTCTTCTTCGTACAGCGGCTGCACGGGCTGGCGAACCTGTTGCCTGTAGACAATGCTGCCGTACCGGTCGTGGAAATGATAGGCGCGAGCGCCGCCATGGGCATGGCATCCCAGGCCATCATGGCAGTGCTCCTGTCCGGCGTTCACCGCATTGGCGATGATGCCGACTGCGACCGCTCCGGCGACTACGCCTCCGAAAGCGTGCCAGAATTCGTGGTTCGCCTCTGCGGGCGCGGTCGCCAGCGCCATTGGCGCGGCCAGTGTCACGGCGCACATGGAATTGATCAGAAACTTCTTCATCAATAATCCCCCGGAAACAAGCTGATTTGGTTTCGACGCAAGGTTAGTCTAACGCTTGGCGATTGCAATTGGAACTTGCGCGAAGCAAGTTGAACTAACAGCATTTTATCTGAGTGCAGGCAGGAGCTGGCCGGCTATATGGCGCAAGAGAGCAACCAGGAAATGGAGGCGGAACCGCTGGCGCCGGAGGGCGAATTGACTCTGCGTACGCTGGCGATGCCCGCCGATGCCAATGCCGCCGGCGACATATTCGGCGGCTGGGTGATGGCGCAGATGGACCTTGCCTGCGGCATCCGCGCCGCCGAGCGGGCCGGAGGTCGCGTCGTGACGGTCGCGGTCAACGAGATGTTCTTCCGCAAGCCGATGAAAGTCGGCGACACCCTGGCGGTCCACACGACCGTGGAGAAGGTCGGGCGCACATCGATGACCCTGCATGTGGAAGCCTGGGCGCAGCGTTACCTCACCAAGCACCGCGAGCTCGTGACGCATGCCCGCTTCGTCATGGTTGCGCTGGACCGCAACGGCAAACCCGCGCCGATCCCGCCGCAATAAGCCGTCGCCGCTTGTTTTGCCGCATTCTCATGCGTTACCCTTCGCACTGATCAAACGGAGAGTTGTCGCTCGGTTCATGGCCTCACGCCTGACAAACGGCCCGGCATTGATGTTGCTGTTCCTCGCACTGGCGGGGTGCGTGGCCGTGACCACGCGTGAAAGCTACACGGTCGACGAACTCCATTCGGCCAAGGTTTCCGGCAGGGACGACCTGCGGTTCTTTCCCTCGCGCAATCCGGATCTGCAATTGGCGCTGGGTTGGAGCCAAACGCCGCCGCCGGTTCCCGACGGGCGCTTCGACATCCTTGCTCTTTCAAGCGGCGGTCCCGATGGCGCATTCGGCGCCGGCGCGCTGAAGGGACTTGCAAAGACCGCCAACCGTGCTGACTACGAGATCGTCACCGGCATTTCGACCGGCGCGATCATGGCGCCCTTCGTCTTCACCGGCACGCAGAACGACGCCATGCTGGAGCGGTTCTATACCACCGGCGAGATGGGCAAGCTGGTCGGCCAGCCCAATGTCCTGGCCGCGCTTTCCGGCCCCTCGCTTTACTCCGACGCGAAGATCGTGCCCTTTGTGAACAAGCACGTCGATGCAGCCCTGATGCGCCGTGTCGCCGCCGAGCACGCCAAGGGCCGCCGGCTGTTGATCGGTACCGCCAACCTCGACACCAACCAGTTCACCGTGTGGAACATGGGCCGGATCGCCGAGATCGGCACGCCCGAGGCGCTTGAACTGTTCCGCGACGTAGTCCGTGCCTCCTTCGCGATACCGGGCGCCCTGCCCCCGGTCGAAATCGCTTCTGCCTCGGCAAAGCCGTTCCGCGAACTGCACGGCGACGGCGGCGTGATAGCGTATTTCTATGCCGATCCGATGCTCACTCCGCCCGCTTACCGCCCCGCCGGCAAGAAGGCGCGCAAGACTTCGGCACAGCCGCGCATCGACATCATTCTGCACAACCAGATCGAAGCCAAGCCGGAAGCGGTGAAGCCAAAGACGCTGGAACTGGCCGGCGTGTCGGTTTCCAATCTCACGCGCAGCGGCATGCGGCTGCTGCTCGACAACACGTTGCGCACGGCGGCCGATGCCGGCATGGAAGTGCGATACGCCTATCTGCCTTCCGATCGCCGCACGGTTTCCTCGCTCGAATTCGACACCGCCTATATGAGCGAGACCTTCGAATACGGTTACCAGCGCGCCGTATCCGGCACATTGTGGGAAACCGGCCCTCGCCGCTGAAGCCGGCCATCAAACCAAGATGTTGTGTTTTGCTGCGTATGCATTTACGCATATCATGAGTCGTTTTATAGTATTGCGACCATTACGTTGCGTAAGAATATTCATTTTCAATTCAAGTAAATTGCGATTTTAACAATATGGCAATTTTATGTATTTATTATGGTAATAAAATATTTCTGTTGAGTGCCGCAATATTGCCGCATTGTTACCATTCCCAATAGTGTCGGGGATCGGGGACTGAGGGGCGCCGCATCTGGAGGACACAAGATGCTGGACCCGCGCGGGGATTCGCATACGCACGGCCGTTATTACGAGCCTGAAGACCGGGGCATGCAGCACGATGGTGCACCTGGCCTGCCCGGCCTGAATGAGCCTTTTCCGCCGCCGCCCGAAACGCGGCCGGACGCCGGGGTTGACGACAATCCGCTGAAGAAGGCGATGGCCTCGGTCGACCTGTTGCAGGCGCTCGACGATGTCGACGCCGAGGAAAGCGACTTTCCGCCACCAGGCAGCCTGGACGACATCCTGCTGGCCGAACTCGGCCCGGATGCCGATCCGCAAATTCCGCAAGCCGCCGCCGCGATCGACAGGCAATTGCTGCTGAGCCGCATCGTGCGGGCACGCGACGCAATCCTGGCGGAGGAGCAGCAGGCCGCGCGGACCACTGCCGCGACCCCGCGCCCCGAACCGGCGCCTGTTCCGCCTGCCCTCCCGCTGCATGCCGGGCCGGCCTTCGATTCAGACTTCATGCCGCTGCACACAAGCAGCAGCCTGAAGGAGGCGCTGACCTTGCGGCGGATGGCGCTGGCAGTGTCGGTGACGGCACTGTGCATCGCGGCCGGATGGACCCTGCGCAGCGGCGAATTGCCGGCCTTCGCAACCAGCCTTGCAGCCGGCGACATGGCCGTGACCGGCAAGGCAGAGGCGCGCGCCGCTGATCCGTCGCCGCTCGCACAGCCCGCTCCGCAGCAACTCGCCACCGTTTCCGCTTCGGTCATTCCGGTTCGTACATCGCCGCCATCGGAGGTCCTCGCGGACCGCATGGCGCCGGCCGGACCCGCGCAGGACGACGCGCCACAGGAGGTCAAGATCAAGGAGCGGCTGATCGAAACGCATGCCGCCGCGCCGCGCCCGCTGGAAGCCGCTCCGGCCCCGGTTGTCGCGCCTGCCACGGTTGCCGGGCCTGCTGCGGCGCCGCAAGTGAAGACGGCCAGCATTTCGCCTGTGCCTTTGGTAACCGGCGTGCCCGCGAAGACGGAACCGGAGCCCGAACCGCCAGCCGAAGCGGTGTCCGTGCCGCGCGATCCCGGTGCGGTCGAAACGGCCATGGCCGCCGCTGCGCTGGGTCTTGCCGAGCTTGATCCCGGCCAACTCGCTGCCTTGAAGGAAAAACTGGTGGCCGGAGAGTGCCCGTCCACTGCGCTGGCGGGGCTGCTTGGCCGCGCGCCGGTCGTGGCAACACGCGACCTCGTCCTAAATCTCGAAAACGGGTGCTGAAAAAATGGCAATGCCTTTTGTAGTCCTGCGGGGCATCGCCGCCTCGCTTCTGATCCTGTTCGCCGTCTCGCTCGCGCAGGCGCAGGAATTCCAGCGCACCATGATGACAGGCGGGCCCAAGGGCACCTACATCCAGATCGGGCGTGATCTGGCCGGGCTGATGGGCGAATGCGGCCTGGCGCTGAATGTCAGCGAAAGCGCCGGCAGCCTGGAAAACCTCGTCGCAGTGAAGACCAAGCTCTACACCCAGTTCGGCATCGTGCAGAGCGACGTGCTGGAATATGTGAAGACCTATTCGGCCAACGATCCGCAGCTCAAGCGCTCGCTCTACGGCATGCGCATCATGTTCCCCCTCTACAATGAGGAGGTGCATGTGCTGGCCCGCACCGACATCCAGAGCCTCAAGGATCTCAACGGCAGGAAGGTCGCAATCGGCAAGGTCGACAGCGGCACCTGGCTGACCGCGACCCTCGTTCTCGACATCATGAAGGTGGGCAAGGCCGAGCGCCTGCCGATCGCCAGCGACGAGGCGCTGCCGATGCTCATTTCCGGCGAGATCGATGCGTTCTTCTATGTCGCCGGCGCGCCGGCCAAGCTGTTCGCCGACACCTCCATCGACGGGGCGAAGTTCCACCTTCTCGACATGAAGGAGGCCCCGCTGCTGGCGACCTACACGCCCTCCCAGATCCCGGCCGGCACCTATCCGTTCCAGCCCGATCCGGTGGACGCCATCGCGGTGAAGGCGGTGCTGATGACCTATGACTTCACGCCGAAGAAGAGCGAATACCACCGCAACAGCTGCAAATCCGCCGCCGACATGGCGAACCTGCTGCTGGGCAATCTCGACCGTTTGAAGGAGAGCGGCCACCCGAAATGGAAGGATGTCGACCTTGCCGCGCTGCCGCCCGGCTGGGAAGTCAGCAACTGCGTCAAGCAGGGCATGGCCAAGAACTACAAGCTGGAATGCAGCGCGCCGCTGGCCGCAGCCCTTCCCGAAGCACAGGCCGGCCCGGCCCGCACCGACCAGGAATATCTGAACCTGCTCAAGCAGCGGCTGGCGGAGTGAAGGGAGTGAATGGTGAATGGCGAATGGTGAGTGACGAGTAGCGCGTAAGGAATGGATAAGGTGCTGGCCAATCGGGTTATGCCCTGTTGGATTTTGCCCCTTTCCTTTTCTCCATTCACCATTCACCATTCACCATTCACTGTTCTCCGGAGAACCCTATGTCCCGCCTGGCCCTCGCCCTAGCCGCCTGCCTCGCAGCCACGCCCGCTTTCGCCCAGGCGGCCGAATTCAAGACCGTCGACGCCAACAAGGACGGCGCCGTGACGCTGGAGGAAGCCGTCGCCGCCGGCCTGCCCTGGAACGAGGACGCCGTCGCCGGCTTCGACCTCAACTCCAACGGCGTGCTGGACGAGGTGGAGTTCAAGGGCGCGGTGGGGGGATGATGGGCTACCCCCTGAACACCAGCGCCGCGCCGGCCGCTATCAGCGCGAAGCCGGCGATGGTCGTCAGGCTCACGCCCTCTTTCAGGTAGAGCACCGAGAAGGCGACGAAGACGGCGAGCGTGATCACCTCCTGGATCGTCTTGAGCTGCGCGGCGCTGTAGACCGCGTGGCCGTAGCGGTTGGCCGGCACGGCGAAGCAATATTCGATCAGCGCGATGCCCCAGCTTGCCAGCACCACCAGCCAAAGCGGCGCGGCCTTGAACTTGAGGTGCCCGTACCAGGCGAAGGTCATGAACACGTTCGAGATGAGCAGGAGGCCGATCGGCAGCAGCCGCTCGGCGAGGGGTGAGGTCAGCATGGCAAGCCCGAATCGGTTGGCATTGCGCCCAGCCTGTGGCCATGCCGCGCCGCCGGGCAAGATGAATGCTTTTTCACATCCGGCGAAGCTGCTGCCTCCCTCCTGACAACATGCTGTCAGCAGCCGCCCGATCAACGGCACATTGCCGCGACTTCGGGCCTTTCCTTCGCCGCTAACCGTGTCCATATTCCCGCCATGGCAAAACCCCGCGACAAGAAGACAGGCAGGCCCGCAGGAATGGCGGGCGAAGAGCGCGAGAGAAGCGGCTTTGGGGAATCCCCGCAAGCTTCTTTCGAAGGCGCGCCGGTCGACCTGAAGGGCCCGGTCTCAAGCTGGATCGAGCAGCTTGAGGGCGAAACGCGCACGGTCTCGAACGACGAGATCAATGCCCGCGCCGCACGCGCCGAGGAGACGCGCCGCATCCGCTCCGAGGCGGGCAAGCACCGCCTGAAGGCGTCCAAGGGCGGAGCCGGTGCGAAAGCACCTGGCGCGAGCGCGAGCAAAGTCGGCGACAAGAAATCGTCGCGCGGCACGCTGATCGGCGGCACATCCGATCCGAAGCGCCGGGCCGAGGCCGGGTTGATGCCGGTCTCCGGCCTCGACGTCAGCCTGGAGGATGCCGGCAACATTGCAAATGCCGGCGTGGGCGCCACCTTGACCGCGCTGGAAGACCTGATGCGCTCGGGCGATCCGAACATCAAGGACTGGGTGCCGCACCGCCCGCACCGGCCGGAGAAGTCGGAAGGCGGCATCGAGCTCAGGATGGTCACCGATTTCAAGCCCAGCCGGCGACCAGCCGACGGCGATCACGCGATCTTGTCGAGGGCGCTGGCCGACCAGTCGCAGACGCAGGTGCTGCTCGGCGTCACCGGCTCGGGCAAGACCTTCACCATGGCCAAGGTGATCGAGGACACGCAGCGCCCGGCGGTGATCCTGGCGCCGAACAAGACGCTGGCCGCGCAGCTCTACGGCGAGTTCAAGAACTTCTTCCCCGACAATGCGGTGGAGTATTTCGTCTCCTACTACGACTACTACCAGCCGGAAGCCTATGTGCCGCGCTCCGACACCTATATCGAGAAGGAATCGATCGATCAACGAGCAGATCGACCGCATGCGCCACTCGGCCACGCGCTCGCTGCTGGAGCGCGACGACGTCATCATCGTCGCCTCGGTCTCCTGCATCTACGGTATCGGCTCGGTCGAGACCTACACGGCGATGACCTTCCGATGCACGGTCGGCGACCGCATCGACCAGCGCCAGCCTGCTCGCCGACCTCGTGGCGCAGCAATACAAGCGCGCACGACATCGAATTTCGTGCGCGGCTCCTTCCGTGTGCGCGGCGACACCATCGAGATCTTCCCGGCCCACCTCGAGGACCGCGCCTGGCGCATCACGCTGTTCGGCGACGAGATCGAGTCCATCACCGAGTTCGACCCGCTGACCGGCAAGAAGACCGGCGAGTTGAAGACCGTGAAGATCTACGCCAACTCGCACTATGTCACGCCCAAGCCGACGCTGAACCAGGCGGTCAAGGCGATCAAGGAAGAGCTGCAGCTTCGCCTCGCCGAGCTGGAAAGCCGGCCGCCTGCTGGAGGCGCAGCGCCTTGAGCAGCGCACCCGCTTCGACCTCGAAATGCTGGAGGCCACCGGCTCCTGCGCCGGCATCGAGAACTATTCGCGCTACCTCACCGGGCGCAGGCCGGGCGAGCCGCCGCCGACGCTGTTCGAATACATCCCCGACAACGCCATCGTCTTCGTCGACGAAAGCCACGTCACCGTTCCGCAGATCGGCGGCATGTATCGCGGCGACTTCCGCCGCAAGGCGACGCTGGCCGAGTTCGGCTTCCGCCTGCCCTCCTGCATGGACAACCGGCCGCTGCGCTTCGAGGAATGGGACGCGATGCGCCCGCAGACCGTCGCGGTCTCGGCAACGCCCGGCCAGTGGGAAATGGAAGAAGCCGGCGGCGTCTTCGCCGAGCAGGTGATCCGCCCGACCGGCCTGATCGACCCGCCGGTCGAGGTCCGCCCGGCCAAGGCGCAGGTCGACGACGTGCTGGGCGAGATCCGCGCGACGTCGAAGGCCGGCTACCGCACGCTCGTCACCGTGCTGACCAAGCGCATGGCCGAGGACCTGACCGAATACCTGCACGAGCACGGCGTGCGCGTGCGCTACATGCATTCCGACATCGACACGCTGGAGCGCATCGAGATCCTGCGCGATCTGCGCCTCGGCGCGTTCGACGTGCTGGTCGGCATCAACCTGCTGCGCGAGGGCCTCGACATTCCCGAATGCGGCTTCGTCGCCATTCTCGATGCCGACAAGGAAGGCTTCCTGCGCTCCGAGACCTCGCTGATCCAGACCATCGGCCGCGCCGCGCGAAACGTCGACGGCAAGGTCATCCTCTATGCCGACCAGGTCACCGGCTCGATGGAGCGCGCGATGGCCGAGACCAACCGCCGCCGCGAAAAGCAGCGTGGCCTGGAACGAGGCCGAACGGCATCACGCCGGAAAGCGTCAAGTCGCGCATCTCCGACATTCTCGACAGCGTCTACGAGCGCGACCATGTCCGCGTCGACATCGCCGAAGCTGCGCCGACGGAAGGCGCGCTGATCGGCAACAATCTCAAGGCCCATCTCGAAGCTCTCGAAAAGCAGATGCGCGACGCCGCCGCCGATCTCGACTTCGAGACGGCCGCCCGCCTGCGCGACGAGATCAAGCGCCTCAAGGAAGTGGAACTCGCCGTCGCCGACGACCCGCTGGCCAAGGAACCGGCATTGCCTTCGAAGGGCGGCCGTTCGGAAAGCGCGGGCCTCTTCCGCAAGCCGCATCTCGACGAGATGACCGTGGGCCGCACCGAAACGCCGCTGGGCGAGGATGCACGCCCGGTGCGGCGCGAGAAGGTCGGCAAGGGCTCCTACGAAGACCCCGCCGAGGCCCGCCGCGCCAAGCGCCGCCCCGGCAAGACCGGCCGGCCGGGGAGGTAGGACTTGCGGCAACAGTGCCAGGATTGTAGTTTTTGCCCATGACGAAGCTTGAGAAACTCGAACGCGAAATCGCGGCCCTCCCGCCGGAGGACATCAAGGCGTTGGCCGAATGGTTCGACGCTTTGCGCGAAAAGCTGTGGGATGACGCGCTTGCCGCAGATGCCACGGCGCTTGACAGGTTGGCATCGGAAGCCCTGGCGGATTTCCGGTCAGGCTCGACCACGTCCCTGCCCCGCCGCCAGTGAAGCACCACGCCGCCCGTTCGTTTTGGCAGGCTTATGCCGCCCTGCCCGACAACATTCGATCGCTCGCCGACAAGAATTCGAGTTGCTCGAGCACGATCCGGCGCACCCGTCGCACATTTCTAGCAGGTCGGAAAATACTGGTCTGCCCGTGTCGGACGAAAGCACAGGGCGCTAGGCATTCGGAACGGAGAGAACCTCATCTGGTTTTGGATCGGCGATCACGACGCCTATGAGCGCCTGATTGGGTGATCCTCAAGCCCGTCGTCTTCCCGCCAGCAGCGCCAGCCACAACACCGCCAGCGGAAAGCTCAGCACGACGACCAGGGGCGCAAGGTTTTGGCCGGCGGCATTTCCGGCCGCTGTAAGTCCCGCCGCCACGGCGAGGAAAAGGCTTGGCGCCAGCGCGGCGACCCAGCGCCCGCTCGCCATCGCGCCCTTGATCGCGCGCCATTGCAGCCAGCCGTAAAGCACCGGCCCGCCGAGCATGACGATCATTCCGATGAGGCTGTCGAAGCTGTCCACCATTTACCCCGGGTGCGTGCCGCTCAGGGCGACTTGAACCACAGGATCGCGTGGAAGGCCATCACCCAGGCAAGGCAGAGCGGCGCGGCGAGGAAAATATGGATGGGCGCAAGGTTCGAGCCGGCCATGACGCCCAGCGCGGCCACCAGAACCGCCAGCGCCATCACCGGCACCGGCACCCACGCCGCCGCCAGCCACCAGCCGCCGAACAGTCGCCCGAGCGCTACCGTCTTCACCTGCAGCCATATCCAGGCGGCAGGCACGGCAAACATGAAGATGAGACCCCAGAGAGAGTCGTTCATCGGACGATTATTGAGTGATGGGGGTTAAGGATGGGTTGGGAGGCTATCGTTGCGGTCTGTCCCGCAAATAACATACTGAAATTCAATCCAGAAAGCCGACTTCTTTTGCAAAATTGGAGAATGTTTGAGCGTGTATAGATTTTAGCGATGAAATAACTCCCCTGAACTGGGGGGTTACCCTACTGACATTGTCGCTCGTGATTCTACTTTTCGAGAACGCTGCATCAAGCTGCGCTGATAAGGACAGAAATAGATCAACTATTGGTGTCCATTTTTCACTGGCATCTGAAGGAGTAATGTCCTTTTGTATAAAAACTAAATCTTGCTTATTTGGAATTGCCTTACCCAAAATTGTTTCCAATGAATCTGATATTAGATGCACTAATAGAAATGACGCTCCTTTCTTATCCAGAAACTCCAGATTATCTAGGTCTGATTTTTTCAGTTCGCCACCGTCCCTCTTGTCCTTAGTCAGCGATATCTTTCTATTATTAATTTCGTCTAACAATGAATAACAAAATACTACATGTCGCGCGCTCGTTCGGTCGGTAAACGTCTTTCTATATACTGTCTCATTTGTCCATATTTCTGCTTTTTTATCATATGCTACAACCGGATCACCATTAAATGCCGCAAGCGCTTGGCCCACGGTGTTATGAAGGAATACTGTACTTGCTACGTTTAATCGCATCACTCGCGCCGCCTCTCCGCCCTCCTTCATATTCGGCATCAGGGATTTTTTCAAATTCAGCCCGTAAACGTGTTTGTATAGGATCTGTGCTTCTAAAGTCAGCAGCTTGTAGTTTATTCTGAGAATTATTGTACCTTACGATATTTGAAACGATTGCGCTTTTACTTGACTTTACGAACCGAATTGGAACAATTGTTCTCTCATCTATTACGCCCTTTATACTCCCTAACGAACCTGTGGTCTGAGCACCATTTACAATAGAAATTCCTGATATGGAAAGTTTTTTTCCTTTGCGACTTTTCTTCAATACATCAAAACTATGTACAAGTGCAGTAATTCCATTATTGTATACAAAGAAATTTTCTGGCTCATCTTCAGCAGTATTTTTTATTCCATTATTTATGTTGCAATCTGAAGCCCTCGAGCCCAGATAGCCCCTAAATTTGCCGAAAATAAATCGGTGCCGTACTTGATATAAAGATCCCGCAGCCACTGCGCCTTCACTTTCCAGTTACCAAGCAGGACCAGTTGGTAGAACTAATTGCTCGATTGAATCTGAAATATCCGTTGTTAACGTATCTGAAACTATAATTGTATGTTCTGCTTCTCGATATAGTCTATTTAGCTCCAACTCTCCGATCTCTTCGGCAAAAATGTCAATATCATTACCCTTATCGAAAACTTTTAAAGCCAAATTTGCACTTTTTTCTACAAGATCTAATTCGTCCTTTACATTTTTTGAGGTCGGCAAATTGTGCACATACCAAATATAGATTTGTTTAATACCGCCACGTAGATGGCAGTTCCGGCCTAGCTTTTAAGGCAATCGGCAGCTTATCTAAATCATTGGTCAAAAGCCAAGCTAGCGCGGTGTTTAAATCAGATGCCTTATTTGCCGGTGCAGAAGCTTTCTTGGTCTTTGCGTAATAGCACTGTGCAATAACGCCGACTTGTGATTCTTTATCAACGTAAATGATATCGCATTTTTTGTCATCGCCGCCGCCAGTCATGACGTCCGCAGCAACGCCAGTGATGTCATCTAGACGAAACTTAAGCCTAAGTGCGAGCAAGCCGATTGCGTCATCCGACAACCCCAAATCGGTCTTCATTGTTGCCAGCGCTGATTGCCAAGTCTCATCAGACGACATTTTATTCTCCCCACCGACCTTAGACGTCACTTGTGATAACATGAAATGCAACCTGGAAAGCACTTTCGTCAAAACTTATCCCCACCCGCTCCACCTCCCCTAACCTTGCCGCACTGTTGTCCCGCGCAAACGCCGGTCGGCCGCCGAAGCTTCCGGGGGACAATGGATGCGGAGCGGTCATGGCGGTGATGGCGAGAATGCGTTGCCGGTGACTTCGAGGCTCGTGCGGGCATCGTGTGCAAAGCCCGCATCGGGACATCAAATCTCCGCGCATGGCGTTGGGGCGCCGCACACAACTCGGCGCTGGCAACACAGACGCCATGCGGTTTGTGCCTCCCATGCCACGGGCGTTTCGCGCCGCGTGAACGCCTTGCCTTGTCCCCTCCTCACCCCTCTCCCCAAGGGAGGCCCCCCCAACGTACAGCCTCGACCCACCCAAACCACCACATTATTCCTGAATCTGGTCGGACCAGCCGGAATATGGCAGAAATCAAGCCATATCGGTGGAAAAATATTTCACCTCGATCACGAAACATAAAAATGGGTTACAATTCAAATTCTTGCCCGCGTGCTTTGATGACGATTGAATGACAGGAACCCGATCGTCCCCCGAAAGTTGATTGACGCGGGCCGTCGAGGCTCTAACATCCCGATCATTCGCGGCGCCTTATCGCGAAGAACAGGAGGCGAAAATGGAAATTGCTCACAAGGTGAACGTCCTGCTCGTCTGCGCGGCCTTTGTATTCGTCGGCGCACTCGTCATCGGCATCCTGCCCTGACGCATCGTTCCGCCGGGCCCGCGGGCGCGGCGTGAATGCCAGAATTGATCGAAGGGCGGCTCTGCGAGGGGCCGCCCTTTTCCTTTGCCCCCTGCCCTTCCGGGGGTCAGGCGGCGGCGGGTGTCGCCTGACGCAGCCCATCGGCCGGGCGGGCGCGCAGGCCGAGCAGATGGCAGATCGCGAAGGAAAGGTCGGCCCGGTTCATCGTGTAGAAGTGGAAAGTCCTCACGCCGCGCTCGATGAGGTCGATGCACCTGCTCGGCGGCAACGGCGGCGGCGACCAGCGCGCGGGTCTGCGGATCGTTCTCGAGGCCCGCGAACCGGTCGGCGAGCCAGGACGGCACATGCGCGCCGCAGCGGGCGGCAAATTCGGCCACCTGGGCGAAGTTGTGCACCGGCAGGATGCCGGGCATCGATCGGAATGTAGATGCCGGCGCGGCGCACGCGCTCGACATAGGCGCTCGTAGAGGTCGTTGTCGAAGAAGAACTGGGTGATCGCCCGCGTCGCGCCATTGTCGACCTTGCGCTTCAGCATGTCGATGTCGGTGGCGAAATCCGGGCTTTCCGGGTGCTTTTCCGGATAGGCCGAGACGGAGATGTCGAAGTCGCCGATGCGCCGAGATCGCCGCGCGACCAGGTCGGCGGCGTTGCGTAGCCGTCCGGGATGCGGCTCGTAGCGCGCGCCGATGCCGGCGGCCGGGTCGCCGCGCAGCGCCACGATGCGACGTCACGCCCGCATCGCGATAGTGGCGGATGACGCCGTCGACCTCCTCGCGGCGTGGCGTCGACGCAGGTGAGGTGCGCCGGCGGCGTTGCAGGCTGCGTTTCGGCGAGGATGCGCGCGATGGTGCGCACGGTGCGCTCGCGCGTCGAGCCGCCGGCGCCATAGGTGACCGAGACGAATTGCGGGCGCAGCGGCGCGAGGCGCTCCACCGATTTCCACAGCGCCTGCTCCATCGCCTCGGACTTGGGCGGGAAGAACTCGAACGACACGTCGATGGACGATCGTTCGAGCGGGCGGCGCGACAGACGCGGAGCGGTCATCGGCAGTCTCCGTTTGCGGTTCGCTGTCGGCCATCAGCATGCGCCGGTCGCGCGCGAGCCACAGCGTGACGGTCAGCTTGTCCGCCGGCTGCCGGCGCAAGATCTACGATCTCCTCGAGCTCGAGGCCGCAATCGGCGAGCCAGCCGGCGATCTGCTCGTCGGCTGAAGCCGAGGCGGCGATGCTGCGTGCTCGTCGCGCAGGAATTCGAGCTGCGTGCGGCGCAAAGTCTGACGATCAGCAGCCGCCCGCCCGGGCGCAAGCGCACGCGCCGCCTCGCGGATCGCCGCGCCGGATCGTCGAGGAAGTGCAGCACCTGGTGCAGCGTCACGAGGTCGAAATGGTTGGCGGGCGTCGGCAGCAGGTAGATGTCGCCCTGGCGCACCTGACGCATGAGAGGCCGGCGCGCGTCGAGATTGGCGCGCGCCACGGCAAGCATTTCGCGGCTGGCAGTCGACGCCGACGCGCGCGGCGATAGAGCGGCGC
This sequence comes from uncultured Alphaproteobacteria bacterium, assembly GCA_963846345.1. GTDB lineage: Bacteria > Pseudomonadota > Alphaproteobacteria > Rhizobiales > Rhizobiaceae > BOKV01. The sequence goes on from CAWJVP010000017.1 coordinate 144,112, forward strand.
GAAAAGCTCCAGCAGCCGCCCGGTGCCGGTGCCGAGGTCGAGCATCGACTGGATCGGCTTCTTGCCGACGAGGCGAGCATCGCCGCCTCTACGCGGCTTTCCTCCACATGCAGCGAGCGAAGCTCGTCCCACGCCGCCGGCATTGCGGGCAAAGTAGCCTGCCGCCTGCTCCGAGCGCTTGCGCCGGACCGTTTCCAGCCGCTCGCGGTCGCGGGCAAGCTGCGGATCGCTGGCATCCATGCTGGCAAGCACGTCGGCGATGATGCGCGCGGCAACGCCGTCGTCCACCGCGCGGAAATAGGCCCAGGCGCCCTCCTGGTAGCGCTCCAGCAGGCCCGCTTCGCCCAGCAGGCGCAGATGGCGCGAAATGCGCGGCTGTGACTGGCCAAGGATTTCGATAAGGTCGGTAACCGTCAGGTCGCTGTCGGAAAGCAGCGCAAGCAGGCGCAGCCGCGTGTGCTCGCCGGCCGCGCGAAGCAGTTCGACGGCATCGTCCAGGGCAAGGGTGGTACGGGTAAGCATGCGCCTCTCCAAATCAGATAAAGATATCTTTATATCATTTCGGTGGATTTGCAAGCCTGCGGGAGCACAATTGCGATGATGACAGGCCGCCAGCGCGAAATGGCGAAGCTGCTGCGCCGCCTGTGTCCGCATATGCCGCTGGCCGACTTTACCCCCGTGGTGGAGGCGGCAAGCGGCAAGCACATGCGGCACCTGCCCGCTTCGATCGCGCTGTGGCAGGCGCTGGGCGCGCGCGTGCGGCACGAGCACACGGAGTATGATGCGCTGCTGGACGAGGGCTACGACCGCGAGGCGGCGCGGTTCTTCGTGGTCGAGGAGATGAACGGCGTGCTTGCGGGCTGGGGCTGCCTTCGGCGCATCGAGGCCGGGGAGCCGGAATGATATTGCGCAAGTGAACGCAGCGTCAAAAAGCCATTGCTGGCAATTGCGCCCGCTTGGCCCGATCTTGCGGGAACACCAACCGGAGTTGTGCCTTGACCCTTCTCGCTTCCTTCCCGATCACGCAGAAATGGCCCGCCAAGAACCCCGCGATCCTGCAGCTTTATTCGCTGCCGACGCCCAACGGCATCAAGGTTTCCGCCGCGCTTGAGGAGACCGGCCTGCCCTACGAGCCGCACCTCGTCAGCTTCTCGACCAACGACCAGCTCACGCAGCGAATTCCTGTCGCTGAACCCCAACAACAAGATCCCGGCGATCCTCGATCCCGACGGGCCGGGCGGCAAGCCGCTGCCGCTGTGGGAATCGGGCGCGATCCTCGTCTATCTCGCGGAAAAGACCGGCAAGCTGCTGCCGAAGGACCCCGCCGCGCGCTACGAAACGCTGCAATGGCTGATGTTCCAGATGGGCGGCGTCGGCCCGATGTTCGGCCAGTTCGGCTTCTTCCAGAAGTTCGGCGGCAAGGACATGGAGGACAAGCTGCCATGGAACCGCTACCGCGATGAATCGCGCCGGCTGATCGGCGTCCTCGAAAAGCGGCTCGCGGGTCGGCAGTTCATCATGGGCGATGAATACACCATCGCCGACATCGCCACCTGGCCGTGGCTGCGCACCATGACCGGCTTTTACGGCGCGGCGGAAATCATGGGCATGGAAAACTTCCCGGAAGTCTCGCGCTGGCTCGCCGCCTGCTCCGCCCGCCCGGCGAGCGAGAAGGCGGTGACGATTCCGGGGTGAGTGGGCACTTACGACCTTATCTTCAACGCCCGGTCCTTGTCGCGGATGCGGCCGCGGGCTTGTTTCGGCCATAGCTCGTAGGCCGCCTCGCCTCCCTCGATGGCGTGGCGGGCATGAACCGGCCAGTTCGGGTCGTCCAGCGCGCCGCGGGCGAGCGCAACGAGGTCTGCCTCGCCATTCTCGACAATTGCCTCGGCGGCCAGCGGATCGGTGATCAGCCCCACAGCCATGACCGGAATGCCGGTGGAACGCACCGCGGCTGCCATCGGTACCTGGTAGTGCGGGCCGATCTTCTGGTTGTAGCGGTCGAAGCCACCGGAGGAGCAGTCGATGAGGTCGACGCCGCGCGGCTTCAACGCCCGCGCAAGAGCCATTGAATCCTCAACGCTCCAGCCGCCGTCGATGCCGTCGACCGCCGAGATACGCACGGAGAGCGGCTTGTCCGCCGGCCAGACGGCGCGCACGGCGTCGGTCACTTCGAGCAGCAGGCGCATCCGGTTTTCCAGACTGCCGCCATATTCATCCGTGCGCTCGTTGGCATGGGGCGAGAGGAATTCGCTGATGAGATAGCCGTGGGCGGCGTGGATCTCTACAAGGTCGAAGCCTGCGTTCAGTGCGCGGACCGTGGCATCGCGAAAACCGTCGATGACGCGGGCAATGCCGGCCCTGTCGAGCGGCTCGGGCGTCTGGAATTCCGGCGCATCAGAATGCCGCTTGGCCGAGGGCGCGACGGGCTTCCAGAGTTGGAAGCCGAATTGCGCTTTCTCCTCCTCGGTTTCGTCGAAGCCGCGCCGCCACGCGATGGGCGCGGAAGCCTTGCGCCCGGCATGGGCGAGCTGGATGCCCGCAGCCGCGCCTTCCTTCTTAAGGAAGTGGACGATGCGCCGAAGCGGTTCGATCTGGGCGTCGTTCCAGAGGCCGAGATCGCCATAAGTGATGCGCCCCTCGGGCGTCACCGCCGTCGCCTCCACAATCACCAAGCCGAAGCCGCCGAGCGCGAAGCGGCCGAGATGGACGAAGTGCCAATCGTTGGCGAGGCCGTCTACCGCACTGTACTGGCACATGGGCGAGACGACTGTGCGATTGCGCAACACGAGGTCGCGAAGGCGGTATTGCGAGAAAAGCTGAGACATTGGGTACCGGGGGCAAGTGAGCGGATACGCCTTCAGTAGAGCATCCGGCGCCGCGCGATCAACAGACAGCTTGGTGATGGCCTTGCCTTTATCCAAACCCGCCCCAGAATACTGCGCATGAAAAACATCCTTGCTATCGTCCTCACCCTTTTCGCCTTGCCGGTCCCGCTTGGGCCAGTGAGCAAATGGCCGCCGACGCGGCTTATTCCGAGATCGGCGCGGGGCGCATGATCCTCGTTGACGTGCGCACGCCCGCCGAGTGGAAAGCCACCGGCATTGCCCCGCGCGCCATTGCGCTCTCAATGGGCGAACGCGATTTTGTAAACAAGCTCAAGGCCGTGGTTGAAGCCAATCCCGGCAAGCGCGTCGCGCTGATTTGCGCTTCCGGCGGACGGTCGGGCAGCGTGCAGCGCCAGATGGCGAAGCTCGGCATCGCCGACGACGCCGTCGACATCGTCGAGGGCATGAAAGGCAACTGGTCTTCGCCGGGCTGGATCAAGCGCGGCCTGCCCGTGGTGCCGTATCAATAGGCGCTAATACACCCACTGCTCCCAAACGCGCGCGGTGACTTCCTCGCCGGGCGTGATCGTGCCTTCCTTCTCGACCCATGCGACGAGGCCGCGTTTCATCGAGGCCGCCTCGGAAAAGGCCAGCGCCATGTCGGTGGCGGTCCAGTCGATCTCGCCGGCCGGCGTGTCGTCGAAGCTTGCTGCAAGCGCGCCGCCCTTGCGCGATGCCCCGACATGGCGGGCGATCGAGCCGCCGGCGATGCGGCACGGCGCGTTGTAGCCGTCGATGCGCAGCGTCGCCCCGCCCTCGAAAAAGAGCAGCGTGCGCGGCGGCAGGAAGGAGAGGTCGGGTATGCCTTCAAGCACCAGGTTTGCGCCGATCCATCCGCCCTCGACCTTCGGCAGGCCCATGTTCTCGGCAATCAGCGCCAGCTCTTCCGCCGACAGGATCGAGACCTGCCGCTCGTTGCGCATGAGCGTGCCGCGCGGGTACCAGGGCTCGCGCCCGCCGGATTTGCGGGTCGTGCCGGCGTGAACATCCCCGGCAATGCCTTCCATGGTGAGTTCGAGCGCCGCCACCGGCGCGGAAACGAAATCGCGACCGGCCGCTTTCAGCGCCTGCGCCACGCGTCCCTTCAATTTCCTTCCGGGAATGATCTTGCGCGACTGGCTGGCGTCGAGGCCCAATTCCGGCTTGTTCATGCGGCGTCTCCTTTGGCGGTCAGTTAACCCGGCAATGCATGCGACCGGAAGCCTGACGGCGATCAATTCTTCTTGCCGCAGCGTTCAATCGGGCGGCACGAGCACGATCTTGCCGGCGTGCCGCTTCGACAGGAACTCGTCTTGAGCATGCGCGATATCGGCGAGCGGCAGCACCATCGACACGGCGGGCCTCAGCCTGCCGCTCTCGGCAAGTTGCACAAGGCGCAGGAAATCATCGCGGCGCTGCGTGGTGCATCCGTGAAAGGTCAGGTCCTTGAGGTAGAGCTTGCGCAGGTCGAGCGAAACCAGCGGCCCCGCGATCGCGCCCGACACGGCGTAGTCTCCGCCCGGCCGCAAAACATCCACCAGCTCCGGCCATTGCGGCCCACCGACGAGATCGATGACGGCGTCAATGGTGTTCGCTCCGAGCGCGGTCACAATGGGCGCGCCGCGCGGCAGGCATTGCGCCGCCCCCGCCTCTTCGACCGCGCCAAACTTGTCCGGCGAAGCGATGGCGATGACCCTGCGCGCCGCGCAGTTTCGCAAGCTGCACGGCGGCAAGCCCGACATTGCCCGATGCGCCGGTCACCAGCACGCTGTCGCCCTCTTTCACGCCGGCGCGCGACAGCAGGTTTTGCGCCGTGCCGAAGCCGCAGGGTATCGCGGCGAGTTCCGCTTCCGAAAGCGGGCCGCCGACGGCGTGCGTATCGGCTGCCGGCGCGCAGCAATATTGCGCAAAGCCGCCATCGAATTCCGAGCCGAGCCAGGGCGTGACATCGCCCTTGCGCAGCGAGACGAGGCAGCCCTGCACGATGACGCGCTCGCCGATCCTGACCGGATCGACGCCTTCGCCCACGGCATCGATGAAGCCGCAGACATCCGCGCCCTGGATGCGGGGGAAGGAAAGCCCCTCGCCTGTCCACGACGCGCCTTCCTGCGGATCGTCGCTTGATGCGTACCAGCCGATGCGCGTGTTGATGTCGGTGTTGTTGACGCCCGCCGCCCTGACGCGGATGCGCACGAAACCCGGCAGAGGCTCCGGCACGGGCAAGTCACCACGCCAGGCAAGCTGATCGGGTCCGCCATGCCCGACAAGCTGGACCGCCGACATGGTGCGCATTTTCCTGTTCCCCGCTTGCATCCTGCCTGTCTGGCCGCGATGCTAGCCGCTGAATACCCGCATGGGAAGCAGCCGGGGAGGACACCATGGCCCGCGAGAAGAACACCCGCATCGTCGCGCTTGACCTGCCGACAGAGGAAATGCCGCTGGACGAGCGGCAGAAGAAGTACCTCGCCGTGTGCGACGAGAAGATCGGCTTCGTGCCCAACGTGCTCAAGGCCTATGCGTGGCATTCGGCGAAATTCGCCGCGTTTACCGCCATGTACAACGATCTGATGATGGGCGATTCCGGCCTTTCCAAGCTGGAGCGCGAGATGATCGCGGTGACCGTTTCCTCGGCCAATCACTGCCACTACTGCCTGGTGGCACATGGCGCTGCTGTGCGGCAATTGTCGGGCGATCCGGCGCTTGGCGAACAGCTTGTCAGCAATTACCGCACCGCGCCGCTGGATGCGCGCCAGCGCGCCATGCTCGACTTCTCATGGAAGCTGACGAAGCAGCCGGAAGCCGTGGACGAAGCCGACCGCGAGGCGCTGCGCACCGCCGGCTGGAGCGACCGCGACATCTGGGACATCGCATCCGTGGCGGCCTTCTTCAACATGTCGAACCGGGTGAGCGCTGCCACAGACATGCGGCCGAACGACGAATACCACGCGCTGGCTCGCTGACCTGGCGGGGAACCGTCGCGTTTGCCCGACCGTTCTCCCGTGGATTGATCCCGCGCAAGGCGTGTTTCGCCCAGCATTGCTAGATTGCGCGGATCGTTCATGAAGGAGAACCGGCATGAAACCCGTTCGCACGCTCGTGGTCATCACCGACGGCGCAAAGGCAATATTCTACCGCAATGACGGCCCCGGAAAGGGCCTCGTCGCGCTGGACCGGCACAAGATGACGCAGGATGTGCCGCCGAGCCGGGATTTGACCAGCGACCGGCCCGGCCGCAGCTTCGATTCCTCCGGACCGCACCGCAGCGCGATGGAGCCCAAAACCGATCCGCACGATCTGGAGGAGGCGAAGTTCGCGGGAGGCGTGCTCGAGCGGACGGAAGAACTGATGAATGCCGGCGAGGCCGAAAAGCTCATCCTCGTCGCCGCGCCGAAAACGCTGGGCGAAATGCGAAAGTCGATGCCGAAGGCGCTCGCCGACCGCCTCACCGCCACGCTGGACAAGGACCTGACCCGCACCCCCGCCCCGGAATTGCCGAAGCATCTGGAGGGCGTGCTGGCGGTATAGGCGCGACCGGCTTCGCCTACCTGGTCAGCCGCTTGTACGTCACCCGTTTCGGGTTGACGCTGTCGGCGCCGAGGCGGCGGATCTTGTCCTTCTCGTAGTCCTCGAAATTGCCCTCGAACCATTCGACATGGCTGTCGCCCTCGAAGGCGAGGATGTGCGTCGCCAGCCGGTCGAGGAACATGCGGTCGTGGCTGATGATGACCGCGCAGCCGGCGAAATTTTCAAGCGCGTCTTCGAGCGCCGCCAGCGTTTCGGTGTCGAGGTCGTTGGTCGGTTCGTCGAGCAGGATGACGTTGCCGCCCTCCTTCAGGAGCTTGGCCATGTGCACGCGGTTGCGCTGGCCGCCGGAAAGCGTGCCGACCTTCTGCTGCTGGTCGCCGCCCTTGAAGTTGAACGAGGAGCAATAGGCGCGCGAGTTCACTTCGTGCTTGCCGAGCTTGATCACTTCCGAACCGCCGGAGATTTCCTCCCAGACGCTCTTGTCCGGGTTGAGCGAGTCGCGGCTCTGGTCGACATAGCCAAGGCGCACGGTTTCGCCGACGCGGATTTCGCCGCCATCCGGCTTTTCCTGTCCGGTGATCATGCGGAACAGCGTCGTCTTGCCCGCGCCGTTGGGACCGATCACGCCGACAATGCCGCCCGGCGGCAGCTCGAATTCGAGCTTGTCGATCAGCAGCGTGTCGCCATAGCCCTTGGAAAGGTCGACCGTCTCGATCACAAGCTGGCCGAGGCGCTCGCCCGCCGGAATGATGATCTGCGCGTTCTGCGGCGTGCGGTCGTTGGCGGCCTTGACCAGTTCGTCATAGGCCTTGATGCGAGCCTTGGACTTTGCCTGCCGCGCCTTGGGTGAAGCGGCCATCCATTCGCGATTCGGCCGAAATCGCCCGCTGGCGCGAGGCTTCCTCGCGGCCTTCCTGCTCCATGCGCTTGCGCTTGGCCGCCAGGTAGGCGCTGTAGTTGCCCTCGTAGGGAATGCCGCGGCCGCGGTCGAGTTCGAGAATCCAGCCCGTGACATTGTCGAGGAAGTAGCGGTCGTGGGTGATCATCATCACGGCGCCTGGATATTCGCGCAGGTGCTTTTCGAGCCAGGCGATGGTCTCCGCGTCGAGGTGGTTGGTCGGCTCGTCGAGCAGCAGCAGGTCCGGCTGTTGCAGCAGCAGGCGGCACAGCGCCACGCGGCGCGCCTCGCCGCCCGAAAGCCGGTCGATCGGCCAGTCGCCGGGCGGGCAGCGCAGGGCCTCCATCGCCATCTCGACCTGGCTGTCGAGGTCCCACAGGTTCTGGCTGTCGATGACGTCCTGCAACTTCGCCGCCTCGTCGGCGGTGTCGTCGGAATAGTTCATCATCAGCTCGTTGTAGCGCTCGAGCACGGCGCGCTTGCCGGCGACGCCCTCGTTGACATTGCCAAGCACGTCAAGCTGCGGATCGAGCTGCGGCTCCTGCGGCAGGTACCCGCAAGTGGCTCCGTCGGCGAGCCACGCTTCGCCCGTGAATTCGGTGTCGAGGCCCGCCATGATGCGCAGGACTGTCGACTTGCCCGCGCCGTTCGGGCCCAGAATGCCGATCTTGGCGTCCGGATAGAAGGAAAGGTGGATGTTCTCCAGCACCTTCTTGGTGCCGTAGGCCTTGTTGAGGCCGGCCATGTGATAGATGAACTGACGCGCCATGGCGTTGCTGCTCCGCAAAAATCCGGGGGAATTGTTGGCCGTGCTTTTAGGGTGTTTCGTGCCCGGCGGCAACGGCGCAATCAGGCCGGATTTTGCCCCGAACGGTGCGCCCAGCCGGTCATGCGCATTTCGAGCCACGCCATCAGCGCGTACATGACGATGCCTTCGATGGCCAGCATGACCAGTCCGGCAAACACCAGCGGCACGTTGAACTGCGATCTGCGCCGCCAGCATCAGGTGGCCGAGGCCGGAATTCGCCGCCACGGTTTCCGAAATCACGGACCCGACGAATGCCAGCGTGATCGCGACCTTCAGCGAGCCGAAGAAATACGGCATCGAGCGCGGGATGCCGACTTTCAGCATGATGTCCATCTTCTTGGCGCCCAGCGCGCGCAGCACGTCCTCCGTCTCCGGCTCGATGGTGGCAAGGCCGGTCGCGACATTCACGACGATCGGGAAGAAGGCGATCAGGAAGGCCGTCAGCACCGCCGGCACGGTACCGATGCCGAACCAGATCACCAGCATCGGCACGACCGCCACCTTGGGAATGGCGTTGAAGCCGATCATCAGCGGGTAGAGCCCGGCATAGATGAAGCGCGACCAGCCGACGGCGAGGCCGAGAGCCAGCCCGCCGATCACGGCCAAGAGGAAGCCGAGCAGCGTCGTGTACAGCGTTTGCAGCGAGTTCTTCCAGATCGCCGGCCAGTACTCGATTATGGCGCCCGCGATGGTCGTCGGCGGCGGCAGGATGTAGACGGGGATCGCGAAGAGCCGCGCCGCCGCTTCCCACAGCAGCAGCAAGCCCACTGTAAATAACCAGGGCATCGCCTTCAGCACGAGACTGTTGTTCATGCCGCGGCCCTCGCGCTGGCGATATGCTCGCGCAACTCATGCACGACATCGTTGAAGGCGCGGTCGTACATGATCTCGGTGTCGCGCGGGCGTGCGAAATCCACCGAACGCGTGGCGATAACCTTGCCGGGGCGCGCGCTCATCACGAAAATCCGGTCGGCGAGGAACACCGCCTCGCGCAGATCGTGCGTGACGAGGCAGACCGTGACCTGCCGGGCCGCGTGCAGGTCGCGGATCACGCACCACAATTCCTCGCGCGTGAAGGCATCGAGCGCGCCGAACGGCTCGTCCAGCATCAGCAGTTCCGGCTCATGCACCAGCGCGCGGCAAAGGTTGGCGCGCTGCTGCATGCCGCCGGACAATTGCCATGGGAATTTCTGGCCGAAGCCCTTGAGGCCGACGGTCGCCAGCAGGTCTTCCACGCGCTTGACGTACTCCGCCTTGTGGGCGCGAAGCCGGCTGCGGTGCGGCTGCACGATTTCAAGCGGCAAAAGAATGTTGTCGAGCGTGGTGCGCCACGGCAGCATGGTCGGGTTCTGGAACGCCATGCCGACGATCGAGACCGGTCGCGTGACGCGCTTCCCCGCCACGGTCACGGTTCCTTGCTGCGGTAGTTGCAGGCCGGTCACGAGCTTCATCAGGGTGGACTTGCCGCATCCCGACGGCCCGACCACGGCCACGAACTCGCCCTTGCGGATGTCCAGCGACAGGTCGCTGACGGCAAGCGTGCCGCCCGCGCCGCCATAGCGCATCTCCACGCCGTCGATCTCGACGAGCTTGTCCATTGTCCCCGCAACCCCGCTGGAATGAATGGCGGCGCGCGAACGCGCCGCCGCAGGCCTTAAAGCATCCGGTCTTCCTTGGCCGGCAGGTAGCTGCCGTCGAAGATGATCTCGGGCGTTGCCTTGCCGGTCAGGCCCATGGATGTCTTGAGCTGTTCAAGGCTCTTGGCAAGGCGGGCAGGATCGATGCCGCCAAGGCCGTTCTCCTCGACCCAGGGCGTCTTGATGTTCTGGCTGATCGCCATGTTGAGGCGCTCGATCTCGATCTCCTTCTTGAGCGATCTCGTTGCGGGAAATCACGGCAGTCGACGCCCGCCGCCGGATCGGCAACCGCGGCCTTGAAGCCCTTTGCGAGCGCCCTGAGGAAGCCCTTGACCGCGTCGGGATTGGCAGCCGCGAAGTCGGTGTTGACCAGCACGGTGTTGCCATAGAGTTCAAGGCCGTTCTTTGCCATCAGGATGGTCGACGATTTCGTCCTCGGCAATGCCCTGCGCCTTGAGGTTCAGCGATCGGACGAGAACGAGAAGCCGAAGATGGCGTCCACCGCACCCTGCGCCAGCATCGGCTCGCGAACCGGGAAGCCGACATTCTCGATGGCGATCTTGCAATCGTCGATCGCCGGCGGCCTGCTTGAACGCCGACCACTGGCGCAAACGCGCGCGTCCGGCGGCGGCGCGCCGAGCTTCTTGCCCTCGAGCGACTTGGGATCCTCGGTGATGCCGAGGCTCTTGCGGCCGATGATCGCGAAAGGCGGCATGTCATAGACGATCATGACGGCCTTGACCTTCTGCGCCGGATCGTCGTCGAGGAACTTGACCAGCGAGTTGATGTCGCCGAAGCCCATCTCGTAGGCGCCCGTGGCGACCCGCGGAATCGATTCGCGCGAGCCGGCGCCGGTGTCGATGGTGACGTCCAGACCCTCTTCCTTGAAGTAGCCCTTGTCGATCGCCAGCAGGAACGGCGCGGCCGGCCCCTCGAACTTCCAGTCCAGCGTGAACTTGATCGGCGTTTGCGCCTGCGCCGGCAGGACAAACCCCGCGCCGACGAGGCCAAGCGAAACGGCTGCAGCCGCAAAATATCGTCTCGTTATCATGTGTGTCTCCCCGGAAACGATCAATGTTGGTGCAACTTCAACATTGGCTTCCGGACGAGCGCAAGCAAAAATTGCCTAATTCGTGGCCTTTGCCACAAAGTGCTTATTTTCAGCGCAAATGCCTTGTGGAGCGGCTTCGTCCTGCCGGTCTTTGCGGCATCAGCTTTCGTGCATGCTGGACTTTCACATTGCATTGGGGCTTCATTCCGATGCTGGAAACCGGGGTGATTCATGCGCGCAGTCTTGTTGACCTTGGCGGGCCTGTTGCTGGTGGCAGCCGGCGGAATTGGCCTCTATCTCGGCTATGGTTCCGAAGCGCCGGTCATCGCCGCATTGTCCTTTGCCTGCGTCATTGTCGGCGCAGTCGTGCTGATGTTCGGCGCTTCCGGGATTTCCGCCAGCAAACCGGCCGCCGTCATTTCAATTCCCAAGGTCAGGCACGAGGAATGGCAGGTTCACCTGCTGATCCAGTGCATGGGCGCGGTGGCCGCTGCCGATGGCGCGGTGTCGCCGGACGAGTTGGCGACGGTATCGCGCATCTCCGAGCGCCTGACCGGCAGCCGAATTCCCGATGACGAGATCGCGGCCACTGTGGCCGCCCTCAAGGGCCCCGCGGTTGCCGCGCGCCTCGCGAGCGAGCGGGAACGCATATCGCCGGCCATGCGCCAGATGATGGTCAAGGGCTGCTATCTCGTGATGATGAGCGACCTCTCCCAGTCGCGCAAGGAACTCGGCAAGGTTCACGAGATCGGAAGGGCGCTCGGCTTTTCGGCGCGCGAAATCGACGACCAGATCGCCATGGCCGGAGTTTGACAATGACGGCGTGGTCGCGAGAGGCGCTGCAAAGCCCCACGGGAGCGGTGCTCAATTTTCATTGGCGGGAGCCTGCCAAGCCGCCGCGTGCGATCATCCAGGTCAATCATGGCATGGCGGAGCATGCGGCCCGCTACGCCCGCTTCGCCGACTACCTGGCGTCACGCGGCTACGCAACCATTGCCCACGACCATCGCGGCCATGGCCATACCAAGGCGCCCGACGCGCCGCTTGGCGTATTCGCGGCCAACAACGGCATGGCCAAGGTGCTGGACGATGTGAGCGCGGTTATGGCGCAGGCACGCACGCGTTCGCCCGGAACCCCGCTGGTGATGTTCGGTCACTCCATGGGGACAATCATCGCGCTGCATCATGCGCATGAAAATCCCGGCATGAGCGATGCAGCGGCATTTTGGAACACGAGCTTCGATACGCCATTCCTGCTCAACGTGCTTGTCGCGGTCCTGAAGACGGAGCGCTTCCTCAAGGGGTCCGACGTGCCGAGCAGCTTCGCGGTGAAGGCGACCTTCGAGGCGTGGAACAAGGAATTCGCGCCGAACCGTACTGCCTTCGACTGGTTGTCACGCGATAGCGGCGGAAGTGGACAAATACGTCGCCGATCCGCTTTGCGGCTTTCCGGTTTCGGTCGGGCTGTGGCTCGACGTGATCGCAAGCATCCGCGCCTCGGCCGACAACGCCCGGATCGCACGCATCCCGAAATCCCTGCCCGTCAACATCGTTGCGGGCGCGATGGACCCCTCAAGCCTGAAGGGCGAGGCGATGCTTCGCCTGGCTGCCCGGCTTAAGGCAGCCGGGGTGAGTGATGTGTCGGCGAAGGTCTATCCGCAGACACGGCACGAATGCCTCAACGAGGTGAACCGGGACGTGGTGATGGCTGAGTTTGGCGATTGGCTGGATAGCCGTTTCCCGGCGCGCTGAGGCCGGAAACCCTCCATTTACCAAGCATGCCGATTCACGTTTTGCTAACGCTAAACTATTCATTTTTCGGCAATTTTGAGCCGAATTGCCGTGCGAATTGCGAAGAAACTTAATGTATCTGCGCTAGCCTGATCCCAATAACCAGAAGAAATCTGGACAGGGATCAGGGCTTTTGAACACCAAGGTTTTCATCATGGCAGGATTGGCCGTCGCGTTTGGCGCGGTCTCCTATTTTGCCGGGAATTCCTGGCTCGACAGTCAGGCCCAGGCGCGCCTCAGCGAGATCGAAAGCACGAAACCGACGGTGGAAATGGCGAGTGTCGTCGTTGCCGCAGCGCAGGTTCGCTTCGGAGAACAGCTTACCGCCGAGAACCTCAAGGAAGTGCCGTGGCCGGCCGATGCCGTGCCCGAGGGCGCGTTCAGGAAGATCAACGAAATCACCGAGAAGGGCGAGCGCAAGGCGATCAAGACGATCGAGCCCGGCGAACCTGTCCTGGCGGTAAAGATCACGGGCGAAAACGGCCGCGCCGGCCTTTCCGGCATCATTTCCGAAGGCATGCGGGCAGTCACCATCCCCGTTGACCTGGTCAACGGCGTGGGCGGCTTCGTCATGCCCGGCGACCGGGTGGACATCGTGCTCACCCGCCGCGACCAGGAGAACGGCAACCAGGAAGCCAAGATCATCCTGGAAAACGTGAAGGTTCTTTCGATCGACCAGGACGCGGACCGCACCAACGAGTCTGCCCGTGTCGCCAAGTCGGTTACGCTGGAAACCAATGCACCGGGCGCACAGAAGCTGGCGCTGGCCAATTCGGTCGGCCAGCTATCGCTGCTGCTGCGCAGCGCCGGAGACGAGGACAAGTCCGGCACCTCGACCTTTTCGGCAGACGTCTTCGACGATGCCAAGCCGGAAAACGCCGCGAAGCCGGTGGACGACAATCTCTTCGGCTTCCTGAACACAAAACCTAAAAAGCAATACGCGACCATCTCGGTCGTGAAACGTGAACAGGTGGTCCAGCACACGGTACCCGCGACCGGTGCGGATGGGAAAACAACCAGCGGGCAATAACAACAACAACCTGGGAGAGGCCGGAAGGGACGCCGGTCTTGCGGGGATGAAAACAGGAAGTGCAACGAACGGAAAGGCGGGACTCCTTTCCAGGCTGGCGGCAACAGCCGCATTGGGAGCCATGATCGCAATCGGGGCCGGATTTGAGTTCCGGCCCGCATACGCCGACGAGAACGGCGTCGTGCAACTGAACACCAGCGGAACCCAGGTCGTGCGGGTCGCGCAAGGCAAGCCGCGCACCATGCGCGCCGACCAGGTGTTCAACGAAATCGTCGTCGGCGATCCCGACGTCGCAGTGGTCACGCCGCTTACCGACCGCACCTTCTATGTCGTCGGCAGCAAGGCAGGCTCCACCGGCGTTGCGCTCTACAACGAGGCGCGCGAACTGGTCGGCATGCTGGACATCGAGGTCGGACCGGACGCAACCGAAATCAACCGCACCCTCAATGCCGCCCTGAACGACGGCGGCGTCAAGGCATCCACCGCGAATGGCCGCGTAATCATCTCGGGCAAGGCGAAGAGCCCCGCCGCCGCCGCCAAGGCTCGCGAGATCGCCAAGCGCTTCGACGAGGATCCGATCGATTCGACTTCGGTAGCGCCGTCGACGCAGGTGACGCTGGAAGTGCGCTTCATCGAGGCTTCGCGCCGCCACAACAAGGAACTGGGCGTCAGCCTCTTCGCCAACAAGCAGGGCGGCAACTTCACGATGGCCGACAACGGCCTCATCGCCAATCCGCTTTACCAGCCGCTCGGAAACGGCGCAGGCGGCATCGGCGTGATCAATTCGCTCGTCTCCGGCGTCCTGCCCTTCGGCCAGGTGCTCGGCCGGCTGCTCGACCACGGCATGCAGGTTGATGCCCTGGTGCAGGCGCTCGAACAGCGCGGCATCGCGCGCCGCCTTGCCGAGCCGAACCTCACGGCACTTTCCGGCGACACGGCAAGCTTTCTTGCCGGCGGCGAGTTTCCGTTCCCGGTGTCTTCCGCCGATGGCCAGGTCACCGTCGAGTTCAAGAAGTTCGGCGTCGGTCTCGATTTCACGCCGACCGTTCTCGACAATGGCGTCATCAACTTGAGGATCGCGCCGGAAGTCAGCCAGATCGACCCGAACTCTTCGGTGAAGTTCAACGACACGGAAATACCGGGCCTGATCGTGCGCCGCGCCAACACCACTGTGGAACTGCGCGACGGGCAGAGCTTCGTCCTTGCGGGCCTCATCCAGACCGCCGGAAACTACGACGTGCGCAAGTTCCCGTGGCTGGGCGACCTGCCGATCCTCGGGGCGCTGTTCCGTTCCTCATCCTTCCGCAAGCAGGAAACCGACCTCGTCATCATCGTGACGCCACGCCTTGTCCGCCCGCTTGCACCGGGCGCGGAAATTGCGACGCCGCTCGATGGCGGGACGGCGCCCAACGATGTCGACCTGTTCGTCAACGGCCGCACGGAAATGAACCGGGCGAACCTGCGCAAGGTCGCCGACAGCCGGGCAGGCATACTGCGCACCGGCCATATCATCGACTTCTGAGCGAACATGCAGCGCAAGCGCTGGCAAGGAGACGCGAAATGAACCGTTATTCGAGGATCGTCCTGGCAATCGCCTTGCCGGCATCTCTGGCCGGCTGCGAGTATACCGCGCGCCAGGACACCATCGCACCGTGGGCAGGCAATGCGGTGGCGCAGAACCAGGCGCTGCAGACAATCGATCCGTGGCCGCGCCACGCCTACGACACCAACATCGCCAGCAACGGCGAACGGCAGGCTGGCGCGTATCGCAAATACGCGACTGCCAACAAGAACCAGGACGCGAAGTCACAGGTCACGCCGCCCCAGCTCGTCGTGCCGGAACAGCAGTGATCGCGCAGGCGGCATCGGGGAAAAACAAATGGCGGCAAGCACGGAAAAGTCGAAGCGCAAACTGGGAATGGTGTCGGACGATGCCGCCTTCATTGCCATGGCCAAGGGAGCGATCGCGGCAGGTGACGCCCAGGATTTCATCGTATTCCAGAAGAACATCAAGGATATCGGCGCGGAAGTTCGCGAAGCCTCCTTCGATGCGCTGATCCTCGACATCGATGCCGGCAGTGTCGCCGACTTCGAGCAGCTGCAGAAACTGAAGCGGATGGTGGGACCGGCTTGCGCCGTGGTCGTCGTGACCTCCAATTTCTCGCCGGCGGCGGCGCGCATTCTCATCCAGCTCAAGGTCTCGGATTTTCTCGTGAAGCCGCTGCAGACATCCGATCTCGTGCGGGCCTGCAACAATGCCATGAAGATGCCGGGCGAGGACCATCAGGTCGAGCCGCAGTTCCTGGCGTTCATGCCGGCCTCGGGCGGTGTCGGCAACACGGTCATGACGCTGGAGACGGCCCATATCCTGAACCGCTACGGCAGGAAGTTCGGCCACACGACCTGCGTCGTCGACCTCAATTTCCAGCATGGATCGTGCGCCGAATACCTCGACATCGAACCGCGCTTCGACATCACCGAGATCGAGAACTCGCCCGAGCGGCTGGACCGGCAATTGCTGGACGTGATGCTGTCGAAGCACGCGAGCGGACTGTCGGTCATCGCCGCGCCGAACCAGCCGAGCGAGATGCGCACCTTCAAGGCGGCGCTGGTCGTGCGCCTGCTCGATCTCGTTTCAGCCTATTTCGACTATGTCGTGATCGACCTGCCGCGCATCTGGTTTCCCTGGACGGAAACGGTGATCCTGGGTTCCAACCGGCTGTTCATCGTCTCCGACATGACAGTGCCTTCCATCCGTCACGGACGCCGCCTGATCGAGGCGGTCCAGGAGAAGACCGGGGCACAGGTCAACGCCAAGGTGCTCGTCAATCGCATGGACTGGCGCGCGAATGCCGCGGGGCTCAACGCCAAGGACGTCGAAGAGGCCTTGGGCCAGTCCTTTGCCGGCGGCATCCCGAACAACTACCGCCTGGTGCGCGACGCGGTCGATCGCGGCGTGCCGCTCGTCGATGTCGATCCGGCAAACAATGTCACGGAGCACCTCAAGCGGATCATCATCAGCGATGCGTCGGAGACGGAAGCCGTCAAGGAGCATCGCGGCGGCGGCTTCTGGAACGGGATGAAGCTTTTCTCTCGAAAGGCTGGCTGATCGTGCGCAACCGCTTTTCGACGCTGCATTCAGGCCATTTCGAAGACGAGATTTTCGCGCCGGCGCCCGCGAAGAGTTCCAGCGTCGAGGAGGCGCCGACCGCTGCCGCCGCTTCGCAGCAACAGCCGGCCCAGCAGCCCGCGGCACTACCCCAGCCTTCCGCATCGCTGGGAAAGATCATCGAAGCGAAGGTCGCGCTGCACCGCCGCATGATCGAGGAATTCAATCTCGTGGCGCTCGAAAAGCTGCCGCGCGATGCGCTGGTGAACGAGATCCGCAAATATGTGGTCGACTACGTCACGAAGGAGCGCCTTGCGCTCAATAATGCCGAGCTCGAGGAGTTCGTCGGAACCATCGTCGACGAAATGACGGGACTGGGGCCGCTCGAGCCCTTGATGCGCAATCCCGAGATCTCCGACATCCTGATCAACGGACACAAGAACTGTTACGCCGAAATCAAGGGCGTGCTGCAGCCCGTCGTCATTCCGTTCAAGGACGAGGCGCACCTGCTGCGCGTCGTCAACAAGATCGTTGCCGCGGTCGGGCGGCGGATCGATGAATCCAATCCCATGTGCGACGCGCGCATGGCGGACGGCTCGCGCTTCAACGCCGCGATCCGGCCCATCGCCATCGACGGCCCGCTGGTTTCCATCCGCAAGTTCTCCAAGAACAAGCTTTCCCTCGAGCGCCTGGTCGAATTCGGCGCGCTCGCCCCGCAAATGGCGGAGGTGCTGCGCCACGCCGTCGCGGCTCGCATGACGACGATCATTTCGGGCGGCACCGGCACCGGCAAGACGACGATGCTCAACGCTCTGTCTGCGTTCATCAGCGACAAGGAACGCGTCATCACCATCGAGGATGCCGCGGAACTGGCCCTGCAGATCCCGCATGTCGGCCGCATGGAAACGCGCCCGGCCTCCAACGAGGGAACCGGCGAAGTACGCCAGCGCGACCTCGTCAAGAACGCCCTGCGCATGCGGCCGGACCGGGTGATCCTGGGCGAGTGCCGGGGCGAGGAAGCCTTCGACATGCTCCAGGCGATGAACACGGGCCACGAGGGATCGATGGCGACGATCCACGCCAACACGCCGCGCGACGCCATTTCGCGCCTCGAGCAGATGCTGGGCATGACCGGCATGCCGATGACCGTCGCCTCGATCCGGAGCCAGATATCGGGCGCGATCCACCTCATCGTGCAGCTGACGCGCCTTTCGGACGGCAAGCGCAAGATCACCTCCATCACCGAGGTGACAGGCATGGAAGGCGACATCGTCCAGATGCAGGAGATATTCCGCTTCAGGCGGACCGGCATGGGACCGAACAACGAGGTCCTCGGCCATTTCGAGGCGACCGGCGTGCGGCCGCGATTCCTCGAACATCTTGTCGCCATGGGCATCAAGCTTCCAGCTGCGATCTTCGAGCCGGGGATCGAGCTCAAATGAGTTTCGAACTTCAGTCCGTCCACATCTTCTATGTTTCGCTGGTCGTCTCGGCAGTGCTTTTCGTCGAGGCGGGATACCTGCTGCTGGCGCCCGACGACTCCGCCCGAAAGCACTTGAACCGGCGGATGACCGCAAGCGGCAAGAAGAAGATCAGCCAGAAGGACATCCTTGTGCAATTACGCAAGGAGCGCGGCCTCGACGCGGACGGGAATTTCGTGCTGCCGCTGAAATGGCTGAACGAACTGGTCGTGCAGGCCGGCATCACCGTCGGCATGCCCCGCGTTATGATGTACTGGGGCGGCTTCTTCGCCGTTTCGACCCTGGTGATCCTGTTCATGTCCGGCTCGTTTGGCGCGGCGCTTCTTGCCGCGCCCGTGACGGGCCTGCTGTTGCCGTGGTTCTACCTCGTGCGCCGGCGGGCAAAGAAGATGACGCTGTTCGGCAAGCAGCTTCCCGAAGCGGTCGATCTCATCACCCGTTCCCTGAAGGCCGGCCATCCCGTTCCGGTCGCCATATCCATGGTCGCGCGCGAGATGCCCGACCCGATCGGTTCCGAATTCGGCATGGTTGCCGACGAGGTGACCTTCGGCTCCGACCTCGTTACCGCGCTCGCCAACATGCATACGCGCGTCGGCCATCCCGACCTGCCTTTGCTGATTTCTTCCGTCTCGATCCAGTCCGCCACCGGCGGCAATTTGCGCGAGATCCTCGACGGCCTCTCCAAGGTCGTTCGTGCACGCCTCAAGATGAAGGCCAAGATCCGCGCCATATCGGCCGAGGGCCGCATTTCGGCGGTATTCCTGTCGGCAATGCCCGTGATCCTTTTTGCCGTGCTCCTGACGCTGATGCCCGACTACTACAGCGGCGTGTGGCAATACAGCGAGACCTGGTGGGGCTTCAGCGGCTTGATCTTCTGGCTCGTGGCGGGCAACGCCATGATCCTGAAGATGGTCAGCTTCAAGGTGTGACCATGGAAGCAATCCTGCAGAACTTCGATCCCGTCGCTCTGGGTGCGGCCATGGCCGGGCTGCTGCTCTTCGGCCTGATGTATTACTTCATGCAAGGCCATGACGAAAACAAAGCCCGCTCTGAAGTACGCAAACGGCTCGACATCAACCAGGCGCGCAAGGCCCCCGAGACAGAAGACACGAGGAAGGCCGCTCCCAAGTCCACGGCACGCAAGGTGGCCCGGCGCACCAATGATTTCTACTCCGCGAACGATCCCAAGAGCATTCGCAAGATCCAGATGCGGCTTATCCAGGCCGGCTTCCTGAACGAGAATGCGGTCGGCATCTTCCTCGCCTCGCGCGTCGTCCTGGCGGCGGTCCTGGCGATGTTCGCGATCGCAACGATCTTGCTTGTCGATCTGTCCTCAACCAACAAGCTGGGGCTGCTCCTTGGCGCCGGCTTGCTTGGATATTTCCTGCCGAACATCGTGTTGCAGCGGCGCATCAACAAATTGCAGCAGGAAAACCGCGGCGGCTTTCCCGATGTGCTCGACCTCATGATCGTGGCCGCGGAGGCAGGCCTGACGCTCGAGGCGTCGATCGACCGGATCGCGCGCGAGATCGAGAAGACCTACCCTACCCTGTCGGAACAATTGTCGCTTGCCGCGATCGAAATGCGCGCCGGCCGGCCGCTCGACCAGGCACTGCGCGCCTTCGGCGAACGCCTCGGCATCGACGAGGTGCAGGGCTTTGCCACGATGATCCAGCAGTCGAAGGAACTGGGAACCTCGGTGTCAGACGCACTGCGCGTCTACAGCGAGGAAATGCGCCACAAGCGCATGATGGTGGCCGAGGAGCGCGCATATGCCCTCCCCGCCAAGCTGTCCGTGCCTGTAACGGCCTTCATTCTTCCCGTCGTCATCGGCATTGCGGTTTTGCCAACCGTGGTCCGCCTGATGAACCATCAGTAGAATTTTACCGGTCGCGTTCATCCTGCCTTAGGCATGCCGACAGATCGCCCTTGCAATTGCAAAGACCCGTTAAGCGCGCGGCGCTAACATTGTTGGCAATAACAACAAAAAGCATGGGGTCTGCAATGAAACGCGCAATCAGCGTCATTGTGTTCGTGGCAATTTCGGGGATTGCCCTTACCGGATGCAACACCACCGCCATCTCCACGCACGGTGATGCGGGAGACACCAATCCGTCGGCTGTCCAGAACCTTGGCGTCGACAGCCATGGCGAAATCATCGGCGTCGCCTGGCCAAGCATTCCCGCATCCAACCAGGCCAGCATCAAGGGCGACAGCGCCCGGCCTTTTCTGGAGCGGGCCCGCGAGGATTTTCGCGGCGACAATTTCGGCAATGCCGAGCGCAACTTCCGCAAGGCCGTCGAGCTCAAGCCGGACAGCTACGAGGCGTGGGCCGGACTGGCGGCGAGCTACGACCAGATCGGCCGCTTCGACCTCGCCGATCGCGCCTACGACCAGCTCCTGAAGCTGAAGAAGAACGACGCCCGCATCATGAACAACCGCGGCTACTCCTACCTGCTGCGCGGCGACTATGCCAAGGCTCAGACCTGGTTCGACAAGGCGCAGGCAAAAGAGCCCGGCATCGAGGAGGTGGAGGGCAATCTCCATTTGCTCGCACAGGTCCGCGACAGCTGATCGGCCAGACATGAACACAGGTGCCGAGGGGCGCAGCGGGCAACCGCCGCGCCCTTTTCATTTGTGTTCCACTGTATTCACAGCCGGTGGATAAACCGTCCTTGCGCCAGGACCGGTTTGGCGCAAATCTTACCTTCATGAGGTTCGGAACGGCCCGATAGCCAAAGGGCAGGCGAAGAACGAAAAACTCATACCGTGCCGCAGCGGTCAGCGACCAGCGCGCAACAGGTCGCAGGCAGCACCGGAGGCGGAAGGCACACGGTCGGTGGAATGCGCGGAAGCGAACGCGCCAACCATCTCCGATGAGACGATGAACGGCGGATAAACCGTTCGATCGATCTGGTATCCAAGGCTCCTGGCGAAAGTCGGGGCTGCAACTGCCGGGAAAGGCTGTTGGAAGCGATTGCAGCGCAGACGGTGTCGAAAGATGCAGCCGGCGCGCGGACGGGACCTTCGGCTCTTAATCGGAAAAGCCTGCATCCGGTTCCCGCAACATGGCAGATGAAAATCCTGCCGGGTTGCACGGTCCGGAAAGCAGACGGAACCGAACGGGGAGGCGCTGGCGCAAGTCAGCGTCTTTCTGTTTTTGGGCCTGCGTTCGGCGTGACCAAACAGGCGCCTTTAACCCGGGCCTACTGCGCCGCCACCACATGGTAATCCATGCAGGCGCCACGCACGCAGGCGGTCAGCACCATGCTTTTGCCCGTTACCGGAACGACGGCCATCGGCCCCTGCCCTTCGACCTGCACCAACTGATGGCGCGTCGCCTTTCGCTTTTGCCGGATGACAAGGACATTGCAATCCGCACCGCAAATTGCGGCAACCGGAATCAGTGCCTTGTCCGTAAAGGTTATGATCGGCTGCGGCCACTCACTGCCGCCTTCCTGCGTGACTGTTGGTACCGACGCTGAAAATTCAAGGGATTGCGCGAATGTGAAGCCTGCCAATGCAGGCAGCATGGCAATTGCCAGCATGCCGGCAAGGGCGTGTTTCCGGGATGCGTGTGTGCCAAATCGCGACGACATGCCGTTCAACTGGCAAATCCCGTGCCGGGGACAAAACGGGAAATCGCGCCAAACATGCCCCGTGGGCGAAGAGCTTGCCGAGAGCTTAACGCGGCAAACTGAAATTCCTGAAAAAAATGCCGCAAGTTGTCGGAATTAATACAACTTTACCGATAGTAAACCTCGTCTGCTACCGGAACTTTAAGTCCCGACGGCTATACCTTTTCGGGACGGTCAGGGGGGTTGGTACGGCGCTAAACGAAGCGCACGACCTGAAGCAAACGCCTGTTACGTCATAAAAAAAGAAACGAAGAGTCTAACAGGAGCAAGTCATGAAGAAGTACGTCAAACTCGCAGTTGTAGCGTCGATCGCAATGGTACCGGCCCAGGCATTTGCCGCAACCGGAAACGTCCAGTTCAACGCCACCGTAACGCACACCTGCACGATCACGGTCAACTCTGCCGGTACGCTCGGCGTCAGCACCAACTTCGGCACGCTGTCGTCCATGCAGGCTGGCGGCGCGGCCGGCTCGGCCACTATCGCGGCCTCGGGCAACGGCTTCGACATCAGCGTCGATGCACCGAACCTGTCGAAGCCGGCGGCGGATACGACTTCCGAAACGCTGTCTGCATCGTACATCACGACCGGCGCCACCGCAGTGTCGGGTGCGCACACCGACGCAGCCAACGACCTGAACAACGGCACGACCAACGTTTCGGTCCACATGGCCGCCGTGAAGTCCGGCTCCGACGTGTTCGCGGCAGGCACCTACACCGGTACCGTCGTACTGCGCTGCGAATAATTCGAACCGCACGAAAGGCACAGACAAGACATGAAACTCTCTTCTACCAAAACTCTTGCAACAACTTCGTTTCTTGGCTGCGCCTTTGCGCTCGCGCTGCTGCCCTCACAGGCAGCAGCGCAGGCAATGTCGCCGATGCGCGGCGAAGTGAAAAGTTTCTCGGACTCATTCGCCCTGCGGGTCTTTCCCGCAAATCCGTATGAGCATCGCATACGGGTCGAGGTGAAAGTCTACGACCAGAACTTCAACGAAGTGGCCGCGATGGTTTCGCCTGCGAACTTCACCCTGGCCGGTCGCAATTCACGACCGGTGAGCGTGATCGTTCCCTTCGAAGCCGGCCAGGCAACCCGCAAGGTTCGCATTTGCACTGAATCCGTTCCGTTTCCTGGCCAAAACAAAACGACAACAACAATCAAGGCGCAGATATGTGGAAAGTTCTTGGGAGAGCGTGTGCAGTAGCGGCACTTTCGTTCGCTGCCACGCTGCTTGCGGGCCAAAATGCCGGCGCGCAGGACAACTTCATCAACCAGAACATTTCCGGCTTTAACCTGCCGGGCGTGACCCTGTCGCAGGGTCACGACGAGGTCCGCGCGGCGGACGGCACAACGTGCCGTTCGGCCGTCGGCGGCTCGGGCGCCTACATGGATGTCGGCGTGATCGGCAATCCTGAACAGGATTCAAACGGCAATTCCAGCATGTCGGCCTATGGCCGCATCGTCGTGCCGTTGGGCAGGATGCCGAAGCGCGTCGATTGCAGCAAGCTTTACGACCTGGAAGTCACCCGGCTCGAACTGGAACTCAAGCTGGCCCAGATGGGGCTTGGCAGCGGAATTTCGCCCGTGTCCGAAGAAGGTGGGGACGCCGCTGCCGCAGAAGCCCCCGGAGCCGCCGGGGAAGTACCCGAAGGCGGCACACAAGCCCCTGAGGCCGCCGCGGACGCTACCGCCGCCGCAGAACCCGAGGCGGCGGCATCCCAGCAGCCCGAGACGGTCGCAGCCGCGCCCACTGAACCCGTACAAAAGCAGCCGGCAAAGCCGGTCAAGGTTGCGGAGGCTGCGCCGAAATCTTCCAAGTGGGAAGACGAAGGCTGGTCCACGGACGGGCTGAAAAAATGAATCCGCGTCTTGGGAAGGCGCGAACCGCGTCGGCAATCCGAACCGTCTTGGCCGCCTGGCTCGCGTCATGGCTCGGCCTTGGCGGCATGTCGGCATCGGCGCAGGAAAACTCCGACCCTCAGGAACGCAAGATCATGACCCTTGAAGAGACCGAGGAAGATGAAGAAGCGTTCAAGCAGCTGATCAAGGAGCTTTCAAGATCGCAATCGGCAAAGGGCGGCAACCAGTTCTGCGCTGTCATCGTGAGCAGTGATGGCCAACTTGGCGTGTCGCCCGAGGCCAACGAGCTCAGTTCGGTCAGCTATGGCGGCCGCGCAGGACAAGCGGAAGTAGTTGCCTCGAACAACTCCTACACGCTTTCCATGGACCCGCCGCTCGGATTTTCGCTGGCGCCCGTCGGCGGGAACGATTCCCTGATCATGAAAACGTCCTTTTCCGGGTTTGGCGCAACCAGTTTCTCCTCGACGCCGGGGAACATTCCCGTACGGCTCAAGCAGGGATCGACCAATGTATCGGCCAATTTGGTGGCCACCAAGACAACCAGCCTGTTCCCGCCGGGACAATACCGTGCGGAAATCGTCCTGAGGTGCGAGTGATGCTGAACCGTTCAGGAAAGACAGCCCTTGCAATGGCGGCGCTGTGTGTTGCGGCTTGGCCGTCATGGTCGCATGCCGCACAGGACAACGTTCAGTTCTGGGGCAACATCACCACCAACAATCCCTGCGTCGTGATACTTGGACGGCAAGGCCAACTGGGTGTAAGCCCGGACCTTCGCCAGTTGAGTTCAAAACTTCCAGGCGGCCTCTCGGGCATGGTGGATGTGTTTGCGTTGCGCAGCTACGACATATCCGTCGATAGTCCCACTTTCTTCATGACCGCGCCGCCCGGCGGCAACAACGGCGTGTCCTTCGTCACGACTTATTCGGGAGCGGCCGTATTCGGGAGTACGAACTTCCCCGAGCAGCCCGGCAGCCAGAAAGTCCGGTTGAAGAACGGTTTTTCCCTGACGCGCTTGAACATCCACCTGGTCGCCAATCGGCCCGACAGTTTCCCCGGCGGATCCTACACCGCGGTCACGACGGTAAGATGCGAATGATCAGCTAGCCGGCAGTTCGACCTTCTCGAGGATCTGCGTCCAGTTCATCGAGCCGTTGCCGATCTGCTCCTTGACCGTTACGCCTAGCTCCGGCGAAAACCACACATGGTGCCGCATGCCGGCCGGCATTTCCCGCGGCGTCGGCATCTTCACCTTGATCGTGCGGTAGGTTCCGGCGGGCAGGCGCAGCATCTCGAAACCGACGACCTCTACCACCCCGCCGCCTGATCTCTCGATCTTCTTGCGGTGATCCAGGGATTTCCACTGGGTCAACCACTTGTCGCCGGGCTTCATCGGAAAGCGGTAGCGCTCCTCGACCGGCTTGAAGGTGACCATCGCCTTGCCTCCGGCGTCGCGATAGCCTTTCAAGGCGAACCCGGACATATCGTAATAGGCATCGACCGTTTCCTTGAGGCCGGCCACCGAGGTGAGCTTGAGATATTCCACGCCGCCAGACTTCACCACGCCCGCGACCTTGTAGCTGATCACCGGCGGCAGCGTTGACCAGTTGTTTCGCCAGGTGAAGACCGTGCCTTCCTTTGGCGGTTCGTAGCGCTCGATGACGTTGGAAGGCGCTTCGACCGAAGCCGTGCGGGCGGCGGCATCGACATCCGCGGGTCCGGCATCGGCTTTCGCTTCCGGCGCGGACTTTCCGCAGCCAGATGTGGACGGCAGCTTGATTGCATCCGGACCGGATGTGGCCTGGCAGCCGGCAAGCAGGAAGCCGACTGCAAGCGCCGGTATTGGCGCCCAGTTTAAACGCATCATGAACCCCCCATGACTAAAGCTCATCATGCGGGCAATTCAGTTAAAAAACTGTGCTTGTGGTTAACTTGCCGTTGAAAGTTCGCGCCCGCCGCAATTCAATTCAAGGCAGGAGTTTACTGCTCGTAAACATTTTAGTGTCAAAAACATTACATGCAGACCGCTGCCTGTTGCCCCCCGGCGGCGCCTGTGTCAGCGGCCCGGTGCTTGCGCCGGGCCCTGTTTTTTTCCAGGTGCGCGCGTCGCCACTGCGACGGCGCCCATCACGATCGCCATGCCCAGCAGCTGGACCGGCGCAAGTTGTTCGCCGAAAAGCAGCCATGCGATCACCGATGTAACGGCCGGCACGAGGTAGAACAGCGATGCCGTGCCCGACGCCGTGTTGAGGCGGATCAGCAGCATCAGCAGGCCCACCGCGCCGATGGAAAGCACCAGCACCAGCCAGGCCATCGCGAAGATGAATTCGCCCGTCCACTCGACCTGCCGCGTTTCGGTGAGAAACGACAGCAGCATGAATGGCACGAGCGCGCCGAAATACTGCCCGACCGTCGCAAGCCGCAGGTCGAGGCCGGTGACGAAGCGTTTCTGGTAGACCGCTCCGACGCTGATGCCGATGACCGCCGCGAAGGTGGAAGCCAGCGTCACCGGCGTGATGCCGCTGACATCGATGCCGCCGAGCAGCCGGGGCGCGACGACCAGCGCAACGCCGAACAAGCCCGCGACCAGCCCCGAAAGTTGCAGCGCCGACAGTTTTTCGCCGAGCATTGCCCTCGCAATGAACGCGGTCGCCAATGGCTGCAGCGCCACGACCAGTGCTGCGACTCCCGCCGGCATGCCTCGGCTGATCGCGAAGAACACGCCGCCTAGATAGACGCCGTGGACGAGCACCCCCGTCACCATGGAATGAGCGAACGGCCGCCGGCCCGGCCATTTGCGCACGAAGATGAGTGCAACCGGGATGAGAATTGCCAGCGTCAGCACCACGCGGATCGACAGGAACGTGAACGGTTCCGCATGCGGCAGCCCGAGCTTGGCGCCGATGAATCCGGTCGACCAAAGCAGCACGAAAATGGAGGGCGCGGCCTTGGCCAGAAGGCCTGCGCGATTGCCTGACGGCATGGCGTCACCGGGGTTGCTCGGATTTCGGAACGCCGTCATAAGGCGCTCAGGACAAAGCCGCAAGCGAGGCCGGCTGATAAACCGGCTGTAACGAAGCGCAGGAGAATGCCCGCAGTGCTGCATGAGTTCTCGATACCGCCTTTCGACGCCGCCCATCTGGCGGCCGTGCAGGCCGCGATAGACATCAAGACCAAGCCGCCCGGATCGCTGGGCCGCATCGAAAAGCTCGCGCTCCAGATCGCGGGCGCACAGCAGAGCCTGAAGCCATCCGCAGGCCCGGCCCGCCTGCTGCTGTTTGCCGGCGATCATGGAATGGTCGCCGAAGGCGTTTCCGCCTGGCCGAGCGAAGTCACGGCGCAGATGGTCGCCAACTTCCTTGCCGGAGGCGCCGCAGCCAACGTGTTTGCCCGCGCCAACGGCATCGACATCACCATTGTCGATGCGGGCGTCGCCAGCGAGATGGCCGGTTCCCCCGATCTCGTCCGCGCGGACATTGCCAAGGGCACGCGCAATGCGATGCACGAGGACGCGATGAGCGCACAGGACCTGGCGCGCGCGCTCGAATTCGGCGCCCGTCTCGCGGCGGATTGCGTAGAGAAGGGCGACCGGGTGATCCTGCTCGGTGAAATGGGCATCGGCAACACATCGTCCGCCGCACTGCTGGCCCATGCGGTAGAGGGCATCGACCTTTCACTTCTCGCCGGACCCGGCGCCGGCCTCGATGCGCCCGGCGTTGCGCGCAAGAGCGAAATCCTCAAGAAGATCGCCGCGCGGCGGCCTGGACGGCTTTCGCCACAGGAAGCGCTGGGCGCGTTTGGCGGCCTTGAGATCGCCTGCATGGCGGGCGCGCTGATCGGCGCTGCCTCGCGCGGCGGCGTCGTGCTGGTCGACGGCTTCATTGCCACTGCCGCCGCCCTGTGCGCCTTGCGCGCCCGGCCCGATGCGGCCGACTATGCCATCTTCGCCCACCGCTCCAAGGAACCCGGCCACCGCCTGATGCTGGAGGCGCTTGGCGTGGAACCGCTGGTCGATCTCGACCTGCGCCTCGGCGAAGGCACCGGCGCGCTGCTCGCCTACCCGATGCTGCGCGCCGCCTGCGCCATGCTCAACGAAATGGCGACCTTCGAAAGCGCCGGCATCTCGGGCAAGGAGGGCTGATGCAGGCCGAACTCGGCAGACTGGCGCAGGCCATCGGTTTTTTCACCCGCATCATCCTGCCGGACCGGATCTGGCGGCAGGCCGCGCCGTGGCGACTCGACGAATGCGCGCGCTGGTTTCCCGTCGCCGGGATGCTGATCGGACTTGTTCCGGCATTGGTCTTCGCCATTGCCGCGCAATGGCTGGCTCCGCTCGTTGCCGCCGGCCTTGCAATCGCATCGGGTGTGGCATTGACCGGGGCGCTGCACGAGGATGGACTGGCCGACACTGCCGACGGGCTCGGCGGGGGCCATCCGCGCGAGCGCGCGCTGGAGATCATGCGCGACAGCACCATTGGAACCTATGGCGCGGCGGCGTTGATCTTCTCCATCGGCCTGCGCTGGGTAGCACTTGCAACGCTGGCTCCCGCTACCGGAGCCGCGGCCCTCGTCATCGCGCATGCAGCAGGACGCGGGTCGATCTCAATCGCGCTCAACCGGTCGACCTATGCCCGCACCAAGGGAACGGGCGAACTTGTCTCGCGCGGGGTGCCGAATGCCGAATTGTGGCGCACGCTTGCAATCGCCGCCGCGCTCGCCCTGCTGCTTGGCTGGGGCGCCGGTTTGATCGCGGCGATCATCGGCGGCAGCGCGGCGTTGCTCCTGCACATGCGCGTCGAACGGCGGATCGGCGGCTATACCGGCGACACGCTGGGCGCGATGGAACAGGTCTGCGAAATCGCCGTCCTGCTGGCCCTTTCGGCGATGTGGAGCGCCTCATGATCTTCCTGCGCCATCCGCGCCCGGGCGTCGAACCCGGCATCTGTTATGGCCGGCTCGACCTCGACATCCACGAGGAGGGCCACGGCCAGATCGAGCGCGCGGTGGAACTCGCGCCGCCTGCAAGGCTGCTGCTTGCGAGCCCTGCTTTGCGCTGCCGCAGGCTGGCGGAGGCGATCGCGTTCAGGCACGGCCTCGAGATCCGCTTTGACGATCGGCTCTGGGAAATGAACATGGGCGACTGGGAGGGCCTGCCGTGGAAAGACATTCCCCGTCATCTGAGCGAGCCGTGGCTGAAGGATCCCTTCAACCTCGCCTGCCCGAACGGCGAATCCTTCCGTGACGTGCAACTTCGCGTGACGCAGGCATTGGAGAACCATGGCGACGACACCGTCGTCGTGTGCCATGCCGGGCCGATCAGGGCCGTGCAGATGGCCTGGACGGGCCTGACATTCGCCGAGGCTTTCGCCTCCACCCCGCCCTATGCCGAACCGATAGAGATCATCCGGCGGCAAGAATGACGGCGACAATTGCCCACAGCGCAAAACACGACCGCGCGAAAAGCCTCAACGCCGCATCGATGTCGGGAGCATCGAGGCTCGAACGTCCGGACGCGTTGAGCCACACCTGCTGGACGCTTTCGCCGGCGTAGACGCGCGGACCGGCCAGCGAAATACCCAGCGCCCACGCGAATGCAGATTTGGGCCAGCCGGCATTGGGAGAACGGTGCAGCCCGGCATCGCGCAGCGCGCCGTTGAAGCTCTCCCGCGCCATGCCCATACCCCCGAGGCTGAACGCGCCAAGCGCAATGATCGCCGCCGACAGGCGCGCGGGAACGAAATTGGCAACATCGTCGGCGCGCGCCGAC
Source organism: uncultured Alphaproteobacteria bacterium (assembly GCA_963846345.1). GTDB lineage: Bacteria > Pseudomonadota > Alphaproteobacteria > Rhizobiales > Rhizobiaceae > BOKV01. The sequence goes on from CAWJVP010000017.1 coordinate 173,569, forward strand.
CAGCGTCCGAAATGCAGATATTTCTCGGTCCTGTGCCCGATCATCGAGTCGGCGGTGTTGATCATCTTGTAGGCGAACAGTCCCGGCAGGCCGAGCAGCGCATACCAGAAGGCCGGAGCGACGACGCCGTCTGAGAAGTTCTCCGCAAGGCTTTCGATTGCAGCGCGGCTGACCCCTGCCCTGTCGAGCGAGTTCGGATCGCGCCCGACGATCATCGAGACCGCGCGCCTGCCGCCGTCAAGCCCGCCCTCGCGCAAGCCCGTCGCGACCGCCCGCACGTGATCGGCAAGGCTCTTTTGCGCCAGCAACACCGAGACAACCAAAATTTCGAGCAGCCAGCCGAGCGGGCCGAACAGGCGCAAGAAGCCGTGCAGCAACATGCCCGCAACCAACGCAACGGCAAGCATCGCGAAGAAGGCAAGCGCTCCGGCGCGCACTTGCTGCGCCGCCGCTTCGCCCGCATGGTTCAGCCGCTTGTCGAGGAACCCGACGACGCGGCCAAACCACACCACCGGATGCGGCCAGCGCCGCCAGATCCTGTCCGGATCGCCGACGAACCAGTCGAGCACCAGCGCGGCCAGGAGGATCGCCGACTGCATGGCTTCAGCGCCTCAGGAATTGCTGGATGGCGGAGCGCAAGCGCCGAAGCTGGGCGTCTTCGGCGCAAAGGCCGAACCGGACCAGCCCGTCGCGATCGGGGAACGGCCGCGCCAAAATGCGCGATCGCTGCAGCGACTCGCATAGTCCCTGCGCCCTTTCGTGGTGGGCGAGCACGAACAGGCCATTGACGCCAACGATCTCCAGCCCCTGGTCCTGCAGCATTTCGGCAAGGGCGCGCGAGCGCGCAGCGAGCCACAGCCGCGTTGTAGCCGTCCATTCCTTGTCCGCCAGTGCAGCCGCGCCGATTTCCAGCGCCGGCCCGTTCAACGCCCAGGGTCCGAACCAGTCCGTGATCCTTGCCGCGAGCTGGCGGTCGCAGATCGCAAAGCCGAGCCGCACCCCGGCAAGGCCAAAGAACTTCCCGAAGGATTTGAGGATGACCATGTTGCGAACCATGTGCGGCACGAAGCTCTTGTCGGGGTCGGTGTCGCAGAACGCTTCGTCGATGATCAGGCGGCCATCCTTGCGGCGTATCCGGTCGGATAGTTTTTCGATTTGCGCCTTGTCGTGGAACATCGCATCGGGATTGTTGGGATGGACCGCGACGGCGAAAGTCTCGTCCTCCGCAACGGCCGCCGGTTCCAGCGCCTCGGCGACGCTACGTCCCGCCTTGGCGGCGCAATGCGCGTGTTCGCGATAGGTGCCTGCTTGCGGCGCAATGATGGTGGCGGTCGAACCCTGCAGCAGTCGCGGCAGGGCTTCGATCAGCGCCTGCGTTCCGGGCGCGGCAACCACGGCGAAGGCTTCCGGCACCTTGTAGTAATTGCGGGCAACGGACAAAAGCCATGCATGCGCCGCGGCATCGGGCAGGCGCTGCCAGGCGTCGGGCGAAACGGCCCGAAGGGGCCAGGGCCGCGGATTGATGCCGGTGGAAAGGTCGAGCCATTCGCCGCGGTTTCCGCCATGGATCGCCATCGCGCGGTCAAGGCCACCGCCGTGAAAAACCGGACCTGAAGTCTCGAGGAAACTCATGCCGCGTCGATCACGTGAAGATAGGAGCCCATGACATTGCCGCTGCGAAGGCCTTGCGGGCCAAGGTCCGCACCCAGCGCATCGGTGGCAAGAAACAGGGGGTCGCCCTCTTCGCGCAGCACCGACGAGTAATGAAATTCGTGCGCCGCCATCTTCTGGCCGAAGGGAAAGCCTTGTCCCGCCACGGCGCGGCGGTAACCCAGATGCAGCTTGCGCCGGGCAAAGCTGGTTTCGAGTTTCAGCAGCCCGGCCATGGCATGGCGCGCGCCGGACGCATCCTCCAGGCCCTCGCCCAGCACCATGTAGCCGCCGCACTCGCCATAGACGAACGTGCCGCGCGCCGCCGCCAGCCGAAGCCCATCGTGGAACCTCGCGCCGGCGGCCAACCGCCCGGCATGAAGTTCCGGATACCCGCCGGGCAGATAGATCGCATCGGCGTCTTCGGGCGGATTTTCATCGGCCAATGGCGAAAAGAAACTGAGTTCCGCTCCCTGCGCCCGCCAGTCTTCAAGCTGGTGCGGATAGGCAAAGCTGAATGCGGCATCGCGCGCGATTGCCAAGGCGCTGTCCGGGCGGCGGCAGCCGTCGCATGGGCAATTCATCTTGAATCAGAACCTCAAAGGCCTGAATCAGCGCGTCAATATCGACACAGGATGCGACTGAATCTGCTGCATTTTTTACAAATTCACTCATAGCTTCATGTTCGCTCGCAAGCACCAGCCCCAGGTGCCTTTCGGGCAGCGCGAGCTGCGGCAGGCGCGGAACGCAGCCGAATACATGGACCCCGATTTGCGACAGCGCAGCCTTCAGCATTGCCTCGTGCCGCGCGCCGCCGGTCTTGTTGAGGATGACGCCCGCAAGACGCAGATCGGGCCTGTGGTCGCGGAAGCCGCGCACCAACGCCGCGACGGAGTGCGATTGCTTCGCGGCATCCACCACGAGCACCACGGGGATGCCGAGGGTGGCCGCCAGATCGGCCGCGCTGCCGGAACCATCTGCCGCGCCGTCGAAAAGGCCCATCATCGCCTCGACGAGAAGGTGGCTGCCGCCTTGCGCCGATGCCAGTCCGCGCAGCCGATCCGGCGTCATCGCCCAGGGATCGAGATTGACGGAAGGCATGTCGCAAGCCGCGGCATGAAAACCCGGATCGATGAAATCCGGCCCCGCCTTCGCGGCACGGATGGAGAGGCCGCGATCCTTCAATGCACGCAACAGTGCCAAGGCCAGCACGGTCTTGCCGCTGCCCGACGCCGGCGCGGCAAGCAGCATGCCGCGCGCGCCGTTGCGCAGGTCGGTCATCAGCCGGCGTCCCGTTTCATGCGCGTGGCGAAGGGGTCGGGCGTCAGCACCTTTCCTTCCAACGCACCGCGCCAGTCGAGCGCACTGCGCAGCCGAACGACCTCGCCGACCACGATGATCGCGGGCGGCTTCAGCCCGCTTGCCGCAAGATCCGTCGAGCGATGCTTCCAGCGTCGTCTCCAGCACCTGCTGTTCGTCCGTGGTGGCATTGCACACGAAAGCGACTGGCGTCGATCCGTCCCGGCCATGGAGCATCAACTTGTCGCGGATCGCGTCCCAGTGCTTCATCGCCATGTACATGACGATGACCGGCGAGCCCCGCGCGACGCCTTCCCAGTCGATGCTGTCGGGGACGACGCCGCCGGAATCATGGCCGGTGAGGAAGGTGACCGCGTGGTTGAGGTCGCGGTGCGTCATCGGAATTCCGGCATAGGCCAACCCGCCAATTCCGGCGGAAATGCCCGGCACGATGCGGAAGGGAATGCCGTGGTCGAGCAGCGTCAGCGCTTCCTCGCCGCCACGGCCGAACACGAAGGGATCGCCGCCCTTGAGCCGCAGCACGCGATTTCCCGCGCGGGCAAATTCGACGAGCGAAAGCGATATGTCGCGCTGCTTGGGCGACGGCTTGCCGCCGCGCTTTCCGGCAAATTTCAGCACCGCGCCCGGCTTGGCGAATTTCAGCGCCGCATCGTTGACCAGCGCATCGTAGACGATCACGTCTGCCTGGCGCAGCGCCTCGACGGCAAGCAGCGTCAGCAGGCCGGGATCGCCCGGTCCCGCGCCAACCAGCCAGACGGTTCCCGGCTTGAACTCCGCGCCTTCAAGGCGCAAACCGGCATCATGCATGGATCATCCTCCGCGCGGCAAAGATTAGTGCAGGTTGCGCGCGCATTGCCAGTTCATTTGCGTCGCATATAAGGGAGGAATGACGAGTTTGGACGCAAATGGCCGGATCGAGAAGCCCGAGGGCGAATTGCGCCGCGGCTGGACCACCGGCGCCTGCGCCACAGCTGCGGTGAAGGCTGCGCTCACCGCTCTTGTCGGCGGCGAATTCCCGGACCCGGTGACGATCACCTTGCCCAAGGGAGAGACGCCCGCCTTTCCGCTCGCCTATGAAGCGCTTGGCGAAGGCTATGCCAGCGCGGGGATCGTCAAGGACGCCGGCGACGACCCGGACGTCACGCATGGCGCCACGATCATCGCCATGGTCTGCCCGGGCGAACCGGGAAGCGGCGTCACCTTCCATGCCGGCGAAGGTGTCGGCATGGTCACGCGGCCCGGACTGCCGATTGCCGTCGGCGAACCCGCCATCAACCCTGTGCCACGAACCATGATGCGCAGCGTTGTCGAGGAAATATGCGGTGCTGCCGGAATCGCACCGGACATCGCGGTCACGATTTCCGTGCCCGGCGGCGAAAAGATCGCGGAACGCACCTGGAACCCGCGCCTCGGCATCCTTGGCGGCATTTCCATTCTCGGCACGACCGGCGTGGTGGTGCCGTTCTCCTGCTCCGCCTGGATCCACTCGATCCACCGCGGCATCGACGTGTCGCGCGCCGCTGGCGTCACCCATGTGCTCGGCGCGACCGGCAGCACCTCCGAGGACGCCGCAAGAGCCCTGTACGGCTTCCCCGAACATGCCTTGCTCGACATGGGCGATTTCGCCGGCGGCCTGCTCAAATATCTGCGTGACAATCCGATACCGCGCCTGACGCTTGCCGGGGGCTTCGCCAAGTTCGCGAAGCTCGCCAAGGGCGCGCTCGACCTTCACTCCGGCCGCAGCCAGGTCGACATGGACTGGCTGGCACAAGAGGCGACCGCCGCCGGGGCGGCGCCGGACGTTGCCGCTAAAATCCGCGAGGCCAATTCGGCCCTCGATGCGCTGGCGATTGCCGGGGATAGCTCGGGCATGCCGCAACGCATCGCCGAGGGCGCGCGGCAAACGGCGCTCGGCGTGCTGCGCGGCGCGCCGGTGGAGGTGGAAGTGCTTGTCGTCAGCCGCGACGGCAAGGTCATTGCGCGTGCGGGCGCATTCGATGGCTGACGGGCCGAAGGAAAAGATCCTCATACTGGGAGGAACGCGCGAGGCGGCGGAACTGGCCGCGGAACTCGTGGCGCATGGCCATGACGTGACCACCTCGCTTGCCGGTCGCACGCGCGAGCCGGAGCCGCATTGCGGGCAGCGTGCGCACCGGCGGCTTTGGCGGCGCATCAGGACTGGCCGCGTATCTGCGAGACCATGGCTTCACCAGGCTGATCGACGCAACGCATCCGTTCGCGCGGCGCATTTCAGCCAATGCGATCGAGGCCGCCGCCATGTCAGGCGTGCCGCTCGAGGTGCGGACCCGCGAGCCGTGGCGGCGCGAGGCAGGCGACAACTGGATCGAGGTCGCAACGCTCGAGGAAGCACGCGACTTCATACCTCCGGGCGCGCGCGTTTTGCTGGCGCTCGGCTCCCAGCACATCGCCCCCTTCGCCAGCCGCGCCGACGTGCATTTCGTGGTGCGCATGGTGGATGCGCCTACAGCGCCGCTGGCCCTGCCAGACCATGAGTTGGTCCTTGGCAAGCCCGGCGAAACCGCCGCGGACGAAACCCTGTTGTTGAAACGGTACGCCATCACCCATCTCGTCTGCCGCAATTCCGGCGGCGCGCGTTCCCATGCAAAGATCGAGGCCGCCCGGATACTCGCCCTGCCTGTGATAATCCTTGCGCGCTAGGCTTCCACCTTCTTTTTTCCCTTGTTTCGCAGCACATGGGAATAATCCGCATTGTAGAGATCGCTGTCGCGGAAATGTTCGTTCCCGAAGACGCGCCCGACCAGCACCAGCGCGGTCCGGGTGATCTTCGCCTCGCGCACCTTGCTCCTTCATCTCCGCAAGCGTCGTGCGGATGTAGAGCTCGTCCGGCCAGGTCGCGCGATAGGCGATCACCACCGGGCAATCGTCGCCGTAATAGGGCTCCAGCGCGCGGCGTATGTAGTCGAGATTGCGGATCGACAGGTGGATGGCCAGCGTCGCGCGCGAGCGGCCAAGCACCTCCAGCGTCTCGTGTTCGGGCATCGACGACGCCTTCATGCCGGTCCGCGTGACGATCACCGTCTGGGCGATTTCCGGCAGCGTCAGTTCGGTGGCAAGCCGCGCGGCCGCAGCCGCAAAGGCCGGCACGCCGGGCACCACTTCGTAGCCAATGCCCAATGCGTCGAGCCGGCGCATCTGTTCCGCCGTCGCGCCATAGATCGACGGGTCGCCCGAATGAACCCGTGCGACGTCCAGTCCCTGCCTCGTGAGCGATCCGCATTTCCTCGATGATCGCGTCGAGATGCATCGGCGCGGTGTCCAGCACGCGCGCATCCTTCGGCGCTGCCGCGACGATCTTCTGCCGGCACCAGCGATCCCGCGTAGAGGCAGACCGTGCAGCGCTCGATCAGCCGCAAGCCCGCGCACGGTGATGAGATCGGGCGCGCCGGGCCCGGCGCCGATGAAATAGACGGTCATGCTGCTGCTTCCTTTCGTTTGCGTCGCAATCCCTGTGCCCGTCTTTGGCGGCATAGCCGCGCGGGGTGTAGACCCAAGTCTTGCCGTCGCCGGTGCGTCACCGTCCGCGATCTGCGACGAGCCGACGAGCACCACCGTCAGCATGTCGACATCGTCCACATTGAGTTCGCGCCAGCGGAACCACGCGCACGGCTCTCGCCCGGCCGGCCGAGATTGGTCGCCAGAATCACCGGCGTATCGAGCGGGCCGGTGCTGCAAGAGCACATCCTTTGCATGGGCAAGTTGCGTGCGCCGGCGTCTTCGACACCGGATTGTAGAAGGCGATGACGAAATCGCCCTCCGCCGCCGCCTTCACGCGGCGCATCGATATCGGGCCAGGGCGTCAGCAGGTCCGACAGCGAAATGGTGCAGAAGTCATGCCCCAGCGGCGCGCCGGCGCGCGCCGCCGCGCCCTGCAATGCGGAAATGCCGGGCGAACACTGCAATGTCGATGCGCCTCGCGGCATCGGTAAGCCCGCCCTGTCGATCAGTTCGAACACCAGCGTCGCCATCGCGTAGATGCCGGCGTCGCCCGAACAGACCAGCGCCGACGTCGCGCCCCTGCCCCGCCAGTTCCAGCGCGAGGCGGACGCGGTCCTCCTCCGCGCCAAGGTCGAAATCATGCCGGATCTTGCCGCCGGCAAATTGCCGCAGCAGGTCAAGGTAGAGCGAATAGCCGACGAGATCGGTCGCCTCGCGCGATCATCGCGCTGACTTCCGGCAGCGCCAGCCATCCGATCCCGGCCCGATGCCGACGACGAAAAGCTTGCCGCGGCTTCGGCCCGCAAGTTCGGTGATCGGATGGGTCGCCCGGGCGATTGCGGCCGTCACACGCTTCGATTTCTGCTTCGGCAACGACAAGGGTCGCTTGCGGTCCCGGCGAGCGCCAGCGCCGCGCCTTCGGCAACGCCGTGGCAGCCGATTTCGGCAAAGACGACGTCGGAAGGATTGGCGAGTCGCGGTGTTTGCGCCTCCAGCGCCTCTGCCGCGAAGAAGCGCGCCGGCACGCCGAAAAGTGCGCCGCCACGGCGTGGACGGCCGCCTCGTCCGCCTTCAGGTCGATCGAGACGACCGCCGCCAGCGAATGGCGCGATAGGCCGCGATTGCACCAGCAGGCCTTCGGCCAGCCCGATCGCTTCCGCGCGCATCCGCACCGCGTTCGCAGCCGATACCCAGAACCAGCGTCGCCGGATGAAAGACAAGGCTTGACTGCAGGGGCTCGACCGCCTCGTCCGTGACGGTCAGCATCACCTGCCCCGTCGTCCGACAAACGGCAGAGCCCGACTGTCTGCAAGCCACGGCGCATCGCCAATCAATGCGCGCCTTCGCGCCATTGTTGAGCGCCGCCATCACGTCCTTCGCCTCTGCCGGATTTCCGAGCTTGTAGCCCGCTGGCGGATCGTCGAGTGCGACGCCAAACTTGACGTCGCCCGCCGTCGTGACCGCCGCGACGGCGCCGATCGCATCTGCGATCTTCCGCGCCAGATCGTTCGCGCCGTGGTGCCCGCCAAGCAGCGGCACCACGACCGAGCCGTCGTCGGCGACCGCACACCACCGGCGGCTCGGAATGCTTGTCGTCGAGCACCGGCGCGAGCAGGCGGATTACCGCACCGCTCGCCATGATCGCGATGATCGGCGTGCCTGTCTTGAACAGCGATTGCAGATGGGCGCGCGTGTCGCGGAAGGTCTCGCTGCCCCCGCAAACCCGCGGCGAGAGGCCGTGCACGGCCGCGCCCGTGGCCATGGCAATGCGTCCGCGCCAGCGGCAGTTCCTCGGGCGACAGGACGATGATTGCGGGATGCTTCATGCCGAGCTTTCCTGCCGTTGCCGGCAATGGCGCGCTTCGCGATCCAGCCTTCGGCGCCTTTGTAGATGAGGATGATCGAGAAATACGGTGCGTCCTCGCCTTCGACTTCCGCCAGCGGCAGGATGCGCTCGTTTGGCAGGCCCACCCGCTCCAGATAGCCGGCGGCGGCGGTCAGGCCCGCGGCTTCGATCAACGCACGGATGCGCGGCAGGTGGCGGCCGACCTTCATGAAGGCGACGGCGTCGCTGCGCTCCAGCTGCCGCGCTGATGTCGTCATCGGGCAAGCGGCGCGGGAATGATCGTCAGCATGTCGTTGCGCGCGGCGAGCGGGCGCGCAAGCGCCGCAGCCGAGGCCATCAGCGACGAAACACCCGGTACTATTTCGACCGGATGATCGTCCGCCAGCCGCTCGAACAGGTACATGAACGAGCCGTAGAAGAACGGATCGCCCTCGCACAGCACGCAGACATCCCGGCCTGCAGGAAAGATGCGCGGCAATCTCGGCCGCCGCCTTGTCGTAGATCGCCTTGGCCGGGAAACCGCTCCACGCCGCATCGGAATGACAATCGGAATTTCAACCTGTCCGGCCCTGATGATGCGCGGCGACGATGGAGCGGGCGAAGCTCTCTCCGGTGTCCGGCGCTGGATAGGCGATGACCGGCGAGGCCGTGAGGATGCGGTGCGCCTTCAGCGTCAGCAGTTCCGGATCGCCCGGCCCGACGCCGATGCCGTATAGCGTGCCGCTCATACGCCCGCACCCTTCGTCAGCGACCATTGCGTTACAGGCATCGACGCCCGCCAGCCATGGTACGGCCCGACCGGCTCGGCGCTTTGATAGCCGATCCGCTCCAGTTCACCGCCATGTTTTGCGAATGCGGAAAGCAGCACGGCTTCGCTTTCCAGCGTCACGGCGTTGGCGACCAACCGGCCAAACGGTTTCAATGCCGCGATGCAGGTTTCGATGGTTTCGATTGAAACGCCGCCGCCGATGAACACCGCATCCGGCGCTGGCAGGCCCGCAAGCGCGGCCGGGGCTTCGCCTTCGATCAATTGCAGCGCGGGCGCGCCAAGCGTCAATGCGTTCTGCGCGGCGATTGCACGCCGGTCCGCACGCGGCTCGATGCCGATCGCCCTTGCCTCGCGCGCGCCGCGCATCCATTCGATGCCGACCGATCCGCACCCGGAGCCAATGTCCCACAGCAACGCGCCGCGATGCGGAACCAGCCGGGCAAGCGTCAGCGCCCGCACGGCGCGCTTGGTCATCTTGCCGTCATGGTGGAAAGCGCTGTCCGGCAGGCCGGTCAGCGGCAGCACCTGCGCGCCTTCGCCGGCGATGCACTCGACCGCCAGCGTGTGGAAATCCGGTACTTCAACGCCCCAATCGCGTGCGACACCTTCGATGCGCTGCTCGTTCGGCCCGCCCAGCGCGGCAAGGACAGTAAGCCTTGATCCGCCATAGCCACGTTCAGTCAACAGCCCTGCAATGGTCGCCGGCGATGTATGGTCCTTGGTCAGCACCAGAAGGCGCGCACCCGGCGAAAAACAGGGAACGATCTGCTCGGCCGGGCGGCCATGCACCGTGAGTGTCTCTACATCGGCGAGCGACCAACCCATGCGGCAGGCCGCGAACTGAAAGGCGGAAAGCTGCGGATGCCAGGCGATTTCTTCCGAGGGAATTCCCCTCGCGATCCTTGCGCCGACCGAGTACCAGAGCGGGTCGCCGGTCACGAGAACCACCGCGCGGCGGCCCTTGAGTCCCTTGATGGTCGAGATCATCGCGTCGAAGGGCGAGGGCCAGGCAATGCGCTCTGCCGTTACATTCGCGGCCAGTTGGTGATGCCGGTCGCCGCCGACGATGACCTCCGCCGTCTCGACCAAAGTGCGCGCGGCAGGAGAAAGGCCGGCCAAGCCGTCCTCGCCGATGCCGATGATGTGGAGCCAGGGCGCGGTCATCAGTTTTCAGCCATTGCCAGCGCGTTGACCGCTGCAGCGGCAAGGGCGCTGCCGCCCCGCCGGCCGCGGATGGCGATGAATTCGCAGCCGCGCGGGTTTGCAACCAGCTCCGCCTTTGATTCCGCGGCGCCGACGAATCCGACCGGCATCCCAACGATTAACGCCGGTCGCGGAGCACCGTCATCGAGCAGTTCCAGCAGCCTGAACAGCGCCGTCGGTGCATTGCCGATGGCGACGACAGCGCCGCCGAGCCTGTCGCCCCAGAACTCGACTGCCGCCGCGCTCCGGGTCTGGCCGCTGGCGCTCGCTAGCTCGGCAACTCCTGCATCGTTGAGCGTGCAGACAATTTCGTTGCCCGCCCCGAACCGGCTGCGGATGATCCCCGAGCGAACCATCTCCACGTCGCAAATGATTGCCGCGCCTCTCGCGATCGCCTCCCGGCCCGCCTCCGCAGCGCCCGGCGAAAACTGCAGATCGCCGGCAAGGTCGGTCATGCCGCAGGCATGGATCAGCCGCACGGCAACACCGCGCATCGCCGGCGGCAGCGCCTCCAGATCGGCTTCCGCGGCGATACCGTCAAAGGAGCGGCGGTAGATTTCCTGCGGATCGCGGATGTAGTCGAGCCGCGCCATTTCAGTGCGGCTTCTTGAGCGATTTCGGCCCGAGCGGGTGGTCAGCATGCGGATAGGGCTGATGCGTGTGTCCATGCGCGTGGTCATGATCGTGGGCATGGTCATGGTCATGCCCGTGATCATCATGGTGGTGATGATGGCCGTGCCCATGATCGTGGTCGTGATCATGGCCATGGTGATGATCATGCCCATGATCATGCCCATGATCATGATCGTGATGATGGTCGTGTCCGTGGTCATGCCGATGGCTTGCGGCCGGCTCGAGCGGGCCCGGCACGGCGTGGCTGTGCAATGGCGTGAAGACGAGGCCGTGCCTGCGGCAGAAATCCTCGTCGCGGCAGGAGCCGTCGCAGTCACCCTTGCACGGGCAGTTCTCCGGCGCGCCGCCGACGCCCTCGACATGGTGGTGATGGCTCGCCTGCGGCAGGCCGACCTCGGCCTCGAAGCCAAGCACCTGTTCGCGGTATTTGCACATCTGGCAGTTCATCAGCGCGCGGCCTTCGACGATTTCGCCGATGCGCTCGTCCAGCGTGTCGAGCACCAGTGCGTGGTCGTTGAGGTAGCCGGCCTTGATGAACTCGATTTCCGGATGTTTCGCCGCCACCTCGTCGGTTGCGGAGTAGATCCGCTTCACCAGGACGCCGGTGAACAGGAAATAGGGGAAGACCACGATGCGCCGGTAGCCGAGCCGCGCGGCGTGTTCCAGCCCCGGCTCCACCAACGGAAAGGTAACTCCGGAATAGGCCGTCTCGGCCCAGCCAAAGCCCATGCCTTCCCAAAGCATGCGGGCAACCTTGGAGACGTTCGAATTGGCGTCCGGATCGGACGAGCCGCGACCGACCACGACCAGCAGCGTTTCATGCCTTGGCACATCGCCGCCCGCCGCTTCCAAAGCCTCTGAAATACGCTCCCCGGCCGCGCGGATCATCTTGAGGTCGATGCCGAGTTCACGGCCGTATTGAACGGCTACGCCGGGATTCATCGCGCCCCAGGCATTGAGCACTGAAGGAATGTCGTTCTTGGCGTGGCCGGCGGCAAAAAGCATTCCGGGCACCGCCAGAATGCGCGTGACGCCCGCTTCCTTGAGCTTGTCGAGACCGGAATGGATGACCGGGTTGCAGAATTCGAGATAGCCGTGTTCGACCGGAACGCCGGGATGGCGTGCGCGCATCGCAAGGGCCAGCCGCTCGAATTCCTCGGCGGCATTGCGGTTGCGGCTGCCATGGCCGCAGACCATGATCCCGGTCTTGCCGCCTGAAAGAAATGGCGCGGTCATGCCTCCGCCCCGGCGTCCTGCGTATCGCCTTCGGCTTCAGCGGTCTCGCCTGACGCTTTTTCTTCCTTGCGCTTGCGCTGCGGCAGCAGGGCCAGGATTCCCGCGGCAAGGCCGAGTGCGGCAAGGCCGATCCAGTGGCTGTGGCCGGCGGCCTCGCCGACATGGCCAAGATGCGCAAGCGCCGGTACTGGCGCCGCGGCGATCAGTGCGAATGCGGATATTCGGAAAGCGTTGCGCATGTTCGGCTCCGGTTGCTCCATAAAGCGGGGTGGCCTGCCGAACCGGAACGAACCTGCCCGCAAAACGCGGGTCCGGACCGGCGCCCCGGTCCACAGTCTCGGACAGCTTCGGACTTGGCTCCCTGATTGGGTCCGCCGCACCGAAATCGGTTTCAGCCCCTTGTCCCGATCACGGGATGAAGGCACCGTCGCTATTGGAATGATTTCTTAGACGCGGGCCACACTTGCGTCAAACGGAATGGCGTCGCATTCGCGTCTTGATGCGACATCCGCGGCGGCGGTTACATTTCCGAGCGCGCCGCGTCGATATCGGCGCCAGACAGGCCCAATGCCTGCGCCGTGCGGCGGATGAGGTCCGCCTCGCCCGCGTCGAGCTGCTCGTCGGCCTTGGCGATGGAGAGCATGTGGACGAGCAGCGCCCGCTTGCGCTCCGGATCGAACTCGGAAAACATCGCCGCCGCATCCGACGCCGATGTGCCGTAGCCGAAATCCTTGAGGTATTGCAGCACTTTGTCGATATCGTCCTCGGGAATGCCGAAAGCCGTGCGGCAGATCCGCTTGAAATTCTGCATCTCCTCCGGCCGCAATTCGCCATCGGCCAGCATCATGCGCGTGAGCAGGATGAGTTCGCTGGTCAGCGCCGGATCGTCGGCGACTCTTCGAACAGAGCGGTTGCCTTCGATGAAATCCCGGATCGACTTGATGAAATTGCTTGCCATGATCCCGACTCTACGCCCGTTTGCGCAACAAGGATGCCCAAGGCAGGGACAAAACTCAATGGCGCATGGCGCGAAGTATCAGGATTGCACGAACCGTCCGGCCGAATAGGGCGCGGGATCGGTGAACGTCTCCCCCCCTGTCATCATCTGGGCCAGCAGCAGCCCGGTCGCGGGACCCAACGTCAGGCCGTGATGGGCATGGCCGAAATTGAGCCATACCCCGTCCAGCCCCGGCGCCTTGCCGATGACCGGCCGCAAATCGGGGAGCACCGGCCGCGCGCCGATCCAGGCCTCTTTGTCGACGCTCTCGGCGAGCGGGAACAGCGCGCGGGCAAGCGGTTCGGCGCGGGCAAGCTGCACCGGCGTAGATCTTGCGTCATGACGGGCAAATTCCGCGCCGCTTGTCAGGCGGATGCCGCGCGCCATCGGAGCCAGCACGAAACCGTAATGGTCGTCTACCACCGGCCGCGTCAGCACGGCATTGCCCTTTGCCGCGTAATGCCGGTGATAGCCGCGCTTCACGCCCATCGGCAGGCCGAGCCCGAGCCGGTCGAGGAACGGCTTCGACCACGGCCCCATTGCGACGACGATCTCGCTGGCGATGATGCCGGGCAGTTGCCACTTCCCACCGACACGCCGGACCTGCGCAGCGTCGCCGATGACGGTAACGCCGCCTTCCTTTTCGAATTGCGCGGCATAGGCCTTGGTCAGAGCGCCGGGATCGTTGACCGTCCATGGATCGCGAAAATGCACCGCGCCCAGAAAATTCGTGGCTTCAAGATGCGGCTCCAGCACCGCGATCTCGCTTGGCGACAGCATTGCCGCATCAATGCCGAGGCCGGACAGTTCCGCCCGGCGTTCTTCGGCGGCGCGCAGTCCTGCATCGGTCCGGTAGCCGGCGATCCAGCCATTGCGCGCGATCAGATGATCCGCGCCCGATGCTTCGATCAGTTCGCCATGGGTATCGAGGCAGCGGGCAAAGAGGGGAATGTTCGCCGCCAGCGTTTCGCGCGCCTTGGCGGGAGCGGAGTTCCTTGAAGTAGCGCCAAAGGAAGGGCGCGACATGCATCAGCGAGGAAAGCTGGTAATGCGCGTCGACGTTGCGATTGAGCGCGTAGGAAAGGATTTTCGGCAGCGAGCGCGGGAAGACATAAGGGTGCACCCCTTCGCGCTGGATGATGCCGGCATTGCCGTGGCTCGTCTCCTCGCCCGGTTCCCGCCTGTCGACCAGAGCGACCGACAATCCACGCCGCCGCAGATGGATCGCGGTGGAAACGCCAACGATGCCCGCGCCAAGAACCGCGACGTCGAACTGCTCCGCCACCCTAGAACTCTATCCCCTTCTGCGCCTTCACGCCGGAGCGGAAGGGGTGCTTGATGACTTCCATCTCCGTCACCAGATCCGCCGCCTCGATGAGTTCGTCGCGCGCATTGCGCCCGGTGATGATGACATGCTTCATTTCGGGCTTGCCCTTCAGCGTCTCGAGCACTTCGTCAATGGGCAGGTAGTCGTAGCGCAGCACGATGTTGAGTTCGTCCAGAAGCACCATGTCGAGCGCTCGGGTCGGCGATCATCGCCTTGCCCTTTTCCCAGGCGGCCCGGGCCGCGGAAATGTCGCGCTCGCGATCCTGCGTCTCCCAGGTGAAGCCCTCGCCCATCGTGGCAAGTTCCACCTGCGCCGGGAACGCGTCCAGCACCTGGCGCTCGCCCGTGCCCCACTTGCCTTTGACGAACTGCACCACGCCGACGCGCATGCCGTTGCCGATGGCCCGGAACACCATGCCGAAGGCCGCTGTCGACTTGCCCTTGCCCTTGCCGGTATGGACGATCACCAACCCCTTCTCGATGGTCTTGGTGGCGATGATCTTGTCGCGCGCCGCCTTCTTCTTGCGCATCTTGTCGGCGTGGCGCGCGTTCAGCTCCTCTTCGCTCATGTTCTGGAGGCGCTCGGATTTCTCGGACATGGTCAGTCTTTCGCAAGGTCGTCGTGGATGGAAAGCCAGTTCACCCGTTCATTCCAGAAATCGTGCCGTTCGGCAATGAAATCCGAATGTTCGTCAAGGCTTGCGGCATAAAGGTGAATCTCGCCCGGAAGATCGACATTTTCGTAGCTGACTGGCGCGCCGCATTTCCCGCAGAACCGACGGGTCACGCCGGGCGAGGACTCGTATGCGGCCGGTTCGCCTTCGAAGGCAAAGCCCTCGACCGGCACCGCGAAGAACGTCGTCATCGGCGAGGAAGTAGCCCGGCGGCAGCTTTCGCAATGGCAATGCGCCGTCCACAGCGACTGCTCCCGTATAGGAGTAGCGGATGTTGCCGCATAGGCATCTTCCGGTTTTCGAGATCATGCGGGCTCGACCTTCGCCAGTTTCTCCAGCGCGAATTTCGCGGAGTTGGAACGCGGCGTCCACATCCCCCGTTCCATCGCCTCGAGGAAGCGCTCGGCCATCTCCTTGAGGGCGGCAGGGTTGTGCCTTTCGATGAAGTGGCGCACCTCGTCGTCTCCCAGCCAGGCTTCGTGGACAAGGTCGAAATGGTGCCCGCGCACCGCGCCGGTGGTGGCCGAGAAGGCGAACATGTAGTCGACCGTCGCCGCCATCTCGAACGCGCCCTTGTAGCCGTGGCGCATGACACCGGCGATCCATTTCGGATTGGCGGCGCGCCCGCGCACGACACGGGCGATCTCTTCCTCCAGCGCGCGCACGACGGGCTTTTCCGGCCGCGAATGGTCGTTGTGGTAGATCGCGGGCTGCTTGCCGGACAGCTCTTCGGCGGCGGCGCTCATGCCGCCCTCGAACTGGTAATAGTCGTCGCTGTCCAGCAGGTCGTGCTCGCGGTTGTCCTGGTTGTGGATCACGGCGTCGATGCGCGGCAAGCCGCTCGGCGAACCGCTCGCGGCTCCGCCGCGCCTTCGCTTCCGCGCCATAGGCATAGCCGCCCCAGGCGAGATAGGCCTCGCGCCAGATCGGCGCGGCTGTCCCAGCCCTTCTCGTCGATCAGCGCCTGCAGGCCCGCGCCGTAAGCGCCGGGCTTGGAGCCGAAGACCCGGTGCCCGCGCGGCAAGCGCCGCGTCGGCTTCGCTTGCGCCCGATGCGATCAGCCGCGCCGCTTCGGCCTTCATCCGCGCCGCGACCGGATTGTCCGCGCGCCGGTTCGTCCAGCGCGCCGACCGCGCGGACGGCGAGGTCGAAAAGCTCGATCTGCGCCGGGAAATGCATCGCGGAAAAAGCCGGAAATGCGCAGCGTCACGTCGACCCGCGGCCGGCCGAGTTCCGCCAGCGTGCATGATCTCGAAGCCGGTGACGCGGCGCGACTGCGGCTCCCAGACCGGCCTTGCGCCGATCAGCGCCAGCGCCTGCGCGATGTCGTCGCCGCCGGTGCGCATGTTCGACGTGCCCCAGACGGAAAGTCCGAACGACTGCGGCCAGTCGCCGTGATCCTGCCGGTAGCGCGTGACGAGCAGTTCCGCCGACTTTGCGCCGAGTTCCCACGCCGCGGGCGTCGGCACCGCGCGGCTGTCGACGGAATAGAAATTGCGGCCGGTCGGCAGCACGTCCAGTCGTCCGCGCGTCGGCGCACCGGATGGCCCGGGCGGCACGAACCGGCCGTAAAGTCCGGTCAAAAGGCCGGAAATCTCGATGGCCCGCACGATTGCAGCATCGGCAATACATGATCGCGCACATGGGCAAGCACCACGCGATGTTCGGGACCAGTTCGACGTGCAATCGACTTCCCCGGCGATCAACCTCGATGCCAGCAGTTCGATGCGCTCGACCGTGTCGCCATTGCTGCGCCACGGATCGGCTGAGATACTTGCAAGGATTTCAGGCCGCGGCCCCGTCCACGTCGCGGCCATGTCGCAGTCGAGAGGGTCGAAACCCCTCTCCCCGCAAGGGGGAGAAGGAAGCCTCGTCCAGCACATCTACCGCAATCGCCCTTTGCAGGCTGGCGTCCGGCCCCTCGCCCCGTTGGCGCGGCACGCGAACCAGCGCGACGGCGAGATCGACGGCCAGCCGGCCCTCCGGCGCCCTGCCGAAGATGTGCAGCCCGTCGCGGATCTGCATTTCCTTCAGATCGCAAAGCCAGGCATCGAGCTTGGCAAGGCGGTCGTCCTCGCCATCCTTGGCGAAAGGCCGATATCCTCGCCAAGTCCGGAAAGCTCCACCCGTTCGAGAATCTGCTTGGCGAGCAGCTTCAGGCGCCGCGGATCGGAGCCGGACGCCTCGTAATATTCATCGACCAGCGCTTCCAGATCGCGCAGCGGGCCGTAGCTTTCGGCGCGGGTCAGCGGCGGGGTCAGATGGTCGATGATGACCGCCGCGCTGCGCCGCTTGGCCTGGGTGCCCTCGCCCGGATCGTTGACGATGAACGGGTAGAGATGCGGCATCGGCCCGAGCACGGCCTCGGGAAAGCAGGCGCTGGACAAGCGCCAGCGCCTTGCCGGGCAGCCATTCCAGGTTGCCGTGCTTGCCCATGTGCACGATCGCGTGGACACGCACTGCGCAAAGGAAATAGAAGGCGAGATAGCCATGCGGCGGCACGAGGTCCGGCGAATGGTAGCGTTTCCTTCGGATCGATGTTGTAGCCGCGCGCAGGCTGCACGCCGACAAGGACATTGCCGAAGCGCGCCAGCGGCAGCGCGAAGCACTGGCTGCCGGTATCGAAGAACGGATCGTCCTGCGGCGCGCCCCAGCGGGCTGAATCTTCTCCCGCGCCTCGTCCGGCAACGCATTGAAAGATTGAAATAATCGGCGAGTTGAAGTTTCTCGCGAACTTCCCTGCCCCGCCATCCCGAATTGGTCGGCCCGCCTGCAGATGCTCGATCAGGCCGTCGCCGGATCTCCGGGAACGCGCCAAGCTGGTAGCCCTCTGCCCGCAGCGCCTTCAGCACCTCGACCGTGCCCGCAGGCGTGTCGAGCCCCACGCCGTTTGCGAGCCGACCGTCGCGGTTCGGGTAGTTGGCCAGCACCAGCGCGACCTTGCGATCGCTGGGGTCCGTGCGCCGCAGCCGCGCCCAGTTCGCGGCAAGCCCGGCGACGAACTCGCAACGCTCGTCATCGGCGCGGTGAGACACGATCGTCGCCTGCACCCGCTCGTCAAATGCCCCGGCATGCTTGAACGCGACGGCGCGCGAAAGCACGCGTCCGTCCACTTCCGGCAACGCCACGTTCATCGCAAGGTCGCGCGTCGCCAGCCCTTGCGACGATGCTTCCCATGCCTCGCGCGTGCCGCCGGAAAGGATCACCTGCAGCACCATTGCGCCGGTTTCGTCCAGCACCGTGCCCTCGTGCGCACCGGTGAGTGAACCGACTGCAAAGCCGGTGGCGTTCAAGACAATATCGGGAGAATGGCGGGAGAACAGCGCCCGCAGCGTTTCGACGCTGACCGGGTCCTTGAGGCTGGAAACGAAGACCGGCAGCGCATTGATGCCCGGCTTTCGCGAGTGCGCCGACCATGGCCTCGATCGGCTGCAAGCCGCCCGACTGCACCAGCGCGCGATAAAAGCAGATTGCCGCCACCGGCGCGTCGGCACAAATTTTTCGGCCACCGCTTCGACCCCGCAGATGCCGAGGCCGGATACCAAAGCCCGGCCTTGAGCAAGGGAGCCGGTTCAGGCGGGCGCTTCGCCCTCGCCTGTCAGGAAGGCGCAATGGCGCAGGAAATTCGCGGCATTCTGCGGCCCGCCCTCGTTGCAGATAGGCATGGAGCAAGGCCCTGTCTTGCGGCCCGACCGTCGAGAACCGGTCGAGCCCCGGATCGGGCCGGTCATCGCCCGGCAGCACGGCAAGGCGCACGCCATGGGCTACCGCCGTCACATGCAGCTTTTCCAGGCCGTAGGGCCAGTAGCTTTCGCCGCCCAGCACCCGCACGACGACGAGTTTCGATCCGGCAATGGTCTTCTGGGCATAGACATCCACAGACATCGGATGCGCAAGCTGCATCAGGTTTGCAAGCGCGCAGCGTTGGCGGTTCGGCCAGCGTGCCGAGCGCATCGGCAAGCGCCGCGATTTCCGTGTCGGCCGCCGACAGGAACACGATGTCCGCCGGTTGCTGGCCAAGGTCTATCGCCTCCCCGCCCTCGCTGATCGAACCTTTCTGGGCGAGGAGGAGGTGCATCACACCAGCGCGGCGTTGATCTCGTCGAGGATCTGGTCGCGGTCCATGCCCGTCGAGGCCGATGACGACAAGGCGCGTGGCGGCGGCTTCATCCGCGCGCCATTCGCGGTCGTAATGCGTGTCGACGCGGGAACCCACCGCTTGCACCAGCAACCGCATGGGCTTGCCGTTGACCGAGACAAAGCCCTTGAGCCGCAAGATGTCGTGCCGTTCGATGACGCCCTTCAGCTTTTCGGCAAGAGCCTTCGGGTCGGTTGCCGTCCCGCCTTCGACGACGAAACTTTCGAAATCGTCATGGTCGTGATCTTCGCCCGCTTCGTGCTCGATCTCGTGGTGCGACTTGCGGTTGGCGATCTCGTTCTCGGTCGCGCTGGCAAGCCCCAGCAGCACGTCGGCCGGCAATACGCCGTTGGCGGCGCGAACGAGCTTCACCGCCCGGCCAAGATGGCCTGAGACTTCCCGCTCGACCTTTTCCATCGCCGCGCCGTCCAGCAGGTCGGACTTGTTGAGGATGATCATGTCGGCCGCGTTGAGCTGGTCCTCGAAC
This sequence comes from uncultured Alphaproteobacteria bacterium, assembly GCA_963846345.1. Classification (GTDB taxonomy): domain Bacteria; phylum Pseudomonadota; class Alphaproteobacteria; order Rhizobiales; family Rhizobiaceae; genus BOKV01. Next base: position 193,326 of record CAWJVP010000017.1, read on the forward strand.
AATTCTTCCAGCGGGCTTTCATGATCGAGCGCCGTGTCGGCCGCGCGCTGTGCATCGACCGCGTCCTCGTCATCGGCGAACCGGCCTTCCGCCACCGCGCGGCTGTCGACCACGGTCACGACGCCGTCCACGGTGACGCGCTCGCGGATGGCGGGCCAGTTGAACGCGCTGACCAGCGGCTGCGGCAGCGCAAGGCCGGATGTCTCGATGACGATGTGGTCGATGCGCCGGTCCTTGTCGAGGATCGCGGTCATCGCGGGCAGGAAATCGTCTGCAACCGTGCAGCAGATGCAGCCATTGGTGAGTTCGATGACGTCGTCCTCGCTGCAGGTCTCGTCGCCGCAGCCCTTGAGAATGTCGCCATCGACGCCGAGGTCGCCGAATTCGTTGATGATCAGCGCTATGCGCCGGCCATTGGCATTGGCCAGAAGGTTGCGGATGAGGGTCGTCTTGCCCGCACCGAGAAAGCCCGTGATCACCGTTGCCGGGATTTTCGCGGCCGAGATCTCGCTCATTTCATGCTCCGATCAGGATTGGATCGTGGTCTTGAGGGCCATTGGAAGCCCCGCCGCCACGAAGAATACGTTTTGCGCGGCTGCAGCCACCGCCTGGTTCACGCGGCCGGCATGGTCCCGAAACGCCCGCGCCATGGCGTTGTCCGGCACGATGCCGAGGCCGACTTCATTGGAGACGAACACCACCGCCCCTTGAAGCTGAGGCATCGCATCGACAAGTCCGGCGCATTGCGCGTCGATGTCGCGCTCTGCCATCATCAGGTTCGTTACCCAAAGCGTCAGGCAATCGACCAGCACCGCACGGCCGGGCGCGCATTCGCGCAGCAAGGTTTCGCGAAGGGCCAAGGGCTCCTCGACCGTCCACCATTGCGGTCCGCGCCGGTCCTTGTGAATGGCGATCCGGTCCTCCATCTCGCCATCAAAGGCCTGCCCGGTCGCGAGATAAACGGGCGCAAGCCCGCTATCCTCGACAAGGCGTTCGGCAAAGGTGCTCTTGCCCGAGCGCGCGCCGCCGAGAACCAGCGTCGCGCCCCGGGCAAGGAGTGGCATGTCAGCGATCAGGCTGCGAGCCCCAGCACTGCCAGCGCCTGGCTGCCGAGGATGAAAAGCCCTGCTCCGGCTATCATGCCGCCGGTGATGCGGTAGGGCATGTTCTCCAGCGCCTTGCGTCCCGCGCCGATGGTCTCGACCACCAGGCGGCCCGCAGCAATCGCGATCACATACTGGACCAGCGCAAAGGCTGCCAGGTAGGTGACGAGCGGCGTGGTTTCAGCCCCGATGATCGCCTCGCCATAGGCATAGCCATGGAAAATGCCGCCGACCGCAAACAGAAGCGCCAGCACGCCTGCCGGAATCTTCTGTCCGGACAGGATGAGTCCGCCTGCAAGAACGACTGAGCCGGCAATGACGGTTTCCACCATCGGCAGGTCAACCGCATTGATGTGAAGGATCGTGCCTGCAATCGTCGCCACGATGAAGACCAGCGGCAGGGTGTAGCGCTGCGCCGTGAACGCGGCGGCGATGCCGACGGCCACGATGAATGCCAGGTGATCGAGTCCGATTACCGGATGCCCGACGCCAGACAGAAGCCCCTCCATCAAGGTCGAGGGCGTTTTGCCGCCCATGGGGTGATGGGCGAATGCAAATTGGGGGAAAACCGCGAAAACCGCGGCGAGAAGCAAGGTAATCCGTTTCACTAGACCACTCCCGTGTCCGTTGGTGGGCGGGAGAGTCATGCTGGCTGGAACCGCCGAACCCTAGCGGTCTCTGCCGGCACACGGAACCTCCCGTCCGTTTCGTCCGCTATAGCTGGCAGGTCTCCTGGCTCGCGGTTCAGGCGGATTTGCCCCCCTTCCCGGCGCAACGCGCCAGTGGTCTATCGGGCATTTCCTCACCGCAATACAGTCGCGGGGTCGGCCAGGTTAGAAGCCCCCTGATTGGGTCGGCCCTACCTGTTCCCTTTTCATCCCTGGAGTCTCAGACGCCAATCGGGAACCATCTATGACGACAGGATTACGGCGAGCGGCATTGCCCGTCAATGGCGCTTAGCGTCACCGTATCGGCCAAAAGCGTCAGCCGGCCGATGCATCGCGCTTTTCACACACTTGCCGCTGCGGCAAGCAGGCCATCTACATCGAGGCATTCCTCGATCCGTCCGGCAAGTTCGTCCAGCGCTTGTTCGACCATCGCCCGGTGCGAACCGCCGCCCGCCTCGGCACCCAATGCTGCAAGCAGCCGCGCCCGATAGGCATCCGCGCCGAAAATTCCGTGCAGGTAGCAACCCATGACCAGACCGTCTCCCGAAACAGCGCCATCCGCCCGCCCGCCAATGCGGATCATCGGCTGCGAACATCCAGGTCCCGTGGTGCGGCCCATGTGGATTTCATAACCTTCGAGGGGCAGGCCGCCCGGGACAAGCACCGCTTCGGTGTTGCGCACGATCTTCTCACCCTCGATGGCCGTCTCGACATCGAGTAGCCCGAGCCCCGCGATTTCGCGGCCAGAACCCTCGATGCCGTCGGGGTCGGTAATCGTGCGCCCCAGCATCTGGTAGCCACCGCAAATGCCGATGACCATGCCGCCTCGGCGATGGTGGCCATGAATGGCTTCTTCCCAGCCATTCGCACGCAGTTCCGCCATGTCGGCAATCGTCGATTTCGAGCCCGGCAGCACGATGAGCGCCGCGTCGGCGGGAAGGGTCTCGCCCTTGCGAACGAAGACCAGTTCGACGTTCGGCTCTGCGCGCAGCGGATCGAGATCGTCGAAATTGGCGATTCGCGACGTAACCGGCACGGCAATCTTGATGCGCCCGGACGGCCGGTCGCGCACGATCTGCTCCAGTGCAACCGAATCTTCCGCCGGCAGCCGGCGCACCGCATCTAGAAAGGGCAGCACGCCATAGCTGCGCCAGCCCGTGAACTGCGTGATCAGCCGCAGGCCCTCGTCGAAAAGGCTCTGGTCGCCGCGAAACTTGTTGATGAGGTAGCCGGCGATCATCGCCCTGTCCTCCGGCGAAAGAATGGTGTGCGTGCCGACCAGCGATGCGATGACCCCGCCGCGGTCGATGTCGCCGACCAGTACCACCGGCACGCCGGCGCGCGTGGCAAAGCCCATGTTGGCGATGTCGCCGGCGCGCAAATTGATCTCGGCTGGCGAACCGGCGCCTTCCACGATGACGAGATCGGCGCGCGAGGCAAGATCGCCGAAGCTGTCCAGCACTGCCCGCAGGAGCCCGGGCTTCAATGCCTGGTAGTCGCGGCCCCTCGCTGTGCCCGCCACCTTGCCCTGGACGACGACCTGGCTTCCGAATTCCGATTGCGGCTTTAAAAGCACCGGGTTCATGTGGACCGATGGGGCTGCCCCGCAGGCGAGCGCCTGCAGCCATTGCGCACGCCCGATCTCGCCGCCAAGACCGTCCTCGCCCGGATCGGCGACGGCGGCGTTGTTGGACATGTTCTGCGGCTTGAACGGCAGGACGCGCATGCCTCGTAGGCGGGCTGCACGGCACAAACCCGCGACCAGCACCGTCTTGCCGACATCGGACCCGGTACCCTGGAACATCAACGCGCGTGCCATTCAGCCTCCTGCTTTCAGTCGCTTACCGCGCCGGCGAGACAAAAGACAATCGCGCAATGTGCTCCACCGCTATCGGCATCCATGCTGCGCTGCAACAAATCGTGAGCTGTTGCGCCACAAATTTGCCATCAGGGATGACCCATTGCATGTTACCGGAGCTGCAGAAAAATCTGTTTGCAAGTCAAAGCTTTCACGCTTTAGGCAAGAAGAGCGTGTGCGCTCTATGGTATACAACTGATGATCAAGTTCAATTAAGTGTAATGGCTGAAATGAGACAATTATCCGAAGAAATTGCAACGACCGACTCCCATTTTCAAACGGTCAAGCACTTGAAAAAGCTCCGGTCGCGTGAGCGCATGGATGATTTGTACAAGCATCAACGTATTATTTACGACATTACGCGCAAGCATTTTCTTCTTGGCCGCGACCATCTGATCAACAATCTGGACGTGCCGCGCGGCGGATCCGTGCTGGAACTCGGCTGCGGGACGGCCCGAAATCTCGTTCTCGCCGCGCGCAAGTATCCTGACGCACATTTCTACGGCCTCGACCTTTCCGGCGAGATGCTGAAGACGGCGCAGCGCAAGGTTGCGAAGGCAGACCTGCTCGACCGCATCAACCTTGCCTATGGCGACGCGACCGATTTCGAGCCCTATCTGCTGTTCGGCAAGAACCGCTTCGACCGGGTTTTCGTCAGCTACAGCCTGTCGATGATTCCGGGCTGGGAACAGGTGATCGAGGCGGGGCTTTCCGTGTTGGCCCGCGGCGGCAGCCTGCATGTCGTCGACTTCGGCGAGCAGCACCGGCTTCCGGTCTGGACGCGGCGCTCCTTGCACGCCTGGCTGGCGCATTTCGAGGTTTCGCCGCGCGCGAGCTTGAATTCGTGATGCGCGATGCCGCCATCCGCCATTTCGCGCGGCTGGAATTCGCCAGCCTCTACCGCGACTATGCCCGCTACGGCGTCATCACGCTCGACTGAGGCTACTACAGCGCGACGCCGAGTTCCTCCAGATAACTTGCGGCCTGAACCAGCTTGCCCTTGTCGTTGAGCTCGAGGATCAGCCGCGGATTGTCGCAATGGCGCGCCACCGCATCGAAAACCGAGCGCCACAAGATCGTGCCCTCGCCCGGAGCCCAGTGCCGGTCGGCATGGCCGTCTGCGTCCTGCAAATGGACATGCGAAAGCTGCTTGCCGGCCGTGATGATGAAATAATCCACGGGCGGCGCGCCATTGCTGACATGGGCGTAGTGCGCATGGCCGGTGTCCACCGAGATTCGGACATTTCGCTGTTGAAGGACTGCGCCAGCGCGATCCGGTCCTTCGGATCGATGTCCTCGATGTTTTCGATCACGATCTCGCAGCCGATGTCCTCGGCACGCTTGACCGCATCGGACATGGCCTTGTGGCAGCGCCGGAACAGGGCATCGCGCTCGCCCGGCGCGCCATCGAGATTGTTGTAGTCCCATGTCGTGAACGGGCTGTGGACAACCATGTGCGTGGCGCCCAGCGCCTCGCACACCTCAAGCCCCTGCAACAGGCGCTTGCGCACGATCACCCGGATATCAGGATCGTGCGGGGCGATGTCGAAGCCCCAGAACGGACCATGGATGCCGACCCTGCCCTGGTGCCCGGACAGAAGGTGCTTGTAGCGGTCGACCAGCGGGCGCCAGTCTCCCTCCAGCACCTGCGCATAGCCGAATTCCTGCAATTCAAGGTCGCGGTTGCGCTCCATCACCCAGTTGTGCAGGCGCTCGAGTTCGCCGATGGTCAGCGCCGCGCCGAGTACCGGCCGGCTGTTGTTCGCAGGCATTCATTCCTCCCGATGCACGCGGTCAGCGGTCGCGCGACAATCCCTTTTCCTTCAGTTCCGCCTCATAGGAGGCAATCTTATCAGGAAGGTGACGGCCAAGTTCCTGAAAGAACGACCACGTGAAGATGCCGGTGTCGTGCCCGTCGTCGAACACGATTCGCACCGCGTAGTTTCCGGTCGGCACCAGCCGCGCGATGGCGACGTTGCGTTTTCCCGGAACCAGCTTGCGCTCCGCAGCCGAATGACCCTGCACTTCCGCCGAGGGCGAAAGCACGCGCAGCATCTCGGCGGGCAGTTCGAAACGCTCGCCATTGCTGAAACTCACCGTGAGTTGCCGCTTGTCGGCGGAAACGCGCAGTTCCGTAGGCCTTGGGCTTGTCGATATTTCAGGCATTGCACTGGCTTTCGAAATACTTCTTGGGCATATGGCGATCAATTGAACGGCAGGCGGCCCGTGTCAACGTCGGCACGCCTTTCGCGCAGGAGGACAGGGTGGCGTTGAACATTGTCGTCATTGGCGCAGGACAGGCCGCGGCATCCTTCGCGGCCAAGATGCGCGCGCTCGATCCCGGCTGCGCCATCACGATCGTCGGCGAAGAGGAGTCGCTGCCCTACCAGCGTCCGCCGCTTTCCAAGAAATACATGACCGGCGAGATGACCGCCGACCGGCTGCTGCTGCGCCCGCAGGAATGGTACACGGAAGCAGGCGTCACCTGCATGCTTTCGGCATCGGCCATCTCGGTATCCCGCGAAGGAAAAAACGGTAACCCTTTCGCAGGGCGACCGTATTGCCTTACGACAAGCTCGTCTTCGCGACCGGATCGACCCCGCGCCGCCTGCCTGCCGCCGCCGGCGGGGATCTCGACGGCGTCTACATCCTGCGCAACCTTGCCGACGCCGAACCGGCTGGCGCTGGAAATGAAGCCAGGCAGGCGCGTGCTTGTCGTCGGCGGCGGATATATCGGGCTGGAAGCCGCGGCCGTGGCCGCGACGCTCGGCCTTGAGGTTCATGTCGCCGAAATGGCGAGCCGAATCCTGCAGCGCGTGGCAGCACCGCAGACTTCCGACTATTTCCGCCAGTTGCATCAACGCCACGGTGTGACGATCATGGAGGAAAAGGCGCTGGAGCGCCTGGTTGGCGAAAACGGGCGCGTGGTTCGCGCGAATTTCAAGGACGGAACCGCGCTCGATGTCGATTTCGTCCTGGTCGGCATCGGCGTGACGCCGAACGACCAGTTGGCGAAGGACGCCGGCCTGGAAATTGCCAACGGCATTGCCGTCGACCACACGGCCCGCACTTCAGACCCGGACATCTACGCGGCGGGCGACTGCGCCTCCTTTGAGTTTCGCGGCCAGCGCATCCGGCTGGAATCGGTGCAGAACGCCATAGACCAGGGCGAAACCGCCGCCCGCGCAATCGCCGGAGAGAACGTTGAGTACCGCCCAGTGCCCTGGTTCTGGTCCGATCAATATGACGTCAAGCTGCAGATTGCCGGCCTCAACATTGGCTATGACCGGACCGTCTCGCGGCCCGGACCGCGCGAAGGAGCCGTTTCGATCTGGTATTTCGCCGGGCCGAAATTCATTGCGGTTGATTCCATCAACGACTCGAAGACCTATATGTACGGCAAGCGGATGCTCGAATTGGGCAGCAATCTGACGCTGGAACAGGCCGCCGATCCGCAATTTGATCTGAAGGCGCTGATCCGCTGAGGCTTGCGCCGGCGGTAACCAGCGTATACAAGATGGTTTTCCCACATCCGCATGTGATCCGGTCCGGAAAGCGACGGAATGACAACAGGCATGAGACCCGAGACGCCACTGCTGGACAATGTCAGGACTCCGGCCGATTTGCGCCGCCTGGCCGATGCAGACCTGCCGCAACTGGCCGCCGAACTTCGGGCCGACATGGTCGAAAGCGTGTCGCGGACCGGTGGCCATCTGGGCGCGGGCCTTGGCGTGGTCGAACTGACAATCGCGCTGCACCATGTCTTCGACACGCCGCATGATCGGCTGATCTGGGACGTCGGGCACCAGGCCTATCCCCACAAGATCCTGACCGGACGGCGCGAAAGAATGCGCACGCTGCGTCAGGAAAATGGCCTGTCGGGTTTCACCCGCCGCGCTGAAAGCGAATACGACCCGTTTGGCGCCGCGCATTCGTCCACGTCGATTTCCGCCGGCCTCGGCATGGCTGCAGCCGCGCAGCAGCAGGGCATCAAACGGAATATCGTCGCGGTCATCGGCGACGGCGCCATGTCGGCCGGCATGGCCTACGAGGCCATGAACAACGCCGGTGCGCTGGACGCCCGCCTCATCGTCGTCCTCAACGACAACGACATGTCGATTGCCCCGCCAACCGGGGCGATGAGCGCGTATCTGGCGCGTCTTGTTTCCGGCAAGACCTACCTGTCGCTGCGCGAATCGGCCAAGCAGCTTGCCAAGGCGCTGCCGAAATTCTTTCACGACAAGGCCCGCCGCACCGAGGAATATGCCCGCGGCTTCTGGACCGGCGGCACGCTGTTCGAGGAGCTGGGCTTTTACTATGTCGGCCCCATCGACGGGCACAATCTCAACCATCTGCTGCCGGTATTGCGCAATGTGCGCGACGCGCATGAAGGCCCGATCCTCGTCCATGTCGTCACCCAGAAGGGCAAGGGCTATGAGCCGGCGGAACGGTCGGCGGACAAGTACCACGGCGTCGGCAAGTTCGATGTCGTCAGCGGCCAGCTCGCTCCGGCTATCCCAAATGCGCCCGCCTATACCAAGGTGTTCGGCCAGGCACTGGTGGAGGAGGGCCGCCATGACGAGCGGGTCGTGGCAATCACCGCCGCCATGCCTTCAGGCACCGGCATCGACCTTTTCGGCGAGGCTTTTCCCGAGCGCACCTATGATGTCGGCATTGCCGAACAGCATGCGGTAACCTTTGCGGCCGGAATGGCCGCAGACGGCATGAAGCCGTTTTGCGCCATTTACTCGACCTTCCTGCAGCGCGCCTACGACCAGGTCGTGCACGACGTCGCAATCCAGAAGCTGCCGGTGCGCTTTCCCATCGATCGCGCCGGTTTCGTCGGTGCCGACGGGCCGACCCATGCCGGTTCGTTCGATGTCACCTATCTCGCCTGCCTGCCGGAATTCGTGGTCATGGCGGCGAGCGACGAGGCGGAACTCAAGCACATGGTGCGAACCGCAGCCGCGTATGACGAAGGTCCCATTGCCTTTCGCTATCCGCGCGGGGAAGGCGTCGGCGTCGACATGCCCGAGCGCGGCAGCGTGCTGGAAATCGGCAAGGGCCGCATCGTGCGCGAGGGAACGAAGGTCGCACTGCTGTCGCTGGGTACGCGGCTGGCCGACTGCCTCAAGGCTGCGGAAGAACTCGACAGCTACGGCCTGTCGACCACAGTCGCCGATGCCCGTTTCGCCAAGCCGCTGGACCGCGACCTCATCGCCCGGCTGGCGCGCGAACATGCGGTGCTGGTGACAGTCGAGGAAGGGGCGATCGGCGGCTTCGGCAGCCATGTTGCGCAGTTCCTCGCGGAGAACGGCATGCTCGATGGCGGTCTCAAGTTCCGCTCGATCTTCATGCCGGACGCCTTCGTCGAGCAGGCCGCACCCGCAGTCATGATCGCCAGTGCCGGGCTCGACCCGCGAGGCATCCTCATCAAGGTCTTCGACGCGCTTGGCATGGAGCATCCGCGCGCCGCAAAGGGCGACAAGCGCTAGGCTAGAGCCCTAGCGCGGCCCTGATCGCGAGCGCAACGACCGCCAGTACCGCAACTCCCGCCGCCCAAAGCGCCACGAACCAGGCAAGCCGGCCGGCCCATTTGCGCGCGTCCGTCAATGATAGCCCTCGCCCGCCGTGACCTTGCCGCGGAAAACCCAATAGGCATAGGCGGTGTAGATGAGGATCACCGGCACCAGCACCGCCGTTCCGACCAACAGGAAGCCGAGGCTCGAATCGGGCGCGGCCGCCTCGGCGATCGTCAGCGCCGGCGGCACGATGTGCGGATAGAAGCTGATGCCTATTCCGATGAAGCAAAGCACGAATATGCCGAGCGCCGAAAAGAACGGCTGGTAGTCCTTGCCGCGCGCCAGCCCGCTGAAGAGCAGATAGGCAAGCAGCGCCACGAAGAACGGCACGACAAACGAGAAGATCGCCGTCGGAAATGTGAACCAGCGTTCGAAATAGACCGGGTCGAGAAACGGCGTCCACGCGCTGACGGCGAGGATAAGCACAAGCGTAGCGCCGCCCGCCAGCCGCGCATGGCCCCGCGCCCTTTGTTGCAGCGGGCCTTCCGTCTTCATGACCAGCCATGTCGCGCCGAGCAGCGCATAGCCGATGACAAGCGCCACGCCGGTGAGCATGCTGAACGGGCTGAGCCAGTCCCACCAACCGCCCGCATAGGCGCGGTTCTCGATGTGGATGCCCTGGACCAGCGCGCCAAGCGCTATGCCCTGCGTAAAGGCCGCAATGGCCGACCCGCCGGTGAAAGCCCAGTCCCACACGAACTTGCCGCGTTCGGTGCGCCAGCGGAACTCGAAGGCAACGCCGCGGAAAATCAGCGCCAGCAGCATCACGATCAGGGGCATGTAGAGCGCCGGAAACACCGTGGCATAGGCCAGCGGAAAGGCTGCAAGCAAACCGCCGCCGCCCAGCACCAGCCAGGTTTCGTTGCCGTCCCACACCGGCGCTACCGTGTTGACCATGGTGTCGCGATCGGCGGCTTCGGGGTTGAACGGAAACAGGATCCCGATGCCGAGATCGAAGCCGTCCATCACCACATAGGCGAGCACGGCGAATGCGATGAGGCCGGCCCAGATGAATGCAAGATCGGTCTCCATCAACCTTCTCCCGCTTCCTGCATTGCCGGTCCGGGCACGATACCCGACGTGCGCAGCCGCTTTGTCTTTTCCTCTTCGACCTGCGATTTCGCCTCGGGCGACATCCGCATGAGCCGCAGGATGTAGAAGGTGCCTGCCCCGAACACGGCAAAATAGACGATGATGAACGCAACAAGCGAAGTTGCCACCGCGGGCGCATCGATGGGCGCGACCGACTGCGCGGTGGTGAGATGGCCATAGACCGTATAGGGCTGGCGGCCTACCTCGGTCGTGATCCAGCCGGCGAGCACGGCGACAAACCCCATCGGACCCATGGCAACGGCAGCCCTTTGCAGCAGGCGGTCCTCCAGGAGCTTGCCGCGAACCCGCGCGACTAGGCTCCAGATGCCAAGCCCAAGGATCAGGAATCCGATCCCGACCATGATGCGGAACGTCCAGAATATGAGCAGACGCAGGCGGGCGCTCTTCCTTCGGGAAGGCCGTGAGGCCGGGCACCTCGCCGTCCCACTCATGCGTCAGGATCAGCGAGCCAAGCTTGGGAATTTCCAGCTTGTAGCGCGTGGTTTCGGCGGCATCGTCCGGAATGCCGAACAGGATCAGCGGCGCGCCGCGCTGCGTCTCGTAATGGCCCTCCATCGCAGCGATCTTGGCGGGCTGGTACTCGAGCGTGTTGAGGCCGTGCATGTCGCCGGCAACGATCTGGATCGGCGCGACGATCGCCGCCATCCACATCGCCATCGAGAACATGCGCGCCGCGGCATGGCCGCGCTCGAACCGCAGCAAATGCCATGCTCCCACCGCGCCGACGACGAGCGCGGTCGTGAGATAGGCCGCCAGCACCATGTGCACGAGCCGGTACGGGAAGGACGGGTTGAAGATCACCGCCCACCAGTCGAGCGGGATGAACTGCCCCGCTTCGTTCATGCCGAACCCTGCCGGCGTGTGCATCCAGGAATTGACCGCCAGGATCCAGGTCGCCGAAATCAGCGTACCCGCCGCAACCATCAGCGTCGCGAGGAAGTGCAGCCCCTTGCCGACGCGGTCCAGGCCGAAAAGCATGATGCCGAGGAATCCCGCCTCAAGAAAAAAGGCGGTCAGCACCTCGTAGCCCATCAGCGGGCCGATGACGGGACCCGCCTTGTCCGAAAATACGCTCCAGTTCGTGCCGAACTGGTAGGACATGACGATTCCCGAAACCACGCCCATGGCGAATGCGATGGCGAAGATCTTTTTCCAGTAGTTGAAAAGATTGAGATAGGTCCGGCTTCCCGTCGCCAGCCACAGCCCTTCCAGCACCGCCAGATAGCTTGCGAGCCCGATAGAGAATGCCGGAAAGATGATGTGGAACGAGATCGTGAAGGCGAACTGGATCCGCGCCAGCAAAACCGCGTCAAGGTTTTCGAACATCCGCCGATCCCCGTCTCAATCGCCTGCCATTTTGCTCGCTGCGCAAACCGCGCTACTGCCACATTGGCAACTCGAAGAGCGCGAATCTGTTCCCAATGGTAAGCGCTTGGATGCTACTGCGCCACGGGCAAATGGCAGCAGCCTTCGAACAGCAGCGGGAAATCCGGATCGCCTTCCTTTTCCATGAGCAGGTCGATGCGCCAGCCGAAATCGCGATCGCTCATGCCGTCCGTGCAGCTTTCGTACCGGCCAAGCATTGCCGTGGCAAAGGTCTTGCCGTCATTGGCCTTGACCGCGAAGCGGTGCAACCGGCCGGTCGCGTTCATCGCCTTGCTGATCGGCAGAACCGTGTCCTTGCCGTCTATGTCGGAGAAACGCAGCCCCCCGGCATTCGTCAGCCTCGCGCCCCAAAACGGTTCCGTTCCGGCGCAGGACAGACCGTCCGGTATGTCGGTGCCTCCGATCACGGGAATTTCGGCGGGCGCGAGAAACTTCATCGCCACCCAGCCATTGCCGTCTCCGGCAAGCACCCTGCCCCACTGCGCGCCGTTGACGTCGCGAACCTCCAGCACCTCGACTGGCGCTGCCCCCGGCTGCAAGCCGGCAAGCGGCTCGCCACCCGGGCCCGGCTCGGGGCGGATGTTGAGGACGTCGCCTGCCACGACACCGGTCACCCGGTATATGCCCGGATCAGCCGCCAGTGACGGCGCCGGAAGGACAAGGCAGGCAGCGATCACGCAAGGCAGCAACAGGCGCATGGACAGATCTCCGCAGTGGAACCGCGCAGACAACCTGCCATGACCGGCGCAAGGAATAAAGCGGGCGCTCGCGCTCAGCCCTGGCTCATCTGCCACAACATGGTGGAGCGGGCGCCGGAGCGGCAATAGGCCAGGACCGGCTTCGGCAATTGCGCTAGCGCACTCTTGAACTCTGCTGCGGCCGTTGCCGGATCGGTCTTGCCGGGCGTCACCGGAATGTAGCGGGTCGAAATGCCTGCCACCTTGGCCGCCGCCTCGATTTCCGCGAAGGCCGGCTGGCCCGGCCCCTCGTTGTCCGGCCGGTTGCATATGACCGACTTGAACCCCGCTGCCGCGATTTGTCCGATATCGGAAGCGTTGATCTGGCCGGTTACCGAGACCGTGCCGTCCACTTGCTTGTAATCCATGGATTCTCCCATTGCTTTAAAGCCCGTTCACCGGAACCTTGAGGAATACCTTGCCGGACGGGTCCTTGGGCGGGAGCTGGCCGGCGCGCATGTTGACCTGCAGCGAGGGAATGATCAGCTTTGGCATTGCCAGCGTCTTGTCGCGGGCCTCGCGCATGGCGACGAATTCGTCCTCGCTGATGCCGTCGTGCAGATGGATGTTGTGCTTGCGCTCTTCCTCGACGCTTGTCTCCCACTGGATGTCGCGCCCGTTGGGACCATAGTCGTGGCACATGAAAAGCCGGGTCTGCGGCGGTAGTTCCAAGACACGCTTGGATGAACGGTAGAGCGTGCGCGCATCTCCGCCCGGAAAATCCGCCCGGGCCGAACCGCCATCGGGCATGAACAGCGTGTCGCCGACAAAGGCCGCATCGCCAGCCACATGCGTCATGCAGGCCGGCGTGTGGCCGGGCGTGTGCATGACATGCACTGTGAGGCCGCCGACCTGGTAGCTGTCGCCATCGGTGAACAGGCGGTCGAACTGCGATCCGTCGCGCTGGAACTCGGTGCCTTCATTGAAAACCTTGCCGAACGTGTCCTGCACGATCGTGATGTTCTCGCCGATGCCCAGCTTGCCGCCGAGCTTTTCCTGGATGTAGGGCGCAGCCGAAAGGTGATCGGCATGGACATGCGTTTCGATCAGCCATTCGACCTTCCACCCTTTCTGGAGGATGGTGTCGATGATCTTGTCAGCGCTCTCATGGGTGATGCGGCCGGCGGCGTAGTCGATATCCATCACCGAATCGATGACTGCGCATGCGTGCGAATTCGGGTCGCGCAGGATGTATGAAATCGTGTTGGTTTGCGGCTCAAAGAATGGGATGACCTCGGGTTTGACCGAAAGATCAGGCGTGAAGGGCAGTGGCGGGATCATGGATGTTCTCCTCACGTCGTGGCTTGCCGGTTCGTCGCCGGCCATGGCGCTATATACATTAGCATGTTCTAAAATACAAGGGAACCTAAGCATCGCCCGGGTCGTTTCCAGCCTGTGGAGGTTGCCATGCGTTATGTAAAACCAGCCGTGCTGATGCTTGTCTTCGCTTCGCCTTCAATGGCGCAGGAATCGGCAGAACCTGCCTGGACGCTTTCCGCCAGCGAGGCTCCGATAGCGACTTTTGCCTCTCCCGGCGGCCCGCCCCTCGTTTCGGTCGGCTGCGACGCGGCAACGGACGAGATCGTGATTTTCCGCGCGGTGCAGCCGCCTGTGGACCAGACCGAACTGACCCTCGTCTCCGAAACGGGAGAATTGCGGCTGACGGCCGCGCCCGATCCCGCGGGAACCCCGGGCCTGATCGCTCGCGCGCCGGCCGGCGATGCCTTTATCTCCGGATTGGCCAGCGCAGCCACCGTCACATTCCGCGTCACCGGGGAGGAAGGAAATTCCGGCGGGATCGCCGCGCCGGTCGCCGATCCGCTGCGCCAGGTGGTCGAGGCATGTGTCGAATAGGTCAGATCAGCAGCGTCGTGCCGGAACCACTCGTGCCGCGCTGGTTGTAGATCGTCTCCAGGAACTTCCATAGCTCGAGGCGAACGGTGTCGGGCGGCGGCGACATTTCTCCTGCGATGAAGTCCGAGAAGGTGAAGCCCCGCTGCTCGATGAACGACAGCGCATTGGCGCTCAACTTCGGCAGGACGAGGTCACGGTCCTTGTTGATTCGCAGGTAATTGGCCGCCGCGACCGGCATGTGCAGCAGCGTGCCGATGGCATCGTTGCGCACGAGGATGAACTCGCTGCAGGTGAGTTGGCCGCGCAGCCACTCGGCCGCATGGATCGAACTCATCGACCGGTCGACGATGAAGAACACCGCCACTCCGATTCCGACTTCCCTCGCCCCTTCATCGAAGCGTATGTCGCTGAATATCTTGAAGAACTTGTTCAAAAACGCGGACTGCAGGTCGATGATGTAGTGAAACTGCGGCTCCGCGATGATCGTGTCGAAGAGGCGCACCTGGTCTACCGTGCGCGTCAGGTCGATGATCTCGCTGTTATAGGGGAAATAGTGGGAAAGGCCGCCATTGGGGTGGTCGGTGTCGAACACCCGCACCCGGTCCGGGTCGTTCAGCGACAGGCAATCGGCATAAAGGCGCGCAAACAGGGTTTTCCCGTTGCGCGCCTGGTCCGAGCAGACGATGTAGACGTGGGAGTTTATCGCAGCCTCCCGCAGCCGGCGGCCTTACTGTGCCGCCGTTTTCTCTGCGCCTTCACGGCCCGCGTCGAGGATCGACTTGATGAGGTCGAGCCGGTCGAGTTGCGCATCCAGATCGCTGCGCCATTTGCGGACATAGCCGCGCAGGACGAAGGAGAAGTTGGCGTCCGCGCCGTTTGGCAGCTTGTTGGCGATGAAATCGGAGAAGGTCACGCCGGCAAGGTCGACGGCTTCGAAGGCCATCTCGTTGAGCTTGGGAATTTCGATCTCCCGCGCGTCCGACAGGCCGGCGAAGTACTTCTTGTAGGTCTTTTCATCCCACTCGAAGAAATTCGTCTCGTTGATGAAATTGCGGGCGATGATGTAGGCGATGCCCTTGGTGTACTTGGCCACCTCGCCCATCTCGTCCAGAGAGGCGATCGAAGAGCCGATCACATGCATCAGGCCTAGCTGGAACTGTCCGGAGCGTGCTGCATCGAGCACGCCGATGCGGTCGAAAACGTCGAGCGCATGCGAGAGCGCGCCAGCCTTGAGGTCGACGACCGTCACCTTCTGCGCCGCCGTCGACATGGTGTCGAGCACCTTCATCTGGTCGGCGACATTTTCAAGGTCGATGATTTCAGTGATGCCGGGGTAGAAGCGCTTGAGCGTGCCGCGCGGATTTTCGGTATCGAATGCGCGGGCCAGGATGTTCTTTCGCGCGAAATAATCCAGCAGCGCCCGCGAGGTTGTGGTCTTGCCCACGCCGCCCTTGTCTGCGCCCACCAGGATCAGGGTTGGTTTCATCTTTTAAGTCCCCTCGTCATCCGCGCCGCCGGGGCGCTGCACGCGCGCACGGCCCCTGCCGCACGCTGCTTGACCGTTCCATACACCGCTTCATGCGATAATTGAAGGGAGAGTTGCCGCGCTGGGTTAACTGGGAACAGCAGCAAAATCAGCCTATTTCCGCAAAGAGACCGGCGAAAGCGTTTGCGAAGCCCCGTCCGGCGCAAATCCGGCAAATGCCGGAGCCGTGCGCTGCGCCCCGTCAAGCGATCCGCGAACCGACCATCCGGCTGCGGCCAATGCGGCGGCGGTGGTCAACAAGGCAGCGGCAAAGGCGGCGGATGCAAGTCCTGGCTTCATGATCCACTCCCCGGCGACAATGGGCAAAGTTTCGTTTCTCGATGCTGCCGTTTCAATTGCCGGATTGCCGCAGCGGCGGATTGACGCCCATTGGCAAATTCCGCGGCACGACATAGCTTGGCGGGCGCCACAGGGAGGACACGGCACAATGAAATTCGATGGCTCTTGCGCCGCAGACACGGCGCCAAGGCTGGCGCGCCCGAGGGCGGGGGCCTGATGGTGCAAGGCAGGCGCATCACGGTCCTTGGCTCGACAGGGTCGATCGGGGTCAACACGCTGGATGTCATCGGGCAGCTGGGCGGACGCGAAGCGTTCGAGGTCGTCGCGCTGACCGGTAATGCCAATGTGCCGCTGCTGGCACGCCAGGCCGTTGAAACCGGGGCAAAGCTGGCGGTAACGGCCAGCGAAAAGACCTATCTGGACTTGAAGCAGGCGCTTTCCGGCACCGGCATTGACGCCGCGGCGGGCCGTTCCGGCCTTATAGAGGCCGCGAGCATGGAGGCCGATTGCGCCATGGCGGCGATCGTCGGCACGGCCGGACTTGAGCCGACGCTCGCGGCGGCGCGCAGCGGAATGGACATCGCGCTTGCCAACAAGGAATGTCTCGTAACCGCAGGCAGTCTGTTCATGGATGCGGTGCGCCAGGGCGGCGGGCGGCTGCTGCCCGTCGACAGCGAACACAGCGCCATTTTCCAGACGCTGGAATCGAACCAGCGCCACGCCGTGGAGCGAATCATCCTCACCGCCTCGGGCGGGCCGTTCCGCACCTGGCCGAAGGAAAAGATGGCCGACGTAACGCCGCAAGCCGCACGCACCCATCCCAACTGGTCGATGGGCATGAAGATCTCGATCGGCAGCGCCACGATGTTCAACAAGGCGCTCGAGATGATCGAGGCCATGCACCTTTTCGACGTGCGCCCGGAGCAGGTCGAAGTCATCGTACATCCGCAATCGATCATCCACTCGATGGTTGGCTACAGCGACGGCTCGGTGCTTGCGCAGCTTGGCAGCCCGGACATGCGAACTGCCATCGGTTATGCGCTGTCATGGCCGCGTCGCGAGGCACTCAATGTCGAGCGGCTGGATTTCGCCCGGCTGGCGCGGCTCGACTTCGAGGCGCCGGACGAGGACCGCTTCCCCGCACTGCGTCTCGCCCGCACGGCCATGCAGCGCGGCGGATCGCAGTCGGCAGTGATGAATGCTGCAGAAGAAACCGCCTGCGAAGCCTTCATCGATGAACGGCTGGGCTTCCTGAAAATCGCCGAAATCACCGAACGCGTGATGGACGCGCTGGCCGGCCTCCCCTCGCCATCATCAATGGACGAAGTGTTCGCCGCCGACGCCGAGGCACGGCGGTTGGCGGGGGAGATGGTTAAAGAGTAGCACAGCCGGAAAAAAGATCAGGCCACGGCCCTTGCGAGCGCGCACTGGCTCCACAGGTCGCTCAGTGCATCGGTGAGGTGCGCGATGTCCGCATCGCTGTGCAGCGGCGAGGGCGTGATGCGCAGGCGCTCGGTCTTGCGCGGCACCGTCGGATAATTGATCGGCTGCACATAGATCCCGTAATTATCGAGCAGCAGGTCGCTGATCCACTTGCACTTGGCAGCGTTGCCCACGACCACCGGCACGATATGGCTGGGGTTCGGCATGTGCGGAATGCCGCGACGGTCCAACCCTGCGCGTACCTTGGCAACTGCCGCCTGATGGGCACGGCGTTCTTCCTGGCTTTCCTTGAGGTGGCTGATCGAGGCGATTGCGCCTGCGGCAATTGCCGGCGGCAGCGCGGTGGTGAAGATGAATCCCGAAGCATAGGACCGCACGAAGTCGCAAACCGCCTTCGACCCCGTGATATAGCCGCCCATCACGCCGAACGCCTTGCCCAGCGTGCCCTCGATGATGGTCAGCCGGTCCATCAGCCCTTCGCGTTCGGCAATGCCGCCGCCGCGCGGACCGTAAAGGCCAACTGCATGCACCTCGTCGAGATAGGTCATCGCGCCATGCCTGTCGGCCACGTCGCAGATCTCGCGGATCGGGGAAATGTCGCCATCCATCGAATAAACGCTTTCGAAGGCGACCAGCTTGGGAACGTCGCGGCCAAGCGCGGAAAGCTGCCGGTCGAGATCGGCGACGTCATTGTGCTTCCAGATGCGCTTTTCGGCGCGCGAATGGCGGATGCCCTCGATCATCGAGGCGTGGTTCTTTTCGTCCGACAGGATGACGAGGCCCGGAATGTTGGCGCCCAGCGTACCGAGCGTCGCCCAGTTGGATACGTAGCCGGAGGTGAAGATCAGCGCTGACTGCTTGCCGTGCAAGTCGGCAAGTTCGTGTTCGAGCAGCACATGGTAATGGTTGGTTCCGGAAATGTTGCGGGTGCCGCCGGCCCCCGTGCCGCATTTCTCGATTGCCTCGTGCATGGCTGCCATCACCTTGGGATTTTGTCCCATGCCGAGATAGTCGTTGGAACACCAGACCGTCACATCCTGCCGGCTTCCATCCTCGCGGTGGCGGGTGGCGCGCGGAAAACTGCCGGCATGGCGCTCCAGATCGGCGAAGACCCGGTAGCGGCCTTCTTCGCGAAGTCCGGCAAGCTTTTGCTCGAAAAACACATCATGGCCGTGTGCGACGGGGCAGCGGGCCGGGGCGTTGGCGTTTACGGCCGTGATGATCGCCGGCTTTTCCGGCTGGTTCGTACATTGCCCCATTACCACCTCCTGCGCTGCCGGAATTCCAACACCGGCCGGCGTAACCCCGTTTTCGGCCTTCGGATCAATTCCGGCGCCATGGGGAGACATGTTTATACGCTGGTTAGTAACCTGCGTTTGATCACGATCAATCGCACATATCGTCACACGGAACCCGCAGGACCTGTCAAGGCTCATTTGCCAGTTCCGTATTTCCGCGTCAAACTGCCGGCAAATCAATTGATTGCGAACCTTAAGGAAAACTTGTGACGAGTGGCGACATGACCTCGATGTCCCGGCCAGCCGGGCGCCTTTTCACACTTTTCACCATGCCGGGCGCAACCCGGCGCGCGGAGGAGGAGAACGCGCGCAAAAACCCGCATCTCCTGCGTGCGATGGAGGAGGAGAAAGCGGAGGGCCAGAGGATCGCGACCTGGGCGCGAACGATCGCCCTGGCTATCGTGGCGGTCCTCCTGGTCTTCATAAATCCGCGTCCCGAGGTGATTTACTACCTCTTTTTGCTGTTGCTTTTCGTCCTCATCGGCATTGCCCAGCTTCGAGCCGCGCGCGTTGGCCAGTCGCGGGTCGAACTGGGGCTGATCTTCGCGGACATTGCCCTTCTTGCTGTTACGCTTGCGGCGCCAAACCCGTTTGCACCCGACAACTGGCCGACTGCCTTGCAGTTCAAATTCGAGGGTTTCGTCTATTTCTTCATTTTCCTGGCGGGCTCGACGCTCGCCTATAGCTGGCGCACGGTCCAGACCATCGGGATGTGGACGGCAGTGATATGGATGACTGCAGTCGGGCTCGTCGCATGGTTCGGCAAGCAGTTCCCGGAACTGTCGCCCAAACTGCTGGAGGCGCTTGGCGGCGACCAGCGCATATTCGACCTGATCAATCCGAACAGCGTGATCCTGCCGTCGCGCATACAGGAAGTGGTGGTCTTCCTGATTGTCGCGGTAATCCTGGGTCTGAAGTCGCAGCGCACCAATGCGCTCCTGATGCGCCAGGCCCATCTTGCCGCCGAACGGGCCAACCTTTCGCGCTATTTTCCGCCCTCGATGGTGGAGGAACTGGCGCGGCGCAACGAACCGATGGGCGGCGTGCGTTCGCAAAAGGTCGCGGTTCTCTTTGCCGACGTCGTCGGCTTCACAAAATTCGCCGAGCACCACTCCCCTGAAGAAGTCATTGGCCTCTTGCGCAGCCTGCATGCGACACTCGAAGAAGCGGTATTCGCCCATGGCGGTACGCTCGACAAATACATGGGCGACGGCATCATGGCGAGTTTCGGCACGCCCTCGCCTACCCCCGCCGACGCCGCAAACGCCGTCGCGGCGGCCTTCGCGATGCAGGATGGCGTGCGGAAGCTGAACGAGGGGCGGATCGCCGCCGGCAAGGAACCGGTTCGCCTCTCGGTGGGCGTCCATTATGGCCCGGTGATCTTGGGCGACATCGGCAGCGAGCGGCGGATGGAGTTCGCCACGCTGGGCGATACCGTCAATGTTGCCTCGCGCCTCGAGGCGGCAACGAGGGAACTGTCCTGCGGCATTGCCATCAGCCAGAGCGTCATCGATGCGATCGCGGAACCAGAGGCTCGCGGGCGCTTTTGCCAGGCAATGCGCAGTAAGCCCAGGCTTGCGCTCAAGGGCAGGGCCGAGGAAGTCGACGTGTGGCTTGCATGACAGGCGCGTGATACATGGCTGCCATGCAAAATTGCCGAAGCCCCCTTGTCCGGCCCGGCCTATAAAGGTCGAAACTCCTCGTTTTGAAAGCGCCTGATGAACCTGCCCATCCAAAAAACCGGGGAGCAGAAGCACGCGCCGCTTACGCTTGGCTGGTTCGTTGCCCTTTTGGCTGGCCTGATGGCAATGAACGCCCTGGCTACCGACATCATGCTTCCGGCTTTTCCCGATATCGGCTCGGCCCTCGATACGGAAGTGACAGACGTGCAGGCAGTGATCACCGCCTACATGATGGGTTTTGCCCTCAGCCAGCTTTTCACCGGCTTCCTCTCAGACCGGTACGGCCGCCGGCAAGGTTCTCCTGGTTGGCGTCGTCATCTACACGATCGCATCGGTCTTTACCGCTGTCGCGGGCGATTTCACCCATCTGTTGGCAGCGCGTTTCATCCAGGGCCTCGGCTCCGGCGCACCGCGCGTTATCGCGACCGCCTCTGTTCGCGACTGCTATGACGGACGGCGAATGGCGCGGGTCATGTCGCTGACCATGACGGTGTTCATGGCCGCGCCGGTTCTTGCGCCCGCCATGGGTCAGGCAATCCTGCTCGTGTCCTCATGGCGCTGGGTGATGGGTTCGATCGCAATCTACGGCTTCGTCACGCTGCTGGTATGCTGGCGCGTGTTTCCCGAAACCCTTGCCGTCGAGGACCGGCGCGCGATCAGCGTTTCCGCGGTCTGGCAGGCGGTGCGTTCGGTGGCGCTGTCGCGGCAGACGGTCGGGTACACGCTTGCCGCGGGAGCCTTTTTCGGTGCGCTTTTCGGCTTCATCGGGCAGGCCCAGCAAGTGATGGTCGAGATATTCGGCCTTGGCGTCTGGTTCCCGCTGGCATTCGCTGCGATGGCGCTGATGCTGTCGGCATCCTCCTTCATCAATTCCAGGCTGGTCGAACGCTTCGGCATGCGCATCCTGTCGCATACGGCTGTCGTTGCCTTCAGCCTGACGAGCCTGTTGATGTATGCGCTCGCGCTTGGCGGACTTCTGGGCCTGTGGGCGTTCATCGCGATCCACGGCTTCAACATGATGCTGGTCGGGCTTGTCTTCTCCAACTTCAACGCATTGGCCATGGAGCCGCAGGGAAGGTTCGCCGGCGTCGCATCGTCCTTTACTGGCGCGGTCACGGTAGCCATGGGCGCCGGCCTCGGCTTCCTCATCGGCCGCCAGTACGACGGAACGGTGGCCCCGCTATCCGCCGGATTTGCGCTTTGCGGCATTGCGACCCTGCTGATCATCTTGATCACCGAAAAGGGCCGGCTGTTCCGCCCGGGCGCGGGGCGCTAGCGTATTTCCACCTCGACGCTCTGCGCCAGGCCGGTTCCGTCGAGTACGGTCAGGCGGGAAAAACCGGTGCTGTCGGGGTGCCATTGCAACTGCCGCGTCCGCGACGCGGGACCAGCCGGACGGCCATTCGCCAGCAGCCTGAATGGCGGGGTTCCCCCCTGTAGTTTGAGCACGACAGGAGTTGGCTCGCCATCGGCGCGAAGGCCAAGTTCCAGTTCGGAACCGGCGACGGGAAAGGCAATGTGCAACGCCTGCGACGGCGCCAGCGGACGGGCGGCAAGCTTTTCTTCGCGCGATCCGAACCGGATAAGTGGCGCCGGCACGTCGCCCTTGGCGATCCGGACGGCTCCGGCAGGCGCCTTGGGCAGCGGCTCGATTTCGCGCCCCAACCTGTCGAACGCCTCGAACAGGATGGGACCGGCGGTATTTGCTCCGGTAATCCCGGGAACCGATGCGTTGTCGGCGCGACCGACCCACACGCCGATGACATGCCGCCCGTCATAGCCGATCGCCCAGGCGTCGCGGTAGCCATAGCTGGTTCCGGTTTTCCAGGCGATCCGCGCCGGGCGGGAACCGGCGGGATTTGGCACGCCCGAAAGGATGTCGCCCACATGCCAGGCCGCCACCGGCGTCAGCATCGGCGTCCCGCCGAGCGGCCCCGGCTTGCGCGTCACCCCGTCCCCGATACCGACCGGGTCGGCGCCACCGCCGGCAAGATTGGCGTAAAGCTGCACGAGGCCTTCAAGTGTCAGCCCGGCGCCGCCGAGGCCGAGCGAAAGGCCGGCGCGCTCGCCCTCGGGAAATACCGGCACGACGCCCGCCCGCCGCATGCGCGCCACCAGCCGCGCCGTACCGAGCGCGTCGAGCAGACGGATGGCCGGCACGTTCAGCGACATTTGCAGCGCCTCGCGGATCGTGACGTCGCCCTGGTAGGTCATGTCGAAATTGGCCGGCTTGTAGCCGGAAAAATCTTCCGGCCGGTCGGAGATGACCGTCTCCGGCAGCACCAGCCCTTCCTCGATGGCGAGGCCGAAGATGAAAGGCTTCAGGGTCGATCCCGGCGAACGCAGCGCCGTCGTCATGTCGATCCAGCCGAAACGGCTGTCGTCGCGCGCGTCGGAAGAGCCGATCCGCGCCAGGATTTCCCCTGTCTGCGCATCTGCGGCAATCAGCGCGGCCGACACGCGCGGTCCCGTCCGGCGCGCACCGTCGCGAACCGCCTGCTCCAGCCGTTGCTGGATGGCGGCGTCGATCGTGGTGCGGTGCTGCTGCAGCCAGCGGATCGCGGTCAAGCGCTGCATCGGCAAGGTGCGGAGCCAGAGCCGGCATCGCAAGGCGCATGCGCGGTACCGGGAAACGCGCAACCCGCTCGATCTCGCCCGGGTCGGCCAACCCCGCCGCCGCCATGCGCTCCATGACCCGCTGACGCGCGGCCTCGGCATTGTTCGGGTTGCGGTCCGGACGGCGCGCTTCCGGCGACTGCGGCAGCGCGACAAGCAGCGCCGCCTCGGCCAGGCTGAGCTTCGCCGGTTCGCGCCCGAACCATGCAAGCGAGGCGGCGCGAACGCCCTCGATGTTTCCGCCATAAGGCGCGATGGTCAGGTAGCGCTCGAGGATTTCGCGTTTGGTCAGCCGCCGCTCGATCTGCAAGGCGCGGATCGCCTGCCGCAATTTCGCGGAGAGCGAGCGCGACTGGCGCGGCTCGGTCAATCGCGCCAACTGCATCGTTATGGTGGAGCCGCCCGAGACGATCCGCCCGTTCCACAGGAACTGCCCCGCCGCCCGCGCGATCGCCAGCGGATCGACACCCTTGTGCTCGTGAAAGCGCTTGTCTTCATAGGCAACGAGCATTGCCAGGAATTTCGGATCGATCCGGTCGATGTCGGCTTTCAGCCGCCAGCGGCCCGCGTCATTGGCATAGACCCGCAGCGGGATGCCCTTGCGGTCGAGCACTTCGCGCGACAGCATTTGCGGCCCGCCCAGGGGCGGCGGGTATGCCTTGTCGAGCCGGTCCAGCGCAAACAGCGAGACGGCGACAACAACGAGCAATCCGCCCCCGGCAATGCAGGCCATGCCGCGCCGCCTTGCGCCATTTGCACGGGCGTGGACATCAAAGTCCCGCCTGCACCTGCATGAAGCCGGTTGCGGTACGCGCCGAAAGCTCCGGCCGGTACATGTCCTCAACCGTTGCCGCGGGCAGCGAGTAGGTGCCTGGCGTGACGGCCCGCACGACATAGGCAAGCGAGAATGACTTGTCGCTTCCCTCCTGCCGGTTGAGCGCTGCGACGAACCGGTCGGAGCGGAATTCGCTATGGGCGACCTCCGTCTCTTCCAGCCAGCCGAACTCCTCCAGGTCGGCGCTGAGCACAAGGCGAGGATTGTCGATTTCGAATCCGCCGGGCAGAAGATCCGTTACCAGGATGCGCGCGGTGTCCTCCGTATTCTCGTTGACCGTGAGAACAACGACATACCGCTCGTTCTGCTTCGCCTGCGTGATATCGGCCGGTTCGCCATCAAGCGTGTAGTATTCCCGCGTGATCTCGAAACCATCGCCGCCGGCCGGCAGCGGTTGCATTGGCGATGCCAGCGTCGTGACCGTCGCCACCAGTGCCTGCGAACCGGGATTGCCTATCTGTACCGGATCAGTCGCCAGCGACGTACCGGGAACCGTCAGGTTGAACGCCCCCTGATGCGGCTCGCCATTGATCTCCAGCTCAAGGTCCATGTTCATTTCCTGCGTGGCGCGGGCAGCCAGCAGCATCCATGCCTGCTCCTGCGTCGAGGTATATTTCTTCGACCGGAGTTCGCCCTGCATGAACCGCATCATTTCGGCGACATTGGCCGGCACGGGCCGCGTTTCGCTGGCAAGCGCAAGGATGGCCGCGCCGTCGCGAAGCCGCGAGCCGTAATCATAGCTCGTGTAGCTGTGCGTGCGGTTGGTACTGGCCAGCTGCAGCGCCGAACCGTAGATGCGGCTCGACCGCTCCACCTCGTTGTAGAGCGACAGCGCCGCCGCGATGTGGGCGCGCGCCAAGGGCGAGGAGAACTCCTCGATCTTGGTGTCACCGAAATAGCGCAGGTCCGCGGCCGAGGCCATGCGGTTGCGCGCCAGCACATAGAGCGCATAGGCAATCGAATTGCCGTCGCGGGCGACGTCGTCGGTATAGCCGAGCTTGTTTTGCAGGTTGGCCAGCGCAATGCGCATTGCCTGCTCGGGGACATCGTATCCCTTCTCTCGCGCCCGTGTCAGGAAGTCGGTGACATAGGCATCGAGCCACATGTCGCTGTCGCCCGGCCCCCAAAGACCGAATGCGCCGCTTGCCGCCTGGTAGGTCAGCACGCGCGCCAGCGCTCCCTCGATGCGCTTGTCGAGGTCCGGCGTTTCGACCAATTCCTTCGGCGCGTCGAGGTCGGAAAGATAGAGCAGCGGCAGCGCACGGCTCGTCGTCTGCTCGGCGCATCCATAGGGGTAGCGGTCGAGATTGGTCAGCAGCGCCGAAACGTCAAAGCCCGGGGTGCGAGATACGCTGACGCTCACGCTCGATCCGGGGATGAAATTCTGCGCCAGCAGCCCGTCGTCGATGGTGATCGATCCGTTGGCGGCGACGGGGATTTCCATCCGCGTTGTCACAGGCAGCGTATCGGGCCGGATCGTCACGAGCTGCGTGCGCGTGGCCAGGGCGTTCGTGCCGTTGGATGCGGTGACAGTGACCTGGCCGGTTCCCGGCGTGACGGCCTTGAGCGACAGCGCCAGGCTCTTGCGTTCGCCCGGCGCCAGCTCGACCGATGCCGGAATATCACCAGCTTCGAGGCCGCCCGCTGCCGCAACCGACAGCTCATAGGTACCGGCAGGGCCGTCGGTATTCGCGATCTCGACGATGGTGTTCGCCTCGTCGCCGGGAGCCATGACCTTCGGCAGGCTGGCCGTGATGACCACCGGATCGCGGATGATGACGTCGGCCTGTGCCTGGCCGACCGCGGACTTCGTCCAGGCGACCGCCATCACGCGGCCGGTGCCGTTGAACTCGGGCAGGTCGAATTCGATCACGGCCTTGCCCTTGTCATCCAGCTTGACGATGCCGGAAAACAACGAAAGCAGTTTTTCGGTCGGCGGGCTTCCTTCCGCCGACAATGCCAGGACCGTCGCCGCCGGTGCGCACGTTGCCGAACACGCCTTGCGAACCATCGATGAGATTGCCGTAGATATCGCGAATTTCGAGGCCGAGCTGGCGTTGGCCGAAATACCACGACACCGGATCTGGCGCCTCGTAGCGGGTGAGGTTGAGTATCCCGACATCGACCATGGCGACGGTCGCGAAGATTTCCTCGCCGGCCTTGGCGCCGATGACCGACAGCGGAATGGAGAAGCGCTGGTCCGGCGTCGTCTTTTCCGGCAGTTCCATCGACACCTTGAGTTCCCGCTCGCCCGGCGTCACCTGCAGCCATGTGGTGCCGATCGCGCGCATGGGCATGCGGCTTTCCTGCGCAGAACCCGGGCGGAACAGCGTCGCCGTCACATAGGCGCCCGCGCCCCACTCTCCCTTGACGGGGATTTCCACTTCGCTCCCGCCTGCCGGAACGGTGACATTGATCGTCTCGACCAACCGGTCGGTGCCGACCGCAACGAGCATCTCGCCGGCAAAGCGCGGCGACACGCGAAGTTTCGCCGTCTCTCCAGCCGCGTAGTTTTCCTTGTCGAGCGCGATTTCCAGCGCGTCGGGCGTTTGCGCGGACTCGCTGGCTACGTAATATCCCGCATCGAAAGCAATGCTGGTTGCCGGGCCACCGGCATCGAGGCTCGATACTTCGAGCCGGTACTGGCCCCAGGTAACCGGCACGGAGATCGCAGCCGGGCTGGCCTGCGGCAACATCGATCGTGCCTTCCTGCTCAAGCCGCGGGATTTCCGTCGCTTCATAGCGCCAGTAGGACCCGTCGCGATACCATTGGTAATTCCGTTCGATGCGAGACAGCGTCCATTTCAGGCCGGGCTTGTCGACTTTGCCGCCCAGCGGATCGACCGCGATGACACTGAAGCCGGCCTGCGAGTTTTCCCGAACCACGCCGTCGGCGAACTCGGGCTTGATGCCGACCATCACGCCCTCGGGCGTTACCGGCAGCGTCAGCTTGCGCTCCACTGCGCGCCCGCCATCTTCGCGCATGCGCAGCGAGATATCGGCGGAAAGTGGCCGGCTCGAAACCGGCAGGTTGCGCAGCACCGCTTCGATCATCGCCTTGCCGTCGTCTCCGGTCCGGGGCAAATCGGCGAGCGTCACGGCCTCCGCGCCAAGGTCTTCTTCCTCGGAAAGGCCGAATTCGTAACCCGGCGCTGCGGCGAGCGAACGGCCGGCCTTGAGGCGGATTTCACCCTCGAGCGCCAGGTCGTTGGCCGGCGCGCCGTAAAGGAACCGCCCGTCGATTTCCAGCATGGCCGGTGATCCCGGGGCAATTGCCGCCGATTGCGTCTTGATGTCGAACTCGATGCGGTCCGGGATGAAATCTTCCACCAGGAAGAGCTTCTCCACCACCGCCTCGGCGTCAGGATCGGTGAATGCCAGCAGTTTCCACACGCCGCGCATGCCCGTTTCCGGCAAGGTGTATTGCGCAAGGTGTCCGCCCTCGCTTGGCGAGGACGAAACAATCCGCGTCGCCTCCACCCCGTCGGGACGCTCGAAGACGATGGTCAGCGGCAGGCCGCCTTGCGCATTGGCGCTATCATCACGCGCCAGCGCCATTGCGTTGACCGTTTCGCCAAGCCGGTAGATGCCGCGGTCGAGATAGGCATAGACATCGACCGGGCCCGGCGCGGCGCGCCCCGTGACGCCGCGGTCGGAAAGATCGAACCCGGCGCGTTCGAGGTTGAGGAACACGTAGTCCTCGCCCTTCGCGCCCGCATGCCTGGCGGTTACAACCGCTGCCGCCGACCCTGCGGTTCCGCGCAGAAGCCCGGCGTCGAAACGTGCAAACCCGTTGGCATCGCTCGTCGCGGTGCCCAGTACCTCGTTGTTGCGCGCGATCAGCGTTAGTTCGACGCCTGCGATCGGCCCGGCCGTGTCGAGCGAGCGGGTGAAGACCGAAAGGCCGTCGATGCCCGAATAGGTCGAAAGCCCGATGTCGGAGATCAGGAACCACTGCGTTGCGCGCGGCTCCCAGCTGTCGGTCTCCGCGCCCTCGGCCTGCGCGACAAGCACATAGATGCCCGGCTTGCGCTCCGGCATCACCTTGTCGAGCGGCAGGCTGGTCACGGTTTCGCGGTTCAGCGTGCGTTCGAGATCAAGCTCTCCCTTCCATACCGGCGTGCCCATCTCGCCCTGCATCTGCTCGAGCGTGTAGCCCTCCAGCTGCCGCAGGAAACGTGACTGGGCCAGCAGCGGCGCGATCGACCGGTCGCCGATGCGGAACAGCTCGAGCTTGGCCTTGTCGGCATTGATGCCGATGACCGGAATTCCCTGGCGCGCGGCGCCGGGCAGGACGAAATTCTCGCCGGTGAAGCGGACGGCGGGCGCGCGGTCGCGGACATAGATGTTGAAGACCGCCGGCTCCTCCAGCACCTCGGCGACCGAGGACGGCAGGCCGGCCCTCAGCGCGATGGTGTAGCTTTTGCCGTGCTCCAGCCCTTCGACGCAGATGTTGCTGCCCGTGGCCTCGATCGCGCCCGGCTTGCCGTCGATGGTGACGAAATTGTTGTAGTCGACGCCCGACTTCACCAGTTCTTCGGAGAACTGGACGCAGGCACGCGGCGCCGTGTTGTCGGCGTCCACGGTGTTGCCGGTGATGCGGAAGCCATAGCTGCTGCGGGCGCTGCGATAGCGGCCGGCCGTTTCGGGCGAATTCACCAATTCGAGGCTGGTCTTGTAGGAATTGATCGCGGCTCGGTACTGCGACCGCGCCTCGAAGGCTTTGCCCATGAGGGTCAACGCCTCTGCCCGCTTGGACGCGGTACGCGAAACCTCGTAGGCGTTGATGGCGCCCGCCACGGCAAGATCGCGCATCCGCCAGCTGTTGTCGGCGTTGGAACTTGCGAACGACAGCGCCATCCGGGTGAATTCGAGGTAATTTTCGACGTTCTGCGGATCAAGCCCGAGCGCCGTTAGCGCCAGCGTTTCCGATTCCGGATAGGCCCGGGTGTTCATGGCCGTGCGCATCGCCGCCATCGGGTCCTCGCCGGACGACTGGTCGGCGGCAGCCGCAAATTGTGATGCCCTGCGCGCGAACTGGCGCGCTTCGTCCGCAGCGCCGCGCGGCAGGATGTTCAGCGCCGGGGCGGCGCCGAGGTCGGGCTCTAGCGGCGCCTGTACAACCGTCGCGGTCTCGACGACCCGGCCGGCGATCGCGCCCTTGTAGTCTGTGGCATCGCGAAAATCGCTCTTGAGGAAGCACCAGCTCACCTTGGTGTTGTAGGTGAATGCCTTGCAGGCGGGATCCTCGATGCAGATCTTCTTGCAGTCGTCGAGCGAGATGTTCTTCTCCGCCCGCAGATCGAAGCCGGAATAGTCGGCGTCCTGCGTCACGAAGATCTCCCGGGTGACTTCCTGCGCGCCCGCCTCGTTGATGGCCGCCGGCAGGAACAACGTGACGAGCGCCAGCGCAACGCGAATTGAGGACCGCATGGAATGCCTCCCGAAATGAAGTTTATGCCCCTGCGAACAAACTATCGAAGGAATATGGCATTTGGGAAGCGCCGCCTGCCCGTGCGTAAAAATATTTCGCATAACCAACCTTGTTGATGGCACAGCCTGCCAATGATACCCGATGCCTTTGAGCCCGTTTTTGAAAGAAAATTTTCTTGTCCGATCCCCGCCACGCCAGCGCCAATCCGGTCACCGGCATAATCCTGAAGGTGATGTCGGTGGTCGTTTTCACTGCCATGGCGGCGATCATCAAGGCGACCGCCGACCACGTACCGCCGGGCGAGGCGGTCTTTTTCCGCTCGCTGTTCGCGATTCCCCTGATCGTGGGCTGGCTGGCGATGAAAGGCGAACTGCGCGACGGGCTGAAGACCAGGAACCCCTTCGGCCACTTCTGGCGCGGCCTTACCGGCGTCTGCGCGATGGGTTTCGGCTTCACCGCGCTGGGGCTGCTGCCCTTTCCCGAGGCCGTGGCGATCGGATATGCAGCGCCGCTCATCGCGACGATCCTGGCGGCGATGTTCCTGGGCGAGAATCTGCGCGCCTTCCGCCTTACCGCCGTCGCGGTCGGGTTATGCGGCGTCCTCATCGTTCTTTATCCGAACCTCACGGTCCTCAATTCGACCGATGTTCCGCCGACGCTGGCCGTGGGCGCGGTCATGGCGCTGATGGGCGCCACCTTCACTGCCCTGGCGCAGGTATTCGTACGCAAGCTGGTAATGCAGGAACGCACTGCGGCGATCGTGTTCTGGTTCTCGGTCAGCGCATCGGGCCTTTCGCTGATCACGCTTCCCTTCGGCTGGGTGGTGCCCGAACCGGCCGAGGCGGCGTTGCTCATCCTGTGCGGTCTCATGGGCGGGCTCGGGCAGATCCTGCTGACCGAAAGCTACCGCCATGCGGAAACCGCCGTGATCACCTCTTTCGAGTATTCATCGATGTTGCTGGCGCTGGCGACGGGCTATTTCGTCTTTGGCGAAATACCCACGCGCACCATGCTGGCGGGTGCGACCTTGATCGTTGCGGCAGGCCTTTTCATCCTCTATCGCGAAAGACGGCTCGGCATCGAGCGGGCGCAGGCGCGCAAGGTGATGACGCCGCAGGGCTAGGACGTGAACTTTCCGTCCGTCTCGGCAAGGCGCAGCAGCAGCGGCTTCGGCCGCAAACTCTCGTTGGCGCTGGCAAGCGAATAATGTTCGAGCCGTTCGGCGATTTTCTTGAGCCCGTGGCGGTCGGCGAAAAACATCGGCCCGCCCTCGAATGCCGGCCAGCCATATCCGTTCACCCAGATGAGATCTATGTCGGAAGCCCGGCTGGCGATGCCCTCCTCCAGGATCGCCGCACCTTCGTTGACGAGCGAGAATACGAGGCGTTCGAAAATCTCCTCTTGCGGTATCTGCCTGCGCACATAGCCATTTTCCCGCGCAAGTTGGATGATCAGCGCCTCGATTTGCGGATCGGCCTCACCCCGCCGCGAGCCGGGCCGGTACTGGTAATATCCGGCGCCGGTCTTCTGGCCGAAGCGCCCGAGGCGGCAGATCGCATCGGCTACGAGCGCCACGCGCCCAGCCTCGCCGCGCGCTCGCCATCCGACATCGAGACCCGCGAGGTCGCTGACGGCGCAAGGCCCCATGGCGAAGCCGAAACCGGTCATTACCTCGTCTATCTGCGAAGGCGTTGCACCTTCCAGCAACAGTGCCTCGACCTGCCCGAAACGGGCGTGCAGCATGCGGTTGCCGACAAAGCCGTAGCAAACGCCCACCGTTACCGGCAGCTTGCGCAGCTTGCGGCCGATATCGATGGCGGTCTTCAGCACATCGGGAGCGGTCTTTTCGCCCCGCACCACCTCCAGCAGCCGCATCACATTGGCGGGACTGAAGAAATGCATGCCGACCACGCTTTGCGGCCGGCCGGTCGCGGCGGCGATCTTGTCGACATCGAGCGTCGATGTGTTCGTCGCCAGCACCGCCCCCGGCTTTGCAAGCTTGTCGAGTTGTCGCGAAGATGCGCTGCTTGAGCGACATGTTCTCATACGCCGCCTCGACGACTAGATCGGCGTCCCCGGCAGCGGCAAGTTCGCTGGCCGGGGTGATCAGCGCGAGGCGCTCGGCAGCCCAGACCGGAAGTTTCTGCGAGCGCCCTGCCGATCGCTCGAGATTGGTGCGGACCAGTTCCATCGCCCGTTCCAGCGCCTTTGGCTCCGGATCAACCAGCGTCACGGGAATGCCGGCCTCGGCAAAGCATTGCGCGATGCCGCTTCCCATTGTCCCGGCTCCGATGACGGCAGCCCGCGTCACGAGCCGCGACGAAGTGCCTTCCGGGATCGCCGGCACCTTCATTGCGGCGCGTTCGGCGAAGAACAGATAGCGCTGGGCAGCCGATTGCGGTCCCGCGACGAGCGAAAGAAACAGTTCGCGCTCGCGCTTCATTCCCTCGGCGAATGGCGTGGTAAAGGCATTGCGCACCGACTGCGCGCAGGCGGCCGGAGCGTCGAAGCCGCGCCGCCTTTCGACAAGCACTGCCGCCGCAGCATCGAAGGCTTCGGGATGTTGCCTGGCATTGACGAGTTTTTCCCCGCGCTCGCTGACCGGGCGCACCGGCTCCCCGCTTTCGACCACGCTTCGGGCATAGTCGACCGCCGCTCCCGGCAGGTCGCCATAGATGATCGCGTCGACCAGCCCCATGTCCTTGGCCGCGTCAGCCGAAACCGGGTCACCCGAAAGGATCATTCGCAAGGCCGCTTCCGGGCCTACGAGCCTTGGCAGGCGTTGCGTGCCGCCTGCGCCGGGCAACAGCCCTAGCCTGACTTCAGGCAGCCCGAGCCTTGCTTGCGCAAGCGCCGCGCGGAAATGGCAACCGAGCGCGATCTCAAGTCCGCCGCCCAGCGCCGATCCATGGATCGCCGCGATTACCGGAACGGGGGATGCCTCGATCAGCGAAATGACATCGGGCAACGATGGCGGCTGCGCCGGCTTGCCGAACTCGCGAATGTCGGCCCCTGCGAAGAACGTGTTCCCCGCGCAATGCAGCACGATGGCCCGGACGGATTTGTCGTCATAGAGGGTAACGAAAGCATCCAGCAAGGCCTTGCGCACGGCCTGCGAAAGCGCGTTGACCGGCGGATTCGAAACCGTGACGACCGCGATTTCGTCCTCGCGCGATACCGACGTGATCAAGCGCCCTCCTTCGGTGCCATTCTAGTCGAAGACAATGGCGGGTGCATCCATGCGGGAGGCTTCGACGCCTTCCCAGACCTTGCGCGCTATTTCCCGGTAGGCTTTCGCATGCGCCCCGCCCGGTTCGGAAACCGTCAGCGGCAGGCCTGCGTCGGACGTCTCGCGGATCGCCATGTCGAGCGGCACTTCGCCGAGGAATGGAACGCCGAGCCGCGCCGCTTCCGCTTTCGCCCCGCCATGCCCGAAAATGTCGTAGCGCTTTCCGGTGTCGGGCGCGATGAAATAGCTCATGTTCTCGACAATGCCGAGGACTGGCACTTCCACCCGCCGGAACATGTTGAGGCCCTTGCGCGCATCGATCAGAGCCAGGTCTTGCGGGGTGGATACAATGACGGCGCCCGCCAGCGGCACCTGCTGTGCCATGGTGAGCTGCGCGTCGCCCGTGCCCGGCGGCATGTCGACCACCAGCACGTCGAGGCTGCCCCACTCGACCTCGCGCATCATTTGCGTGAGCGCCGACATGACCATCGGGCCTCGCCAGATCATCGGCGTATCTTCTTCGACAAGAAAGCCGATCGACATTACCGGCATGCCGTAACCGTCCATCGGCATCATGCGTTTGTCGGCGGTCTGCTGCGGCTTGCCCTTGATGCCCAGGAGCCGCGGCATGGACGGGCCGTAGATGTCGGCATCCAGCACCCCGACCTTGAGCCCGTTAGCCTTGAGTGCGAGCGCGAGGTTGACCGCGGTCGTCGACTTGCCGACGCCTCCCTTGCCGGAAGCCACTGCAATGATTGCGCCGATGCCCGGAATTCCCGCCTTCTGCGGGATCGCGCCCTTGCCCTGCGGTGCGCCGTGCGAATGGCCCGCATGCGAGTGGCCCGCATGGGAGTGCGCCGCCGGAGCGGGCCTTGGCTGTGGCGCCCCATCGCGCGAGGCGGTTTTTGCGGCGGTCAGCGCGACCACTGCCTTGGCGACGCCCGGCATGGCTGAAACCGCCTTCTCCGCCGCAACCCTCAAGGGCTCGAGGCGCTGCGCCTGGTCTGCGGGAACCGTTATCGAAAAGTAAACTTTTCCGTCCGCGCTGAAGATGTCGGATACGAGCCCCTTGTCGACAATGTTGCCCGATCCGTCCGGCGCCTTGATGGCTTTAAGCGTTTCCAGCACCGCCTTGTTGTCGATTGCCACGTTCATGCCCTTCGCAATGGTGAATTTCCCACACATAAGGCAGCTTGCAGGGCGCTGGAAGGGAGAAAAGCGCCGCGGAACCCCGCGCGGTGGTGCGATGTTCGCCAAAGGGCAATTCGACCATTCTCGCGCAAGGCCTGTCGAAGCGTAAAAATCGAATAAAATTAGGAGCTAAGCTCGAACAAACTCTCAAAGATTCAATTGTACTAAAGGCGACTATTGATCCTCCTCAGGAATGATGGTCGCATGTTCAATTTGCCCCGCAACATAACGGCTTTCGCCCGCAACCGATCCGGCAATTTCACGGTCACCTTCGCGCTTTCCATCATGGCGGTGCTCGGTGCGTCCGGCTCGGCGCTCGATTATTCGCGCATCTATCTGGCGCGCAACGGCATGGCGTCCGCGCTTGATGCGGGCGTGATGGCGGTAGCCGCGGAGCTCAATGAAAAGGACATGACCAAGGAGGAGATCGAGACCTATCTCGACGCCTTCGTCAGCTCGAACATGGATGCGGGCAATCCAGTCAAGGATGTGTACAAGCTGACCGATATCACCGTCGACTACGCCAAGCAGCACGTTAGCGCCAGCATAAGCGCCGACGTACCCCTTTCGCTGATGAGGGTTCTGGGGTGGAAGGTCATGCCGGTCAAACTGGCTTCGACCACCCAGTTCGGCACCAATCTTTCCGAGGTGGCGATGACCTTCGACGTGACGGGGTCCATGGCGGGCAACAAGCTCACCAGCCTCAAGAAGGCGGCGAAGGAGGGCATATCGATCCTGCTCGACGTCAACACGCCCACACGCGAGCGGTTGCGAATCTCGATGGTTCCCTACGCCTCCTCGGTGAATTCGGGCGACTTGAAGCAGTATGTGTTCAATCAACCATCGGGTTTCACCGGACCCAATCCCGTCTATGGCGACACCTACGCCATTCCCGCGGATGGATGTTCGACCGAACGAACCGGAACCGAGCAATACACCGGCGCGGGACCCGACAAGGCGGCTGTCAACCGCGATTCGCGGGTCACCGGTTGCCCCGGCGTTGCCGTCGAACCCCTGACCACGGATGCGACGAAGCTTTCCAACGCCATCGACAACTTCAAGGCTTCGGGAACGACGTCAGGGCAGATCGGAATCCAGTGGGCATGGTATACGATCTCGCCGCAATGGGCGCCCTATCTTCCAGTGGATTCGCAGCCGGGCGCATATGCGAAGGAACTTCGCAAATACGCGATCATCATGACCGACGGGGAGTTCAACACGGCCTATGCGGGCGTGCCGCAGAAGCAGAGCGTGTCCACCCAGAGTACGAAGTCGATGAAATACGCCAAGTCGCTGTGCAAGAACATGAAGGACGCGGGCATCGAGATCTTCACGGTTGGCTTCGATCTCAAGGACAAGAATGCGATCGACACTCTGAAGGAATGCGCCTCGCCTGCCCAGGGCGGCGTCCAGTACTTCTATTCGGCAAAGACGGGCGATGAACTCGTCGAGGCCTACCGCATCATCGCGCAGCGCATCAAGACGGTGCGCCTGATCAACTGACGGCCGGGCAGATCAGCCGACCAGTATCGCGCGGAAATCATTGACATTGGTGCCGGTCGGGCCTGGCGAAAACAGGTCGCCAAGGGCATCGAACGCTGCCCAGGAATCGTTGCCGTCAAGCAGCATCGCCGGATCGAGGCCTGCTTCCCGCAGCCGGGAAATCGTGCCGCCGTCGGCGAAGGCCCCGGCATTGGCCTGCGTGCCGTCGATGCCGTCAGTGTCGGCTGCAAGCACATGAATTCTGTCGTGCCCGTCGATTCCGAAGGCGAGCGAAAGGAGGAATTCGCTGTTTCGCCCTCCCCGGCCGCCCTTGCCGCGGACCGTGACGGTTGTCTCTCCGCCCGAAAGCAAGACGACCGGCGCCGCGAAAGGACGGTTTCGCAGTGATACCTCCCTGGCCAGCGCCGCATGCACCTTGGCCACTTCTCGCGCTTCACCCTCGATCGAATCCGACAGAATTGCGGCCTCGATGCCCGACTGCCTTGCAAGTTCGGCCGCCTTCTCCAGTGAGCGGGCCGCCGAGGCGATGACATGGACTTCGTTGCGTACAAAGGCCGGATCGGAGGGCAAGGGCGGCGGTGCAACCGAACCCGCGACATGCGCAAGCACAGCCGGCGGCAATACAAGGCGGTAGCGTCGGATGATCGCCATCGCCTCTTCGGCACTGCCGGATGAAGGCACCGTCGGCCCGGACGCCACCTGCGCAGGATCATCGCCCGGAATGTCCGAGACGATCAGGCTGACGACCCTTGCCGGATATGCGGCCGCGGCCAGCCTGCCGCCCTTGATCCCCGATACCCGAATGCGCAAGGCGTTCATCGCCGAAATCGGCGCGCCGCTGGCAAGCAGAGCCTTGTTGAGCGCAATCTCGTCATCCAGCGTCAGGGATCCGGCCGGTGCCGGCAGCAATGCGGAACCGCCGCCGCAGATAAGCGCCACGACAAGATCGTCCGCCGTCAAGCCTTCCACGGCCTTCAGCAGTGCGGCGGAACCGGCAAGCCCGGCAGCATCCGGCACCGGGTGAGCCGCTTCCAGCACCTCTATGCGCTGGCAGGGTGCGCCATAGCCGTAGCGGGTAACGACCACGCCCTCGAGCGGGCCGCTCCACAATTCCTCGAAAGCCTGCGCGAGTTGCGCCGCGCCCTTGCCCGCGCCGACCACCACCGTCCGCCCCTTGGGCCGCTCCGGCATGAACGGCTTCAGCGCCTCGCGCGGATCGGCGGCCTTCACGGCCGCATCGAACAGGGAAACGAGGAAACCGCGGGCATCGGAGTCGCGTTGCATCGGCAGCTTTCGGTTTGGCAGCATAGCCTTCCTATACCGTCAATCCTGGCGCTTTCGAAACCTGGAAATGGCCCTGATCGAAACAACGGCGGCTTTCGAAAGTTATCCAACGGTCAACGTTGCAACGGGAGCCTGCCGAAGTGGGCCGATACACAGAAAGACTTGAAGCGGAACGCAGGAAGCAGGAGGGGCGCGGCCGCGAAGCCGAGTGGCCGTCGCAAATTCCCGCTCGGGGCTGGAAGGACATAGCCTGGAGGCTGTGGGCCGCGTTGAACGAAGACCGCGTCATGCTGGTGGCGGCGGGCGTCACATTCTACCTGCTGCTGGCGCTTTTCCCCGCGCTCGCGGCTCTTGTTTCCGTCTACGGACTTGTCGCCGATCCGCAAACGATTGCCAACCAGATCTCCAACATCGGCGGCGTGGTGCCGCCAACCGTGCTGGATATCGTGCGTGCGCAACTTGAAATCGCTGGCCCGACAGGACCGCAACTCGCTGAGCGTCGGCTTTCTGGTCGGTTTGGCCGTTGCGATCTGGGGGGCGAACAGCGGTATCAAGTCACTCTTCGACGCCATGAACATCGCTTACGAAGAAAGGGAGAAGCGCGGCTTTTTCCTGCTCAATTTCGTGTCGCTGACATTCACGCTCGGCGCGATCGCAACCGCGATCCTGCTGCTGCTAGTGGTCGGACTGGTGCCGGCCGCGCTTGCCCTGCTGGACTTTGGACCAGCCGCTGACGCGCTATTGCGGTATGGTCGCTGGGCACTTCTGCTTGTGGTCGTCGGCCTCGGCATCTCGCTGCTCTACCGCTTCGGCCCCAGCCGCGAACATGCCAGGTGGCGCTGGCTGAGCTGGGGGTCGGGTCTTGCCGCCATCGTCTGGGTCGCCGCCTCGTGGGGCTTTTCCTGGTACCTCCAGAGCTTCGCCGACTTCAATGCCACCTATGGTTCCCTCGGCGCTGTGATCGGCCTGCTCATCTGGACCTGGATATCCATGATCGTCATCATCATGGGCGCCGAGATCAATGCGGAGATGGAACACCAGACCGCGCGTGATTCAACAACGGGGATGCCGCAGCCGATGGGTGCGCGCGGTGCGCAAGTCGCCGACACGCTGGGCCGGACCGCGGGAGAATAATGGCTCAGGCGCGGCGCTGTCCGGTTCGCAGCAGGAACAGTTCCCCGAGGTTTTGCATGTCGATATATCCCGCCAGCTTGCCGTCATTGCCGGTCACCGCCACGACCGGCGACTGCCGGCGCTGGAGCAGCTGGAATGCCGGCTCGAGCGGGGAATCGGCGCGAACCGAGGGGATGTCGCGCAGCATGAACTCCAGCACCGGCGTTGCGCCGCCGCCATTGCGAAGCGTGTCCACCAGCACGTCGCGCGTGACGAAGCCGCGCAATTGCCCGCCGCCATCGACCACCGGGAATTCGCCCTGCGTGGTGCGCAGCAGCAAGCGGGCCGCTGCATCCGCATCGGCATCGACACTGAGCGTTTCAAACACGCTGACCATCGCTTCGCCCGCCTTGAGGCCGCGCGTCACGTCCTGCATTTCCGTGTAGCCGGCCTCGCCGCCCGCGGCGATGAAGATGAACACGGCGATCAGAAGCAGGAACGGATTGCCCATCAGGCCAACCACGCCGATGAGGATCGCCAGCGCCTGCCCGATCGTTGCGGCGATGCGCGTGGCGCGCGGCCGGTCGAACCGCATCGACAGAAGCGCCCGCAAGACGCGTCCGCCATCCATGGGAAAGGCCGGGATCAGATTGAATATGACGAGCGCCAGATTGGCCATCGCCACCTGCGCAAGGAATCCCTCGCGCGTGCCCTCCAGTTCACCGATCGACGCAACGTCGGCTACCTTGCCCAGGAAAAGGAAAAGCACCGCGAAGATCACGAGGTTCACGGCAGGACCGGCCAGCGCCACGAGGATTTCCTCGTAGGGCTTCTCGGGCATGCGCTCCATCGATGCGACTCCGCCGATCGGTAACAGCGTGATGTCCGGCGTTGCGATACCGAACCGGCGCGCCATCACGATATGGCCGAATTCGTGCAACACCACGCAAGCGAACAGGATCGTGACGAACAGTACACCGCGCAGCGCAGCTTGCGGCCCGCCGTCAATCCAGTGAATTGCAGCCACCCAGGCAAACAGCAGGAAGAAGGTCGGGTGCAGCCTTACCGCCGTTCCGCCGACGTCGAACAGCTTGATTGATCCGCTTGCAAACATGCCTCACGCTCCTGCCCATGCCGGCGATTTCGGTTTTCCGACCAGCGCGTAGCGCACCGATATGTTGGTAATGTTACACGCTTTTTGGCAGCAGGCGACCCGACACAGCCAACCGCTCTTCAAGGTCTGCGGATATTACCTTTCGTAAGTATAGTTTCCGCAACGGGAATTGAAACCTATCGGCAACACTAAACCTTTGGATAGTATGCCAATGCAAAAATTAAGTTGAATGCGAAATTTTTGGGTGTAGTTGAATCCGCGAACATTATATTTGTTGCATCGGACAATTTGAGTCGCGATGCGCGGCGGATCCAATGAAGATAAGTTTTGAGAACAACATTTTTCCACTTTTCACGCCAAACGTCCTCGATGACGTGAAGGACCCCTGCCCCGTGTTCGATGGCGCGCAGTGGCATATGTTCGGCTCGGGCGGAACCGTGACCACCGAAACGTGGAAGATCTTCCATGCCACCGCCCCGTCGCGCGAAGGTCCGTGGACCGAGCACGACCTCATCGATCTGGGGATCTCGGGCTCGGGCGTGGCCGCGCCCGGCGTGGTCTTCCAGGGCGGCGTGTTTCACATGTTCATCCAGACGGAGTTCATGCGGCCCGGCGGCTCTTGCGAACACGCCGTGTCGGACGACGGTTTTGAATGGGTGGTGCTGGATACCGCGTTACGGGCCGTGCCCGGCACTGGCGAAGACGGCATCTACGATCCGCATCCGGCCGTGATCAACGGCAATTGCTACATCGTCTATTCCGGCATGCCGCCGTTCGAGCGTGTGCCCCAGCCCGACGTCTTCCTTGCCCGCAGCCTGACCAATACCTGGTTCGGGCCGTGGGAGCGGCTCGGCAAGATCCTCGACCACAGCGAAGTTCCCCATCACAATTCCCGTGACCACGAGGACTACGAATGGGGCATCGAGGGCGCGCAGCTCGTGGAATTGCCGGATGGCAGGGTTCTGCTCAATGCGACCTGCTTCCTGCCGACAGGCAAGCGCGGTAGCCGGCAGCGGGTGTTCTTTGCGGTGGCTGACAAGGTGGAAGGCCCCTATCGCACGCTCGGCCCGGTGTTGGACCCGCCTGAGAATGGCGAAAACGGCCACTCCACCGTGTTGATCGACAACAACGAGCTGGTGCTGTTCTACCAAAGCCGCGTGCAGACGACCAACCATCGCTGGCGCTTCGGCATTGCCAGGTGCAACCTCGATACCGCCAAGGCCGCGGCTTCCGGCTGATTTCCCTCGATGACGGATGATCATACCCCTTGCGCTGCGCGCGCGAGGCGGGCATTTGCGGTTCCATTCATTCGACTGGAGCTTTTGTCATGACCGACCAATTCGCCCGCTATCCCAGCCTTGAAGGCAAGACCGTCCTCGTGACCGGCGGCGCGTCCGGAATCGGCGCCGAAATCGTGCGCGCCTTCGCCGCGCAGGGGTCGCGCGTCGGCTTTCTCGATATGGACAGGGACGCGAGCGCGAAGCCTTGCCGGCGAACTCGGCGAGGGCGTCGCTTTCGAGATCTGCGACCTGCGCGACATTGCCGCGATGCAGGCGGCAATTGCAGCCCTTTCGGTGCGGCTTGGGGCGCCGACCATCCTCGTCAACAACGCCGCCCGCGACGACCGCCACGAATGGCAGGACGTAACCCCGCAATATTGGGACGAGCGGATGTCACACGAACCTGCGGCACCAGTTCTTCGCGATCCAGGCGGTCGCGCCCGGCATGATCGAGGCCGGCGGCGGGTCGATCATCAACATGGGTTCGAACAGCTGGTGGGAAGCCGGCGGCGGCTTTCCGGCCTATGCGACGGCCAAGTCCGCGGTGCACGGCCTGACCCGCACCATGGCCCGCGACCTCGGCAAGCACCGCATCCGCGTCAACGCGGTCGTACCGGGCTGGATCATGACCGAACGCCAGAAGACGCTGTGGGCAAAGCCCGAGGCGCTGGAAGCCCATCGCAAGCGCCAATGCCTTCCGGACCTGATCGAGCCGGTCTACGTGGCGCGCATGGTGCTGTTCCTCGCCTCGGACGATGCAAAGATGTGCACGGCCAGCAACTTCATGGTCGAGGCAGGCTCGATCTAGGCGTCAAAGCCGCTTGCGCGCCAGCGCCGCCCCTGCACCCAAAGCCGTCAGCTTTCCAACCGCCACATCGCGCGGCAAGGGCGCCATGCCGCAATTGGTGCAGGGCAGCAGCCGCTCGGCGTCGACAAATTGCAGCGCGGTGGCAATGGTGGCGGCAACCTGTTCCGCCGTCTCGACCGTGGTCGTGGCTACGTCGATGACCCCGACCATGACCTGCTTGTCCTTCAGCAGGCTCATCAGCGAGGGCGGCACGCGCGAATTGGCACATTCCAGCGAAACCTGGTCGATCCGGCTGGCATTGATCGCCGGAAAGATCTCCTCGTACTGCCGCCATTGCGAGCCGAGCGATTCCTTCCAGTCGATGTTCGCCTTGATGCCGTAGCCGTAGCAGATGTGGACGGCGGTCGTGCATTTGAGGCCTGCGGCGGCCCGCTCCAGCGCGGCCACCCCCCATTCGTTGACATCGTCCATGAAGGCGTTGAAGGCCGGCTCGTCGAACTGGATGACATCGGCTCCGGCCGCCTCCAGTTCGCGCGCCTCCTGGTTCAGGAGGTCGGCAAAGGCCATCGCCATGTCGGCACGTTTGCCGTAGTGCGCGTCGGCGACGGTGTCGCAGATCGTCATCGGTCCCGGCAGCGTGAACTTCAGTTTCCGCTTCGTGTGCGCACGGGCAAATTCAGCCTCCGCAAGGTGAACCGGATGCGGCC
This sequence comes from uncultured Alphaproteobacteria bacterium, assembly GCA_963846345.1. GTDB lineage: Bacteria > Pseudomonadota > Alphaproteobacteria > Rhizobiales > Rhizobiaceae > BOKV01. The sequence continues at coordinate 234,989 of CAWJVP010000017.1, forward strand.
TGCGCAGACGGCCCGGTGACCGTCGGCACGTCGACTACGTAGCGGTTGTTGCGGATGCCCATCTTGGTCTTCGTCTGCCAGTCGATGCCTTCGACATGCTCGACGAAGCCGTGGACGAAATGGATGCGGAACTGCTCTCCTTCCGTGACGATGTCGATGCCGGCATCCTCCTGCTCCTTGATCCAGATGAGCGCGGCATCGCGCTTTGCCTGTTCAAGCTCCGCGCCCTCCAGTTTCCAGGGCGCCCAAAGCCTTTCCGGTTCGGCCAGCCACGAAGGCTTCGGCAGGCTGCCGGCGATACTTGTCTCGAACATGATTTCCTCCGCATTTTTCGCCAATCTATGCGCAAAGCCTGCCCGGGCAAACCCCGCAAGACGGAAGCAAGGCCGGTTGCATCGTTCTTTGCGCCGTGACAGTTTCCCCTCACTGTAAAAAAGGAGAGCGCCATGGCCGCAACCTTCGTCATCGCCCAGGGCGGCGGGCCGACGGCTGTCATCAACAGCACGCTGGCAGGCTGCGTCGCCGAAATCCGCGCGCGGCACAAGGGCGCGCGCATCCTCGGCGCGCTGCATGGCGTTCGTGGTTTGCGCGACGGCAACCTTGCCGATCTGTCGAACCTTTCCCCTGCAGACCTCGACCGGCTCGGCAGGACGCCCGGCGCGGCGCTGGGAAGCACCCGCGACAAGCCCGACAATGCCTATTGCGAATTGGTGCTGCAGGGCTTGCGGCAGGCGGGAGCCGATGCCTTCATCTATATCGGCGGCAACGACACCGCAGGCACCCAGCACATCATATCGCAGGCCTCAGGCGGCGGCATGACATGCATCCATGCGCCCAAGACCATCGACAACGACCTTGTGGAAAACGACCACACGCCCGGCTTCATCACGGCGGCGCAGTTCGTCGCAGGGGCTTTCGCCGGGGCCGATCTCGATTTCCGCTCGCTACCCGGCGTCTATGTCGGCATCGTCATGGGCCGGCATGCGGGCTTCCTCACCGCAGCCTCGGCGGCCTGGCGGATGGACGCCGACAGCGCGCCGCACCTCGTCTACGTGCCCGAGCGCGCATTCGACCGCGAACGCTTCGTCGAATTCGGTGCGCCTCGTCATGCGCCGCCACCACCGTTGCATTGTCGCGATGTCGGAAGGCGTGTCCGACGGCAGCGGCCGGTCGATGGTCGAAACCCTGGTGCCGCCGGAACTGCTGGAGCGCGACCCGCACGGAAATGTTCGCCTTTCCGGGACCGACCTTGGCCAGGCGATCGAGCGCATCCTGGCGGAGGATTTGCCCAACGCCCGCTCGCGCGTCGACACCTTCGGCTATCTGCCGCGCAGCCATGCGGGCGTGCTCAACGAAACCGACAGGCAGGAAGCCTACGATGCGGGGCGTTTCGCCGTTGCGCAGGTTGATGGCGGTTCATGTTCGGTCGCGCTACAATTTGACGGAAAGCAGACCAAGGCGGTAAAGGTGCCGCTCGATGCGGTTTCGGGGAAAACACGGCACATGCCGGCTGATTTCCTGATGCCGCACGAAGACCAGGTATCGCAGACCTGTCTCGATTATCTCAGGCGGCTTCTGCCCCCGGCGCCGGATCTTGCGAAGCCGTTCGCATAGCACATTTCGGACGGCAGGCCCGCCCCGCCACTGCCACCTTGAGGACGAAGCGCGGATGGGAAGTGCACTGTCCAGTATCGCGTAGCCGTCTTGCGTTGACTTGGCGTAGCCAAGTCCGTAGGAGAAGCCAGCCTCACGCAAGACAGTGAACGATGGATTTTGTCTCCCCGGACGATGTTGCGGCAATCGCGCCGCTGCTTGGACTGCGGTATTCCGGCATAAACAGCACGCTTGAGCGGGTCGTACCCCGTCAGGCGGCGTCGCTGCGCATTGCAGCGCTGGGTCCCACGGTTTCCGACACAACACCGCGCCTGCGACTTGCAGACGTCTGGAAGCTTTGGCGGCGTCCGCCCGGGCTGCCGTTCCGCGTCTGGCATGCGCGCCGCAATGACGACATGCTGGCCGGCATCATCCTGCGTGATGTCCTGCGCATGCCGCTGAAGCTGGTGTTCACCTCGGCGGCACAGCGCTCGCACACGGCATGGACGCAGGTTCCTCATCGGGCGGATGGACGCGATCATCGCCACCTCGCCCGAATCGGCCTCTTACCTGACGCGGCCTTGCGTCGTGATTCCCCATGGCATGGACACGCAGGCCTTCCAGCCTTCCACGGACCGCGCGGCCCTTCGGGCCCGTCTCGGGCTTCCGGACAAGCTGCTGATCGGCTGTTTCGGCAGGATCCGCCCCGACAAGGGCACGGATCTTTTCATCGATGCCTTTTGCGAAATTGCCCGCAGCCATCCAGATGCCTGCGCCGTTGTGACCGGGCTGGCCAAGTCCGGCTATTCCGGCTTTGTCGACACGATCCGCGCGAAGGTCGAGCGCGAGGGTCTTTCAGACCGGGTCTTCTGGCTCGGCGAGGTGGAGGCGCAGACTGTTCCCGAACTTTATCGCTGCATGGACATCTATGTCGCGCCACAACGTTGGGAGGGCTTCGGCGTCACCCCGCTCGAAGCCATGGCAAGCGGCGTGCCGGTGGTGGCGACAACGGTCGGCGCCTTCCGGGCGCAGATCGTCGAGGGCGAAACCGGTTTCCTGCTCGCGCCGGGAGACGTGCCGGCAATGGTGGAAAGGATCGAGAGGCTTGTCGACGATCCTCAAATGCGGCGGCGCATGGGCGATGCGGGCCGCGACCGGGTGGTCGGGAATTTCGGGATCGACACCGAGGCCGAGGCGATCAACCGCGTCTACGCTTCCCTCTGGGATGCTTTCGCGCCCGGCCGAGCGGGTGCCGCTGCAGGCGCGCAATCGCCAAAGACCCAATCGCAAAAGCCGTGACCCGCGGCACGGACATGGCAACAAGCGTTGCAAGCAAAACGCCCGCCGCAAGTGCTCTGTCGGTCGCGGTCGCGGTTCTCACCTACAAGCGCGGCGCGCTGCTTGAAAAGCTTTTGGAAGCGTTCGCGGCGATCGACATTCCGCAAGGCGCGCAGTTGACGCTCATTGTCATCGACAATGACGCGAGCGGCTCGGCGAGGCCGTTCGTGGAGAAATTCGCGGATCGCATTCCCGGCTTGCGATATGCCATCGAGGACAGGCGCGGCATACCCGTCGCCCGCAACCGCGGCATCGACGAGGCGCTGGCGATTTCAGCCGATGCGCTGTGCTTCATCGACGACGACGAATACCCCGACCGGCTCTGGTTGTCGAAGCTGTTTGGATGCTGGCGCCAAACCGGTGCGCAGTTGCTGGGCGGCCCGGTCGAGGTCGCGGCGCCGCCGGAAGGCGCGACGCCGTGGCAGGGCTTCGTCAACGCCAGCTTGCAGGGCCGGCAAAGCCGCAAGAGCCGGCGCACTGCAGCCGCGGCAGCGAGGGGCAGCAAATACACCATCGTGACCAATAACTGGATGTGCGACATCGCCTGGCTGAAACGAACCGGACTTCGCTTCGACGAGCGGCTGCTGGTGACAGGCGGATCGGATACGGCCTTCTTTCGCGAGGCGAAGAAGGCGGGGTGCCTCACCCATTGGTGCCCGCAGGCAATCGTCTACGAAACCATCGAGCGCGAGCGGCTTTCCGCGCGCTACCAGTTCTGGCGTGGCGCATCGCAGTCGATGAATCATTTCCGCATGAAGACGCAGCGCCTGACCGTGCCCATGGTTTTGGCAACATCTGCCAGCGCGCTGCTGAAAGCCGTTTCCGGCGCGTTGCTCCTGGTCTTCCCGGTATATGGAAAGGCTTCGCTGGTGATCGGGTTGCGGTCCATCGGCTGGGCTGTCGGCCGCACGCAGGCGATGTTCGGCAGCAATTCGCGTCTTTACGATTATCCACTCGCAAACCATGACAGGGACGACTGATGCCGGTCAAGATCGTCGGCATAACGCGATACTCGGTGATTTCGCGGAAGAGTTTTCTTGCCACGCGCGGCATGGACGGGGCCACTGCGCGGGCGCGCATCTGGCAGCCGCGGCGGATGGCGCACAGGGCGATGCTCTTCAACGCCATTGCCCTGCCGTCTTTCGGCGAGATCGCCCGGATCTATCCCCACTACATCCATATCGTGCTGGTCTCCGAGGATCTGCCTGACGTCTATCGCGCGCCGCTCGACGCCCTGGCCGCCACCCGGCCCTGGCTGCGCCTCGTGGCGGTCGACGACAAGGGTGATTTTGCAGCGATGAAACCGGTGCTGGCGCAGATTGCCGGCGAAGACCCGGTCTATGTCTTCCGCATCGACGACGACGACGCGCTTTCGCCTGCGGCGTTTGTCGACACCGTATTGAAGAATGCCGGCTGTGCACCGGGCACGGCAATGTCGCTCGATGAAGGCTTCATGATCCGGCCGGCATGGAACAGCGTCTCGATCCGCAAGGAGACGATACCCTTCGTCTCGGCCGGGCTCGGCGTCTTCACGCGCGGACCGCAACCATTGTCGATCTATGCGCTGGGCAACCAGAACAAGTTCACCAAAAAGGGCATTCCCACGATCTACGCCAAGGGGCGCCTGTGGCTGCGCTCGAAGACCGATACAAGCGACACGCCGATGAGCACCTGGAAACGCTGGCGGTATTTTCCATCGAGGCCGGCTGAGGTCGAGAGGCTGCTTCGCGACCACTTTCCCGGGTTGGAAACCGATGCCGTGATCGAGGCGATCACCGACCGCACCTGATCTGGAAGCTGGTCTACTCCATCGGCTTGCGGCCGCGGATGAGCTGCGAGATCGCCACGGCGATCACCAGTCCGCCGCCGTAGAACAGGTTCTGCACGAAGCTGTCGACGCCAAGGAAGTTGAGCCCCATGATTCCGGTTGAGAGGAAGAACACCGCCACGAAAGCGCCCGGCGCATTGAATCGTCCGGGATAGATGGCGGTGGAGCCAAGGAACGCGGCGGCAAATGCCGGCAGGAGGAAGGCCAGCGCCGAGGACGGGTCCGCCGAGCCGCGCATGCCGGTGTAGAGGATGCCGGCGAATGCGGCGATGACGCCCGATGCAATCAGCGAACCTGTCCGCACCCGGTCGACATTGACGCCGGAAAGCCGGGCCACTTCCCTGCCGCGCCCGACAAACAGCAGGCGACGCCCCAAACTCGTGTGCTGGAAGACGTACCAGACGATGATGGTGAGCGCGAGCGCGTAGTAGAAGCCGACGGGGATGCCGAAGACCCGCGTCAGGATGACCGCCTTCACCAGTCCCATCGACACGCCCGAGATGGTCGCCGAGTTCGAGACCCACAGGATCACGCCATTGATGAAGTAGCCCGTTCCCAACGTGACGATCAGGGAATGCACGCCGAAATAGATGATGAAGAAGGCATTTATCGCGCCGATGATCGCACCCGCCATCAACGCAAGCATGATCGCGGGAACGATATCGACTCCCATCCGGACGTTGAGCACGGCGATAAGCATCGAAGTGAGGCCCATCACGCTGGCGACCGAAAGGTCGAAATCGCCGCTGGTCAGCGGGATCATCAGCGCCAGGGTGAGAACCACGACCATGGCGTTCGAGCCGAACATCGTCGCGTAGGAGTTCCAGGCGAACATCTGCTCCGGCTTGTAGTAGCCGAGGAAAAGGATGATGAGTATCCATGCCCCGATCAGGCCGAAACGCTCGGCGAACAGCTTCCAGTCCGTGGACTTTGCCACGTCCCGGCTTTCCATGGCCTGCTCGAGGCCGCGCAGCTTCGCCTCGAGCGTGGCGATGCGCTCCTCATAGGCCTTGATGGAATCCACCGGTTGCATTGCGTTCATGTCCTTGCGTCCCTCAGACGGCCTGCGGAAGCGATCGGTAGCAGTATTCCGCGATCTGTTCCTTTGTAAGCTGCGAACCCGTGAGCTCGGCAACGACGACGCCGCGCGAGAAGATCAACACGCGATGGCACAATTGCGCAAGCTGCTCGTAATCGGTCGAACCGATGACGATCGACGCGCCCGAAGCCGCAGCGCCGTCCAGCGCATCCCAGATCTGCTGGCGCGCGCCGACATCCACGCCCTGCGTCGGCTCGTCGAGCAGGAGGAGTTTGGGCTTGGTCTGCAGCCACTTGGCCATCAGCGCCTTTTGCGCATTGCCGCCGGAAAGGGCCGACAAGGGCAGCGCCGGCACGTTGGGCTTGACGCCCGATGCCGCGCCCAGGGCCAAGGCATGCTTTTCGATCGCCGTGTTGGTAAGGCCGAGCGCTCCCTTGATCCGGTCATAGACCGGAAGCGATACATTGTCGCCGACCGAAAGCGAGCCGACGCCGGCTTCTCGCTGGCGGTCCGCCGGCAGATAGGCCATGCCGCGGGAAATTGCGGCCTCGGGCGTCAGCATGGCGAGGCTGGTTTCGCGTCCTTCCAGGATGAGCGTTCCGGACGTTCCCTTTCGCGCACCGTAGAGCAGCGCCGGAACGGTGTCGCAGCCCGAGCCGATCAGCCCGGTCAGGCCGAGGATTTCGCCCCGCGCCACATCGAAGGAAACAGGTCCCACGCCCCAGCCGGCCAGATCGCGCACGACTGCTTGCGGCTCGCCCTTCGGCATGATCTTTCGGGCGCCCTGATAGGTGTCGAGATTGCGCCCGATGATGCGTTCGACGAATGCGTCATGGGGGGTGTCGCGCGTGACGACCGTATCGATGAGGTGGCCGTCGCGCAGGATCGTCGCCCGGTCGGTGATCTCGCGCACCTCGTCGACGTCGTGGCTGACGAATATCACGCTCGCGCCCGATTTCGTGCATTGCCTTACCAGCGAGAAAAGCTGTTCGACGCCGGCGCGCGGCAGGAACGGCGTGGGTTCGTCGAGCACGAGCACGCCCGGGCGGTCGGCATGGCTGCCCGTGGCGCGGCGCAGGTCCACATACGCGCGCACGATGGCCAGCAACGCCTGCTGGACCGCGGACAATTCGCCCACCGGCGCGCGTGGATTGAGCGGCAGTGAGAATTCCGAGAACACCTTCGCGGCCTTGCGGTGCTCGGCGCTCCAGTCGATCGCCCATTTATCCGTGGTGGAGAGCGCGCCGAGGTTGAGGTTTTCCGTGACCGTCAGGGACGGGATGAGGCCGAGATGCTGGTGGACGAAGGCAAGGCCAAGGTCGCGGGCCTGCGCGCCGGCGATCGGCAAGGCAAGTGTTTCGCCGTAGAGCCTGATCTGCGCGCCGGGCTCGGGCGCGTGGAAACCCGAAAGGATCTTGATGAGCGTCGACTTGCCCGAGCCGTTGGAGCCGAGCAGCCCGTGGACCTCGCCCCGCCTCACCGTAAGCGATACATCGTCAAGCGCCACGGCTCCGCCGAAACGCTTGCTCAGATGCGAAATTTCGAGCGCGTCGGCAGTGCCGACGCGCCCGGTCTCGTGAAAGTTCACTGAATGCCCCAGAGCTTGGCGAAGCCTTCCTTGTGGACGTCGCCGTAGCCATCGTTGAAGGTCGCGGGGTTTCCGGCCGTCGCGACATTGGCGTCGGAGAAGATGAAGGCCGGAGTATTGAGCTTCTGGACCTTGTCGAGGCCGCACAGCAGGCGCATGTTCGCGTCTGTTCCCGCCATGCCGACCCAGCCCAGGCTCTCGCCGACATTCATCTCGACGATGTCGCCGTCACGCATCATGTCGAGCACGAAAGGCGTGCCGTTGTAGGATGCGATCTTGGCGGTGGAGTTGGCGATCTGGATGGCCGGCACGATGAACTGCGACATCGAGTCGTAGACCGGCAGGACATAGTTGATCGACGGGTCCGCAAGCAGGGCGTTCTGCACTGCCGGCTGCGTCTTCGTCGCCCATTCCGTCACCGGGACGTTGATATAGGTAGCCTTGCAATCCGGGCAGTTGTCCTTGAGGTAGTTTAGGATTGCGTCGCGCAGCGGCGCGGTCGGGGTGATTTCGTCCGGCCCGAGCACGAGCGCGTTTACCTTGCCGCCGGTCTGCACGATCGCCCAGGCCGCGATGATCTGGCCGACGGTGACGTAGTCGGTGTTGGCCGCGCTGTCCAGGAAGTCCGGGATTTTCTGCGTCGTCGCGTCATAAAGGTGCGTCGCGGTGACCTTCAGGCCGGCGGCGCGGGCTTCGGAGATCTGCGGGACGAGGGCCTCCGCGCGGAAGGCCGCCCTGCAGGTCGATGAGGGTGTACTTCTCGGCGACGGCGGTGTTGATGCCCTGGATCCAGCCGGCCGGGTCAAGCTGGGTTTCCCAGTTGCGCAATTCGAAGCCGACCATCTTCGCGGCATCCGCGAAGCCCTCGGCAATGGCCACGTTGAACGGGTTGGCATTCGTCAACGGAATGACGAACATCTTCTTGTCGGCCATGCACGCCTTGGCGTCGAATGCCGGTCCGGGCGCCTCGAAGGTCGGAAGCTTGCTGTGCTTCTCGATGAGGGCTTTCGCCTCCTCCATGCCCGCGGATGCGGGGCCTGCCAGCGCCAGGGACGCTGCAAGACCCAGCAAGCTCAATGCCGTTTTCTTCATGACTGTGTTCTCCCTTTTTCGGTTTGTTGGACTGCCTGCATGTATTCGATTGCCTCGACCGTGCTGAGAAGGTCGGCATATTTCGCGCTCATGTCGTAGAGGTTTGCCGCGTGCGGTTCGGGAGCGCGATCCCCCACCGCATCGGATATCACCAGCGTCACGAAACCATACGAGATGCTGTCGATGCAGGTCGCCCTGACGCAGCCCGACGTCGTGACGCCGGCCAGCATGAGCGTGTCGACCTTCATCCAGCGCAGCATGGCGTCGAGCGAGGTTCCAAAGAAGGCACTGGGATATTGCTTGGTGACGAGCGCATCGCGCGGCCCGACCGCCAGCCCGTCGGCCAGCCTTTGCGTATCCTTGCCGGCCTCGAAGCATGAAAGGGCCGGCACCTTGGCAAAGAACGCCCCGCCATCGGCCCCGCCGGCCTGGTACTTCACTTCCGTGAAGATCACCGGCACGCCGGCTGCACGCGCCGCCGGGGCAAGCTTGATCGGCGTTGTCGAGCGCGGTCCGGCACCCTTCGCCGCCATAGAGCGGCGAAGCCGGGTCGAAATAGGCATTGGCGAAGTCGATCAGGACGATCGCCGGCCGGCTGCCCCATTTCTGGCGCGCGTGATAGCCGGCACGCGCATAGTTTGCATCGAGATCGCCCGGTGTGCCGGCGGCAGACATCGCGCCCTCCTATTCCGCCGCGCGCAGGTACCGGCGGAACACCGGCGCGGCGGGCGGCGCAAATCCGGTCTCGGCCTTGCAGCGGGCCTTCAGTTCCTCGATGGAAGTGAAGCCGCGGTTGAACAGGCCGTCCTGCTTGCGCCGCGAAGCCATGTCGTCGCGCAGGCGGGCCGTCGCCTCCCCGTCCACCTTGCCGCCCCTGATCACGACGCCGTAGCGCTTTGCCCCTTCCTCGGTCACGAGGCCGCGCCGCATGTCGGTAAGCACCAGCAGCGGATCGCGCTTCAGCGGATCGCCCCAGCCGCCGCCGCCCCATGTGTTGAAGTAGAGGATGTCGCCAGGCGACACCGCGACGCGGTCGCATTTGGAGGGGATGTTCTCGACCGTGCCGTCCTTGCGCACCAGTTTCTTGGTCGAGCGCGTGCCGGGTTCGCCGCCATTGACGCCCCAGGGATATGTCAGCCAGCGGTCGTCATGGATGGAGATTTCGCCCGTCTCCAGCATTTCGTAGGCAATGGTGATGCCGTTGCCGCCGCGATGCAGCCCTGCGCCGCCAGAATCCGCGATGGTCGCGTATTCGCGGATGCGCAGCGGGAAATACGCTTCGAGGAACTCGTTCGGCACGTTGGTGAAGGCCGGCCACATCGAGTGTCCGTCCGGACCGTCGCCCGCAGGTCTTCCCGGCACGCCGCCGAAGCCGATCTGGAAGAGCTGGTACCATTCGCCCTGCTGGTTGAAACCCGAATACATGAAATGCGGGCTGTCGGAAAAGCCTGCGGCGTTGAGCGCGTCGGGCGCGCCCTGGCCGAGCAACCCGCCCATCAGGTCGAAGATGCGCCCCAGCATGTGCGTGCGGCACGAAAGCGCTGCCGGCTTCTTCGGCTTCAGGATGCAGCCTTCGGGAATGTTCACATGGACGAGGTCGTAGAACCCGTCGTTGAACAGGATCTGCGGGTCGAACAGATTGATGGTGAAGGCGCCGAAGAACATTTTGAACATTTCCTCGTTGAGGAGGAAATTGATCGAGGAAAAGCTCTGCGGATCGGATTCCGAGAAATCGAAATGGGCGACATCGCCGTCGCGCCAAAGCGTGCAGGCGATCTTGTAGGGCCCGTTGCCCATGCCGTCATCGTCGATCCAGTCCTCGAAATACGCCTTGTGGTCGCCTTCGGGAATGATCATGCGTGATGATCGCGCCCATCGCCACCTTGTTGCGGTCGAGCATGTCCCACATCGCGGAGATGTAGGTGTCGACGCCGAAGCGGTCGATGTTCTCGCGCACGCGGCGCTCGGCAAGGCGCAGTGCCGCGATGATGGCGAAGAAGTCCGAGCGGTTCCATTCCGGCATGCGGCAGTTGTGCAGCATGATGTTCAGGATTTCCTCGACGAGCATCCCCTTGCGGTAGATCTTCGTCGGCGGGATCGACCATTCCCTCCTCGTAGATCATCTTGGCGTCGGTCGGCAGCGAACCTGGAACCTTGCCGCCGACATCGGTCATGTGGCCGAACATCGCCGCCCAGCTGACCAGCTTTCCGGCGTGGAAGATCGGCATCATCATCAGCCAGTCGTTGAGATGGCTGACCGCGCCGTTGCATGAATACGGGATCGTTGGTGATGAAGATGTCGCCATCCTCGATGGTGCCGCCATAGCCGTTGATGAAGCCGTAGAGGAACGAGCCGAACTGGCCGACGACCATCTTGCCTTCCTGGTTGGCGATCATCGGGAAGGCGTCGTGCTGCTCGCGAATGCCCGGCGACATCGCGGTGCGAAACAGCACCGCATCCATTTCGGCGCGCGCATTGCGCAGCGCGTTCTCGACGATGTCGAGCGTGATCGGATCGACGCTGACCCGGCTGAAGGGAATGTTGCTGGATTCGATGATCTTGGCTGGCATTGTTCGTTCCCCTCAACGCGCGTTCTTGTGGCCTTCAGGCCAGATCAGGATGTTGCCGACGGTGTCGACATGGCCGACATGGCCGGGCAGGATCAGCGAGGTGGAGTCCATCTCGGTCACGATTGCCGGGCCCTGCGATCTTGTTGCCGGGCTTCAGCTTCGAGCGGTCATAGATCCACGCTTCGCGCCATTCGCCGTCGGCATAGACCCTGGTCTTCTGCGCCCGCGCGGACGAGGCATCCGCGCCGCCGCCCTGGCGATGCTCGGCCGATGAAGCTCTTCTCGGCGCCCTGCACCACCGTGCGCAGGCCGACGAGTTCATGCTCGGCGTCGAGCGCGAAGGTGAACAGCTGCTCGTGCTCGGCATCAAATCGCTGCTCGACGCCCTTGATGCCGTCGCGCGCGAATTCCTCGGGCGTCATGTTGATGGTGAGCTTCATGCCCTGCCCGCGATAGCGAATGTCGATCTGGTAGAAGACCTCGTGTTCGGCCTCGGCAACGCCTTCGCCCTTCAGCGTCTCCGCCGCCGTGCGCCGCAATTCCTCCAGCATCTTGCCGACTTCCTTGTCGGAAGTGTCGGCGACGCGCGGTCACGAAGGTCTGGCTGGCCTCGTTGCGCATGCGCGTCGTCGCATCGCCATAGGCGCACAAGACGCCGGGCCCGGGCGGGATGATGGTCGGCCAGGCATTGATCAGCCTGGACAGCGCGTTGGCGTGCAGGGGCCCCGCCCCGCCGAAGCCGATCAGCGCGAAATCGCGCGGGATCGTAGCCCTGTTCGACCGACACCAGGCGCAGCGCGCCGCACATGTTTTCGTTGACGATCTGGATGATGCCTTCGGCCGCCTTTTCCACCGAAATGGAAAGGGCCTCGGCAATCGTCGTGACCGCGCGTGATCGCCAGTTCGCGGCTGATTTCCATGTCGCCGCCAAGCCTTGCGTCCGATGGCAGATAGCCGAGCACGACGTTGGCGTCGGTGACGGTCGGCAGCTCGCCGCCCTTCTCGTAGGCAGCCGGCCCCGGCACCGCGCCCGCCGATTTCGGTCCGACGCGCAGCGCCTTGGTGAGCTCCGGCACATAGGCGATCGAACCGCCGCCCGCGCCCACGGTGCGAACGTCGATGGAGGGCGCGCGAACCGTCACGTCGCCGACGCGCGTTTCGCGCCTTGTGCGGGCGACCGAGTTCTCGATCAGCGCGACGTCGGTCGAGGTGCCGCCCATGTCGAAGGTCAAAAGGTTCTGGAAATTCGCCTGCTTGGCGATCCAAAGCGCGCCCGATACGCCGCCGGCCGGGCCCGACATCAGCAGGTTCACCGGCTGGTCCATTGCCGCCTGCGCGGAGGCAAGGCCGCCATCGGAACGCAGGATCTGCAGGTTCGCGCCGTCGCCGAGCCTGCGCTTTATTTCCCGCTGGAGGTTGGCAATGTATTTCGACACGACCGGCCGGACGTAGGAATTGACGACCGTCGTCTCGGCCCGCTCGTACTCGTACATTTCCGGCATGATCGAAGCCGAGGTCGAGACCGGAATGTGCGGCAGCGATTTCCTGCGGCGATCTGCGCGATGCGCTTCTCATGCACATCGTTGGCATAGGAGTTGAACAGGGCGATGGTCAGCGCCTCGATGCCGCTGTCGAGCAAGCTGCTTGAGGCCGGCGCGCACCGCGCGTTCGTCGAGCGGCACGATGATGTCGCCCTTGGCGCCGATGCGCTCGTCGGCCTCGATCGTCAGTTCCAGCGGCGCCAGCGGCGGCGTCTTGTTCCAGATGACCCAGCCGCCGAGACCGCCGGGCACGTAGGAACGCGCGATCTGAAGCACGTCGCGATATCCCTTGGTCGTCACCAGCCCCACCAGCGCTCCGGCATTGGTCAGAACGGTGTTCGTGGCGACCGTCGTTCCGTGCATCACTTCCGCGATTGCCGAAGGATCGATGCCGGCCTCGCGGCAGATCTTCTCAATGCCGTTCAGCACCCCGATGGAACTGTCGGCAGGGGTTGAGGGAACCTTTGCCGAATAGGTCTTGCCGTTCTTCTCGTCGAGCAGCAGCAGATCGGTAAACGTGCCGCCAACGTCGACGCCGAGCCGCAAGCCGGTGCCAGAACGCGGGCGCGGCCTCGAATGAACTTGCGCGATCTCGGATCCGCCCGTCTCCATCCGCCGCAAGCGCTCTTCAAGCGCGGCGAGCCGGTCTTCGTATTTCCTGATGAGTTCGTCCGTATTGCTGCTCATTACCCTGAACTTCCCCTCTACAAACCCTGTCCCGCGCCCCGTTCGGCGCAATTCCTTGCCGTAACCACCCTCACTGCCGGCCGAACAGCCGGGCCAGCCAGCCGCGCCTTGCCTGGCGCTGGCCGGCGGCTTCGACCGCCCGTTCCGAAATCTCCAATGCCTTTGCAACCACCTCATCCTGGCGGTGTAGTTTGCCCTGCGCCTCGCCCACTTCGCGATCGAGCATCTGTCCCGCGGCCAGTGCGCGGTCCATCAGGCCGCCCAGCCTCTGGACCGCCTGGAACTTGGATTCGCCCTCGTCGAGCGCCCGCTCCAGCAGGCCCATCACCCGCTCGGCCGCTTCGGCGAGCTTTTCGGCCCTGGCATCGGTCGCGGTCGACCATTCTTCGGAGAAGCTGACGGCGCGCGCCACCAGCTGGCGATAGCGTTCGTTTTCGGCGAGTGTCGATTCAAGCTTGCCCGTGACTTCATCGAGCATCGACATCGCCCGCTCCGACAGGCCTGCCAATGCTTCGGGAGAGGCCGCCGGGCCGCTGCTGCCGGCAAGTTCGACACGGTGCTTGTCCATGAGTTCGATTGCGCGATGCAGCGTTTCGTCCTGCCGTTCGATCAGATCCTGCATCCGGTCGATGAAACCGTCGCGCTCGTCGACCAGCAACTGCATTTCCTCGACTTCGTCGAACAGGGCATCGATCAGCGCTGCCGGATCGGTCGGGCTGGCGGCCATCGCCATTTCCAGATCCTCGGGCGCTGAGGTCAGGTCCACGCGGCACCGTCCCTCGTTGTCGCGCTGCGCCTTCACAAGGCCCTTGGCTACCGCCTCGCGCAGACGCAAGCGGTTGACGCCCAGAATGCTCGCCGCTTCCCCGATGGGGAGGAACTGGTATCCGTTTGCGGCGCGCCTCATACCCATCGATGTTTTCCGGCCGGGCTAGATCACCCCGCCCTGCCGGAGCCTTTGTTGCTCCTGCGGCGGGATTTTTAACAATTCACCGTAGACGTAATCGTTGTGTTCGCCCAGAGCCGGGCCGGCATGGCGGATCGCCCCCGGCGTTTCCGACAGTCGCGGAGCGACGTTCTGCATCTTCAGTCTGCCGAAATCGGGATGCGGCACTTCCACGATCGCCTCGCGCGCCTTGAAATGCGGATCGCGCAGCATGTCCTCCGCCTTGTAGATCAGGCCGCACGGCACGCCCTTGTCGTTGAGAAGCGCCTCCAGCGCGTCAAGCGGGATGGTTTTTGTCCAGTCGTTGATCAGGCCGTCGAGTTCGCCCTGGTGCGCACCGCGCGCGGTGTGCGATGCGTAGCGCGGATCGCTTGCCAGCTCCGGCCGCTGCATCGCCTCGGCGAGGCGCTTGAAAACCGTGTCCTGGTTGGCGGCGATCAGCAGCAGCTTGCCGTCGGCGGTCTCGAAGACATTGGACGGGGAAACATTGGGCAGGATGGGCCCAGTGCGCTCGCGGACATAGCCGGCGGCGTCGTATTCGGTGACAAGGCTTTCCATCATGTTCAGCACGGCCTCGTAGATGGCGCTGTCGACCACCTGCCCCCGGCCGGTACGCTCGCGCGCATGGATCGCCATCAGCGCGCCCATGCAGGCATGCACCGCCGCTAGTTCATCGCCGATGGAAATACCCATGCGGCTCGGCTGGGTGGAGGGGTCGCCAACCACGTAACGCAATCCACCCATTGCCTCGCCGATGGCGCCATAGCCGGCGCGCGAAGCATAGGGGCCGGTCTGGCCAAATCCGGTGACGCGGACCATGACCAGGCGCGGATTGATCGCGCTCAATTGCTCATAGCCCAGGTTCCAGCGCTCCATCGTGCCCGGCCGGAAATTCTCGATGAGGATGTCGCTCTTGCGCACCAGGTCGCGAACGATTTCCTGTCCTTCCGCTTCGCGCAGGTTGAGCGTGATCGATTTCTTGTTGCGCGCCACCACCGGCCACCAGAGCGATTTGCCGTTGGCCTTTTCGCGTCCCCATTCGCGCATGGGGTCGCCCTCGCCGGGCTGTTCGCACTTGATCACTTCCGCGCCGAAATCGGCCAGCAACTGCCCGCAGAACGGTCCGGCGAGCAATTGGCCCATTTCGATCACCCGAAGATCGGTGAGCGGTCCCTGTCTTGTTTCCGCCGCGTTCATTTCCCCCTCTTCCGGCACAATGTGCGCTTGTGCTTCATTGGCATTGTTATTTGCAGCTTTCGTCGCTTAGAATGGACACAAAATTTGCCCGGAGTGAAGATGGTGCCTGCAAATTTCGTTGAGATTGTTGAAGTCTCTCCACGCGACGGGATACAAAACGATCCGAAGCTCCTTGAAACCGCGACAAAAATCGAACTGATCCGGCGCGCTTTCGCCGCTGGGGCGGACCGGGCGGAGGTCACAAGCTTCGTCAATCCCAAGCGCGTGCCGCAGATGGCCGATGCCGATGCCGTGGTGGCGGGACTGCCGAAGGAATTGCTGCCTCGTTCGATCGGCCTCGTGCTGAACCAGCGCGGATTCGAGCGCGCCGTTGCAGCCGGGCTTGGCGAAGCCAATGTCGTCATCGTCGCCAGCGAAACCTTCAGCGTGAAGAACCAGGGCGCCGGAACCATGGAAAACATCGCCGGTCTTGGCGAGATGGCGGCGGCAAGACCCGCCGGAATGCGCCTTGGCATCACCATTGGCGCATCCTTCGGTTGCCCCTTCGAAGGCGAGGTGCCGCTCAGGCGCCTGCTGCAGATCGTCGAGGCCTGCGCCCGGCACGAGCCGCAGGAGATTGCGCTGGCCGACACGATCGGGGTCGCCACGCCCCGCGACATTACCGAGCGGATCGGGGCGGTACGCCGGCTGCTGCCTGGCATGAAGCTGCGCCTGCACCTCCACAATACCCGTAACACCGGGCTGGCAAATGCGTGGGCGGGAATCGAGGCCGGGGTTTCGGCTCTCGACGCCAGCCTTGGCGGCGTTGGCGGCTGTCCGTTCGCCCCGCGCGCGACCGGCAACATCGCGACGGAAGACCTCGTCTACATGCTCGAGCGCTCCGGCGTGCGCACCAATGTCTCGCTCGAGGCCGCGATCGAAGCGGCGCAATGGCTCGAAGCGCAACTGGAAAAGACCCTGCCCGGACAGGTGATGAAGGCGGGCGGATTTCCGAAACCGGCGGACGCAAGGACCGCCGCATGAATGCCCCCGAACCGCGCGCGGCCGCCGCGAAGGATCAGGCCTATCTCACGATACGCGCGGAGATACTTTCCGGTATCTTGCCGGAAGGCGAGCGCTTGACGGAACAGCGGCTGGCCGAGAGGCTGGGCCTCAGCCGCACGCCCGTGCGCGAAGCGATCGGACGCCTGATCCATGAGGGATTCCTGGAACGGCGGGGCGGATACGACACCCGCGTCTCGCGCTTTCCCAATGACGAACTTGACCAGATCTTCCAGATCAGGCGGCTGCTCGAAAGCTACGGCGCCCGGCGCGCGGCGGAACTGGCCAGCGAGGAACAGATCGCCCTGCTCCAGTCCCTGTGCGACACCATGGCGGCACACACGCCGCCTTCAACCGAGGATGATTTCCGCATCATTTCTCAGGCGAACGAACGGTTTCACGCCACGATCATGGATGCCGCGAAGTCGCCGAGACTGAAGGCGCTGCTCTCTATGGCGGTGGATGTCGGCGTGGTGGCCCGAACCTACGACCTCTATTCGAAAGAGGACCTCATCCGAAGCGCGCGTCATCACCAGGAGATCACGCACGCGATCGCCGCCCGCTCCCCGGATTGGGCGGCGAGCGTCATGGCCTCCCATATTCTCGCTGCCGCCACCGCTGCACTGAAGGCGCTTCCCGACCGCTAGCGGTACGGGAATCCTGGTCAGTTCTGGCCGTATTTTTCCTCGAAGGCCCAGATATCCTCGAAGCCGACCAGCCGGTTGAACTCGTCGAAGGAGTAGAGATCGACCGCGCCGGTATTGATGCCATTCTGCGCAAGATCGCGATAGGCCTTGTCGAGCGCCGCCCCCGCCGAAAGAAAGCCGAGCGCGGGATGAATGGCGATGGCATAGCCCATCGCCTTGAGCCGCTCGGCCGACAGGATCGGCGTGCGCCCGCCGGGCACCATGTTGGCAAACAGCGGCGCATCAACCTGCGACGCGACCAGTTCCAGTTCCGCGGCGCTTTCCGGCGATTCCACGAAGACGACATCCGCTCCCGCGTTGGCGAAAGCCTTGCCGCGGCGGATTGCTTCTTCGATGCCCAGCGACGTGCGTGAATCCGTGCGGGCGATGATCAGGAAGTCTTCGCTCCTGCGGCTGTTCGCGGCCACTTCGATCTTGCGCAGCATATCGTCGAGCGGAACGACGCGGCGATTGGGCGTGTGACCGCACTTCTTCGGGAATTCCTGATCCTCGATCTGGATCGCGGTGACCCCGGCATCCTCGTAGCCGCGCACCGTGTGCCGCACATTCAACGGCCCGCCATAACCGGTGTCGGCATCGGCGATGACCGGCGTCTTGGTCATCTTCACGATCTGTCCGATGCGCTCGACCATGTCGCGATAGGTTGCCAGGCCGGCATCCGGCAGTCCGAGATAGGAAGCAACCGTTCCGTAGCCGGTCACGTACAGCGCCTTGAAACCGATCCGGTCGGCAATCAGGGCCGATATCAGGTCGAACACGCCCGGCGCGAGGATGAAATCCTTGTCTCGCAGGGCTGTTCTCAATGCGGGATCGGCCATTCGAAATGCTCCTTGGCGAGTGAAACGATTACAGGGCGAGCGCCCTGATGCCATGAATATGGCGGCGCGGGCAATGCCGGATATGCCAAGCCATTGCCGGGTGCCGCCGCCTGCCTATATCCGTTGCATCGGCAAAAGGATCGCGACGATGGCGACGCTTTCAAGAATTTTCCTGGCCGCATTCCTGCTTACGTTTTCGAGTGCAGGCGTGCTTGCGCATCACGGCTGGTCCTGGACCACCGGCGGCAATATCGACCTGACCGGCATCATCAAGTCCGCAAAGCTCGGCAACCCGCATGGCGTGCTGACGGTGGACGTCGAGGGCGAAACCTGGAGCGTCGAGGTGGGCCAGCCATGGCGCAACGATCGCGCCGGGCTGAAGGACGGCGATCTCGCACCGGGCGTGGAGATGCGGATCGTCGGCGAACCGGCGGCCGACGCCTCGCAGCGGCTCCTCAAGGCCGAGAAGATCTATCTGCGCGGGCAGGAATTCCCGCTCTATCCCGAGCGCGACTGAGCCTGCCGTGGAAGCGTGGCTGGCCGCCCTGGAGGCAAGCGGACCGGCGCAGTATTTCCGCTTCTCACGCCTGCCCTACGCCGCGCTCAACGGCGCCCATGTGTTGGGAATCGCGTTGCTCGTGGGTTCCGCAACTCCCCTGGCGATGCGCCTGCTCGGGTTCTGGCGCGACATTCCCGCCGCCACGTTGAGGCGCATCCTTTCGCCCATTGCCGCGACGGGTCTGGCACTTGCGGTCGTGACCGGCACTTTGCTGTTCTCGGTGCGCGCAGGCGAATACGCCGGCCTTGGCGTCTTCCAGGCAAAGATGCTGCTGGTCCTCGCGGGCCTTGCCAGCGCCGCCATTGCCCATGCCCGCCATGTCTTTCGACCGGGAACTCCGCGGACTTGGATGGCCATCCACGGCGCCATCTCGATGATTGCCTGGATCGGCGCGCTCGCCTGCGGCAGGATGATTGCATTTGCCGGCGACTGAATTGCCGCACCTGCTACTTGAATCTCGTCGTGAAGATGAGATTGCCGGATTCTTTACAACAAGTGGAAGTGAATCCGGATTTACGTGCCTGATCGCAAAGGTCTGGCCGGATTGAACTTTTTGAACGCCCGCGCTGCCTGCCGTGCCGCTTGAAGAACATGATTCTCGACAAGAGGATGCACGCCCGCTTTTACTGCCGGCGCAGCTTTCCGGTAAATCTTTTGCGGACAAGTTCGACTTGAAGTGCTGTATTCGATTTCAGGATTTTCCGTCGCAACGATAGCAGTACCGATATGGAAAAGAGCCGCTTCATCAAGCTCCACCAGCTTGAAACCTTCATCGAGGTTGCCCGCCACAAGAGCGTGACCCAGGCTGCCAGAAGCCTGAACCTCACCCAGCCTGCGGTTTCGCGGACGCTGCGTGAACTGGAGGCGGTATGCGGCGCGAGCCTCGTGGTGAAGGAGGGGCGCGGCATCCGGATCACGCGGCAGGGCGAGGCTTTCCTGCGCCATGCCGGCACCAGCCTTTCCGCGTTGAGAAATGGCTTGAAGGCGGTTTCCGACCTCAAGCTCGCGGATCGTCCTGCCATCCGGATCGGCGCGCTGCCGACCGTGTCAGCCTTGGTGATGCCCGGAGCAGTAGGAAAATACCTGGCGGAAGACCTGCGCAATCCGCTTCGCATCACGACGGGCGAGAACCGGGTGCTGCTGGACCAGTTGCGCAACGGCGAACTCGACCTGGTGATGGGCCGCCTGCCTGCGCCCGAAAGCATGGTGGGCCTCAGCTTCGAGCCGCTCTACCGCGACGTTGTCGTTTTCGCCGTCCACAGGCTGCACCCGCTTGCCGGCCGCAAGTCGGTCAAGGCGGCGGAACTCCTCGACCACCCGATCGTCATGCCTACATCGGTATCGATCATCGGCCCGATGGTGCGCCAGCTCTTCATCGAACAGGGCCTTCCCGAGCCGCGACAGATGATCGAGACAGTCTCGGACTCCTTCGGACGGGCATTCACCCGCCGCCATGGCGCGATCTGGATCATCTCGCGCGGCGTGGTAGCCGACGAGTTGGAGACCGGCGAATTCGTTGCCCTGCCCTTCGACACGCGGTCGACGCTCGGTGCCGTGGGCCTCAGCTTCCGGTCGGACCAGGAGATCGATCCTGCGGTCGCGATCTTCGCGGACCTCTTACGCGACGAGGTGCGGAGCCATGCGGGCCTGCTGCCGGAAAGCCGGCGCAAGGCAAAGGCCGAGGGAAGATAGAAGGAGCGCCGCTCCAGGTCACATCAGGCCCAGCAGCCGGGCAGCATTGTTCTTCAGGATGTCGGGCCGCACTTCATCCTTGATGGCAATCTGCTCGAAATCCGCGAGCCAGCGCTCCGGCGTGATCATCGGCCAGTCGGAGCCGAACAGCACCTTCTTGCGCAGGATCGAATTGGCATAGCGCACGAGGATTTCCGGGAAGTATTTCGGGCTCCAGCCGGAGAGGTCGATATAGACATTGGGCTTGTGCTGGGCGACCGCCAGCGCCTCCTCCTGCCAGGGGAACGAGGGATGCGCGAGGATGATCTTCATGTCGGGGAAATCCACCGCGACATCGTCCATGTACATGGGGTTCGAGTATTTGAGGCGCATGCCGTTGCCGCCGCGCATGCCCGAGCCGACGCCGGTCTGGCCGGTGTGGAACAGCGCGATCGCGCCGTTGTCGGCAATCGCCTCGTACAGATCGTATGCCAGCCGGTCATTTGGGAAGAAGCCCTGCATGGTGGGATGAAACTTGAAGCCCTTGATGCCGAAGTCGGCCATCAACCGCCGCGCCTCGCGCGCACCTAGCTTTCCCTTGTGCGGATCGATCGAAGCGAATGGAATGAGGACGTCGTCGTTTTGCGCCGCGATTTCGGCAACCTCCTCGTTGCGGTAACGCCGGTAACCGGTTTCACGCTCGGCATCGACCGGGAAGATGACCGCAGCGATGTTCTGCTCGCGGTAGTGCTGCGCGGTTTCGGGAACCGTCGGCGGATGGCTCCAGGGCGCGCGGAAATATTTGGCCATGGTCGCCTGCAGGTCGTCATAGCCATCGTCGGCGTGGCAGCCGCAAGGCTCTTCCGCATGCGTGTGGATGTCGATTGCCCTGACCTTGGAAATGTCCACCATGTCGATCACACCAGAATTGTTGCGGGATCCGAGTTGTCGTAGAGCCGGGCCAACAGGCTTTGCCCGCCGGTCGAGAAGCTTGCGGAAGTTTAGATTGCCCTTGGCGGTGATTTCGCCATCGGCGATGGAAGGCGGTTCGGAGAGGATCAGCGCCCGCCCGATTTTCCCCGACGAACCATGCGCAGGCAAACCCCGCAAGGCGGCCGATATTTCCGAAGCAAGCGAAGCGGAGACAAGGGCGCCGTCAATCTCGCGAACGTCCGCGCGCGCCCTCGTGCCGGCCGAAGGAATGATCATCACGCCGGCCTCGCTCCGGTCGGCGCCCGTGACGACGACGTCCGCAGCGACATCTTTCAGCACGCCGAGCAGTTCGAGCCGCAGGTTCGCCGCGCGCACCCAGATACCGGTCATCAGCTTGAAATCCTCGGAGATGCGCCCGTCGAAGCGCATCCCCTTCGCCATGTCGGCGGGATCGACGAACTTGACTGCATCGCCAGTGCGCAGGAAACCTTCCTCGTCGAAGGCTTGCGCCGTACCGGCCGGATTGTCGAAATAGCCGGGCGTCACGTTCGGACCCTTCGCGCGAAGCTCGAAGCGTTCCCCTTCGTCGGGTACCAGCTTGATCGTTACGCCGGGTACCGGAACGCCGATGACACCGGACATTGCGGTCAGCTCATGCTGGATGATGCAGGCAGGAGCCGTTTCCGTCATTCCCCATGAAGTGGTGAAAAGCGGCACGTCGCCGCGCACATCGCGCGCCATCGCCTCAAGGTCGGACCACACGTCCTGCGGCAGCGAGGCGCCCGCATAGAACAGCATGTCGAGGTCCTCGAAATAGCGTCGGCGCAGATCCTTGTCGGCCCGCATCGCATCGCGAACCATGGCAAAGCCGATCGGCACGTTGAAGGCGAGCGTACCCGCCACCATGCGCAGGTTCTCGATGGTCTTTTCGACCAGCCCTGCAACGGGCTTGCCGCCATCGATGTAAAGGGAGCCGCCATTGGCGAGCATCATGTTGAAATTGTGCGATCCGCCGAAGACATGGTTCCACGGCAGCCAGTCGACGATCCGCGGCCGGCGCTGCCCCAGGAAAGGCAGTGCCGCAAGCAGTTGCGCCTGGTTCGTGCACATCATGCGTTGCGTTGTCAGCACGCCCTTGGGCAATGTGGTAGAGCCGGAAGTCATCAGGATCTTGGCGACCGTATCCGGGCCGACGCGGGCATTGGCCGCGTCCGCATCCGGGCCATCTTTCAGCAGTTCCGCAATAGCCGCAACGCCGCTGCCGCCGGTACTGCTCACGCGGTGAATACCGGCGAAGATGTCGAGGCCCAGCGCCTGGCCGAAACGGTTCCCATCACCGGCAAAGACCATGCCCGGTCTGACCAGTTCGGCGACATGCGCCAGTTGAACATTTGCCGCTGGTATCAGGGCGTATTGTTCCGCCACCGGAACCACGGCAATGCCGGCATATTGCGCGGCCAACGCCAGCAATCCGTGGTCGACGCCATTGCCGGAAATCACCATCAACGGCTTTTCCGGCCCCAGCGCGCGGCCGATTAATCCGTTGGCGAGCGCGCGAACCTGTTCAAATGCGGCGAGATAGCTGACCTCGCGCCAGCCCTCGCCGGAACGCTCCGCGATGAACACCGCATCGGGCGTTGCCCGCGCCCAGTGCGCCAGCCAGTCCGTGGCGCACCGCGCGACAGGGCCAAGTTCCACCGTGCTGGAAAGCAGCAGACTTCCGTCCGGGCGGTCCTCGCGGACGACGCTATGCCCGCGATATTTCGCGGGTTCATCCGCGGTCCTCCCATTGCTTTCGATCCGGCGCAGCATTGCCAGCAGCGACTGCAATTGAGCCGCCGAGAGACCGGCGGTCATGCGCGCCTCATGATCACGCACCGCCCGTGCCGCCTTCTCGCGAAGCCGCATTCCCTTGGCCGTGGCGACCAGCGCAACCGTGCGCCGGTCCTCGAGCGAACGGCCGCGCGACAACAGCCCCCGGCCCTCTAGTTCGTCGAGCAGCAGGACAAGATTTGGCCGCTCGATGTCGAGGATTGCCGCTACCTGCGACTGGCTGAGACCCCGGTTTGCGGCGACTACCGACAGGATCGAAAAAGTGATCATCCGCAACTCGAAACGGGCAAGTACCGCGTTCAAATCCGCCTGAACGGCGTTGAACGCCCGCTTCATCGCATAACCGGCAAACTCGCGAAGGGGATCATCGCCTTGCATGTTCGCCTCAACGGAAATGGGGCATGCGCTTCTCGAGAAAGGCCGCGAGCCCTTCCTGCGCATCGGGGCTGGTCTGCGTGATTGCCGCGCACAGGCTCTCGGTGAACAGGCCGTCCTGCTTGGACATGTCCTCGATCCGCGACAAGGCCTGGATCATGATGTAGTTCGACAGCGGCGCGTTGGATGCGATCCGGCCCGCCAATTCCTTCGCCATCTGCAAGGCCCCGCCTTCGTCGGCGAGATAGTGGGCGAGGCCCAGGCGAACACCTTCTTCCGCGCCGTATTTGCGGCCGGTCAGCATCATTTCGATCATCCGGTCCGCGCCCAGTATCCGCCCTACCCGGACGCTGGCGCCGCCGCCGACGAAGATGCCGCGCCGTCCCTCGGGCAGCTGGAAGATCGCGGAAGGTTCGGCGATGCGCACATGCGTCGCGGCGGCAAGTTCAAGGCCGCCGCCGATGACCGCGCCGAACATGGCCGATACCACCGGCAGGCCGCCGAACTGCACGCGATCCATCACGCCATGCCAGCCGCGCGAATGGCGCATCGTCGCTTCCGCATCGCGCGAGACGTGTTCGGAGAGGTCGAGGCCGGAACAGAAATGTCCCGCCGTGCCTGTCAGCACCGCGGCCTTGACGCCGGGCGGCGGGGCGCTGAAGAAGCCGTCGATGGCCGCAAGCAGTCCGTCCGACATGGCGTTGCGCTTGTCCGGGCGGTTCATGGTCAGTACCGCGACCGGTCCTTCGATCTCCAACAACAGGCTGTCGGAAGCACTCATTCGGCACCAATATCGTTATTGAACATAATCATTATTGATAGTACCCTTTCTTCCGGCTTGCAATCCGGTCTACGGGCGAATCTCAGGTGAGCAGGAAAAGCGTTATCGCCGGAAATGCCGCCAGTATGACGATGCGGATGATGTCGGAAGCAACGAACCACATCACGGCGCTGTAGGTTTTCACGATGGGCGTCGTGCGGTCCATCGCGTTGATGACGAAGAGGTTGAGCCCCACCGGAGGCGTGATGAGCCCCACCTCCACGGCGATCAGCACAAGAATGCCGAACCAGATCGCCATGTGCTCCTGGCTGAGGCCGAAATCGAGGCTTGTCATCATCGGGAAAGAAGATCGGGATCGTCAGCAGGATCATCGAAAGGCTGTCCATCACGCAGCCGAGGATGAGGTAGATGATGAGGATCACCGCCAGCACGGTCCATGGCCCGTAACCCTGTTCGACGACGAAGGCCGATATCATCTGCGGCGCCTGCGTCAGCGCCAGGAACGAATTGAAGAATGCGGCGCCGAGCACGATGAAGAAGATCATCGCCGTGCCGCTCGCTGTCGCAATCAGCGCCTCGCGGAATTTCGCGAAACTCAATCCGCCGGAAGCCCATGCGATAAGGCCGGTTCCCAGCGCGCCGACTGACGCGCCTTCCGTCGGCGTGAAGATGCCCCAGTAGATGCCGCCGACCACGGCCGTGAAAATCAGCAGCACCGGCCATACCGACATGAGGGCACGCATGCGCTCCCCATAGGGTACGCGCGGCTGCTGCCCGGCCGATTCAGGATAGACGCGCACATACAGCGCGATGACGATCAGGTAGCCGATCGCAGCGAGGATTCCCGGAACGAACGCCGCCAAAAACAGCTTGGCGATGTTCTGCTCCGTCAGCGTCGCGTAGACCACGAGCACGACGGATGGCGGAATGAGAATGCCGAGCGTGCCGCCGGCGGCAAGCGTGGCAGTGGAAAGCCCGCCGGCATAGCCCGCGCGCCGCAGTTCCGGCAGCGCCACCTGCCCCATGGTCGCGGCGGTCGCCAGCGAGGACCCGCAGATCGCCCCAAAGCCCGCGCAGGCGCCGATGGCGGCCATCGCCGTGCCGCCCTTGTGGTGGCCGAGCCAGCTTTCCGCGGCCTTGAACAGCGACCGGCTCATGCCGCCAATGCCGGCGAAATGTCCCATCAGCAGGAATATCGGCACGATCGACAGGGAGTAGCTCGAGAACGTCGTGTAGGTTTCGTATTTCAGTTTCGACAGGATCATGTTGGGGCTGCCCGTCACCAGCCACATGCCGCCAAGGCCGCAGATGAGCATGGCAAGGCCGATCGGCGCGCGCAGGAAGATCATCCCCAGCAGCACCGGGAATGACCAGAGCCCGATCTCCACATTGCTCAATGCGATGCCTCCCCGCCGAGCGGGCGCGTGTCGCGGCCGGTCGCGACTGCGCGGCACCGGTCCCAGGCCGACCAGACAGCGACCGCGACCGCAATGGCCGCGGGAATGAGGCTCGCCGCATAGGCCCACCAGATCGGAAACTGGATGAGAAAGGTGGTTTCCCCGTTCTGGAACTTGGTGAGCATGCCCTCATAGAGGCGCCACGCGATGAAGGCCATGACGGCGGCGTAGACGATTTCCCACAACGCGATCAGCACGCGGTTGACGCCGTCGGGCAGCGGCGAGGTGAACACGTCCACCGTCGCATGCGCCGCCTTGAGCTGGCAGATCGGCAGGAAGGCGAAGATGCAGAAGGCAATGCCTGCCTCCAGCAGTTCGAAGTCGCCTTTCACCGGTCCGAGGCCCGCAAAGGCGAATGCCCGGCCCACGATGCTGACGCAGGTCATGAGGACCAACGCGACAAGCACCGTACCCCCTGCATAAGCGCTTGTGAGCGCTAACTTCCTGACGAATTTTTCCATCGTGCAAATGCTCCGGCCCGCCAACGTACGGCGGGCCGGATGCGCCCCATGCTACTTGGAATTTGCGGCGATGGCCGCCTGCGCTTCGGCAAGCAGCGCCTTGCCGTCAATGCCGGCTGCGTCCATCTCCTTGACCCAGGCATCGATCGTCGGCTGCGCCGCCGCCTTCCAGGCCTCGATCTCGGCTGGCGTAAGCTCGATGATGTTGTTGCCGAGATCGGTCGCGATCTTGCGCGCGGCCGCGTCGGCATCCTGGCTCACCTTGCCCGCATTGGCCGAGAAGTCGGCTCCCGAATTGGCGTCGATCACCGCTTTCAGGTCGTCAGGCAGCTTGTCGTAGACGGCCTTGTTCATCGCCAGCACGAAAGCGGCTGTGTAGAGCGGGGCACCGGGGAACTCGGTGTGGTTCTTGACGAGTTCCGACGACTTGATCGAGGCCGTCACCTCCCATGGCAGGATCGTCGCGTCGATCACGCCCTTTGACAGGGCTTCCGGCACTGCCGGAACCGGCATGCCGACCGCGGTCGCGCCCAGCGATGTCACCATCATGTTGGTGACGCGGCTCGGCGCGCGGACCTTCACGCCCTTGAGGTCCTCGATCGACTTGATCGGGTTCTTCGAGTGGATGAGGCCCGGCCCATGGGTCCACATGCCGATGATCTTCACGTCCTTGTATTCGGTGTCGAACATGTACTTTTCGCCGAGCTGCCACAGCGTGCGCGACGCACCCGCGGCATCCTGGATCATGAACGGCAGTTCGATCACCTCCGTGCGCGGGAAGCGGCCCGGAGTGTAGCCCGGAAGCGTCCAGACAACGTCGGCAACGCCTTCGCTCACCTGGTCGATGAGTTCGCCCGGCTTGCCGCCAAGCTGCATGGCCGGGTAGTGCTCGAACTTGATGCGGCCACCCGACTCGGCCTCGATCTTCTGCATCCACGGCACCAGCACGCCAGCCGGTACAGGCGCCTGCGCGGGCAGGAACTGGTGCAGTTTCAAAACGACTTCCTGGGCCTGTGCGCCTGCGGCGGCAAGCGCCAGAAACGCTGCTCCGGCAATGCCGGTCTTGATGATCTTCATGGCTTTCATGTTCTCCTCCTTCGCTTCGAATTCCCGCCTCGGCCGTAGCCGCGGCCATGCCAGTCAGAATGCAAGGCCCGTGTAGTTTTCGGCCATTGCCATTTGCGCCGCGCCCGACGACGCGATGTAGTCGATCTCGCTTTCCTGGATCCGTTGCTCGAAATCCGATTGCTCGGGAAAGCGGTGCATTAGTGTCGTCATCCACCAGGAAAAGCGGATTGCCTTCCACACGCGCGACAGTGCTTTTGCGCTGTAACCTTCGATGCCGTCGTCGCCATCGCCGCGATAATGCGCGATCAACGCCCGTGACAGGTAGTGAACGTCCGATGCCGCAAGGTTGAGCCCCTTTGCGCCGGTCGGCGGCACGATGTGGGCCGCATCGCCGCACAGGAAAAGCCGCCCCCACTGCATGGGTTCGTTGACGAAGCTTCGCAGCGGCGCGATCGATTTCTCGATGGACGGACCTGTCTCCAGCGTCCCTGCCGCCTCGTGCGGAAGCCTGCGGCGCAACTCGTCCCAGAACGCGTCGTCACTCCAGGTTTCGACCTTTTCGCCGGCGGGAACCTGTATGTAGTAGCGCGAGAGCGTGTGGCTGCGCATCGATGCAAGCGCGAAGCCGCGCTCATGGTTCGCATAGATGAGTTCATGCGAAACCGGGCGGGTGCGCGACAGCACGCCCAGCCACCCGAATGGATAGACGCGCTCGAATTCCTTGCGGCTGGCTGCGGGGATCGACTGGCGGCTGACACCGTGAAATCCGTCGCATCCGGCAATGTAGTCGCAGTCCAGTCGATGCGTCGCGCCGTCCTTGACGTAGGTGACATGCGGCGAGGAAGTGTCGAGGCCGTGCAGCGCTACGCCATCGACATTCTCGACCAGAAGCGTGCCGGCCTTTTCCTGGGCATCGTAGAGATCCTTGGTAACCTCCGTCTGCCCGTAGACCATTACTGCCTTGCCGCAGGACTTGACGAAATCGACGCGGAACTGCCGGTTCTGCGACGCGAGGAAACAGCCCTCATGCACAAGGCCTTCGGCATCCATGCGCGCGCCAAGCCCGGCATCGCGAAACAATTGCGTCGTGCCCCATTCCAGCACCCCGGCGCGAATGCGCTTCAGCACATGGTCTTTGGACTGGCGCTCGATGACGACGGTTTCGATGCCGGCAAGATTGAGTATCTGCGAAAGCAGCATGCCGGCCGGACCGCCGCCGATGATCGCAACCTGCGTCCTCATCCGCCCAGTTCCTCCACCGACTTCAAAAGCTCGATCGCGACGCGCGTTGATGCGCCGGCGGTGACGACCATTTGCGGCAGCACCAGCCATTCCAGCGTCCATGCAGCGCCGGACCGTTCAGTCTCATGAATCATCCCCTGGTGCAGTCCGGACAACTGGACGGCATTGAACCTCGCCAGCGCCACGAGCGTTTCCGCCTTTACCGGGTTTTGCTTGTGCGGCATCGCCGAGGAACTGCCGGTTCCCGAAAGCCTGATCTCTGCGATCTCGTTCTGGGCCATGACGCTGACATCGGCGCCGATCTTGCCGAGGGCTCCGGAAACCGCACAGCATGCCTCGCCAAGGCGGATGACGGGCGTGCGGATCGAATGCCATATGCCGCGCGAGGAAAGGCCGAGCCGCGCCGCAAGCCCGGCACGCAGCTCCGCAGTGTCGACCCCCGGAAAGGCGAGCGTGCCGACGGCCCCGCCAAGCTGGACCGGGAATTCCTGCCGCACGACGGTTTCCTGTGCCTCTGTCACGAGAACGCGCCATGCCCGCAGACGGTCGGCAACGGTCACCTCCAGGGCTCGTTGCATCCGGGTGCGGCCCATGAGCTGCCGCGCCCCAAACTTTTCCGTCAACTGCTCGACTAGCCCCGCCACTACCTCAAGCCGGCCCGACAGGAGGTTGAACGCGGATTTCATGCGGATCATCAGGGAGGTGTCGATCACGTCCTGGCTGGTGGCGCCCATGTGCAGGTGCGGCCTGACCGGTTCCGGCAAGCGTTCGCGCAACATTCCGGCCAGTGTGGGTACCGACAGTCCGTCACGCGCAATTCCCGCGCTGATCGCTTCCGGATCCATCTCATACGCAGATATGGCAGCCGCAATTTCCTCTGCGGAAGATTTTGGCATCAGCCCGAAATCTGCTTGCGTGGCTGCAAGTCCTGCCTCGAAATCGAGCATCGCGCGCAGGTCCGCTTCCACCGAAAAAAAGTTGCCGATCGCGCTGTCGCCAACGACGGGATCAAGCAATCTTGAATTGGGAAGCGTGTAGGACATCACCGCTCCTCAGATATCGAAGAAAACGGTTTCAGCATCACCCTGCAGGCGTATGTCGAACGTGTAGGTATCGCCGTTGCGGTTGGCGATCAGCGTCCCTGCACGGCTCTGGCTGTCGATCCGCAACAGCAGCGGGTCCTTGCCGTTAGCCTCCTCCTCGTCGGAGAAATACATGCGCGTGTGAAGCCCGATATTGATGCCGCGCGCCACGATCCAGAACGAGATGTGCGGAGCCTGCATCCGCCCGTCGGGCCATGGCACCGGGCCCGGCTTGATCGTGTGGAAGGCGTAACTCCCATCTGTCGATATCCACCGGTTGCCGGCCCCATCCGGCAAAGTCCGGGTCGGCCTTGCCGCGCGTCTCGGACGGGCTGTTGAAGAGGCCCGCCGCATCCGCCTGCCAAATCTCGATGACCGCGTCCTTGACCGGCGCGCCCGAGCCGTCGAACACCCGGCCCGTGACTGTGATGCGTTCGCCCCGCGTCTTGTCGTTGACCATCGCCGAACCGAGGTCGGTTGTGTAGACGCCGGGTATGCCGATGAAATTCGGTGCCAGGCCGATATGGACGTAAGGCCCCGCTGTCTGCGAAGCAGTTTCCTTGAGCCGGTCGAGTTGCTGGACCATCTCAGTTGCCCTCCAGCCGGTTCTCGAACAGTGTCGAACGCCGCCCGCGCAGGACGATGTCGAACTTGTAGGCGCGCGCATCCATCGGAATGGTGTTCGCCATGTCGAGTGCCGCGACAAGGCCGGCAATCGCCGCCTCGTCCTTGATGGTGCGCACGATCGGGCAAAGCGGGATCAGCGGATCGCCCTCGAAATACATCTGCGTGATCAGCCGCTGGGCGAAGCCGTTGCCGAAGACCGAGAAATGGATGTGGGAAGGGCGCCAGTCATTCGACGCCGTTCGGCCAGGGATAGGGCCCCGGCTTGACCGTCCGGAAGCATGTAGCGGCCCTCATCGTCGGTGAGGCATGCGCCCGCAGCCGCCGAAATCGGGATCGAGCGCCGCGACATAGCCTTCCTTCTTGTGGCGGTACCGCCCGCCGGCATTGGCCTGCCACACTTCGACAAGCACGTTGGGGACCGGCCTTGCCCGCTCGTCGAGCACCCGGCCATGGACGATGATCCGCTCGCCGATGGCGGTCTCGCCCGGCCTTGGCGAAGTTGGTGCAGCAGGTCGTTGTCGAGTTCGCCCAGCATGGACTGTCCGAAGGCCGGACCGGTGATCTCGCCGAGCGTGTTGCCGAACGAAATCAGCGCGCGTTGCGGCGCCCGCAGAACGGAAGACTTGTACGCAGGATCGAGCGGTAACGGGTGCCAGTTGCGGTCACGCGGGAAGAAGGCGCCTGTTTCGGGCGGGAAGTTGCTCATGCCGCCCCCTTTCCCGCCTCGGCGTCTTGCGCAAGGTCTCCTTGATCAGCCTGAAGGCATGGTTGGCAGCCGGAACGCCCGCATAGATCGCCACATGCAGCAACGCCTCGCGGACGTCTTCCAGCGTTGCACCGGTATTGGCGGTAGCCTTTGCGTGCATGACGATTTCCTCATCCTGCCCGAGCGCTGCAAGCAGCGCGATGGTGATCATCGAACGCTCGCGCAGCGTGATGTTCGGCCGCGACCAGACATGTCCCCACGCCGCCTCGGTGATCAGTTCCTGGAATGGCGCGTCGAAATCCGTCTTGGCCAGTTCGGCCCTTGCGACATGCGCCTCGCCCAGAACCTTGCGGCGGGTCTTCATCCCGGAATCGTGGCGACTCGTCATGCGATTCCTCTGTCGTTTAAAGAGGGAAGAACCTCCGGCAAGTTTATCCGGACCATGCCTCCAAGGGTACTCTGGCAGGAAAAAACTGGATTGAATAATAAAATATCACGAGGATTTCATAGCAATTTGGTTATGCGATGCGCCGAAAAATGGCTCTGTTGGGCTGGACTTGCCGGCAGCCTGACGATGCGGTTGCGGCGTTTACAATATGGAGCGTGCAACCTACCTTGTCGGTGGGGGTTCGAAGGAGTGTTGCCAGCAAGGAGGAGAAACATCATGAAGAAATACGGGACGATTGCCGTTTGCGCCGCCATGTCCATGGCCGCAATGACCGCGAGCGCGGTTTCGGCGAAGGCGGAAGAATTCATCAATATTCTCACCGGCGGCACTTCTGGCGTCTATTACCCGCTGGGCGTCGGCCTGTCGAAAATCTATGGCGAGAAGATCCCCGGCTCCAGGGTGCAGGTGCAGGCCACCAAGGCATCGGTTGAAAACCTGAACCTGCTGCAGCAGGGCAAGGGCGAGATTGGCCTCGCCTTGGGCGACAGCGTGAAGCTCGCCTGGGAAGGCAATGCCGATGCGGGCTTCAAGGCGCCGCTCGACAAGCTGCGCGGCATCGCGGCAGTCTATCCGAACTATATCCAGATCGTTGCCTCGAAGGATTCCGGGATCAACTCGCTGGAGGGCCTCAAGGGCAAGAGCCTGTCCGTGGGAGCGCCGAAGTCGGGCACCGAATTGAACGCACGCGCGATCTTTGCGGCCGCAGGAATGACCTATGAGGACCTCGCGAAGACGGAATACCTGCCCTTCGCCGAATCCGTGGAGCTGATCAAGAACCGGCAGCTCGATGCCACGCTGCAGTCGGCGGGCCTCGGTGTCGCCTCGATCAAGGACCTGGCCACGACGCAGGCGATCACCATGGTCGCAGTTCCGGCCGACATCGTGGCCAAGATCGGCTCGCCCTATGTTGCCGCCACCATTCCGGCGGGAACCTATGCCGGTCAGGATGCCGACGTGCCGACGGCTGCCGTGGTCAACTTTCTCGTGACGAACTCCGACGTCTCCGACGAGACCGCCTACCAGATGACGAAGCTCCTGTTCGAGAACCTCGGCGATCTGGAATCGGCCCATGCCGCGGCCAAGCAGATCAAGCTTGAAAGCGCCCTCACCGGCATGCCCATACCGTTGCATCCGGGCGCCGAGCGTTACTACAAGGAAAAGGGGCTGCTCTGACGGCAGGCAAACAGGGCCGGTTGACGTGCGCGCAGCCGGTCCGGGAGAATTCCCTTGCTGAACCCACCCTCGCAAGATCAGAAACCGGCGGGCGCTGGAGATATGTCCTTGCACAGTTCTCCTGCCGCCGTAGCTCCCGCCGAGGGGTTTCCGAAGACGAACGAGGGACGGTTGCTCTATTGGGTAGCGGTGGCGTTTTCCGCCTTCCAGGTGGCGACCGCGGCCCATCTTGTCGACATGCCCAGCCAGGTCGTCCGGGCAATCCATGTCGGCTTCCTGCTCCTGATCGGATTTCCGCTGATGGCCGCCATTCTCGGATGGCGGGCGCCGATGCGTGCAGTTGCCTGGCTGCTCGCTGCCGCCTCGGTGGCGGTAGCGCTCTATCAATGGGTCGAATACGCACCGCTCCTCATGCGGGCCGGCGATCCGTTGGCAGCAGATATCGTGATCGGCGTCATCGCGCTGACGACCGTATTCGCCGCCGCCTGGCTGACGATGGGGCCGGCCTTGCCGCTGATAGCCGGCACGTTCCTCGCCTACTGCCTGTTCGGCCAATACCTGCCGTCGCCGCTCAACCATCGCGGATATGATTTTTCGCAGGTCATCGACCACATGGCGTTTGGCACCGAAGGCATCTACGGCATCCCGATCTATGTCTCGTCGACCTATATCTTCCTGTTCATCCTGTTCGGCGCCTTCCTCGAACGGGCGGGCATGATCCGCCTGTTCACCGATGTCGCGCTGGGACTGGTCGGGCACAAGCAAGGCGGTCCGGCCAAGGTGGCGGTCATTTCATCGGCGCTGATGGGAACGATATCGGGCTCAGGGGTCGCCAATGTCGTGACCACCGGGACAGTTCACCATTCCCCTGATGAAGAAGTTCGGCTACCGCCCCGCCTTTGCCGGCGGCGTCGAAGCGACGGCCTCCATGGGCGGCCAGATCATGCCGCCGGTCATGGGCGCGGTGGCCTTCATCATGGCCGAGACGCTGGGCGTCGAGTACTACGAGGTCGTCAAGGCGGCCATCCTTCCGGCGCTGCTCTACTTCGCCTCGGCTTTCTGGATGGTGCATCTGGAGGCAGGCAGGCGCGGCCTTTCGGGATTGCCGAAGAAGGACCTGCCCTCGCCTCTCAGCGCCATCAAGCTGGACTGGTACCTGCTGCTGCCGCTGATGGTGCTCGTCTACCTGCTGTTCTCCGGCTACACACCGCTTTTCGCCGGTACGGTCGGTCTTGCCTTGACGGTGATGCTGATCCTCGGCGGATCGATCGCCCTCGGCCTGCCTTCGGGCATGCTGCGCATCATTTTCTGGATCGGCCTCGGGCTCGTTGCCGCGTCGTTCTTTCGCTTCGGAATCGACGGTCGTCGCGGCCGCCGTCGTTGCGCTCATCGCGCTTGAACGTGTTCTCGAAGGGCGGGCGGGAAACATTGATCCTTTGCCGCGACTCGCTGGCCGAAGGCGCAAGATCGGCGATACCGGTGGGCATAGCCTGCGCCATCGTCGGCATCATCATCGGCACGATGACCCTGACCGGCGTCGCCAACACATTCGGCCAGTACATCGTCCGTGTGGGCGAAAACAGCCTGCTCCTGTCGTTGGTGCTGACCATGCTGACCTGCATCGTGCTCGGCATGGGCATTCCCACCATCCCCAACTACATCATCACGTCGTCCATCGCCGGGCCCGGCACTGCTGGAACTGGGCGTGCCGCTGATCGTCAGCCACATGTTCGTCTTCTATTTCGGAATCCTGGCGGACCTCACGCCGCCGGTGGCCCTGGCCTGCTTTGCCGCTGCGCCGATCGCCACGCGAAAGCGGGCTGAAGATATCGATGGAGGCGATCAAGATCGCCGCGGCAGGCTTCGTCATCCCGTTCATGGCAGTCTATACGCCGGCGCTGATGCTGCAGGATGGCGGCCCGCTCGGTGCGGCAATCGGTTACTATCCGGCGGTCGCCTACATTGCCGTGAAAGCGATCCTGGCCATCGGGCTGTGGGGTGCTTGCGTGACCGGCTTCATGACGATCATGCTTCGCCCGCACGAGCGGTTGCTGGCGCTCATTGCTGCATTGGCGCTTGTGGCGGCGCTGCCGATTACCGATGAAATCGGTCTTGCGCTTGTCGCCTTGTTTGCATTCATCATCTGGCGTCGGAAACAGGCTGAAAGCATCCAGCCGGCAGACGCGCGGCTGGACGGGCGACAACCATGAGCGCGTGCCTGATGATCGGCGGCAAGGCGACGATCATCGCATCGACAATGTTCACCCTTGGCTGGACCCATTCGGTGGAGAAGACCGCATGGGAAGAACAATGGCGCATTGCCGGCGAAGCATTGCAGCTGGAAGAAGCCCGCGTTCGCGGCTCGGGCGCCGGCATGGAACCGGGCGAAGGAGCCGCTCTGGTTGACGGCTGGTGGGTCTGGAAACCGGCAGCCGCACCGATGGATGAGCTGCTGCTGGCGGCATCCGGCGCAACCGGCAAAGGGTGGCGGCTGTGTTCGGGCCAAGCCTGCATGGTGATCGGCGCAAAGGCGGGCGAGCCGGTGCGCATTGCGGCTTGCAAGCCGCCAATTTCGATCCGGTTCAAGCTTTGAGATGACCGGCGCTGCCGACCGCAGCGCATCATGCGCCGCCTACCCGCGGATCAGCATGATTGCTTCGATTTCGACTGCCATGCGGTTCGGAAGCGATCCCATGCCCACCGCAGAGCGCGCGTGCCGGCCTGCCTCCCCGAGCACCTCGACCAGCAGGTCCGAGCAGCCATTGATGACCTTCGGCTGGTCGCCGAAGTCCGGCTCCGCGTTGACCATCCCCAGCAGCTTGATCACTGCCTCGATGCGCGACAGTTCGCCGATCGCGCTCTTTGCCACGGCCAGCAGTTGCAGGCCGGTCAGGCGCGCCGCCGCATAGCCTTGCTCGACGCTCATGTTGAGCCCCAGGCGGCCCGTTATGTACGAACCATTCGCCTCGCGCGGTCCCTGACCCGAAATGTAGAGCATGTTCCCGGCCATCCGGAACGGAACGTAGTTTGCGACCGGAGCTGGAACCCCCGGAAGTACGATCCCGAGGTCGCGCAATCTGTCTTCTGGTGTCATCCCACTGCCTTCTTCATTGATTTGCCCAGTGCCGGAAACCGGCCTGCCTCGCGTTCATGCCACCATGCACCGCGCAGCACCACTGCCTGCGAATTGATCTTCCTGTCTCCCGCAAGATGTTCGCCGGTGACGTCGACATAGTCGAACGAACCGGCATCAACCGACAAGATCGTGGCATCGCCCAGCGATCCCGGCCGCAGCGACCCATATTCCGGGCGACGGATCGCGGCCGCCGCGTTCGAGGTGGTTGCGGCAATCACGTCGGCAAGCTCCATGCCAAGGCAAAGGAACTTGGAGAGCGTCGTCACCTGGTCGAATGCCGGCCCATCGATGCACAGCGTGTGGATGTCGGACGAGATGGTGTCAGGCAGGAAGCCGTTCGCCATCATGGTGCGGGCGGTCTTGAATGCGAACGAGCCGGCGCCGTGGCCGACATCGAAGAGCACGCCGCGTTCGCGTGCACGCTGCACGCTCGCCTTCACCGTCCCCTGCGCCGTGCATGGCGTGTTGGGAAACGGGCGGAAACAGTGCGTCAGCACGTCGCCCGGACGCAGCCTGTCCACCACTTCGTCATAGCTCGGCGGCGGCTCGTCAATGTGGCACATCAGCGGCATGCCGGCCTCGTCCGCCACCTGCAATGCAATGTCCAGGGGGTGTATTCCCGACGTACCCGAAGCGTGCTTGCCCACCCGCACCTTGATGCCCACAATGAGGTCGCGGTTCGCGTCCGCAACCGCTACCGCGTCGCGCGGCGCAAGCATGCGCATCTCCTCGCTCTCGCCGACCATGATCGTCTTGGAGAAGGCGAAGATGCCGGCGAAGGAAACGTGGAGGTAAGCGAGTACTCGCGCCTGGCTGCGTTCGATCACATGCTCGCGAAATCCCCGGAAATTGCCCGGTCCCGCGCTTCCGGTGTCGATGGAGGTGGTGACGCCGCTGTCGCGGCAGAACTGGTCGGGATCGATGCCCAGCGAGGTGCCGCCCCAGTAGACATGGGTGTGCAGGTCTATGAGGCCGGGGACCACGATGTTGCCGGAAACATCCCGGATTTCGTCTCCCGGCTCCGCCGCGACGTGACGGGCCAGTGCCGCCACCTTTCCATCGGCGAAGGCCACGTCCATCACGGCGTCGAGTTTCTGCGACGGGTCGATGACCCGTCCCCCCTTGAGGATCAGTTTACCGGCCATTCCCAGCCTCCCTTTGCCCCGAGGGCAGCGCCCGGATTGCGGCCCGGGCAACGCTTCAGAGCGAAATCACCTGGCCTTCGTGAATCGAGCGGTCGGCCGCCATGACGATCTTCAGGCTCTTCACCGCATCGTCCATGTGGTCCGTCGAGGTCGATGTCCTCTTCTATCGCCCTCAACAGGTAGCGCTGCTCGCGCTCGCAAAGATCGTCGTGGCCCGGCTCGTCGCTGACGTCGATGCGCTCGTCCGGCTTCGACATGTCGGTGTGGTGCCACAGGATCTGGTTGGTCTTCGTATGGGCGTTGATGTCGTCCGACTTCACGTCGCCCGCAGTCTCGGCCATGACGATGGAGACCGAACCCTTCGGCCCGACGACATCCTTCACGAAGAAGGCGGTCTCGCTCATCATCGGTCCCCAGCCCGCCTCGTACCAGCCAACCGAGCCGTCATCGAACATCACCTGCAGCATTCCGTAATTCTGCTGCTTCACCTCGTCGGAAAGCCGCGCGCCGATCGCGTGTACCTTCACCGGCTTGGCGTTGGTCATCTGGCACATGACGTCGACATAGTGGACGCCGCAGTCGACGATCGGCGGAAAGGAATCCATCAGCCGCTTGTGCCAGTCCCAGGTCTCGTTGTTGGACTGCTGGTTGAGGTTCATGCGGAACACCAGCGGCGTACCCAATTGCCGCGCGATCTCGATGAACTTGGTCCATGACGGATGCTGGCGCAGGATGTAGCCGACCACCAGCTTCTTGCCGGTTCGCTTTGCGGTGGCGACCGCCTTTTCCGCGTTTTCGATGGTGTCGGCGAGCGGCTTCTCGACAAAGACATGCGCACCCGCCTCCATGGCCTTGATGGCGAACTGGGCGTGGGTGTCGGGCAGCGTGTTGATCGAAACGACGTCCGGCTTCAACTCCGCGAGCGCCTTTTCGAAGTTGTCGAATTTGGGGACATTCTTCAGCGCATCGGGAAGCTTGCGGTCGGCGATCCGCCGTTCGCACACGCCCACCACTTCGAATTGCGGAATGCGCGTATAGGCAAGCGCATGGCTCATGCCCATGTTGCCCAGACCGACGACCAGAACCCGCTTTTTCGCCTTTGCCATTATCTCTTCTCCCAAATCAGCCGATGTGAACGACCTTGCCCGTGCGGGCCGATTCCTCCGCCGCGAGCGTCGCCTCAAGCGCCGCCGTCGCGTCTTCCGGCCGTGCCGATGGCCGGCGTCTCGCCCTTCAGCGCGCAGTGCGGCGAAATAGGCGAGTTCCTCGCGCAGCGCGCCGCCGCGCACGCCGTCGAACATCGGCCAGTAGGTCGTGTCCGGGCTGTGCAGCTTGTCGGCCGAGACGATGCCGAGATTGGGGAAGGTGTCCTGGACGTGGATGATGCCTTCGGTGCCGATGATCGACATGCGCTCGTCGATGTCGAACGGCGTCTTCTCGGGCATGCACCAGACCGTTTCCAGCGTCGCGGTTGCGCC
Source organism: uncultured Alphaproteobacteria bacterium (assembly GCA_963846345.1). Taxonomy (GTDB): domain Bacteria; phylum Pseudomonadota; class Alphaproteobacteria; order Rhizobiales; family Rhizobiaceae; genus BOKV01. The sequence continues at coordinate 273,150 of CAWJVP010000017.1, forward strand.
GCCCTTGAAGCGGTACATGGTCTGGCCGATGTCGGGGATACTTCAGGCCGCGCACGCTCACGGTCTGGGCATAGGCGCTTGCGACCGTGTCGCCGGTGAACCAGAGCATGATGTCGGTGTCGTGGATGGCGTCGCCGACGATCGGGCCGATCTTGTTGAGGATCGTCCGGCGTCCAGGCGGCCGGGATGTTCCGGCGCGAGGACAGCGCGACGATCTTGCCGATCTTGCCTTCGTCGATCGCCTGCTTGGCCATGCGGTAGCGCGGGTTGAAGCGCACGATATGGCCGATCTGCAGGATGCCCTTTGCGCCTCTTCGACGCGGCGATGATCTTCCGCGCAGTCGGCGACCGTCGAGGCCATCGGCTTTTCGAGGAAGACGTGCTTGCCGGCCTCCAGCGCGGCAATCGTCGGGTCGGTGTGCTGGTCCCACATGGTGCACGATCGACACCGCGTCGATGTCGGGTCGGCGAGCATTTCGCGGTAGTCGCGATAGGTCTTCTTCACGCCGAACTTTTCGGCCATGCTGCGGCCAGACGGTCCGGCGTGCGCGTGCAGAGCGCCGCCAGTTCCAGGTTGGGAATGCCGACGATCGTCTCGCAGTGGATCTCGCCGAACCAGCCGAGCCCGATGACCCCGATGCGCAGCCTGTCCATGCGCGTCCTCCTCAAAAATCCTCGAGCGTCAGTTCGCGCGCCATGACGATGTTGCCGGCGCGTCAGCCCGCAATCGACCGGCAGTGCCGCGCCGGTGATCGCGCGCGGCATCGTCGGAGGCAAGGAAACGCCACTGCCGCTGTCACGTCGTCGGATCGACGATGCGGCCGAGCGGATACCAGCGCCGCAGCGTCTCCAGCACGGTCGGGTCCTTGGCGGCGCGCTGCTCCCAGAGCGGCGTGCGCACCGTGCCCGGCAAGACGATGTTGGCGCGGATGTTGAAGCGGCCATACTCCATGCGCCAGCGACCGGGTGAGCGAGATCATGCCGGCCTTGGCCGCGCTGTAGGCAGGGTCGCCCAGCGCTGCCAGGCCGTTGACCGAGCCGATGGCGACGATGTTGCCGCCGCCCTTCGCCTTCATTGCCGGGATCACCGCATGGGCGCAGTAATAGGCGCCGTTGAGATTGCCGTTGACTTCGTGCTGCCAGCTCTGCGGGTCGGTCCGCGCGAAGGTTGGATGCGCTGAAAACGCCGGCATTGTTGATCAGGATGTCGATCGTCGCCGAGCTCGGCGGCAATGCCTGCGAAGGCCTTCGCGACGGCTTCGCGGTCGCCGATGTCGGCAACCGCATGGCTTGATCGTGACGCCGGCAGCCGCAAGCTCTTGGCGAATTGCGTGCAGCGCTCGGGCTGATGTCGATTGCCCCGATCAGCCGCGCCCTGCGCACCGAAATAGCGGCACAGGCTCTGCCCGATGCCGCCCGCCGCGCCTGTGATGGCGACGATCTTGCCCTTGAACATCATGGCGCTTCACCGAGCATCGCCATTGCCTCGCCGATCCAGGCAAGATTGGCCTGGCGCAGATGGCCCCAATTGTAGAAGGCGAGGTCCGTGACGCCGCCTGCTTCAAGCCGGCGATCGCGGACAGGAACTCGCCCCTGGTCGAAAGATCGGGCCATGCCGGCCGCATGATGCCGCGAATGGCGCCCTCGCCCGCGCAGCCGCCGCTTCACGTCGAACAGGTCGGCTTTCACGCGCGCCGCGCCCGGCTCATAGAAGCAGGCCTCGATGATGCCTGCCGCTTCGGCGAGTGCCTTGAGGTCGCTGCCCTCGTACCAGGCGCCGCCGGTTGGCCGCGCGACCGAGGGGATGACCGCAACGCTCGCATCCTTGCGCACGGCAGCGCGGATCTCCGACACGAGCGAGGTGACGACCGTGCAGCGCCAGTCGAGGAAAGCGCTTCATCTCGCCGTCGGTGCGCGTGTCGGCAAGCCAGAAGGCTTCGGCCATGTCGGCGGGAAAATCGATGTCGCTGGCGAGATAGGCGCTGATGTCGCCGGCGCACCTGCGTCTTCAGCGCCGGCGGCATCGATGCCCGCCGCCTTCGCGCCCGCGCATGCAGTGATCGCAGAAGCAAAGCCCAAGCTGGTTGTCGAGCCAGCGGTTCGGCTGGTTCAGCGCGAATTCGTGATGAAAGCCGTGCGCGTAGGGCGCGAAGCCGGGCGATTCCATCGACACGCCGGCAACCGGATAGCTTTCGGTGACGTCGCGCGCCAGGCCGATCGCATAGGCCCGCGCGTCGGGATGCGGACGGGCACAGGCTGTAGACATAGCGGTCGCCGAAGGCGTTGGCGACGGTGGCTTGCGGATGCGCCGTCCCCGAGCAGCGTGTTGTGCAGCAGCACCAGCCACACATTGGTGGCGATGCCATTGTGCTGGGTCAGTTCGCGCAGCACGTCGCGTTCGGCGAGCATCGAATTGGCAACCGGCTTGATGGCGCCGTAGCGCTTGTCGGTCCGTCTTGAAGTAGGCGGTGCCGTCCTCGGGAAAATAGACCTTGCCCGTTCATGCCATGCGGGCGCAGGAACTTGCCGGCGTGATAGCTGCCGGCGATGGTGACGGTGTTGAGGCCAAGCCCGCGGAACTCGTCCACGGCAGACCGCACGCCGGTTTCGGCGATGTCCCAGGCATAGGCATAGATCGCCCGGTAGCTCATGGCTTCGTATCGTTTCCGAACCAGCCGTCCTTGAGGTAGTGCATGTACTCGAAGATGGTGTTGTACTTGCGGATGAAGACGACCTCGACGAAATCGCCGACGACGAATGGCGCGATGATGATCTCCTGCCCCTCGATATGCGGGCGAAGGTCATCGACCCGGAAGGCGACATGCGGGTTGTGCCTTGATGACCTGCGGCACGGTGCTGTCCGGCTCGTAGCGCAGGAACTCGATGTGTTCCGGGATGCAGGCGCGGATTGGTCACCCACACGCGGCTCTGCTTCGACCCAGTCCTCGTTCGGCTGCTTCACGGTCGTGGTGATGCCGACATGGTCGAACGATCGAACATCGCAGCCTCGATTGTGCCAGGGAGAAAGGCGGCGGCGCACGACGGCGCCGCCGCTTGAGTGCTGCAGGTCAGAGATTCTTGCATGATCTCGTCGACGTTCACCGCCTTGTAGGCGTCCGACAGCGCAAAGCCGTCCGCGTCCGCCTTCACCTTGGCCGCGTCGAATGCGTTGGCGGCATCGACGTAGTCGTTCTTGACGACGTCCTCGACCTTGAAGTCGCCCGTGATCTGGCCGATCTCGCGGCCGACGTCGAAGAACAGCTGCCAGCTGTCGGCGAGGTGGAAGCCCCACTTCTTGCGCTCGTCCATGCGGCCGCCAAAGACGCTGGCAAGCTGCATCATCGACTCGGTGGCAACGTCGGGCGTCATCTGCGAGCCGAGGCCCGGGAACTGCTCCATGACGATCTGCGTCGCGGCGCGCGGGTTGAGCTTGCCGAATTCGAGGCCGGCCGCCCAGCCGCGGAGGTAGCGCTCGTAGAGGTCCTTCTTCGAGGCATCGTCGAAATCCGCCTTGCGGATGACGAAGCTGTTCGCCGGCAGCTTGGAGAAGTTCTTGCCGAGGAAGTAGTCGAAGTCGAGGCCCTGGCCCTTCCACTGCGCGCGCCAGCCTTCCCACGAAAGCGCCGCGTCGCCATTGCCTTCCTTCAGCGACGGTGCCCCATGTCGGCCAGCCGCCATCGACATATTTCACCTTGGTGATGTCGACGCCCGCCGCCTTCAGCATCGGGTCGCAGATCGACTGCCAGCCGGCCGAGCCGAGCACGATGGTCTTGCCCTCCAGGCCCTTGATGTCGGCCGGCTGCTCGCCCTTGCGGAAGGCAAAGTCGAACACGTCGGCGCCACCCATCTGGAATACCGAGACGAGGGGCATGCCCTGCGCCAGGCCAAGCGAGAACACGCCCGGCGACGGATAGCCGACATCGGCCTGGTTCTGGTCGACGAGCTTGACCGTGGCGGTCGCGTCCGACGGCCCGGCTTCAAGCGTCGTCTCGATATCGCCGAAATAGCCGAATTTCTTGGCGACCCAGTAGGGATAGTCGTCGAGCACCTCGACCGTGCCGCGCGGGCTCACCCAGCGGACGGTTTCTGCGGCGCGGGCGCTGCCGCGAGCCAAGTACACTGCCGACTGCCAGGGCGGAGACGCCAGTGGCGGTGAGCGTCAGCAGGCGGCGACGCCCGATCATCACATTTCCAATCATTCCGGTCTTCTCCTCATGTTCGCTGTTTCAACGATCGTTTCCGGATCCTTGGTTCGGGCTTCCTCGCCCGTCTCATCACCGGTTCAGGCTTCCCAGCTCGCCCATTTCTTTCCGAGCCAGAAGAAGAACACGTAGATCGATATGCCGAGTGTCGCGAGGATCAGGATGATCGCGAAGAACTGCGGCATGCGGATCAGCGCGGAGTAGTAGGTGAGGCGGTTGCCGAGCCCCTCGGCCCCGCCGACCATCTCGGCGCCGACCGTTGTCAGCAGGCCGAAGATCGAGCCGACCATCAGCCCGACGATGATCATCGGCATCGCCATCGGAATGCGGATTTTCGTGAAGATCTGCAGCGTGGACGCGCCGAAGGAGCGCGCGAGCGCGATCTTGGCGAGGTCGACGCGCCGGAAGCCGGTCGCCGAATTGATCATCACCATCGGCCCGCTCGCCAGCGCCACCGCGATGATGCGCGGCTCGCTGCCGAAGCCGAAGCGCAGGATCAGCAGCGGCACCAGCGCCAGCATCGGCGTCGTCACCAGGAGCAGGATGTAGGGCGTGACGATCTTCTCGACGAAGGGGAACTGCGTGATGACGGCGGCCAGAACGAAGCCGATGGACGCGCCGATCACGAAACCCGACCAGCAGTTCGTAGATGCGTGGTCAGCAGATGCGGCCACAGATAGGGCCACTCGGTGAACAGCGCCGTTACGATCAGGCTGGGCGTGGGCAGCACATATTGCGGCACCTTGAAGAACAGCAGCAGCAGTTCCGAACCGCCGACGATGATCACCGCGACCAGCGCGATGACGAGGACTTCCAGCTTGGTGCGATGCTCGCCCATGGCCAGTGAGACGCCCGACAGGCCCCCGCCGCCGGCGCCTTGGGCCTTCTTGTTGAATTCCGGTATCTTGTCGCCCAGCGCGTTCACGTCCTGCTCCGTGTTTTCTTCAAGAACCTTCAGGTTATCGAAACGCCCGCATTCTTCCCGCGATCCGTGCTCGATATGCGCCTTCACGTGCAGCACGCGCTCGATGAAATCCGGGCTGCGTCTGGATCTCGACCGGCGCGCGGCCGCGGAATGTCGATGTCGATGATTTCGGCGATCCGGCCCGGCCGCGCCGACATCACCGCGACACGGTCGGCAAGGAAGATCGCCTCCGCAATCGAATGGGTGACGAAGGCGATGGTCTTGCCCGTCTCCATCCAGATTTCCTGGATCAGCAGGTTCATTTCGTCGCGCGTGAAAGCGTCGAGCGCGCCGAAAGGCTCGTCCATCAGCAGCACGGACGGATTGACCGCCAGGCTGCGCACGATGGAGGCGCGCTGCTGCATGCCGCCTGAAAGTTCGCGCGGATATTTTTGCTCGAAACCGCCAAGCCCGACGCGCTCGAGCAGTTTGTCGATCTGCGCGCTGGTCAGGCTTCTGGCGCTTGATCTCGAAGGGGAGTTCGATGTTCTTCTGCAGATTGCGCCACGGCAGCAGATTGGCGTCCTGGAAGATCATCGCGATCTGCGGATGCGGCTTTGTCGATCAGGTCGTTGCCGAGGCGGATCGCGCCGCTCGAAAGGTTGTGCAGCCCCGCCATCGACCACAGCAGCGTCGTCTTTCCGCAGCCAGACGGACCCAGGATGCACAGGAACTCGCCCTCGCGAACGTCAAGCGAGACATTGGCGAGCGCATGCACCGGTCCGGACTTGGTCTGGTAGGACTTCGATGCATTGACGATGGACATCTTGACGGGCCGCGACCCCGCCATCGTCTTGTCGACTGCCATGGTTTCCGCTTTCAACTGCGCCCCCGCTTTGGCACCTTTTCTGAAACTATGTTACAGATGCATTGGCCACGCAAGCAGATGAAATGTCGGATTATTGATAGTAAATAGGTCAGCCATGCTGACTGAATCATTGATCATGCCGGGACGTCATTGCGCTTTGCAAAGAGTCCATGTAATTTAATTTCACATATCGGAGCCGGGTCATGCAGGAAAATTTGGCGCAGGAGGATGGCGACACGCCCGAGCCGGCGGCGCCGAACCGCTCGCCCACCATCGATATCGTGTCGCGCATGCAGCGCGTGTTGCGCAGCCTTTCGCCCGCCGAGCGCGCGGTCGCCGACATCGTTTCCGCCGATTTCGAGGCCGCGACGCGGATGACCATCGCCGAACTGGCGCAGCGTGCCGATGTGAGCCAGCCTTCCGTCACCCGGTTTTGCCGCTCGGTCGGATGCGCCTCGTTCTCCGAATTCAAGATCAGCCTCGCAACGACGCTGACGGTTGCCGCCGCCTATCTGAAGTCGGACCGCGTTTTCGACGACGACATCGGACATCTGGCGCAATCGATAATGCTGCGGGCGGCGGGAGCCGTTCGCGAGTGCCTCGACCAGCTGGACACGGGCGTCCTGGAGCAGGCGATCGACCGGATGGCCGCAAGCCGGCGCATCGACCTTTACGGCCAGGGCGGCGGTTCGGCATCGATGGTGGAGGACATGAAGCTGCGCCTCTTCAGGCTCGGCATTCCCGTGCTGGCCTATGTCGACGGACACCAGCAACGCATGTCGGCGGCCACGCTCCAGCCTGGCGATGCCGCCTTCGCCATTTCCAACAGCGGCCGTTCGAAGCCGGTTGTCGAGGCGATCGAGATCGCCCGCTCCTTCGGCGCGGTGACGGTCGCCCTCACCCGCCCCGGCACGCCGCTCGCCGCGGCCGCCGAAATCGTCATCCCGATGGAAATCGAGGAAGGGCCGAACGTGCTTGTGCCGACGCCTTCGCGCTACGCGCATCTGGCGGTGATCGACACGCTGGCGGCGGGAATTGCAATGCGCATGGGCGGACCGGCGCGCGAGTCGCTTCGCCGCGTGCGCTACACGCTGGCGCGTATCGGTATTGCGATTCCGGCCCCGCAAACCGATCCGCGCGGATTTGCCAAGAACGAACCGGACGAGGAATGATGCAAGGGGGAGACCATGAACGTCATAAGCGCCGCGCAGTCCCAGACCGCGGCCTGGCTTTCCAGATTGGAAGAATGCCTTGCCCGCGGCGATGCCAAAGCCGCCGGCGCGCTATTTGCCGATGAATGCTACTGGCGCGACCTTGTTTCCCTGACATGGAACATCCGGACCATGGAAGGGCGCGGCGAGATCGTGGCCATGCTCGAGCGGCAGCTTCCAGCAACGGGGCCCCGCAACTTCAAGGCGGCAGGGAGCAACCGGTCTCGCCGATCCGGCCAACGAGACCTGGTTCACTTTCGAAACGAAGCACGCGCGCGGTCGCGGCCACCTGCGCCTGAAGGACGGCAAGTGCTTCACCCTGCTGACCACCATCACCGAACTCATCGGCCACGAGGAACCGCGCGGCGAAAACAGGCCGAAGGGAATTGACCATGGCGCGGACGCGAGCCGCCGGACTTGGCTGGAGATGCGGAAGGAGGAGGAGCGCGAGCTCGGCCACTCGCGCCAGCCATACGTGCTGATCATCGGCGGTGGACAGGGCGGCATCGCGCTCGGTGCGCGTCTGCGCCAGCTTGGCGTGCCGACCATCATCGTGGAGAAGAACGCCCGTCCCGGCGACAGCTGGCGCAACCGCTATCGTACGCTCGTCCTGCATGATCCGGTCTGGTACGATCACCTTCCCTACATTCCCTTCCCTGACAACTGGCCGGTCTTCACGCCCAAGGACAAGATGGGCGACTGGCTCGAAATGTATGCCAGGGTGATGGAACTGAATTTCTGGGGAAACACGGAATGTGTTTCCGCGAGCTTCGACGAAGGCGCGTCGCGCTGGACCGTCAAGCTGCGCCGCGACGGACGGGAGATCGTCCTGGAGCCAACGCAGCTCGTCTTCGCGACCGGCTCGTACGGGCCGCCGAACGAGATCGAGGTTGAGGGCAGCAGACCGCTTCATGGGCGTGCAGTATCACTCCTGCCGCGCACCGCAGCGCCGAACCGTTTCGCGGCAAGCGGGCCGTGGTCGTCGGCGCGAACTCGTCGGCGCATGATATTTGCGCCGATCTTTGGGAAAACGGCGCGGACTCGATAACCATGATCCAGCGCTCGCCCACGACAGTGGTGCGATCCGAAACGCTGATGGAAGTGGCCTTCGGCGCGACCTATTCGCAGCAGGCCGCCGATAGCGGCATCACCACCGATATCGCCGACATGCTGTTTGCCGCAACCCCGTTCCGCCTGATGGCGGACCAGCAGCGGGAGGTCTATGCCGAAATCGCCAGGCGCGATGCGGACCTGATCGAGCGCCTGAACAAGGCAGGTTTTCGCACCGACTATGCAGAGGATGGCGCGGGGCTGATGATGAAGGCGCTTCGCAGCGGGTCAGGCTACTACATCGATGTCGGGGCAAGCGAACTGGTCGCCAACGGCTCGGTCAAGGTGAAGGGCGGCGAGATCTCGCATCTGACACAGGACAGCCTCGTGATGGCGGATGGCACGCACATACCTGCCGATGTCATCGTCTATGCAACCGGCTACAAGCCGATGAACGAGTGGGTCGCGCAGATCGTCTCGCGCCAGGCCGCCGACCGGATCGGACCCAATTGGGGCTTCGGCTCCGGCATGAAAGGCGATCCCGGCCCGTGGGAGGGCGAACTTCGCAACATGTGGAAGCCGCTGAAACACGAGAACATGTGGTTCCATGGCGGCAACCTGCACCTGTCGCGGCACTATTCGCTATATGTGGCGCTGCAGCTGAAGGCGCGGATGGAGGGCATTCCAACGCCCGTCTTCGCCTGAGGGAGAATGGCAATGGACATTCAATCGCGGTTCGTCTTCGAGGATGCAGGCCGTACGCTCGCCGATCTCGAAACGCCGGTTCCGGTTATCGACATCGATGTCGTCGCAGCGAACCTCAAGCGCTGGCAGGCGCATTGCGACAAGCTAGGCATTGCCAACCGCCCGCACATCAAGACGCACAAGCTGGTGCCGCTGGCCCTGGCGCAGCTCGACCTCGGCGCGCGCGGCATAACCGTGCAGAAGCTGGGAGAGGCCGAAGTCATGGCCGCTGCCGGTATTTCCGACATGCTGCTGACCTTCAACGTGGTGGGCGCGGGCAAGGTGGCGCGGCTGGCAAGGCTCGCGCGAACCACTGCAATCAGCGTCGTCGCGGACAATCAAGACATGCTCGCCGGCTTGTCGCAGGCAGCACAGGCCGCCGGCCGCGACATCGACGTTCTGGTCGAATGCGACACCGGCATGAAGCGCAACGGCGTGCAGACGCCGCAGGCGGCTGCCCGGCTTTCGGCGGTCATCGAAGCAACGCCGGGGCTCCGCTATGGCGGCTTGATGACCTATCCCAAGTCGGGTTTGCGCAGGCACGCCGCCGCCTTCTTCGACGAGGCCAAGCGCCTCGCCGCCGCATCCGGTCTTGAGACGCGCGTCATATCAACAGGCGGCACGCCCGACATGTGGCTTGGCGAAGGGCTGGAAAACGTCACGGAATACCGTGCCGGAACTTATGTCTATTTCGACCGCTCGCAGGTGGAGCGCGGCGCCTGCCAATGGTCCGACTGCGCGTTGACGGTGCTTTCGACCGTGGTCAGCCGGCCGACAAGTGATCGCGCAATGATCGACGCCGGATCGAAATCGCTGACCAGCGACCTGTTGGGACTGTCCGGCTATGGCGTCGTAATGGGCGACACCGGATCGACAGTGTACGAACTGAGCGAGGAACACGGCTTCGTCGACGTCAGCCGTTCCGAACGTCCACCCGTAGTCGGCGATCGACTGCGCATCGTGCCGAACCATGTGTGCCCGGTCTCGAACCTCTTCGACAAGGTCGTGTTCGTCCGCGGAGACCGGGTGCTCGGAGCGGTCCGCGTCGATGCGCGCGGCACGGTGCAATAGCTGCTTGGGGGACTTGTTTCGACAGTTTCGCCGAAGGTGTATGCTTGGGCTTCCTCAAGTCGGTCCAATTGCGATCTTTTGATCGCAGGCCAAGGGAGAAAAGCGATGCTGCGAATCCTTGCATACCTGGTGGGCATCATGCTTGTCGTGGCTGCCGTTGTGGTCGGCTACGCTTCGATGCAGCCCGATGCCTTTCGCTATGAGCGCTCGGCGGTGATCGCCGCACCGCCCGAAGAAATCGTGGCGATCGTTACCGATTTTCGGCGCAATGGCGAATGGTCTCCATGGGAAAAGCTCGATCCCGGCATGAAGCGCACCTATTCGGGATCCCCGACCGGCGTTGGCGCCGTGTATGAATGGGATGGAAACGACGAGGTTGGCGCGGGGCGACAGGAAATATTGGCCGTGGAACCCGGCAAGGTGCACATGAAGGTCGACTTCCTGCGGCCCATGCAAGCCAACAATCTGATCGACTTCGAACTCGCGCCGGATGCTGCTGGCACGAGGGTGACCTGGGCGCTTCACGGCGAGAACCCGCTGATCGCCAAGGTCTTTGGCCTGTTCACGGATATCGACGCGATGGTCGGGAAGGATTTCGAGACCGGATTGTTGGACCTCAAGGCAGCAGCCGAGAAAGCGCAATAACTACTGGCGTCACTGGAAGTCCCAATCTTGCTTGTGTCCCCGCAAAGGGTCCAACCGGTCGAGGGCACGAATGCGAACAGGCGGAAAGGAGGGGGTGATGAACAATTCGGTGAGCAGCATTGTCTTGAACCGCGCCTTCCGGTTCATTTTGTCGGCGAAAGCACGCTGGTATCTTCACCCGGCCAGACAGAACCGCGCTGCTTATGAACGCTATTTCGCCTCTGTGCTAAATAGCGGTGTCTTGCGCTGGCTGCATTTAAGAATAAATTTAGTGTTTCCGGTAGGTTTTGAAGAGTACGCATTAGGCATCATCTCTAAGATTTTTACCAAGCGGGACATCCAGCCATTTTACCTGCCAATAGAATGGTCCGGACAGCCGCTTGCGCGCGAAATCCATTTGGCCAAACCTTCGATATTTCTTTCGCGACACGACAAATTCGCCTTCGGCTCGCATGCAATTCTGGAGCAGGGCGGCGATGTTGTCGCAATTGCGGTAAAGCCACACAAGCACGCGGGACGATTCAAGCGCTCCGGCATTGCCGAGCGTGAAAGGATAACCATCCTGAACCGCGATGCCATGGCACTCGTCAACTTGCGCAAGGAAATGGCGATGGGCAAGCACGCATCCTGCTTCGTCGACGACTCGATGTACATTTACGACGGGTTGTTCAAATTCGCCCGGCTGTGCGGCAGTCCGGTTTATTTCCTGAGCTTTACCGTCAACAACAAGGGCCGCATCGTCGGAGAAGTAGACGGACCGGTGGACTGCAGCGACATAGCTGCGGCAATGGAGCGATTCCGCACCTTCTCCAGAGCACCGCATCGGCTGTCGATAAGCAATCGTTCCGGTGCCGGCAACGCATCACCAGCAGCATCATCGTATTGACATGGGCTTTGGTCGCGCGCCGCCTGGAGCGTGGCAAACGCATGTGCAAATGCGCCCCGGTTTTCACCGTCCCTGCAGGTGACGCCCGCATGAAATCGGTCCATCATCGGTACGATTTCCGTCAGGAAAACGGGCCAGGATCGAAAACAGGACGTCGGGAAAAGATGGGCGGGACGATTGCCGGCAACAAGCCGGGAATGCGGCAGCTGAACGGAGAGCAGACGACCGGGCGCACGTATCGCGACCGCCTCACGCACCTACCGCCTGTTTACGTCCGCTTTCAAGAATGCCTGGAGAAGAAGCGAACGCCGGATTTGGGGCGCGAAGCGGACCCACGGCGGTCGAACTGCTGCCGGTCAGACTTCTGTCGCCTCGGCGAGCTCGAGGGCATCTTCCACATCGACACCGAGGTATGGAACGCACTCACTTCGCCGATCCAAGGCCTCGATCGTCTACAAGGCCACGAGTGATCTCCGCGCGATTCCAATCCTGCTCGGCCATACCAAGATCGAAAACACCGTGCGCACAAGTCTGGTTGACTAGGAAACCAAGACGGGGTAGTTTCCTAGTCAACTAGTGAGGTCGTGATGCCTTCGAATTCGTCTCCATCAACGCTGGACGCTCATCTGGGCTACTGGCTCAGGGTCGTGTCAAATGCAGTCTCTCAAGGCTTTGCCCGGAAAGTGGAGCGCGAAGGAGTAACGGTAGCAGAGTGGGTTTTGCTGCGCGCGCTTTACGATGCCGGGCGTATCTCCCCATCCCGGTTGGCGGACGAGTTGACAATGACAAAGGGAGCAATCTCCAAGCTCGCCGACCGCCTTCTTGAAAAGTCCCTGATCGAACGCCGGGCCAATCCCGACGACAAACGCGCCCATACGCTGGTCCTCAATCACGAAGGACGGGCACTCGTGCCGCGTCTTGCCGCTCTTGCGGACCAGAACGACGAGGAGTTTTTCGGCGCCTTAACTTCAGATGAGCGTCGGCGGCTTTCAAAAGCTTTGCAAAAGATCGTCAAGGAACGCGAGCTGACACGCATTCCCGTCGACTGATCAACATCAGAGAATTCACAATTGTTGGAAAGGATTGCGCCATGGACGCGCAACAGATCACGATTGCCAAAAACTGCCTTGACGCCGCCTACGACAAGACAATGGCCTTCCCCGAAATCGTCGGGGCGCTCATCAAGGCCGGGTTCGAGAGTTACCTCGTCGACTATCGTCTAAACACGACAACCTATTTTCTCCCTGATGGGAACAGTACCACACTTGAAAATCGGCCATCCGAAGGCAAGGAGGTCGCCGCGCTTTTTGATCAACGAGGAGAAATCGCCACGCAGATAAGGTGGGCACAAGCGAACCCGCCTGATTATTCCTACTCGGCGTTCTGCACCAAAGTGAAGGCGCTGGGGTGCGCGGGATACATCGTCTCATTCCTGGGCAAGCGCGTGCTGTATTTCGGCCGCACAGCCGAGACGCACATCGAGCACTTCCCCCAGTGAGTGTACACCGGGGTGCTTCGCGCCCCAAAACCGGTCGTTCCAGGCTCTTGATTTCGCCGGGTAACCTTCGTTCTCGGCACCTGGCATACCTTGGAAGCAAAGCGGCCGCTGCCAGGCTCCGGGCGAGTCCGGACGTCAGGAGGTTCTCGAACTCGTCCCACGCAGCGCCGATCACTGCGAGGTCGTCACCATAGAGTTCGTCAACATGGCGGTTTGTGTAGTCAATCGGCAGTCGCAGCGAATATTGCCGGGCCAGAAGATGCCGCAGCCTTGCTGCCTCGGGAGGCTCGGCGGATAAGGGTTTTGAAAAAGCCTGAAGATGCGCAAGGGCGAAAGGCGGCTCTTCCGGCAGATCGCACATGGGCACGAAATGTTCCGGCTTCACCCACTTGCCATCACGCACTATCCTGTTGCGGAAGCGTGCCGCTTGTTCGTCTGTCATGTCCTGCGGCAAGCGGAACTTCAGGTAGCAATAGCCGGCCGGGCAGGTGCGATTGGTTGATACTGGCAGAAAGCTTACGTCGAGCCCAATCGCCTCGATTGCGTTGCGAAGTTTCACGCTGGTCTGGTGATGAAATCCAGAATCGCCGGCAGTTTTGCGAGCTGGTTGTTGGCAAGCCAGGCGACCAAGGGATGTGCGCGAAACTTCAATCCGAAAGAGATGCCGCGCCAAGCGGCATACTCCGGCGCGAGGTCACGGCCCGGATGGGCCAGCACCTTGATGCGTTCGACAAGCGTTGGATCGGCGCTCCAGATCGCTCCACCTTCGCCGGCCGCCAAGGCCTTGTTTTGCTGGAGGCTGAAGACTGCGACATCGCACAAGGCTGCAACGGGCTTGCCGTCATAGGTTGCGCCATATGCATGCGAGCAATCGGAAATAATTCCAAATCCCAAGCGCTTCTGCAACGCCAAGACTGGTTCCATTTCAACGGGTTGACCGAAGGCATGGAGCACAAACAGGGCTTTTGTACGCTCCGTGACGAATTTCCGGGAGACGATTTGTATCAAGCAGCAGGCTGTCTTCGCGCACCGGCGCGAATACGACCTTGAGCCCAAGCAGGCGAGCCGGCATGATGCAGGCATGAAAGCCGAAAAGGGGGTAGACGATCTCGTCGCCCTGCTTGAGGCCAAGAGCCATCAGCGAGGACAGTATCGCCGACGTGCCGGATTGGGTGAGCAACGCCTTTCCACCCCCGATGCTTTCGGCAAACGCCGCCTCAAAGGCCCCAACGGGCCCTTCCGAACCTGTGATCGAAAGGCGGTTCGTATCTAGAAAGTCAAAAAGTTCCCTGCGGTCGAGATCATCGAGCAGCGGGCCATAGAAAACCTTCCGCTCTGAATCGCTTTTGGCCTGCCGGTTCACGCCCTGCCACCAAGCTGATGGGTCTCACTGATATGGTGACAGGCGCGCCAGGTGAGCGCCAGTATTGTCAAAGTGGGATTTTGAAAACCGGAAGAAGAAAAGGCGCTGCCATCAACCACATACAGGTTGTCATAGCCCCAGACACGGTTGTGTCGATCGAGTACGGATTCATCGGGGCTGGAGCCCATCCTTGCAGTTCCAAGTTCGTGATTGTTGCTGCCGGGCGCACCCAACTTCCTCGAGATCATGGTATCGCTGCCGCCGAATACCTCCAGAAACCGCTCCATCTGTGAAATCTGGGCATCCTGCATGCGTAGTTCGTTTTCGCCCCAGGTGAAGTTGATCTCCAGCATTGGCCGGCCCCAATCGTCGGACCGGCTGGCGTTGATCTGAACGGCGTTGTCGAAATAGGGCAGATCCTCGCCAATGGTGTTGATCCTGATGTTTTCAGGCGTATCCTTGACGCGTATCTGCAGGCCCCAACCTCGCAATATCGACGGATCGTCATGGAAGCCGCGCTGATACGGGCAGCAGATCAGGTCTTCCGGCAGGCGCAGATAGTCTTCGCGGTAGGTCGGGGCCGTGAGCGACACGCCCTTGAGGTGAGACATCAGATAGTGGCCGAGCCCATGGGTCCCTTCCTGCAAGGTGCCGCCGGATCCATCGCGAGAGGCCAGCAAGATGCGAGTGGATTCAAGCGTCGAAGCACAGACGATAAACACGCTTGCAGCAACATGCACATCGCGGCCTGACCGCCGGTCGAAATATCGGGCAGCCTCGACCCGTCTTTTCCGTGGAGACAAGATGAGGTCCTTGACCACAGCCAAGGACCGGACCGTCAGGTTGCAGTCGTGCGGTGCGAGCAGGCTGTCTGCGATGGAGTTTTCCAGATAACCACGGTAACCCGCCTTCGGGCGCATGAAATACTTTGAAGTGTATGGGCATGCATAGGCTGAAAGGCCGAAGTGGGAATGCAGCTTGTCAATGACGAATTGTTTTGTCGGGTTCACCTTCCCGGAAATACCGTAACGCCTTTCGCAAAGGGCATAATAGGGATTCAAATCGGATTCACTGATCGGCCAGTCGATGCCGTGCCCGAAGCGCGACGCCGCCTTGAATTCGTC
The DNA here is from genome assembly GCA_963846345.1 of uncultured Alphaproteobacteria bacterium. Classification (GTDB taxonomy): domain Bacteria; phylum Pseudomonadota; class Alphaproteobacteria; order Rhizobiales; family Rhizobiaceae; genus BOKV01. The sequence continues at coordinate 288,716 of CAWJVP010000017.1, forward strand.
GTCGGTCATCCGCAGCGCAACGCCTTGCCAAAAAAGGGTGCGCCCGCCCAGGCCCTGGACATGGCTCCAATGGAACGGCTCATTCCGGGTCAGTACGTGCTGGCGAGTACCTTCGGAAATCAGCGGCGCCGAAATTTCATTCAAGAAGTAATTCGACTGATTTGAATATTGCTGGCTTTGTGCGGGAAGTTGTTCTGCCAATTCCGGACCCGCATCCAGGACAAGCGTCTTGTAGCCTTGAGCTGTGCACAACACCGCTGCCAAGCTGCCAGCTGCCCCTGCACCGATGATGACTACATCGTAATAGTCACTTGTCGTTGTCAGGCGATGGCCCCAGTACCGAATCTCCCATTCCTCTAGACCATTGCCTTAAATCGACCTGTGCCTTGTTGTTGCAATCGCAGCGTCGACGCACAGCCACGCCGACGAAATAGCATTATAAGAAATCGAACGAATTTTCTCGTCATTCGACGACATATTTTCGTTGTCGCGTGCCAGAGCCGCGACGGTCCGCCCGCAGGCCTTCCTCGACACAGAGTACGGCAAGCCATTCGCCTGCGACCGGTTTCGGCAACGGTTTTGCGGATCGCTTCCGCGAGGCGGGCCTCGGGATCGGCTACAACACGCACGGCTTGCAGAAACCGGCGGCCAAATCTAGCCTAACTGATTGATTTCATGAGATATTGGTGGTGTGGACAGTCCTGCTACAGTCAAGTCTCGCTCGCTGATTCCCTGCAATCAGGCAAATTATCAGGGAAATAGTGAGAAAAAGCCTGGCTACCTGACGCCGAGCTGCCCCCGTAACCATATGAATTTGCTTCGAACACCTCGACATCACCGAAATTTCCCTAACCAGCCGAACAGGGAATAACAGGGATCTGCGAAGGCGGCCTTACCATCTGTCGCCTGATGGGTTTTTTGGCTGTGTTGGCCAGGAAATTGGATGCCGCATTAAGGCGCAGCTTGGTTGGGCCGCGTGTTCGCGCGTTGGAAAACCCTCGCAAAAATTCCATTGGCATCGAATTGCAAATTGCATTATTAGTTTTGCAAATTTCGTACCGCCTTCCGTAAGGGGTGGTCGACACGAGCCGATCGGACCATGGAGGGTCGAATCGGCGTCAATGGCGGCAACTCCAGCCCGCCTGCGACGCAAAGAGATTCGGCCGTGACGATCATCTCCCAGATCGGCGACGGCGGTCCGGATCAGACAGGGAGATGATCGAAATGCGAACCAGAAAACTTCTGCAACGTAAGCCCGGCAGCGGGCCTGAAGGCCACGCTTGCCGCAAAGGCCGGCGGAGGGCGCCGGCAACACCAACCCTTCACGAGATCGCGCGTCACTGACCCGCCGCCCGCAACGACCTGTTGCCAGGCTTCAGTTTACGACTGTACCGCTGGAAACGTCGCCGGCCGAACGGCGGGTTCGCCGGGAGGAGCCGGCGGGAAGCCTGCTCGGATTGACGCCAGCATCAAGGCCTTTGGCTTGTGCAGGCCAATCCTCATCGACAGCGACAATCGGGTCATCGACGGCCACAGCATTGTCGAGCGGCGCGCCGTGCCGGACTTCAAGAAATCCCGGCCATTGTTGTCTCCCATTTGAGCAAGTCCGTACTTCGCCTGCTTGCGATCACCCTCAACCGCCTCCAGGAAACCGGAAACTGGGATGAGAAGGTGCTGAACAGGAAATCGGGGGAACTGATCGACCTTGGCGACGACGTCATCGTGACCGGGTTCGACGAGGCGGAGATCGATCCGCTTCTCCTCGAAGACGCGACAGCGGGACAGATTGAACGGACGAACTGCCGCTGCTGGCCGTCATCGCAATATCCCAGTCGGGTGACCTTGGGGTGCTGGGAGTATCACCTTCTTCTGCAGGGCGATGCGCTTGCGCCGGCAAGTTAGGCAACTGATGACGACCGGCGAACATGCACATATCGTCCTGACCGACGACCTTACAATGCGCCCATTTTTGGGCACGTGACTTCGCGAGGCAACATGGCGAATTCGCCATGGCCGCCGGCGAAACGGAGGGAGGAGTTTTCCAGCTTCAATCATCGTTGGATGCATCGTCTTCCGATTTGGCTGGCCAATGGCGGATTGTTGGCAACCTTTATCGATTGGCGCAGCGTGGATGTGGCTTGAACACAGGTCGAGCACTTGATCTGGAGCTCTCCAATGTTGTCGTCTGGAATCGAAAACGAACGCAGGCCAGGGAAGTCTGATGGCGCTCTGCAATACGTAACTCTTGCCCGTCTTCAAGAAGGGAACGGCTCCACACACAAACAATGTCGAACTCGGCCGGTTCGGAGGTGGCGTTCCAACGTTTGGCAGTATCCCGGCGCCTCCAGCCTTGGGTCCGACGCACGAGAGGGATTGGCAGTCGCATCCGACAGTCAAACCGCGTGCCCGCTGAGGACGCCCTGCTTGATGTTACCGAACGCGACGATACGGCTGATTCCTTCGCGGGTCTGGATCGACTTTGGTGGCGGGGAGGCAGGCGGGGCGTGCATGCCCCGCGCAATCGAGATCGATGGTCGGTACTGCGATGCCACCATCCGGCGCTGGCAGGCCATGACCGGAAAATGCGCGGTGCTGAGGAAACTGGCGAGAGTTTCGCCGCCGTCGAGGCGCGGCGCATAAAACGGGAGGACGCATGATGGCAAAGCCTCCAAGGACAAGTCCGCAGACTACCTTATCGGCTATGGCCGCCCGCCTGCCCATTCGCGCTTTAAGCCGGGCCAAAGTGGCAACCCGAAGGGCAGGCCGCAGGGTAGGCCAACTGTTGGAGGTGCTCCATCGTGAGGCAACACGGCACGTGAAGGTCAAGATGGGGAATCAGGTCGAGGCAATTAGCAAGATCGAGGCAATTGCCGGCAAGCCTCCAGCAGGCAATAGAGGGAGAAATTGGCGCGCTCGGCTGATAATGTTTTGATGTTGGCGAACAGACGCGACAAGTGCAGAAGGTGGCGATCCGTTCCACGGCTCACTTTTTGGTGGCGAGCTTCCCGAGTGAAGAAACCCTGCGCCGCATGCTGGACCGCTTTTCCCAATTTCAGGAGAGGAAGAGCCGATTCATTGCCCGTACTGTCAGACGCGAAACACGCACTGGTCGCGCAGGTGTCATGGATAGCCGTGAATATGGCAACGGGACCGCACGTGCCGATTTTCCGTGCTTCATGGAATTGATGTTTCCCGTGCTCCACCCCGGCGAGAAACTTGTCTATGCACCTGATGTTGGTTGCGACGCATCTTCTATCGCGAGTCGCGGTTGGGAAATATCGCCGTGTCGTCATCAACATGCCGCCACGCCATCTGAAGTCGATCTTCGTTTCCGTTCTTTATGTGGCATGGCGGCTTGGTCGTGATCCTGCGCCAAGTTCATCTGCATTTCCTACAGCGATGACCTGGCCCATGACCTTTCCGTATTAGCCCGTCGTGTCATGCTGTCGGAGGATACTCCATTTTGTTTCCGAGCACCCGCTTGGAGAAAAAGGCCGTGGATTACATTTCCACGACCAAAGGCGGGTACAACCGCGACGCAACTCGGTCTAGGCAGCCACATAACCGGCTTTGGTTCGCCGATGAAATTATCATAGACGATCCGATGCAGCCGGAGGATATTCATTCGGAAAATGCAAAAATTTCAGTAAAGGAACTGGATATCGAGCTCGGTTCTGATCCGCTTCAACAGGCCCGACAGGGCCGCTTGATAATTGTCATGGACGGCGGCGATCACGATCCGTCTGCCGACATGGAACGCTCTGCGGATTTCGTACTCAAATTGCCGTTCATTGCAGAAGATACGGAGAAGTTTCGAATGGGATTGTAACGCATTTTTCATTGAACTGGGAGATTTGCTGAACCCCGGGCGTTTCGATGTCCAGGTGGTTGAAGGTGAGAACTGAAATCCCGCCCATGTGTTCGCTGCACAGATCAACAGCGCCCAACCATGGGCGGCTCGGAGAATGCCGTCGATCGACAAAGTGCTTTGGCGGCACCAGAATCCCGGCAGAAAACCGGACTTCGAATCGCTTATCCATTCCTGGGACATTGGCGCGACCATCTGCAATGCCAGCGTACTTGACGGTCCGGGGGCCTCGCCCGAAATGTTGCTGGCCAAGATGCTGTCATCTCATCTATGTTCAGCGATTGCGGCTTGAATTACCGGAAATTCGCAGGGCTATTCAGATTGCGGACCGGCGCGACCGGCGGCTTCGAGATCATCCTCGACGAGCGCGGCGTCGGTATGGGGGAGTTTATCAGGATTTGCGGCGCGACGGGCTTCGTCACGTCACCGGATCAACAGCGACTTCGGAACCCCTCGATTATGAAGGCGGTAGCGGCAGGCGGCTGAATCTTTCCAAAATCGACCGGTTTGGCAAAGCAGCTCTGCATATCGCGGACCAGCGGGTATTGGTTCCAACACACGCGGCATGGCTCGAACGTCCGAACGAGGTCGCCGCCTTTCCCAATATCGCCGACAAAGACCAGGTCGACAGCATGACGCAACTCGTCAAATTGGACACAGCCATTAGGCTCGCAAGAGCAAACAAGAACAACTCGACGTGCTGACAACGAACACTTGCCGCGGCTCACCTGTGCGCGGTGCACGGCGTGAGCTAACGCCGGGCGTGTAAGCTGGACTCGTGTCGATCAACGCGGATTGCAAGTGACGTTCAAGGCGGAGCCTTTCCGGTTCGGGCAGTAAGTCGGGCTCTTCGAACCCGTTGATGCCGAGCGGGATGGTGGGTTCTCCGCCGATACTCGTCGGTGTCGGCTAAGCCGTGGCAACCTTCTGCAAGAAGATCAGGCGCTTGATGTTGTAGACGATGTTGGCCATTCCGATCTTCATGGTGGCGCGGGCAATGCCGATGGTGCGGACGACGAGGCCAATCCTCGATTTCTGTTCGGCGAAGACATGCTCCACGAAGGCGCGGATCCTTCGATCTGGCCCCATTGGCTATCGCGGTGCGGCGATCCATCGGCCATGATGATCCCTCTGCCTCTACCGGCAGTCGCAGATCTCACGCGGTCGACCTGGCTGGATGGGGCGGTGGCGCCTGCTGGTGGCTGCACGCGCAGCACGACCGCCTGGGCCGCAACATCCTCGCTTCGGATTGTCTGTTCGCCGACGATACGCCGCTTCCGGTGCTCTATCTGGTCCGCGGCAGGAAAAGAACCGGACGGCTGTGGGTCTACTCCCGCGATCCGGCGCGGCTAGTCCAGATCCGCCTGCCGCCATCTACTTCTACGGAACCCGGGGCAGCGGCCGGAAGGTGCAGTCGCCAGGCGTCCTCCAAAGCGGGAAGCTTGCCGAGGCGATCCGCTATGCGCTGGTCGTTGGGACGGCCTCAGCCGTTTCCTCGACGACGGACGAATCGAGCTCGATACCGATCCGGCAGAGCGCGCCATTCGTCCTGTTGCCCTTGGCCGCAAGAACCACCTGTTCGCCGCCAGCGACAACGGCGCCAGACGCCTGGCGACTCTGCTCACTGGTCAAAGACGGCAAAGCTCAACAATGTCGAACCACTTCTGCTATCTCACCGACGTGCTTCAGGCCATAATCAATGACCATCCCGCAAGCCGGCTGGAAGAAGCCGCTGCCATGGAACTGTAAGGCCGAGGCTCCCTACAAACCTTGACGAGGTGGAGCCCGCCGGACTTACGAGCCAACTCGCCAACTCGCATTCTCCTGACGATGATCTTCCTGCACGTCCGCCGTCAGCGATTTCCGCGGCATCGTCCCCACCCGCTACGATTAAGCTCGTCCGAACATCTGATGAACCGCCACTTTGGCAAGAAGGCAGCCGAAGCAGCCTAGACCCGAGCGGATATTACTTCAGGCGCACTCGAACCGGACCGGCCGCAATTCGCCGAACTTCTCCACCCCGACGAGCACGCTCCGCGCCGATGCGCCGCCGCTCAGCGAAGACGTTCCCCGGTCATGTGTGAGAACATTCGGGTTTCCATGCACTTCAAGGACTTGCGGATTCGGACAGGATCAAAAGGATCGAACCAGGCGCCGGTCTGGAGTTGTACCACGCCTTGCCGGATCGAGGCTTGCGAAGTGCCTCAAGCTAAAGATCAAGTCAGTTTAACGGATGCAAAATCCCGCATCATGCCGACTCATCAGGGTTTTGAGCAAGCCTATAACGCCCAAGCCAGTGTTGATATTGCCACCCATCTGATCGTTGGGCATCACGTCACCCAACACACTAACGACAAACAAGAAATCGAACCGGCTTTAGCCAAACTCAAGCAACTTCCGGAATGCTTGGGAACCGTTGAAAACCTGTTAGCCGACACCGGTTATTTCAGCCAAGGGAATGTGCAGGCCTGTTGTGATGCAACGATAAAACCGTACATTGCCCAAAAGCGACAAAGTCATAATCAATCACTTGAAGCTCGACATCAGCACGAACCGGAAATAGATGAAACCGCCTTGCCGCCGGTTGAGGCCATGACTCATCGCTTAACAACTAAAACGGGCAAAGCACTTTACAGCAAGCGTAAAGCAACTGTCGAAACCGTGTTCGGCATCGTTACACGTCCTGGGGTTCAGGCAATTTCATCTTCGAGGCCTGGAATCCGTCAAAAGTGAATGGAATTTAGTCTGTATAGGCTGGAATTTGAAAAGAATGCATGTTTTAAGAAGGTAATAGAGAGAAAAAGAACCTGGGTTGGTTTATATAACCGAACTGTAGACATTAAAAATCTCAACTATTGGCTTTTATAATTTTTAAACGTAGTTAGATGCGCAGGGTTAGCACTGTTAATCCGACAGCCTCCTAGACCAAACTCTTCAACAGCCACCCAGTTATCAGCTCCACAAATAATGGCGCAGATGCTGATGAAGAAAATATCTTGCAGTTGATGCTTCTTTTGCCTGTTTACTCTGGGGTCTTCAATGCTTGAAAAGTGATGAATAATAGAAGGTGTGGGTTTCGCTGTCATTGAAAATCAAAAAGATAGACTAAATACCTCATCTACATTCTATTTTCAAGTGATTTTAAGCGCGATTGCCCTGGACTAACTTAGCAAATTAGTTGACTACAGAAGAAAAGCGGAGTATACGTGCGGTAACGATATAATTATTTGTTAGGCGTCACGCATCGTGAGCATGCGTCTACTCGTTGCTAGGCCCTAAGGTGTATCACTGTCACCGCTGTCGTTGCCGTCTGTTTTTCAACTTAACTTAACGGGCGTGTTCCTTAGTAGCGTGCCCATCTCACAAGGAGACGATGATGTCAAAACGAATGATCTGGGTTCCCTTTTTTGTCGGTTTGCTGATGTTTGTCGCGCCAATCAGTCGTGCCGACACGTGGCGAGGTACGGCACCGTTTTGCGATGGCGAGTGTCTTCCAGGAGAGCGACAGTTGGGTGAGAGCGACTACGGGGACGGCGCATACTGCGTGACGGGAAAGAAAGTGCTGTGCGGAAACGCCGATCCGTCCTGTCCAGTAACTTCGACGAAGGCCGAATGTTACGGAGTAGTGAAGATCTGCGAGAACGGCTCTGCTGATCAAACTGGGTTCTGGCGGAGTTGCACCACCTACGCCTGTGGACTGTGCGTCGGAATCGGCAGCATATCATCAGCACTCACGTTCGGAGCACCTCCCTGCAAGCAAGGCTTCGTTTGGCGTGAGGCAGTGAAGGACGACTACGTTTGCGTTCCACCGGAAACCCGGTCGCAAGCCGCACAGGACAATGCACAAGCAGCCCAACGCCAATCGCCAACGGGTGGCGCGTACGGCCCGGCAACGTGCCTGCCTGGATTCGTCTGGCGAAAGGCCGCTCCAAGCGATCTCGTGTGTGTGACACCTGAAACCCGGGCGCAAGTGGCTCAAGACAACAGTCTCGCGGCTGAGCGTCGTGTGTCCGCACCGGTAAACTATGGTCGCGACACTTGTAAGCAGGGCTACGTATGGCGTGAGGCGATTCCGAACGATCGAGTCTGTGTAACACCGCAGACACGTGCGCAAGCCAAATCAGACAACGAGGCCGCTGCTTCGCGACGGTCGCCCACTGGCGGTCCATCGGGGCCAGACACTTGCAAGCCTGGCTATGTCTGGCGCGAGGCCGTGCCTACGGACCATGTCTGCGTTACTCCGCCCGTTCGGCAGGCGGCAGCAAACGACAACCGTGCCGCAAAACAGCGCCGAGTCGCACAGTAGGTTCGCCCGTATGTGTGTTCCATAGAATGGGCAAGGCCGGTACGGTGCTTAAGCTGTGCCGAGTTGGAAGATTCCTGCTCTCTGTGGCAGCTCGACGACGCAGCTGCTGCATTACGAATGAGTGATGCGTCGAAGGGGATATGTATATGGGGTAGATTTAAACAAACGACACCAAAGTCCTATAGAATTATTGGAAAACCCTTAGCCGACAAGGCTTGGCGTCAATTATAGACATCCCAGAATATGGACTGAAAATCGGGCTAAGATTGGGAAGTTCGAAATGGATTCAAAGCCACGCCAGCTGTGGCGTGGCAAAAAATCCTATAAACCAATTCTGTCATTTGTTCAAATGTACCCTGTATTGGTGATGCGGTGTTAATTAGAGCAACATCGAGGGGCTTCACCCCCCGATTCAATCGTCACAGCCGTAAAATCAGTGAGCCAATTGGGCAAACAACTCATCGAGTTGCGGATTATTGGTGATCAATAGCAGCTTCTTGATCGTCGTTATTTGATTGATCTCCAGTCGAACGAAGTGCTCACCACCGGCGGAAGACTGCTTTCTGATAAGTTGGATGCGCCCGAACAACGCACCATGCTTTTCCGCGAACTTAGCCAACCCAACAGCCTTCTCAAAGTTGTCACTCAGGCTGGGGTCATGCGGCTCCAGAATGTCGATGGCAAATTCACTGCCGACCTTTCGCACCACGACCAGATCAGGGAACATCGGGCGGACGTCGCCTCCCGTCTCATAGGGAATCTCCAGTGACCATGGTTTGCGGTCCAGGTTGCGCAACCAAGCGACCACCTCTGATTTGTCCAGTTCTTCCTTCAACACACAGGCTTCCCAGTTGCCCAACTCAGCACGGAATTGACCATTGCTTTCCACGTACAGATGGCGTTCCCACAGTGGATCGGCAGGCAAACGCTTGAAGTCGATAGACGCAGGCAAATGCCATGGCACTTCGTTGGGCTTGGCCGTCGCCAAACGCAGCTTCTCATAATTGACACGCCGCTGCTCCTTGAGCTTGTAGATGGCCTTTTTGTGCTGGTCATAAAGGGCATCGAAGGCGGCCTCTGCCAACGATTCCAATACCGCCATTTCTGCTGCGTTGCGCGCCAAGACAATCGCCTCGACCTTGACTTCCAGCGCGTCGCGGTCATCGTGGGCACGCCAATACTCCATTTGCAGGCCATGGCTGAAGGCGCGGCCTGCCTCCTCAAACAAGCGGTCGATGTCCACATCGGAGGCATCGATATGATAGTCCGCCGTAGGCTTTGCCACGCCCGTGCCGTTGTTGACGGCCAGCGTGCGTAAGCCAACCTTGGTGATTGCCTTCGCTGCCGCATCGAACTGGCCTGCCGCTTTGATCGCGGCAATCCTCAGCCCCATCCACTCGACGATCTGGCGCTTGGCTGTATCCCAAGTGTCCTCATCGATCTCGTCGATGGTCAGGCTGCGCGAAATGGCCATGAAGCGGCGCAGCGGGCTTTGCGCACGGGCTGCGTTCACACGGTAGGTCACCACTTCATCGAGCGCGGTGAAGATATCGTCGGTGCCATCACTGCGTTTCAGCACCACCAGATTGCGACTGGACCCCGTCTCGGCGGGCGGCACATCCTCTGCGTTGTGCAGCGACGCCACCACGCTTTCAACAGCGCGGGTATCGAAGTACGGCAGAAACAGATGCACATCGTTCAGCGCGGCATCCTTTTCGATGCGACGAGCCAGTGGTGTGCGCACCATGCGGCCCAGCAACTGGGCGATGTAGGTATGGTCTTCCGCACGGCGGAAAGACATCATCACTTCTGCGCGTGGACAATCCCAGCCGGTCGACAGACTGGTTTTGAAAAACACCACGCCAATGTTCTTGTCGGCATCGATGCGCGATGCTTCCACCTTGCGCATCCGGCGGCCGCCCACGTCCAGGTCGCCCGTGTCGTGCATGGCGTGTGCGACTTCGCCTTCATTCAAGCGCCGGCCAATGGCGCTCTCGATCACCGTCAGAGCCGATCCGAGATCGGTCTTGGTGAGCTGCCGATCACTGCCGTTCTCCACCTGCACCACCAGTACCGGCCAGACGATTTGCTCTTTTTCATCTTTGCAATACGCGCCCCAGGCCGCAGTCATCTGCCCCCATCGCCGGGCGGCTTCCTCCAGCAACGCCATCTCGGCTGTCGTGGCCGCCTCGGGGTGATGGATTAGGATGCGGTCTTTGAGCAGACCGGACTTGCGTACTTCCTCAGCCGGCACGGCCACTTTGTGTGTGGTCACGGTGTGCTCTGCATTCGCAATCAAATCCAGAAACCGCTTCGGCGTGGCTGAAACGCCAATCACCATCGGCATCTTGACCAGGCCAACCTCGGGGTATCCCAGCAAAAAGCGCTGCATCAAGGTCTGGGCCGCCTGCGCGCCTTTGCCCGAGGTCATGCCCCGGTGCGCCTCATCGATGACCACGTAGAAACGGTCTGGAATTGCCTGCGCCGTGTTGGTCAGCGTTTCCCAAATCAGGTGTTGCCGCCCATCGCCACGGTTGGTCAGCGGCTGATTGACGGCCAGCTTCTGCGTGTTGATGAAATAGATGCGCCCGCCATACAGCCGGGGCTCATCGAAACGCGCATCAATGGTCTCGAGTTGATTCACCCGGTAAACCTTGTCCGACTTGTCCTCGATCTTGCGCTTGGTCTGCTCGTTGAGTTCGGGCATGTCCGACACCCACAGTATCACGGCATCCGGTTGCGGCGCCCAGTCCAGCGGCCAGGCCAGTTGATCGTCGGGCTCATCCAGAATCGCCTCGAACAGCGCCGTCATCATGATGGTCTTGCCGCTTCCTGTGGCCGCCGAGAAGGCCACTACGTGCTGGTCGTCCGACGACACACCCTGGCGAGCCTTCATCAGTGCCTTGCGCAAATCGTTCAGCGCATCTTTCTGAAAATCGAACAGCGTGACCTTCATGCCCGCGCTCCCTGTGTGCCAGCCTGACCAGCAGTGCGGTCCTGGTTCTTGTTGATCATGAAATTGAGCAGGTAATCGCGGTACAATTGCACCACCTGCAAGCCGGGGTTTGCCTTGCCTGCCACCTCGCGCACGTCCTGCGCCATCGTCTTGAACGACTCGTCGGCATCGGTGACGATGAACACCTGCGACAAGCCGGTTCGGCCATCCAGCGTTTTCAGCAAGCGGCCCATGCGGGTTTCATTTAGCAGCACCACAAAGTTGCTACCCTCCGGCGCAAACAGGACGGGCTCAGGTTCGCCGCACGTTAAGTTCGGGAGTGGCCCCACGGCCCCTGCCCTGAGCCACAGCAGCGGCAGAATTTCGCGGAATGCTCGGCGCAGCGAAACGTGCTCCTTTTCCAGAAAATCCAACTTAAAATAAGCCAGGTTGGAGGCAAAGCCATCGCTCATTGGGCGCTTTTCTTCTTCCGGCACCAATAGTAACCCGAGCAGTTCAACCACTTGCGCTTTCAGCGCATCGACCACCTTTTTCGTGGGCGTGACGATGTAGAAGTCGGTGATGTGCTCCTGTCCGTTCAGAGCTTCCAGCCAGTCATCAGCTGCTGCCGCGTCAAACAGCACACTGGCCTTGTGTTCTTCCGACACGATGAAGGGGCACGGGTCTTTCACCAGCGTTTGTGGCAAGCCGTCGATCAGCGCCACCACCTGTTTTTTCTTGGCAGAGGTGTCGAGCGTAGCCGGATCGACAAAGCCGATCTGCGTGAAGCTGCGCGCTTTTTCGCGTTCGACTGTCTTTCCGGTCAAGTATTCGCCTGTCAGCACCGAGCCATCTTCGCGGCGGCCCAGGATGGTGTACTTGCTGCGTGGCCAGGTCACAGAGCGACAAATGCCTTGCGCTTCCCAATTCGCATCGCCCGGCTGCAAGCCACGCCCGCGCAGCTCCTCGGCTTCTTGGGCCGACACCTCATTGTTGGTGACCAGAATGCACCGGCGCTGGCCACCGTCGGTAGCGTTCAACAGATTGACGGCATTGAGCGTGGTACCGCTGCCTGCGAAGAAATCAAGGATGAGCGCATCCTTCTTTTTCTCCGTGAACAATCGAATTGAATCCCGGACAGCATAAAGGCTCTTGGGGAACGGGAAACTGGTGTCGCCAAGTATCGCCTGCAACACACCGGTTCCATGACTGCCTGCGTCATACTCAACTCGATTCCATACGGCTCTTGGCATTGCCTGCTTCTGCCCCTCGGTGTACTGAAGCAAAAGCTCATTCTGAGCCCCTCTACCCACAACGCAAATTTGTCCGCTTTCGATTTTTTGAAAGAGTCCCAATGAGATGTAGTAAAAAGGAAACTGCTTCTTTTCTGGCTTTACAATTCCAGTTTTGAAGCCACCCTTTTGCCAAATTTGTCGGAGAGTCGCAGGAATCGTTCCCCAACTATATTGTTTCCCATTCTTGCTTGGCGGCCATATGGCAATAGTCCCTTCTGGCACCTCAACCGATTCTTCGTCATCGCCTTCCGATAGGGGGTTGCCTATCGAGTGGATGGTGTAATTGGAGGAACGCAAGTAGATTGGATACCAAGAACCTGGATTGTTGGATCGAAGGCCTTTTCGACCCGTTCTTGCCAATCCGCGCCAGCGGACATGTGTTTCGCTTGAATAGTCTCTGCTCGTCAGTAGATCGCTACCGAAAGGGCATATCTTTACATCGCCAATAAAGACGAAAAACGCATACTCCTCAACCCTGGAAAATTCGTTGTAACGCGCTGTACCCTTCGGATTAATGACAATTGTCGTTTTCTGGACCTTGCAACCTGGAAATACCTGCTCCAATAGAATTCCAAGGTGTAGAACTTCCTTCTCGTCAATAGTAACGATCAATACGGAGGCAACAGGATTCAGAAGTCGTTTGGCAATTAACAGACGCCTCTCCATGAAGGCCAGCCACTTGCTGTGCCGCCAGCCATCGTTACCATCCACATAATCATTGTTGTATTTCCAGTCGCGCGCGCCGGTGTTGTAGGGCGGGTCGATGTAGATGCAATCCACCTGTCCGGCGTAGAGGTAATCCAGCAGTTGCAGCGCGTGGTAGTTGTCGGCCTCTATCAGCGCGTGCCAGGGTGCGTCGGCCGGGCCGTTCGCCACAGCGTCTACCCGGCACAGGGCCGGGAAGATCGGCTCACCGAACTCGCGCACCACCAGTAGTTCATCCACAGGGAATTGCACCGGCTCGGCAGCGGCGCGGGTAGGCTCTGACGGGTGGGTGTCGTTGCTGGGTTTGACGCAGGTGGCCATGCCCGCTTGCAGCGTTTTGACCTGCCAGACGTCTTTGATCGCACCTTGCCGGCGGCAGACCAAGTCGCCCTTACGGGGCTTGGTGTCGTACAGTGGCAGCAACTCGGGTAGGTGGTCTTCAAACACCAGGCCGAATTTTTTGTCTTTGGCGGCGTTGGCCCACTCGGTAGCCAAGCGCTCGCGCAGGCGTGGATCGCTGATTTGGGCGATCAGATCATGAATAGCGGACAAAAACCACTCCTATGTTAATGTATGTTTTTTATCGGATTCGTGACGTCCAGGTAAATTCGGGTCACGACTCATTGCTTCGCATATTTGTTAATGCAACTGCCGGCTTTGGCCAGGGATTATCGACGACACGGATAAATGCCGGTCGGTTGCGGTTTCTGTCAACTTGAAATCCGTGATTATTCGATTGTCATTGGGATAGAGCTCCAGTTTGCGTCGCATCAAAGCATTCAACATTTGCGACATAACAATTATTGCCGGCGGTTCCTTTTGTTCGTTAAGAACCTCATCTAAATCCATTGCCAGCTCTTCTTTTAAACCAGGCATAGCCTTGAGAAATCCGAGTGCCTGTTCGGCACGCTTCTTTTCGGGTTGATTGGCTATATTCCAGGCGGCAATAGCCATCATTATCAGCTTTTTATAGTCGTCTAATGGCAAATCGTCATAATCATAGAACTCGCTGATTTTAATCAGAGCTTCGGACAATTTAACGCCACCGTATTGCTCAAGATTGGCGGCCTGTTGTCTCTTTATGTGTTTATTACGGCTGGCTTTACCCATAGTTATCTCCTGATTCAAATATCCGCCACTAGCTTATCCAACCGATCCTTCTCCACATGCGTGTAAATCTGCGTCGTAGAAATGTGCTTCGCTTCTATCCAATGGCCGCCTTTCCTAAACAACTCAATTCTCAAAATTTTGAGGCCATTGCCTAGCACCATGAAAAACAGCCAATATTTGGATTTGGTCGCTTTTTACGCGGTAGGGCAGAATGTATTTGGTTCCAGCAATAACTAGCTCGCGTGTACCTTCGACTCTACCAATTCGGCCAATTTGAGGATTGTTTGCAAGCACGCCAACACGCTCTTTGATTTCAGTCAGCAACACACGTGCGGTTTGTGGATTTTCTTCGGAGACGTAAGTGAATATTTCCCGTAAATCCTGTCGGGCGGGTTCAGTCCATAGGATTTTCACACTTTGTTTTTCGCTTTCTCTTCGATCAGGTCTTCCAGCTCCTGCATCATTTGGGCATGATCGACTAATTCGCCACGATCCGCAGCAGCAATGCCCTGAGTGATTTTCTCAATCTGCCAGGCATGAGCTTGCAGGTATTCTTTAATCGCCTGGTTCACTAAATAATTGCGCGATCTATCTAACGAATCAGCCATGTGGTCAAGCTGATGAACAATATCAGGCTCGGTTCTGACGGTGAATGCTTCTGTGGTAGTGGTAGCCATAGTTATAATTCGGTTCAGTTTGATTCGATTGTAATCTTAGTTTATACCTTAATATATGTCATCCATTCTTTCATGATCGTCGCAATATAATATTCTGGTAGCCTTTTTTCTGTTTAGGGGTTTGAAGTCCAGTGGTACGGAAACGCACGCTAAGACCCGATAGAAGCAAAAATCAATGTTAAATCTGTCTCTTAAATCAATTAATAGACAGATTGTCTATTAATACGATGAAAGACGATTTAGTAGACATGGTTTTTTAGTGCAATTTCTATGTCCATAAACTTGTGATATTTTAGACACTTATAAAATTCGTCAACTTATTTTAGACGCTAACGTACGTTTCCGTACCATTGGACGTCAAACCACGTTTACTATCGACGATCTTTTGACGGGCAATCACAGCTTCTTCTGTATTAAACCAATCCTTCCGCACCGTTCCGGGCGACCCTACCCTGCCCCATTCCCGGATTAGCGACCACTCGCCCAATAAACCCTGGGCTATGAACATTTGATAAAACCGGTGCATATTTTTGTCGGCATCGTGCCGGACAAGATAAATACGGTTCATGACTCACCGATTCGCGGATTTGTTAATGCAACTGCCGAGTCACGCCAGGAATTATCGATGACACGGATAGGTGCCGATCTGTTGCTGTTTCCGTCAGCTTGAAATCCGTCACGATTCGATCATCGTTTGGATAGAGTTCCTCTTTTCGCCGCATCAATGAAGTCAATATTTGCAGCAGCACAATGGATGCGGGCGGTTCCTTTTGCTCGTTGATAATCGCTTCCAAATCCATTTCTAATTCGTCATTTAACCCAGGCATGCATTTGAGAAATCCAAGCATCTGTTCGACACGTTTCTCTTTGGGTTGATTGGCTACATTCCAGGCAGCGATGGCCATCATGATTAATTTTTTATAGTCGTCCAATGATAAGTCATCATAATCATAAGGTTCGCTGATATCAATCAGGGCAGCGGATAATTTAACTCCGCCGTATTGCTCGAGTGTGACGGCTTGTTGTCTCTTTATGTGTTTATTACGTCTGGCTTTGCCCATGTCAAAAATCCCCGTTTGTAAAGTTAAATATCCGCCACCAGCTTACTAAGCCGTTCCTGGCCAGCGTGTGTATAAATCTGCGTGGTGGCAATGCTTTCATGGCCGAGCAAGGCCTGGATGTCGACCAGCTGCACGTCCTTTTCCAGCAAACGCGTGGCGTAGGTGTGCCGGAGCTTGTGCGGGGTGACTTTCTTGGCGATGCCGGCCTTGGCGATCAGCTTCTGTAAATAGGCGCGGCTGGCATGGGCGCCGGGCGGTTTGCCTCCGGGTTTCTTGGCGAACACATAATCCTCCGGGGTTTTGCCAGTCAGCGCCAGCGCCAGCACCCGGCCAAACGCTTCCGGCAGCGGCACCTGCCGTTCCCTGTTGCCCTTGCCGATCACCCGGACATGTTTGGCGACGCCGTCGACCACCCGGATATGCTGCACTTTCAGGCCCAGGGCTTCGCTGATGCGGAGGCCGGACTTCTGGATCAGCTCGAACAGCAGTTCGTAGCGCTGGCGCACCGCCATCGAGAAGGCGCGGCTGCGGCCGAACACATTATCGGGGATGTCGTCATAGTTACGGGTGGCTTTTTGCAGCGCCGCCTGCTCTTCGGTTTCGAGCCACACCGGCATGCGGCGCGGGCGTTTGGGCTTGTCGATCTGGTAGATGGGGTCTTCGGTGACCTTGTTGTTGCGTCTGGCCCATTTATAGAAGGTGGCCAGGCAGGAAAGCTTGCGGGCCACGGCGTGCGCCCCGACCCCTTGGCGGGACAGCTGCGCGACAAACTGTTCCACGTCGGTCGGCGTGCAGTTCTGCCAGTCCAGTTTGGCGTCATCAAGCCAGCGCTGCCAGATGCCCAAGTCCGAGTGGTAGTTGTAGCAGGTGGTGTCGGCGTGGCCCTTGGTGTATTTCAAAAAGCTAAGGAACTCTTTCCGGGTTGGCTCGAAGGCAGTTGCAATCGGTTCGGTCATCGTGCCTCCATTCGGTTGTTGAAAACCTGTTTGAAAAATTCAGCGCTTGCCGGGCTTTTGGGCCGGTTACCGAATTGACTAAAATTACTATTTTATAGAGTTTTTATGAGAATGGCAAAACGTAACTTAGCAGGCGTGGCGCAAAAAATCGCCTATTAAGGACCACAAAAACCCACAGACAGGATAGACAATGCTATAAAAATGACTAAAGCGTTTGTTTTAGTCAAAAGTACAGGCAAAAACAGCAATTTGAGCATCGACTAAGCTTATCAAGGTGACTTCTTTGTGTTATCCACAAAAGCTGTGGATAACCGTGCCATTAAGTCGTCATATTGCAACCCAACTATTGGTAAGTTATGGAGTTAAGTTAAATTGGCTACAAATTGGTCAGATTATTTTCTACAGAATACCAAGTATCCGGAAACTGTTGACGAAGCGGTCGAGCGGTTGATGGCCGTGCTTGAAGGCGAACATAAGATTGCCTTGGCTGCCATGCGAGAAGAAGACCTGGTTAGTTTACACTTTAGCCTTGGCATGGCAATTCGTAATGCTTTTGGTTTGCATGTGCCGTGGAGTAAGTTGTTGGCATCGTGTGGCGATGTACATCCGGATGATGCTTCTGGAGTGATTATTCAGACATTGTGGCGACGGCTAAGAGCATCATCCGAAGCGTAAGTGTATTAAATCCGCAAATCGTCCGGTCGGCTTAAAAGCATACATCCCTGTACGCTTTTAAACACTCCCTCCCGAATTGCTCTCATCGAAGAATACCCAAGCTTCAGTGAAAAGCCATCCCTGGCCTCGCGGCACAGGCATCCCTGCCAGTGCCGCCCTAACGCCTGAGTATTGAACAAGCGCCCTACCCTACCCAGCGTTGCTATCCCTGCGCATCCATGCAGTCCCAGTTCGGGCTTCCTGCCCTCAAACGGTGTGCGTTCCGCACGAATTATTTGATGCCCGCCACCTCCCCCGCCCACCAAAACCCCCTTGTTGTCGCTGGGTAGCTCTTTGTTTATCAAAGCGCGTCATTCACGCCCGCCGTCCTCTTTTACCGAAAGTGGGGCTTTGGTGTTCGGATGTCGTTGGCGGGCGTTGCCTTCGGCAAAAACGAAATGATATAGTATGATATGATATGATTTCATATCATACCGAGCGAAGAAGCCATGCACGAACTCACAGACCGCGAGCTATACCAAGCTCTTAGCTACGCAAAGAGTATTGACGAAGAACATGGCAAACAGATCATGGGTCAATTCGAGCTGGATCAATCAGGCCTTTACCAAACCATCTTTGGAATATTCCCGGCCATCATCGCGGAACAGAATCAGGAGATGGCTTACCTGTTCATGGATTTGTGCTTCGATGTGATTTGTGTTTTTCAACATGCCTTCGGCGATCCGCCGCATAACGGCAGCGATCCGGTTTGGCTGGAAAAACAAGCGGCCCTACTTGATGCCGAGCTGCAATCTTTGATTCACAGCAGCACAATGGACGAAAAAATCAGGAAAAGTCTGCAAGACCGTTTTACCAGGCGCGGCGTTTACGAAGTTTTTCAAACTGGACTGGTTAAATTCTTGAATGAGGCGATAGATGAGCACGCTTCTTTGAATACAAGCCGAGTACCGTCCATTAAGATTACACAGACCATGATGTACGCTGTTGTTAGGTTGTTCAGCAGCCTTTACAGCAGATCCACCAAGCACTAATATGATATGGTATGATACCATATCATATGATATAACATGAGATGATATAATATGATTATTTTGATAGGCGGCGAAAAGGGCGGAACTGGCAAAACAACGATTGCAACTAACCTTGCGGCAATGCGGGCTTTGGCCGGTCGTGACGTTTTGCTGATTGACACCGATCCACAGGGCAGCGCGAACTATTGGGTGCAAAGCCGTGATGAACTGGAAATCATTCCGCGGGTTGCCTGTGTTCAGAAATTTGGAAAGGGCTTGCCAGCCGAGGTTAAAGACTTGGCACACCGATACGAAGATATTATCATCGATGCCGGTGGCCGCGATTCGGTTGAATTGCGTTCAGCAATGGTTGTAGCGCACAAGGTATATATCCCAATCCAGCCCAGTCAATTCGATATTTGGACTTTAAACCAGATGGATGAGTTGGTTGAAACAGCCAAAGGGTTTAATCCTGCTTTAGAGGCATGGGTAATTATCAGTCGTTCTTCGACAAACCCCTCCGTTCATGAGTCAGATGATACCGTTGAAATTCTGAATGACTTCTCTAACCTCAACCTTGCAAGTACGGGAATCAAAGACCGTATCGCCTATCGAAAAGCCGCAAGTGGCGGTTTGGGTGTTAGTGAATTAAAACCTAAAGATGCAAAAGCCGTAGAAGAAATGGACGCAATGTATAAAGAGGTATTTGGCGATGAATAGCATGAAAAGCCGGTTGCCCGGAAAAAAGGACACGGATATTGATGCATTCATTTCTGCCGCTGAGGATAGAACGGCCAAAAGCACCATCGTAGAGAAAACTTCACTCTACCCATGGGAAGAGCCTGGCATTCGCGAAGATATTATTAAGGTTTATAACTTGCGATTGCCTGAACAATACTTATTGAAGCTGAAATACATTGCTGAAAATACGCCGGACAGTATGCAAAAATTCTGTCTGAATGTGTTGCAGGATGCTATTAATGCAAAAATTGAAGAGCTGACAAAATGATATGATACGAAATAATATCATACCATATCATATCATACTTTTATTACTGCCCATCACCTCGCTAGCATCCATCTATAAACCCATCCTTGAGCAGATAAAACCAGGCACGATAACAATCATTGGTGAATCTCACAAAAAAGCTGAGTCCGTTGAGTTGTTCAAAAGTCTGGTTTTGGATACCATCAAAAACTATCAATGTGTCGTTGTTGGCTTAGAAATTGGCAGCGACCAGCAAACGATTCTTGATGCGGTAATGCAGGGCAGGGCATCTGTTAATGAAATTGCCTTGTGGCCTCCGCTTGACCATCCTCCCTATCGCAGAATGATTGACAGCTTTGCCAAGCTCAGACGACAAGGCCAGTGCATCAAGCTGGTTAGCATAGATTCGGGTGTGAACAATAACATTGACCGAGATTTATGGATGGCGTTGTCTTTGGCGGAACAGGCGAGAGATACGCCTGTTCTGGTGTTGTTGGGTGCGCTACATACGTTGAAGCGTGTTAATTGGAATAACCGTACCGGACGGCCTCCAGTTGCCGAGTTACTGGTAACCAGGGGCTTTCGTGTGAAATCCTACCCGCAGCGTTGGCTACCTGATCAATGTGCCGGCAATGAGAATAGGCGTAGCCGATTTGTGAATCCAGCCTCACCAGAGGCTTTGGCGGTTCTCAATGATTCCATGATGTCATTGATTAACGCCAAACCGCATAAATCAGCGACTGGTGTTATCGATGGCCTTGTTGTTTGGGAATGCGACAAACTGCCGCGTGACGATTTGCCACATTTTGATGGATTATGATTGAAGGTAAGATAAGCAAAACTCTTGAGATGCAAACTTCCTCCTCGGAAATCAGAGTTTTATATCCTTCTCTTAATGCGGCTTATTAGCCGCATTTTTTTGATTCAAGATTCTTGTTCTTCGTCAAGAAGTCGTATGATTGCCGAATATTAGTATAGTAGTCACGCGCTAGAGAGCTTGCCACATAAGCCGTCAGAAAACCGAATACCAGACCACTGAGCGCGATTGCAGCGATACTCAAGGAAGCCTGTTGTATCGCCAAAATACCCGAAAAAACAAACGTTAGGGCAAAGTTCAAAATCCAGGCTCTACATATACGGAAACGACTGCGATTGTAGATGATCTGTTCGCGAAGGGGGGGAGAAGTAACCAGAATGTATGTCTCCCTATCCTCAACATGAGTCTTGTCGTCTCCAAATACTTGGGCACAATGACGATTCTCAATAAATTTGAAGGCTGACCGAGCGATACGATCCACGATAATACCAACCACGTAAGCCACGCTGAGGTGTGCTGTCATATAAATGGCGCTATAATCCGGAAACGGATTTTCAAATGGAATACGCAAGATTGCAGCGAGAAGAAACGCCAACCAGAGCCCCGCTCCAATTCCGATGATCAACAGTTCTACAAATAGCTGCGTGGTTGCCAAAATATGTTACTCCGGTGCTTCTTCAAGCTAAATATCAAGGATGTCATAGTTTACAGGATGGGGATTTTATCCATAAATCAAATAGCATAAAGAAGACATTAGTCCGCAATATCCCTACCTTCACCACATTAAACAACGTTCTAATTATCGGAACGAATTCAACCACGCAACTTTAGTCCTGCGAATATCAAAGCTCACCTTCCGCCCCAAGGTCAACAGCCTTGTTTTAGTCGTAACAAAACAGGATGCACAAAAAACGGTGCAACCTGTTTTGTCACTCCAATGTGGCTACGCAATTTTCGACGCAAAGCGGAAAAACAACAGCGGTAAAGCATTGCTATTGTTTTTCCGCTTTGCGATTGTGCTACGCGCTTAATTTAAAACTCACTTCCGGCTTCGCCTACAGCTCGAACAAAGGTAAAAAGAGAACAAAAAAAAACGCCTTTAGGGTAAACCAAAAATTTGTGCCATCAAGGTAGTAGTGCCAAGCGCCTGTAACCGCGCAAACAACGCGCGGCAACAGGCGCTAGGCACTCTCCACCTTGACAACACAAATTTTTAGTCTGTTTTGAAGGCGTTTTCTTTTTTTCTCTTTTTTCTTTTCATTTATTGTTTTGCTGGCGGCGTTTAGGTCGTCGTGTTTCTCCTTAGCCTTTGGTGGTGTGTTATGTCTGGTTTTG
>CAWJVP010000018.1:0-3749 GCA_963846345.1 uncultured Alphaproteobacteria bacterium
CGCGCGCCATCAAGGAATCGGAAGTAAAGCTCTGCGCCGATAATGGCGTCGTCGACATCTCGGAAGCCCTGATCGGCTATGACGGCCTGTCGATCGCCCATTCGCGCAACGGACCCGAACTCAACCTCACCGAAGAGCAGGTTTTCAAGGCGCTTGCTGCCGAACTGCCGGATGGCAAGGGTGGCTTCGTCGCCAACCCCAACAAGAAGTGGTCGGACATCGATGCTTCGCTGCCGGCAGTTGATATCCTCGCTTTCGGTCCTCCGCCGACCTCGGGAACGCGCGACGCTTTCGTCGAGCTCGTCATGCATGACGGCTGCTCGGGCCTCGAAGGCATGGCCGACCTCAAGAAGGCCGATGAAAAGAAGTGGAACGAAGTCTGCTCGCGCATGCGCCAGGACGGCCCGTTCGTCGAAGCCGGCGAGAACGACAACCTGATCGTTCAGCGTCTTGAAGCCGACGCGAACGCGATCGGCATCTTCGGCTATTCGTTCCTGTACGAAAACAGCGACAAGCTGAAGGCAGTCAAGATCAATGGCGTCGAGCCGACCTTCGAAACCATCGCAGACGGCTCCTATCCGGTGGCCCGTCCGCTGTACTTCTATGTCAAGAACGCGCATCGCGACGTCATCCCGGGAATGAAGGAATTCCTCGTGGAATACATGTCTGACGCAGCGCTCGGCCCGGACGGTTACCTTGCCGAACGCGGCCTCACGCCGCTGGCAGATGACAAGCGCGCTGCAGTCGCCTCGGCGGTCATCGAGGGCAAGAAGCTCGGCATGTAATGCCTTTGCTGCCCGCCCCGTCCGGGGCGGGCAGTCTCTGCCAGTCCGTCGCCCATGAGGAAATGAGATGCTGTTTTATGTCCTGTTGGTCCTGGCATTGGCAACGGCGGTAGCTGCGATCGTATCCTACGCCAAGGCAAAGTCGGCATTCTCGGGACCGGGAGAGAAGGCGCATTCTCGGCCTATTTACCACGCGTTGAACGCCGCGATCTGGACCGGTGTTCCGGCTTTCGTATTCCTGATCGTGTGGCTGTTCATCAACGACAACATCATCAATGCCATCGCCGTATCGCAGGTGCCCGGCATCGAAGCCATGGACGCATCGCAGCGCGGCATCATCCTCAGCGAAATCCGCCAGGCCGCCGATGGCAAGGCTTTTGTCGAGATACGGCCTGAAGTGGCGGTTGCCGCGGAAAGCCTGAACGCCTTCAGGAAGATTTCACAAGCGGTCATGTTGGTGGCTGCGTTGGCGCTCTCGATTTTCGGCGCCTTCTTCGCATTCCGGCTGGTCGCGCGCAGGTTCAGGGCGCGTCACAGCGTAGAGCGGTCGATCACGTGGTTCATGCTCTTTGCCTCGCTCGTGGCAATCCTTACGACCGTGGGAATCGTAGTGTCCCTCATCTACGAGGCCTCCGCCTTCTTTCGTCTGGTGCCCATCCAGGAGTTCCTTTTCGGAATGCGCTGGGAGCCGCAGATCGCCATACGCGCCGACCAGGTCGCGGGGCAGGGCGCATTCGGGGTGATCCCGGTGCTGTTCGGAACCATCGTGATTTCATTCCTCGCCATGGCGGTGGCCGTGCCGGTCGGAATCTTTTCCGCCATCTACCTTACCGAATTCGCCAATCCGCGCGTTCGCTCGGTCGTCAAGCCGCTGCTGGAAATCCTGGCCGGGATTCCGACCGTCGTCTATGGCTTCTTCGCCGTGCTCACGGTTGCACCCTTGATCCGTACGTTCGGATTGAGCATGGGTATTTCCGCTGCTCCAAACAGCGCGCTGGCAGCAGGCGGCGTGATGGGGATCATGATCATTCCCTTCATTTCATCGATTGCGGATGATGCGCTTGCCGCCGTGCCGCGCTCGATGCGCGAGGGCTCCTACGCGCTTGGCGCGACCAAGAGCGAGACCATCACCAAGGTATTGCTGCCCGCCGCGCTTCCAGGCATCGTCGGCGGCGTCCTTCTCGCGCTCAGCCGCGCCATCGGCGAAACGATGATTGTCGTCATGGCGGCCGGCCTGATCGCGACGATGACGCTCAATCCCTTCGAAGCGGTCACCACCGTCACCGTCCAGATCGTGACGCTGCTCATCGGCGATGCGGAATTCGACAATCCGAAGACGCTTGCCGCCTTCGCGCTCGGCCTCATGCTGTTCATCATCACGCTCGGCCTCAACCTGATAGCGCTGCACACGGTGCGCAAGTACCGGGAGAAGTACTGATGACTGTCGCAAACGCCCCCATCGGTTCGACGCACGGGTCAACGGTAAACTGGAAATCGGATGAAATGCAGCGCAGGCGCAAGGCGCGCTACGCCGCGGACCGCCGGTTGCAGTTCTACGGCATGGCTGCCGTTGCCTTTGCCCTCGGCTTCCTGGCGATCCTGGTCGGAACGCTTCTTTACACGGGTTCGCGCGCGTTCACCCAGACCGTTGCGACGGTCGAGATCGACCTTTCGACGGCGGATATTGACCAGGCCAACTTGATGGAGGCCGACTGGCGCAAGGTTACGCGCGACGCGCTTCGCAAATTGTCCCCGGAGCTTCCGCGATCCGATGAGCGGAACTTCTTTTCGCTGTTCACCAACAATGCCCAGTTCATCATTCGTGACGCGGTCATTGCCGACCCGGCCCGGCTCAAGGAAACATCGAGCTTCGAAATCCCGCTATCCGACCCTATCGACCAGCTTGCCAAAGGCTTGTTCGATCGCAATTTGCCGGAAGACCAGCGTCGCGTGAACAATGTCCAGATTGCGCTGTATGACCAACTCGTGGCCAAGGGGTTGATAAGCCAGCCGTTGAACTGGGGCCTTATCTTCAACTCCGACAGCCGCTTTCCCGAACTTGCCGGCCTCGCCGGCGCAATCTCCGGCTCTTTCTGGGCTCTGCTGGTCTGCTTCCTCCTGAGTTTTCCGCTGGGTATCGCGGCTGCGATCTACCTGGAAGAGTTTGCTCCGAAGAACCGGTGGACCGATCTCATCGAAATCAACATCAACAATCTCGCCGCAGTACCTTCGGTCGTCTTCGGCCTGCTTGGCCTGGCGGTGTTCCTCGGTTGGTTCGGCCTGCCACGCTCTGTACCGCTGGTCGGCGGCATGGTGCTCGCGCTGATGACGCTGCCCACGATCATCATCGTCACCCGCGCGGCGCTCAAGCAGGTTCCGTCCGCAATCAGCGAGGCGGCGCTGGGCATCGGCGCATCCAAGCATGAAGTCATCGCCCATCACATGTTGCCGCTCGCCATGCCCACGATCCTTACCGGCACGATCATCGGCCTTGCGCAGGCGCTCGGCGAAACTGCGCCGCTATTGCTGATCGGCATGAATGCCTTCATTACCAGCCCGCCGGCGGGTGTGATGGATGCATCGACGGCGCTTCCGACGCAGATCTACATCTGGGCCGACAGTCCTGAACGCGGGTTCGTCTCGCGCACGTCTGCGGCCATCCTTGTGTTGCTCGGATTTCTGATCACGATGAACGCCATCGCAATCTTCCTGCGCCAGCGGTTCGAGCGGCGCTGGTAAATTGGGGAGAAACAGGAAGTGAACGTCATGTCAGAAACCCAAACCGAAGCGCTCCTGGGCGACCGCGCGAGTGCGCACAGCGTCAAGATGCGCGGCGACAAGGTCAGCGTCTTCTATGGCCAGAAACAGGCGCTATTCGATGTAGACCTCGATATCCGCAAGAACGAGGTCACGGCGCTGATCGGGCCTTCCGGTTGCGGGAAATCGACGTTCCTGCGTTGCCTT
>CAWJVP010000019.1:0-103441 GCA_963846345.1 uncultured Alphaproteobacteria bacterium
CCTCGATCGACGTGTATGTCAGAACCTCCCTGCCCGGTTCGTAGCATTCGGTAAGTGCGGCTTTCGGCTCAACCAGCTGCAGACCTCCCGCAGCACAAATCTCAAAGGCACGGCAGTTCAGCGATTTGCCTTCCGAAAGGTGTGTTGAATTCAAGCAACCGAGTGCAGCGTGAAATACCTTGCTCTTTTCATTTTTGACAATGTAGCGGCGACGGAACTGGGTTTGTACCATCGGATAGCTCCAGCGCGGCGGATTGCTTCCGTAAAGTGCTACTTCCACTCCCGCCAGCCGACGCACTTGAAACTGACGGTAACCATAATAATTGCCCGCCACCACCAATGCATTGGCAACATCCTGTCCGTCTGAACGGACCGGATGATGCCAGTCGGGATTTGCGGCTTCGTGCATTAAATCGGCCGTCAAACCAACTGCTCGAAATTTGGCAACGGCAGCCGCATCTTTCAAATAGATATGGTCCCAGCCATCCGCCAAAAGGCCAAAGCCACGCATATTGGCAGCGTATCCCCCCACCATGCAACAATCATACCCGCGCCGTGGCGCCTTATTTCGCTCAAGACCTCTTCACGCAGAGCCATGGTTAAGACCAGCACTAGGTCTGGCCTCCAGTCGCGCACGAACTTGCGCAAAGCCCATGGTTTTTGGCCGCTCCATGTATCAGGATACA
Source organism: uncultured Alphaproteobacteria bacterium (assembly GCA_963846345.1). GTDB lineage: Bacteria > Pseudomonadota > Alphaproteobacteria > Rhizobiales > Rhizobiaceae > BOKV01. The sequence continues at coordinate 687 of CAWJVP010000019.1, forward strand.
GGCTCGTAAAGGCATCGCTAACAATACGGGGTATCCGTCCCCGATCCCGTAGAGTTAGGTGCTCCATACAGCGCACATCGTGGCCCATTGCACGAAGCGTGTGAACCACATTATCGGTAAAACTGTCAGCTGCCGGAAAGTTCGGAATGAGAATGCGAAGCGGGCGGTTCATTCTTCGGCTACGGAAACCACTGCACTCGCCAGCGCTTCAACAACTCTCTCCTGCATCTCGGTTCGAAGATAACGGATGCATCGGAATGCTCATCACCTCCTTTGAGGCGATCTCGCCGACGGGTAGGCGAGCCTCCAAATCCACCACTGCCGGTTGGCGGTTCACCGGCATGGGATAGTGCACGGCCGTCGGAATGCCGGCGGCGTGCATCTGTGCCTGCACCGCGTCGCGGTTGCGAACGCGAACCGTGTATTGTGCCCACACGCTCGCCGCACCATCTGCTACGACGGGTGCCGCAATACCTACCTCCTGCAGCATCGACGCATAAACCACAGCAACTCGTTGCCGCTCGGCGACTTCATCGTCAAACACATCCATCTTGGCAAGCAACACCGCCGCCTGAAGCGTATCCAGCCGGCTGTTCATCCCGACCCTCACATGGTGATAGCGACGATCCTGACCATGCCGACCAATCTGTCGCATTCGGGTCGCCAGATCGTCATCCGAAGTAAAGATCGCACCGCCATCTCCGTAGCAACCGAGCGGTTTGGACGGGAAAAAACTTGTACATCCCACGGTGGTGAGACTGCCGGATCGGCGCCCGTCTAGTGTGGCGCCGAAGCTTTGGGCACCGTCTTCGATTACCGGCAATCCGTATTGCCGGGCAATGGCATTGATTGCCGCGAAGTTCGCAGGTTGTCCATAAAGAGAGACCGGCACGATAGCCTTCGTCCGTTGCGATATTGCAGCCTCGATCCCCTTCGGGTCTACGTTGAAGCTGACTGGATCGATATCCACATAGACCGGCCTGGCCCCCAGTATCGCGACCGTCTCGGCCGTCGCGATATAGGAGAAGCCAGGGGTGATTACCTCATCGCCTCGGCCAACGCCAAGCGCCATCAGTGAGATTTGCAACGCGTCCGTGCCATTCGCACAGGTTATGCAGTGTTTTGCCTGTGTGTAGTCGCAAAGCCGCTCCTCAAGCTCCGCAACTTCTGGTCCAAGGATATACTGGCCATGCTCCAGCACCTTTGCCATACGAGCGTTCAATGAAACACGAATGCGCTCCTGCTGTGCGCCAAGATCAATAAAGGGAATCACGCCGACCCTGTCCGGTTATCTGATGGCACTCGCGACATCCTTCCCGCTTTGAGGTGGTACCGGTCGCCTGTATGCGGGCAGGTCGCCTCTCCGTCCCCATCGACAGGGAGATGGATCCGCTCACCATAGGCGCTCATCCACCCTATCTGGCGTGCGGGAACGCCTGCCACAGAGCGTAGTCTGCCACGTCGCGTGTGACTACGGCGCCGGCAGCCACAAAAGCAAACTTGCCAATCGTCACACCGCAAACGACAGTGCAATTTGCCCCGAGAGTAGCGCCACGACAGACAAGTGTATCTCGATATTCCGATTTGCGCTCGACTAGAGCGCGTGGATTGAGGACGTTGTAAAAACCGTGGAAGGCCCACAAAAAACACCGTCCTCCAGCGTCACGTTATCATAAAGCGATACGTTGTTCTGGATCTTGCAGTTGTCACCGATTTCGACACAATTTCCGACAAAGCCATTTTGTCCAAGGGACACATTTTTGCCAATTTTAGCGCCGGCGCAGACATGTGAAAAATGCCAGATCCTACTGCCCGCACCAATTTGTGCGCCGTTGTCGACGATTGCAGAGGTGTGGACAAAATAGTCCATTATCCCTATCGCTGCAGAAAAGGATGCAATGGGCCTCGGTCCACTGTCGGTGCGCCATCGCGTATCGCCGCAACGGTTTCAATGGCCACCCGATTGTCTTCAACTCCAAAACCGCGGCCGCCAAGGAGTTCTTCATAGCTTCTGGTATGGAGGTCTGTGAAACCTCCCGAAAATTCGATTTCCTCACCGTCCACGGTGATGGATCGGTAGGTGCGCAGTCCCCTGACGCGCATCGCTTCGGGAACGTCCATCACCTCGAGCGACAGGAACCATCTGCAACGTGCACGCTCGTATTCCAGATATCCGGCGGCACGGGTTGGCTCGTTAAGGTGAACCACATTGTTCTGAAGCTTGCCGAAGAGGAAGTGCAACATGTCAAAAAAATGAACACCGATGTTCGTCGCAATGCCGCCAGACTTTCGCGCGTCGCCTTTCCAGCTCTGCAAATACCACCGACCGCGCGATGTCACATAGGTCAAGTCCACCTCATGCTTCGTATTTTTTGTATGGTTCAAGATTTTCTCACGCAGTGCTATGATTGATGGATGAACCCTGAGTTGGAGAAATCGTATTGATACGCTTACCGGTCTGTTGCTCCATCTCGATCAGGCCGTCGATGTTCCACGGGTTGAGCACAAGCGGTTTTTCGCAGATCGCATCAGCACCAGATCGAAGCGCGAAACGCATGTGGCTGTCGTGTAGATAATTCGGTGAACAGATGGAGACGTAATCTATCTGTTGCCTGCGCCTAAGCTTGTCGAGATGACGGTCAAAACGCTCGAATTCTGTGAAGAAGTGCGCATCCGGAAAATAGCTATCGATGATGCCGACGGAATCATTCGGGTTCGATGCGGCTACAGATCATTGTCTGTGTCTTTTATGGCCTTCATGTGCCGAGGAGCGATGTAGCCGGCAGCGCCGATAAGTGCAAAGTTTTTCACGATGCTTCAAGCCCGAGATATTGTCGCCTCCCGCGCGGTAAATGCCGCGGGCATCCACTATCAACCGCGCATGTTCTCTGATCATGTCGTAGTCGAAAGCGGCGTGATCGGTCGCTACAATTACAGCATCTTGCGCCACGATCACGTGCGGCGTCAGGGGCGTAGTCGACAAATTGAAGTTGTGCTCTCGCATTTTTGGGAGACAGGCACATGCGGATCGGAATAACTCAAATCGGCCCCTCGGTCGCGTAACATCTCCATCAGATGGACGGAGGGTGACTCTCGCATGTCGTCAACATTTTTCTTGTAGGCTATGCCAAGGACCATCACTTTCGATCCCTTAACCGACTTACCCCGGTTGTTGAGTGCCCCCACTAACTTTCCGAAGACATAGTCCGGCATGGAGCGGTTCACCTCGCCTGCGAGTTCGATGAAACGCGTATGCAATCCATATTCCTTTGCCTTCCACGTAAGATAGAAAGGATCAATTGGGATACAGTGTCCGCCAAGACCGGGTCCGGGATAGAAAGGCGTGTAACCGAACGGTTTCGTCGCTGCGGCATCGATGACTTCGAAGATATCGATCCCCATGCGGTCGGCAACGATCTTCATCTCGTTGACCAGTCCGATGTTGACCGCGCGGTGGATGTTTTCGAGAAGTTTGGTTAGCTCGGCGGTCTCTGTGGAACTCACCGGAACAAGACGGTCTATGGCCTGCTGGTAGAGCGCCAGTCCCGCCTCCAAACAAGCCGGAGTGTGGCCACCGACAACTTTCGGAATGGTCGATGTAGTGAAGTTGGGGTTGGCAGGATCTTCGCGCTCTGGCGAATAGACGGCGAAATAGTCTTCTCCAACCTCCAGACCACCGCGCTGCAAGCGCGGCACGACCTCCTCCTTTGTCGTCCCAGGATATGTCGTGCTTTCAAGCGCAACCACCTGGCCGACGCGAAGATGTGGCGCGATTTGCTCGCAAGTATCAATGACAAAACTGAGGTCCGGTTCGCGATGTTTGTTGAGCGGTGTTGGTACGCATAACATTATACCGTCTGCTTCGCCGATCCTGGAAAAAATCTGATGTCGCTTCGAAACCACACTTACGGGCAGCTTCAATGCGATCGTTTTCTATATGTTGGATTGGAGTTTGCCGCAATTCAGCAAGTTCACCAATTGCGGCGAAATGTCAAAACCCAGCACCCGGTAACCGACTTCCGAATATCGCAAAGCAAGCGGCTGTCCTACATACCCCAACCCAACAATGCCGATAACGGCTGATTTATTCGTCGGGCAGCTTTGCTATTAGTTTTTCACTAACAGTATTTAATTCGGGCACATAAACCTCACGCATGAACGCCCCGCTGCTCGGCACCGGCGACGAATTCGGCATGGACCTCACGCAGTCCGCGCTCCAGCGGCCGGGCGCTCTGCCAGCCGATGCGGGTCAGCATCGTGGTGTCGGCAAGCTTGCGCGGCGTGCCGTCGGGCTTGGAGGCGTCGAACACCAGTTCGCCCTTGAAGCCGACAACCTGGCAGACGAGCCTGGCGAGATCGGCGATGGAGATCTCCTCGCCCGATCCGACATTGACCGGCGCCTCGCCGCTGTAGTTCCTGGCAAGGAACACGAGCGCGTCGGCGAGGTCGTCGACATGCAGGAATTCGCGCAGCGGCGTGCCGGAGCCCCAGACCGTCATTGTCTTGGCCCCTGAGACTTTCGCCTCATGCGCCTTGCGCAGCAGCGCCGGCAGCACATGCGAGGTCTCGAGATCGTAGTTGTCGCCGGGACCGTAGAGGTTGGTCGGCTGCGCCGAGATGAAGTCGCAGCCATGCTGGCGGCGATAGGCCTGGCACAGCTTGATGCCGGCGATCTTGGCGATGGCATAGGCCTCGTTGGTCGGCTCGAGCGGACCGGTGAGCAGCGCATCCTCCTTGATCGGCTGCGGCGCGAGCTTGGGATAGATGCAGGTCGAGCCGAGGAAGACCAGCTTCTCGCACGCCTGACTGAAAGGCGGCATGGATGACATTCGCCTCGATCATCAAATTCTCGTAGAGGAAATCCGCCGGGTAGTCGCTGTTCGCCTTGATGCCGCCGACCTTGGCGGCGGCGAGGAAGACGAGCTGCGGGCGGTGTTTTTCCATCCATTCCTCGACCGCTGCCTGGCGGGTGAGATCGAGCTCGGCCCGCGTCGGCGGTAAGGACCGTGCAGCCTTCGCTTTCAAGCCGGCGGACGATCGCCGCGCCGACCATGCCGCGATGGCCGGCCACCAAGACGCGCTTGCCAAAGATTGGGTAGATCTCGCTCACCAGCGCTTCACCGCGAACTGGGCCAGCTTGCGCGCCGGCTTGGCGAAGAGGGCGTAGTCGGCAATGCCGGCGCCGAGCCAGCGCTGGCGCGCCTGCAGCGCCTCGAAATTGTGCCTGAGATGCGCCGCAAGGCTCGCCGTGCTCCTGCCGCCCTGCGCCATGTCGATCAGCACATGCGGGATGAGGTCGACGAAAAGCCGTGCAGCTCGAGGGCGCGGATCATCCAGTCGTAGTCGGCGGCGGTGGCGAAGGAGAGGTCGAACGGCCCGACGCTTTCGGCGACCTTGCGGCGGACATAGAAGGTCGGATGCGCCGGCATCCAGCCGCTGGCAAAGCCGTTCCAGGGCCTGGGCTCAGCGCGCCAGCGCCGCACGACCTTTTTGTCGGTCTGGCTGTCGACGAAGTCGAGATGGCCGTGGACGATGTCGGATGCTTCCAGTCCCATCGCCACGTGTCTCAAGGCATCAGCGTCGTGATAGGCATCGTCGGCGTTGAGGACGCCGACGGCATCGCCGCTGAAGAGCTTCAATCCCTTGTTGAGGGCGTCATACATGCCGCGGTCGGGTTCGCTCAGCACCCTGATCTGGTCCTGCGGAAAACCCCGGACCACCTCGAGCGTCGCGTCGGTGGAGGCGCCGTCGACGATGATCATTTCCTTGTCCGGCCAGTCCTGCGCCAGGAAGGACGCAATCGTATGGCCGATCGTCGCCTGCGCATTGTAGCAGACGGTGAGGACGGAGATCTTCACTGCGCCGCCCCGCGCTCCTCGTCCGGCCGTCGCCGTCCCGCCTCAATGGCGAGTTCGTCAAGGTCGGCCGCGACCATCTCGCGCACCATCGCTCGAAGGGCGTCGTCGCCTGCCAGCCGAACCGCATCATCGCCTTGGTCGGATCGCCGATCAGAAGATCGACCTCGGTCGGGCGGAAATAGCGCGGATCGATCTCGACCAGCACCTTGCCGGTTCTCGCGTCAAAGCCCTTCTCCTCGACGCCCTCGCCGCGCCAGTTCGATCGTCACGCCGGTCTCGGCGAAGGCCGCCTCGACGAATTCGCGCACCGAATGCGTCTCGCCGGTCGCCAGCACATAGTCATCGGGCTCGTCCTGCTGCAGCATCCGCCACATGCCCTCGACATAGTCGCGCGCATGGCCCCAGTCGCGCTTGCGCATCGAGATTGCCGAGATAGAGCCTGTCCTGCAGGCCGAGCTCGATCGCGGCGACGGCGCGCGTGATCTTGCGGGTGACGAAGGTTTCGCCGCGCATCGGGCTCTCGTGGTTGAACAGGATGCCGTTCGAGGCATGCATGCCGTAGGCCTCGCGGTAGTTGACCGTGATCCAGTAGGCGTAGAGCTTGGCGGCGGCATAGGGCGAGCGCGGATAGAACGGCGTCGTCTCCGTCTGCGGCGATCTCCTGCACCTTGCCGTAGAGCTCGGAGGTCGAGGCCTGATAGAAGCGGGTCTTCTCCGTCGAGGCCGAGAATGCGGATCGCCTCCAGCAGGCGCAGCGTGCCGAGCGCGTCGGCATTGGCGGTGTATTCGGCGGTCTCGAAGCTGACCTGCACGTGGCTCTGCGCGGCGAGATTGTAGATCTCGTCGGGCTGCGTCTCCTGCACGATGCGGATGAGGTTGGTCGCATCGGTCATGTCGCCGTAATGCAGGTCAGAAGCGGACGTCGCGTCTCGTGCGGATCCTGATAGAGATGGTCGATGCGGCCGGTGTTGAACGACGACGAGCGCCGCTTGATGCCGTGGACGCTGTAGCCCTTGGCCAGCAGCAGTTCGGCGAGATAGGCGCCGTCCTGGCCGGTGATGCCGGTGATCAGCGCAACCTTAGACATGGGCGGACTGTCGACCTTCGATCTGTCTCTGTTTCAATGCGGTTGTATGTGTCTTCGAGCCGGATGATATCGTCCTCGCCAAGATAGTCGCCGGTCTGGACCTCGATCAGAACGACCGGAACGTTGCCGCGGTTGGCGAGCCGGTGAACCGACCCGAGCGGCACATAAACGGATTGGTTCGGCATCAGGTTCGTCACCTTGCCGTCGATCGTCACTTCCGCCTCGCCCTGCACCACCACCCAATGCTCGGCGCGATGGTGGTGTTTTTGCAAGGAGAGCACGCCGCCGGGTTTGACGGTGATGCGCTTGACCTGATAGCCCGCGTCCATGTCGAGGCGCTCGTAATTGCCCCATGGGCGGAAGATTTGCTGGGCTTCCGTAGCCTCCGCCCTTCCGGCCTGCTGAAGGTTCTTCACCAGTTCCTTGACGCTCTCGGCCTTGGATTTTCCAACGACGAGAACGGCGTCGGCGGTCGTCACGACGACCAGGTCATCCACGCCGAGCAGCGTCGTCAGCCGGCGTTCGGAATGGACGAGGTTGTTCGACCCCGCCTCGATCACGGCGTGGCCGATCACGGCATTGCCGCGGGCATCGCGCTCGGCGATGTCGAGAACCGCATCCCAGCTCCCGACGTCCGACCAGGCGTAGGAGACCGGCAGCACGGCGGCCTTGCCGGTGTGCTCCATGACCGCATGGTCCACCGAGATCGAGGGCGCCTCGCCGAATACCGGGTCAAGCCTGACGAAGTCGAGGTCGCGGCGCGCCGCCGACAGGGATTTTTCGACAGCGGCCAGAACCCTTGGCTGCAGCCGCGCCAGTTCCTCGATGAAACTCGCGGCGCGAAACAGGAAGTTGCCGCTGTTCCACAGATAGCCCTGCGAAACATAGTTCGCCGCCAGGTCACGCGAAGGCTTCTCGACGAAAGCCTCCACCTTGAAGGTGGTCTCCAGCTTCGCTCCTGGCCGGATATAACCGTAGCCGGTGGCAGGGCGGTCCGGCTGGATGCCGAAGGTTACGAGCCGCCCTGCCCTCGCATCCTCGCTGGCAAAGGCGACGGCCGCGGAAAACTCGTCCGCGTCGGGAATGTGGTGGTCGGCGGCAAGCACCAGCACGACCGCCTCGCCGTCGCGCTGCAGCGCCCGCAGGCACCCCGCGGCCACGGCAGCGCAGGAATTGCGCGCCACGGGTTCAAGCAGGATGTCGGCCTCGACGCCGATTTCGAGAAGATCTTCCGCGAGCAGGAAGCGATGCGCTTGCGCGCCGACGATGATCGGCCGCCGGTCGAACAATTCATCGCGGCAACGCAGCACCGTTTCCTGGAACAGCGAATGCTTGGTGCCAAAACCAAGGAACTGTTTAGGCTTGGAAGCCCGCGACAACGGCCACAGCCTCGTACCCGATCCGCCGCTCAAGATGACGGGAATGACGCTCATTTCAATCCGAAGCTGGTCGGGATCGGCTGGATCACGCCAAGAAACGAAGGGCGGCAACGGATGCCGGTGATGCGTGCGACCTCAGGCAAGGGCCGGCACCCGCATCAGCCCCTCGAAATGGGCGATGGTCGGCCTCAAGCCCTCGGCAAGCGGCACCTGCGGCTGCCAGTCGAGCGCCTCCTTGGCAAGTGTGATGTCGGGCCGGCGTTGCTTCGGGTCATCGGCAGGCAGCGGATTGTGCACCAGCTTCGAGCCCGAGCCGGTCAGCTTCAGGATGTTTTGCGCCAGCTCGATCATGGTGAACTCGACTGGATTGCCAAGATTGACCGGACCGCTGAACGACGGGTCGGTATCCATCAGGCGCAGGAAGCCCTCGATCAGGTCATCGACATAGCAGAACGAGCGGGTCTGCGTACCGTCGCCGTAAAGCGTGATGTCCTCGCCGGCGAGCGCCTGGGTGATGAAGTTCGACACCACGCGGCCGTCGCGTGGGTGCATGCGCGGGCCGTAGGTGTTGAAGATGCGCGCGACCTTGATCTCCAGCCCGTGCTGGCGGCGGTAGTCGAAGAACAGCGTCTCGGCGCAGCGCTTGCCCTCGTCATAGCAGGAGCGCGGACCGACCGGATTGACATTGCCCCAGTAGTCCTCGGTCTGCGGATGCACTGCCGGATCGCCATAGACCTCGCTGGTCGAGGCCTGGAAGATCTTGCACTTCAGCCGCTTCGCCAGGCCCAGCATGTTGATCGCGCCATGCACCGAGGTCTTGGTCGTCTGCACCGGATCGTGCTGGTAGTGCACCGGCGAGGCCGGACAGGCGAGATTGTAGATTTCGTCCACCTCGACATAGAGCGGGAAGCAGACATCGTGGCGCTGGAACTCGAAGCGCGGATGGTTGTGCAGGTGATCGACATTGCGCTTGGTGCCGGTGAACAGGTTGTCGATGCACAGCACCTCGTGGCCCTGCGCCAGCAGCCGGTCGATGAGGTGCGAGCCGAGAAATCCGGCGCCGCCCGTGACGAGGATGCGCTTGCGGCTTTCGTAGAGCCGGGCCATCAGCGGCCAGCCTCGAGGGTGCCAGAACGCCGTCATGCAGATCGGAAAGAGCATGATTTTCACTTCGAGCCGAAGCCGGTGAGGATGGTCCTGATCGTCCTGATGACGATCAGGAGGTCGAGGAAGGGCGAGAGGTGCTTGATGTAGTAGAAGTCGTAGTGGAGCTTCTCCAGCACCTGGTCGGGGCGGGCGACATGGCCCTGGTTGACCTGCGCCCAGCCGGAGATGCCGGGCCGCACCACGTGGCGGTAGCGGTAGAACGGCAATTCGCTCTCGTACCATTTCGACAGGGTCAGCGCCTCCGGGCGCGGGCCGATCCAGCTCATCTCGCCGCGGATGATGTTGATGATCTGCGGCACCTCGTCGATGCGGTACTTGCGCAGATAGTGCCCGATCCAGGTGACGCGCTTGTCGCGCCCGCCATTCAGCGCCGCCTCCTGCAAGGACATCTGCGCCGGACCTGAAGTCATGGTGCGGAACTTGACCATCTGGAAGGTCTTGCCGCCATAGCCGATGCGCTCCTGGTAGAAGAAGATCGGCCAGCCGGAGGTCGCGACGATCAGCGGCCCGAGGACGAGGACCAGGAGGACAAAGAACGGGAAGGCGAGGATCGCCAGGGTAATGTCGGCGAGTTCCTTGATCTTCAGATAGACCATGTTGGGCAGCAGCGAGCCGAAGGTGTTTTCCGAAAGATGCTCGATGTCGACCTTGCCGGTCAAGCGATTCGGAGAGCTGCTTGGAGTGGAACACCGGCACGCCGGCAAGGGCGCAATCGGCAAGGAAATGCTGCCAGTCGTCGGAATGCTCGTGGCGCAGATCGGCCGAGACCGCGGCAATGCCTGAGATGCTTTGAGGCGGCTTCTTCAGCACCATCCAGTCGATGCCGCCGAGCCGGGTCAGGCTCTTGGCGTTGCCGCCCGGAACCACGGCAAGCGTGATGCGGCGGTGGCGCTCGGTGACGACGAAGAGCACGCCGAACCACAATAGCGTGATGATGAAGCTGAGGGCGAAGACGAAGCGGCTGTATTCGAGGCGCAGCAGGAAGAAGCCGACCACCACCAGCATGAAGGGCAGCGTATAGGCAAGAAGCAGCGAGGAGCCGGCCTGGACGCCGGGGATCTCGACGAGGCGCCGCATCGACAGGAAGCCCAGGAGGATCGCCAGCGCCGCGCCGATCTGGGCGTTGTAGATGTTGGCGGCAGTGTCGCCCGGCAGAACCTCGTTCCAGCGCAGCCAGACCGGCATGATCACGGCGAAGAACAGCGCGCCGGGCAGCTGGAAGCGGATCCGCGTCATCAGCGGCCGGGCGCCCGGCGTGGCGCTGCCATTGGCGAAGATCAGATGCGGCGTGGCCGATTTCAACGTGTGAGGACCATGGGTGGGTTCACCATTGCTACCGCACTCCCGGGTGAAACGCCCGGGAGCTGTGCAGGTTTGCTTACCGTCCGCGATCAGGCCGCGGGCAGCAGGTTGGTTACCCGCGTCTCGACCGGAACGGTGGTCGAGAGCAGGTCGAGGAGGACGCGCACGCGCCCCTTGTCGTCGAGCCTGGCGAGGCGGCCGACATGACCGGCGAAGGGGCCGGCCATCACCGCGACGCGCTCGCCGATCTTCAGGCTGGGCGCGAAGGAGACGACGCCCTTCTCATCAGAAAGGCGCTGCAATTCCTCGACGAAACCGTGCGGAAGCGGCAGCGGGTTGTCGCCGGCGGCGATCAGATAGCGCACGCCGATGGTGCCGTTGATCGAGCGCCAGCGCACCGCGGTCGGATCGAGCATCACGAAAAGATATCCGGGGAAAAGCGGCGCGGCGATATCGCGCACGCGGCGCGCATGGCGTACGGTGCGCGTGCGACGCGGCACGAAGGTGATGAATTCCTGCCGCGCAAGATGCGTTGCCGCCAGGCTCTCCCTGCCCGGCTGAGCCGCCACCACATACCAGTTATGCATCATGCACCAGTGTTGAAGTCCCCAGACAGAACCAATCACTCAAACAGACGCGAACCAGAACGGATCAGTTGCTGGCGGGCCTGCCGCCACCGCCACCGCCATCATCGTCATCGTCGAGCAGGATGATGCCCGCCGCCACCGCCGCGCCGGTGCCCAGAACGATCAGCGGCAGCGCGCCGCCACCGGCGACGACCGGCGGCACGGTATTTTGGGTCACCTGAACGCAGATCTGGCCGCACTGCTCGGTGACCGTCACATCGGAATTGGATGTTATGTCGAGGTTGCACTGCGCCCCGACAACGATATTGGCCTGGCTGGCCGCACCGATAGTCATCTGCGAGCCGAGATTAAGCGGCGTGCCGGCCGGCGCCGGGCCATACCCCGTGGCGGTCGAGGCCTGGACGATCCCGCCCGAGGAAACCACCGAGCCGACTGGCGAGGGAACCAGCGGCGTCCAGCAGGTGCACTCCACGTCGCATTGTGCCGGTTTGGCCTGTTGCGCCTGCGCCGGAATGGCGAACAGTCCGAGTATTCCAGCCACCCCAGCCAGATGAAGAATTTTCAGCATGATGCAAGAGCCCGATTCAAACCCGTCGATTGATGCTTATTTTGCACGTTTTCAGATAATTGCAAACCTTAAATTGCGCGCGAAGGTTGGCGCTGGGTCAGTTGTGTCGTCACCGCAACAGATGATTCCAATATAGGACAGCCGATGCCTTGATTTATGTCACACATGTGTCGGCGCAACCCACTGTAACCTTACGTAAAGCAGCGGTGGCATCAATCTCCCACACAGAGTTCGCACGATCCGTTGCTTTAACGGCGTGCATCCGGCCAAACCTGATCTTGCCGACGACAAGGCGCTCGGGGCGGGCGTCATGCGCTGATCTTGCGGCGCAAAAGGCTCGCCTGCCCTGCACAACCTGCTTCGCGCCAAACGCAACCGCTCCCGAACCCATCGATGTGCGGCAATTTGCGCATCCTTAACCTTACGGCAGACTAGCCTTGAACTCGGGTTGGATAATTAACGACTACACCTCAAGGTTGGCGGCTCGTAACTGGCAGGGAAGGCTACACCCATGGGCGCTCACTCCGACCAGAACCGGCGCATCGCCATGCTTGCGGCATCGGCGCTGGTGTTCGGCTATTTCGTTGTCTGGTATCTGTGCGAGAGCATTGCCGACAAGGGCGGCCTGCAGCAATGGCGGGCTGTGCCGGTCGAAGCCTATCTGCTTTCCTGCACGATCCTGATCATCTGCGGCGTCATCGTCCTGCTGCTGCGATCGCTGGAAGAGCATCGCCAGCTGATCTACGCCGACCAGTACGACCAGGAGACCGGCCTTCCCAACGAGGTGCGCCTGAAGCAGCTGATCGAGCAGCGGGCGGGTCCGGCAAATACAGGCATCGAAGGCGCCCTCATCGCCGTCGGCATCGATGGCCTTGCCTCGATCAACGTCGCGCATGGTTACGGGGTCGGCAACCAGGTCATCCGCAAGATCGGCGAGAAACTTGCCGAACAGGTGGGGCCACGGCGCTCATCTGGTACGGCTGAGCGGCGACACCTTCGCGGTCTACGATCCCGAACTCGTCTCGAAGTCGAAGATTGCGGACCTGTCGAGACGGCTCCTGCGTATCGCCAAAGAACCCGTCCACGTCGGCAACCGGTCAATCTTCATCTCCTTGTCGATCGGGGCAACGCTCGGCCGCGAAGCGCCGCCCTCAGCGCGCGATTTCATCCGCCAGGCCGAACTCAGCCTGCTGCACGCCAGGACCGAAACCGACACGCATCAGGTGATCTATTCAAGCGAACTTGCCGCTGCCGCGCAGCGCCTCGGCGTATTGGAAACCGGTCTGCGCGAGGCGCTGGAGACGGGACAGATCGAGGTCTTCTACCAGCCGCTCATCGACAGCAACTCCGACCGCATCATCGGGGTCGAGGCACTGGCGCGGTGGACGCATCCCGAGCTTGGCCCGATATCGCCGGGCGAGTTCGTGGCGATTGCCGAAAGCGTCGGGCTGCACGAGAAGCTGGGCAATGTCATCTTGCGGCGCGCCTGCAATGAAATCCGGCCGATTTCGAACCTCATCCTGGCGGTCAACATCAGCGCCAACCACCTGCTTCACCTCAACTTCCTCGCCGATCTCGACCACATTTTGCGCTCCACCGGCTTTGACCCGTCGCGCCTCGAAATCGAGATCACCGAAAGCGTCTTCATGCGCCTTCCGGAGAAGGTCCGCGCGGTGACGGAGGAACTGCGCCGGCGCAACATATCGGTGGTGCTCGATGATTTCGGCACGGGTTTTTCCGGCCTTTCCTATCTCGAGAACTTCACCGTCGACCGGATCAAGGTGGAATTCGTCCTTCACCAGCGGCCTCGGCGTGTCGGCCAAGTCCGAGGACATCTTCCGCTCGATCGTCGACCTCGCGCAGATATCGGGTGCCAATGTCACCGTCGAGGGCGTCGAAACCATGCAGCAACTGCAGTTCCTGCGCCAGTTCAGGGGCTTCTGGTACCAGGGATATCTCTTCTCCAAGCCGCTGAGCTATATCGACCTGCTGCGCTCGGACATGCTGCGCTTCGCCGAAAGCCGCACGCATAGGGATCGGGAAGGATTGCGGCTGGTTTCCGACATCAAGAGCGTTGCGGCGGCAGGCTGAGGGTTGTTGGTCCATACGCTTGCATTCGTCTCGATCACGCTTGGAGCAAGCGCTCGCCCAGGCACTTGTTTGCAGGCGCGGATACCCAAGCCAACACGTGCTGGTCACTGCTACGCGCCGGGAATATCTGATCCGGGCTGATGTGAAACGGGTGCCGGCGATACGCCGCATCCAGATCGTCTACGCCGCACCGGAATGTCCGCCAAGATCCGAACAGCTTGATTATCGTCCACGGAGCGGTACATTCCTTAACGGAAGCATGTTATACTTTCAACTGAAGAGGTAGACGCGTTAGGAGTTCACGCCATGGACTTGCAGCTGATTGGCGAGATCATCGAAAAAAGACAGGCAGGATCAAGGATCTTTCTGGGCCGCGACAGCAAGGGCGCGCCGAAAGTGAAGGTCAAGTCCGGTTTTCTGGGCCTATCGGTTGAACGCTACCATCCAAGCGAACAAACCTATCAGGCAATCAAGGACATTCTTCAGAAGAACCGTCGGCCAAGCTGAAATATTGTTGTTTGGCAAAATCCCGGCTTTGTCGACAATTGTATGTTTGAGTGATCGCGTCGCGGACCGGATGGTCCCTGATCCTGGGCAGCAACGCCCTCGACCGGACATTGGACACGCCAGGCCACTCAGCTCGTCCTGTTTGAACGGTCCAAGAACCTCAGGCTGCGTCTTTCTTGGTATTGTCGTGCGCTGAAGCTTCCCTGCCCTGCGGCGCGAAGCGCTGCGCAGCACCCGAAAATCCGAGCCTGATGCGCTGCAAATCGCGCTCCAGCCACGGGGCATAGTGCCAGATCGCTGGCGCCGGCACGGCGCCATCCGCCTCGTAGCTGACATAGCCGGCAGAATAGGAATAGCCGAGACGCTCGGGCGCGACGCGGGTGAATGCGGCGCCGACGAGGTTGGCCTTTGCCGCCCGCAGCCTTGCGATCGCCGCCTTGGCTGCCTTGCGGGTGACGCCGGTCGAGGAGACCACCAGCAGGGTGCCGTCGGCCTGGCGGGCAAGGATCTGCGCATCGGCAAGGTTGAGGATCGGCGGGCTGTCGATGAGGATGACGTCGAAGAAGCGCGAGCAGGCGCGCAGGATCTCGCCGAGCTTTTGCGAGGAAAGCAGATGCGCCGGATTGGGCGCGATGGTGCCTGCCGCCAGCAGCGTCACCCCGGAAACCCTGGTGCGGTGGAACATCGACAGCACCTCGCCCTCGCCAAAGACGTTGGACAACAGATTGCTGAGACCCGGGCCCGACGGGCGCCTGGAAAAGCCGGTGCAGGCTCGGGCGGCGCAGATCGGCGTCGATGACCAGCACGCGGCGGCCGAGCGCGGCAAAATCCAGCGCCAGCTTGTAGACGGTCGACGACTTGCCCTCGGACGGCTCGCTCGAGGTCACCAGCAGCGTCTTCACCTCCTGCTCGAGCCCGGCGAACTGCAGCGAGGTGCGCAGGCTGTGATAGTTCTCCGACAATTGCGAGCGCGGGTTGGCAAGCGCCTCGAGCATGTCGGCGCCGTCGCTTTCGGCAATGACGCCAAGCACCGGCAGGTCGAGCTCGGCCTCGACTTCCTCGGAAGAGCTGAACTTGTTGTTGATCAATTCGAAGAGATAGATCAGCGCCGCGCAGACGGCGAGCGACACCGCCAGCGCCAGCAGCAGGTTTCGCTTGAGCGCCGGACCGGAGGGGGAACCGGGCGTCGCCGCCAGATCGACGATCGTCGCATTGGCGTTCTTGAGTTCCGAACCGATGCCGACCTGGCCAAGCTGGCCGATCAGCTGGTCATACTGGCTGCGGTTTGAATCGACCTCGCGCTTCAAGATCGTGTACTGGATGTTCTTGTCCTGGAAGTCGCGCTGGCGGGTCTCGAGATCGGCAAGTGCGCGGCGAATGCCGGCCTCCTTCTGCCGCGCCTGCTCGACGCGGGTCGCGACCGCCGCCGCGATCGAGGCGATTTCCTCGTCGATCTGGCGCTGCAATTCGCGGATCTCGGCCTGGATGCGGCGCATCAGCGGGAATTCCGGCTTCAAGGTGCCGCGCTTTTCCTCGTAATCCGCCTTCAGCTCGGCAATCTTGTGCCGCGTGTTCTGGATGGCGACGCTCTCATAGACCGCCGGCAGCGAGCCGACCTTGCCGGCATTGACCTGTTCGAGATCGCGCTCGCTGGCGAGCCGCTCCTGGATCGCCTGCGCCAAGCGCATTGTTCATCTGGCCGATATTTTCGCCAATCAGCGAGCCATCATCGCCGGTAACCGTGATGTTGTGCGCCTTGGCGTAGTTGACCAGCGCCTTTTCGGAAAGCTGCAGCTTCTCTTTGGCGTCGATCACCCGTTCCTTGAGGAACTGCCGGGCAAGATCGGAGCTTTGGCTGCTCTGGTCGATGGTGTAGTCGATGAAGCTGCGCATCGCCTGGTTGGCGACAAGCGCGGTGTATTGCGGCAGCACATGGCTGAACGACACGGTGACGATGGAAGTGTCGCGGATGGCGCTGACCGAGAGTCCGCCCAGTACGATGCCGGCGGCGGCGTTCTCGCGGTCCTCAATGCTCCAGCCGGCCAGCGGGTCTTCGCCGCCGCTGCCGGTGATCATGGAGATCAGCGAAGAACGCGGTGTCGGCGAAAGGAAAGCGTCTTCCTCCCCAAGCTTCAGGTCCTTGACGATGCGCCGTGCCACCTCGCCGCTCTGAAACTTCACGATGGCGTTTTCCAGCGCGTAGTACTGGTCGTTCTGCGAGGAGACCTGCAGCTCTTCATAGATGCGGGGCGCCGCTGCCTGGATTTCGAGCCGCGCCGTTGCCCGGTACATCGGCGTTTGCGAATAGGTCTTGATCAAGCCGGCGAACACCCCGACCAGGGCAAAGGCGACGATCAGCCAGCGATAGCGGATCGCGTAGTCGAGCAGCTTGCGCGGGTCGAACAGTGCGTCGTCCTGCGGCAAGACATGCCCGCCATCGCGCAGAGCCTGCAGTTCCTTCAGCGGTATCAAGACGGAGGGCTCGTTGCCGGCGCTGGCGGATCAGGTTCATGCCGGATATTTTTCCCCAAATTTGCGCAGCCGTTCGACAGGATGTCGACCCGCCGAAAGTGGTCAATGAATTGCCTCGACGGCAAGGTTAGGGATGTTTGTCTAAAACTTGGCTAAAATTGATGGTTAACCGAACCTTGTCGGTAAAGCGCAGATGCTTTTCGGCATTGTCTGGCCATGATCTTCGCCTGGATCTGCAGCAAACTGCTTCAGCCAGCCAGAGCTGCTTCAGGTCAAGCGGAAAAATTTGCGCAAGTTGGAAAGACCGCCGCTGGGCTGCGGCGTCGTGATCCGCTGCTTTGCCGGCAAGGGCTGGTTTGCCAGGATGGCCGCGGGATTGCTGGTGGTCATGCTCAGCGCTGCAGTATCTCCCAGGCGCTGCGCGATTGCCGGTCACGGGCACTCGACAGCACCGGCGGCCGGCGCCTTTGGGTCATGCGCGTCGCTGGCGATGATGTCCACCCTGCCCTCGTCGAGCATCCGTTCAGCCCAATATTGCGCCCGCTCGCCAAAGCCGCCGGTCAGCGATCCGGCGGTTACCTGCACGGCGACGCCCGCTTCGTCCAGTTCGCAAATGAGGTCGTAGGCTTTCTCGATCCAGGTCAGGCGTTCGGGATGGGTGAGGACCGGTACGAAGCCCGCGTCCAGCGCTTCCTGGGCGACCCGCAGCAGGCCGGGCGGAGCGACATGATGGGGCGGCTCGAACAGGAAGTAACGCGTCCCTTCGAGGCATGGCAGCCTGCCGACGGACAGTTGCGCGGCAAGGTCGGGGACGACATGGACGTCGGCGCCTGCGACCAGCCGAAGTGCGATGCCGGCATTATCCAGCATTGTTTGCAGGGCTTTCACGCGCGCAGCAATCCCGGCAGGATCGTTGTCATAAATTCCCGGCGTTATATGCGGCGTGCAGGCCAGGTGCGTGATGCCGTCGGCAACCGCCATTCGCGCCATCTCCAGCGACATCGCCACCGAACTGGAACCGTCGTCGATGCCGGGCAGGATGTGGGTATGCAGGTCGATCATCCGCGCTACCGTGTTTGGTTCCGACTTCCATGCATCCGAAAAGCCGCAGGTTCAAGCATTCGCGACACGGCCGAGTTGGTTGCTTGAACGGCGGCGGCGCGTGTTCTAATAGCCTTACCATGACTTATCTGGTTACCGGCGCCGCCGGATTCATCGGCTTCCATACCGCAATGGCCTTGCTGCAGCGTGGTGATACGGTACTGGGCCTCGACAATCTCGACGACTACTATGACGTCTCGTTGAAAGAGGCGCGCCTTGCGCAATTGCGCAACATGCCTGGCTTCACATTCGCGAAGGCCGACATAGGGGATCACGAGGCGCTGTCCGATGCCGTTTCGGGGCGCGGCATCAAGCGCATCATTCATCTCGCTGCGCAGGCAGGCGTTCGCTATTCTCTCGACCACCCGCGCAAATATGTACATTCCAACATGACCGGGCACCTCAACATGCTCGAGTTCGCGCGGCGCCTCGACGGCCTCGAGCACATGGTCTACGCTTCGTCGAGTTCGGTATATGGCGGACGGACGGATACGCCCTTCCGCGAGACCGACCGGGTGGACAGGCCGGTGTCGCTCTACGCGGCGACAAAGTGCGCCGATGAACTGATGAGCCACACCTATGCGCATCTGTATGGAATCCCGCTCACGGGCCTGAGGTTCTTTACCGTCTACGGTCCCTGGGGCCGACCGGACATGGCCTATTGGACCTTTACCCAGAAGATATTGTCGGGCGAGCCGCTGCCGCTTTTCAACAATGGCGACATGGAGCGCGATTTCACCTATGTCGACGATATCGTCGACGGGGTACTGAAAATCGCCTCCGGCGGGCAGGTGAGCGCGCTGGACGTGCCACACCGCATCTACAACATCGGCAACAACAGGCCCGAGCGACTCGGGCATTTCGTCGATGTGCTGGAGGGCGTGATCGGCCGCAAGGCGGTTCGCAAGTATCTTCCCATGCAGCCGGGAGACGTGCCGGCGACATTCGCGGACATTACCGCCATCCGCAACGATTACGGGTTCGAGCCCACGACCTCGATCGACCAAGGCCTTGCCCGGTTCGTGGGGTGGTACCGGCAGTATTTCAACGCCTGAGCCGGCGGGAACAGCGCGGGATCAGTTGCTGCTCGAACCCTCGCCATCGTCGCCAAGCAAGAATGCAGCACCAACACCGGCGCCGACGACCAGCGGGATGACTATTGGCGAGATCGCGGGCGGCGGCGTGGCGGCTACCGGCTGCACCACTTCCAGCGGAATTTCAGGGGCCTCAAAAACTGCGGGCTCTGTCGGCAGGTCCGGCGACCCCATGTAGGCGCTGATCTCGACGCAGACGCCGCCGGCCTGTGGAACCAGCCTCACAAGGGATTCCGGCTGCAGCACGATGTCCTGCTGCATGACCCTGATGGTGGCCGAGGCGCCAGGTTCAAGCGCGATGCGCGCATCGGCAAAATCGAACAGTGTTCCAGGCGCCGGGCCGCTACCGACATTCGACATCCAGACTTGTCCGCTGGACGATACAAGTTGCCCGACCGGGGATACGCCTTCGGGCACCGAAACGTTGAAGCTGCATTGAGATTGCGCCAGTGCCCCGGTCGACAGCGTCGCGGAGCAAGCAAGCACAATTCCAAAGAATGCCAATTGGCCGGCTTTCAAATTCCGCATCTTGTCCGCCCTTGTCGTGAACGAGTTGTCGACGTTACGAATATCAAGCTCTTCCCCGCGATATATTGCAAGTCAGAATTGCAAATATTTCCACACCAGTATCGCTTTAGTTCATGATTGCAACATTAAGGCGGACGTTCTTTGGAAAGTCGACAATATATATTGTAAAATATATTACTTTTTCTCGCGATTTTCCAGGTGCAACGCCGGGTCAGGCACGACCGGAACCGACATGCCCCGTCGGCGTTGAGTTGGCCTGTAACGCAATGGAGCGACATCATGGCGCCTCGCGCCAACTGGAAGGGCTTCCTGAAGATCGCGGAACTGACTTGCCCGGTCGCGATCCACACCGCGGCGTCGGCATCGAACCGCATCTCGTTCAACACGGTGAACCGGGAGACCGGGCACGGGGTGCGCCGGGAGTATGTGGACACGCAAACCGGCAAGCCGGTTCCCAAGGAGGACCAGGTCAAGGGCTACGAAACGGCGCCCGGCGAATATGTCCTGCTGGAGCCGGAGGAGGTCGCGGCTGCCGTCCCGCAGAGCGACAAGACGCTGACGGTGGATGCGTTTGTCAAAGTCCAGGACATCGATGACGTCTTCTTTGACAAGCCATATTTCCTGGCTCCGGACGGCAGGCAGGGATTGGAGGCTTATGCCCTGATCCGCGAGGGCATGCGCGAGGCAGGCGTCGCTGCGCTGGCGCAAACCGTCCTGTTCCGGCGCCTGCGCACCGTCCTCATCCGCCCTTTCGAAACCGGCATGATCGCGACTACCCTGCATTTCGACCACGAGATCCGCTCTGCCGAAGAGGCATTCTCCGACATTGCACAGATGCGGATCGAGGGCGAGATGCTGAAACTGGCCGAACACATCATCGAGACCAAGGAAGGCCGGTTCGATCCGAAGAGCTTCGAAGACCGGCACGACGCTGCGCTTGCCGAACTCGTGCGCGCCAAGATCGAGGGACGCAAGATCGAAATCAAAAAGCCGAAAGAGACGGCCAAGGTCATCGATCTCATGGAGGCGCTGCGCCAGAGCGCCAAGGGAGTTGCACCGCAAAAGGCGGCCGCGGGCAAAAAGGCGGCAGGTTCGACCGCCCGGGCAAAGCAGCAGGACAAGAAGAGCGCGCGGTCCACGTCGCGCCGCGCTGAACCCCGGCGCAAGGCAGGCTGAGCATGGCGCTCGAAGCGTACCAGAAGAAGCGCGACTTCACGGTCACCGGCGAACCGAAGGGCGCGCCGGGCAAACGGCGCAAATCCGGCAGCAGTTTCGTCATCCAGAAGCATGCGGCCCGCAGGCTGCACTATGATTTCCGTCTCGAGATGGACGGCGTCCTGAAAAGCTGGGCGGTGACGCGCGGCCCAAGTCTTGTGCCCGGCGAAAAGCGGCTTGCGGTGCATGTCGAGGACCATCCGCTGGAATACGGCTCGTTCGAAGGCACCATCCCCAAGGGCGAATATGGCGGCGGCACCGTCATCGTCTGGGACCGGGGCGAGTGGAAGCCGCTTGGCGACCCGCGCAAGGGCTACGCCAAGGGCCACCTCGAATTCGAACTTGCGGGCGAGAAACTCTCCGGGCGCTGGCATCTGGTGCGGATGGCGGGCAAGCCGCGCGAAAAGCGGGAGAACTGGCTGCTGATCAAGGGCGAGGACGAGGCTGCACGAAGCGAAGACGATCCCGACATCCTGGAGGAACAACCGCAATCCGTCGCGACTGGCCGCGACATCGACGCAGTTTCGGGCGAGGAGCCGGGCTGGTCGTCGAAGACCGGGCGCATCAAGAAGGGCGGCGGCAAGAAGGCGAAGAAAGCGCCTGCCAGCCGATATGCCCGAAACGCCGGCGGAACCGGTAGATCCTTCAAAGGCCAAGGGCGCGAAGAAAGGCGCCCTTCCCGCCTTCATCGAGCCGGCGCTGGCGAGCCTGGGCGCTGCGCCTCCCGGCGGCGAGCAAATGGCTGCACGAGATCAAGTTCGACGGCTACCGCATCCAGGCGAGAATCGAAGCCGGCCGGGTGAAGTTGCTGACCCGCAGCGGCCTCGACTGGACGAAAAAATTCGGCAAGAAGATCGTCGAGGCGCTGGCCGGACTTCCCGCCGCCAAGGCGCTCATCGACGGGGAAATCGTCGTGGAGACGGATGCAGGCGCTTCGGATTTCTCGGCGCTGCAAGCGGATTTGAGCGAAGGGCGCAGCGACAGGTTCGCCTATCTACTGCTTCGACCTGATGCACCTTGACGGACATGACCTCACTCCCGTGGCGCTGACGGAACGCAAGGCGCTGCTTGAGAAGCTGCTGCCGAACGCCGGCATCCTGCGCTACAGCGACCATTTCCACGAAGAGGGCGAGATCGTGCTCCAGCACGCCTGCCGGCTCAGCCTGGAAGGCATCGTCTCGAAGATTGCCGGCAGCCAGTACCGCAGCGGCCGCGGGAAAAGCTGGATCAAGTCGAAATGCTCGGCGAGGCAGGAATTCGTCATCGGCGGCTATGTGCCGTCCACCGTATCGAAGAAGGCCGTGGGCTCGCTGGTGCTGGGCCAATACGAGGACGGCAAGCTGCGCTACAGCGGGCGCGTCGGCACCGGCTTTTCCGTAAAGACGGCCGAGGCTTTGCAATCGCAGCTTGATCGCATGCGGGACAAGGTATCGCCGTTCGAAGACAAGCTCACCTCTGCCGAGGCGCGGCAGGTGCGTTTCGTCCGCCCCGAGCTCGTTGCTGAAATCGAGTTCCGGGCATGGACCGCGGACGGGCATTTGCGGCATGCTTCATTTCGCGGAATTCGCGAAGACAAGGCAGCGAAGGAAGTCGTGCGCGAGGGAGCTAAATCATCGACCGCAAACGGTTCGCCCGCTGCACCGGCACAGCGCCGGACGGTGACGCTGACCCATCCCGACCGGCTGTACTGGCCCCATGATGGCGTCACCAAGGAAGGTCTTGCGGACTATTATGCCGAAACGTGGCGATACATCGCCCCGTTCATTACCGGCCGGCCGCTTGCGCTGCTGCGCGGACCCAACGGCATTTCGGGCGAACTTTTTTTCCAGAAACATGCGTGGAAAGGGCTCAACAAGAACATCCGGCTGGTCAACGATCCGGCCGACCCCGACGACCAACCGCTGATCGCGATCGACAGCATCGACGGCCTCTTCGGCCTCGTGCAGTCGGGGGTACTGGAAATTCACCCCTGGGGCTCGACACTCGCGGACTGGGAACACCCGGACATGATCATCATGGACCTGGACCCCGGCGAGGGCGTTGCATGGCAGGCTGTCATCGACGCGGCGCTGGAGGTGAAGGAGCGGCTGGAGAACGCCGGGCTCGCCTGCTTCGTCAAGACTTCCGGCGGCAAGGGACTGCATGTCGTCGCGCCGCTGAAGCCCAAGGCCGACTGGGCGGCGGCAAAGGCATTCACCAAGGACGTTGCCGACGCGATGGCTGCCGACAGCCCGGATAAGTATGTTTCGACCATCGCCAAGGCCAGGCGAAAGGGCAAGATCCTCGTCGACTACCTTCGAAACCAGCGCGGCGCGACTGCCGTTGCTGCCTATTCGACGCGGGCTCGCCCCGGCGCCGCGGTGTCGATGCCACTCGGCTGGGACGAATTGGGACCGGACATCGGACCGGCACACTTTACCGTCTACAACACGCCGCAGCGCCTGGCAGCGCTTGGCAAGGATCCCTGGGACGGTTTCCGCGCCGCCGCGGCTCCGCTGGCCGGCAAGCCCGCCAAACGGCGCAAATGATCACCGCGCCTTGCGGTCTTTCGAGGCAATGCTCCGGCGCAGTGCATCCATGATGTTGACGACATTGCCCGACGTAGCCGGTTCCTCCTCCGCCTTGCGGGAAGGCTTCTTCGACCCCTTCTTGCGCGAGGCGATGAGTTCCAGCAGGCGGTCCTGCACGGGATCGCTGACCATGGATTTGTCCCAGGGCTTCTGCTTTTCCGCGATGAGCTGTTTCACCAGCTTCATGGCTTCGGCAGGCGGCTTGGCATCTTTTGCTTCTTCGAAGCTCGGCCCGCTGTCGCGCACCTCGTCGCCATAGCGCAATGTCCAAAGCACGATCCCCTTGCCGCGAGGCTCGAGCATCACCGCGCGCTCCCGCCCGTGCAGGACGAGGCGCGAAATGCCTACCGTCGAGGTGGAATGCATTGCTTCGCGGATTACCGAAAAGGCTTCCTCGCCGACGGGATCGTCCGGGGCCAGATAGTACGGCGTGTCGAGCCAGATCCATTCGATGCTCCCGGCGGGAGCGAACATTTCGACGTCGATGGTTCTGGCGTTCTCGAGCGCGACGGATTCGATTTCCTCGTCCTCGATGACGATGAAATCGCCTTCACCGCGCGGATAGCCCTTCGCCTGGTCGTCCTCGGGGACAGGCTCACCCGTCGCTGCATCGACGTAGCGGCTGGCGACGCGGTTGCCGCTGTCGCGATTGATGACGTGAAAACGCACCTTGTTGCCGGAGGTCGTCGCGGGACTCATCGCGACGGGACAATTGACCAGCGAAAGCTTGAGATAGCCTTTCCAGTAGGGGCGCGGCGCCATGGGTTCTCCCAAAGAAAACAGGCAGCGCGCATAACGCTGCCTGCCGGTCACCGCTCAATTCAGCGGTCGGTATCCTTGCGGGCGGACTGGTTCTTGGTTCCGGTGGAGCCGGACTTGTTGCCGCCCGATTCCTTGCCGCCGCCGCCCCTGCGTTGATTGTCGTTGTTCGATCCACCGCGTTCCTTGTTGCGGTCGCTGTTCTTGTCCTGTGGCATGTCAGACCTCCTCGTTGCCAGCAAAACGCGCGATTCCTCATCGCAGCAAAGTCAACACCCAAGCCATGGATTGGTTCCCGCGCGCACGCGCCTGAACCGATTGCCGGAATGGAACAATTCGGGGGCGAACCGGTTCCCTTCACTCACCCGCACTCAAGGAGCAGAGCATGGATGCGCGTTCGTCCGTCAATCTTCCCGCCAGATTGAAACCAGAGTTCACCAGCCTTCCCCCCATCATCTGCTTCTCCCATTTACGCTGGGATTTCGTGCTGCAAAGGCCGCAACACATCATGTCGCGGATGGCCGCGGACCGGACAGTATTCTTCTTCGAGGAGTTCATTGCCTCGGACAGCCCGGAGCCGTATCTCGAATTTCGTCCCTGCCGCAAAACCGGGGTTGTTGCCATACGTCCGCGTGTCCCCGCGTCATTCGGCGAAGCGCAGCGGGACGAGGCGATATCGGCGCTGCTCGACCAGCTTCTTTCAATCCACCGCACGGCGCGCCCGGTGCTGTGGTTCTACACGCCCATGATGTACCGCCTGGCGCAGCATGTGGAAGCAGCCGCCATTGCCTATGATTGCATGGATGAACTTTCGAATTTCCGTTTCGCGCCCGCCGACATCCGCGAGCGCGAGGCGCAGTTGCTGAAGCATGCCGATGTCGTTTTCACCGGCGGCCACAGCATTTTCGAGGCGAAGCGCTGCCAGCACGACAACATCCACCCGTTTCCCTCCAGCGTCGACCGGAGCCACTTCGAACGGGCGCGAACCGTCAAGGGCGCTCCCCCAGGGTTCGACACGCCGCCGGGGCCGGTGCTTGGCTATTACGGGGTGATCGACGAACGCATCGACTTCGATCTGTTGCAGGCGATAGCGCGGCAGCGGCCGGACTGGACGATCGTGATGGTCGGCCCGCTTGCAAAGATCGAGGAATCCGATCTTCCGCGCGAGCCGAACATCCGTTTCGCGGGAATGAAGGAATACAGCGAACTGCCCGACTGGCTTGGAAGCTGGGACGTGGCGTTGATGCCGTTTGCGATCAACGAGTCGACCCGCTTCATCAGTCCGACGAAAACGCCCGAATACCTCGCCGGTGGAAAGCCGGTCGTGTCGACGCCGATACGCGACGTCGTGCGCCATTATGGCGAACTGCCGGCCGTCTTCATTGCATCCGACGCAAGCGAATTCATCAAAGCCTGCGATGCAGCCCTTGCGCTGGCGAAGAAGCCGGAGACATTTCTGCCGGAGGTGGACGCTGTGCTCGCGGAGCTTTCGTGGGATCGCACATGCGCGCGAATGAAGGCGCTGCTTGCGGATGCGATAGCGTCCGGACATTCGCGCCGACCGGTACTGCCCCGGCCATGGGCGAGGTCGTCGAACCGGGCATCGCATTTTGACTTCATCATCGCCGGCGCAGGATTTTCCGGATCGGTTCTGGCCGAGCGGCTGGCATCGGCCGGCAAGAAGGTCTTCGTCTGCGACAAGCGTCCGCATGTCGGCGGCAATGCCTTCGACTTCTACAATGAGGACGGCATCCTCATCCACAAATACGGGCCACACATCTTCCACACCAACAGCGACGAGATCTTCAACTATCTCTCGCGCTTCACCCGCTGGCGGCCCTATGAGCACCGGGTGCTTGCAGATGTCAGGCGCCAGTTGGTGCCGATTCCGATCAACCGCACGACGCTCAACGCGCTTTACGGCCTTTCCCTGAAGACCGAAGCCGAGGCCGCCGAGTTCCTGGCGGGCCGCGCGGAGGCCGTGGAGGAGATCAGGACCTCGCGCGATGTCGTCATTTCGCAGGTCGGGACAGAGCTCTACCGCACCTTCTTCGAAGGCTACACCCGCAAGCAGTGGGGGCTCGATCCCTCGCAGCTCGACAAGTCGGTGACGGCGCGCATACCGACCCGCACCAACACCGACGACCGCTATTTTCTCGACAAGCACCAGATGATGCCGCTCAACGGCTTCACGCGGATGTTCGAGAACATGCTCGACCACAGGAACATCCATGTCGAGACAGGCGTGGATTTCGAGGATGCGCGCCGGGAGGCACGGGCGGCGAAGACGATCTACACCGGACCGATCGATACCTATTTTGATCACCGCTTCGGCGAACTGCCT
Organism: uncultured Alphaproteobacteria bacterium; assembly: GCA_963846345.1. Classification (GTDB taxonomy): domain Bacteria; phylum Pseudomonadota; class Alphaproteobacteria; order Rhizobiales; family Rhizobiaceae; genus BOKV01. The sequence goes on from CAWJVP010000019.1 coordinate 27,316, forward strand.
TACCGAAGCCTGGAGTTCAAGCACGAGACGATCGACCAGCGCCGTTTCCAGCCCGTCGCGGTTGTGAACTACCCCTCCCCTGACGTGCCATGGACCCGCATCACGGAGTACAAGCACCTGACGGGACAGGTTCATCCGAAAACCAGCATCAGCTACGAGTTTTCGCGCTCGGAGGGCGATCCCTACTATCCCGTGCCGCGGCCTGAAAACCAGGAGATCTACCGCAAGTACGAGGCGCTCGCCCGCCAGCAGAACGACGTGCTCTTTGCCGGCCGGCTTGGAACCTACAAGTACTACAACATGGACCAGGTGGTCGGGCAGGCGCTGGCGCTTTTCCGCCGCATGAACATTCCCGCAGCCGCCGCGGCGCAGAAGGTTTCGACCCTGAACGGGCACGAGACTGTCGGCGCCATGCGCACCGCCGGGTGACCGAGGAGGGAGGCTCCCCGCGGAGCCTCCCCGACCCCCAAGCAAAGAAGTGAGCAGTGCCATGAATGACGCCACCAACGCCATCGAGCTTTGGGGAGGCATCGAATGTACCGTCACGAGGATCGAGGACGAGTATCGCAACCAGTGCGAGGAGACGGGTTTTTGCGAGGCAGACCTCGACCGCATCGCGGAACTGGGTATCAAGACGCTCAGGTTTCCAGTGCTTCTGGAGACCATCGCGCCGCAATCGTTCGAGGAGGCGGACTGGTCCTGGCATGACCGCTATCTTGGCAGGCTTCGCGAACTCGGCGTACGCGTGATCGCAACGCTGTGTCATCACGGCAGCGGGCCGGCCTATACCGACCTGCTCGATGGCGGCTTTTCGGAAATCCTTTCCCGGCATGCCCGCCGGGTCGCCGAACGCTATCCCTGGATCGAGGATTTCACGCCGGTCAACGAGCCGCTGACGACGGCGCGGTTCAGCTGCCTCTACGGACACTGGTACCCCCACCGGAAGGACAACGCATCCTTCCTGCGCGCGCTGGTCAACCAGTGCAGGGGAACGGTGCGTTGCATGGAGGAAATCCGCAAGCTCAAGGCCAATGCACGGCTGATCCAGACCGAGGATCTGGGACGCATCTTTTCGACGGCCCCGCTTGCCGCGCAGGCGCGCTACGAGAACAACCGGCGCTGGCTGGGCTTCGACCTGCTTGTGCGGCCGCGTCGACAGCGGGCACCCGCTTTGGAACAGCTTTCAGAAAGCCGGCATCGAAGAAGACGAGCTGCGCTTTTTCCAGGAGCATGCCTGTCCGCCGGATGTCATCGGCATCAACCACTACCTTACCAGCGACCGGTATCTCGATCACCGCATGACGCTTTACCCGGCCTGCCACCACGGCGGAAACGGCAAGCAGGAATATGCCGACGTGGAGGCAGTGCGGTGCGAAATTCCAGCCCGCCATGGCGGTCCGGCCGCGCGCCTGCGCGAAGCGTGGCAACGCTATCGCATCCCCGTCGCGATCACCGAGGTGCATCACGGCTGCACGCGCGATGAGCAGCTACGATGGTTCGCCGAAGTCTGGAACGCGGCTGCAACGGTCAAGCGTGAAGGAGCGGACATCATGGCCGTCACGCTTTGGGCGTTGGTCGGCAACATGGACTGGAACACGTTGTTGACCAGGCGCAACGGGTTCTACGAGGCTGGCGCATTCGACAAGAGATCCGAACCGCCCCGCCGCACGGCGATCGGGCGGGCGGCGCAGAGCCTTGCCAAGACCGGGCGCTTCGACCACCCGGTTCTCGATGCCGAAGGCTGGTGGCGGCGGGAAGGCCGGCATTATTTTGCGCCGTCAATCCGCTCCAAGTCCCCCATACTGCGCTCGCCGCGCAAGCTGCTGATCGCAGGAGGCACCGGCACGCTGGGCCAGGGCTTGTCGCGGATATGCGAACATCGCGGCTTGCCGCATGTGCTCGTTTCGCGTCCCGACATCGACATCACCGACCGCGAATCGATCCGCGCTGCCCTCGACGGGCACAGGCCCTGGGCAGTGATCAATGCCGCGGGCTTCGTCGATGTCGCGCGGGCCGAGGAAGAGACCGGCGCTTGCATGCAGATCAATGCTGCGGGGGCGATAGCGCTTGCCGACGAATGCGCCTCGCTGGGAATCCCGCTCGTCAGTTTTTCGAGCGACCTGGTGTTCGACGGCACGCTCGGCCGGCCCTATGTCGAAGCCGACAAGGTCAATCCCACGGGGGTATACGGACTTAGCAAGGCAAAGGCGGAACGCGGCGTCCTGAACCGCTTTCCCGACTCGCTGGTCATCCGCACAAGCGCGTTTTTCGGGCCGTGGGACCGGTACAATTTCCTGCACAAGGGGTTGTCGAACGCGGCGCTCGCCGAGGCGTTGCCGGCAAGCCGAGACGTGGTTTCGCCGACCTATGTCCCGGACCTCGCGCACGCGGTGCTCGAACTGCTCATCGATGGCGAGAACGGCATCTGGCACCTTGCCAACCATGGTTCGATTTCGTGGTACGAATTCGCAAGGCTCGCAGTGGAGCAGGCTGGTTTCGACCCCCGGCTGGTGCAGGCCGATGAAACCGTTCATGCCCCGGCCAACACCGCGCTCGCTTCGAGCCGCGGCCTCCTGCTGCCATCGCTGGACTCGGCAATCAGCCGGTTCTTCGAGGACTGTCCCGAAGGGTTCCTGCCTGTCCCGGCGGGCGAGGGAAATGCACGCGTCGCCAGGGGAGGATAAACCGGCGCCTAGTTGTCGGGACCGCCTGGATCGATGAACCCGCCGGTGGCAAAGCCGGTTCGCCGTTGGACTAGGGCGCCAGACGTCGATTCCCCAAGATAGTCCAGTATGCCGGTGCGGGCGCGGTTGAGGCGGCTCTTCACGGTGCCAACGGCGCATCCGCAGATCTCGGCGGTTTCCTCATAGCTCATGCCGAGGACGCCGATCAGCACCAGAACCTCGCGCTGGTGTTCCGGCAGTTGTTCGATCGCGGTGCGCACCTCGCGCGCCTGCGCCGACCATTCCTGCGAAGCTTCCGACGTTACCTGGGAAGAAACGCAGTCGCCCAGGCCCGGGGCTTCGCGAACCGCCACCTTGATGCGCGTATAGAACGTGTTGCGCATGATCGTGAAAAGCCAGGACTTCATGCGGGTGCCAGGCTCGAACTTGTCGATATTGGCGATCCCCTTGGTGAGTGTCTCCTGGACCAGATCGTCCGCGTCGTCGGGGTTGCGGCAGAACGTTCGCGCGAAGGCGCGCAAAGCCGGAATCAGTTCAATAATCTCCGCATTCTCCCTGCCCCCGTTACTCGAAACCTTGGGCACGGTAGTCCTCCTGAAAACTGTAGTCCCGGATACCCGATTCAATGCTTGGATGACCCATGGGTTCCCCGAATTCCGTACGGAAAGCCGCACCCCGAAAGGGGAACCGGCGCGGCGTTCGTCCGTTCACACCGGACAGCAAAAAGGAGAGGAACATGACCGATCTTGAAACCGGCCGGCCGGTGGAAAACTACCGCGACGACCGCCTGCGCACGAGCGCTTCGCCTTCCATCGACACCTATGAAGAGGATGTGACCTACCGCGACAGCGAGATGCGCAAACTCGACACCGCGGCATTGGCGGTCGGGACCATCATGGCCCTGGGACCGCTGACCGTCTTCTCGATTTTCGGAAGCTGAGAATGGGCCCCGGCGCTGCCGGGGCCTTTTTCACTCACTCAGTACTCGTCGAACAGTCCGCCTTCGCGCGATGGATTGCGACGCAGGCGTTGCTCCTCCTCGTCGTCAGGCAATGCTTCGTCGCTGCGTTGGAAAGGATTGTCGTCTTCCTCTTCAAGCGAAGGAAGCGTGCCTCCCGTTCTTGATGGGTCCGGTACATCCTCGCCCTGGAGGTCGGGACGAATGTCGCCATTGCCGGGTGCAATTTCCGTATCCGGCACCTCGTCCAGATCATCAAGCCCATCGTGCTTGCGGCGCTTGCCGGCCTTGTCCTGGTCCATGATCTTGCTCCATTGAAAATGCCGCCCCGGGGGCGGGGCGGCATGGCTTCAAAGGCTTGTGGTCCCAGACCTGCCGCCCGTCTCGCCGGCGGTCTGTTCCGACTGCTTGACGCGGATGTTGTTCTGGACGTGCTTGACACCCGATACCGCTTCCGCGACGTCTTCGGCCCGGCGCTTCATCTCGCGCGACGGGACTTCGCCCGTCAGTGTCACTTCGCAGCTTTCGACATCCACATCGATACCCGAAGCATCCACCGCCCAATCGTCGGTGAGGCGGTCATTCACGTCTTCCTTGATGCGTTCGTCGGAACGGGTATAGCCCCGCGGCCCCTTGCCGCGATGCTGGTCCGTCCGGCGGCGGCGCTCGGCATCGTCGTCGCCGAACCAGGACGACACCTCGTCGCTGGCGCGATCCCAAAAGTCGCGATCCTGGGATCCACGGCGCTGATAGTCGCGTTGACCGCCATAATCGCCGCCCTGGCCATAGCCGCCCCCTTCGCCCATGCCGTAGCTTGCAAAGCCGCCGCGGCTGCCCGCATAGCCCCGCTCGCCCTGGTAGCCCCCTTCATATCCCTGGCCCTGGCGATAGGGGTCGCGTCCACTTTGGGAAGTTCGGCCTTGCTGACCATAGCGGCCTTCCGAGCCGCCATAGCCGCGACCTGAGTCCTGCTGGCCATACCGGCCCTCACCATACTCCTCGCCGGTGCGCTGGCCTTCGCCGCCCCGGCCCTGTTGGCCGCCACGCCATCTGCCGCCACCGCGGAATTCGCCGCCGGAGCGTCCTTGCGAACGCCTGGTCTCGGCGTCGTCGTCGTTTGTGTAGCCGAGGTCATCGGACCCGTAATCGCGCTTGTCGTCGCGTTGCCAGCTTTCACGTTCTCTTGCCATTTGAGTTCTCCTCGTGATGGGATGGTGGACCGCCCGGATTGACCGGGCGAGACCGGCGTCAGGCAGCCCGCTGCTTCGCGCGCTTGTTCGCAAACATGTCGGCGAGCTTGGTGAGATCCTCGTCGGTGCGCGACTCTTCCTTGCAGGGTCTTTTCGAGCAGCGCCGCCGCATCCCTCATGCCGAGTTCGTTCGCCCAGCGGCGAAGCGTGCCGTAGCGGGTGATCTCGTAATGTTCGACGGCCTGCGCGGCGGCGATCAATCCTGCATCGAGGGCTTGCGAACCCTTGAAGTCCTGCATGATTTCCTCGCCTTCCGAGACGATGCCTTCGATCGCGTCGCAGGTCTTGCCGCGTGCCGGCTTGCCGATCATCTCAAACACCTGTTCGAGGCGCTCTACCTGCGTCTCGGTCTCGTCCCGGTGCTTCTCGAACGCCATCTTGAGTTCCTGGGACTTGGCGCCTTTCATCATTTTCGGGAGGGATTTGAGGATTTTCTTCTCGGCGTAGTAGATGTCTTTCAATGTCTCGTGGAAGAGCTCTTCCAGGTTCTTTTCCTTGGCCATGTCGGGTTCCTTTTCTGAACAGGCAGGGTGACCCTTGAAAACCCCCGCGGCACGGCATTTGTTCCGCTGCCCGAACATGCCTGCCAGGGAAGCCAACATCCCCGCGTTTGCACTCAACCCCATGGCCGACTGAAGCCGGGCAGGAAAGCGCAAGCCTTCCGGCGCGATGCGTCCGGGTGATTTACGCCGGCATGGCTTCGTAAAGCCGCATGGCATCCTCGCGGCGGCAAAGGCTGGTGCCTTCATGCAGGACCGCCGCCGCGCCAGCCGCCATGGCGAAGCGAAACGCGTCGGCGGGCGCGTGCCCTGCCGCCAGCCACTGCACCATGCCGCCCAGGAAGCTGTCGCCTGCGCCAACAGCGGACTTGGCCTCGACCTTGATTGCCGGGAGCTTGACGAGGCCATCCGCATTGGCGAGCAGCGCGCCCTCGCCGCCGAGGCTTACGGCGACGTGCCTTGCAGCGCCGCGCGCGACCAGCGACAAAGCTTCCCGCTCGACGCCAGCGACATCCAGTTCGCGCCCCGCGATCTGTTCGAGTTCGCGCTGGCTTGGCTTGACCAGGAAAATGCCGCCATGGTCGAGCGCGGCGCGAAGCGCTTCACCGGACGTGTCGAGCACGAAGCGCACATGATTGCGTGCCGCCATCGCGGCCATGCGTGCATAGGTGCCGGCATCCGCTCCCAGTGGAAGGCTGCCGCTGGCGACAAGATATTCGCCCCTGAAGGTTTCGACGAACTCCATGAGCGGCTCGAGTTCATCGTCGCCGACCTGCGGTCCCTCCGGCACGAAACGGTATTCGTGTCCCGTCGAGAGTTCGCGCACCGTATAGGAGATGCGAACCGGCCCGTTCATGGCGAAACGGCGCAGTTTCATGCCGTAACCTGCAAGCAGCGATTCATAGAGCGGCCCGGTCACCCCGCCGCACAGGAAGGCCAGTTCCGCCTCGCCTCCCAATTCTGCAATGACGCGCGCGACATTCGCCCCGCCGCCCCCGGGATGATGCAACTGCCCCTTCGTGCGAACCTTGTGCATTGCCTCGACGCGCTCGGTCGTCGATGCAATGTCGATGGCCGGGTTGAGAAGAACCGTGAGTATGCCTGTCATGGGGCAGATTTCCCTGCGAATGCCGTGCCGGCCATTTCAACCGGCAACGGCGAAGGGTCAAGGTGCCGGAACGATCCTGAAGCCGTTCGGTTTGAATTCCAGTTACAGCAAGAAAGGAAAGCGTTGTGGACGTTTTGTTCGACGGATGGGCCAGTCTTTACCGGTTGGCGCTTGTCGGGCCCCTGGCATATGTCGCCCTGATTGTCATGTTGCGAGTTTCCGGCAAGAGAACATTGGCGAAATTCAACGCATTCGATTTCGTCGTGACCGTTGCGCTGGGATCGACGCTGTCGTCGGTATTGCTCGACGACTCGATTTCACTTTCGGAAGGTTTGACGGCGTTCGGATTGCTCATACTGCTCCAGTTCGCAATTGCCTGGCTTTCCGTGCGCTCGGCGTGGTTCGAGAGCTTTGTGAAAAGCCGTGCGACAATGCTGGTTGAAGACGGCAGATACCTTGAAGAGAAAATGCTTGCGCAGCGCGTAACCAGGGAAGAGGTGGACACTGCACTGCGCCAGAGCGGCCTGCTGCAGGTTGGCGGAGCCACCCGCGTATTTCTCGAGAGTGACGGATCGTTCAGCGTGGTCGTACGGATTGACCGCTAGCCCGCTTCAAACGAGCGAAAGCAACTGGAAGTGGCTGGGGCGCCAGGATTCGAACCTGGGAATGTCGGTACCAAAAACCGATGCCTTACCGCTTGGCGACGCCCCAGCAGGGGCCTGCCTTATAGCCAGTTCGCCACCACGCCGCAACCGTGGCTACAGCCGATTTGAACGCCCGCAAAGCGCCAATTGCCGCCGTTTGCGATGATTTCGTGCGGCGCCGAAAATGCTTGCCGGGCAAAGGCGGCGCCGCTATAAACCCGCCACTTCAATCGGAGTGTGGCGCAGTCTGGTAGCGCACCTCGTTCGGGACGAGGGGGTCGCAGGTTCGAATCCTGCCACTCCGACCAAGCAAGTCTTCCGGCAGACAGTCCGCCTTTGCAGCTTGGCATTCAATTCGTCGCGCGACGGTTGAGCCTCGGGCAATCCCCGAATATGGTCCGACGAAAGACCTGCCCAGCGGAGATCCCATGCGTTTCAGCGGTACCCAGTCCTATGTCGCGGCCGACGACCTCAAGGTTGCGGTCAATGCGGCGATCGCGCTCGAGCGGCCATTGCTGGTAAAGGGCGAGCCGGGCACGGGCAAGACGGAGCTTGCCCGCCAGGTTGCGCAGGCGCTGGGACTGCGGCTGATCGAGTGGCACGTAAAGTCCACAACCAAGGCGGCGCAGGGGCTTTACGAATATGACGCGGTGTCGCGGCTGCGCGATTCGCAGCTTGGCGACGAGCGCGTGCACGATGTCGCCAACTACATCCGCAAGGGCAAGCTGTGGGAAGCCTTCGAGGCCGACGAGAAGGTCGTGCTTCTCATCGACGAGATCGACAAGGCCGACATCGAGTTTCCGAACGACCTGTTGCAGGAACTCGACCGCATGGAGTTCCATGTCTACGAGACCGGCGAGACGGTCGAGGCACGGCGCCGGCCGATCGTCATCATCACCTCGAACAACGAGAAGGAGCTGCCGGACGCCTTCCTGCGCCGCTGCTTCTTCCACTATATCCGCTTCCCCGACATGGAGACGCTGGAGCAGATCGTCGAGGTCCACTATCCCGGCATCAAGAAGCGGCTGGTGCATGCGGCGCTGACGCAGTTCTACGAATTGCGCGAGACGCCGGGCCTCAAGAAGCGCCCCTCCACTTCCGAGGCGCTCGACTGGATTCGCCTGCTGGTCGCCGAGGACATGGACCCGACGGATTTGCGGGCCGACCCCAAGAACATGCTGCCCAAGCTGCACGGCGCGCTGCTGAAGAACGAGCAGGACGTGCACTTGTTCGAGCGGCTTGCGTTCCTGGCGCGCCAGCGCGGCGGCTGATCAGCGCAAAATTAAAAAAAATTGGATTTCCTGTTCTTGCATCAGAGGAATAATCTCGCGCGCACGAACGGAAAGTACGAAAATGTCGCCAGCACGATACCGGGAACAGCAAAATGATTTGATGTCGTTCGCTTTCAACCACGGCCCAAACCACTTCCAGCACCAAACAGCAGCACATAAATCAGCCGAAATGACGGTGAATAGAAAATGGCAAGTCGATCAGTGTGATCAGAAGGCCTTGCGCGAAACTCGAACTTGGCAATGGCCATGACGCGCTTAAGCGAACACGATGTTCAACGGAACTGCGATTGCGCGACCAACAATGTCAATTGGATGCTGCGAGCGTGTTTTGAAGAATAATTTGAAATAAAAAGGCGCACCCCTTGCGCATCAACTTCCCCTCGCCTATTTTCGCGCCGTGGTGATTTGGCCGGCCGGCTTGCAGCCACGTAAAACAACTTGCTAAAGGGCCGCGCGGTGAATCAACCCACGGACCGGCAGCGATTGTATCGAGGCCGGTTTTTTGTTGGAGTTCATTCATGCCGATCCGCATTCCCGACCGACTGCCCGCCCGCGAGACCCTCATCAATGAAGGGGTGATGGTGATGGACGAGTTGGTCGCCATCCGGCAGGACATCCGTCCGCTGCGCATCGGCCTTCTCAACCTGATGCCGAACAAGATCGCGACCGAAACGCAGATCGCGCGGCTGATCGGTTCCTCGCCCCTGCAGGTGGAACTGAGCCTCATCCGGATCGGCAGCCACAAGGCGAAGAACACGTCGGACGAGCATCTGATTTCGTTCTACCGGACCTTCGAGGAGGTGCGGCACGAGAAGTTCGATGGCTTCATCATTACCGGCGCGCCGATCGAGACGCTGCCCTATGAAGACGTGACCTACTGGAACGAGATGCGCGAGATTTTCGACTGGACGCGCACCAATGTCCATTCGCCCTTTTTCATCTGCTGGGGCGCGATGGCGGCAATCTACCATTTCCACGGCGTGCCCAAGCATCTGCTTGCCAAGAAGGCGTTCGGCGTCTTCCGGCACCGCAACCTCAATGCCGCCTCGCCCTACCTGGCGGGCTTTTCGGACGATTTCTCGATCTCCGTCTCGCGCTGGACCGAAATCCGGCGCGAAGACCTGAAGCCGGAAATGGGCCTTGAGGTGCTGATGGAGTCGGACGAGACCGGGCTTTGCCTGATCGCGGAGAAGCAAGGCAACCGGCTCTACATCTTCAACCACGTCGAATATGATTCAGGCACGCTGGCCGAGGAATATTTCCGCGATGTGCAGGCCGGAGCGCAGATCGAATTGCCGAAGGGCTATTTTCCGGGCGACGATACGACCAAGAAGCCGCTCAACCGCTGGCGCAGCCACGCCTTCCTGCTGTTCGGCAACTGGATCAACCGGACCTACCAGACCACGCCGTTCAATCTCGACGAGATTGGAACGGATGGCGGTCGCTCTTGAATTGATCAGCTGGATTGGCTATTTTAGCTAAAATCACATCGGGAGATCAGCCATGAAGACCATCCAGGCCACCGAGGCCAAGAACAATTTCGGCAAGCTGCTCGAGGATGCAATGGTCGAGCCGGTCGTCATCCAGAAGAACGGCCGGGATGCTGCGGTGTTGGTTTCGAAGGCTTATTTCGATAGCCATCAGGGCAATCCGGACAGGAAAGAACTGATCCGCAAGCTTCATCAGGAAAGCATGGAGCGGTACGGGGATGTCTATCGTGCACTCGCCAAATAGGCGGCGCGCCTAATGGACAGGATTTACCTCGGGTTCGACGACATTGTGCAGATGCATGCGGCGCAGATCGAAGCATTCGGCGGCTCGCCGGGAATTCGCGACGCCGGCTTGATTGAAGCCGCCCTGCTTCGTCCGCAAACAGGCTACTACGCCGATCTGATAGAGGAAGCCGCAGCGCTTTGGGAAAGCCTGACGATGAATCACGGCTTCATTGACGGCAACAAGCGCATTGGACTTGCCGCCACCTATACTTTCCTGGCTCTGAACGGCGTTAGTTTCACAGCAAGTTCCGGCGATCTGCTTTCCTTCATCTTCACCCATCTCGAAGCGGGCATGTTCACCAAGGACAATCTGGACGCCTGGTTGCGGGAAAACACGAAATCGGGCTGAATAGGCTCATGTTCCTGCCCTTCTTCATCCAGCTCAAGGCCGCCAAGCTTCCGGTCACGCTGCGGGAATACCTGACCATGCTGGAGGCGCTGGATGCCGACCTCGTCACCTATGACGTCGAGGGCTTCTACTACCTCTCGCGCTCCGCGCTGGTGAAGGACGAGCGCCACCTCGACCGCTTCGACCGGGTGTTCGCGCGAATTCTTCAAGGGCGTGGAGGCGGTTTCCGGCGCGGGCGAGGGCGTCGACATCCGCGACCTGCCCGAGGACTGGCTGCGCAAGCTCGCCGAGAAGCACCTGAGCGCCGAGGAAAAGCAGCTCGTCGAAGCGCTGGGCGGCTTCGACAAGCTGATGGAGACGCTGCGCGAGCGGCTGGCGAAGCAGGAAAAGCGCCATCAGGGCGGCTCGAAGATGGATCGGCACCGCCGGCACCTCGCCCTTCGGCGCCTATGGCTACAACCCCGAGGGCGTGCGCATCGGCCAGGACGAAAGCCGCCACCGGCGCGCGGTCAAGGTCTGGGACAAGCGCGAGTTCCGCAATCTCGACGACAGCGTCGAGCTCGGCACCCGCAACATCAAGGTGGCGCTGCAAGCGGCTGCGGCGCTGGGTGCGCGAGGGCGCGGCGGAGGAACTGGACCTGCCCGGCACGATCCGCGCCACCGCCGAGCATGGCTGGCTCGACGTGAAGACCCGGCCCGAGCGGCGCAACGCCGTGAAGGTGCTGCTGTTCCTCGACGTCGGCGGCTCGATGGACGACCATGTGAAGATCGTCGAGGAACTGTTTTCCGCCGCGCGCAGCCGAGTTCAAGCATCTGGAGCACTTCTATTTCCACAACTGCCTCTACGAGGGCGTGTGGCGGGACAACCGCCGCGCGCGACAGCGCAGATGCCCGACGGAGGAGGTGCTGCGCACCTATCGGTCCGGACTACAAGGTGCATCTTCGTCGGCGATGCCGCGATGAGCCCGTGCGAGATCGTCCAGCCGGGCGGTTCGGTCGAGCACTGGAACGCGGAGCCGGGCGAGGTCTGGCTGCAGGCGCGCGCTGGAGCACTTCAAGCACAGCATCTGGCTCAACCCAGTTGCCGAGCAGGCCTGGCGCTACACGCAGTCCACGCAGATGATCCGGCAGATCATGGGCGGGCGCATGTTTGCGCTCACGCTTGGCGGCCTCGACGCGGCCATGAAGGAACTCTCACACTGATATGCAGCGGCCCGTCTCGGCGACCGCCAGCGTTTCCATCCAGCGGTGGATGATTGCCGTGAGCCGGTCCGGAGACACCGGCTTGGCGAGATAGTCGTCCATGCCGGCGGCAAGGCAGCGTTCCACGTCGCCCTTTATGGCATGCGCCGTGACGGCGACAACCGGCATGCGCGGCAGGCCGTGCGATGCCTCTATCGCGCGGATTTCCTTCGTTGCATCCAGCCCGTTGAGGCGCGGCATCGAAACATCCATCAACATCATTTTCGGGTGCAGTTCGCGGTAGAGTTCGACCGCCTCGCGTCCGTCGCCCGCGATGCGGAACGTGAAGGGTGTCATTTCGAGAATCTGCGTGAAAACGATCTGGTTCACCTCGTTGTCCTCGGCCACGAGCACATCGATGCGGTTTTCCTCCACGGTCGCGGGCGGCGACGCTGCCGCCATCTGCGGTGTGCCGGGCTCAGCCTGGCTCGCCACCGGGTCGGCCGCCTGGCGTTCGCTCATGACGGAAATCATGGTCTCGAGCAGCAAAGACGAGCGGGCCGGCTTCGACAAATGGGCCTCGATGCCCAGTGCCGAGAACGCCTTGCCGTCTTCCATGTGGTCGACCGAGGTGAGCATGATGATCGGCATGTGCGACAAGGCCGGGTCGGCGCGCAGGGCGCGGGCCAGGTCGGCTCCGTTCATTTGAGGCATGTGGTAGTCGAGAATCGCAAGGTCGATACCGATCCCGGCGGCATGCGCCGCCTCCACGCAGCGCAAGCGCCTCGGCGGCGCTCGAGCAGGTCGCCGAATCGAAGCGCCAGGCAGTCATCTGTTCCGAAAGAATGGCGCGATTGACGTCGTTGTCATCGACGACGAGTACCCGCTTGCCGGCAACGTCCACCGGCGCGTGCTTTCTTAGATCGAGCCCTCGTGGACCGGCAGCGCGATTTCGAACCAGAAAGTCGATCCGCACGTCCGGTTGGCTCGTCACGTCCATTTCTCCGCCCATCAGCGCCGACCAGCGACGAGGCGATGGCGAGCCCGAGGCCCGTACCCTCGTGCTTGCGGCTGGCGGAACCGTCGACCTGGCTGAACTTTTCGAAGATGCGGCTGCGCTTGTCGTCCGGCAATGCCGATGCCGGTGTCCTCGACCGTGAAGCGCAGGCGGACCTGACGCACCGTCGATCTCGCCGATCTTGCTGACGTCGACCAGCACATGGCCGTGGTCGGTGAACTTGACCGCATTGCCCAGCAGGTTGGTGATGATCTGGCGGATGCGGCCGGCATCGCCGACGAGCATTTCGGGAAGATCCGGATCGATCCGCACGATCAGTTCCAGGTCCTTTTCCGCAACCTTGGCGGAGACCAGCGTCGCCACATCCTCGATCGCTTCGGCAAGGCAGAAAGGCGCCGGGTCGAGTTCCATCTGCCCGGCGTCGATCTTCGAGAAGTCGAGAATGTCGTTGATGATTGTCAGCAGCGATGCGCCCGACTTGACGATGATATCGACGAATGTGCGCTGCTCGCTTGTCGAGATCGGTGCGCGCCAGCAACTCGGCCATGCCCATGACGCCGTTCATCGGCGTGCGGATCTCGTGGCTCATGTTGGCGAGAAACTCGGATTTGGCGCGGTCGGCCAGCGCGGCGCGCCGGTTCGCCTCGGCCAATTCGATTTCGCGCAGCTTCATCTCGGTGATGTCGGTCGTCGAACCAATCAGGTAACGCGTACCGTCGGCCGTGCGGAACGGGCGCTTGTTGGCAATGCGGTAATTGACGCTACCATCGTTGCGCCGGACATTCTCCTCGAAGGAAAAAGTCCGATCTTCGGCGAGCACCATTCGGTCGCCTTCGGCGAAAACCTCGCCATCGGGGCCCAAGAGGTCCACATCGCTCTTGCCGATTGCCTCGGACCCGGCAAACCCGACGAATTCGCTCCAGCCGCGATTGACGTAGACCAGCTTCAGATCCTCGGTCTTGGCGTAGATCGACAACGGCAGATTGTCGATCATGCTGCGAAACACTTCGTTGTCGCGCATCGCATTGCGCAACGCATCTTCGCGCTGCCTTTGCCGGGTAATGTCGAAATAGGATATCAGCCGCCGGCCGGCCGAGAGGTTGGTGACCGAATAGACAAGGCACGAACCGTCCGCGCGGTCAAAATTGCGCTGGGTGACATTGCCCGCGGAAATTTCATCGAGACGGGAGCGGACATATTCGTCCCAATCGGCATCGGCCACCGGATACAAGCCATTGTACCGGTTGTAGTCCATCAAGGCGCGGAAGTCGGCGCCGGTGCGAAACGTGCCTTGTGGCACGTTCCAGATCTCGTGAAACGCCTGGTTTATGATCTCGCATCGCATGTCCCGGTCGACGATCACGACGCCCATGTTCATGGCATTGAGCGCGTCAACGAGGTCCTGGTGCAGGAAACGCAGCGCTGGACCGCCCTCTGATTGCTCCGCGTCGCCGATCTGCGTTACGAAAGCCCGCACGAACCGGCGACCGTCCGGATCGACGAGCCGGTCGAACCGCGCCTTCATTCGCGCTTCGAGCCCGTCCCTGCCCTTGAGAAACTGGTCGATTTCACAACGCTTGCCGGTCTCCAGCACCTCGCGTTCGATCGTCTCGAACGCATGCGCATCGACGGGGTCAAAAATATCGCGGGCAGTGGCGTTCTCGAAATCGGCAGCCGCCTTGCCGGTAAACTTCATCGTCGACTTGTTGACATAGACGAAGCGTAACTGGTCGTCCTTGATCGTGCAGGGCCAGGGCAGCGTATCGAGCACCATGGTGGCGAAACCGGCGCTATCCATCGGGCCGCGCCCGTCCTGTCGATCCGTCCCGCTGCCAATCATGCCGTACTTGCCTTTTGCAAAATGGGCGCGGCTTCGCGCGCTGCCCTTCTGCAATCGTAACCCGGCATGGTTAACCGCTGGCTAAGCCGGTCTGCCGCCAAGGCACAACAAAAAAGGCCGCGGGCATGACCGCGGCCTTCAATGGCAAGCGGAATGGGATCAGCGGCGGAAGAAACCCGTCAGCGACCAGAGCGCGGGAACAAGCATCGCGGCCAGCGCCAGCTTGACGAGGTCGGTCACGATGAACGGGCCGACGCCCAGGCAATCATCTTTTCGGCCCCGAACAGGTAGCCGATCCACAATGCGCCAAGCACCAGCATGATCGATTCGCCGACCAGCATGGCCGCGCCAAGCTTCAGCGGATTGCGGCTCCAGCCGCGATCGGCGGCCCAGCCGGCGATTGCCGCCATGACCAGGAAGCCCACCAGATAGCCGCCCGTCGGACCAGCCATGTAGGCAAGGCCAATGCCCTTTTCAGGCGTGCCGGCAAATACCGGAAGCCCGGCAGCGCCCTGCAGAAGGTAGAGCGCCATGGTCGCGACCGCGAGATTGCGGCCGATAGGCTGCGGCTAGTGTGAAGATCGCCAATGTCTGCAATGTCGCGGGAACCGGCCAGAACGGCACTTGAACCTTTGCCGCGACGGTGATGATCGCTGTTCCGGCCAACGCCAGGAAGGCAAGCCACGCGTAACGCGTGGCGGTATTCATCGGCGCCAGCGTAGTGGCAAGCGCATTGCCGTTCATCAAGGGGTTCATGTCGCCTCCGCAGTGTTTTCGTTCGACATTCCGTATATTGTCTCCCGTCAAAACCCGCAAGCAGACTTGCCGGGCGATCGGCACGCAACTGGGCATGAAATCATGGAAACGCCGGAATTCAAGACCGCTTTCGAACCTGCCCACGGCAAGGCCGTGGAAGCGGCGCCGGATGTTCTGCGCGTGACCGCCAACAATCCGGGTCCTTTCACCTTTCATGGCACCAATTCCTATGTTGCCGGCCGCCGCAGCGTTGTGGTCATCGATCCCGGCCCGCCGGACGAAGCGCATCTCGAGGCGCTGCTCGGCGCCATCGGCGGGCGCGACGTCTCGCACATCCTTGTAACCCACACGCATGTCGACCATTCGCCGCTCGCGGCCCGGCTCAAGGAGATCACGGGCGCACCGGTACTCGCCGAAGGTCCGCACCGTCCGGCCAGGCCGCTGACGATCGGCGAGGTCAATCCGCTGGATGCCTCCGCCGACCATGGTTTCGAACCAGACATCAAGCTTGCCCATGGCGACTTGGTGGAGGGTGGCGAATTCACCTTCGAGGCCGTGTACACGCCCGGGCCACACCGCGAACCACATGGCATTTGCGATCCCTTCCATGGGCCTGCTGTTTTCGGGCGACCATGTCATGGCCTGGGCGACCTCGATCGTCGCGCCGCCCGACGGGGCGATGTCGGACTACATGGATTCGCTCGACCGGCTGCTGGCGCGGGCGGAGACATTCTACCTGCCCGGCCATGGCGGGCCGGTCACCAAGGCCCATGAGTTCGTGCGGGCATTGCGGGCGCACCGCAAGATGCGCGAAACCGCGATCCTGACGCGGGTGAGGTCCGGCGACCGAACGATCAAGCAGATCGTGAGCGCGATCTACAAGGACACCGACCCGCGCCTGCACGGGGCGGCGGCGCTTTCGGTGCTGGCGCACATGGAAGACCTGGTTGCATCGGGGCGGATTCGTCAGCGGCGGACCGGCAGCGCTGGAAGGCGTATACGAACGGGGCCGGAATAACGCTACCCCTCCCCGGCAATCCCGATCAGCGAAGCGTCGAGGTCGGACAGGAATTTCTCGATGATCTTGGCATTGTAGCCGAAATCATGCGCGCCGTAGCGCGAGGACGAGCGCATGTCGACCAGCGTCGCCTCCGCTTCCGAGACGATCTGGATGACAACATCGTTGCGAAATCCGAACACCGGCGTTGAGGCCACCGCCTCGATGACGATGTTGTCGGGCAGGGGCGGCGCCTCGTCGAGTTCGGGCGCTATCTCCTGGCGGCTTCTGCCGCCGGTTTTTCCGCGGCCGGGGCCGTCGCTCGCCACCGGTCGCCTCGCTGCGGGGGCTGGGTGCCGGCGATGGAGTCTCCGGCAGTTCTTCGGGAACGCCCCGGTCGCGGTGATTTCCCAGGAACGGTCGGCAATCAATGCCCTCACGCTGGCCAGCACGCGCTCGGGGCCGGCATTGTAGCGCCGCGAGCCGATGCGCGGATATTCCGCGATCAGGATCTCGGCATAGGCATCGTGTAGGTTGGCGAGCTGGTTGAGGCCGGTTTCGGCATCGAGCTGCCGCATCCGCTGGGCGGTGATGAACGGCGGCGGCTAATAGGGATTGGTGGAGACGTCGGACAGCATTGGATGCTCAACCGCCAGATAACCGAACCACAGGAACGGGATCAGCAGCATGGTCGCGACGATGACGCCGCGCACGGTCGCCTTGCCGCCGCGCAGGCCCCGGTTCCAAAGGTCGAGGAAGGCGCGCACGCCCAGGACCAGGCTTGCCACGATCATGGCGAGGCCAAAGGCATTGAGCCAGACGGCCTGCGGTGTCGTCACCTTTCCAAAGCGGTGCAGCAGGATGGTGATGCGCAAAATAAGGCACGCAGATCATCGCGATCCGCTCGCACCAGCGGGCAGCCGAAGACCATCTGCGTTCGTAAAAACCTGCCATATTGACCCATACCGCCGCATGCGTTGCCGGGAACCTAGAGCGATTTGCTCAAACCCGCAAAGCGTATGGCGGCTTGGGCGCGGCAAACTGTGGCGGATATTCCACTTTTTCGCCGTAGATTCGCCCCTCGTCCCCGCTTTTTATCTTCGTTGCAAAACAGGGGAGATCGCAATGACGAAAACTGGCGGGCCCGGGGGAAGTCCCGCGGCCGAAGGGCAATCGCCTGCACGGCCGCAACGCGCGGCGAGGAATTATCGAAGGGCCCTGCACAGGGCGCTGAACGGCGTGACACCTGGCGATCAGTTCTTCGACGCCGTCAGCCGGGCTGCCGACAATGCAGGCTGCCAGATGCTGTTCGAGATTCCGGCGATCCTGCTGCACGGCAATGGCGACAGGGCTGCGGCGATTGCCGGCGGGCCGGAATACGACCTTATCTTCATCGTGTTCGACTTCGAAGAACGGTGAAATCATGGTGATTTCAGCCGCGGAAGCGCCCGAAACGGTGCTGGATTTCACCCGTTCCTATGCAGGGGTGCTCGGAATGATCGCGTCGGACCGCAACGTCACGGCGCCGCTGCTTCAGTAGTCCGAGACAGGCGGAACCGCGATCATCGGCAGTTCCAGCAGTTCGCCAAGCGAATGGACGACATGGTCCGCATGCGGGGCAAGGTCGTCGGCCGAGGCTATGCCGGTTGCAATTCCCACGGCGACCGCCCCGCCCGCCTTGGCTGCCCGCAGGTCGTGAACGCTGTCGCCGACCATGACGATCGAACCTGGGCCAACCCCGCATTCGCGCGCAAAGGCCAGCACCATGCCCGGCAGCGGCTTTGCGCCATGGCCGGAATCATAGCCTGCCACGAACGAAAAGTGGTGGTCGATTGCCGCCGCCTTCAAATGCGAGCGGCCATTGGCTTCCGCATCGTTGGTGGCGAGGCCTACCTTGAACCCTTCGGCGACCAGGCGCTGCAGCACTTCGCCGGCATTATCGAACAGGGCCATGCTTTCCAGCGCGTGATGTTCGTACAGCTGGTCGACTTTCGCGGCCAGCGCCGCATCGCCCGCTTCGCCGATCATCGGTCCCCACACGCGCGCCATGTCGGCGGCGGTGCCGGCGATGACGACCGAGGACCGGGAAAACCGGCCTTGCGCGAGGTCGAAACCCACTGCCGCGGCCATTTCGGCGGCCATTTCCTCGTCAGGGGCCAGCGCCCGCACCACGCCCGCCGTAGCGGGAGCGTAGGTTGCTTCGAAATCGAAAAGCGTTCCGTCCTTGTCGAACAATATGCCGGCTGCGCGCATGTATTCCCCCGTTTTGGCGAACGCGACAACAGCACGGCCAATAAGCCCCGGCAAGCGTTCGCCAAGCAATATGTGGCGATGCGGCGCGGGGTTTTCACCCCTTGGCGCGGCCCTCGATCGTGGCCTGGGCCGCCGCGAGCCGGGCGATCGGCACGCGGAAGGGCGAGCAGGAGACGTAGTCGAGCCCGGTCTCCTCGCAGAAGCGGATCGATGCCGGATCGCCGCCATGCTCGCCGCAGATGCCGAGCTTGATGTCGGGCGCGCGTCTCGCGGCCGCGCTCGGCGGCGATGCGCACCAGTTCGCCGACGCCGTCGACATCGAGCGACACGAACGGATCGATGCTCGATGATGCCCTTGGCGCGGCATAGGTCGTTGAGGAAGGCCGCGGCGTCGTCGCGCGAGATGCCGAAGGTCGTCTGCGTCAGGTCGTTGGTGCCGAAGGAGAAGAATTCGGCCGACTGCGCAATCTGGCCGCGCGCAGATCGCCGCGCGCGGCAGTTCGATCATGGTGCCGACGAGGTAGTCGATCCTGACGCCGGTTTCCTTCATCACGGCTCTGCGCCGACCGCATCGATGCGCGCCTTGACGAAGTCGAGTTCCTTCCTCGAGGCCGACCAGCGGCACCATGATTTCCGGCACCACCGGCGCGCCGGCCTTGCGGCCGGCCTCGACGGCCGCCTCGAAGATGGCGCGGGCCTGCATCTCGGCGATCTCGGGATAGGAGATGGCGAGCCGGCAGCCGCGATGGCCGAGCATCGGGTTGAACTCGTGCAGCGCCTCGGTGCGCCGCCGCAGCTTCTCCGGCTCGACATGCCCATGGCGGCGGCGACCTCGCCGATTTCCTCGTCGTGTGCGGCAGGAATTCGTGCAGCGGCGGATCGAGCAGGCGGATGGTCACCGGCAGGCCGGCCATGATCTCGAACAGCTCGACGAAATCCGAGCGCTGCATCGGCAGCAGCTTGGCGAGCGCCGCGCGGCGGCCCGTCCTCGGTGTCGGCGAGGATCATCTCGCGCATGGCGACGATGCGCTCGCCGTCGAAGAACATGTGCTCGGTGCGGCAAAGGCCGATGCCCTCGGCGCCGAAGGAGCGCGCCGCGCGCGCATCCGCCGGCGTGTCGGCATTGGCGCGCACCTTCATGCGCCGCGCCGCCGTCGGCCCATTCCATGATGCGTGCCGAAATCGCCGGACAGCTCCGGCTGGAGCATCGGCACGGCGCCCTTCAGCACCTGCCCGGTCGAGCCGTCGATGGTGATGACGTCGCCCTTCTTCAGCGCGCGCCCAGGCACGCGATCAGCTCGCCCGTCTGGTAGTCGATGCGCATCGCGCCGGCGCCCGAGACGCAGGGCTTGCCCATGCCGCGCGCCACCACCGCGGCGTGGCTGGTCATGCCGCCGCGCGTGGTCAGGATGCCTTCCGCGGCATGCATGCCGTGAATGTCCTCGGGGCTGGTCTCGATGCGCACCAGGATGACGTTGCGGCCCTGCGCCTTCAATTCCTCGGCCTCGTCCGAGGAGAAGACGATTTCGCCGGTCGCGGCGCCCGGCGAGGCCGGCAGGCCGGTGCCGATGACATCGCGCTTGGCCTCCGGATCGATCGTCGGATGCAGCAGCTGGTCGAGCGAGGCCGGATCGATGCGCAGCACCGCCTCGTCGCGGGTGATCAGGCCCTCTTCGGCCATGTCGACGGCGATCTTCAGCGCCGCCCGCGCCGTGCGCTTGCCCGAGCGGGTCTGCAGCATCCACAGCTTGCCGCGCTCGATGGTGAATTCGATGTCCTGCATGTCGCGGTAGTGGCGCTCGAGCCGCTCGGCAATGTCGATGAACTCGGCGAAGGCCTCCGGCATCAGCTTTTCGAGCGACGGCTTGTCGGAGCCCGCCGCGATGCGCGCGGCCTCGGTCAGATCCTGCGGCGTGCGGATGCCGGCCACCACGTCCTCGCCCTGCGCGTTGACCAGGAACTCGCCGTAGAGCTGCTTCTCGCCGGTCGACGGATTGCGCGTGAAGGCGACGCCGGTGGCCGAGGTCTCGCCCATGTTGCCGAACACCATGGCCTGGACGTTGACCGCCGTGCCCCAGTCCTCGGGAATGTCGTGCAGGCGGCGATAGGTGATGGCGCGCGCGTTCATCCAGGAGGAGAACACCGCGCCGATCGCGCCCCACAGCTGCTCGCTGCGGATCCTGCGGAAACGGCGCCGAGCTCTTCCTCGACCAGCGCCTTGTAGCGATCGATGACCGCGCTGCCATTCGCCGGCGCTGAGTTCGGTGTCGAGCTCGTGACCGCGCCGCGGCCTTGTCGTCTTCGAGGATCTCCTCGAAGACGTCGTGGTCGACGCCCAGCACCACGTCGCCATACATCTGGATGAAGCGGCGATAGCTGTCCTAGGCGAAGCGCGCATCGCCGGCCTCGCGCGCCAGCGCCTCGACCGTCTCGTCGTTGAGGCCGAGATTGAGCACGGTGTCCATCATGCCGGGCATCGAGGCGCGCGCGCCGGAGCGCACCGAGACCAGCAGCGGCATTTCGGCTGCGCCGAAGCGCGCCCGGTGATCGATTCCACCTGCGCAAGCGGCAGCATCAACTTGCGCCGGCGAGGTCATCCGGATAGCTGCGGCCATTGGCATAGTACCAGTTGCAGACTTCGGTGGTGATGGTGAAGCCCGGCGGCACCGGCAGCCCGAGCGCCGACATTTCGGCGAGGTTGGCGCCCTTGCCGCCCAGAAGGTTGCGCAGGGCGCGTCACCCTCGGCCTTGCCGTCGCCGAATGAATAGACCCATTTGGCCATTGCAATTCCAACCCGCATTGTTGCAATGCAGCATTCAATAGCGACTTTGCCTTTGTCAGGCCATCCGCAATTTGGTTGATATCGAAGCTAAAGCGCTCGGCAGGTTACCAAATTGCGACCCGCCGGATCCAGCGCAGTTCAACCCGCCTCGGCCAGCCGTTCGGCTTCCTGAAGGTTGACCGAGACGAGCTGGCTGACGCCCGCTCGGCCATGGTGACGCCGAACAGGCGGTTCATGCGGGCCATGGTGATCGGGTTGTGGGTGATGATGACGAAGCGGGTCTCGGTCGAGTGCGCCATCTCGTCCATCAGGTTGCAGAAGCGCTCGACATTGTGGTCGTCGAGCGGCGCATCGACTTCGTCGAGCACGCAGATCGGCGCGGGATTGGTGAGGAATACGGCGAAGATCAGCGCCATCGCGGTCAGCGCCTGCTCGCCGCCGGAAAGCAGCGTCATGGTCTGCGGCTTCTTGCCGGGCGGGCGGGCGAGGATTTCAAGGCCGGCTTCCAGCGGATCGTCGCATTCGATCAGCTGCAGTTCGGCCGTGCCGCCGCCGAACAGAGTGGGTGAACAGCCGCTGGAACTGGGCGTTGACCACGTCGAAGGCGTCCAGCAGGCGCTCGCGGCCTTCGCGGTTGAGGCTCTGGATGCCCTGGCGCAGCTTGCGGATCGCCTCGATCAGGTCGTCGCGCTCCGTGACCAGCGCATCGAGCTGCGCCGTGACAGTTCCTTCTGCTCTTCCTCGGCGCGCAGATTGACCGCGCCCAGCCGTTCGCGCTCGATCTTCAGCCGGTCGAGATTGCGCTCGGTCGCTCGCGCATGTCGGGCAGCGGCTGCATCCGGCGCCAAGGCCGGCAATGCCGAACGCGTCGATGCGGCTGGCACGTTCAGCGCCTCGCGGATGCGGCGCCTCGATTTCGGAGCGCCGCTCGGCAGCCGGCGACAACGCGCTCTTCGGCGCGGCCGCGGCCTCGCGCGCTTCGCGACAGCGTCGGCGAGGCGCTCGCGGCCGCGCGGTCGGCATCGCGCTGGCGGTTTTCGGCCTGCTGCCAGCCGGTCGGCGGCGGCCGAGCGGCGCGGCTTCGGCCTGTTGCAATTCGTTCAGCAGGGCGCGGCGGCGCGCCTCGATCTCGTCCGGGCGCATCGTCGCAGTCGCAGCGAGCTCGGCGGCGGCCTCCGTCGCGGCGTTCGGCGAGCGTCTGCGATCTGGCCTGCGGCATTGGCGCCGCGCTCGCGCCAGTTCGTCGCGCTCGGCTGCGATCGCCGCAAGGCGGCGCTCGCGGGCCGTCGGCCTCGCGCGCCAGGCCATCGGCCTGGCGCGGGCCTCGGCCAGCACCGCACGGTCGCGCGGCAACCGCGCGTGCGCGGCGCGCTCGAGTTCGCGCTTCCAGCCCGTCCAGCGGCGGCATCGAGCAGCGATGCTTCCGCGTCCGCTTCGCAGCCGCGCGGTTGTCCGAGATGTCGGCCGCGACGCGGCTGCGCGCCTCGTCCAGCGTCGCGCGGCGGTTGGCGAACTGCGCCGGCCGCCCGCTCGGCGGCGGCAAGCGCGTCGCGGGCCGTCGGACAGTTCCTGCTGCACGGTGCGCGCGTGCGTCGCGGGCGCGGCGCTCGGCTCTCGGCAGCGCTTCGATCGCCTGTCGCGCGGGCAGCTTCGAATGCATCGCGTGCCGCCGGCGACCTTTGCGACGCGTCCAGCGCTTCGCGTTCGAGTTCGGCGAGCCGGTTCTTCTGCGCGAGCCGCAGGGCCGCGGCAGTCGGCGCATCGGCGCCGGCGACATAGCCGTCCCAGCGCCACAGACTCGCCGTCGCGCGAGACCAGCCGCTGGCCGGGCTTGAGCAGCGGCTTGCAGCCGCGCCGCCTCGGCCGCGTCGACGATGCCGATCTGGGCAAGGCGGCGGGCAAGTTCGGCGGGGCGCGGACACCACGTCAGCAAGCGGCGTGACGCCCTCCGGCAGGGCCGGATCGGCCGTCGCCTGGCATCGAGGCTCCAATGCGCGGGCGCGGCCGGGTCGAGCGGCGCGTCGAGGTCTTCGCCCAGCGCCGCGCCGAGCGCCGTCTCGAAGCCGCGCTCGACCTTGATGCGCTCGACGATCGGCCGGGAAAAGGTCCTGCGCGCGCCTGCGTTGAGGATGCGCTGCAGCGTCGCGGCCTCGGTCTCGATCGCGCTTGAGCTCGGCTCGGCGTCCTGCCAGCGGCTTGCGCATGTCCTGCTCGGCGCGCGCGGGCAGCTTCCACCGCCTTTTCGGCGGCAAGCGTGTCGGCTTCGACGTCCTCGGCGCGCTTTTCCAGCAGCTCGCACATGCTCGCGCCGTGTCGGCCGGATCAGTCGAGCGCGGCGATCCTGCGCGAGCACATCGGCCAGTTCGCGCTCGATCTGCTGCAACTGCTGGCGTCGAGCGCGCGGCCGCGCTCGGCGGCTTCGCGCAAGCGTCGTCTCGAACTGGCGCCTTGCGGCGTGCGCTCCTGCGCGCACGCTCGGCGGTCAGTTCGGCGAACGCCGTCCTCGCCGGCAGGCACCGTTCGCAGCCGCGGCATCGACGGCCGCGGCAAGCTCTGCGCGTGCGCGTGCCGGTATTGGCGCCCTCGGCGGCTCGCAGTTCGCGCCTCTTCAGCGTCCAGCCGTTCCAATGATCCCGGCATTGTCGGCGATCAGCGCCTCTTCGCGGGCAATGTCGGCATCAAGCTGGGCGAGGCGCTGCTCGAGTTCGCGGCGGCGGGCGGCAAGGCGCGCGACTTCCTCGTCGAGCTGGTTGCGGGCGATGGTCAGGCGCTGCGAGCGCGGCGGCGGCCTTGGCCTCGTCCTCGCGCAGTTCCGGCAGGCTGTGCGGCGGCGATCGCCTGCTCCTTGGCGGCATTGATCTGCGCCTGCGCGCCTTTTCGCCAGCGACAAGGCGGCGCCGACAAGCGCGCTTTGCGCCTCGCGCTTCCTGCCGATTTGGCCGCCGTCCAGCGCAGATGGAACAGCAGCGCCTCGGTGGCGCGGATCTCGGCCGAGAGCGTCTTGATAGCGGTTGGCCTGCCGGGCCTGGCGCTTCAGGCTTCTCGATCTGGCGCTTCGAGCTGCGCCGATCACGTCGTCGAGCCGCTCGAGGTTCTGCTCGGCGGCGCGCAGGCGCAGTTCGGCCTCGTGGCGGCGCGAATGCAGGCCGGAAATGCCGGCGGCCTCTTCCAGCAGCGCGCGGCGCGCCTGCGGCTTGGCCTGAGATCAGTTCGCCGATGCGCCCCTGCCCGACCATGGACGGCGAGCGCGCGCCGGTGGAGGCGTCGGCGAACAGCAGCTGCACGTCCTTGGCGCGGACTTCGCTTGCCGTTGATGCGGTAGACCGAGCCCGGCCTCGCGCTCGATGCGGCGCGTGACCTGCAGCTCGTCGGCATCGTTGAAGGCGGCAGGCGCGGTGCGGTCGGCATTGTCGAGGAAGAGCGCGACTTCGGCGGTGTTGCGCGCCGGGCGGTTGCCGGAGCCGGAGAAGATGACGTCGTCCATGCCGGACGCGCGCATGTTCTTGTAGGAGTTTTCGCCCATCACCCAGCGCAGCGCCTCGACAAGATTGGACTTGCCGCAGCCATTCGGCCCGACGACGCCGGTCAGGCCGTGCTCGATCAGGAATTCGGTCGGCTCGACGAAGGACTTGAAGCCGAGAAGGCGCAGCTTGGTGAATTTCACGGCCGCGCTCCCAGCGCTCCTGCGCGCTGCAGGCGCGCGGCACGTGCGGAAGCGGAGCCGTCATGCCCGCCCCCGCTAGGGCCGATGCCGGTCAGAGGTGCTTGTCGATGAGCTGCGGACATTTCCTCGATCGACAGTGTCGCCGCTGGTCTTTTCGCCATTGATGAAGAAGGTCGGCGTCGAATTCCACGCCGAACTCCTTGGACGCCTTGTCACACACCGCATTGACCTTGTTCAGCAGTTCCTGGTCTTTCAAGCAGGCTTCGAACTTTTCCTGTGTAAAACCGGCCAGTTTGGCAATCTGCAGCAGCGGCGTGGCTTGGCATCCTCGGCGTGAGACCCAGACTTGCCTGCTGCTTGAACAGCACGTCGACCATCGGGAAATATTGCTCTGGCGGCGCGCAGCGCGCCAGCATGAAGGCGGCCGCGGCGCGCGGATCGAACGGGAATTCGCGCAGGATCAGCTTCACCTTGCCGGTGTCGATGTATTTTTCCTTGAGCGCGGGCAGCGTCGTTTCGTGGAAAGCGGCGCAGTGCGGGCAGGTCATCGAGGCATATTCGACGATGGTGACCGGCGCATTGGCATCGCCCATCACCATGTCCGGGCAGCGCCTGCGGCTCCATCAGCTGGTCGACGGTGACTGCATGGGCGGTCGTCACGATCGAACCCGGCACCATGCGCAGCCGAAGATCAACGCGACCTTGACGGCCAGAAAGCCGGTGGCGGCCAGTTTGAGAGCCTTGCGACGGTCGAAGTTCATCGGGTGCGGATCCTTTATTGCAGTTGCGCCGGGGCAGCGCCGTCGGGCCGTGTTTTATTAGCACGCATTTGGCACGGAAACAGGAGCTTTGCCACCGCGGCGGATAAATTCATTGTTACAGAACGCGGCCTGAACGGCGCACTGAACCGGCGCGATACGGCGTATTTCAGCGGTTGCGCGCCCGCGCAACGATGCCGCGGCCAAGTTCAGCCAGGCTCTTGCGAAGCTTCTCGTCCTCGACTCGCTCGACAATGGCATCAATGCGGCGCGCGTCGCCGCATCGATCGGCGGCAGGCCGTGACGGCGGCGGAGCGCGATCTGCACCACCGGCTTTTGCACGATCTTTATGCGCGCGATCGCGTCGAAGCCGAAGAAGAGGTTGAGCCGCTCGATGCACCTGCGAAAGCTCGTGCTGGAAGAGCACCGCGCGCGCACCGTCGCAGGCAACGACCAGCACGCCGGGCTCGTAGGGTCGTCGTCGCCGCGCCTGCGGGGCCACATGATCTTTTCCGGGCGGGTATAGTGCGCGTGCAGCGGCCCGGCAAATCTGCGACCAGCCGGCGAGGAGGTCGATCTTCATGCCGGCACGGCGCGCAATCACCGGCTCCAGCACCAGCGCGGCCAGTTCGGAGACCGGCCTTGCCTGGCGGCTGCGAGCGGCGATTATTACTGGAGTTTTAGCTCACTCGGCGTTCAGTGGCGCCTGTTCCAGCTTGAATTCACGCTTGATTTCACGGGCGCAATCCTGTCGTTGGAGGCGACGAAGACAAAGGATCCACCCCGGCCGATTGCTGCTTGCCTGGTACGACCGCCACGCGCGGCCAATGCCTTGGCGCGTGCCGCCCGCCGACCGGCGCGTGGGCGTGCTGCCCGATCCATACCATGTATGGCTGTCGGAAGTCATGCTGCAGCAAACGCAGGTGAAGCACGGTCCACGCCTATTTCCTCGATTTCGTCGCGCAGATGGCCGACGATCAAGGCCATGGCTCTGGCGCCGGCGGATGATGTCATGCGGGCATGGGCCGGGCCTTGGCTATTATTCGCGGGCGCGCAATTTGAAGAAATGCGCCGAGGAAGTCTGGTTCGCGCCATGCCGGCAATTTCCCGCAAACCGCCGCTGACTTGCAGGCGCTGCCCGGGATCGGCGCCTATACCGGCGCGGCGATCGCGGCTATCGCCTTCGACGAACCGATTGCCGTGGTGGACGGCAATGTCGAGCGCGTGATGGCGCGGCTGCTGGCGCATCGAGGAAACCGATGCCGCAGGGCAAGGAGACGGTGCGCATCGCGGTAGCCGACGATCTTGCCTGCCGGGCGCCCCGGCGACTTCGCGCAGGCGATGATGGATCTGGGCGCGACGATCTGCACGCCGCGCAATCCGGCCTGCTCGCTGTGCCCGCTGCGCGCCGTCCTGCCGGTCGGCGAAGGCGGGCGTGCGCGGCGCACTATCCGCGCAAGCTGACGAAGGCGAAGAAGCCGCAGCGCAAGGGCGCGGCCTATGTGCTGCGCAACGCAGCCGGCGCGGTTTTCCTGCAAAAGCGCCCGGACGAGGGCCTGTTGGGCAGCGATGGCCGGCGTTCCGACCACCAACTGGACGGTCCGCGCCGATGGCGCGACGGGAATTGCCCATGCGCCCATCACCGGGCAATGGCGACATGGCGGCGACGGTTCGCCATGTCTTCACCCATTTCGAGCTGGAACTCGAGGTCTGGTCGCTGGACGGGGTGGAAAGCGCGTTGCCGGACGGGTGGTGGGTTCCGGTTGACAAACTTGGCGAGGAAGCCTTGCCGAGTGTCATGAAAAAGGTAATCGCCGCCGCTATCCCGGCTGCATTCTCATCTTCACGGACAAGGGGCAGGCAATGAGCAAGCGGTGGAGCATATCGTCTTCGACATCGGCAAGGTGTTGATCCACTACGACCCGCATCTGGGCTTCATGGAACTCATTCCCGATGCGGATGCGCGCGCCGAATTCTTCGCGACCGTCTGTACGCCTGACTGGAACATCGAGCAGGACCGCGGGCGAAGCTGGGAGGAAGCCGAGGCGTTGCTGATCGGGCAGCATCCGGACAGCAGGAGCATCTGGTCCGCGGCTTCCGGCGCAACTGGCACGAGATGGTGCCGCATGCCTATGACGACAGCGTCGCCATCCTTGAAAGCCTTATGGCGCAGGGCCACGACATCACCTTGCTGACGAATTTCGCCGGCGATACCTTTGCCGAGGCGCAGCAGCGCTTCCCGTTCCTGAAAGGCGACGCGCGGCGTGACGGTTTCTGGCGAGGTGCGCCTGATCAAGCCGCAGCGCGAGATCTACGAGCTGCATGCCCGCAATTTCGGGCTTGAACCCGCAGCGACACTGTTCATCGACGACAGCGCGGCCAATGTGCAAGGCGCGATCGACGCCGGCTGGCAGGCGATCCATTTCACCGGCGCGCAGAAGCTGCGCGACGACCTTGCAGTTCTGGGTATCGAATCCTAGCCGCCGGCGGCAGCCATGGCGGCGCGGTACTGCGTCCGGAGACTCGTCGATCACGGTGAGACCACCGCGCGTTCTCGATAGTGCCAGAAGGTCCAGCCATTGCAGGCATCGAGGCCCTGCACCAGCGCGCCGACACGGTGGATCGAGCCGGCGTGCCCTGCCCATTGCGAGCGAGCCGTCGGCGCGCACCACGGCGCGTGAGCGGCGGCGGGCGTCGGTGAGGACCGTGCCCGGCGGGATCAGGCCGCTCTCGACCAGGCGCACCGAAGGCGACGCGCGGCTCGGCGCGCTTGCCGGTGGTGACGGCAAGATCGGCCGCCGTCAGCGGCGTCGACCGCGGCGATGCGGGCGCGTGGCCGCGTCGATATAGGCCTGCTCGCGCTCGATGCCGACGAAGTGGCGGCCGAGGCGCTTGGCGACCGCGCCGGTGGTGCCGGTGCCGAAGAACGGGTCGAGCACGACGTCGCCGGGCTTGGTCGAGGCCATCAGGATGCGGTGCGAGCAGCGCTTCCGGCTTCTGCGTCGGATGGACCTTGGCGCCCTCGCCGTCCTTCAGCCGCTCGCCGCCGGTGCAGATCGGGAACAGCCAGTCGGAGCGCATCTGCACGTCGTCATTGGCCGCCTTCATGCGCCTCGTAGTTGAAGGTGTAGCCCTTGCGCGCATTCTGGTCGCGCGAGGCCCAGATCATGCGTCTCGTGCGCGTTCTGGAAGCGGCGGCCGCGGAAATTCGGCATCGGGTTGGTCTTGCGCCAGACGATGTCGTTGAGGATCCAGAAGCCGAGGTCCTGCAGCATCGCGCCGACGCGGAAGATGTTGTGGTAGGAGCCGATCACCCAGATCGTGCCGTTCGGCTTCAGCACGCGGCGCGCGGCCAGCAGCCAGGCGCGGGTGAAGGCGTCATAGGCGGCGAAGTCGGTCGAACTTGTCCCAGTCGTCGTCGACCGCATCGACCTTGGACTGGTCGGGCCGGTGCAGCGTCGCCGCTCGAGCTGGAGATTGTAGGGCGGGTCGGCGAAGATCACGTCGACCGAATTTTCCGGCAGCCGCGTACAGGGCGGCGACGCAGTCGCCCTTGATGATCGCATCGATATGGGAAGCACCGGCGGGCCCGCCGCGCCTTTGCCGAGCCAAGTTCGGACAAACTCAACACTACACTCATGTCACACCAGGCTACGCAGTACGAGGAACCTGCACGCATGGTTACCGAGCGCGGTTAATTATGCCCTAAGGCGATCGGGAAAAGGCAAACAATCTCAGCCGTCGGTCGAACGGGCGATCGACGCGCGACATCGCCGTCATGGAGAAGCCCGTCTCGTTGTGCCATTCGTTGAAGGCGGCCTGTACCGCCGCCATCGCCTTTTTCGACGTGGCCGGCCCATCGACAACGCCGTCGAAACGGAGGGCTGCCAACACGTCCTTCGACAGGATGAAACAATCCTTGCCCATCGAGCGCAGGAAGAACAGTGCCGGTATTGCCGCCCAGCCGGTCACCGCCGCGCTCAAGCGCCGACATCAGCCCGCTCTGGCTGGTCACCGGCCAGCCGGCAATGTAGCGCCCGACGCCGCGGTTCTCACGCGACAGCCCGGCGAAGAAGCGCGCATTCTTCGGCACGCTGGCCAGCTTCGCCCCATTGCGCACGACGCGCTTGTCGGAAAGCAGCGCGGCAAGATCGTCGTCGGTGGACAGCACCCAGCGCGGAAGATCGAAGCCTTCGAATGCCTCCTCGAAACCCTCCCACTTGTTTTCGACGACCTTCCAGTTGAAACCGGCGCAGAATATCGCCTTCGTCGCTGCCGAAAGCCAGCGGTCGTCGGGAATGGCGGCGAGCGCCTCGTCTTTCAGCGGCGGCGAATAGCGCGACAGGCTGCGCGGCCCGCTTTCCTTGACCGGGACGGAGGCCTTGAGCACCGCGTCGATCTCCGCCTTGCCGTGGCGCGAGATCGCAAGGTCCATGATCTGCGAAAACTTTCTCATGCCGCGACCTTATCTGTGCGGTCCGGTTCTGATAGGCAGCGTTCCCGAACCCGCAAAGGACTATAGCGCCAAATCCATGCCCGACATCAAGCTGGTCATTTTCGATTGCGACGGCGTGCTCGTCGATTCCGAATTTCTCGCCGCGCGCCACGAGGCGCATCGCTACGGGGAGCACGGGTTCGAGCTTTCGATCGCGGAATTCTCCGGCCGCTTTGCCGGCATGACGGGCGAGCTCATCAGCCGCGCGATCGAGGAAGAACTCGGGCGCAAGCTGCCGTCCGGGCTCTACAAGGAGATCGAGCGCGAACTCGACGTCATCCTGGAAAGGGAAGTCGAAGCGATCGAGGGAATTGTCGAGGCGCTCGACCGCATCGGCCTGCCGCGGTGCATCTGCTCCAATTCAGGGCCGGACCGGCTGAAGCTGATGCTGAAGCGCACCGGCCTGCACGATCTTTTCCGCCCTTATATCTTTTCGGCCAAGGAACTCGACCCGCCTGCGCCGAAGCCAAAGCCGGACATTTTCCTGCATGCCATGAAGGAATTCGGGGCAGGTCCGCGCGAGACCATCGTCATCGAGGATTCGGTCCACGGCATCGCGGCGGCGCAGGCAGCGGGCGCGCGCGTCATCGGCTTCACCGGCGGGCGGCACAGCTACCCGTTCCATGCCGAAAGGCTGAGCGAGGCCGGGCGCGGAAACCGTCATCGCGCGCCACGCCCTGTTGTCGGCGACGATCGACGCCATGGAAGTGTGGGAAGGCGACTTCTAGTTCGGTGGCTTGGCCTTGGCCTGCGCGCCGGGCGGATCGATGCGCTGCTCGTCGAAGCCGACATAAATGACAAGGTTCTCGCTGGTCGGCTTGGGGATCGATATCTGATCGTCGACAAAGCGGAATACGTTGTTGGTGCGGCCGGGCGGTATGTCGGCCGGAACGTCATGCAGCGTGGTGAAGAGCACCTCGTCGCCGCGCGTCACCGCGATGCGGATCGGCATGGTGAAGGAGCCGGTTTCGCCGGACGGGCCGGACAGGAGCCGTCCCTCGACGCCGACCTTGATGTTCAGGATATCGCCCGCATAATTGCACTCGCGCACGACGCCGGTGATCGTCGCGCGGAAACGCAGCAGACGCGGCGCCTGCGGGTCGTCCTTCTTCACCTTGTCGGGGAAAAGATTGTAGGTCTCGGTGCCGGCGCGAAGCACGGTCTTGGGGCAGTAGGCGCGCGGGTCCTGCACCTCTTGCTGCGCAGGCTGCGCCGGTCTGCGCTGCCGCGCTTGCGTCCGCTGTCTGGCCGGCGCTGCCGAGCGTACTGTCTATCTGGCCGCCGCGCCGAGGAGGTGCACGATGCCGCAAGTGCCGCGATTGCCGCCAAGGCTGCCGCTCGCATCGTTGCCCGCGCCCACGAAAACTGAACAATCACGCCATGCCCCGTTACCAATCCATCCACAACGGCGGCACTCTATAGCACCGCGCCGAAAAAATGCGAGTGGCTACGGCCCAAGCCGTGCCGCTATTCCACGGTTTGCTTGCGAATAGAAAGCGAACAAGGCTAAAACGCGGCGTTTTCAGCCCTCCGGGCACGAGGAAGGATCGACTTTGCAGTATGATCAGCACGCGCGGGAAGCGCCCGGTCCTGGGATTTCGCGACGCCATGCTGGCAGGCCTGGCGCGCGATGGCGGTCTTTACCTGCCGCAGACATGGCCCGCCATCGCCAGCGCGCAGATCCGCGCAATTCGCGACCATGCCCTATGCGGAAATCGCCAAGGCGGTGCTGGCGCCGTTCACCGGCGACGAGATCGCGGCGGCCGATCTTTCGAGGATGATCGACGAGGCCTATGCGACATTCCGCCACCCTGCCGTGACGCCCGCTGGTGCAGACCGGCCCCAACGACTTCATCCTCGAACTTTTCCACGGCCCGACGCTCGCCTTCAAGGACGTGGCGATGCAGCTGCTGGCGCGGCTGATGGACCATGTGCTGGCCGAGCGCGGCGAGCGCGCGACCATCGTCGGCGCGACCTCCGGCGATACCGGCGGGGCGGCGATCGAGGCCTTTGCCGGGCCGCGAGCGCACCGACATCTTCATCCTGTTTCCGCAAGGGCCGCGTCTCGCCGGTGCAGCAGCGCCAGATGACGACGTCGACGGCAGCCAACGTCCATGCGCTGGCCATCGAGGGCAATTTCGACGATTGCCAGGCGCTGGTGAAGGCCATGTTCAACGACCACGCCTTCCGCGACCGGGTGAAGCTGTCCGGCGTCAACTCGATCAACTGGGCGCCGGATCATGGCCCAGATCGTCTATTATTTCTCGTCGGCGCTCGTCGCTCGGCGCACCGGACCGGCCGGTCTCCTTCACCGTGCCGACCGGCAATTTCGGCGATATCTTTGCCGGCTACGCCGCCAAGCGCATGGGCCTGCCGATCGAACGGCTGGTCATCGCCACCAACGACAACGACATTCTGGCGCGCACGCTCGAGACCGGCGCGCTACGAGATGCGCGGCGTGATCGGCGACGACCTCGCCGTCGATGGACATCCAGATCTCCTCCAATTTCGAGCGGCTGCTGTTCGAGGCGTCGGGCCGCGACGCGGCGCCGTTACGCCGGCTGATGGCCGGCCTCAAGCAATCCGGCGCGCTTCACCATCGACGGCGCGACGCTCGTGCGACAATCCGCGCCGAGTTCGCCGCCGGCGCGGCCAGCGATGGCCGAAACCGCCGCCGACCATCGCCGCGACATGCTCGAGGACAGCCGGCTACCTGCTCGATCCGCACACGGCGGTCGGCATCCATGTCGCGGCGCATCAGCCGCGAGCCGGCAGCGCCGATGGTCGTGCTTGCCACCGCCCATCCGGCGAAGTTCCCCGATGCGGTCGAAGCGCGCCAGCGGCGTCGATCCGGCGCTTCCGGCATGGCTCGCGGACCTGATGGAGCGCGAGGAGACGCTTCGACGGTGCTTCCCATCGACCTGAAAATGGTCGAAGACCATGTCAGGCCAAATCGCGGCATCGACGGCGCGTCAATGACGAAAAGTTATGGCACAGGCATGACTTAACGCCTGCAACGCTAAGATGACGCATGAGTGTGAAGTAACGCAGTCTGTCGAACGGCCTGACCGTCGCGACCGAAACCATGCCGCACCTCGAAAGCGTTGCACTTGGGGATCTGGGTCAAGTCCGGATCGCGCAACGAACGCGACGAAGAGCATGGCATTGCCCATCTGCTCGAGCACATGGCCTTCAAGGGCACGGCCAGCCGCACCGCCGTCCAGATCGCCGAGGAAATCGAGAATGTCGGCGGCGAGATCAACGCCGCGACCAGCGTCGAGACCACGTCCTACTATGCCCGCGTGCTGCGCGACGACGTGCCGCTGGCGATCGACATCCTCTCCGACATCCTGACCGAATTCGACATTCGACCCGGACGAACTGGAGCGCGAGCAGCATGTCATCCTGCAGGAGATCGGCGCGGCGCACGACACGCCGGACGACATCGTCTTCGACCGCTTCACCGGAGACCGCCTTTCGGCGACCAGACCATCGGCCGCCCATCCTCGGCACGCCGGAGACGGTGAGTCCTTCAGCCTCCGGCCGCAGATTCGCGCCTATCATCGACGCGCCAGTATCGCGGGCCGAGCGCATGGTCGTTGTCGGCCGCCGGGCGCGTCGAACCACGACAGCGTTCGTGCGCGAGGTCGAGACGCGGCTCGGCACTTTCCGCGCCAAGCCGAAGTCGCCAGTCCGCAGCCGGCGCATCTATCGTCGGCGGCGACTATCCGCGAGGAGCGCGACCTGATGGATGCGCAGATCGTGCTCGGCTTCGAAGGCCGCGCCTACCATGTGCGCGATTTCTACGCCTCGCAGGTGCTCGTCGATGATCCTCGGCGGCGGCATGTCGTCGCGGCTGTTCCAGGAAGTGCGCGAAAAGCGCGGCCTCTGCTATTCGGTCTATGCCTTCCACTGGGGCTTTTCCGACACCGGCATCTTCGGCGTCCATGCCGCGACCGGCGAAGAGGACATGCCCGCAAGCTGATGCCGGTCATCATCGACGAACTGCGCAGCGCTGCGGACACGATCACCGAGGCGGAAGTCGACCGCGCCCGGGCGCAGTATCCGCGCCAGCCTGCTGATGGCGATGGAAAGCCCGGCCGCCGCGCCGGGCCAGATCGCCCGCCAGATCCTGCTGTTCGGCCGACCGATCACCAAGGAGGAATTGAATGGAGCGGCTTTCGGCGATCACGGTCGAACGGCTGACCGACCTGGCCGCCAGGCTGTTCACGCAGCCAATCCCGACGCTGACCGCCGTCGGCCCCGTGTCGGGCGTGATGCGCCACGAGGAGATCGCCAGCCGGCTTGGATATCGCTGAAGCCGCCGCAGCGGTCTGAACCGGCGGCGCGGCGCTGATCGAGACTTTTTTCCTCAGAAACGCCGAAACATTCCGGCCCTGGCAGGGCAACGGCCTCCTGCTGCGCGCGCCAATGCCGGACGACTATCCGGCGAATGGGCGGCGCTGCGCGAGCAAAGCCGCCGGCTTTCTCAATCCCTGGGAGCCGCGATGGCCTGCCGACGACTTGACGCGCGGCGGATACCGCCGGCGGCTCGACCGCTACGACCGTGAGGCGGCAGCCATGACGGCGCTGACATGGTTCGTGTTTCGCTCGGGACGAAACGGCGATCTATGGCGGCATTACCCTGTCGAACATCCGCCACGGCGTCGCCCATTCCGGCCAGATCGGCTACTGGATGGGAGCGCCGCACGCCGGCAAGGGCATCATGGGCAAGGCAGTGAGGCTGGTGCTTGCCGAGGCTTTCGGCACGTTGGGCCTGCGACCGCATCGAGGCCGCCTGCATGCCGCAAAACGAACGTTCGGTCCAGGCTTCTGGAAAAAGCCGGATTTACCCGGGAAGGGCTATTTGCGCTCCTATCTGGAAATCAATGGCGAATGGCAGGACCATGTCCTTTACGCGATTTTGCGCAGCGATTTGCCGCCGACTTCGGGGAAGGCAAGCCAGCCGGGGCTGAATATTGCCGGAATCAACCACTAAGCGGGTCTGACACTGTCAGGCAGGCGTGGACGAAATACGCCCGGCGCGGTATGGCATTTGCCATGCAGGGCCGAAAGAAGCCCGCGGGGGACGTTCGAACTGGAACAGGTCGCATTGCAACAGGCGCGGGACAAGGCAAGGGGCATTTTCGGCGTTTTCACGCTGATGCTTGTCTTGTTGCTCGCCGCCGGGAAGCCTTCGCGCTCGAGCCGTTGAGCGTCTCGAAGGACGAGGCGGCGATCGACCTCACCAATTCCATCGACCTTCAGTTGCGCCAGGCTGGAAGCTTCAAGGTTTCCACCGCGCCCGACCGCGACGGCATCGTGCGACGCATCGAGGTTCGTCCCAAGCTTTCGGAAGATGCCAGCAACTGGGCGGTTTTCGCGCTCGCCAATGATTCCAACGAACAGATCGACCGGTTGATCGTCGCTCCGCATTACAGGCTGGTCGGCTCGGGCATCTTCTGGCCGGATCTCGATTCCCAGCGCATCGGATCGATCACGCCGAGCGAAGGCTTTTCGCTGGAGCCGCGGGAGGACCGGGAGGCCGATGTCTTCCTGGTCACGCTCGATCCCGGCGCGGTGGTCACCTTCATCGCCGAACTTGAAGTCGCCGAGCCTGCCGCAGCTCTATCTGTGGGAGCCGGACGCCTACAAGGACACGATCAACAGCTACACGCTCTACCGCGGCATCGTGATCGGCATTTCCGGCCTGCTGGCGGTGTTCCTGACGATCCTCTTCGTCGTCAAGGGCACGGCGATGTTCCCGGCGACCGCCGCCCTTGCCTGGGCGGTCCTTGCCTATGTCTGCGTCGACTTCGGCTTCTGGGACCGCATCGTCGCGCTGTCTTCGGCCGGCGCGCCCGTCTGGCGGGCCGGAGTCGAGGTTTTCGTCTCGCGCGGCCCTGCTGATCTTCCTTTACGCCTATCTCAACCTCAACCGCTGGCATGCACATTTCTCGACCATGGCCATCGGCTGGCTGCTCGGATTGATCCTGCTGCTCGGCGTTGCACTCACGATCCCCGAAGTCGCCTCCGGCATCGCCCGGCTCTCCTTCGCGGCGACCGCTCATCGTCGGCTCGGTGCTGATCGTCTGGATGGCTGCCAAGGGCTATCGACCGCGCCGTCATGCTGATACCGACCTGGATCCTGGCGCTGGCCTGGCTGCTCGGCGCCTGGCTGACCGTGACCGGCAGTCTCTCCAACGATATCGTCCAGCCGGCGCTGGCCGGCGGGCTCGTCCTCATCGTCATGCTGATCGGCTTCACGGTCATGCAGCACGCCTTTGCCGGCGGCATGCTCGCGGAAGGCATCGTCAGCGACGTCGAGCAGCAGGCGCTGGCGCTGACGGGTTCGGGCGACATGCTCTTCGACTGGGATGCAAGCCGCGACTTCATCCACACGGGCGAGGAAGCCTCGACGATTCTGGGCCTGCCCGACCGGATGCTGAACGCGCCGGCCAAGAACTGGCTCAACCTTGTCCATCCCAACGACCGCGAGCGTTTCCGCACGACACTCGACGCGATGGCCGAGCACAAGCGCGGGCGGATCGCCCAGACCTTCCGGCTGCGGTCGGATGCCGGGCCATTACCACTGGTTCCGCCTCAAGGCGCGGCCGCTGCTCGGCTCCGACGGCGACCTGATACGCTGCGTCGGCACGATCAGCGATGTCACGGACGCCAAGAATTCCGAGGAGCGCCTGCTTCACGACAGCGTGCACGACCAACTGACGGG
The DNA here is from genome assembly GCA_963846345.1 of uncultured Alphaproteobacteria bacterium. Lineage (GTDB taxonomy): Bacteria > Pseudomonadota > Alphaproteobacteria > Rhizobiales > Rhizobiaceae > BOKV01. The sequence goes on from CAWJVP010000019.1 coordinate 64,355, forward strand.
CCTGGAAAACCGGCTGCTGTTCATGAACCGGCTCGACACTGTCATGGCGCTTGGCCGGCGCGACCAGGGCATGCGGCCTTCGGTGTTCCACATCAACATCGACGGGTTTCGCGAACTCAATTCAAGGCTCGGCTTCGGTGTCGGCGACACGATCCTTCTGACGGTGGCGCGCAGGCTCAGCCGCCTGCTGCGCTCGGGAGACAGCCTCGCGCGGCTCGATGGCGACCATTTCGCCATGCTGCTGCTTTCGGAATCGGCTCCGGACCGCATCGCCGCCTTCGCCGACGCCATCCGCAAGACGCTGCAGGCCCCGCTCCAGTTCGCCGGCGAGGAGTTCCAGCTGACCGCCTCCATCGGCATTGCCACTCTGACCTCGGACCACACCGGCCCCGCCGACATCATGCGCGATGCCGAACTCGCCATGATCCATGCCCACCGGCAGGGTGGAAACCGGATCGAGCCCTTCCGGCCGACCTTCAAGATCGGCAAGGACGAGATCACGCAGCTTCACGACGATTTGCGCACGGCAATCGACAACAGGCAGCTCGATGTGCTGTTCCAGCCGATCGTCAGCCTTGCCGAGCGCACGGTAATCGGGTTCGAGGCGCTGGTGCGCTGGAGCCATCCCCGCCTCGGCAACATCCCGCCGTCGGAATTCATTCCCGCGGCGGAGCGCTCGGGCCTCATCCACGAACTCGGCGCCTATGTAATGACCAATGCCGCGCGCCAGTTTGCAGCCATCATCGAGCGCAGCGGCGAGACGGAGCTGTTCGTCAGCATCAATCTGTCCAGCCGCGAGTTGCTGCGGCACGACATCGTCAACGATATCGGCAACATGCTGCGGACCAGCGGGCTTTCGCCGTGGATGGTGCGGATCGAACTGACCGAGACGCTGGTCATGGAGAATCCGGAGTATTCGAGCGAGGTTCTCCAGCGCATCAAGGCGCTTGGCGTTGGCCTGTCGATGGACGATTTCGGCACCGGCTTCTCAAGCCTTTCCTACCTGATGCGCTTCCCCTTCGACACCATCAAGATCGACCGCAGCTTCCTGCATGCGCGCGACCGCAAGGAACGCCTCGTCGTGCTGCGCTCGATCATCGCAATGGCGCACGGGCTGAACCAGAAGCTGATCGCCGAAGGGGTGGAAACCGAAACCGATGTCGCCGAACTGCTGCAGCTTGGCTGCGAATTCGGCCAGGGCTACCTGTTCGGCGAGCCGATGCCGGCGGTCGAGGCCGAGGCTCTTGTCGCGGAAGAATACCGGCTGGCCGGCCAGTAGGCCGAAGTGATCAGGCGTGGCCCGCCTGCCCCGAAAGCAGCAGCGGATTGACGCCCATGCCGCGAAGCGCCCTCGTATATTTGGTGTCCTGGTCGCGGTCGAAAATCAGGCCGGCATCAGAGCGGCAGGTGAGCCAGCCATTCGCGGCGATTTCCTCCTCCAGCTGGCCGGCAGCCCAGCCGGAATAGCCAAGCGCCATGAACACCCGCCGCGGGCCGCGGCCCAGCGAAATCGCCCTCAGGATTTCAAGCGTAGCGGTCAGCGACACCGCGTCCTCGATCACCAGCGTGGTTTCGGAGGTGTAGTCGGGCGAATGCAGCACGAAGCCCCTGCCCGGCTCCACCGGGCCGCCGCTGTAGAGCGGAGCAAGACGCAGCGAGGCCGGCATGGTATCGCGCTCTTCTTCAGACACGATATTGAGCTGGTGCAGGAAATCGGGGACGGCAGGCTTGTCCAGCGTCCGGTTGATGACGAAGCCCATCGCTCCGTCCGCCGAGTGTGCGCACAGATAGACCACGGATTTTTCGAACCGCGTATCGCCCATGTTCGGCATGGCAATCAGGAACTGGCCCTGCAATGTCTCGATCTGTCGAATCATTTCCTGGTCTTTCATCCTTGCCATGGGCAAACTAACGAATTCGCACTGCTTGCGGAAGCCGGACGAACATCGCATTAAACCCCAGTTCGCTCACCAAAATATGACTTTTTGAGGCGGAAGTTCACTCGCAACGCAGCATGGGGAACGGTACGTGAATGGCCATGAAAGTGTTCCGCAAAATCGCTGCCGCACTGCTGTTCGCCGTTGCCGCCTCCCCTGCCGAAGCCGCCATGAGCGAATGGCAGGACATGGGCGGCGGGCGCGCGCGGCTGGTCGCCGAGCTTGATCCTGCCAGCAACCGCGTGGCCGCTGCCGTCGAGATCGAGCTCAAGGATGGCTGGAAAACCTACTGGCGCCAGCCCGGGGCATCGGGCATTCCGCCAATCCTCGACTTTTCAAGGTCGGCGGGCTTCGAGGCCGGCGAGGTGCAACTGCCTGCACCCAAGGTGCTGACCGCCGGCGAGGCGCATTTCGCCGGCTACAAGGGAGCGACCGCGTTCTATTTCGAGGGACAGGCGCTGGGCGCGGATTTGGTAATTCGCCTCGATCTCATGGCAGGCGTTTGCGAAGAGATCTGCATTCCGGCGCAAGCGAGCTTCGAAATGCCAATTGCGGCCCTGATGGCCAGCGATCCGAAGGCGGCAATGGTGCTGGAAATGGCCCGCTCGCATCTTCCCGCAAAAGCGCATGACGGTTTTGGCGTCAAGCGGTCGCGACGCCATGCCGACGGTTCGCTGGACGTGGAGGCGACGCTGCCCGAGGGCGCCAAGCCTGGTCTCTTCGTCGAGGGGCCGCAAGGCTGGTACTTCCCGATGGCAGAACTCGTTTCTGAAGCCAACGGCACCGCGCTGTTCAGGATCGGCTCTCCGGAACGACCGCAGGACGCAGATACAAACGCCAAGCTGCGATTTACGCTGACCGATGGCAGCAGCGCGGTCGAACAATGGCTGTCGCCGGAAAATTAATCGAACCGCACCGGCTTGCCACTCGCATTTGGCGTTGCGGCAACTATAAGCTTTTCCTGAACCTGCCAGTTTTTCCCCGGAGATGAGACATGCCGATCACTGTTGGCGAACGCCTGCCCGAAGCGACCTTCAAGACACAGTCGGCCGATGGACCGGCCAACATCACCGTGAGCGACGTGTTCGCCGGCAAGAAGGTCGTGCTTTTCGCGGTTCCCGGCGCTTTCACGCCGACCTGCTCGATGAACCATCTGCCCGGTTATCTCGAGCACTACGAGACGATCCTGTCGATGGGCGTCGATACGGTTGCCGTCGTCTCGGTCAACGATGTCTGGGTGATGGGCGAGTGGGCCAAGGCAAGCAAGGCCGAAGGCAAGATCGTCTTCCTTGCCGACGGCAATGGCGAATTCACCCGCGCGGTCGGCCTTGACGCGGATTTCAGCGTAGCCGGATTCGGCACGCGCTCGCGCCGCTACTCGATGATTGTCGAGGACATGGTCGTGAAGGCGGTCAATGTCGAAGAGGGGCGCGGCGTAGATGTTTCCGGCGCCTCGCACATACTCGGCCAATTGTCGGCCAAGGCGGGCGAACCGGCCTAGATTTCCTTCGGCTGGCCGCTGCGGGCCGGCTTGAACGGAGCCATGCCCATGCGCGCCAGTTCGTCGGCGCGTTCGTTTTCGGGATGGCCCGCATGACCCTTGACCCAGTGCCACACGATGGTGTGGCGCTGGCGGGCCGTGTCCAGCGCGCGCCACAGATCCTCGTTCTTGACCGGCTTCTTGTCCGAAGTCTTCCAACCGTTGCGCTTCCAGTTGTCCATCCAGCCGGAAACGCCCCCGCGCACATATTGGGAATTGGTGTAGAGGTCGATCTCGCAAGGCCGCTTCAGGGCCGAAAGCGCCTCGATGGCAGCCATCAATTCCATGCGGTTGTTCGTCGTGTCGGGCTCGCCTCCCGAAAGTTCGCGCTCATGGCCGTTGTAGCGCATGACCACGCCCCATCCGCCGGGGCCCGGATTGCCCGAACATGCCCCATCCGTCCAGATGCTGACGCGTGATGCCACCTATGCCGTCTCCGGCGGGTGATAATCGAGGCCGTAGGCCGCCGCGTCGCCAATGCCCTGGTGGAAACGCAACTTGGCGAGATACTCGCGCGGATCGTGCGGCACCACGAGCGCGCCCGGCGGCACGTTCAGCCAGTCATAGAGGCGGGTGAGCAGGAACCGCATGGCCGAGCCGCGTGCCAGCACCGGCATTGCCGCGAACTCGCCCTGCGAGAGCGGCCGGATGGCGGCATAGCCTTCCAGCATTGCCCGCGCCTTGGTGACGTTGAACTCCCAGTTCGGCTCGAAACACCATGCGTTGAGACAGATCGAAAGATCGTAGGCGAGGATATCGTTGCAGGCGAAATAGAAATCGATGACGCCGGACAGCCTGTCATTGAGGAAAAACACGTTGTCGCGGAAAAGATCGGCATGGATGACGCCGCGCGGCAGGTCGGCCGGCCAGTTTGCTTCGAGGAAGTCCAGTTCCCGGGCGATCAATTCGGCAAGCCCCGGCTCGACCTCATGCGCCCGTTCGGCGGAACGCGCCGCGAGCGGGCGCCAGTTTTCGAGCGTCAGCGCATTGGCGCGCCGGATTGGGAAATCCGCCGCCGCAAGGTGCATCCGCGCCAGAACCTCGCCGACCTGCCGGCAATGGGCCGCGGTCGGACGGCGGACCGAGAAGCCGTCGAGCCATGTCACGATCGCCGCGGGCTTGCCGGCCAGCGATCCGAGCATCTCGCCCGAGCGCATGGGAACCGGCCGCGGGCAAGTGATGCCGCGGGCGGACAGGTAGTCCATCAGACCCAGGAAGAAAGGCAGGTCCGCCGGGTTTACCCGCTTTTCGTAGAGTGTGAGGATGAAGCTGCCGGCATCGGTCATCAGCATGAAATTCGAATTCTCGACGCCTTCCGCGATGCCCTTCAGCGAATGCAGCGCACCGAGGTCGTATTGCATGAGATGTTCGCGCAACTGGTCGTCGCGAATGTCGGTGTAGACAGCCAAGGCTCAATCCCCGTTCACGAAGGCCATGTCGGCCGGGGTCAGCGGAACGTCCCGCAGCGCACGCATGACGGGGAACATCTCGGTTTCCTGCGCCGTCTCGGCCAGCTCGATCGTCATGTCGAAGCGGGACGCGGATAGCCTCGATGATCTCGTCGACCAGGATCTCCGGCGCGGACGCCCCGGCCGAAAGACCGAGCACCCTTGCGCCCGCCAGTTCGTCCCACGGGATGTCGGCGGCAGAACGCACCAGCAGGGCATTCTTCGCCCCGGCTTTCATTGCCACCTCGACGAGGCGCTTGGAATTGGACGAATTCGGCGCACCGACGATGAGGAAATGGTCGGCGCCGTCAGCCGCCAGCTTCACCGCATCCTGGCGGTTGGTGGTGGCATAGCAGATCGATTCGGCAGCGGGGTCCGACAGCAACGGAAAGCGCTCGCGCAGGCGGGCGATGATGCCGGCAGTGTCGTCCACGGACAGCGTCGTCTGCGTCACATAGCCGAGCGCCTGCGGATCCGGCGGCACGAGCGCATCAACATCCGCCTCGGTCTCGACCAGCGTTGACCGCGCCCGACGGCAAGCTGGCCCATCGTGCCGATCACTTCCGGGTGGCCGGCATGTCCGACGAGCAGCACGTGACGGCCAAGGCGCATGTGCCGCAGAGCCTGCTTGTGGACCTTGGAGACGAGCGGACAGGTGGCGTCGAGATAGAGCAGGTTGAGGTTCTGGGCATTCTGCGGAACCGATTTCGGGACGCCATGCGCGGAGAACACGACCGGGCTGGCCGGTCGGCGGAATCTCGTCGAGTTCGCGCACAAAGACGGCGCCGCGCGCCTCCAGCCCCTCGACCACATAGCGGTTGTGAACGATCTCGTGGCGGACATAGACAGGCGCGCCGTGCTTCTTGAGCGCCAGGACCACGATCTGGATTGCCCGGTCGACGCCGGCGCAAAAACCGCGCGGGCCGCACAGGCGCAGGGTCAGAGGCTGGCGTTGTTCCGAAGCAGGCAAATCGGTCATTCCTCGTGCTGCCGGAATTGATGTCGCCTGCCGCGTCAAGTCAACCCCCGCCGGCTCAGGCGCGGGCATGCCGGCTGGAAAACAGGAACCAGCCGCCCACGCCGAGGCAGGCAATGGCCAGGCCAAACCAGGTAATCGCGTATTGCAGATGGTTGTTGGGAAAGGAGATGATCGTGGTGCCGCCCCGCGGCCAGCCGCCCGGATTTTCCGTCGCATCTGCATCGATGAAGAAGGGCACAAGCGCGTCCGGCTCGAGTCCTGCTGCAAGCGCCATGTCGCCCATGCTTTTCCAGAAGAACTGCCGCTGCCCGACATCGTTGTCGGGGATCATCGAATTGGGCTTTTCGAACAGCGGATTGCGCGCGAGCCCGGTGATGGTGACCGTCCCGGCAGTCTGTCCCTGCCGGCGCAGCGCCGGATCCTTCAGCTGCGCCGGAACGAAGCCGCGGTTGACGAGCGCAACATTGCCGCTGTCCAGCACCAGCGGCGTGAAGACGCTCCAGCCGGACTGGCCGTCATGGGTCGTGAAAAAATACAATTCGCGCGAATGGTCGAACGTGCCGGAAAGTGACACCGGCGCGTAGTCGACATCCCCCGTCTCTGCATATTGCACGGCCAGTTCCGGCAGCGTTGACGGCGGCGACTTCACGCGCGCCGTCACATCCGCGATCAGCGCTTCCTTCCATTGCAGCCGCTGGACCTGCCACGCCCCGAGGCAGGCAAGGACAGCCGTCGCCGCCAGCACGCAGACAATCAGGATGAACCGCGAAAGCGCGCTCAAGCCAGCCGGCCTTCTTGCGCCTTGGTCTTGTATTGCAGCGCGATCATGAAAGCCTTCGTCACCCGCAGCGACCAGATCGAAGCGACGACGACGACCGGGATCCAGATGATCGCATGCAGCCACAGCGGCGGCTCGAAGGCGGTTTCGACGACGAGCGCCAGCCCGGCAATGACAAACCCGAGAATGAGGATGACGAAGACCGCCGGACCGTCGCCTGAATCAATGAAAGCGTAGTCGAGGTCGCAGGCCATGCAGCGTTTCGCCGGGTTCAACAGGCCGTCATACAGCCTGCCCTCGCCGCATCGCGGACAGGCGCAGCGCAGGCCCGCGGCGACGGGTGAAACCGGCGCATGGCGGGCGCTGTCGATGTGCTGGTCCGGTTCGCTCATTTCATGTCCGATGCTGCGCATTTCGCCTGCTTCGACCATGCCCGTTTCTCATGGCAAAATCTCGATTGGCGTACCCCAGCCGACAATTTGCCACAGATCGTCCATGTCCTTGTTGGAAAGGCCGATGCAGCCATTCGTCCAGTCGAAGTTCTGCAGGAGCCAGCCGGCCCAGCCAAAGCCGTTCCACTGGCCGTGGATCATGATCGACCCGCCGGGCTTCACCCCGGCCTGCCGGGCGCGCTGGCGATCCTCTTGACTGGGATAGTTGATGTGGAACGCCTTGTAGGCGACGCTGTCGTCCTTGCGCCAGGTAAGCTGGTAGGCGCCTTCCGGGGTCCGGCCGTCGCCCTCCATACGCTTGGGGCCGACGGGATCCTGGCCAAGCGCAATGGGGTAGGCGCGGATCCGAACACCGCCCCGCCAGGCCTCGAGGATGCGCTTCGATTTCAGCACCCGCAGGTAGTCGACCGGCTGTTCCGGCGTTGGCCACGCCTTGCGGGCGGATGCGATGCCCGGCATGGCGAACAGGGCTGCGAGAAACAGCGCGGCCAGCAGCAGGGCTGCTTTAGCCCGCAAGGCGGGCGCGAAAACGGGCGGCCCGTCGCCGGACCGCCCGCAGCGCATCATGTTGCGCTCAGCCGTGGACGGGCGCGCCGAAGGAGCCCCAGACATAGATCGCGCAGAACAGGAACAGCCAGACCACGTCGACGAAGTGCCAGTACCAGGCCGCAGCCTCGAAACCGAAATGCTGTTTGCGGCGTGAACTGGCCGGCCATGGCACGAAGCAGGCAGACCAGCAGGAAGATGGTGCCGACAATGACATGGAAGCCGTGGAAACCGGTCGCCATGAAGAAGGTCGCGCCGTAGATCGACTCCTTGAAGCCGAACGGAGCGTGGATGTATTCGTAGGCCTGGACGGCGGAGAACAGCACGCCGAGCGCCACGGTGATCGCCAGCATCAGCTTGAGCGTCGAGCGGTCGTTGTGCAGGAGCGCATGGTGCGCCCAGGTGACCGTCGTGCCGGAAAGCAGCAGGATGATCGTGTTGAACAGCGGCAGGTGCCAGGGATCGAGCACCTCGATGCCCTGCGGCGGCCAGTGACCGCCGGTGAATTCGACGCGCGAGACCTGCTGCGCTTCGCCGGCAAACAGGCTGGCGTCGAAGAACGCCCAGAACCATGCGACGAAGAACATGACCTCGGAGGCGATGAACATGATCATGCCGTAGCGAAGGTGCAGCGAGACCACACGGGTGTGGAAGCCCTGCTGCGATTCCTTGATGGTGTCGGCCCACCAGCCGAACATGGTGTAGAGCACGATGACAAGGCCGATGAAGAACAGCCAGGGCTGGGCCAGGTCCAGCCGAGCCAAGGGTGAAGTCGTTGCCCTGCAGCCAGCGCATGTAGGCGACGCCGCCGATCGCCATCAGCAGCGCGCCGACCGAGCCGATCAACGGCCACGGACTGGGATCGATGATGTGGTAGTCGTGGTTTACCTTGTGACCTTCAGCCATGTATCACTCCCGAATATCCAACCGGCGTTCCCGCCGGGCAGCAGTTCAATTCATCCTCCGGCGGCGCCGGACCTGGTCTTTACCTGCGAAACCACCGGCTTCTCGCCGTCGGTCCCGAAGAACGTGTAGGACAGGGTTATCGTCTTCACGTCGCGCCCTTCTTCCGTCTCGATCAATTCGGGATCGACGAAGAACACCACCGGCATCTCCAGCTTCTCGCCCGGCTTCACGACGGTATCGGTGAAGCAGAAGCACTGCAGCTTGTTGAAATAGGCGCCCGCCTGCTGCGGCGTGACGTTGAATGTCGCGGTCCCGGTCCGCGTCCGGTCGACCGAGATTTTCGGCGAAATACATCACCTCGACCGTCTCCCCGAAGCGGGCCGTTACCTCGCGCTGCGCGGGATAGAATTTCCAGTCGAGGCCCGCGGAGACGTTGGCGTCGAACCGCACCGTAACCAGCTTGTCGGAAAGCCGGACACCGGCATTCTCGACCCGCGGGTCGTTCCGCCATATCCGGTAACCTGGCAGAAAAGCTCGTAGAGCGGCACGGATGCGTAGGCGAGTCCGCCCATGCCGGCGACCAGCGCGACGCAGCCTGCCAGCACCCGCATGTGCCTGCGGGACTGCTTGCTGCCGTGCTGACGGGCCTCTTCCATGCTCACCTCAAAGCGGCCGGTTGAGAATGTTGGCCCCGAGCTTTGCCCAGGTGCCGACATAGACGATGACGACGAAAGCCGCGAGCACCAGCGCCAGCGCGATGTTGCGCAGCCGCCTTGCCCGCTTCTGCGCCGGCGTCATTTCGATCTGGTCTTCTTCCCTTGCCATCGCCATGCTCACACGAGGTCCATGACGACGCGTTCGGCCAGAAGCACGGCGAACAGGGCAAAGAGATAGAGGATCGAATAGCCGAACAGCTTCTTCGCGGGCACCATGGCCTTGTCGGCTGCGTCCATGGTCTCGACCGCCCAGGCGTAGCGGATGAAGACGAGGCCGAGCACCGCCGCGGCAAGGCCATAGACCGGGCCGTTGTAGCCAAGCGCGAAGGGCAGCATTCCGCTCGCCGCCAGCAACACCGAATAGACGAGGATCTGGCGCTGGGTCGACCGGTTGCCGGCGACGTTCGGCATCATCGGCACGCCGGCGCGGCCGTAGTCGGCGGCCTTGAACAAAGCGAGCGCCCAGAAATGCGGCGGCGTCCACAGGAAGATGATGAGGAACAGGACCAGCGGCTCGATGGCCAGCGAGTTTGTCACCGCGGCCCAGCCGATGACCGGCGGGAATGCGCCGGCCGCGCCGCCGATGACGATGTTCTGCGGCGTCGAAGCGCTTCAGCCACATGGTGTAGACGACGGCATAGAAGAAGATGGTGAAGGCGAGCAGGCCGGCGGAAAGCCAGTTGACCAGCAGGCCGAGCATCACGACCGAAAAACCGGAAAGGATGAGGCCGAAGGCAAGCGCCTCGCGCGGGGCGACGCGGCCCGCCGGAATCGGGCGAAGCGCGGTGCGGCCCATGACGGCGTCGATGTCGGCGTCGTACCACATGTTGAGGGCGCCGGACGCCCCGGCCCCGATGGCGATGCACAGGATCGCGATCGACCGCGATCGACCGGATTGATCGAACCGGGCGCGACATACAGCCCGACAAAGGCGGTGAATACGACAAGCGACATCACGCGCGGCTTCAGCAGGTCGAAGAAGTCGCGCGGCGTCGCCTCGGAAACGACCGGCGCTGCCATGTTGTCTGTCATTGCCATTGCGGTACCAGTCCCTGTTTCCCGCCAGTGCGGGAGAAATGCCGCCGGACAAACATGCCCGGCGGCTTCAATGTCAGTGGGCGCTGCCACTTGATCACCGGCAGGGTTTCCCACTGGTGGTAGGGCGGCGGCGAGGACAGCTGCCATTCGAGCGTCGTGGCGCCCTCGCCCCACGGATTGTCACCGGCAACACGCTTCTTCAGGAAGGCTTCGATGATCACCGTAGAGGAACACGAGCATCGCCAATGCCGAAAGGTAGGAGCCGCACGACGACACGACGTTCCAGCCGGCAAAGGCATCCGGATAGTCGATGTAGCGGCGCGGCATGCCGGCAAGCCCGAGGAAGTGCTGCGGGAAGAACACCAGGTTGACGCCGATGAAGGTCATCCAGAAGTGCAGGTTCGCCAGCCGCTCCGAGTACATGTAGCCGGTCATCTTCGGGAACCAGTAGTACCAGGCCGCGAAGATGCGCGAACACGGCGCCGAGCGACAGCACGTAGTGGAAGTGCGCGACCACGTAGTAGGTGTCGTGCATGGCGCGGTCGAGACCGGCATTGGCGAGCTGCACGCCCGTCACGCCGCCGACGGTGAACAGGAAGATGAAGCCGATCGCCCAGATCATCGGCGTGCGGAACGTCGATCGAGCCGCCCCACATGGTGGCGATCCACGAGAAGATCTTCACGCCGGTCGGAACCGCGATGACCATGGTGGCGAACACGAAGTAGCGCTGCGTGTCGAGCGACAGGCCGACGGTGTACATGTGGTGCGCCCACACGATGAAGCCGACCGCGCCGATGGCGACCATCGCATAGGCCATGCCGAGGTAGCCGAAGACCGGCTTGCTGCGAGAAGGTCGAGACGATGTGGCTGATGATGCCGAAGCCCGGCAGGATCAGGATGTAGACTTCCGGATGACCGAAGAACCAGAACAGGTGCTGGAACAGGATCGGGTCGCCGCCGCCTTCAGGCGCGAAGAAGGTCGTGCCGAAATTGCGGTCGGTCAGCAGCATGGTGATGCCGCCGGCCAGAACCGGCAGCGACAGCAGCAGCAGGAAGGCGGTGATCAGCACCGACCAGGCGAACAGCGGCATCTTGTGCAGCGTCATGCCCGGTGCGCGCATGTTGAAGATGGTGGTGATGAAGTTGATCGCGCCGAGGATCGACGATGCGCCGGCAATGTGCAGCGACAGGATCGCGAGGTCCATGGCCGGGTCCGGGCTGACCGGCGGTCGAGAAGCGGCGGATAGATCGTCCAGCCGCCACCGACGCCGTTCGCGCCGGCCGGCCCTTCGACGAACATCGAAAGGACGAGCAGGATGAAGGCCGGCGGCAGCAGCCAGAACGAGATGTTGTTCATGCGCGGGAACGCCATGTCCGGCGCGCCGATCATGATCGGCACCATCCAGTTGGCAAAGCCGCCGATGAGCGCCGGCATCACCATGAAGAAGATCATGATCAGGCCGTGGCCGTGGTGAACGAGACATCTGCTTGCAGCATCGAGGCGGCATCGCCTCAAGCCATAGACCATCTGCAGGCCGCGGAAGATCTGGATGCCAGGTTCGCAGCTCCAGCGCATCATGCCACCGACAGGACGCCGCCGATAATGCCCACGATGATCGCGAAGATCAGGTAGAGCGTGCCGATGTCCTTGTGGTTGGTCGAAAAGAACCAGCGGCGAAAGAAACCGGGCTTGTGGTCATGTGCGTCTCGTGAGCCGACCGCAGCCTGCTGCCATTTTGTCTGCTCCTTATTGAATTGCGGTGCCGTCAGTTACCGGCGACGTTGACGCTGGCCGGTCGATGGCGGCCATCAGCGCCTTGTTGGCGCCTTGCAAGATCGCTCGCCGCAGTGGCACGCCAGGCAGTGTACTGTTCTTCGCTCACCACCCGGATCGCGATCGGCATGAAGGCATGATCCTTGCCGCAAAGCTCGGAACATTGCCCGTAGAAAATGCCCTCCCGGTCGGCCTTGAACCAGGTTTCGTTCAGGCGGCCGGGGACGGCGTCGATCTTGAAGCCGAAGCGCCGGCACCGCGAAGGAGTGCAACACATCGGCCGCGGTCACGAGCACGCGAACCATCTTGCCGACCGGCACGACCAGTTCGTTGTCGACGGCAAGCAGCCGCGGATAGGCCGCCATGTCCTCCTTGCCGGAGCCGGGACGGTCTTCCTCGGAAAGCATGATCGAATCGAACGAGAGCTGCGTCTCGTCCTGGTATTCATAGCCCCAGTACCACTGGTTGCCGGTCGCCTTGACGGTCAGCGCCGGCTCCTCCGTCGGAGCCAGCTGGAACTTGAGCAGGCCGAACGACGGGATTGCGATGGCGATCAGCACGATGATCGGCACGATGGTCCAGACGGCTTCGACAAGCGAATTGTGGCTGGTCCTGCGAGGCGACCGGGTTGGCCGAGGCGCGAAAGCGGACCATGACCACCAGGAGCAGCACCATCACCAGGATCGTGATCGGAACGATGAAATAGAGCGTGTATGCACTGAACCACTCGATGCGGGCCGCAAATTCGCTGCCCGGGTCCTGGTGCCAGATTTGCCAGTCAGTGATTTGCTGCGCTTTGGCGCTCGTGGCACCGGCCGCGAACAGGAAAAGAGTGGCAATAGCCGTGATCAATCTCATCACGCGTGATCTCCCTTGGCGGGGCGAGAACCCCTTCATTTTGCCGCCGGATTGAAAATGACGTAACGCCCGCTCCGGCAAGCTTCGAATAGTGCGGTCGGCAGCGAACAGCAAGCCACAAAGCGGGCAATGAACGCGCCACGACGCATTGACTTGTGTCAAACCACAACGCAATGCAGCCTGCAACGTGGCCAACCGCCTCAATCGTGCGGCATTTTTGCACTTTCCGTTCGGGTTGCCTCAAACCAACCGCATTTGCGGGCAATTGAGTGCGCTGCACGCGCGGGTTTTGCCGGCGCCGGGCGCGTCGGTTTGTCCGCCGCCCGCAGCGGGCTTTGTGAACAGTCCCGCGACGTAATAAAGTGTGATTCGATCCGAACGGGTTTTCCTGAAAATGGCCTTTCCCATCAACGAATTCAAACACCTGGTCCGCCGCACGATGCTGGCTGCGGCTGCTAGCGCAGGACTTTGCGCGCTGCTTGTTCTCCCGCAAGCCGGCGAGGCTTCGGCGCAGATGCGCGTCGTCTCCGAACATGGCTTCTGGAAAGTCATCTGCGAGACGCCCCCGGGCGCGACAGCCGAGCAATGCGGCATCCACCAGGCGGTCCAGGACGGCGAACGCACGGAACTTGGGCTGTCCATCACCATACTTCGACCGGCCGACCGCAAGGGCGACTTGATGCGTATCCAGGCGCCGCTGGGCATTCTCCTGCCGACCGGCGTCGGCCTTGAGATCGACGGCGAGAATTTCGGCAATGTCTGGTTCATCAAGTGCTTCGCCGACGGCTGCTGGGCGGATGCCGACATCGACGCCAAGCTGCTCGAAGCGCTTCGCAAGGGCAAGCAGGCGATCTTCAAGGTATTCCCGACACCGGAAGAAGGCGTCGGCATTCCGGTCGACCTTTCCGGATTTTCCGAGGCCTACCTGAAGATCTCCTGATTCTTCGGCCCTGCGCGGGGAAGGCTCGATGCCGAGGTGACACAATTGCCCCGCATGGTTCCCGCGATCCTTGCCATCGCCCTGTTCATGGAGCAGATGGATTCGACGGTGATCGCGACGGCGCTGCCTGCCATCGCCGCTGACCTCGGGACCAGTCCGATCGCGTTGAAGCTGGCACTGACGGCCTATCTCGTGGCGTTGGCGATATTCATCCCGGTCAGCGGATGGATGGCGGACCGGCACGGCGCCAAGCGCGTCTTCGTCTCGGCCATCGCGGTATTCGTCGCAAGTTCGATCCTTTGCAGCCAGGCCGATTCGCTCGGCTTCTTCGTGCTGGCGCGCTTCCTGCAAGGCATGGGCGGGGCGATGATGACGCCGATCGCGCGCCTGGTGCTGGTTCGCGGCACGCCGCGAAACGAACTGGTTTCAGCGATGGCCTGGCTGACCATTCCGGCCCTTGCCGGGCCGCTGCTTGGCCCGCCGGTGGGCGGCTTCATCACCACTTTCGCAAGCTGGCACTGGATATTCCTGATCAACGTGCCGATCGGCATTGCCGGTATCGCCGCGACGCTGCGATACCTACCGGAACTGCCGGCTTTCGAACCAGCGCCGCTCGACTGGCGCGGCTTCCTTCTGGTCGCCGGCTGCGCATCCGGCATCATCTTCGGCATGTCGGTCATCAGCCTGCCGGCATTGCCGGTCGAGGCGGGCATGGCGGCGGTTGCAACCGGCATTGCCTGCGGCATTCTCTACTATGTGCATGCGCGCAAGGCAGAGCGCCCCATCCTGTCGCTGTCGCTCCTGGAAAACGGCCCGTTCCGGGCAAGCGTCACGGGCGGCTCGCTGTTTCGTATCGGCATCGGCGCGGTGCCGTTCCTTTTGCCGTTGATGTTGCAACTGGGCTACGGCCTGTCGCCTTTCGAAAGCGGCATGATCACCTTCGTCAGCGCCATCGGCGCGATGTCGATGAAGTTCGTCGCGGCGCGCATCTTCGCGGCATACGGCTTCAGGGCCGTGCTCCTGGCTTCCGGCGTCATCGCATCGGCGACGGTGGCACTGACGGCCGCCGCGTCCCCGGCCGCCGGATATGCCTGGGCGCTATATCTCGTGCTGCTGGCCGGCGGCTTTTCCCGCTCACTGTTTTTCACCGGCATCAACGCCCTCGCCTTTCTCGACATATCGGATCGGGAGGCGTCGCAGGCCACGGCATTTTCCGCCGTCGCGCAGCAGACGAGCATCGCCATGGGCGTTGCGGTAGCCGGCGGCGTACTGGAAGCAACCATGAAGCTTGGCAGCGGTGAACTGGGAATCGGCAATTTCCAGATCGCCTTTGTCGTGGTAGCCGCGGTCATGGTGCTTGGTGTCATTCCGCTGATGCGGATCGACCCAAAAGCCGGCGCTGCGGTTGCAGGGCAAATCGAGGAACGCGCCGTGCGCGATGAAGTGGCCAGTCCGGCTCAATGATTGCACAGGGCGGATGCACGCCCTACATTCGCGGCAAACGAGGAACCATCACCATGTCCGATGCCTTCAGCCTGGCCGACCGTTTCGATGTCGGCCGCGAAACTCTGGAAAAGACGCTCAAGGAATCGCTGCGGGGCGCCGAAGACGGCGAACTCTTTCTCGAATATGTCCAGTCCGAGGGGCTGGTCTTCGACAACGGGCGGCTCAAGGCCGGCAACTTCTCCACCGACCAGGGCTTCGGGCTCCGCGCAGTCGTGGGCGAGACCTCGGCCTATGCGCATTCGGGCGAGTTGTCGCTTTCCGCGCTCAAGCGGGCTGCTGACGCCGTCTCGGCCGTCCGCAGCGGCGGAAACGTGGTCTACGCCGCAGCGCCGCGCGGTACGAATGCGCGCCTCTATGGCGACGAAAACCCGATCGGCGCTCCCGCCTTCGAAGACAAGGTTCGCCTGCTTTCCGAGATCGACGCCTATGCCCGCGCGCTCGATCCGCGCGTGCGGCAGGTCTCGGCGTCGATCGGCGGCAGCTGGCAGGTCGTCGAGATCCTGCGGCCGGACGGCCACATGGTCCGCGACGTGCGCCCGATGGTGCGCATCAACATCTCCATCGTAGCGGGCGAAGGCGACCGGCAGGAGACCGGCAGCTACGGGATGGGCGGACGCAAGGGTTTCGGCGAGTTCCTGCAAACGGAGAACTGGCGGCATGCGGTGGACGAAGCCTACCGCCAGGCGTTGGTCAACCTGGAGGCGGTTCCGGCGCCGGCGGGCACGTTCGACGTCGTGCTGGGACCCGGCTGGCCGGGCGTGATGTTGCACGAAGCCGTCGGGCACGGCCTGGAGGGCGACTTCAACCGCAAGAAGACGTCCGCCTTCGCCGGGCTGATGGGCCAGCAGGTCGCGTCGAAGGGCGTCACGGTGGTCGACGACGGCGCCATCTTCGAGCAGCGCGGTTCACTGACCGTCGACGACGAAGGCACGCCGAGCGCGCGAAACGTCCTGATCGAGGACGGCATCCTCGTCGGCTACATGCAGGACCGGCAGAATGCGCGCCTGATGGGCGTCGAGCCGACCGGCAACGGTCGCCGGCAGTCCTACGCGCACCAGCCGATGCCGCGCATGACCAACACCTACATGCTTGCCGGCAGCCACGATCCGGCCGAAATCATCGCCTCGGTCAAGGACGGCATCTATGCGGTGTCCTTCGGCGGCGGGCAGGTCGACATCACCTCTGGCAAGTTCGTCTTCAACTGCACCGAGGCCTATCGCATCCGCGACGGCAGGAAAGCCGAGCCGCTGAAGGGCGCCAACCTCATCGGTTCGGGTCCGGCCTCAATGCAGCGCATCACCATGATCGGCAACGATTTGCAGCTCGACAAGGGCGTTGGCATGTGCGGCAAAGCGGGCCAGTCGGTGCCGGTTGGCGTCGGCCAGCCGACGCTGCGCATGAACGAGGTGACCGTCGGCGGCACCGCTGCCTGATCAGGGATAAAGGCGGCTGACCTCGAACGGATCGTCAAGCGACACGCGATCGTATCGCTGGCGGTCGTGCAGGCGGAACATGCCGTCGCTCCAGAACTCGATCGACAGGGGCCGGATGCGGAAACCGGACCAGTATGGCGGGCGCGGAATGGCAGACGTGCCGAATTTCGCGGCGTGGATGGCGACTTCCTTCTCCAGCGCATAGCGGCTTTCCAAAGGCCGGGACTGCTTGGAAGCCCAGGCGCCAATACGGCTGCCGCGGGGCCGGCCGAAGAAATATTCGTCCGCCTCCTCCTCGCTCACCGTCTCGGCAAGTCCACGAAAACGCACCGATTTTCGCAAGGACTTCCAATGAAAACAGGCTGCTGCCTTGCCCGTCGCCAGGATTTCCTCGCCCTTCTGGCTCTCGAAGTTGGTGAAAAAGACGATGCCGCGCTCGTCATGGCGGCGCATCAGCACCATGCGGCAATTGGGCATGCCGTCGGCATCGACCGTGGCGAGCGCCATTGCCGAGGGATCATTGACCTCCGACTTTTCAGCCTGGGCCAGCCAGTCGGCAAACATTTTCATCGGCTCGGCCGCATTGCGGTCACCGGTTGTTAACCCGGGCATCGGATTATTCATGCAGCAGCCATCCTCGTATTGCTTGGGCTCCAAATGCGCGATGCACCATCGCTTTCACTTACCGCGGCCAAACTGACAGGCCCGGCAGACTTCCAGGCCGCACCGCGCGGACGGGCGTGTATTAGCGCGCCTCGCGGCTTTTTCAAAATGGCGCTCGCGCTGGCGTTGGCAATGCCGCTCGGCGCATGTTCTCTTTCGCGCACCGCCGCCCTCGAAGACGAGCGGACGCTGGTCACCTCATCCATCACCAAGCCGGTTGCCGCCGAAGGGATCGACAGCACCGATGTCGAGGTGATCAAGAACACGGTTGCGACCGCCGACTTCGCCATGGCGCCGGAACTTGCCTGGTCAAACCCGGACACGGGCAGCCGCGGCACCATCAAGGCCATCGACAAGTTCGTCGGCAGCCACGGCCAGAAGTGCAAGAAGTTCCAGACCACCGTGGACAGCTTCACCGGAATTTCGCTCTACAATGGCGAGACGTGCGAAGCGCGCCAGGATTCCTGGGTCCTGTCCTGGTTCACCCGGGAATAAGCGCCACATTTTGGCAGCTTCCCACGCCGTTGTGGAAACCGGCGCGGAAAACCCCCATATTAGACAATAATTGCGGGAATCAGGCCGCCGGACGCCCGGTTGTGCGCCGATTTCCGCGTCCAGGCATTCATCCAATCAGCATCGAGGGACCAGATGCGCGATCCGTATTCGGTGCTTGGCGTTGCAAAGACGGCAAGCGAGAAAGAGATCAAGTCCGCCTATCGCAACCTTGCCAAGCGCTATCATCCCGACAGCGCCAAGGGAGCAGTGGGCGCGAAGGAAAAATTCGCCGAGATCGGCCTCGCCTATGACATCCTTGGCGACAAGGACAAGCGCGCGCAGTTCGACCGGGGCGAAATCGACGCCGAAGGCAAGCCGAAGTTCCAGGGCTTCGAAGGCTTCGGAGCAGGCGGCGCCGGCAGCCCGTTCGAGGGTTTCGAGTTTCGCACCTCGCGCGGCGGAGCGCCGGGCGGCAGTGCCGGCGGGTTTGGCGCCGAGGATATCTTGAGCGAGATGTTCGGGTTCGGACGCGGCGCTGGTGGTGCACGCGCCGGGGCGCAGCGCGGCGGATTCCAGCAAAGCGGGCCGTTTGGCGGCCATGGCGGCGGCAATCCGCTCGACCTGAAGCTGACGGCCGACGTGACAATCGAGGACATCGCCCGCGGCAAGGGCTCCGTTCGGCTGGCCAATGGCAAGCAGCTCACCTTCGCCCTACCGGCCGGCGCAACGGACGGACAGACTGTGCGGCTTGCCGGGCAGGGAAACAAGGCGCCCGGCATGCAGCCGGGAGACGCGCTGGTCACCTTGCGCTTCATCAAGCATCCCCGTTTCACGCTGGACGGGGCGGACATCCGCACAGACGCCGATTTGCCGCTCAAGACGGCCGTGACCGGCGGCAAGGTGGCGGTCGAGACCCTTGACGGCAAGGTGGCGCTGACGGTCCCGGAATGGACCGATTCAGGCAAGGTCTTCCGCCTGAAGGGCAAGGGCGTCCCCAAAAAAGGCGGCGGACATGGCGACATGCTGGTGACGCTGGTCATCAAGCTTCCCAAGGACGGGCGCGCATCGCTCGAATCACTCATGCGGCAGGAGGGCGAGGCCAAGGCCTGACCCCCGATCAGCCCGGCGCCGTCCTTGCGGCTTTGTTCGGCTTGTGCCATATGCGCGAAACGGCTCCCGGCGGCATTGCGGTGAGCCGCACTCGCGCGGGACCGGGTATCGGAGCGTATTGCATGGCCGTAAATGGCGGAATTCTTCAGGGCAAGCGCGGCCTCATCATGGGGCTGGCGAACAACCGCTCGATTGCATGGGGCATCGCCAAGGCATGCGCCTCGCAGGGCGCGCAGATCGCGCTTACCTATCAGGGCGACGCGCTGAAGAAGCGGGTCGAGCCACTGGCGGCAGAACTCGACGCGATCGTGGTCGGCCATTGCGACGTAACCGTGCCCGAGACGATCGACGCGGTCTTCGCAGACTTGTCGCAACGCTGGGGCAAGCTCGACTTTCTGGTCCACGCCATCGCGTTTTCCGACAAGGATGAGCTGACGGGCCGCTATGTCGATACGTCCCCGGCCAATTTCCAGCGTACCATGGATATCTCCGTCTATTCGCTGACATCCGTGGTGCAGCGCGCCGAAAAGCTGATGACCGCGGGCGGTTCTATCCTGACGCTGACCTACTACGGCGCGGAAAAAGTCATGCCGCACTACAACGTCATGGGCGTAGCCAAGGCGGCGCTCGAGACTTCGGTCAAATATCTGGCGGTGGACCTTGGCAAGCAACAAATCCGCGTCAACGCCATTTCGGCCGGGCCGATCAAGACGCTGGCGGCATCGGGCATCGGCGATTTCCGCTACATCCTCAAGTGGAACGAATACAATTCGCCGTTGAAGCGCACGACCACCATCGAGGAAGTCGGCGACAGCGCGGCGTTCATGCTCTCCGACATGGCTCGCGGCATCACCGGCGAAGTCCTGCATGTGGACAGCGGCTACCACGTCGTCGGCATGAAGGCCGTGGATGCGCCGGACATTTCCGTCATCAAGGACGAATAGTCCGGACAATTGACCCAATCCGGCCGGCGTATGAAGAAACCCATCCTCTATTACATCCGCCACGGCCAGACCGACTGGAACGCGCAACTGCGGTTCCAGGGCCGGCAGGACATTCCACTCAACGACACCGGACGGGTGCAGGCGCTGGAAAACGGGCGCAAGCTTGCGCGCCTCGTCACGGAGCCGGCTAGCCTTCGATTTCGTCACCAGCCCGCTGGGGCGCACGCGCGAGACGATGGAAATCGTGCGCGGCGCCATGGGGCTGGCGCCCGGTGCCTACCGGATCGACGAGCGGCTGATCGAAGCCTCCTACGGCCTGCTGGAAGGCACCACGCTAAGCGAGTTCAAGGCGGCGGACCCCGCATCGCACAAGGAGCGCAAGCGCGCCCGCTGGACCTTCTGCCCGCCGCAAGGCGAGAGCCACGCAATGGTGCACCGGCGTATCCGCGAGTGGTACGACACCGTGACCAGGGATACCGTCGTGGTGGGTCACGGCGTTGTCGGGCGGGTGCTGCGCTACCACCTTCTGGACCTCGACCCTCACGAGGCGGCCGGGTATGTGTTCCCGCAGGACCGGGTTTTCATCTGGGACGGCAACGGGGAAAAACAAATCTGACCGGAAAACCGGTTTGACCCGCAAGGCGCGCTTTCCTATACCACGGCACCTGCCGGTTTTCCGGCTTATCGCAACGGCTGGACGATCCATGTCCTTCAATACCTTCGGCCATCTGCTGCGCGTGACCACCTGGGGCGAAAGCCACGGCGTGGCGCTCGGCTGCGTGGTCGATGGCTGCCCGCCGGGCATCCGCTTCAGCACAAGCGAAATCCAGGCCGAGCTTGACCGCCGCAAACCGGGCCAGTCGAAATTCACGACGCAGCGCCGCGAAGACGACGCCGTGGAGGTGCTTTCCGGCGTGATGCCGGTGGAGGGCGAAGACGGCGCGTTCATCACCACGGGCGCGCCCGTGTCGATGATGATCCGCAACACCGACCAGCGCTCCAAGGACTATTCCGAGATCAAGGAACGCTACCGGCCGGGCCATGCCGACTACACCTACGATGCCAAATACGGCATCCGCGACTATCGCGGCGGCGGACGCTCATCGGCGCGCGAGACAGCCGCCCGCGTCGCGGCCGGCGCATTGGCGCGCAAGATCGTGCCCGGCGTCACGGTGCGCGGCGCGATGGTGCAGATGGGTTCGATCAAGGTGGACCGCTCGCGCTGGGACTGGGATGAAGTGCGGCGCAACGACTTCTTCTGTCCCGACCCTGTCGTTGCCGGGCGAATGGGCGGAATACCTGACCAAGATCCGCAAGGCCGGCTCCTCCATCGGGGCGGTGATCGAGGTCGTCGCCGAGGGCGTTCCCGCCGGGCTCGGCGCACCGATCTACGCCAAGCTCGACCAGGACATCGCCGCGCATTTGATGAGCATCAATGCCGTGAAGGGCGTCGAGATCGGCGACGGCTTCGGTGCGGCGGAACTGACCGGCGAGGAAAATGCCGACGAAATGCGGATGGGCAATGACGGCAAGCCCGTGTTCCTGTCCAACCATGCCGGCGGCATCCTTGGCGGTATTTCCAGCGGACAGCCGATCATCGCGCGGTTCGCCGTGAAGCCGACCTCGTCGATCCTCACGCCGCGCCGCTCCATCACGGCTTCGGGCGAGGAGACGGATGTCTCGACCAAGGGCCGGCACGACCCGTGCGTCGGCATCAGGGCGGTGCCGATCGGGGAAGCCATGGTGGCCTGCGCGATCGCCGACCACTACCTGATGCATCGCGGCCAGACCGGCAAAGGCTGAGGCAATGCCCATCGACCAGGAACGATCGCCGAACGCCATCCGCGCCTTCGAGGCGGGCGAGATCGTCGTCGTCACCGATGACGACGACCGCGAGAACGAGGGCGACCTGATCGTCGCGGCGGTACACTGCACCACCGAGAAGATGGCCTTCATCATCCGCCACACCAGCGGCATCGTCTGCGCGCCGATGACGGCGGCGGAAGCGCGGCGGCTGAACCTTCCGGCCATGGTCATCGGACAATGACGCGCCGCATTCCACGGCCTTCACCGTTTCCGTCGATTACCGGCACGGCACGACGACCGGCATCTCGGCGGAGGAGCGCACGATCACCGTCCGGGGGCTTGCCAACCCGAATTCCGGCGCGGCGGATTTCGTGCGGCCCGGCCACATCTTCCCGCTGGTGGCCCGCGAAGGCGGCGTGCTGATGCGCTCCGGCCATACCGAGGCGGCGGTCGACCTCTGCCGGCTGGCCGGACTGCCGCCGGTGGGCGTCATCTCCGAACTGATGAACGAGGACGGCACGGTGACGCGCGGCCCGCAGGTTGCCGCTTTCGCGGAGCGCCACGGACTCAAGACGATTTCCGTCGCGGAACTCATTGCATGGCGGCAGCGGCGCGAGAGCCTCGTCGAACGGGTTTCGAGCGCACAGGTAACGACCATCGGCGGGCCGGCCATGGCAATCACCTACAAGACCCCGTGGGACCCGATGCACCATCTTGCGGTGGTGTTCGGCGACATCCGGGGCGGGCGCAACATTCCGGTGCGGCTGCAGATCGAATCGGTGCTGGACGATGTTTTCGGCGCTTCCGACACGCTGCACCGGGCGATGAAGCAGATCGGCAGCGGCGGGCGCGGCGTGGTCGTATACCTGCGCGAAGGCTCCGTTGGCGTCGGCCAGACGCATCGCCGACACGGCTCCAGCGCGACGATGAGCAGCGGAGGAGCGCGAGGCGCATGGCTCCGCCCGCAGCCGCGAGAACGAGTGGCTGGAGATCGGGCTCGGCGCACAGATCCTTCGTGACCTCGGGATCGAATCAATCGAGTTGATGGCATCGCGTGAACGCCGCTATGTCGGTCTCGACGGGTTCGGCATAGAAATTTCCAAAACCATCATCACCGAATAGGACCGGGCAGGAAACCATGAGCACCAGCATGCACATTGTCAGGACTGCCATGCTGGCCGTGACCCTGCTTTCGGGCTGGGCGGCGCACGCAGCCGATCCCTGGAAGGCGGCCCCGGTAGAGAAGGCCGACCCCAAAGAGATTTTCAAGGAAACGCGGGTGCCGGCGGAATCGGAGATTCCAGGAATGCTCACCGCGCCGGCTTCGCCCATCGGCGACATCGAGGCCGCCTGGTACGCGCATCCGACGTCACGCTACCGCCATGGCGCGCTTGGCGACATGGTGGAAGGCAGTGCGCTGGTCGCCCGGCTCAAGGGCGGGGTGCAGATCAACTACCGACTGCCGGAAACCGAGGTTTTCGAGGACATCGCGCCGCGCATTGCCGATCTCGACAATGACGGCACGAGCGAAGTCATCACGATCGTCTCGTCGTTCCGCGCCGGGGCCGCGATCGTGATCTTTCGCGTGACGGGCGGCGATGCGCTCGTCAAGATGGCTGCAACGCCGCCTCTGGGCCAGGAAAACACATGGCTCAACGTGGCGGGAATCGAGCGCTATTTCGGCACGCAAACGCCGGAGATCGCCTTCGTTGCCAGGCCGCACCGGGACGGGCAACTCGGGTTCTTGAAGTTCATTCGCGGAAAGCTGCGCCTGGTGACCGCGCAAGCCGGGGTTTTCGAACCATGTTTTCGGCTCGGCGAGAACTGCGCTTGTCAGCCAGCACCGACGTCGATGGCAACGGCACGATGGAACTCGCCCTGCCCTCGCTCGACCGCAAGGCGTTGCGGATCCTTTCGCTGACCCGGAAGGGAATTGTCGAACTGGCGCAAGTGGAGCTGGCCGCGCCGATCGACAAGGCAATCATCGCCGAGAAATCGGGCAAGGACGCCGCATTCATCGTCGGCCTCGAGGACAATACGGTTTGGCGGATCAGCCGTTGACCGGCGGCCAAGTTTGACGCAGGCCATGGCAGTCCGGGTTTTCGACACCCATATGCGGTCAAGGAGTGTTGGCGTGAGCAACCCGCTACTATCATCATCCGATTTGCCTCGAACACCTGATGCCGCCGGGCCATCCGGAACGGCCCGACCGGCTGCGCGCCGTCGAGGAAGCGCTGTCGGACGAGCGATTCCATTTCCTCGACCGCCAGGAAGCGCCGGAGGCCGATCCCGAGCAATTCACCCTGGCCCATCCGCGCAGCCACATCCAGCGGATGGAAAGCCTCATTCCGCAGACCGGCCTGGTGCGCGGATCGACGAGGACACCACCGCCAGCCCGAAATGCTGGGAAGCGGTGAAGCGTTCGGTCGGAGCCGCGGTCGCCGCCGTCGACGGGGTGTTTGCGGGCGAGTTTTCGAATGCGTTCTGCGCCATGCGCCCGCCGGGGCACCACGCCGAAAAAACCAATGCGATGGGATTTTGCCTCGTCAACACCGTCGCCATCGCCGCAAGGCACGCGCAGAAGGCGCATGGCGTCGAAGCGCGTCGCGATCGTCGATTTCGACGTACACCACGGCAATGGCACGCAGGACATTTTCTGGGACGACAAGTCCGTGCTTTTCGCTTCGACGCACCAGATGCCGCTGTATCCCGGCACCGGAGCGCTTGTCCGAAACCGGGAGCAGGCAACATCTTCAACGCGCCGCTGCGCGAAGGCGATAGCGGGCAGCAGTTCCGCGAAGCCTTCCTCAGCCGCATCCTTCCGGCGGTAGACAGCTTCCGCCCGGACCTCATCACTCATATCCGGCCGGCTTCGATGCCCATTGGCGCGACCCGCTCGCGGGCCTGCAATTGACGCGGGCAGGATTTCGACTGGGCGACCGGCAGTTGATGGAACTTGCGGACGCCATTGCGGCGACCGCCTCGTCGAGCGTGCTGGAGGGCGGATACGACTTGCAAGGCCTTGCGGAATCGGCAGCGGCGCATGTAAACCGCCTGATGACAGGCTGAAACAGCAAGGACGCAGCAATGTCCGAAAGCGGCAACAACAGCGAAGTCGGCGACCATGAGCTTCGAGAGCGGCGCTTGCGGAACTCGAGAAGATCGTCGAGCGGCTCGAGCAGGGCAATGTCGCGCTCGAGGAATCGATCACGCAATACGAGCGCGGCGAGCGGCTGCGCGACCATTGCCAGAAGTTGCTCGGCGCGGCCGAGGCCAAGGTCGAAAAGATCCGGCTGTCGCAAGACGGCAAACCGGTGGGCGTCGAGCCGCTGGACCCCGAATAGCGCCGGACGCCATGCCGCATTGATCGCGCCCGCCCGCGGCAACACATGTGGCGCAAACGCAAATGCCGGGGCGAGCGCCCCTGCGGAGACAGACATGAGAGCCATTCGCTATGCCGCATGGGCGCTGGTCGTCATCGCCGCCGCCGCGGTCAGTTACGTCTGGCTCAGCGGCGATGCCGGCCGCAAGGCGCTGGAGATGGCCAATGTCAAGCTGGGTGGCCCTTTCGAGCTGGTGCGCGCCGACGGCACGCCGATCACCGACAAGGACATTGACGGCACGCCGCATGCGATATTCTTCGGTTTCACGCATTGTCCGGAGGTGTGCCCGACGACCCTGCTGGAGGCGGCCGGATGGCTGGAGAGAGCTCGGCCCGGACGCCGAAAGGTTCAAGTTCTATTTCATTACCGTCGATCCGGAGCGCGACACACCGCAGGCGATCCAGGAATATGTGGCGTCCTTCGATCCGCGCATCATCGGCATCACCGGCGCATCCGCAGAAGATCGCCAAGGTGCATTTCCGACTACCGCGTCTATGCCAAGCGGGTGGAGCTCGAGGGCGGCGACTACACCATGGATCATACGGCGACCGTCTATCTCATCCGCGCCGACGGCAGTTTTGCCGGAACCATCGCCTACGACGAGAACCCGGACGTTGCGCTTGAAAAGCTTCGCCGGCTGATCAAGAATGGCTGACATGCAGCCCGTGCCGATATCACCGACAAGATTGGCGCCCCATCGCCCGTGTCGCGGCGGTGGCGCCGGCATCTGTCGCCGGCGCGCCGGTTGGCTGTGGATGCAGCACGGCCTGGCAGTCTACGTCGCGCAGTTGCGCACAGTTTGCGGTGGAATTGCTTCTGTAAGCGTCTTTAATCAGACAAATATTTTCCCTTTAATATCAGTAATTAACCATCTTCTGTTTCGCGCTTTGCTAAGCGTGATCGCGCATTGTGTCTTCCAGTGCACACATCGGGGGACGACGATGCGAGTTGCATGGAACGCCAGCTTGCGGCGATGGCATTGCTGTGGCCTAAGATTGTGCGCACGCGCTCGATGCGGCCGGAGCAACCGGCTACGACAAGCGCCTGGAACAGGCGGCGGTGGCCAGGGCTGCCGCCAAGATCGGCGACCTGCGCGGCGCGCTGGGCCACGACGCCAGCCTGGCCGACAGTGTGACGCAGCGCAAGACACGCGCAAGCCGCCGCCTTCGCCGGCCGCGAGCCGTGGCAAGCCGCTTCCGCCCATGGTGATGAACGATGAGCCCGTACATCTGTCGTCGATCACGATCATCACGGGGTCGAACCGCAAGGACAGCGCAATCGACTGCGGTTTAGGCAATCCTTGCGTTTCGCGCGCCGCCGTCGCATGACGCGGCATGAGCGAAAAAGCCAGACTTGACCAGGCCCTCGTCGACCGGGGGCATTACGCCTCGCGTTCGCGCGCACGCGACGGCGTGCGGCGCGGGGCCGTACGCGTCAATGGCGCAACGTCGTCGACAAAGCCCGCTGCGCCCGTAGCGTCCGGCGACACATCGACATTGCCGATACCGCGAAGCGCTACGTCTCGCGCGCCGCGTTGAAGCTTCAGGCAGGGCTGGAAGCGACGGGCTTTGATCCCGCAGGGCCAGATTGCGCTCGACATCGGCGCATCGACGGGCGGCTTCACGCAGGTGCTGCTGGAGCATGGCGCGGCGCATGTCGTTGCCATCGATGTCGGTCACGGCCAGATGGACCCACGACATGCTGCTCAAGATCCGCCACGTGACAAATATCGAAGGCGCTAAACGCGCGCGAGATGACCGCCAGACGATCGGCGAGGCAGATATCGGCTTCGTCGTCTCCGATGTCAGCTTCATCTCGATGACGCTGGCGCTGCCGCCGGCATTGGCGATGTCGCGCCCGGTGCGCACGCCATTCTGCTGGTGAAGCCACAGTTCGAGGTCGGCCGCGACAATGTCACCAAGGCCGGCTCGTGCTGGATGAGGCGATGATCGTAGCCGACCGCGCAACGGCTGGCGCGATGGCTCGACAGCCAGCCCGGGTGGCGGCACACGCATTCGCTCGCCTCGCCGATCGAGGGCGGCGATGGCAATCGCGAATTCCTGCTGGCCGGAGTGAAGGATCGATGAGCAAATCATTGATGATCGAGCGGCTCGGCCGGCAGGGTGACGGCGTCGCCGCCGATGGCGCCTTCGTGCCCTTCGCACTGCCGGGCGAGAGCGTCATCGCATCCGGCAAGGGCGAGCGGCTGCAGCTTGAAATCATTACCGGGGCCTCGCCGCTGCGCGTTGCACCGCTGTGCCGGCATTTCGGGACCTGCGGCGGCTGCCAGATGCAGCACCTTCGACCATGCGCATTACCTCGACTGGAAACGCAGCCTGGTGGTCGAGGCGCTTGCGCGCGAGGGCATCGAAACGGAGCTGCGGCCGATCATCGGCTTCGGACCGCATCGGCGGCGTCGGGTTACGTTCACGGCCATCCGCTCGGAAGAACCGCATTCTCCTCGGGTTTTCGCAGAAGCAGACGAACCGGCTCACGGATCTTGCGCAGTGCCCGGTGGTGCTGCCGCAGATCGAGCAGCGGCTTGATGATCTGCGCGCGCTGGCGGGCATACTCGCTCCGAAGAAAGGCATGATGAAAATGACCGTGCTGGCCTGCGACAACGGGCTCGACATCGCCGCTTCGAATGGCGGATTCACGCCGGAAAAGGCGCAGCAGGCGGCAATCGCTTTGGCCGCGCCAAAGGCTGGTTGCGGCTGTCCCTCAATGGCGAGACGCTGATCGAGCTGCGCGGCCGCCTGCTCTCCATCGGCAAGGCGCAGGTCTCACCGCCGCCGGAGGGCTTCGTGCAGGCAGTCGCCGGGGCGGAGGAAGCGATGGCGCGACTGGCGCGTCGCGCACCTTCCGGGGCGAGGCATGTGGCGGATCTCTTCAGCGGCTTTGGCGCTTTGCCTTGCGGCTTGCCGAGCATTCGACCGTACTGGCCGCAGATTCCAGCGGAGCGGCGATTGCCGCACTGGACCGGGCATGGCGCGAGACGGGTGGCGCGTTGAAGACGCTCCAGGCCGAGACGGCGCGACCTCTTCCGCCGGCCGCTTATGGCTGAGGAACTGACGAAGATCGACGGCGTGGTGTTCGACCCGCCGCGCGCCGGGGCGGAGGAACAGGCGCGCGAGCTTGCCCGGTCGAAGGTCGGGCGCATCGCGGCGATTTCGTGCAATCCGGTGACGCTGGCGCGCGACTTGCGCATGCTCATCGATGGCGGCTACCGCGTCAAGCGTGACGCCGATCGACCAGTTCGTGTTCACCCCGCATGTGGAGGCGGTGGCGAAGTGGAGCGGTAGGTATTCACTTCCCCCGCTGCATGAACGCCATGAAGGCCTGCTTGGCCTCGTCGGATTTGAGGCGGGCTTCCCACAGCACGGCCTCCTCGCGCATGCGGGCGAGCACGTCGGAGCGGTCGCCGCGGATGAGCTTGCGCGAGATCGCCATTGCCTCTGCCGGCTTGGCGGCGATGGCCTTCGCGGCGGCGTTTCGCATGATCTTCCAAGTTCCGCAGGCGCGACGACCTTGTTGACGAGACCGGCTGCGTGCGCATCCTGGCGCTGAAGGTTTCGCCCATGGCCAGCAGAGCGAAGGCGCGCGAGTGGCCCATGATGCGCGGCGCGATAAGGCTGGAGCCCGCTTCCGGCAGCAGGCCGAGATCGACGAAGGGCGTCTTGAATGTCGAGCCGAGCGAGGCAACGACATGGTCGCAATGCATCAGCATGGTGACGCCCACGCCGATGGCGAGGCCGTCGACACCGGCGACGACCGGCTTTTGCGCCATGATGATGCGCTCGAGAAAATCGAACACGGCGTTGCTATCGCGGTTGCCGGACATGGCGGTCTTGAGGAAGTCGCCGATGTCGTTGCCGGCGGTGAACGCGCCCGGCACGCCCAGGATCAGCGTCGCGCGGATGGCGTCGCTCGTCGCCGCCTCGTCCAGCGCGTCGGCCAGCGCCTGGTACATGTGCGGCGGTGAGCGCGTTCTTCTTTTCGGGGCGGTTCATGCGGACGGTGAGTACGCCGTCCGCTGCTGATGTTGTCGATGAATTCGCTCATGTCGATTGGCTTTCCTCAGGCGACCAGCAGGTCGCGGGCGGCGATCAGGCTTGCAGCGCCGCCGGTGACGCGGGCTTTCAGGCCGTGCATTCGGCAAGATGGTTTTCGGCGAAGAAGCGGGCGAGCGGTGCGCGCACACCATCGGCAAGCGCCTGCCTTGGCGAGATAGGCCCCGCCAGCCGCCAGCCCGAACAGCCGCAGATAGGGCGTCGCGCCCGGCCAGCGCCTCCTCCATCCGGCCTTCCGCCAAGGCCGAAAGCAGCCATTCGCCGGCCGCCGAACATCGTCAAGCGCAGTATCGAGCAGGCGTTGCCGTTTCGCCGAAAGCCGGCATGGTTGGCGCCGCGCACGTCGCCGGCAATGGTGCGCAGTTCCGCGACATAGGCCGCGGAACGTCTCGCCGCCGGACAGCGGCAGCTTGCGCATCGACGAGGTCGATCGCCTGGATGCCGTTGGTGCCCTCGTAGATCGGGCGATGCGGGCATCGCGCAGATACTGCGCCGCGCCGGTCTCCTCGATGAAGCCCATGCCGCCATGGATCTGCACGCCGATGCGAGGCGACCTCGACGCCGATATCGGTCGAAAAGGCCTTGGCGATCGGCGTCAGCAGGCTGGCGCGCTCCGCCCAGATGCTTGCGCGTCCGCGCCTCGCCGGCATGGCTCATGTCGATGGCATGGGCGCAGGAATAGCAGATGGCGCGCGCCGCCTGCGTCATGCGCCTTCATGGTCAGCAGCATGCGCTGCACATCGGGATGCTCGATGATCGGGCTCATGCCTCGCCCGTCGCGCCCGGGCGCCTTGCCCTGCCGGCGCTCGCGGGCATAGGCAAGCGCCTGCTGGTAGGCGGCCTCGGCGATGGCGACGCCCTGCATGCCGACATTGCAGGCGGGCATTGTTCATCATCGTGAACATGCAGGCGAGGCCCTTGTTCTCCTCGCCGATGAGCTAGCCGACGGCGCCTTGCTCAGCCCCGCCATAGCCGTCGCCATAGATCATCGACGCAGGTCGGCGAGCCGTGGATGCCGAGCTTGTGCTCGAGCGACTGGCAGAAGACGTCGTTGCGGCGCCGAGCGAACCATCGGCATTGACCAGGAATTTCGGCACGAGAAACAGCGAAATGCCGCGCGTGCCGGCAGGCGCATCGGGCAGGCGCGCCAGCACGAGATGGCACGATGTTGTCGGTCAGGTCGTGCTCGCCATAGGTGATGAAGATCTTCTGGCCGAAGATGCGGTAGGTGCCGTCGCCGCGCGCGCTCGGCGCGGGCCGTCAGCGCGGCGAGATCGGAGCCGGCCTGCGGCTCGGTCAGGTTCATGGTGCCGGTCCATTCGCCGGAAACGAGCTTTGCGCAGATAGGTGTCCTTGAGCTGCGTCGCGAGCCATGCTTGTCGAGCGCCTCGACGGCGCCCGATGGTCAGCAGTCGGCCCGAGCCCGAAGGCCATGGAGGCGGAGTTCCACATTTCGAGCGCGGCCACCGCCAGCATCACCGGCAGGCCCTGCCCGCCAAATTCCTCCGGCGCGGCAATGGCGTTCCAGCCGCCTTCGCACCAGGCCTGGTAGGTCTCCTTCCAGCCGGGCGGCGTCGTGACCTTGCCGTCCTTGAGCGGTGCGCCATGCTTGTCGCCGACCTTGTTGAGCGGCGCGATTTCCTCGGTGGCGAAGCGGCCGGCCTCTTCCAGCACGGCGTCGACGAGATCGCCGGAAAGGTCGCGCAGCGCGCCCGCGTCGATGGCCTGTTCAGGCCCGCGACTTGCTTTCAAGGCAAAGGCGATTTCGCTGACCGGCGCGCGGTACATGGCTGTCTCCTCCGTCTCGTCCGTGTTGCCGAACTTGCATAGTTTCTTTTTACGTAAACGTCAATTGAAGCGGCCTTGCCCGGTTGCCGCATGCATGTTTATTGACCTGCATGGCAAGGATAGTTGCTCAGCCGATGATGACGGCAAGGCGCAGGCACTGCAAAGGCTGACGCGCGGCGACTGCGTGGGCGTGCCGACCGAGACCGTCTACGGGCTGGCGGCCGACGCCACCAACGGCCTGGCGGTGGCGCGCATCTTCGAAATGAAAGGCCGGCCGCGGTTCAACCCGCTGATCTGCCATGTCGTCGGATGTCGCCATGGCGAGCCGGTATCGGTGAGATGGGACGCACGTGGCGCGCATCGCTCGCCGCAGCGTTCTGGCCCGGCCCGCTGACGCTGGTGGTTCCTGCCATCGCCGCAAGCGGCATCAGCGAACTGGCGACAGCAGGGCTCGGCACCGTCGGTCTTCGCTGCCCGGACAGCGGTCGCGGCGATTGATCGCGGCAGTTCGGCAAGCCGCTTGCCGCACCGAGCGCCAACCGGTCGGGCCGGATTTCGCCGACCACCGCCGCTCATGTAGCGGAAGAATTCCGTGAACCGACCTGCTGATGCTCGACGGCGGACCGTGCCGGGAGGGCATCGAATCGACCATCGTGAAGGTGGCGGGCAGACCGGCTTGTCTTGCTGCGGCCAGGTTCGGTCACCATGCAAATCTGGAGGCGGCGGCGGGCTGCCGGTAGCGCTGTCGACCGGCAAGGCCATCGAGGCGCCGGGCATGCTGGCCAGCCATTACGCGCCGATGCAGGCGCTGCGGAAACCAACGTGACGCGCTGCCCGCCGGCGCTGCACTGCTGGCGTTCGGGCCGGGCAAGGACCGCTATCGCGGCGGCGCGGCTGCAGATGCTCAATCTCAGTCCGGCGGGCGATCTGCGCGAGGCAGCGGCAAATCTTTACGCCATGCTGAAGCAGCTCGATGCGGGGCATCCGAAGCTCATCGCGGTGGAGCCCGTGCCAATGGAGGGTCTTGGCATCGCCATCAACGACCGGCTGGCGCGCGCCGCCGCCCCGCGCGAGGCTGCCTGATGGACGCCGCGCTCTCGCCCGTTTTGCTGGCCATTATCGGGAACGCAAAACGCTCTGACGCCGCAAACGCGGACCTGACGCACTACACGCACGAAAACCGCAAGCTCGTGATCGGCAGGACGCCGCTGGTGCTGCGGCCCGGATCGACGGCGGAGGTCGCGGAGATCGTCAGGCTGGCGCGCGGAGACCGGAACCGCTCTGGTGCCGCAAGGCGGGCATACGGGACATGCCGGCGGCGGCGTGCCGGACGAGAGCGGCACGCAAATCGTCGTCGTCGCTGGAGCGGATGAACACGATCCGCGACGTCGACTCGGAGGGCAACACGTGATCGCCGAGGCCGGCGTGACGCTGCAGGATCTGCAAGAGACCGCCGAGAAGGCCGGACGGCTGTTTCCGCTGTCGATCAGCAGCCAGGGTTCGTGCCAGATCGGCGGCAATATCTCGACCAATGCCGGCGGCACGGGCGTCATCGCCCATGGCAACATGCGCGAGCAGGTGCTGGGGCTCGAGGTGGTGCTGCCGTCCGGGCGAAATCTGGGACGGGCTTCGCCGCCTGAAAAAGGACAACACCGGCTACGCATGAAGCAGCTTTTCATCGGAGCGGAGGGAACGCTCGGGATCGTCACCGCCGCCGCGCTGCGGCTGCGCCGCTGCCCAAGGGGCGCGAGGTGGCGTGGGCGGCAGTCCCCTCGCCCGCTGCGGCGCTCGATCTGCTAATATCGTCGCTGGAGCAGGCCGGGGCCGGTGTTACGGCGTTCGAACTCATCCACCGCACGCCGCTGGAATTCGTGCTGCGCAATGCGCCGGGTAGCCGCGATCCGCTGCCGCAAAAGCATGAGTGGCAGGTGCTGGTGGAAATCTCGTCCGGCCGTTCGGCGGAGGACGCGCGCGATCTTGCCGAGGCATCTTCGCCGCCGCCACGAGCGCGAGCTGGTCGAGGATGCGGTGATCGCGCAGAGCACGCGCAGCGCGATGCGTTGTGGAAGCTGCGCGACGACATGGGACCGGCGCAAGGGCCGGAGGGCCTTTCGATCAAGCATGATGTTGCCGTGCCGGTGCACCGCCTGCCGGAATTTCTGGAGCGCGGCGCGAAGGCGGTGTCGCGAAGCCGCGCCGAGAGCAAGGCTCTGCGCTTTCGGCCACATGGGCGACGGCAATATCCATTTCAACGTATCGCAGCCCGTGGGTGAAGACGGCGCGGCAATATCTCAAGGAGCGGCAGGCCGCGATCCAGGACGCGCGTGCATTCGCTTGTGCTGGAGCTTGGCGGTTCGATCTCGGCGGAGCATGGCATCGGCAGGCTCAAGCGAGACCTGCTCATCGCCACGAAGAGCCCGGTCGAAATGGAGATGATGCGCGCGGTCAAGCGGGCGCTCGACCCGAAAGGGATCATGAACCCGGGCAAGGTGGTTTGAGCGCCTAATGCCTTGGCGCAGGTTCGTTACACCCTCTAATCATTCAATAACCACAGCAGTGCGTAAGCTTTGATTCACCGTCCCGGTTAAGGAGATTCGGATAAACAACTGCGCTATTCTCTCTCGTGTCACGGCAAGACAAGAAGAAGAAACAACAAGAAGAAAAAACAGCCGGACAATTTCAGGACACCGCACAAAAGAAGCGGGCTCTGAAGAGAACAGGGAAAACTCAATGACGAAGATTGCGACAGCCAAAGCGGATCACAACAACAAGCGGCAATGCCGCAGTGGGCGGGTTCGGGATGAGGCTCGATCCTTACCGCCTGCCGCACAAGCTCGAGCTACGAACGCAACCGCACAAGCTGGACCATCGACCGCCATGGCGCGGTGGTGAAGCGCAGGCTGGGCTAGGCGGATTGCCGGTCTCGGTGGCGTTGCCGGCCAAGAGCTTCAAGGGCGTCGCCGCCCGCGCGATCGAACATGCCGACGGCAGCATGACGGTGACGCTGGAACTTCACCATCACGACCGCGAATTGTGCGTGCCGCTGCTGGTTGCATCCGATCTCGACGATGTCGCGGCGGATTGGCATTCCTGGAGCCGCCTGATGCGCCTGCCGATGCTGATTGCAGGCGACACGGGCGAATTGACGCCGGTGCGCAAGCTTCTGGGTGAAATCATGGTCGATCCGGCCCTCGACCGGCGCAAGCGCCTTGGCGCGCTGAAGCACCGCCCCTGGTTCCTGCGCCGCCGCAAGGCAGGCGTGGTCGGCCCGGTCGTGCGCATCAGCGGCGAAGAGCTTATCGCGCGTAACTGAGCGCGTGCGACAGCACCAATCCGGCAAACAGGATCATCGCGAACCAGTGGTTCGACTTGAACAGGGCAAGGCACCGCGCCGGGTCGGACCGGTGTCCAGCGAGCGAACCTGCCAAACCAGCTGCAACGCACCTGCGGCAAGGCCGATCCATGCCGGGGCCGCCACGCCCGCAGCCATAGAACGACAGGGCGAACAGCAGGACCGCACCGCCATACAGTCCCGATAGCGCGGGACGCGCATGTTCCCCGCAAACAGCCGCGCAGTCGACTTGACCCCGACCAGCGCATCGTCCTCGATGTCCTGCAGGGCATAGATCGTGTCGTAGGCGATCACCCAATGCACGCAGCCGGCGTAGAGCAGCAGCGGCGCGGCTGCGAGCGAACCGGCAAAGCGCCGACCAGCCCATCAGCGCGCCCCATGAAAAGGCGAGGCCGAGGAAGAATTGCGGCCACCAGGTTATCCGCTTCATGAACGGGTAGATCGCCACCAGCACCAGCGAGGCGACGCCCAGAAGGATCGAAAACCGGTTGAACTGGATGAGCACGAGAAAAGCCGCCAGGCAACTGCGCCAGCAGGAAGATCTTTGCGTCGCGCCGCGATATCCGCCCCGAGGGCAGCGGTCGCGAGCGGGTGCGCGCGACCTTGTGGTCGATCTCCTCGTCGACGAGGTCGTTATAGGTGCAGCCGGCGCCGCGCATCAGCACCGCGCCCACGAAAAACAGCACGAGATACCAGGCCATCTGCAGCGGCGAAGCGCCATGCCCGGCATTGGCGGCCAGCATCGCCGCCCACCAGCAGGGCCACAACAGCAATTGCCAGCCGATCGGGCGCTCCCAGCGCGCAAGCTGTGCATGCGGCCAGAGGCGTTCGCGGCAGGAAGCGGTGCACCCAGCTTCCGCGCAGCGCGTCGGCAACCATCTTGTTTCCGGCGTCGGTCATGCGCGGGCAATGCCAGTGTTTTCAACAGATGGTCAAGTGCTCTCGCCATGAGGGTTGCGATTGCGGCGGCAGGCGCTAAAGCAGGATGCAGCACAGGAAGCGCACATGAACATCCTCATCATCGGTTCGGGCGGGCGCGAACACGCCCTTGCCTGGAAGATCCGCCAGTCGCGCCATTGCGATGCGCTGTGGTGCGCGCCCGGCAATCCGGGCATCGCGCAGGAGGCGCAGCTTGCCGACGCTCGATCCGGCCGACCACGAGGCGGTGATCGATTTTTGCAAGGCAAACGCTATCGGCCTCGTCGTCGTCGGGCCGGAGGCGCCGCTGGTCGCGGGGCTCGTCGACGATCTCGAGAAGCATGGCATTCGCGCTTTCGGCCCTTCGGCAAAGGCGGCGCAACTGGAAGGCTCGAAGGGCTTCACCAAGGATATTTGCGCGCAGTTCGACATTCCGACCGCCGCCTATGCCCGCTTCAACAATGCGCCCAAGGCCAAAGCCTACGTCAGGGCGAAAGGCGCGCCGATCGTGGTGAAAGCCGACGGGCTTGCCGCCGGCAAGGGCGTGACCGTGGCACTGAGCGTGGAGGAAGCCTGCGCGGCCATCGATGATTGCTTCGAGGGGGCCTTCGGCCAGGCGGGCGCGGAAGTCGTCGTCGAGGAGTTTCTGGAAGGCGAGGAAGCGAGCCTGTTCGCGCTGTGCGACGGGCATTCCGCCGTGCTTCTGGGAACCGCGCAGGACCACAAGCGCGTTGGCGAAGGCGATACCGGCCCCAATACCGGCGGCATGGGCGCATATTCGCCTGCGCCTGTCCTCGACCAGGAAACGATTTCCGAGGTGATGGGCGAGATCATCGTGCCGACCCTCGCCGCCATGCACCACAAGGGCATGCCCTTTCACGGCGTGCTCTATGCCGGGCTGATGCTGACGGCGGACGGGCCGAAGCTGATCGAATACAATGTGCGCTTCGGCGATCCCGAGTGCCAGGTGCTGATGCCGCGGCTCGAAGTCGGACCTCGTGGAACTGCTCGTGGCCGCGATCGAGGGCGACCTGCTTTCGCTCGAGCCGCAATGGTCGCGGCAGGCGGCGCTTTGCGTGGTGATGGCGGCAAAGGGCTATCCCGGCGCGCCGGAAAAAGGCACGGTCATTCACGGCATTGCCGCGGCGGAGGCGGAAGGCGCGCTGGTCTTCCACGCCGGGACCGCGCAAAGTGACGGCCAGCTCGTCGCCAATGGCGGGCGCGTGCTCAACGTGACGGCGCTGGGCGAGACGGTGGCGCAGGCGCAGGCCAATGCCTACCGTGCGGTCGATGCCATTGACTGGCCCGGCGGATTTTTCCGGCGCGACATCGGCTGGCGCGCGATCATGCGCGGAAAGGCCTGACAGGAGGAGCGATGTTCTTCACCACGATCAAGGCAATCCATTTCCTGGCGCTGGTCCTGGGCGCAGGCGCGAGCCTCGGCAACATCTACCTCATGCTGGCGCGCGGGCCGCACGACCTGCCCGCGCCGGAACTCACCAAGGCATTGCGCAAATGGTACCGGCTCTCGGCGCTGGTCGCGATCCTGACGCTTTGGGTAACGGGCGTGCTGATGGCGTCGTCGGGGGATGGCTGGATCGCAAGCAACGCCTTCAACGCCAAGCTTGTCTTCGCGACTGCGCTGCTCGCGATCATTCGTCTTCCTCAACGCGATGGCCGGATCATGGGCCCGGCGGGGCGGCCCGCCAGGCTGGGTTCAGTGGCTGCATGTTGCCGGCACGGCCTGCCTCATCGGCGCGGTGATCTTCGCAGCCTACGCCTTCAGCTAGCCGGCGCAGAAGCGCACGCCGCCCAGATCGACGCAATACTGGTCGCGCCTGGGGTTTCGGACGGGCCGCAGGAACTGCACTGCGCAGTAGCGCCCGACATGGCGGTGCAGTGAGCGCAAGACCGGGGTGGCGGTCAGGCTGGCGGTGGCAATCGCGGTAACGGCGGTCGTCCCGCCGGTCACGGCGGTCGCGGTCCCACCAGTCGTAGTTATCGTACAAACGGGGGCGCGCCTGCGCCATCAGCAGCTCTTCAGATGCCGCTATGGGCTGGAACATGCGCGACGAAGCTTCAAAGGGCTGCGCAACGACGGGCGATGAAAGCAGCGCGCCGGCAAGCGCACTTGCCAGCAGGACAGATCTGGTCATGGCGGTAAAACCTCACGGGTTGATCAACGTGAGCCTTAAACCGCCGAAGCCCTTGCCCGGTTCCCTGTGCCTTCTAGCCGGCGATTCGCGAGAAATCCGCCACACGGTGGATCGCCGAGCGGATTTGCGCCAGCAGCGCCAGGCGGTTGGCCCGGACCTGCGTGTCATCGGCATTGACCATGACGCCGTCGAAGAACGCGTCGATCGGCGCGCGCAGCGTTGCCAGCGCAGCCATTGCGCCTTCAAAATTCTCGCTTTCCATGGCCTTTGATGCGGCATGTTCCGCCTCGCCAAGCGCGGTGAAAAGCGCCTTCTCCGCCGGCTCGGTGAACAGCGCCGGGTCGACCGAGGGGGCGACTGCCGTGCCCTTCTTTTCCTCGGCGGCAAGGATGTTGGCAGCGCGCTTGTAGCCGGCCAGCAGGTTCGCGCCGTCCGACGATTCGACCAGCGCCTGCAGTGCCCGCACCTTCATGACGACAAGCAGCAGGTCGTCGGACGTTGCGGTCACGACCGCGTCGATCAGGTCGTGCCGCGCGCCGGTATCGCGAAGATAGACTTTCAGCCGGTCGTGGAAGAAGGAGAGGAGATCGGCTGCGATCGCGCGCGCCTCGTTGCCGGCGGCGACGCGGCTCAGATCATTCTCCCAGTCATGCTCGAAATTCTCGGACTGGCGCTGTTCGATGCTCACATGATCGTCGACAAGACGGTTGCGGAATGCCGGGTCGCCATAGGCGCGGTCCAGCAGGCGGTCGGCGATGTAGCCCGCCGCCACCTGGCACAGGTTCATCCGCACCTTGTTCTCCAGCACCAGCCGGATGACGCCGAGAGCGGCGCGGCGCAGCGCGTAAGGGTCCTTCGATCCGGTCGGCTTCTCGTCGATGGCCCAGAAACCGACCAGCGTGTCGAGCTTGTCGGCAAGCGCGACGGCGACGGAAACAGGCGAGGTCGGCACGTCGTCGGACGGCCCGAGCGGCGAATAATGCTCCTCGATGGCGCGGGCGATTTCGGGGGTTTCTCCCGCAGCTTCAGCATAAAGCCGGCCCATGCGGCCCTGCAGTTCGGGGAACTCGAA
The DNA here is from genome assembly GCA_963846345.1 of uncultured Alphaproteobacteria bacterium. Classification (GTDB taxonomy): domain Bacteria; phylum Pseudomonadota; class Alphaproteobacteria; order Rhizobiales; family Rhizobiaceae; genus BOKV01. The sequence goes on from CAWJVP010000019.1 coordinate 102,964, forward strand.
CACCATGGCCGACTGCAGATCGGCCTTGGCGAGGAAGGCGGCGCGGGCCGCTGCCTCCGGATCGGCGCCGACGACCGGCGCAAGTTCGCGGGCGAGCGCGACGATGCGTTTCACCCGGTCGCCCTGGCTGCCGAGCTTGGCGTGGAAGGTGACGTTGTCGAGATTGCCGATCCACTTGTCGAAGCCGCCGGGCGACGTCGCGACCTGCAAATCGCTCTCCCAGAAGAACTTGGCGTCGGAAAGCCTTGCGCGCACCACCTTGCCGTTGCCGCGCGCGATTTCCGCGCCGCCGTCGGACGGGATGATGTTGGAGACGAGCAGGAAACGGTTGGTAAGTTTTCCTTCGCTCACGCGAGCGGCTTCGCCGCCGCTGCGCGGGCGCGGCGCATCAGCGCCGGGCGCCTCTTCGGCGCCTGACTTGCGAAGCACGAAGCACTTCTGGTTTTCGCGGATGGTGAGGCGCGTCACCTCGTCGGGC
>CAWJVP010000020.1:0-58900 GCA_963846345.1 uncultured Alphaproteobacteria bacterium
AGCGCGAGGAAGGGCTCGTCGAACTCGCCCATGATGACCACCGGCCATTCGACCAGGTTGGCGGTCTCCTCCAGCAGGCCCTCGTCCTCGACGAGTTCGAATCCGCGGGCGAAGGCAAGGTTGCGGGCGTCGGCAAGGATGATCTCCTTGCGGCGTTCGCCATCCAGCACGACCTTCGCCGCCTCGAGTTTGCGGACATAATCGTCGAAGCGCTTGACGCGTGATCGGCTCCGGAGCAAGGAAGCGGTGGCCGAAGGTGACATCGCCCGCGACAAGGCCGTCGACCTCGAACGGCACCACTTCCGGCTCTTCCGTCTCGGGGCCGAAGGTGCAGACGATGGATTTGAGCGGGCGCACCCAGCGCAGCGACCCCGGCTCGCTCGAAGCCTCGCCCCAGCGCATGGATTTGGGCCAGGGAAACTCGCGGATGATGGCGGGCATGGCTTCGGCAATGATCTGCACCGCCTCGCGCCCGGGCTTTCGCACCACCGCGACGTAGAACTCGCCCTTTTTCGGGTCGGAGACGATCTGCGCCTCGTCGACGGACGAAAGGCCGGCCGAGCGCAGGAAGCCGTCTATCGCCTGCTTGGGGCGAACCAACGCGCGGGCCCTTCTTTTCCTCGCTGATATCGGCGGAGCGGGCGGTGAGGCCCCTGATGTCGAGCGCAAGCCGGCGCGGCGTCCAGTATTCGCGCGCGCCTTCATAGGTGAGGCCGGCATCGACCAGCGCACCGGTCACGAGCTTCTTCAAATCGCCCGCGGCCTTGCGCTGCATGCGCGCGGGGATTTCCTCGGAAAACAGTTCGATCAACAGGTCAGGCATGGCGCACTCCGCTACGGGCGCGCAATAGCAAGCATGGGCCGCAAAGTCACGGGGAGCACGAACAGAAATGGGGCGCGGCATTGCTGCCGCGCCCCGTCGCGATGGCCAGTCGCAGTCAAAATGATCAGAACGTGGGGATCATCACCTTGTCGATGACGTGGATGACGCCGTTCGAGGTCTTGATGTCGGCGGCAACGACCGTTGCGAGGTCAACCCGCACCGTGGAGCCGAACTTGGTGGTGACGAGCGTCTTGTCGCCCGAATCCTTCAGGGTCGGAACGACCGAGAAGCCGACCGGAATGTCGGCGGCGTAAACTTCGCCCGCAACCACATGGTATTTCAGGATGGCGGCGAGCTTGTCCTTGTTTTCCGGCTTGAGAAGGCTCTCAACCGTGCCGGCCGGCAGCGCGGCAAAGGCCTCGTCGGTCGGTGCGAAAACCGTCAGCTTGGTGTGGCCGGAAAGCGCGGGCGCCAGGCCGGCAGCCTTGGCCGCGGCGATGAGCGTGTTGAACTGTCCGGCGGCAGCAGCCGTCTGGACGATGTTGGCGGCGTGGGCCGTGGTGGCGGCAACGCCCAGCGCGAGGGCGAGGGCAGCGGTCTTCAGCAAATTCATCGGTGTCTCCCATATTGACGAAAACGGCGCTTGCCGTTGACCCCAATACGGTTGCTGACCGATCCGGATTGCCGGGGCGGCTACAAACCGCGATCACAATGTTTTTTGTGATCCGTGACCGCGGCCTGGACGTACTTGTGCGATTTTTGTCAGATTGCCTTGTGGCTGCCGTCGCAGAACGGCTGGCCATTGGTCTGCTTGCAGGCGCAGAACCACTTGGTGCCGGTCGCTTCAGCCTGCCACTTGACGGGCGAAAATTCGGAACCCTTGTGCGAGCCGTCGCAGAAAGGCTGGTTCTTCGACTGGCCGCAGGAGCACCAGAAGTAGTTCTTGCCGGCTTCCACGTCGACCGCGATCGGCTGCGTTCCGGCTACATGCCCTTTAGTCATTGCTATCCCCCAGTTTGGAATCATTCCAGAAAGGAACGGTATTCCAAGCCGATCGGCAGGTGCAACGCATGATTGGTGAACGGTGTGGACGCGATTACCACCCGCCGCCGCCGCCGCCACCGCCGCCACCGCCGGAGAAGCCGCCACCGGACGAACCCGAGCTTGATTTCGGCGCGGGCATGGACGAGGCCATGGCGGCGGAAACCGCCGCGACGGAGGCTGTCGCGGCGCGCGTTATCGAGCCGGCGTCCCAGCGATTGCCGCGATACCAGGCCGGGCGGTACTCATCATCGTCGCGGCCAGGATGAATGCGCGACAGATGCGCGGCGAATGCCTTCGACCAGGGCTCCTCGACGCCGAGGCCCGCGGCATAGGGCAGATAACGCTCGAAAAGTTCCTCGTCCATCTGCGGGGCATCGCGCATGTTGAGGCGGTTGGTTTCCGCGGTGGTGAGGTAAAGCTTGAAGCCATCGATCCGCGAAAGGACCTTCGCCCCCTCGAATGTCGGCGCGCCGAGCAGGTGCAGCATCGCCGCCATGGTGGCGATGCCGAGCAGCACGAAGGCCGGCGCCGATCGGAAAGCAGGATAGCTGGACCGGAAGATTTCCTGGACGCCGGCGAAGAGGACCAGTGATGCCAAGATCAGCAGAGCGATTGCCGTGATGCGGGTGAGGAGGCCCGCCGCGGGTTTTGTCCAGGTGCGCCAGCCGAACAGCATTGCGCCGCAGCCGCCAAGCCCGGCAAACAGCGCGGGCATGATCGTATGCCATGCCCTCCTGCGGCAATTGCTGCAGGATCAGCCCGCCGATGAGGCCGACAATCGCCGCTACAGCGCCCGGCACGAACCAGCCGATGTTGTGGCGGTAGAACTTGCCGGCATATTCGCTGCGGATGGTCGATTGCAGGCCCTCATGCGCCCGCTTGAGGATCGGCCCGTTCGCCTTGTCGAGCGCGATCGATTCGCGCCCGTTGAGAAGGCTGATGTAGAGCGAACGCTCGCCGGAGGGCAGGCTGGCAAGATCCGGCTGTTGCGCCGGACCGCGCCGGAACGACACCGTGCCGTCATCCGCCTCGTCGATGACCAGCAGCTTCTTCACGCCGAGCGACAGCAGCGCGGCGATGAAGGAAAGGCTCGCACCGCGCGCGGCATGGCGGAAGGCCTTGAAATGAACGAAGGACATCGCCGCGGGCGAGAGATTGTCCGGCGGGTGGAACAGCGGGATCACCGTGTCGCCGGGCGGGTCGCGGCCAACGCGCCACCAGGCCGTGAGGTAGTAGAGCGGCATGAACAGCCAGCACACGCCAAAGAGGATGGCCCCGGCATTGGCCAGCATGGCGTTGATGAACGAATCCGCCGCGCTTTCCGACACCACTCCCTTGGTGAAGCCGACCGCGATGGTGAATCCCTCTTCGGCAGCGAGCGGACGGGTCGTGTCGAATCCGATGATGTTTCTGCCGGTTCCGCTTGAGCGATACTTGCCCGGGCCCGTCGCGCCGAATGCGCCGGTATACCCCGCCTCGCGCTCGACGATCGCGCCTTCGCGGCAGGCGGACCGTCGCGGTGGCCGCGATGATCGGAAACTTCCAGAAATTGCCGGTAACGTTCCAGTAGAGCTCGTCGAAACTGTCGAAGAACCGCAATTGCCGGGTCGTGCGGTAGGCGATTTCGTAGGTGTGCTCGCCGGGCGGGATCAGCACATCCCGGCATCGCCGATATAGATGCGGATGAAATTGCCCTGCCACTCGGTGTGGTAGGGCGATTTCTCGCCATTGTGGCGGATCGACTTGATGGAGAAGCCGTTCTTGTCCCACAGGCCCGATGGCGCGAGGCGGCGCATCGGGATGTCGCGGAAGATGCCGCGCCGGATTTCCTGGCCGAAGGAGACGACCTTGATCGTCTCGACAATGTCGAGGCTGGCGTCGCGGTTGACCGTGATGTCGGCGTTGAAAGAGGTAATGCGTTCCTGCGCGAGCACAGGCGTGGCAAGCGCCACGAACGCCAGGACGAGAAGGCCGCGCCAGAAGCTGCGCATCGCCGCTTTCCTCTAGCCGAAGGAGACTTTCGGAACCGCTCGCTCGGCCGGATCCTCGATCTCGAAGAATTCGGCCATGCGAGAAGCCGAACTGGCGGGCGACGAGGTTTGACGGGAAGGATTCCACCGCCACGTTCAAATTGCGGACGGCGCCATTGTAGTAGCGGCGCGAAAGCGAGATGTCGTTCTCGATCTCCTCCAGCGAATTCTGGAACTCGATGAAGTTCTGGCTCGCCTTGAGGTCGGGATAGGCCTCGGCAACCGCCATAAGCCTGCCAAGCGCGCCGGACAGCGCGCCCTCGATCGCGGCGCGCTCGTGCGGCGGGGCGTTGGTCGCGCCCTGCGCCTGCGTGCGAAGGCGCGTCACCTCCTCCAGCAGGCCTTTTTCATGGGCCATGTAGCCCTTCACCGATTCAAGCAGGTTGGGAATGAGGTCCGAGCGCCGCTTTAGCTGCACATCGATGCCGGACCAGCCTTCCTTGACGGCCTGCCGCTTCGATACCAGCCCGTTGTAAAGGGCAATCACATAGATGCCGATCGCCACGAGAACGGCGATGAGAATGAGCGCTTCCATGAAAGTCCCCTTTGTCGTCAGCCCGGCACAAAACGATGCCGGAATGGCGGGAAAGTCAAGTACGGGGACGCCAGCGCTCCGCCGGCTTCCGTCTGCAGGAAAGCCTCGCCGCAGGCCTTCGCCAGCGTGCGCACGCGCAGGATGTAGCTCTGGCGCTCCGTCACCGAGATGACGCCGCGCGCGTCGAGCAGGTTGAAGCAATGGCTGGCCTTGATCGCCTGGTCATAGGCGGGGTGCGCCATGACGATGGTCTTGCCGGTCTTGGGATCGAGCGCGGGCTGGTCGAGGATGCGGCGGCACTCGGCCTCGGCGTCCTCGAAATGGCGAAGCAGCGTGGCGGTGTCGGCGACGTCGAAATTCCAGCGCGAGTATTCGCGTTCCGTCTGCTGGAAGACCTCGCCGTAATTGACGCGGTCATTGCCGTCGCGGCCGTTGAAGTTGAGGTCGTAGACGTTGTCGACGTCCTGCACATACATTGCGAGGCGCTCGAGGCCATAGGTGAGTTCGCCCGCAACAGGAGCGCATTCAAAGCCGCAGACCTGCTGGAAGTATGTGAACTGGCTCACTTCCATGCCGTCGCACCAAACTTCCCAGCCAAGGCCCCAGGCGCCCAGCGTCGGGCTTTCCCAGTCGTCCTCGACGAAGCGGATGTCGTGCAGCTTCGGGTCGATGCCGATGGCGTAGAGCGAGCCGAGATACAGCTCCTGCAGATCCGGCGGCGAGGGCTTCAGAAGCACCTGGTACTGGTAGTAATGCTGCAGGCGGTTCGGGTTCTCGCCATAGCGCCCGTCGGTCGGGCGGCGCGAGGGCTGGACATAGGCGGCGTTCCAGCGGCGCGGGCCGAGCGCGCGCAGGGTCGTTGCCGGATGAAACGTCCCCGCGCCCACTTCCATGTCGTAGGGCTGCAGGATCAGGCAGCCATATTGCGCCCAATACTGGTGCAAGGTCAGGATCAGCCCCTGGAAGGAGCGGCTCGGATGCATGTGGGGCGCAAGCGGCTGGTTCATGCGCGCGGCATTAGCAGAGGGCGGCGCACGGGGGAAGGGGTCAGGCTTCAATCCAGCCATCGCTGACCGATACCGACGAGCCGGCAATGCGCACCGCTTCAAGCTGACCGCCCGAGACATCAACCTCCAGCGCAATATCGGAGGGCCGGCCCATCTCGTAGCCCTGTTCGAGCCGGAATGAATTCAGTCCTTGCCTGAGTTCGCCGCTTGCCAGCAATTGCGCCGCCAGCAGCGAAGAGGCCGAACCCGTGGCCGGATCTTCCGGCGTCCCGGCGGTCGGAGCGAACATTCGTGCACGGAACGCGGTTTTCGGGTCGTCGCCGCCCTGCGTATAGCAATAGGCATTGTCGACATTGGCAAAGCCAATCATCCGCGACCAGGCCGGTTCGCATGGCCGGGCGTCTGCCAACGCTTGCCGGCTTGCCAGCGGAATGAACAGGAAGGTTGGTCCGCCCTGCCATTGTGCGATTTCGTGGGTGCCGAAACAAACGGCATCGAGGGGCAATCCCAGCGCGGCAGCTGCCATTTCCCGATCAGGCGCCTTGCCTGCGCCGGCAAAGGGAATGACCGGCGCGGTAAGTTGCGCCGAAACCGCGCCGTCCTTGCGGCGAACCTTCACCGGCACGAGCCCCGCAACTTCTTCGAGGGTGATGAGGCTTTCAAAATCGCCCTCCCCGCCATGCGCCTGTTGCGCAAGGTGGATGGCGCATCCGATCGTCGGGTGGCCGGCAAAGGGAATCTCGGCCGTCGGAAAGAATATCCGCACCTTTGCGGTGTGGGCCAGGTCATCCGGCGTTTGAACGAAGATCGTCTCGGAGAGGTTGAACTCGCGCGCGATCGTCTGCATCTGCGCGGCCGTCAGGGCGTCTGCCGCCTCCACGATGGCGAGCGGATTGCCGGCAAAGCGGCGGGTGGTAAACACGTCGACGGTAAAGAAACGAAGGCGCATGGCTGTCCCCGGCAGTTCAAAGGCAGGGACATAGCATCAAGTGAGCCTATGCGCGCGGGTCTCGTGGGCGGTAAACGCCGTCCGGGCCTTTTTCCAGCATCGTCGATTTGCCGGCAGCCGATTTGTGCTCCTGCTCGGCCACTTCGTTGCCGATGCGCGCCATTTCGCGCTTCAAGGCGCGCCAAGCGTACCAAACGACACCGCCGATAAGGGCTATCGCGACAAGCTGCGGCATTTTTCTTCCCCTCCCAGGACCGGCAAGCGCACTATAGACCAAAACGTTGCCATTGCGCGCGTTCTTCCAGTGCGGCCAAAAGCGCCGGCGCAATCTGCGCCGCCATGCCCTGCCCTGCCAGCGCAGCATCGGACACGCCAATGCCCGGCTGTGGCCGTCCGAACAGGCTGCGCTTGGGCTGGACGAGCTGCAGGACCGCCTTCTCGCCATAGCGCTCGGTGATGATCTTGCCCATCAGGCCGCATCGGTCGACGAGGCCCAGTGCCTTGGCGCGTTCACCGGTCCAGAACAATCCGGTGAAAAGGTCCTTGTCATCGGCGAGTTTCGACCCGCGCGCGGCAATCACCATGTCGATGAAGATGCGGTGGATTTCGAGTTGCAGTTCCTTCAGATGCGCCACGTCCTCGGCCTTTTCCGGCCGGAACGGGTCGAGGATGGCCTTGTTCGGCCCGGCAGTATGCACGCGACGTTCGATGCCGAGCTTGGCGATCGCCTCCTGGAAGCCGAAACCGGCCGAGACGACCCCAATGGAGCCAACGATGGATGTCTCGTCCGCAATGATCTCGTCGCCGGAAAGCGCAAGCATGTAACCGCCCGAAGCCGCGACATCCTCGACGAAGACCAGGACGCGTTTCTTGTGCTTGTCGGCCAGTTCGCGGATGCGCGAATGGATCAGCCGCGACTGGACGGGCGACCCGCCCGGCGAATTGATGGACAGCACGACCGCCGGGGCAGCCTTGTTCTCGAAGGCGCGCTTGAGCGGGTTGGCGCAGGTCGCTAGCGAAAGGCCGGGATTGAACGGCGATCCGCCTGCCGCGATGATGCCAGACAACCGCACAACCGGAATGACCACGGCGTCCTTGCGAAAGCGCATGGGGATCAGGGATTTCAGTTCCATTTCAACTCCGAAGGCGGGTTCAATCCGGTATGAGATGGAGCCAGCGCTTCCCCATTGCAAGGGTTGGCGCGCGATCACGCCCAGTTCAACCGGGCCTTGCCGTTGAGCAGCAATTGGGCTTTTTGCGTCGGCTTTCCGTCCGCTTCATGCAGCACGATTCCCGGCAGCAGCACGAGCGGCGCGCGTGAACCGCGCATCGCTCGAACGATGATCCGTCCGGCAGGCGCATCGCTGCGGGCATGCAGCGGCAGGACTTGCAGGCCGCCGAACCTGCCTTTCGCCGCTTCCAGCAACTCGCCCAGTTGCTGCGGCCGCCAGACGAAGAACGCCACGGCGCGGGGCTTCAGGATTGCTGCGGCAGTGCGCATCCAGGCTTCAAGCCCGCCGTCATCCATGACATGGGCGAGTTTCCGTCGCGCGTCGGGCGAAGGACGTTCATCCGGCGTGTAATAGGGCGGATTGGCGATGACGTAGTCGAAGGCGGCATCGGCAAGCCCCGCCTCGCGCCGCCTTGCGCCGGTCATGCGGATGTCGGCTTCAAGCACCTTTGCCCGGCTGGAAAGGGCGGAATTGGCCTGCAACTCCAGTGTCTGGCGGGCGCAGGACGCCATCACAGGGTCCATTTCAACCAGCACCGCTTCAAGACCATTGTTCATGGCCAGGGCAGCGAGGCCGGCGACCCCGGCTCCGGCGCCGAGGTCGGCGACGACTCCCGCTTGCGCCTTCGGGAAGGGCGGCAGCCAGCAGCAACGCGTCCGAACCGGCCCTGTGGCCCGATTTCACCGGCTGCACGACCTCGAAGGCCCCCCGGTGGAAGGCATCGACACTGGTTTGTGCGATCATGCCTTGCCCGGAGCCGCATCGGGGCGGGACAACTCGCCGCCAAGGCCCGCATCCTTCAGCAACGCCACCGCCTGCGCATGGCGCGAATCATCCACCATCAGGCGGCGCGGCAATATGCCGAGCGAGCCGTCGAGGATGCTCATGTTGCCGTCGAGCACCAGATGTCCGATGCCCTCGGAATTCAGCAAGGCTTCCAGAAAGGAGATCAGCACCGCATCGTTGGTGCGGACAAGTTCGCGCATTTCCTGCTCCGTACGGTCGCAGGCGCAAGAATTTCACGTTGCACGCGCCGGGGCAAGCGCGGGCTTCTGAAGCCTCAGGCACGTCAAAGTGCCGCTTTGCAAGCGGCGTCGCAAACCTTAGACTGTAACGGAATGTAGTGTGGGTCCGCTCTTTGCGGCAGTACCGGGAGCATGCATGTCGGGAGTAGTGGTATCCATCGATGCCGGGGGTGGGCGCGCGGCACGCGCGAGCATCGATCCGCTGGTGGCGCTTGTTCGCGAGGACATGGGCAGGGTCAACCGTATCATAGTGGACCGGTGCGGTTCGCAAGTGGAGATGATCCCGGAGGTTGCCCGGCATCTCATCGATTTCAGGCGGGAAACGGCTGCGGCCGATGCTGACGATCGCCGCCGCGCAGATGTGCGGCTATGCAGGCGATCATCACGTGCTGCTGGCTGCGTCCGTCGAATTCATGCACACGGCGACCCTGCTGCATGACGACGTGGTCGACGAAAGCGACATGCGGCGCGGCAAGCAGTCGGCCCGCATGGTCTGGGGCAACCAGGCAAGCGTGCTGGTCGGCGATTTCCTGCTTGGACAGGCGTTCCGGATGATGGTCGAGGTCGGCTCGCTGCCGGCGCTCGACGTGCTGTCGCACGCGGCCACGGTGATCGCCGAAGGCGAGGTGTTGCAGCTTGCGACCGCCAAGAACCTCGAAACCAACGAGGACGAATATCTAGCCGTCATCAGGGCCAAGACGGCTGCGCTGTTCGCGGCGGCAGCGGAGGTCGGGCCAATCGTCGCCGGAAGCGCCAAGTCCACCATCAGCGCCTTCCGCTCCTACGGCACCAATCTCGGCCTCGCCTTCCAGCTCATCGACGACGCGCTCGATTATGGCGGGTCGACCGCGACCCTCGGCAAGAATGTCGGCGACGATTTCCGGGAGGGCAAGGTTACGTTGCCCGTGGTGCTCGCCTACCGGCGCGGCACCGACAAGGAACGCGATTTCTGGAAATCGGCGATCGTCGACGGCGGGAACGGCGATGAGGAACTGGCGCACGCGATGAACCTCTTGCGCAAATACGACGCCATTTCCGACACCGTCGCTCGCGCGAGGCACTACACGGAGATGGCGCGCGATGCGCTTGCGCCGATGAAGGCGGGCGCGCACAAGGAAGCGCTGGTCGAGGTGCTGGAATTTTGCATCAGCCGCGCCAACTAGTGGGCGGCCACAAATAGCCATCGTTGCCATAGAGAAGAACACCGCGGCCGGATTCGGCCGGAACCTTTGGGAAAAGCGAAATGAAATCAAATCGCCGTTTGCTCATGGCCCTGGCGGCAGCGCTAAGCGTAACGACCGTCATGCCCGCAACCGGGATTGCGACCGCGAATGCCTCGGCCCAGTCGCCGGGGATCGAGGAGATGGTCAAGTCCACTTCGCTTTCCGGAAGTTTCCTGGCAGCGCAGATCGCCGCGCGCGACAATGACGATGTTGCTGCGGTGGCATTCTATGAGCGCAGTCTCGAACTTGATCCGGGCAATGTGGAGCTGAAGCGGCTCTTTTTCCTGTCGCTGACCGCCAACGGGCGCATCGGCGATGCGGTAAAAGTGGCGGAAGGAATTCCGGCAAGCGACGAGCAGGCTCCGGTGGTCCGGCTCGTGACCGCCGTCGATGCAATCAAGCGCAAGGACTGGAAGGGCGCGCAGGAGCAGTTCAAGTCCGTTTCCACCGGCGATCTCGACATCATGGTCGAGCAGTTGACGCTCGCATGGGCGGCCTCCGGCGAAGGCGACCACAAGCGCGCGATGAAGACCGCCGCCGAGATCAACGGGCCCGATTGGGTCCAGGTGATACGCAACTATCATTCCGGCCTGCTTGCTGCGCTGGCTGGCGACGACAAGGCGGCAATCGCGCCGCTGACATCGGCGATCGAGAACGAGGACGCCGCCGCGGTGCTCTCCGAAACCTACATGCGTGCGATGGAGATCGTTGATCGGGGCGCATGCCCGTCTCGGCGAGTTCGACAAGGCGCGTCAGGTGCTGGACCGCGGACTGGAAATGCTGCCCAACTACGCGCCCTTTGCCGAATTGACGGCGTTGGTCGACGCGAAGAAGCCGGTTCCGCTGCTGATCGAGACCCCGTCGCTGGGAGCAGCGGAAGTCTACTACAATGTCGGCACCGCGATCAGCCGGCAGGGCGGCACGACGTTCGCGCAGGGTTATCTTCAGCTTGCCGACTATATCGACAACGGCAACGATGTCGTCACCATGGCGCTTGCCGGCATATTCGAGGCGCAGAAGCGGCATGACCGGGCGAACGAATATTACGCGCGTATCGCCAAGGACTCGCCGTTCCACCGCCGGGCGGAACTCGAATACGCACTGAACCTCAACGACCTGGAAAAGGTGGACGAGGCGAAGGCGAAGCTGCGCGCGCTGGTCGAGGAAGAGCCGGACGACCTGCTGGCCTATTCGACCCTTGGCGGCGTGCTTTCCCAGCATGACGAATTTGCCGAAGCGGCGAAGGTCTACGATGCGGCGGTGGCCACGATCGACAAGCCGCAGCCGCAGCATTGGAACCTCTACTACCGGCGCGGCATCGCCTATGAGCGCATCAAGCAGTGGGACAAGGCCGAGCCGAACTTCAAGAAGGCACTGGAACTGTCGCCGAACCAGGCCGATGTCCTCAATTATCTCGGCTATTCCTGGATCGACCAGGGTATCAATCTCGATGAAGGCCTCGCGCTCATCCGCCAGGCCGTGGATCTGAGCCCGCGCAAGGGATACATCATCGACAGCCTTGGCTGGGCCTACTACAAGCTCGGTCGCTTCGAGGAAGCGGTGAAGGAACTCGAGCGGGCGGTGGAAATCCTGCCGCAGGATCCCGTCCTCAACGACCATCTGGGGGATGCCTATTGGAAGGCCGGGCGCAAGCTCGAGGCGACCTTCCAATGGAACCACGCGCTGGCCAGCAAGCCGGAACCCGCGGACGAGGCATGGATACGCCAGAAGCTGGAAAAGGGCTGGTTCGAAAAGCCTTCCGCTCCGACCGCCGCCGCCCAGTAAAGCGGACGCCATGAAAGGCGTGGTCGTCAAGGCGCCGGCGAAGGTGAATCTTGCGCTGCATGTCACCGCGCGGCGGCCCGACGGCTATCACGAGATCGAGACGCTGGCGGTATTTGCCGAAGCCGGCGACCGCGTCACCGCCAGGGCGGCAGTCGAGGATTCGTTTGTCGTGACGGGTCCTTTCGGCAGCGTGCTTTCGTCCGACCCCGGCAATCTGGTGCTTCGCGCCCGCGACGCCCTGCGCGAAGCAGCAAAAGCCGCAGGGCTGTCCGCCCCGGCCGTGGCGCTGCATCTTGAAAAGAACCTGCCGGTCGCCAGCGGCATCGGTGGCGGGTCGGCGGATGCGGCGGCAACGCTGCTCGCGCTGTCGCAAGTCTGGGCGCTTCCGGCAGCAACGAACCTTTCAGGGATTGCCCTCGCGCTGGGGGCAGACGTGCCGATGTGCCTGGCGGCCCGGCCCCTGCTTGCAGGTGGCATAGGCGAGAATATCCGGCCATTGCAGTTGCCCGGGCAGCTTCACGCCGTACTGGTCAATCCCGGCGTTGCGGTTGCGACGCGCGAGGTTTTCGCTGCCTTGAAGAAGCGCGACAACCCGGCGATGGCGCCGGTCCCGCCGCAGGGCATTTCGATTGAATGGCTGGCGGCCCAGCGAAACGACCTGCAGGAGCCTGCGGTGCGATCTTTCCCTGCCATCAGCGAAGCGCTGGCGGCGATCGCCGGGTGCGACGGGGTTCGCCTTGCGCGGATGAGCGGATCAGGCGCAACCTGTTTCGGGCTGTTCGACGAAGGCGAAGCAGCACTGGCGGCTGCGGCGGCGATATCGCGCAGGCATGCCGGCTGGTGGTGCGTTGCAACCAGCCTGCTTGCGGGGGATTATCCGGACAGGATCTTGCACGACGGGGATCGACCATGAAGATCGACGAAACGCGGAGCTTCGTGCCGGTCGGCATAGCGGTGCTGACCGTTTCCGATACGCGGGCGCTGGCCGACGACAAATCCGGCGCCACGCTGGTGGAGCGCATCGAGAAGGCCGGGCACCGGCTTGCGGGCCGCGCCATCGTCAAGGACGACGTGGAAGCAATCCGGACGCAGGTCAGGCAGTGGATCGCGGATGACACGGTCGATGTCGTCATTACCACCGGCGGCACCGGTTTCACCGGGCGCGACGTGACGCCCGAAGCGCTGGAGCCGCTCTTCGAAAAACGCATGGACGGATTTTCAGAGGTCTTCCACCGTATCAGCTACGACAAGATCGGCACGTCGACCATCCAGTCGCGGGCGACCGGCGGCGTTGCGGGCGCGACCTTCATCTTTTGCCTGCCGGGTTCGCCCGGTGCCTGCCGCGATGCATGGGACGGCATATTGAGCCTGCAGCTCGACTACCGGCACATGCCGTGCAATTTCGTGGAAATCATGCCGCGCCTGGACGAGCACCTAAAGCGCGGCAAGCTGCGCTAGTTCGCCGGAACGACGAAGGCTTTCGCGCGAAGGAAAACCAGCCTTCCGGCGGGGCGCGGCGGGAATGCTTCCCCGGCCTTGGCGAGCCGCGCCTCGACCGCGCTGCGCCGGGCTATCAGGCCCTGCCCCGGCATCGGCCGCCTTGCCAGGCGGGCGAACAATCCGCGAAGCGCGGCAGATCCAGCTGCACGCATGCCATATTCCTGCGCCGCATGGGTGAAGACCGCCTCCATCTTCCCGTCTGCCGCGTTGGCCTGCTTGATGAACTGCGCTGCCTCCACCCACCAGCCGTTCTCGAGAACACTGCCGGCCGGCAGGAAAAGCAGGTGATCGCCCCGCGCGCGCCGCACCGCCTCGGCAAGCGCGGTTCCGTTGCCGCCAAGCACGACGTTGCAGCCGGCCGCGTCGGCCACCATGTCCATTTCATCGGACAGCGCAGGCGCAACGACGTGGCCGTCGCCGACGATCCCCTCCGCGATCGCAGGCACGAGCGAGCCTATGGTGCGCGCAAGGCGTTCCGCATTGTCTCCGGCATGGATGATCGCGCTCAACATGGCGCGCTCCATACAGCAAGCCCCGCGCGCTGGCGAGACTTGTTGAAAATGCGGGCGCGGGAACAAAATAGTTCTTGTTTTGTTCTAATTTCGATGATAGGAATAAATTCAATCGGCGGGAAGTCGATTCGGTTGGAGGTTCGCATGGCCCAGCTTGCCAAGGACATCAGGACGACAAGGACCGGCGCGGCGACGAGCGAGCGCATGGCGATGGAACACGAGAGCTTTCTGGCCGGGTCAAGACTGGCCCGCAGCCAGCCGGGCCTTCGCGAAAGCGTGGAGGCGGAAAGGCGGCGCGGGCGCGGCGCGGCCATCAATCCGTCCGGGCGCTTCGAGCCGATCAGCCGGCATGTTTTCGACGATGGCTGGCAGACGATCGACGAACTGCCGCCCTTCAAGACGGAAGTGCAGGTGGAGAAGCCGCGCACCATCATCACGCGCAATGAATCGCCCGACATTTCCTTCGACCGCTCGATCAATCCCTATCGCGGCTGCGAGCATGGCTGCGTCTACTGCTTCGCCAGGCCGAGCCATGCCTATATGGGCCTGTCGCCGGGGCTGGATTTCGAATCGAAGCTGTTCGCCAAGCCGGGCGCGGCAAGGCTGCTGGAGCGCGAACTGGCAAAGCCCGGCTACCAGCCGCGCACGATCGCCATCGGCACCAATACCGACCCTTACCAGCCGATCGAACGCGAATGGCGGGTGACGCGGGAGATCCTCGAAGTGCTCGAGGCGGCGAACCATCCGGTCGCCATCGTGACAAAGTCGGCGCTCGTCACGCGCGACATCGACATCCTCGCGCGCATGGCGGAAAAGGGACTGGCAAAGGTGGCGCTTTCGATCACCACGCTCGACCGGCGGATGGCAAGGGCAATGGAGCCGCGCGCTTCGACGCCGAGCCTGCGGCTGAAAGCCATCAGCGATCTCGCGCATGCCGGCATTCCCGCTTCCGTGATGGTTGCACCGGTCATTCCGGCGCTCAACGACCACGAGATCGAACGCATCCTCGATTCGGCAAGGGGAGCAGGCGCCACCGAGGCAGGCTTCGTGTTGCTGCGCCTGCCGGCGGAGGTCAGCCCGATCTTCAGGGACTGGCTGCTCAAGCATTATCCGGACCGCTACAGGCACGTGATCAATGTGCTGCGCTCCATGCGCGGCGGCAAGGACTACGACGCCGAATGGGGCAAGCGCATGCGCGGCACCGGACCCTATGCCTGGCAGATCGCCAAGCGGTTCGAACTGGCGGCAAAACGCCTTGGCCTCAACATGCGGCGCACGAAACTGGACACCAGCCTGTTCGAGCCGCCCTGCGGCGAAGGCAAGCAGTTGCAACTGCTGTGACCGACCCCATTCCCTGACGGAGAACGCCGCACGTCGCTCCGTCAGGGTTGAAGAGAATCGGCTGCCGGGCGACAATGCCGCATGCCCCCGAAGCCCGGCGCCGATTCTCTTTCCCTTCTTGACGAAGGCCCTTCAGCGGGCCCGGATTATTCATTTGAATTGATGCTTGCCGGCAGGGGCCGCCGCGCGATCGCGGGCGTCGACGAGGCCGGGCGCGGTCCGCTGGCAGGCCCGGTGGTCGCCGCCGCCGTCATCCTCGATCCGGGCGCCATTCCCGCCGGGATCAACGATTCAAAGGCAATGACGAGGGCAGCGCGCGAAAGGCTGTTCGTCGATATCACGCAGAAGCGCAAGGGTCGCATGGTGTGCGGTTCGCGCCGAGGAAATCGACCGCATCAACATCCTGCAGGCGACCTTCGTTGCCATGTGCCGGGCCGTGTCGATGCTGGGGACCGAGCCCGATTCGTGCCTGATCGACGGGCGCGACGTGCCAGTCGGACTGCGCCATTTCGGCCAGTCGATCATACGGGGCGATGCGCTTTGCCTCTCCATCGCCGCGGCCTCGATCGTTGCCAAGGTGGTGCGCGATGCGATGATGCTGGAAGCGGACGCCCGCTGGCCGCAATACGGCTTTGCCACGAATGCCGGCTACGGCACGGCTGAACACATGCTGGCGCTGCGCGAGGCGGGACCGTGCCCGCTGCACCGGCGCAGTTTCGCGCCGGTGGCGCAATCGTGGGCGGCAAGGGCCGTGGTTTCCGCCTGAAACGAAAATGGCGCCCGCAGGCGCCACATCGCTATCGTTGCCCGGAAAGCGCTCAGTTCAGCTTGGACTTGATCTCGCCGATCGAGCTCGCAACCAGGGCCTCCGCCGTCTTGCCGGTAGCCTTGGCGGCGATGAGCTTCTGCGCGGCTTCGACCGCGAGGTCCACCGCGGAGGACTTCACCTCGGCGATCGCCTGTGCCTCGGCCTGCGCGATCTTCTGCTCGGCCATGGCCGTGCGGCGGGTGACGAATTCCTCCGTCTTCACCTTGGCTTCGCGGGTGATGAGTTCGGCTTCATGCTTTGCCGACGCGACGATCTGCTGCGCCTCGGCCTCCGCTTCCTTGCGGCGGCGCTGGTAGTCGGCCAGCAATGCACTCGCCTCCTCGCGAAGGCGGCGCGCCTCCTCGAGTTCCCCGCGAATGCGGTCGGCGCGCGCATCAAGCGACTTGCCGATCATTGCCGGGACTTTCAGATAGACAAGCAGCCCCAGGAAAATGATGAGGGCGATGAACGCCCAGAATGTTGCGTCGAACATCGATAGCCCCCTTACCGCTTGCCGATCGCGGCCGCGATTTCCGCGTCCGTGACCTTTGCGCCGAGCAATTCGCGCACGATTGCCGACGTGGTGTCAGCCGCGATAGCGCCGACATCCTTCATCGCCTTTGCCTTGATCGAGGCAATGCGGGCCTCGGCCTCGCCGAGTTTGGCGTTGAGTTCGTCCTCGACGCGATGGCGTTCCGCGTCCGCGGCCGCCTTCGCATCGTCGCGCGCCTTTGTGCCGATCGTGCCGGCGCGGTTGCGCGCTTCCGACAGTTCAAGTTCATAGGCGGCGCCTGCATGCGCGGCCTCGTCCTTGAGCCGGTTCGCCTCGGCGATGTCCTGCTGGATCCGCTGGTGGCGCGTTTCGATGATTGATCCGAGCCGGGGAACGGCCATGCGCGCCATCAGCAGGTAGAAGATGCCGAAGGTGATGGCGAGCCAGAGCAATTGGGAGGCGAAGAAGGTGGGATCGAACGGCGGAAATGCGCCACCGTGACCGGCTTCGGCGCCATGGGCCGCTTCCGTTCCCGCATGGGTATCGCCCGCCTGGGTTCCGGCAGCGCCATGCGCGTCCGTTCCCTCGGCCGGCGCAGCGCCTGCTTCGGTGCTGGCGGCATGTGCCTCGCCCACAATCGCGAATGCGATCTTCATCTCACCCTCCAAATTGGTCCCGCCCCGGCAGCCGCCGGGGCGTCAAATCCTGAACCTGTAGCGGCCTTCCGTGGAAGGCCCCGCATCGATATCAGGTGAAGAGCAGCAGAAGCGCGACGAGCAGCGAGAAGATGCCCAGTGCTTCCGTCACGGCGAAGCCGAAGATCAGGCGGCCGAACTGGCCGTCCGCTGCCGACGGGTTGCGCAGCGCGCCCGCGAGGTAGTTGCCGAAAATGGTGCCGAGGCCGATGCCCGCGCCACCCATGCCGAGGCAGGCAATGCCCGCGCCGATGTACTTTGCTGCTTCCACTTCCATTTTATAACTCCTTTTGGAGTTTATCCGTTGAGATGGGTTCTGGCCTGGCGGCCGGGTTGTCCGTGCCTTGCGCCTAGTGACCCGGATGCAGGGCGTCGTTGAGATACATGCAGGTCAGGACCGCGAAGACATAGGCCTGCAGGAAGGCAACGAGGAATTCGAGGCCGGTCAGCGCAACGGTCATGGCGAGCGGCAGGATCGCGCCGCCGATGCCGAGCGCGCCGAGCGCGCCGTGAGGCTCGTCACGAAGCCCGCGAAGACCTTGAGCGTGATGTGGCCGGCCAGCATGTTGGCGAAAAGACGAACCGAAAGGCTGATCGGCCGCGACAGGAAGGAAATCACCTCGATCGCCACGACCAGCGGCACCAGCAGGCCGGGTACGCCATGCGGCACGAACAGTCCGAGGAATTTGAAGCCGTGCTTGGCAGAAGCCGTAGACGATGACGAGCCCGATCACCAGCATCGCCAGCGCGAAGGTGACGATGATGTGGCTGGTGACTGTGAAGAAATACGGGAACATGCCGAACAGGTTCGCGACCAGCACGAACATGAACAGCGAGAAGACAAGCGGAAAGAACTTCATGCCCGCCGTGCCGGCCGCATCGCGCAGCGTGTTGGCGACGAATTCATAGGACATTTCGGCGACGGACTGGGCGCGGCTCGGAACAAGGCCGCGGCCGGAAGTGGCCCAGACCAGGAAACCGGTTGCGGCCGCCACGGTCGCGACCATGAACAGCGACGAATTGGTGAAGGACAGGTCGTAACCGCCGATTTCGATCGGGAATCAGCTTCGAGATCTGGAACTGGTGAATTGGATCGTTTGCCACCCGGATTTCCTTGCTGCAGCCTGTCTGGTCGCGGTCACTTCGCGGTCAATTGTCTTCGTCGTCGTACATTTCGGGCCGGCCCGAAGGAGCCTTCTTCGCATGCGGATCGGCGATCTTCCCCGCGCTGCGCATCACGTTCAGGACACCGGCGCAAAAGCCGAGGATCAGGAACACGATCATTCCCCAGGGCGCAATGCCGAAGAGCAGGTCCAGGCCGTATCCAATGCCCGCGCCCACCAGCACCGCCGCGACAAAATCGGCCGAGAGCCGCAGGGCGGCGCCGTAGCCAGTATTGCGCGGCTTGTCCGCTTCCGCCGACGCCTGCGCTTCCTGCTTGCGGTCCAGCCGCTCGTCAAGCGCACGCAGCCTGTCGGCCAATTCCTTCTCGCTGGCGGGCTTGTCGCCTCCGGCGGCGCCTGCTTTTCGAGGCGCTTTTCCGTTCTGGCCTGGGCCCGTCAAGTCCTGCAAGGTCCTGTCCCCAAACGCCTTGCCGAAGCCTGGCCCAGCCGCCCCCGAGATCGCGCGCAACATAGTTTTGGCCCCGCACGGTGTCAAGCGCCGCGCCGCCCCGGCAAATACTTGTAATTTCAAGGATTTCGGTCGCAATGGTGCGATGCGACAATGCGCCTTTCACCCGCGGCGGGGAAAGGCGTCCTGCAAAGCGGGAAAACGGGCCGACTCAGTGGCCGCCCGCCACGCGCCCTTGGACAGTTGCGCCGGTCAGCTCCAGCCGCCGCCGAAGGTCCTGTAGAAGACGTGAAGGCCGATGCGCCCGACCTTTTCCATCGCACGCGCCCAGCGCGGTTTCACGTAAGTGGCGTGATAATGGGTCGAGGAGCCGACCTCGGACAGCCAGATACGGCCATGGGTCGTCTCGCGCGCCACGTAGCTGGCAAGGCGCCAGCGCTTGGGATCCTGGACCTTGTCCTTGATCTTGTCGCAGGCGAAAGAAAACTGGCAGCGGTTGCGCCAGTCCTTGTTCTGGTAGACCACCCCGCAAATGCTGTTCGGGTAGGTGGGGTTCTTGACGCGGTTGAGAATGACCTGGGCCACGGCCGCCTGCCCGCGCACCGGTTCGCCGCGGGCTTCGAAGTAGATGCCGGCCGTCAGGCAGTGCTGTTCGCGGTCGCTGAAAACGGAGATGGGAAGCGGCTCGGCCGCCCAGGAATGGTCCTTGTCGTCAAGCTTGGGGATCAGGTTCACCGGCTCGTCGGATTTCAAGACCGCGGCGAAGGGCGAATCGACGACTTCAGGCTCGGCGCCATAGGCAAGGACGTTCGGCGCCGATTCCACCACCAGCTTCGCCACCATCACCGGAAGGTCCTTCCCGACTTCCGGCTCTTTCGGTGCCGGCCGCGTGAAGGCGGAAGCGACCTTGATCGCGTCGCCGAACGGCATCGGCTTTGCAAAGGCGAGGTTGAACGCCGACTTCGGCGCAACGGGCGAAAGGAAGCTTTGACGCTCCATCACTGCGCCGGCCTTGAAGCCTTTCGGCGGCTGCACATAAGTGGACGTCACCACCCTGTCGCCCTTGGCCGACCGGTTGATGCGTTGGGGCTCGCGGGCAGTGGCGAGCCGGGCTGACAACGGCTCTGAAGGTACCGATCCGGTGACGACGGGATCGAGTTCGGCAGTCTGATGGCCGTTCATGCCGGCTGCAAGTACCGAGCTTCCGGGCTTTTGCACCACATTGGCGAGCCAGCGATCTTCGGCACGGACCGTGCCGGGCGCCAGCAAGGCGGCCGCGTCCTGGTATCCGATGATCGAGGGATAGGCGAAATAGAGCGCCAGCGCGCCGGCGACGGGCATCGCCTTGCCCGCCAGCGATTTCGCCAATGCCAATGGATTTACCCGGGAAAATGACGCAAGACGCAACGCAAAACCTACTGAACGCAACGGACCCGCTCCATGACCATGCGGCGATAATGCCAGTGAAGCCATGAGCCTAGTCCGTTAACCTTGATGACGGGTTAAGGCTGTGTTGCGAAGTGGTAAACTGCATTGTCCCGCCTGCAAATCGCGCCCCGGTTTCCCTTGTCGCGGATCAATCGGGCGGCAATCAGGCCGGTTTGCGGCGTAAAATCAGCGCTTTGACTTGCGCCCGGCAAACGGGTTCTCGCTCTTGCGGAAAGAGAAGCGGACAGGCGTCGCCCAAAGGCCGAACGCTTCGCGCAGGCTGTTCACCAGATAGCGCTCATAGGAGGCCGGCAGGCTTTCGGGCCGCGAGCAGGAGGCCACGAATGTAGGCGGGCGGGCCTTCACCTGCGTTGCGTACTTGATCTTGATGCGACGCCCGGCGACCGCCGGCGGGGGATGATGGTGAATCACGCCCTCGAGCCAACGGTTGAGCCGCGCCGTCGGAATGCGCCGGTTCCAGGCGCGGTGGACCTCGACAACCGCTTCCATCAGCTTGTCGATGCCTTGCCCGGCAAGACCGGAGACCGTCACCACCTTGAGGCCCTTGATCTGCGGCAGCAGGCGCTCTGCCTTTTCCAGGATTTCCGCCAGCGCTTCCTGCCGGTTTTCCACAAGGTCCCATTTGTTGAGCGCGATGACGGGCGCACGGCCTTCGCGAATGATGAGATCGGCGATCTGCAGGTCCTGCTTCTCGAAGGGTGCAGTCGCATCGAGGAGCACGATCACCACCTCTGCGTACTTGGCCGCACGCAGCCCGTCGAAGACGGAAAGCTTTTCCAGCTTCTCCTGGACGCGCGCCTTGCGCCGCATTCCGGCAGTGTCATGAAGGCGGATCGTGCGGCCCCGCCATTCCCAATCGACCGCGATGGAATCGCGGGTGATGCCCGCTTCCGGCCCGGTCAGAAGGCGGTCCTCGCCGATCATGCGGTTGATGAGCGTCGACTTGCCGGCGTTCGGCCTTCCGACCACTGCGATGCGCAGCGGCTTGGTGTCGTCATAGGTATCGACGACTTCCTCCTCGTCATCCGCGGGGACGAATTCTTCCTCGTGCTCGTCCTCCGCTTCATCTTCTTCCGGCGGGAAGGCGCGTTCACGGCCAACCGCGTCCACGAGAAAATCGAAGAGGTCGCCAAGGCCGGTGCCGTGCTCGGCCGACAAGGGCACGGGATCGCCAAGGCCAAGTTCGAAGGCTTCGTAGTAACCGGTCTCGCCGGCCTTGCCCTCGTATTTGTTGGCGACGAGGATCACCGGCTTTTGCGAGCGGCGCGCAACATCGGCGAAAAAGCGGTCTGTCGGCGTCAGGCCGGCCCGCGCGTCGATCAGGAAAAGGATGACATCGGCGTCCGCGATCGCGCGTTCGGTCTGCGCCCGCATCCGGCCGGCCAGGCTTTCGGCCTCCGCCTCCTCAAGTCCGGCGGTGTCGATCACCTGGAACTTGAGCGCACCGATCGATGCGTCTGCCAGCCTGCGGTCGCGGGTCACGCCGGGCGTGTCGTCGACAAGCGCGAGCCGCTTTCCGACCAAGCGGTTGAAAAGCGTCGACTTGCCGACATTGGGACGGCCGATGATGGCAACCTTGAAGGTCATACTGCCTCGCGGCCGCCCGTCAGGCGGCGCTGTTTCATGAAATCAGCTTGCGCCGGTGGCAACGCCCTTGCCGGCCAGCAAATCGAGCATGAGCGTCGCGCGTTCGCGCACTCCACCGCTGGCGGCGGCATCCTGCGTGATCTCGCGGAACCACTTGGCGGCGTCTTCGTTCGCGCCGGCCTTGAATGCCGACAGCCCGAGTCCCTCGCGCGCAAGCGAACGGTAAGGCTGTCCGGCCGCGGCCATGGGCTCGAGCCTGGCCTTTACCTGTTCATAGGTCTCCGTATCGACCGCGATCAGCCCGGCGCGAAGACGCGCGACCGAACGGAAGGCCTCTTCGAATGCACTGTCATTGGCGATGGCGTCGAATGCGGCAATCGCGCCCGGCTTGTCGCCCTTCTCCAGCGTTTCGCCCGCGATGCGCAGCCGGGCGAGCGCCGGATACTGGCCGGAGCCTGATCGCGCCAGTTCCTCGAGCGCGGCAACCGCATCGTCCTGCTTGCCGGCATCGGCCTGTTCGACGGCTGAAAGAAACGCATCGCCGAATTGCGCTGCCTGGCGATCGCGCCACCATTCCCAGCCGCGCCATCCGGCAGTGCCGAGGACAACCAGAAGCGCGACGGCAATCACGACATTGCCGAAGCGGTTCCACAAGGCTTTCATCTGGTCATTGCGGAGGTCTTCATTGACCTCGCGCACAAAGCTGTCGTCGGACATCGATATTCCCTGGAAAGATGGCCCCGTTAGCGGCCGTTAGCCCGCCTTTTATCGGAAAGCGGCTTGGAAAAGCAATCTTTCGAGGCAGGCGCCGGTCAGGCGCCCATCGGAATGGCGACGCCGAACAGCCATTCATGCGCTTTCCAGATGAACAGCGCCCAAACGAGGAAGCCGGTAACGACTGCCGCAATGTCCCATTTGACCGGACCGGGAGCGGGCAGGCTGCCGCCGCGGCGCTTGACCGCGATGCGGTTCCAGACCGCCCAGGCAAGGAACGAGCCGAAGAGCAGCACCGAGGCAAGGTCGCCATTGACCAGAAGGTGGGCGAAGGCCCAGACCTTCACCGCCAAAAGCATGGGATGCTTGAGGATCGGCTTCAGCCTGCCGGCAGGAAACTGGGAAACGGCCAGCGACACGAAGGCGATGGCCATCAGCAGGATGGCAAGATGCGCCATCCCGGCGGGCGGATAATAGAGGTCGGGCGCGACAGGGCGCGCGATCGCATAACCCCAGATGATCAGAACCAGCCCGACGAAGGATGCGATGGAATAGGCGCCCTTCCACGGCCCTTCGCCCATGCGGGCAAGGCGCGCATCACGCCACTGCGGCGCGATCATCCGCACCGAGTGGACGCCGAGAAAGATCACGATTCCGGCGAGCAATAAGATCATGGTTTCATCCCCCGATAAGTTGCTCCGGCTACTGCGCCGGTTCTCCCCTGGTCTCGATGTATTCCTGGTCGATCTGCGGCAGCGGTTCGCCCGCCAGCGTCGCCTCGAACGCCTGGAGACGCTTGTAGATCGACAAGAGTTCGACGATCGTCGACCACGAATTGACGAGATACTGGAACGAGTTCGACACCTGGCCGAACGCGGTCAGGATCTGCTGCAGCAGGCCGAAGGTGATCTTGCCGGCGGCGATGGTCGGCACCAGGATCACATAGGCGAAAATGTTGTCGGCCTGCAGGTAGAAAGCCCGCGTCAGGTTGAAATACATGTAGTGGAAATACAGGCGGAAATAGTTCCGCCGCACATCGGAAAACAGCTCGCGCACGGTTGGCGGCGCGGCGCGTTCGACATTGTCCTCGCCATAGACGAGTTCCTTGCGGTATGACGCCTCGACGCGCTGGTTCTTGAATTCAAGGCCGGGCAATTTGATGCCGACCAGCGCCAGCAGCACCGTGCCGAACAGCGACCAGAAGATCGCCGCCTGCATCAGCGGCGCAGGGATGGCGCCCACCAGCGGCAGTTCCGTGACGTTGCTAGACAGGGCGTAGAGGATCGGCAGGAACGCGATCAGCGTCATGACGCTGTCGACCATGTTCACACCAAGCCCTTCCACCGTGCTGGCGAAGCGCATCGTGTCTTCCTGCACGCGCTGCGATGCGCCCTCGATGTGGCGCAGGCGGTCCCACTTGCTCATGTAGTAGTTGTTCATCGCCGTGCGCCAGCGAAAGATGTAGTGGCTGACGACGAAACGGGTGACCACATAGACCGCGATCCACAGGAACGCGATCAGCGCGAAATCCAGCATCAGCTTGTAGAGTTCAGCTTGCGGCACATTGCTGTCGGGGGTGAGCGCCTTCTGGACAAGGTCGAAGAAGGGCCTGCGCCAATTGTTGATGGCGACCGAGACCTGCACCGAAAAGTAGGTGGAGAAGAGGATGAAGGCCGAACCGACGACCGACCATGCGAACCAGGGATGCGGCGAGAACCAGTACCAGAACGCCGAAAAGATGCCGATGATCACCAGGAAGTAGATGTAGAACCAGAGGAAATCCGGGGTCCAGAAGTAGCCCACTCCCACCACCGGCGGTGCGTCGTCGGGCAATGGCGGCATGCCGAACAGCGCGCCGGCATCGGCTGCGCCCGCATACCAAACGCCGATGGCAACGGCGCACCAGATCACGAAAGAAGGGAAGAACAGCCTCGGATTGGGGAAGAAGGAATGGAACAAGGAAAGGCCCTTTGGTGCATCGACCGCCCGTTTGATACCGGATCGGAACGGGTTTCAAGTCAATTCGGCGGCACCGTGCAGTGAAGCCGGCGCGGCGCGCGTTAACCAGTCTTCAATCATGCCTTAACCCCGCGATTACCATGCTGGCCGACAATCGTTCCACACACAGCGATTCGTACGGAGTACGCTCATGCATCTCGTCAGGAACGACACGATTTCCGCCGATGAATTGACGCCTGCCCAGGCCGCGCGCGAGGCCGATCGCCACGCAAGGCTGCTTGAGGAAATCTACATCGACATCGACGATCTCGACCCGCAGTCCTGTCCGCCCGACCGCCGGTTCTTCAAGGACGGCAAGGTTGCCTGGGTCTATGACCATGGCAAGATTGCCGAGCTGGTATTCGTGCGGGCCGACGAATACTGATCCATGCGATACCTATGGCGAAAGGATCTCGGCCAGGCTGACCGGTGGCGGCGGTCTCTCGACAAGGTCGAGCCCCGAATGCAGGTCCACGATATGGCTGCGCATGATTTCTTCGGCCGCCCGCGAATCCTTTCGTGCGAAGACGTCGATCAGCGCGCTGTGCGAGTGGCTTTCGCAGGTCGTGTCGGGACGGCGCCAGTAAAGCGCGATAATCAGCGATGAGCGCGTGATCAGCGGGTGAAGGATCTGCTGAAGAACCAGTTGACCCGCGATTTCGGCAATAAGGATGTGAAACGTTCCGGACAAGGCTAGCGCCTTGCCCTTGTTGCCCGCATGCATCGCGTCATGCTCGAGAACCGCATGGGCCTGCAGCCGGGCCAGGCCGTCCTTGGTACAGGATGCAGCGGCCATCCGCGCAATCCGGGGCTCGATCAGTGCGCGGGCCTCGAACACCTCGTGCGCCTCGCGGATGCCCGGCCTTGCGACGTGGGCGCCCCGGTTGCGCTCCATCGTGACGAGGCCGCTATGGGCGAGCGCCTGCAAGCCGCTGCGTGCGACAGTGCGGCTGACGCCGAACGCCTCGCCGATTTCCTCCTCGACGAGTTTCATGCCCGGAGCCAGCCGGTGCTCGAGGATGGCATTCTCGAGCCGCTCGCAAATCTCGCGCGCCTTGCCCGGAGGCAGGGATCGGGAGTCGTGTATGGCAAATTCGGGTTCCGGACGCATTGTCGCGAATCTAATGCCATGATCGAATTCAAGCAACGCCCATATTGTATACAATTAAAGCATAAGACGTATCCATTTTGCCTGTTTTTTGAGCGCATCGCCGCCCGCAATGGCTTGTGGTCCGCACGCATGAGGTTGCGTGGTATAAATTTCGAAATGATTTCAAAGGCCTGCTGATCCCTATAGCAACTGGCACGGCGATTGCTGCTGATGCGCCCATGCGGAGGCTGACATGGCGCAAGCGCTAGAACTCATTGCTTTGTCCAAGGATTTCGGTGGGAAGCCCGCCGTGGACAGCATCAATCTGAAGCTGCCTGCGGGGAGCTATACCTGTCTGCTCGGCCCATCGGGCTGCGGCAAGTCGACGACGCTGCGAATGATCGCGGGTCATGAGTTGCCGACTTCGGGCGACATCATTCTCGAAGGGACAAACATCACGGACCGGCCGCCGGCCGCGCGCGGCACCGCGATGATGTTCCAGAGCTACGCGCTGTTTCCGCATATGAGCGTGATCGACAATGTCGCGTTCAGCCTGCGACTGAAAGGCCTCGACAAGGAAAGGCGCCACGACAGGGCACGCGAACTGCTGGCGCTCGTCGACATGGCGGACTTTGCCGAGCGCAAGCCGGCGCAACTGTCCGGCGGACAGCAGCAGCGTGTCGCGCTTGCCCGGGCGCTGGTAACCCAGCCGCGAATTCTCCTGCTCGACGAGCCGCTTTCAGCGCTCGACCCGTTCCTGCGGGCGCGAATGCGCGGCGAGTTGAAGCGCCTGCAGCGCGAATTGGGCATCTGCTTCATTCACGTCACCCACGGACAGGACGAGGCGCTGGCGCTCGCCGACATCGTGGTGGTGATGAACAAGGGCAAGATCGAGCAGACCGGCGCACCGCAAGAAGTCTTCGACCGCCCGGCTTCCGAATTCGTGGCCCGTTTCATCGGCGGACACAACATCCTCAAGGTCGGCGAGCGGCGGGCAGCGGTCCGCACCGATCGCACCATGCTTGCCAAATCCGCCGGCAAGGCCGCGAGCGCCCTGCCCGCCTCCGTCACCGGCATCGAGTACCTGGGAACGACGGTCAACATAACCGTGAAGCTGGCCGATGGATCGGAATGCATCTCGTCCATGCGCGACGGGGAATTCTTCGCAAAACCCTTCGAAACGGGCCAGTCCGTCCTTCTCAAATGGAAACCGGAGGACGCGCGATATCTCGCGGCCTGAGCCGCCAAGAAGACGGCAAAGCCGCGAACGGGAAGACAATCAACCGCCATTACAGGAGAGACAAATGGCCAGCATGAAAAAGACACCGGGATTGAGCCGACGCAGCCTGCTGAAAGGTGCCGCGGCCGTTGCCGGCGTGGCAATCGGTTCGGAAGCCATCACCGGCTTCCCGACCATCTGGGCGCAGAACATCAAGGACGTGACCCTTCGCCAGTTCGGCACCGGCGTTTCCAACCTCAACGAGGTCGCCCAGAAGGTGAAGGAAGACCTCGGCTTCACCCTCGAAATGACGGCGCTCGATTCCGACGCGGTGACGCAGCGCGCCGCCACGCAGCCCGAGATTCCTTCGACATTGCCGACATCGAATACTGGATCTGCAAGAAGGTCTGGCCCTCCGGAAACCTGCAGGCGATGGATGTCTCGAAAATCAAGAACTACGACAAGATCGTCGGCATCTTCCGCAATGGCAAATTGACGCCGGACAGCGTGATCGCCCAGGGCACCGCCCCGCACACGGTCGGCTTCGTCGAAAGCGCCGGGCAGCACGACCTTCGCGCAGGAAGAGATCGGGCTGGATGACGCTGATCCCGACAATCTACAACGCCGACACGCTGGGCATCCGTCCCGACCTCATCGGCCGTCCGATCGACACCTGGGCGGAGCTCCTGAACCCGGAATTCAAGGGCAAGGCGTCGATCCTCGACATTTCCTCGATCGGCATCATGGACGCGGCCATGGTTTGCGAAGCCATGGGCGAGATCAAGTATGGCGACAAGGGCAACATGACCAAGGAGGAGATCGACAAGACGATGGCGATCTTCACCGAGGCCAAGAAGGCCGGCCAGTTCCGCGCCTTCTGGAAGAGCTTCGACGAGAGTCGGTCAACCTGATGGCCTCGGGCGAAGTCGTGATCCAGTCGATGTGGTCGCCGGCGATCACCGCGGTCCGCTCCAAGGGCATTCCCTGCGTCTACCAGCCGCTGAAGGAAGGCTACCGCTCGTGGGGCGGCGGCATCGGCCTTTCCAAGAACCTGACCGGCCTGCAGCTCGACGCAGCCTATGAGTACATCAATTGGTATCTCTCCGGCTGGGTCGGCGGCTTCCTGATGCGCCAGGGCTATTACTCGGCCGTTCCGGAAACCTCGAAGGAATTCATGACGCCCGACGAATGGGGCTTCTGGTTCGAGGGCAAGCCTGCGCAGGGCGACATTTCCAACCCGCAGGGCCAGGTCATGGAAAAGGCCGGCGCGGTGCGCGATGGCGGCGCCTTCGAGGACCGCATGGGCCGTGTCGCCTGCTGGAACGCCGTCATGGACGAGAACCAGCACATGGTCCGCAAGTGGAACGAGTTCATCGCCGCATGAACGTGATTGCCGAAGAAACGTCCGGGGCGAAGGCCCCGGACACCGGCAGGCGGCGGGCGCTTGCGGCAGCCGGCGCTGCGGAGCGCGCGGCCTGGCTGTTGATCGCGCCGCTGCTGGCCGTGCTTGCATTCTTTCTCGTGCTGCCGATCGCGACCATCGTCATGGTCAGCTTCTGGGGCTCGAACGAGTTCACCTTCTTCCCGGCATTCATCTTCGACAATTACGAGTATCTGCTGACCTCGAAGGTCACGCTGGACGTCTACCTGACCACGCTGAAATACGTCCTGCTTTCCTGGTTCTTCTGCACGCTGATCGGCTTCACCGTCGCCTATTTCCTGGCGTTCCACGTGCATTCCACCACCGCGCAGACCGTGCTTTTCCTCGTCTGCACCATTCCGTTCTGGACCTCGAACATCATCCGCATGATTTCGTGGATTCCGTTCCTTGGGCGCAACGGCCTGGCCAACAGCGCGCTGATGAACATGGGCCTGATCGATGCGCCGCTCGAATGGCTGCTCTTTTCCGACTTCGCCGTCGTGCTGGCCTTTGTCCACCTCTACGCGCTTTTCATGGTCGTTCCCGTCTTCAACACCATGATGCGCATCGACCGGTCATTGATCGAGGCGGCGCGCGACGCCGGCGCAGGCGGATGGCAGACGCTTCGCCACATCATCATTCCGCTGTCGAAGCCGGGCCTGATGATCGGCTCGATCTTCATCGTCACCCTCGTGATGGGCGACTTCATTACCGTGCGGTTCATGTCGGGAGGTCAAAGCGCCTCGGTCGGGCGGGTCATCTCCAACGAGATCGCGCTGCTGCAATATCCGGCGGCGGCGGCCAGCGCCGTGGTGCTGCTGGCAAGCGTGCTCCTCGTCATCGCGGTGATGCTGCGCTTCGTCGACATCCGCAAGGAGCTTTGAGCCATGCCGCGCCGCAGCCGATCCTTCTACCCGCTCGCAGCCTTCTTCGCGCTCTTCGTGTTGTTCCTCTACGGGCCGGTCATCACCATCGGCATCCTGTCGTTCCAGGGTCCCAGCGGCGGGCTGACCTTTCCAATGAACGGCGTGTCGCTGCACTGGTTCGCGAACCTCTTCGAGCAGCAGGCCGTCGGCGATTTCTGGGGCGCGTTCAGGCGCTCGATCACGCTGGGCCTGATCGTGATGGCATTGACGGTGGTGATGTCGGTGATGGGCGGGCTTGCCTTCCGCCGCAGCTTTCGCGGCGCCAATGCCGCCTTCTACCTGGTGATCGCCAGCCTGATCGTGCCCTCGATCCTCATTTCGCTGGGGGTCGGCCTGATCTTCCAGATCCTCGGCCTTCGCATCCACTGGGCAAGTTCGGGTCTCGGCTCGCAACTGACCTGGACGCTGCCCTTCGGCCTGCTCATCATGTTCGCCGTCTTCAACCGCTTCAACCCGTCCTATGAAGAAGCGGCGCGCGACCTGGGGGCAACGCCGTGGCAGACCTTCCGCCTCGTGGTGCTGCCGATCATCGGCCCCAGCGTGTTCGGCGTGGCGCTGTTCGGCTTCACGCTTTCCTATGACGAGTTCGCCCGAACGCTGCTGACGGCGGGCTCCTACAACACGCTGCCGCTCGAAATCTACGGCATGACCACCAATGTCACGACGCCGGTGCTCTATGCGCTGGGAACGCTCACCACGCTGTTCTCCTTCTGCATCATCGCCCTGTTCATCATCGGCGCCTGGGTGCTGCGCGAGCGGACATCGGATGGCGAAACAGGCGTACAGCCGTGAACCCCATGCGCATCCTCATCATCAACCCGAACACGACAGCGGCGATGACGCTGAGCGTCCTCGACGCGGCCCGCGCGGTCGCCGCGAAGGGCGTGGAAGTCATGGCGGTCAATCCCGAGCACGGGCCGGCGGCTATCCAGGGACCGGAGGATGGCGAAGCCGCCTTGCCGGGCCTCTTTGAAATCTTCGAACGCGAGATCGTCGGCAAGCGCGCGCATGATGCCTGCATCATCGCCTGTTTCGACGACACCGGCCTTGCAGAACTCAAGGCGCGCTCGCCAGTCCCGGTGATCGGGATCGGCGAAGCTGCCTTTCATGCGGCCACCCTGCTCGGGTCGCGGTTTTCCGTCGTCACCACGCTGCCGGTATCGGTTCCGGTCATCGCCGAAAACATCGAAGCCTACGGATTCGGGCGGCAATGCGCCAGGGTGCGCGCCTCGGGCGTCGCGGTGTTGGAGATCGACGCCGCGCCGGATGCATCCAACGCGGCAATCAGCGCCGAGATCGCCCGAGCGATCGACGAGGACGCTCCGCAATCCATCGTGCTCGGTTGTGCCGGGATGGCCGACCTTGCCCATGAAATGGAAGAACGGCACGGCTTGCCGGTGATCGACGGCGTCGCAGCCGCGGTGCTTCTCGCGCAAGCCCTGCACACATTGCGCGCCGGCATTTCCGCGGGTTGATGCTTCAGCCTTCCCACTCCAGATCCGTGCCATTCGCATCGACATGGGCGAGAAACCGCGCCGCCTGCCTTGCAATTGCCGAGCGCTCGCTTTCGGCGAACCTGTCGTAGGTCCGGTACATCTGCGCCATGCGGGGATTGCGCTCGAACCGCTTCCTGTGGCGGTTGAGGAAATCCCAGTAGAGCGCATTGAACGGGCAGGCATCCGGCCCCGTTCGCGCCTTCACCTTGTAGCGGCAGCCGCTGCAATAATCGCTCATCCGGTCGATGTAAGCGCCCGACGCGGCATAGGGCTTGGAGGCGAGCCATCCGCCATCGGCAAACTGGCTCATGCCGATCGTGTTCGGCGCCTCCACCCATTCGAACGCATCCATGTAGACCGCAAGGTACCATTCATGCGTCTGGTGCGGATCGACCCCGGCGAGCAGCGCGAAGTTACCGGTCACCATCAGCCGCTGGATATGGTGGGCGTAGGCCTCTTCCTTCGTCTGGCCGATCGCGGCGCCCATGCAGGCCATGCCGGTCTCGCCGGACCAGTACATCCAGGGCAGCGGACGCGTCGCGCCGAGTTCGTTGCGCGTCGTGTAGCCGGGCATGCCGAGCCAGTAGATGCCGCGCACATATTCGCGCCAGCCGATGACCTGCCGGATGAAACCCTCCACGGCGTTGAGCGGCGCGCGACCGGCGCGGTACTGCGCTTCCGCCTGCCGGCAAAGCTCCAACGGATCGACAAGGCCGACATTGATCAGCGGCGACAGCAAGGCGTGATAGAGGAATTTCTCGCCGCGCAGCATGGCGTCCTGGAAGTCGCCGAAACGCGGCAGCGCTTCCTTCAGGAAATCGCTGCACGGCCTTTTGCGCATCCGCTCGGGTGACCGGGAACCAGAAAGGTTCGAGATCGCCGAAATTATCGGGGAAACGCTGCGCCACCAGCGCCAGTACCGCACGCGTGGTTTCGCCGGGCGCAACGCGAACCGGCGGCGGCATGAACAGGTCGGCCTTTGCCGCCTTGCGGTTGTCGTGGTCGAAGTTCCATTGCCCGCCGGCGGGCTCGTCGCCATCCATCAGCAGGCCGGTCTTGCGGCGCATTTCGCGGTAGAAATACTCCATGCGAAGCTGCTTGCGCCCCTGCGCCCAGGCAGCGAATTCATCGCGCGAGCAGACGAACCGGCCATCGAGGCGAAGCTCGACATCGACGCCGAGGCTTTCGCGCCAACCCTCTTGCATCTCGAGCACGCGCCATTCCGCTGCTTCGGTGGCGATCACGCCATGCGCTATGTGGCGCGCAATGGCCCGCGCCAGTTCACCGGTCAGCGAGCCGGTGTTTGCCGGATCGTCGAGCCGGACATAGTCGACCTTCCAGCCAAGGCCGCGCAGTTCATCGGCGAAGGCGCGCATCGCGGCGAAGATGAAGGCCAGCTTCTTCTTGTGGTGGCGAACGTAGGACGCCTCGTCCGCGACCTCGGCCATCAGCACGATGTCATGCGCGCGGTCGCAGCCCTCAAGCGCGGAGATGGAAGGCGATAGCTGGTCGCCGAGTAGAAAGATGAGGTTCATGCTGAGCAAGGCTTCAAGACAGGACTCCTCACTCCCACTCAATCGTCCCCGGCGGCTTGCTCGTCACGTCATACACCACGCGGTTGATGCCGCGGACTTCGTTGATGATGCGCGTGGCGGCGCGGCCGAGGAACTCCATCTCGAAGGGGTAGAAGTCGGCGGTCATGCCGTCGACCGAGGTCACGGCCCGCAGCGCCAGCACGAATTCGTAGGTGCGCCCGTCGCCCATCACGCCGACGGTCTGCACCGGCAGCAGCACGGCGAAGGCCTGCCAGATCTTGTCGTAGAGGCCGGCCTTGCGGATTTCGTCGAGATAGATGGCGTCGGCCTCCTGCAGGATTTCGAGCTTGTCGCGCGTCACGCCGCCGGGGCAGCGGATGGCAAGGCCCGGCCCGGGGAACGGGTGGCGGCCGATGAAATGCTCCGGCAGGCCGAGTTCGCGGCCAAGCGCGCGCACCTCGTCCTTGAACAGTTCGCGCAGCGGCTCGACCAGCTTCATGTTCATGCGCTCGGGCAGGCCGCCGACATTGTGGTGGCTCTTGATCGTCACCGACGGGCCGCCGGTGAAGGACACGCTTTCGATGACGTCGGGATAGAGCGTGCCCTGCGCCAGGAACTCGGCGCCCGCCGAGCTTCTTGGCCTCGGCCTCGAACACCTCGATGAACAGCCGGCCGATGGTCTTGCGCTTCGCCTCCGGGTCGCTCTCGCCCTCCAGCGCATCGATGAACATGTCCGCTGCGTCCACGTGCACCAGCGGGATGTTGTAGTGCTCGCGGAACATGGCGACGACCTCGCGCCGCCTCGTTCTTGCGCATCAGGCCGTGGTCGACGAGGATGCAGGTGAGCTGGTCGCCGATGGCTTCGTGGATGAGGATGCGCGGCAACCGACGAATCGACGCCGCCGGAAAGGCCGCAGATGACGCGGCCCTTGCCGACCTGCTTGCGGATGTCCTCGACCGCCTTGTCGCGATAGGCGGCCATCGACCAGTCGCCCTTGATGCCGGCGATGTTGTGCACGAAATTGGCGAGCAGCTTGCGCGCCGTCCGGCGTATGCACCACCTCGGGATGGAACATCGTCGTGTAGTAGCGCCGCTTCTCGTCCGCCGCGATGGCGAAGGGCGCGTTGGGCGAGGTCGCGATGACCTCGAAGCCTTCCGGCAGCACGGTCACGCGGTCGCCATGGCTCATCCACACCGGGTATCTGCCGGCCAGGTTCCCAGAAGCCCTCGAACAGCGGGCTCTTCTTCAGGATCTCGACGTCGGCGCGGCCGAATTCGCGGTGATGGCCGCCCTCGACCTTGCCGCCAAGCTGATGGCACAGCGTCTGCTGGCCATAGCAGATGGCCAGGATCGGCAGGCCCGAATCGATCACCGCCTGCGGCGCGCGCGGGCTGCCTTCTTCCGGTACCGAGGCCGGACCGCCGGAGAAGATCACCGCCTTCGGCTTCAGCCGCTCGAAGCCTTCCTGCGCTTTCTGGAAGGGCACGATCTCGCAATAGACGCCGGTCTCGCGCACGCGCCGCGCAATCAGCTGCGTGACCTGGCTGCCGAAATCGATGATCAGGATGCTGTCGGGATGGGGGATGGCCGTCATGACGGGCATTTAGGGGAGTTCGCCCCTCTGCGCAACGCCGCTTCCCGCAAATCCCCAGTCCTCAAGCCGCAGCCGCCTTGTTGCGCTCGACCATGTAGCGGTCGAAATGATAGAGCCCGAAGGCGAAAGCCAGCAGCGTTACCCCGCCGGTCAGCATCACGAAGCCGCTGCCGCCGAACCATTCGTAGAACTGCGTGTAGACGTTGATCGCGAGAAACGTGATCGAGGCATTCACCGCGAAACGGTTGCGGTGCATGAAAACGATGGTGGCGATGGAAACCGCCGCCCATGCAAGGATGAATGCTCCTTCGGGGATGAACAGCCAGGGCGCCTCAAAATTCTCCATCGGTGCGTCAGGCGCAGGCCGCGTGAAGTGATCGCCCACCTGGTCGCCCCAAAGCGAGCCGACCCAGAAACCGAAATTCATCACCAGCCACGATACGCGGCCGGCCACCGTCACCATTTGGGACCAGATGCCTTGAAGCCGGTAAGCGGAGAGGAAAAACACGCCTGAAAGAATGGCGAACACGATGACGGTCAGCACCGGCTCGCGCACCATCAGCCCGTAGGATGCGTGCCAGTATCCGGTCGAAGAGCCAAGCAGCGAGGCAATCGAGAGCGGCACCAGCGCGGCAAGGAAGCGCGAGCGCAACACGATGGTGGCCGCAAGCGTGATTGCCGCGATGATGGCGTTGATCGTGAGGGCCGGCAAGGTTTCGCCGAACTGCATGCCGATCGATCCGCACAGGCCGACGGTGCCGCAAATGCCCATGGCTGTGCCGAGCATGCCCAGGTCTTCGCGCCTTGTCGCCTGCGCGAAGATCGCAAAGCCGATTGCCAGCGCCGCCAGCGCCATGC
Organism: uncultured Alphaproteobacteria bacterium; assembly: GCA_963846345.1. Taxonomy (GTDB): domain Bacteria; phylum Pseudomonadota; class Alphaproteobacteria; order Rhizobiales; family Rhizobiaceae; genus BOKV01. Next base: position 34,463 of record CAWJVP010000020.1, read on the forward strand.
CCGTGACCGGATCGGGCTTGAGGATCATCACGCCGCCCGCAAGCCCGAGCGCGCCGAGGATGTAGAGAACTTGCACGACCGTCGACAATCCGCGACCGGTCACCGCCATCGCCGTGAGGCGCTCGGCCTCTTGTGCCGTCAACCGGCCTTCCGCCACCAGTGCGTCAAGGTCAAGCGTGATCTTTCCCATGGCGCTTCCCCAAGCCTGTCCGTCGTGTGGTGCCGAAAGCTAATCCCGGCGCCGCAATCTTTCAATTGGCAGGGGCATGTTCGCGGTGGACATCTACCATCCCTGCGAGACCAGGCGGCCGACGGCGCCGGCGAGCCTTTCGTCGATGATGTGCAGGTACTGCGTCCAGCCGCCGATATGGGATAATTCCTCTGCCCCGTCGGAGATACCGCGAAGAACCGCCAATGGCGCTCCAAACTGCATCGCCGCGCGGGCGAGCGCGTAGCTTTCCATATCGACCATGTCCGCATCGATGCCGCCATAAGCGGCGCCGGAAACGATGTTCGCGCCGGTGGACAGCCGCTTGGCCTCGATACCGGCAAAAGGAAGCACCAGCGGCAGTTCCGGCGGCAAGTCCAGAAACGGCGTGTGGCCTTTGGGAAAACCTAGCGGCGAGGCGTCCATGTCGCGATAGGAAACCGAACTCGCCTGGTAGAGTTCGCCCTGCTGCAAGGTGTTGGACCCGGCCGAGCCAAGGCTGAGGACGAGGTCCGGCAATCGTCCCTCCGCCTCAAGCCGGGACAAAGCGCCGGTCAGCGAAACCGCCGCCTCGACAGGACCGACGCCGGTCATCAGCGGCACGAAAAGCTTGCGCAGATGCGGGCCGTATTCGGCTTGCGCCGCCATGACGAAGAGGATGCGGCGGCCGTTCGAATGGACGAGTTCCAAGGTTCTGGTGGCTCCGGCCTTCAGTTCAGGTACACGATGGCGGCGTTGAGCACGCTGGCGAAGGACACCCACGCGCCATAGGGCAGGAACAGCAGCGCGGCCATGCGTGCGGGACGCCAGGCCAGTACCGTAAAAGCGATGATCGCGGCAAGCAGAGCCAGCACCACTGCAAGCGCCAGCACCGGCTGTTGCATCGCGAAGAAGGAGAGGCTCCACGCGCCGTTGAGCAGCAATTGCAGTCCCCACAAGGCGGTCAGCGGGCCGCGTGCAGCCGAGTTCCAGCCGATCGCACCGGCAATCCCGATGAGAATGTAGAGGAGCGTCCAAACCGGGCCAAAGACCCAGTTCGGCGGATTGAACCACGGCTTTTCCAGCGCCGCATACCATTCACCCGGCACGGACCAGGCGGAAGCCGTGAAGCCGACGGCAAACATGATCGCGATGAAAATCGCGTAGGGCAGCAGGCGCATCATGCCGATTTGGCCTTTCGGGTACGGCGGGCCGGCTTCGTTCGCGCGTCCGCTTCCTTCGCCTGCACCTCGGTGTTCGTCTTCACCAGCTTGTCCACCAGGTTGCGGTTGAACCCCAATTCAAGCGCGTGGCGCACGTCGGTGTTCTTTTCCAGGAATGCGCGAAGGGCCACACGGTCGAAGGCGAGGTATCGCATCGGCGTTACCGTTGTCACCGTTGCGCTGGCCTGCTGGCCCGTCAGGTAGCTCATCTCGCCAAGAAAATCGCCGGGTCCGACCATGCCGAGCGTCCGCCCGGCCCTGTCGACCCTCGCCGTGCCGTTGACGACGTAGAAAAGCGATGCCGGCGTCGTCTCTTCGTGTATCAGAACCATGCTGTCGGAAACCTCGGTCCATGCCCCAAGCTTGAGCAGCCGGCGGGTCTGCGCCCGCTCAACGGTTGGCAGAACGGCAGTTATGAAATCTTGTTCCTCGGCCGTAAACCGGCCGCGCCGGTTTTCGACGAACAGGATCACAAGCTGCGTTGCGTTGACGAGGGTGAACAGCACTTCCCAGAATAGGCTGACGCTGTCCTGCAGTGAAAAGTAGTAAGCTCCCGAAAACGTGCCCGCCGCAATTGCCATGAGGCGCAGATAGAGCATGTTGCGCATCAGCATCGAGCCGATCAGCAACATGTAGGAAATGTGGCCTGCGATGTTGGCCGGATTCAGGAACTCCGTGATGAAATCCTGCATGGACAGGTCCTTGTCTGTCAGGCTGCAAGGCGCGTCATGGCTGCGATGAAAAAACCGTCCGTTTCCGTGGAAAGCGGGGTCAGCGTCACCTTAGTTGCACCCGCCGCCGGTGCATGTGCCGAATGGCACAGCCTGCCAACGGCGAGTTCGGCAGGCGCAAAATTTCCATGGCTGGCAAGGAACGCCGCGACACGCTCCTCATTCTCCTGCGGCAGCAGCGAGCAGGTGATGTAGACGAGGCGTCCGCCCGGCTTGACGAAGGCGGCCGCTTCATCGAGCACGGCATCCTGTTCGGATATCCGCATCGCCAGATTGCGCTCGTCGAGCCGCCACTTTGCGTCCGGCCGGCGCCGCCAGGTGCCCGTTCCCGTGCATGGCGCATCGACCAGCACGCAATCCATTGCGCCCGCCAGCGGCGCAAGCTCGCCAACGCGGGCATGGACCTGCACGTTGCGGGTCCCGGCGCGCTTCAGCCGGTCGAAAATCGGGGCAAGGCGGTTGCGGTCTGCATCATGGGCGTGGACCTGCCCCTTGTTCTCCATCTGCGCTGCCAGGGCCAATGTCTTGCCGCCCGCGCCGGCGCAGTAGTCCAGCACCTGCTGGCCCGGCTCTACGCCGGCCAGAAGCGCCGCTGCCTGGCTTCCCGCATCCTGGATCTCGAACCAGCCTTTCTGGTAGGCCGGCTCGGCCTGCACGTTCGGCAGCCTTGCATCACGGCTTCCGGCGGCAATGCGGATCGCATCGGGGCCAAGCGGTCCGGGCGCCGCGCTGGTGCGGTCAAGCTGCCGGATCACCTTGTCGCGGTCCGCCTTCAGGCGGTTGGCGCGAAGGTCGAGCGGCGGACGGGACGAGAGCGCAGCGGCTTCGGCAATCCAGTTGTCGCCAAAGGCGCGCTGGAACTGTGGCGCCAGCCATTGCGGGATATCGGCGCGCACATGATCGGGCGCTTCGGCAATGTCGCGCGCCTCAAAGGCGGACAGGGCTTCCGCCGCAGGCGGCTCGGGCGCAAAACGGTCGCCATCGAACTGGGCGGCCAGTTCTTCCGGGGCGTAGCCCCATTGGGAGACCAGCGTGGCGAATACCGCGCTTTCGGCTGTTTCGCTGTCCATTTGCCAGGCTTGGGAAGCCTTCTTGCGCAACGCGTCATAGACGATGTTGCCGATGGCCGAGCGGTCGCCGCCACCGGCGAAGCGATGGGCAAGCCCCCAGTCGCGCAGCGCATCGGATGCGGGACGGCGGCGCGCCTCTATATCGCGCAGAACTTCGATAGCCGCCTGTGCCCTGCCGCCGAGACGCATCGCTCAGACCGCGCCGGCCAGGTGCAGGACGAGCACGACCCAAAACAGCGACAGGATCGTCAAAGCTACCGTGAACATCGGACGGCGGTAGCGAAGCTGGTTCGTGGTGGTCTGGATGGTAACGTGGATGATCTTTGCGACAGCGAAAGCCCAGGCAAGTCCGATCGTCAGCGGGGAAACCGCGCCGCTGGCTACGGCAACAAGGCAGGCGGCGTAGTAGAGGATGCCGCTTTCGTTCTGGTTTCGGATGGCGTTGGAGAATTTCAGGCTCTCTTCGGGCTCCTCGCGGAGATATTTGTAGACCGAGGCCTTCACCTTGCCCTCGACCACGGATTTCACGCGGGCCCTGCTCATCGGCAGGTACAGGAATATCGTCACGAGGGCGTGGATCGCCATCGGCAAAAGCAGCAGGTTCTGGTTCATGGATACCTCAGGCGTTGCGGTGGTAGTTCGGGCTTTCGCGGGTGATGGTCACGTCGTGCGCGTGGCTTTCGCGCAAGCCCGGCGATTGGTAATGCGCACGAAGGTGGCGCGCTCGCGGAACTCGGCAAGGGTCGCGCCGCCGACATAGCCCATGGCCGCCTTCAGGCCGCCGGCAAGCTGGTGCAGGACGCGCGACGACCGGGCCCTTGTAGGCGACCTGCCCCTCGATGCCTTCCGGCACCAGCTTCAGCGTGTCGCGCACCTCGGCCTGGAAGTAGCGGTCGGCCGAGCCGCGCGCCATGGCGCCGACCGAGCCCATGCCGCGATAGGCCTTGAAGGAGCGGCCCTGGTGCAGATAGACCTCGCCCGGGCTTTCATCGGTTCCGGCAAGCAGCGAGCCGATCATCACCGCCGACGCGCCGGCGGCGATCGCCTTGGCAAGGTCGCCGGAATACTTGATGCCGCCATCGGCAATGACCGGAATGCCCGATTTGCGCGCCTGCTCGGCGCAGGCGATGATGGCGGAGAGTTGCGGCACGCCGACACCGGCGACGATGCGCGTGGTGCAGATCGAGCCCGGCCCGATGCCGACCTTGACGGCATCGGCACCCGCATCGATCAGCGCCTGCGTGCCCGCCGCCGTGGCGACGTTGCCGGCAATGATGCGCACCGAATTCGACAGCTTCTTGATCGCGGCGTCACGGCATCGAGCACGCGCTGCGAATGGCCGTGGGCGGTGTCGATGACCAGAAGGTCGACGCCGGCGTCGATCAGCCGCTCGGCGCGCTCGAAGCCGTCGTCGCCGACCGAGCGTTGCGGCAGCCGCGCGCAGACGTCCCTGCGGATCCTTCGCGGCATTGGGGTTGAAGCTGCGACTTTTCGATGTCCTTGACGGTGATGAGGCCGATGCAGTGGTGTCGCCATCGACCACCAGCAGTTTCTCGATGCGGTGATGGTGCAGCAGCCGCTTGGCTTCGTCCTGGCTCGACCGATTTTCCGTGACGGTGACGAGCCTGTCGCGCGTCATCAGTTCAGTGATCTTCTGGCTGCGGATCGGAGGCAAAGCGCACGTCGCGGTTGGTCAGGATGCCGACGAGGCGGCCCGGTCCCGTGGCCGCCATGCCGCCTTCTCGACCACCGGAATGCCGGAAATCGAATGGGACTTCATCAGGTCAAGCGCTTCGGCCAGCGTCGCGTCCGGGACCGATGGTGACCGGATTGACCACCATGCCGCTTTCGAACTTCTTGACCTGGCGGACCTCTTCGGCCTGTTCGATCGGGCGTCAGGTTGCGGTGGATGACGCCGATGCCGCCGGCCTGCGCCATGGCAATGGCGAGCCGCGATTCGGTGACCGTGTCCATGGCTGCCGAAATGATCGGAAGGTTGAGGTCGATGTCGCGGGCGATGCGCGTGCGATATGTCGACATCGCCGGGCATGACTTCGGAATGGCCGGGCTGCAGCAGCACGTCGTCAAAGGTCAGGGCGAGATCGCCGGTGGGTGTTTCGACGATGCGGGACATTGCCAATCCTGTCGCTGCTGGAACGGGTTTCCGCGCGCGCGGGCGCGTTACGGATTGGCAAGTGGCGTTACCACGCCCGGCACGCCGATGCAAAGACTATCCTGATGCGGCGCGCGCCTTTCAGGGGTTCTTCACGCGGAAGACATGCAGCCGCTCGCCCGGCGCGCTGACGCGCTCCAGCCAGCCGGGCGCCTCGCCCCTTTCGATTTTCACCGCCAGCGCCTCGCTGGAATCGTATTCCGCACCAAAGGGTTCGATGTTTTCGCAATAGGCGACGTAGCGAATGCCCCTTTCACGGGCGATCCGGGCGGGATTTTCGAGATCGGTCTCGAAGAAGTCGAGCATGTCGAGGATGGCCTTGCCGTTGCGGTGATAAGGCCCGCCGATGGCAAGATGCCGGGTGAAGACGACGATCGACGGGCCGGAATTGATGTCGTTCATGACAAGGCCCGGTTCAAGCGCGGCCAGTGCCGCGAATTCGGACTGCCGGTTGCAGAACACCGCGGGTTCGCTTTCGCGCCAGGAAGTGCTTTCGGAGCCGGCCTCCACGGCATTTGCCGGCGCGACATAGCTGGCCGCATCCTGTTGCGGAAACAGGAGCACCGCCAGCCCCAGCCAGACCGGGAGAGGCAAGGCCGGCGACGACGCCCGCTTGCAACGCACCCCTCAGCAAGCCGGTGCGCAAACGTTCGCGAATGGCGGCAAATGCCATTTCCGACAGGATGACGCAAAACGGGATCGAGGCGAAAATGCCGATGCGCATTGTCCGGTACTGGAAGACGCTCGCCAGGACGCTGATCGCCAGCACCGCATAGAGCGCCACCATTTGCGGGCGCTCCTTGCGGCTTGTCCAGGTGAGCCAGCCGCCCGCAACAAGCAGGAGCGCGGTGTAACCCACGCCCCAGAGCCAGAGCTGCGGCACTTCCTCAAGTTGGCTGAACAACCCCCGTGCCTCGCCGACATTGACGAGCCAGCGCGATACAAGATCATCCGAAAGATCGGCGAATGGTCCCGCGGCGCATTGCGGAAACATCACGAAGAGCAGGGCGATTGCCGCGCTTCCGGCCACTGCCGCCGCGCCAAGCCGGTGAAGCATCGCCGTCAGGCGAAGCTGCGCCAGCACGACATAGGAAGCCGCCGCCAGGAGCAGCGCGGCAAGGTAGAATATGGAATTGGCGTCGCAGCGTGCCAGGAACCATTGCGACGGCGGGAAATTGAGCAAATAAAGCGGCACGGCGGCCGCAACCAGGCCGAGCGCCATGCCTTTCAGCCGGCTACCGTCACGGTCATTGCCCAGCACCCATTCAAGGACCACCCACCCGAGCAGGAAGGCGATGATGAACACGGCATCGAGACCGATGCTGACGCTGGCGCCGATCGCCGCGCCGACAAGCATCGCCCCGCGTGCCGTACCCGAGACAAGGCCTAGCAGCATGAGGCAGAAAAGCAGGATCTGGATCCCGTGGTGATCGAGCCGGCCCGGCATGAATTCCGTCATTGCCGTGATGCAGGTCACCGTGAATAGGAGCGCGAGCAAGGGATTGGCGCGCGGGTCGAGCCGGCGGCAAACCGCCAGGACGGCGAAAACCGTCAGCACCAGCAGCGCGGTCGGCCAGATGATGGCGGTGAGGCGCTCGGCCGTTGTTGCATCGACGAACAGGTCGAGGAACGCCGTCAGCGCCGCGATCGGAAGATCGACCAGCCGCGACCAGTGCATGTCCGCCCCCAGCGGCTGGTCCATGCGGTGGTTGACGAGGTCGAACCAGCCTTGCCCGTTCATCCAGCTTCGAACCTGTGCGAGGCGCTGGAAATCGTCCGTGTCGGGCATCGCGCCTTCGTTCAGCAGCAGCGGTATCTTCTGCCAGAACCATGCTAGCTGGAACAGCACCGTCCACAGGACGATCTTGTGCCAAGGCGTCTGCGCAGGCGCGCCGCCGATCGGGGCACCGCCATGTTGCGAAGCTGAAGTCATGAATATCCACCGCGAAGGGCACGCCGGAAGACGCGGGAGCGCATCTTCCCCTCGTGCAGGGCAAACTCGGACTTAATCTTTAATTTTTATTTTACAGGTGAGGCTTAGGTGTGGAGTCCCAATAGCGACTCATGGGATTTTCCGCATGTTGATGGTCCGCGACAAAAGCATCGCCGTTCTCGTTCCGTGCAAGAACGAGGCAGTGACCATCCGCTCCGTGGTCGACAGCTTTCGTCCGCCCTGCCTGGCTGCACGGTGCATGTCTATGACAACAATTCGACCGACGACACCGCCGCGATCGCGCGGCAGGCCGGCGCCGTGGTCGGCCGCGAGAGCAGGCCCGGCAAGGGCAATGTCGTGCGGCGCATGTTTTCCCAGATCGACGCAGACATCTACATCATGGTCGACGGCGACGACACCTACGACGCGTCCGCCGCGCCCGCGCTGGTGGAAAAACTCTGTCTCAGAGGAAGCGGACATGGTGGTCGCCGCGCGCATCGGCGCCAGCGAGAAGCACCAGCGCAAGGGCCACGCTTTCGGCAACCGGCTGTTCAACGTCATCTATTCCGGCTTGTTCGGGCGCGAATTTTCCGACATCTTCTCAGGCTACCGCGTGTTTTCGCGCCGCTTCGTGAAAAGCTTCCCGGCGGTTTCGGCCGGCTTCGAGATCGAAACCGAACTGTCCGTCCACGCCTCGCAGCTACGCCTGCCGGTGTACGAAATGGCGCTGCCATACAAGGACCGGCCGGAGGGATCGACCAGCAAGCTTTCGACGATCCGCGACGGCGCGCGCATCCTCAAGACGATCATCGTGCTCCTGAAGGAGTACAAGCCGCTCTATTTCTTCGGCGGCATCGGCCTTGCCGGCATCTTGCTTGCGTTTCTGCTGGCCTTGCCGATCTTCATCGAGTTCAGCCGCACCGGTCTCGTGGAAAGGCTGCCCACGGCCATTCTTTGCACCGGCATCACCATCGTTTCCATGCTCGCGATCACCGCAGGCGTGGTGCTCGAATTCGATCCGCCGCATGCGGGCCGAGATCAAGCGCATGTTCTACAACCTTACCTGAAATTCCGGAGAGACCCACCGATGCAGGCAATGCGGACCGAACCCGATTTCCAATCCTACCTGCGCCAGTTCGAGGCCAACTACGAAAAGCTCAATTACTCCGGCAACCTTTCCTCGAAGGTGCTGGCGCATTCGCATGTGGTGCTGGAACAGGCATTCGGGCCGAAGGACCATTTCGGCAAGGTGCTGGAGGTCGGTGCAGGTTCGGGCCAGCATCCGCTCAGCGTACGCCACGGCTTCGACGAATACTGGATCACCGACGGCAATGACCGGATGCTGGACCAGGCAAAGGCGCGGCTGGGCAAGGATGCCCGCTTCAAGTACCAGGTGGAAGACGCGCGTACGCTCAGCTTCGCCGATGCCAGCTTCGACCGCGTGATCGCGACGCATGTGCTCGAGCACATCGTGCATCCGCATGACGTGCTGCGCGAATGGACACGGCTGGTGAAGCCCGGCGGCACGCTTTCGCTCGTGCTGCCCTGCGATCCGGGCCTGGCATGGCGGCTCGGGCGCAGCATCGGGGTCAGGAAGCGGGCACGCGACGCAGGGCTCGAATATGACTACTGGATGGCCCGCGAGCACGTGAACTCGATCTTCAACCTCGTGACCTTCATCAATTTCTACTACAAGGACGTCAAGGAAAGCTGGTGGCCGCTTCGCCTGCCCTTCCCGGACATCAACCTCATCTACGCCGCGAACATCAAGGTGTGACCGCAGTGCAGAACTACCTGATCATCATTGCCTGCGTCCTGGTCGTGGCCATGGGGCAATTGATGTTCAAGACGGTTGGAACGCGCCTCGGCAGCCGCGGCTTCGAGGCGCTCCTTACCGACCACGGCACGGCGGTGCTGCTCATGCTTGCACTCGCCGCCTATGGCGCTTCGACGCTCGGCTGGGTGCTGGCGCTGCGCAACGTGCCATTGTCGACCGCCTACCTTTTCATGTCGGCGAGCTTCATCATCGTGCCGGTGATGGCCTTTTTCGTACTTGGCGAACCGGTATCGTCACGCGTCATGATCGGCGGCGCGCTGATCGTCAGCGGCATCCTCGTGGCGGCAACGGCGGGGGCCTAGAGGCCCAGGCCGCCGATGCAGACATATTTGGCGTCGAGGTAGTCCTCGATGCCCTGGTGCCCGCCTTCCTTGCCAAGGCCCGACTGCTTGAGGCCGCCGAAGGGCGCTTCCACCGTGGTGATGAGGCCCTCGTTGACGCCGATCAGGCCGTATTTCAGCCCTTCCATGACCCGGAAGGCGCGGCCCAGATCCTGCGTGTAGAAATAGGAGGCCAGGCCGTAGATCGTGTCGTTGGCGATGGCGATGCCCTCTTCCTCGGTCTCGAACTTGTAGACCGGGGCGACCGGGCCGAAGATTTCTTCCTGGGTGAAGCGCATCTTCGTGCTGGCGCCGGCAATCACCGTCGGCTCGAAGAACGAGCCGCCGAGCGCGTGGCGCTTGCCGCCGGTCACGACCTTGCCGCCCTTGCCGACGGCGTCGGCGATCATCTCCTCGACCGACTTGACGGCGCGATCGTCGATCAGCGGTCCCTGCTGCACGCCTTCGTCGAGGCCGTTGCCGACCTTCAGCTTGGCGGTCTCCTCGGCAAGCCGCTCCACGAACCGGTCATGGATGCCCGCCTGCACGATGAAGCGGTTGGTGCAAACGCAGGTCTGGCCGGAATTGCGGAACTTGGCGACGATCGCGCCGGCGACCGCACGCTCAAGATCGGCGTCGTCGAACACCAGGAACGGCGCGTTGCCGCCCAGTTCCATCGAGACCTTCTTGACGGTGCCGGCCGACTCGCGGATGAGCTGCTTGCCGACCTCGGTGGAGCCGGTGAAGGTGATCTTGCGCACCAGCGGGTTCGACGTGATTTCGCCGCCGATCTCGCTCGCCGATCCGGTCACGATGTTGACGACGCCTGCGGGAATGCCGGCCTGCTCGGCCAAAACGCCCCAGGCAAGGCCCGAATAGGGCGTCTGCGAGGCCGGCTTGACGACGACGGTGCAGCCGGCGGCCACGGCCGGGCCGATCTTGCGCGCCAGCATCGACGAGGGGAAATTCCAAGGCGTGATCGCGGCCACGACGCCGACCGGCTCCTTCGTTACCATGATGCGGCGGTCGGCCCAGGGCGAGGGCACGAGATCGCCATAGGTGCGCCGCGCCTCTTCCGCGAACCACTGCACATAGGCGGCGGACATGCCGACTTCGCCGCGCGCTTCGAACAGCGACTTGCCCTGCTCCATCGAAAGCAGCACGGCGAGCGCCTCCTGGTTGTCCATGATGGCATCCGCCAAACGGCGCAGCATCTTGGAGCGGTCGAGCGCGCTGGTCTTGCGGAAGGACAGGAAGGCAGCCTGCGCCGCCTCGATGGCGCGCGCGGTCTCGGCCTTGCCGGATTTGGGCACCGTGCCGATCGACTTGCCGGTGGCCGGATTGATGACGTCGAGGGTCGCGCCGCTGTCGGCCGGCACCCACTCGCCGGCGATGAGGTTCAGTTCGCGCTTGAAAGCATCCGATTTGGCGAGCATGTGCTGTCTCCTTGCGATTTTTAGCGGGCAAAGGCGGGCCAAATGGAGGTTTGGCCGCGTTTGGGCGGGTTCTAGCAAGAACTTGACGTCCGTGCGACCGCAAAACCGCGCAAATGTTGCGATAGGGCGATGTTCCGTGTGATTTTCAGCGTGATTTCAGCACCGGGATTTGACCCGCGCGCTCCGATCGCGACAATGCGCGCAGCAACATTGCGGGATTCGCCGTGGCCGTCATTCGCCTGCCAGAACATGTCGTCAACCGCATCGCCGCCGGCGAGGTGATCGAGCGGCCGGCGAGCGTGGTTAAGGAACTGGTCGAGAACGCCATCGACGCGGGCGCGACCCGCATCGACATCGTGACGGCCAATGGCGGCAAGAACCTCATCCGGTATCGCCGACAATGGCGGCGGCATGAGCCGCGACGACCTGGCGCTGGCGGTGGAACGCCATTGCACGTCGAAGCTGGCGGAAGACCTGCTCGACATCCGCACGCTCGGCTTTCGCGGCGAGGCGCTGCCCTCCATCGGCGGCGGTGTCGCGCCTGACGGTGACAAGCCGCGACGCAGCCGATCCGCAGGCCGGAGCATGGTCGGTGTCACTGTTGGGCGGGCGAGATGACCGCGCCGCGTCCGGCCGCGCTTTCGCAAGGCACGGTGGTGGAGGTCGAAGATCTGTTCTTCGCCACGCCGGCGCGGCTCAAGTTCCTGAAGAGCGACAGGGCGGAAGCGGCCGCGATCAGCGAGGTCGTGAAGCGCATCGCCATCGCCTTTCCGAATGTGCGGTTTTCGCTTTCGGGCAGGATCGCACGCCGCTCGACCTTCCCGCGGCCGATCTGAGCGGGCGATTGGCGCAGGTTCTGGGCGAGGAGTTCGTCGAAAGCGCGCTGGCTATCGACGCGGTGCGCGAAGGCGTGCGGCTGACCGGACTTGCCGGGTTGCCGGCCTTCAGCCGGGGCAAGGCGCTGGCGCAGTATTTCTACGTGAATGGCAGACCGGTGCGCGACAAGTTGCTCGCCGGCGCGTTGCGCGGCGGCCTATGCCGATTTGCTGGCGCGCGACCGGCATCCGGTGGCGGCGCTGTTCATCGAGATCGAGCCGCATGCGGTGGATGTCAACGTGCATCCGGCAAAGGCAGACGTGCGCTTTCGCGATGCGGCGCTGGTGCGCGGGCTCGTCGTCGGCGCATCGCGGCGATCGATCGCCAGCGGCACGGGTGTCGCGCGAGCGCGGTTCTGCTTGGCAGGCGCGTTCTCGCCCGGCATGCTGCCCGGCGGCCCGAGCCGCGCATGACTGGCGGCAGTCTCCTTTCGCGCCGGTTTCCGCGCGCCCCGGATTCGCGAGGAACGGCAGGCGGCATTCGAGGGTGCGTGCTATCCGGCAATGTCTCGGCATTGCAGGAGCTGCCGAGGACGCCGCCCGCTGGGCGCGGCGCGGGCGCAGTTCCACACGCAACTACATCATTGCGCAGACGCAAAGCGGGCTCGTCATCGTCGACCAGCATGCCGCGCATGAGCGTATCGTCTATGAGGCAGCTGAAGGCCGGGCTCGAAGAACGGCGTTGCCTCGCAGATTGCTGCTGATCCCGGAGATCGTCGAACTGCCGCAGGAGGACGTCGCCCGCCTGTTGGACCATGCAGCCGGTTTCCGCACGCTGGGGCTCGCCTTCGAGGGCTTCGGCGCCGGCGCGATCGCCGTTCGCGAGACACCCGCAATGCTCGGCGAGGTGGACGTGCAGGCGCTGATGCGAGATCTTGCGGACGAGACTGGCGGAATGGGACGGTGCCGACGGCTTGCAGGCACGGCTTGCGGCGCGTCGCATCGCGCATGGCCTGCCATGGCTCGGTCCGCTCCGGGCCGCATCCTGAAGCCGGACGAGATGAACGCGCTTTTGCGCCAGATCGAGACACACGCCCAATTCGGGCGTATGCAATCACGGCAGGCCCACCTTCATCGAATTGAAGCTGAAGGACATCGAGCGGCTTTTCGGGCGTTGACCACGGGGCCGGCAAGGCAATAATCAAACACCGCGACAATTACGGGCAGGCTGCAGCAGATGAACCGATTTCGAAGGCCCCGGTTCGGGTGAAGCGCGGGTGCGATATCTCGACGGCGATTTCCAGGTGATCTCGCCCGGCAGTTTCGTTCGCTGCGCCGTTACCGGCAGGGCAATACCGCTCGACGAGTTGAAATACTGGAGTGTTGCGCGCCAGGAGGCCTATGCCGACGCGCAGATTTCCTTCGAACGCGAAACGGGCGCAACGCGATAGGCCTTACGCCCGCGCAACGCTCCGCAGCCGGCGGGTTTCGGAATTACGCAGCGTTGCCTCGATTACCATGATCGGGCGTGCGCGCGTCCTCGAAAGCCATCTCGATTTCCAGCACCCTGGTGATTTGCGGCCAGTTCGCCGACGGCTCCGCGGCCGCCTTTCAGGCGGACCATGTCCTTGGCAGTGGTCACCGGAGTAGCCTTTGTCGCCGCCGCGTAGTCGATGATGTCGCGTGCCTCGTCCTCCGAATAGACATGGTGGTCAGGGAAGGGGCGAGCCGAAAGCAGGCTGGCCCCGACCGATACGAGGCTGTCAAAGAGTTTGCCCGGATCGGCAATGCCGGCAAAGGCAATGCACAGGACGCCCTTCCATCTGGTCCGGTCCTTCACCACCGTGCGGGCGATGTAGAGCGGCTTGCCCCGTCGCGCCGTCTCCCGGATGATCCGGTCCGCGCCAGGCGCATCGCCAATCACCAGCACCGCATTTGCCAGCGCCAGTTGTTCGCGAAGCGGGGCGCGCAGCGGACCGGACGGCATGGTCCAGCCATTGCCGATGCCGCGCTTGGCATCGACCACCACCAGCGAAAAGTCCTTGGCAAGGCCGGGGTTCTGGAAGCCGTCATCCATGATCACGAAGTTGCAGCCGCTCGCTGCCAGCAGGCTTGCGCCGCCCCCGCGATTTGCGCTGACGACGGTGATGGCCTCGCGGGCGAGCAGCAACGGCTCGTCGCCGGTATCGGCGGCGTGATGGCGGTGCGGGATCGACAACGGTGGGCGTCGTCATGCGCCCGCCATACCCGCGGGAAAGGAACCCGGGCGCGAGGCCCCTTGCGGCGCGCTGCTTTCGCAATTGCAAGCGCGGTCGGGGTCTTTCCGGCTCCACCCACGATCAGGTTGCCGATGCAAAGGACCGGAATGTCGACCGTCGCGCGCGGCGTTGACGCCATTCGCCGGGCGGCGGCATAGCCCCAGACCGCGGCAAGCGGCGAAAGCAGCCAGGCCAGGGGTCCAGGCGCCTTCCACCAGAACGGCGGGGCTTCTTCCAACGCCATTGCCTACAGCCCTTCGAGGTCGCGCTTTACGGTCAGCGGGAACACATAAGCATCCAGAACCGCGACCGTGCGGTCAAGCGCGCCTCGCATGTCGGCAAGCACCTGGCCGGCCGCTTCCACCATTTTCGCGCGTTCCTGCGGATTAAGAAGCAGATATTCGACATTTGCCGCCAGCATTTCCTCGTCTCGCACCAGACGCGCCGCGCCGGCGGCCAGCAGATTGGCGTAGCTGTCGCGGAAATTGTGGACTGCCTTGCCGGAAAGAATGGCGACGCCCGTCGATGGCCGGCTCCAGCGGATTTTGCCCGCCCTTTGCAACCAGGCTGCGGCCCATGAAGGCTACCTGCGCAAGCCTCAGATAAAGCCCCATCTCGCCGATCGTGTCGCCGACATATACCTGCGTAGCGTCCGAGATCCCCTGCCCCAGGCTGCGACGCGAGGCGGCAAGGCCGCCCTGGCGGGCAAGACCGGCCACTTCCGTGCCGCGTTCGGGATGGCGCGGGACGATGATGGTCAAGAGGTCGGGCAGCCGCTCGGCCAGTATCCGGTGCACATTGAGGGCGATCTGTTCCTCGCCGGCATGCGTGCTCGCCGCGATCCAGACCGGCCGGCCATGTATGGCGGACTGAAAACCGGCCAGTTCGCCGGCATCGTAGGGAAGCCCGGGCGTATCGACCTTGAGATTGCCGGAAACGGTAACGGGCCGTGCACCGAGTTGGCGGAAACGCTCGGCATCGGTTTCGGACTGGGCAATCACGTGCGAAATGTTTTCGAACAGTGCCAGCGCCAGCGCCGGCGCCTGCGACCAACGGGCAAACGACCGGTCGGACATGCGGGCGTTCACCAGTACCTGCGGAATGCGCCTGGCGCCCATTTCCAGGACGGTTGCCGGCCAGATTTCCAATTCGGTGAAGACCGCGAGGTCCGGCTTCCAGTGGTCGAGGAACCGGCACACGGCGCGGTCGAGGTCCAGCGGCACATATTGGTGGAAGGTGTTTCGCGGCAGGCGGTCGCGAACCAGTTCAGCAGAGGTAACCGTGCCGGTGGTCATGATCGAGCGGATGCCCTGGCCGGCAATGCGCTCGATCAGGGGCATTACCGCCATCGATTCGCCGACGCTGGCGGCGTGGAACCACACCAGCGGCCCCTGAGGGCGCTCGGCGCTGGCATAGCCGTAGCGCTCGTACCGCCGCAGCCGGTCTTCCTTGCCGCGATTGGCGCGCAGGCGCAGGAACGGGCCCATGAAGGGGTAGATTGCCCTGCCCACCAGCCGGTAGGTCGACAATGTCAGCCGGGTCCAGCGTCCGTTCACGCCGCGAAAACGCGCCGGACCGGTCATTTTTCGGGATTTCCTGTCAATTCATAGGCGCGCGCGGTGGCGCGGTCCATCTCCGCCTGCAAGGCGAGGCGTCCCGCTTCCAGTTGAGCGTCGTCCGCATCGGCGGCAATCATGACCGGTTCTCCCATGACTATCGCCGAACGACCGAACGGCAGGTTGAACGTCGTGCGATCCCAGGCACCCTTGACGACCTTGCGCCGGCTCGAGGCAACCGCGAGCGGGATGATGGGCCTTCCGGAGCGCTTTGCAAGCGCGATGATGCCCTGCCCGGCGCGCCGCGGCGTGCCCTTTGGAATATCGGCCGTCTGCATCACGCTTTCGCCGCTCTCCAGCGCGCGGAGCATCTCGAGGAAGCCGGAAATGCCGCCCTTCTGCAAGGCCTGGCTGCGGTCGCGTCCGCCAGAAGCGCGGATTGCCCTGGCTCCGAAGGCATGTGCGATGCGGGCGGTGATTTCCCCGTCGAGGCTGCGCGAAATCATGACCGATCCCTTGATCCCGACGGGGATGACCGGCAGCAATATGTGCTGGCCGTGCCAGACAGCGGCTATCACCGGCAAATGCGGCGTCACCTTGTCCAGCGCGTCGGCCGGTTCCACCACCCATTTGTTGGTGTGGAGTGTCAGCTTAAGGTACTGGATCGCCAGGAACGCCGCGACGGGCGCGAACCAGCGGCTGCCGGAAAGCACCCGGCCGGGCCGGCGCAGCCATTGCGGCGTGCGAATCGGCGCTTGGCTTCTTTCGGGGCAGGGATTTCGTCATGCCGGCAGGTGCGATCAGCCAAACTTGCCGTCGCCATCTGGATCAAGAAGACGGTGCATGTGGACGATGAAATAGCGCATGTGTGCATTGTCCACCGTCTGCTGCGCCTTCGCCTTCCAGGCACGGTGCGCGGTTGCATAGTCGGGAAAAATTCCCACGATGTCGAGCCTGTCGAGATCGCGAAAACTCACGGTCTGCGGATCTTCCAGTTCGCCCCCGAACACGAGATGCAGCAATTGCTGCGCCCCTTTGCCTTTCTGGTCGTCCATTTGACCGGTCTCCGGAAAATTGATGTAACAACGGCCGGCGCCGGTGGATCGGCTGCCTGCCCGCGACGCCGCTCCTAATGCAGGAAGCCGCCCGATTTCGCAAGGAGCATGAGGGCGGCATGGCGTCCAGGTCCTGCCGCGATGAGCGCCGGGTTTCGGCTGTGATGCCCGTTGTAGACGAGGTTTTCCCCTGCCGCGGTGGTCATCGTGCCGCCAGCCTCTTCCAAAATCAGTTCTGCCGCAGCCAGATCCCAGTCATGCGAGCCGCCGCGCGCGAAGGCGCCGTCGATTTCGCCGGTCGCCACCAGGACAAGGCGGTATGCCAGCGAAGGCACGTAGGGCAGGATGGTGAACCTGCCCGGGTAGAGCCGCGCCAAATCCTCGTTCAGGCGCCGCGAACCGGTGACGCGGACGATTTCGTTGCTTTCATGCATTGCGATCGCCAATCCGTTGAGCGTCGCCCCCTGCCCCGCCTCGGCGCAAAAGGTGCGGCCGAGCGCCGGGCAGTGCACGACTGCGGCAACGGGGCGGCCCTCCCGATCACGGAAAGGCACAGGCACCAGTGCGGGTTGCCTTCCAGAAAACCGCGCGTGCCGTCGATCGGATCGACGACGAAGACAAGTCGCGATCCAGCCACGCCGGATCGTCGGCGGTTTCCTCCGAAAGCCAGCCATAAGCCGGGGCGCGCCTCAGCAGGGTTTCGCGAAGATAGGTGTCGACCTCCATGTCGGCCTGCGAGACGGGGGAGTTGCCTTGTTTCATCCAGACGGTGTTTTCGGCCAGATAGTAGCGCATCGCGATCAGCCCGCTTCCATCGCGGTATTTTGCAGCAGTTCCAGATCGCCGGGCGCGGCGCGGGTGTCGTGGCTATTTTCCGCCAACCGTCATGCCTTCCACGAGCAAGGTGGGCGAATTGGTGCCATATCGGAATTCGAGATCGTCGGCGGGCATCATGGCGGCGAACATGTCCTTGAGATTGCCGGCAATGGTGATTTCGGCGACCGGCCAGGTGATTTCGCCGTTTTCGATCCAGAACCCGGATGCGCCCTTGGAGAAGTCGCCGGTGACCATGTTGACGCCATGGCCGATGGTTTCGGTTAGATAGAGCCCGTTCTTGACCGAGCCAATCAGGTCGGCAAGGCTGGTGGAGCCTGCCTCGATGTAGCAATTGGTGGTGGTGGGCGATGTGCCGGATCCGCCGCGCGAGGCGCGGGAGTTGCTCTCAAGGCCAAGTTCGCGCGCCGCAGCCCAGTCGAGCAGCCATTGCTGCAGCACGCCCTTGTCGAGGAGGCGCAGCGGGGCTGTCGGCATGCCCTCGCCATCGATCGGGCGCGAGCCAAGCCCGCGGCGGCGCAGCGGATCGTCGATCACGGTGATGGCGGAATTCGCCACCTGTTGGCCCATGCGGTCGCGCAGGAAGGAAGTCTTGCGCGCGACGGCAGCGCCGTTGATTGCTCCGCACAGCGCGCCGAGCAGGCTGCCCGCGACGCGGCGGTCGAAGATGACCGGCACTGCGGCGCTCGCCACCTGTCGCGGATTACGGCGGCGCACGGCGCGCTCACCGGCACTGCGTCCGATCGCGGCGCTGTCCATCAGATCGGAGCCGTGGGTAGCCGAATGGAAGTCGTAGTCGCGCTCCATTTCAGTGCCCTCGCCCGCGACCATGGCGGCTGAGGCGGAAAAGCGGGACACCGAATAATGGCCGGAAAAACCGGTGGAGGTTGCGAGGGAACCGACCGCAGCCAGTAAGTACCTTGATGAAATCAGGGCAAGGAGAGCAGCAAGTGGACAGAAATAAGTTTATTGACGACCTGATTGCGTCCGGGGCTGAAGACGACGAGATTGTCGAAGCCTTGCAGCTCGCCGATACACGAGGGGAGTTCGAGCAGAAACAGCCCAAACCGGTTTCACGTGAAACACCTGAGCAACAGCCGGGATTTTTCCAGAAAAACATACAGCAGCCAATTTCTGATTTTGCCGACCGGCTACAGAAACGTTCTGACGCAGTTTATGCACCGACCGCCCTCGGGGATGCTGCAGGAGCACAGCCAGGAACTATTAAAGATGCCATTGTCGGGACTCCTGAACGTGCGGCAAGACTTGGGCTTGGAGCGGTTGGAAGTGTTGCGGATGCTGCCACGGTTCCGGCAAGTGTCGGGATGAACCTGGCGAACGCTGCAACCGGTGGCCGTGCCGGGAAAGCCGTCTCCGGGATAGCTGAAAAAACAGGAATTGGCAATTTTATCGGAAACATTGCCGGGAAGTACAAGGATTTTAAAAACAAGCTATCTCCGGCTGCGCAGGCGAACGTTACGGCGACCGAAGCAGGCATAGAGGCGTTAGGAGTGCGCGGGGCCATTGGTGCGCCCGGTGCAGCGGTAAAAACTACCGGAAAAATCGGCGGTGCAATTGAAAACACCGGAAAAAGCATCATCGCCAGAGATGCGAAAATCCGGGATTCAATCGCAAAGCTTGCCGGTAAAAACCCGCTCAAGGGTGTACAGAAAATAACCGACGATATTTCAAAATATAAGGTAGAGTCTACAACCGGCGGATTTAAGGGAATAGCCTCAAAAGCTCAGAAAAGAATTGACTTTGAAATGTCGAACGCTGAAGACGCCATTTCAAATTTTGCAAAGAAAAACCCTACCGCTACCGTTGACGTTGACAATACGATACTGCAACTTGCGGATGATATCGCAACGGGAAAAGAAAAGTCGATTTTCTTGAATGAGGACAAGGCCGCAGAACTGGCATTAAGCATTCAGGAGTCCCTTGCAAAAAGAGGACTTGCGGGAGTGCAGCCTGTTTCAAGCTTGCCGGAAATAAAGCGAGCCATTGACAACGGAATGAACCTGTTTAAAAAAGGTTCAAAAAATATCGAGATTGATCCGCTTCCGTCAAAAGTTGGGGAGTTATCGTATTTACGTTTAAATGATGAACTCGGTAGCCGCATACCTGAAGTTATAAAGGCAAATAAAGCAGTACACGACCTGATAACCGTTAAAGAGGCAATGGAACAAGCTCAGAAGCTTGCAGGAAACAGAAATGTTCTCGGTATTAACGATCTGGCCTTGATTTTCGGCGGGCCACAGGTAGCCAAGGCTTTAGGTGCTCCGGGCGGCGCGATGCTTGCCGGTGCCCCTGGTGCCGTACTTGCGGCAAAGAAAATAGCCGGTGATGCAAGGGGAGCGTCGGGATTGATCAAGGCAGGCCGTACCATCCGAGAAGCTTCGGAATCGGTTGGGAAGAAAATAAATCCGTTAAACAAAAGGAAATAACATGGCATTACCAGCAATTCTCGCAATAATCTCCGCCATCGGAGCCGCAAACAACCAGGGCGTAGGTCAGCAGCCAATAACCCAGGAGCAAGGGTATTCCGGGATGGATAACACGGTACAGCCTCAACATCAGAGCCTTGGAACCATGCAGGGACTCAGCGGGCCGACAGCCCAGCAGCCTGCACAGAGCAGGGGTGGCGGTGCCATGAACACGATGAACACGATTGGGAACATTGCCGGTGCAGTAGGATCACTGCAGGGCAACCAGCAGCAGAACCAACCGTATCAAATGTCATATTTACGAAGGAGACAATAATGCCGACAGTTTATTCATTGCCGTGGTTATATCAGCAGTTTTGTGATAGTAACGGGGTTCCTCTTGCGGCTGGTTACATTGAAACCAAGGCTGCAGGAACCAGTAACGACAAGGCGACATACTCTGACGCTGCAGGGACCACCGCAAACGCAAACCCGGTCGTGTTGGATGCTGCCGGAATGTGTCTGATGTTTCTGCAGGCCGGGCCGTATGATTTTTACGTGTACGACGTTGACGACAATCTGATTAAAACCATTGAGGGAATAAACTCTCTCAGCAGCACCGTAAACGTTGATAGCACTACCGAACTGAGCGCACTTGCAGCAGGGGAAACCACAATGGTACAGACAAACGGCAGATTGTCTGTAAATGACGGCGGCGGCTGGTGGTATTATTGGGATGCAACTTCTACCGCTTTAGACGACGGCGGGGGAGTTATTCAGCCCGACAGCCTTCCTGCAACCGGGCGATGGCTTGCAATGCTTCCTCCAAATCGTGAAATGAACGTTAGGGTATTCGGTGCAACATGTGACGGTACTACTGACGATATTGACGAACTTACGGCATGTGACGACTGGTGTGCCTCAAATGGCTGTACGATTATCGTTGACAGTAATATTTACTTTTCAACCGACCCGGCGTTGGTAAGTAAGGTGAAATTGCTACCTGACGCACAATTGCGATGGGGAACAATAAACCCTGCCCTTGAAGTAATAATTGACAATAACGATAAAACGCAACACTTTAACTGTGTTGCCGCTCGTGTACCGGTTCTTAACATGAACGAACTTTACCCAGAATGGTTCGGCGAGGACAGCACCACTCACCCGGTAATGACCGCTGTTTTTTCTGCAAATACCGACCTTAAAACAAAGTATCTGGACGGTGTTGAATTTCGTGATGCCTTGACCGTTAATGGACAACTGACACTTGGAGCCGGTGGAGATTTTTCAGGAGCGATAAATATACACGCCGGATCATTTACATTGCAGGAAGAACTGTATGCAACTGCAGGGGCAGATATCCGCGACGATATAAATCTGCAGAGCGGAACATCTGGCGGGGTGGTAATTGGCGCAGACGTTGGAGCCGCAACGAGAACCGACAATACGGAAAAGGTTGCATCAGTAAGTGCCCCGGCGTATGACACCGACGAAGAAAATACCACGCTATTGCGTTATGACAACGCTGTAGGAAATTCAGTAATAACCATTGGAGGCGGAGACTCAACGAAAAACGCTGCTACAAAAGTGGGTTTCTATACCGCTGCTGATGCAGTTACCCTGCAAGGTACTGAACGCGGGTATTTCGGATCTGATGGATCATTTGTTGTAGGAGCCCCCACCGGAGCAGGAAAAGGAGCGGGGACAATAAACGCAACCGCAGTCTACGACGACAACGTACTTCTCACCGGATACGTTCTCGACAAAGCTTTTAACCCGAATTTTAACATTGAAGACTGGAAGAAAAAAACACCGGTACCGGCCGAAGAGTTCAACAGCCGCTCTGACATGCTTCTCGACATTGACAAATACAATGAATTCATAGTATCACGTCGTATGCTCCCGACATTCGAGGGCGTTGAGAGTACCGGGAACATCCCTTCGACCGGTGCAATGATTCAAAAACTTTGGGAAGTGGTAGAAATACAAGCCGTTCACATGAAACAGTTGAACGACAGGTTGAATAAAATAAACAGGTTTGGTGGCCATGCAGGGGTTTTTGAAGATGACAAATAAGATAATATTATACGTTTTAATGTTTGCCAGTGGCCTATTTTCAGTTGACAGGCACTTCGGGGAGGTTTTGCTGCTCAAAAAAGACACGTTGAACAGCCCGTCGTATGTGGTTGGACTTGGTGCCGATGGCGACACAATGAGAATAGTTAAGGTGGATTCTCTTGGCGTTACCATTGGACACGTTGACTCGGCTCGGGTTTCAGGGACAGCAGACACGGCACTGCATACCCCGGATTCGGTGCGGGCGGCATATATTTCTGACACAACAAAAAAATTCGGAAACATTGCCGGACATGGTGTTGCCGACAGTGCAGGAGGTGCTGCGAGGCTCGGCGGACAACCTAAATCATATTATGACACCCTCAAGAATGGGATCATAGCAACCAAGCTAAACATTTCAGACACTACGGTATTCATGCGTGACGGGCAACCGATAGCTCAATCTCAGGTTACCGGGTTAACAGACAGTCTCGACAAACACGCTGACACCCTTGGCAAATATAAGGACCATACGAACTTGAACAACTTGAACAGTGCTAATTATACCCACTTGACGGCAACAAATCATACTGACTTGACGGATGGTGGTTTGACGACATTACACGCTCACGACTCGGTAAGGGTATCTGGTAATACTCATAACTACCTTGGCGACTCACTGCACCTGTACAAAAACAACGCCGAAACCACCCCGGCTTTAACTATCGAGCAGGACGGTACAGGCGACGCAGTGCAGAAATTTAAGCTCACCGGTGGGCAGGAATACGCTGTAGGGATAGATAACAGCAACGGCGATTATTTAAAAATACACCCGTTTTCATTATTATCTAACAATACCGGATTTAACATGAACGGTACTGGACACATAGGAATCAATGTTGCCCCAAACACATATACCTCGCTACGGGTTGAAGACACAATAACCACCTCCAATGGGTATGGGGCTAGAATCGGAACGACGTTTATACCATCTGGTTTGGGTGATTTATACGGAATATTCACCTACACGTATTTAGCAGGATCGGATAGTGTTGATCAGTTTTATAATGCCAGGTTTTCATCATACTTTACATCTAATAGTAATGTAATGAGACGCTTTGAAGGGTTCGATGCGTACAGCGAATTTACTGGGTCTACGATGTCGATAGTTGATTTATGCACAATGTTCCAGATTAGGGCTACTCGCGTTTCCGGTGGTCTGATAACAGTCGGCAACGACCTTACTCAGCTGTGGCTTACAAATACGGCAGGGGTGTTTGATGTCGGTGGAATTAGCTATGGAATAAGGCAGGACGCGCCGACATATATCAACTATTTTGCAGGAGCAATACAGATAGCCTCAGATGCCAACGGGCTTGAAGTCGGAGCCGCTCAGGATGGAAAGATACACCACGATGGGACAAACATGATCATCAACCCGAAAGTGGTTGGTTCCGGATACCTTGACGTGTTGGGAAATTTACATAGCGATTCGTTGACTATAAAAACAATGAGCGATACAACAGGGTTATTGTTCCGAGACTCGACCGATTCAGTTGTAAAGCCGTCTAAAGTCGTGTACAGCCGTATAACGTATGATATTTCTTTCCCGCACTACCTGTTGTCGCCGTCAAGCACAATCCCGATGATAATAAATAAAAATGGTGACTCGGGTGCTGTGCTGATTTCAAACGGGACTGCCGGGGCAACCGATGTGGACGATGGCGCTTTTATGTGGGCGTTCGGGAATGACTGGCTTAATGGTGCCGGACCTGCCGGAAACATTGAGCTACATGCCGGTACTAATGGAGATGTGCTACTCGCTCCAGGTGAAGGCAACTATGCAAAGGTTGATGGTAATGTCACTCTTGTACTCGATATTGATGGAGGAGCTTTTGAGAGTGGGGATACTGCACTTCAATTCTCCGCTCAGGGTGATTACTCAAATATTTATAGTCCAGAAACACCGTTGAGAATAAACAGCATTTACAATGGCGAAACGTATGGTATAAAGCTCAGTCGTGATTCTGTTTGGATAAATGGGGTTTTGTTTGGAGATAGCAGCTTTACTACGGTTACGAATGCTGCGCTGTCTGACAGCTCTGGAAAAGCCGGAACGCTGAACGGGAGAACGTCTATAAATATTGATACTACCGGAGACGGGGCGAACACTGCAGCACACAATTTAAAACTTAACATTACTGACACAATACCTTATGTGGTACGAGGAGAAAACTGGAGCAGGTCGATGAATCATAATGTTATAAATATGGATTCTCTGCCGACTTACAGCACATTTTACCGGTATCATGGTACAGCCCTTAATGCTCCATCTGCAACCACTGGAGTCGGATTAAAAATACAGAACCCAAACGCGACCAACTACTCAATCGATATAGCTGGTCCGGCATTGACTTCTTCAAATTCGCTTTACTTTAGAACTCAGGTTGATGGTGTTTTTGGCAGTTGGAATAGAATGTGGACCAACCAAAATCTTGACACTTCGGTATTTATTAAAAAAACGGCCTT
>CAWJVP010000021.1:0-91681 GCA_963846345.1 uncultured Alphaproteobacteria bacterium
ATGCCGGGAGAGAAGGACTTACCACTTCCCCTCAAACATGAAACGCAGATCGGCGTGCGCTCGGAGCGCTTCTATCAAAACGGCGATGGCCTCAGCAACCAAGAGGTTGTTTCGGTCAGAGTTTTCGCTCCGCCTGACTTGCCGCATGCACAAGATTGTTTCGGACGCGGCGCACAGAACCGAAAAGCGACTGAATGTCAGTGGGCGGTGCGGTTGCTTCCCAGTCAAGCGAGCTTCCATTCAGGATCTGCCTGCTGGGCGGCTTGCAAAGGATGGTTGGGGCAATGTTGTTTTCTCGAACGTGCTTCAAGAAATCGGACGTCAGTTCTTTGTTCGCGAACTCGTCCCATTTGGCTTCGACGGGCCCCCGCCAACTCCTATCTTTCCATAGCCGATCTCCTTCAGTGCGTACTCGAACCGCGTTACCAGTACCGATTCCTCGCCGCGCGCGGGCCGGCCTCTGCCGCCGCCATGTCGAGGAGATGTCACCATTTCAGATTTCTCAGCCACTATTGCCCCCCCGTCTGAACCGCGTACTCGGATCACTACAAACGAAACGCCGCTTGCGACCCCCTCGGACGTCTCCGCGAACCTGATCCGCTCTTGGTAAGCTAGCCGACTGTTCGCCGGTCCGAAATGGGGCGAGCAGCCGCCAAAGCTCTTTGACCATGTGAAAGGCCGCCTCTACAGTTCGCCACCCGAGGCCCACTGTTGCCCCTACGGAGTTCGAGCCAAGTGAGAAGGCTGGCCCTTACATCGCTCGTGATCTCGAACTGGACGGGTCGCCCGTCTTCTGCTGAACGACGATCGTCGGGTGCCGATCTCAGTTCCGGCGACAATATCACGGTCCTGATCTTGATTAGGTCACACCCGCAAAGCTTGCTGTCGATTGCCAGATCGAACAGTGCATGGTCCCGAACGCGTCTTTCGCGATCGGAAAAAGCGAATTGCCCAGATTTGCTTCTGGGTGAACATGCGGCGGCATTTGCGCAGAACGGAGTTGATGGCGCTCAACCTCTTGCGTGAGAGGTCGCTACACCCATTCAGGCCGGACCGCACTTCGCTCGCAGCAGTGACCCGTGCTGAATTGAAAGCATGAGTTCCCCGATACGATATGGTTGAACTTAGCGAATGCATGTCAGCTAACAAGCAGGGCGTCCTCCATGGAACAGTCTTTGGACCCACTCCTAACAATAACAACGGCTACCGAGCCTGACGATTTAAGCGCTGTCAGTCGGCTAATGCGAATGTTTGTAGATTGGCATTACGAGCGGCACACCGATTTCCGCGAACTGGTAGATCGCTACTTCGATCCAACAATTTTCGAGAGCGAACTTGCCACTTTGCCAGGGCGATATGCGCAACCGACCGGCTGTCTCTTGATCGCAAAGGTCGACGGAGAAGTCGCGGGCTGTGGCGGCTTTCGCGACCTTGGCACGGGCGTTTGCGAAATGAAGCGCTTATTCGTTCTCCCGCAGTTTCATGGTCATGGCATTGGCATGGCGCTCGGAAACCGCCTCATCAACGAAGCGTGGAACGCCGGGTATTTAACGATGCGCCTTGAGACTGGTCGGCTGCAGTATGAGGCGCATCGCCTTTATGAGCGCCTCGGGTTCACCAAGATATTGCCCTACCACGAGCTTGATGCGGAAATGCAAGAGTTTTTTGATCTTCATGGAACTCCAAACCTCCCGATTTCTGAAGCAAAACTTGGGACTATAACCTGACCTCAACGCAACTATGGACGCATTCATAAATCATTCCGCTGTGTCCGTGGCCAAGTCGGTGTCGATGGTAGTTATCATCATGCCCACAGCCGTCTTTCGCATAAGCAGAACCGTTTGACGGTCGCCACTGACTTCCCTGGCCAGCGATGGCTAGACTAACGGTGACGCCATCACGGCTGCCTGCACGGACCTGCATTTCCAGTTCACGTCGCCAAGTAGGAGCCGGTATGCCTCCCGCCTTCTCGCGGTAATCGCGCTGTTGCAACAACAAGCCCGCGACAGTTTCCTTCGAAATTGAAGGCGTTCACAGACGCATCCGAATTAAACTCGCAGAAGACCGTTAGACTGGGGGCCTTCAAAAAGCGAACTCTCAGGTCGACGAGCTTCGTCCCTGCTTCATGCAGCGCCCCAAACATTTGAAGCCGCAGCTGGAGCTTTGGAAAGCTGTCGGGGATAGGCTGGAATAAAAGTATTAGCTACCGGAGGTAGCCTTTGGCTTCGAACAAAGGAGGAGATCGGCGCTATACAAACGGTTTGGTGGTCACCCCGGCTTGGCCGCCCTTGCGCCAGATCAGTTTTGCCTCAAGAACAAACTCTGGCGCCATGAGAAGAAAGCTGGTCGGGATTGAAGCTGTCGGCGCGAGCTTGATACGTGCACCCAGCCTCGACATGTCTGTAATGACGCATTCGCAAAAGACTTCATCCGGTGTGATCACCCAGGCGGTGTGGTGACACTTGCCTCTTGGCATACGCCGGCGTTCGAGTGCTTCCGGGGAAAGGCGGGCCGGCACTTCCAGCGGCATGTTTCGACTGTCGCTCTTCATGGCAGTTCGTCCTGTCGATTCCAGGTGCCTAAACAGGAAAAGTTTGAATTTCCTGATAACGTCCGCAGGTATCGTAACCAAAGTTTTGCCTCGGCCGGCTTTTGGAGCCTCAGAAGTTTGCTCCTCGATCAATGTGCGCTGGTACCGCAAACTGATCGGCCTTCTTCGCGCCACTCCGGCAATCCGCCGTCGAGCCGCCGCGCGTTCAAACCGCGCTTTCGCAGGGCGGTGACGGCCTGGTGCGCGTAGACGCAGTAGGGACCTCGGCAATAGGCGACGATTTCGCGTTCTGAGGTCGAGGGAGGGGCACGAAGTGGTCAAGGTCGGACAGTACGATTCAGCGCACCGGGTATGTGACCGATCGCAAATTCATCGGCGGGCCGGACATCGAAAAGTGTGACGGACCCCTCTTCGAGGCGTGCCGCGAGGTCGTCGCGGCCGACGGTTCGGGCATCCTCGCCGTCATAGAGGCCTCGCAGGATTTGCCGACCTGCGCGAGGTTCCGTTCGGCGACGACGCGCAGCAGGTCCATCAGCGCGAGCGTCTTTGCGTCGGTCAGCCGGTAGATCACGGCCTTGCCGTCGCGGCGGCTGGTGACCAGCCGGCGCGACGCAGCTGCTGCAGATGCTGCGAGGCAGTTGGCGATGGTGAGGCCGGTCTTGTCCGCCAACGCCTCCACTCCACGCTCTGCTTGCGCGAGCTGTTCAAGGAGCGTCAGCCGGGCCGGGTTGGATAGGGCGCGCGCGATGAGCGCGTATTCCTCGAGCAGTGCGGCTTTGGGCTGATTGACATGGGGAGGGCTCCCGACGTTAGATCATTCAAGCGATGAATGAATTATAGCGTTTCCATCGCATTCCCCGACAAGCCCGAGCCGAGCTTCGAGCGCCCCATGACCGAAACCATCCTCGCAAACGAACCGATGCTGCGCCTGGCCGTCTTTCTGGGCGTGCTGGCGGCGATGGCGGGATGGGAGAGTCGCCGCACCGCGCAGGCGGCGGGACATTCCGCGCGTGCTGCGCTGGACCAACAATCTCGCGCTGGTCGTGGTCGATACCGTCATCCTGCGGCTGACCTTTCCGATCCTCGCGGTCGGCCTTGCGCTCATGGCCGAAGAGCGCGGCTGGGGGCTGTTCAACTGCTCGACGCTGCCGCGCTGGCTGGCCTGTCGTGCTGTCGATGCTGCTGCTCGATCTGGCGATCTATCTGCAGCATGTGCTGTTCCACGCGGTGCCCGGCGCTGTGGCGGCTGCACCGGATGCACCACGCCGATCTCGAGTTCGACGTGACCACCGGCCTGCGCTTTCATCCGGTCGAGATCGTGCTGTCGATGGCGATCAAGCTGGCGGTGGTCGTGGCCCTTGGCGCGCCCGCCGCTGGCGGTTCTGCTCTTCGAGGTGCTGCTGAACGCCACCGCGCTGTTCAACCACGCCAACATCCGCCTGCCGGCCGGGCTCGACCGGGTGCTGCGCTGGGTCGTCGTGACGCCTGACATGCACCGGGTCCACCATTCGATCGATCCGCGGCCGAGACCAACAGCAATTTCGGCTTCAACCTGCCGTGGTGGGACCGGCTGTTCGGCACCTACCGCGCCCAGCCCGCAAGGCCGGCCATGACGGCATGACCATCGGCATCGAGCAGTTCCGCACCCGTCGCGATCTGTGGCTGGACCGCATGCTGGTGCAGCCCCTGCGCGGCCCGGCCAGTGGCGGGGCCTTGGACAGCGGATCCGTGAAGGACCGGGGAATGACTGCGCCTTCCCCTTGGCATCCGCGAGAACCGCGCGCAGTTCACGCATCAGCTGATCCAGGTTCTGCTGGTCGGCTTTGCCATCGGCATGATGCGCACCGTGATCCCGGCGCTGGCGGAAACCGAATTCGGGGTGGCGCGCGGCTCGTTCCTGTTGCTGACGGCCTTTGTCGTGGCCTTCGGCGTGGTCAAGGCGGTGATGAACTTCGTGGCCGGTCGGCTGTCGGAACGCATCGGGCGGCAGCGGGTGCTGCCTTGGGGGTGGGTCGTGGCCCTGCCCATTCCGGTGATGATCTGGTCCACACCGAACTGGGGCTGGATCGTCGCGGCGACGGTTCTGCTGGGCGTCAATCAGGGTCTGTGCTGGTCGATGACGCAGACCTCCAAGCTGGACATCACCCGGGCCGACCAACGCGGCCTGACGATGGGGCTGAACGAGTTTTCCGGCTATGTCGGCGTGGCGCTGGCCGGCGTGCTCACCGCCTATGTGGCCGAGGCGCTGGGCGCCCGGCTGGGGCTGCTGGTGTTCGGTCTGACCGTGATCGGTGTGGCGCTGGTTCTGACCGTGGTCTGGGTCAAGGACACGCTGCCATGGGCGCAAGGCCGAAACCGCCGCCCACAAGTCAGCGCGCCGAAATTCCCGCCGCGCTATCCGCAGGGTGTCTCTGAACACCCCAGCACGGCGCGAGGTGTTCGCCCTTATGAGCTGGCGCGACAAGCGGCTTGTTCGCGCTGTCGCAAGCCGGGTCTGGTCGAGAAGTTCGTCGATGCTCTGGTCTGGGTGATCTTTCCGGTGTTCCTTGTGGGGCAAGGCGCCAGTCTGACGGAGATGGGCTGGATCGTCGGCGCTTACGGCTTTGTCTGGGGCGGATCGCAACTGTTCACCGGACGGCTCTCGGACCATGTCGGCCGGTTCTGGCCCAATGTGCTGGGCATGTGGATCTGCGGCGCGGGTGTGGCAATGGTGGTGGTGGGCGAAGGTGCACTGTGGTGGTCGATCTCGGCGGGGGTGGCAGGCTTCGGCATGGCGCTGCTCTACCCGAACCTTTCGGCGGCCGTCGCGGACATCACCCCGCCCGCGTGGCGCGGATCGGCGATTGGCATCTACCGGTTCTGGCGCGATCTCGGCTACGCCATCGGCGCGCTGGCCTGGGCTGGCCGCAAGCATGGCGGGCGCTGCGGAAGCTGCCTTCTGGTTCGTGGCGATCGCGATGTTCGCTTCGGGTGCCGTGCTGTTCTGGCTGGGCGAGGAAACCCACCCGCGGCTCAACCCCGCGACAGCTTTGGAGGCTGCCCATGCCTGACACCGTTGCCGGCCGCCTTGGCCTCCTGTCCATCCTCCTGGGGTTCGTATCTCTTGCGCTTCTGGCGCGGTCGGTCTGGGGCTTCCGCGCAGGCGAATGGCAGTGGCCACAGGCCTATAATGTAGCCGGGTGGGGAGCATGGACGGGCGGCGCGGGCGTTCTGATCGCACTGACCGGCTTGGCCATTTGCCTGCTCCGGCGTCAAAGTGGGGCGCCGCTGCTGCTGCTGGGACTGATCCTGTCGCTGCCCGTGGCAAGCCTTGGCGCCGCCTTCGAGTTGGCCGGCCGCACCACCCCGCCAATCAACGACATCTCGACCGACACTGAGGATCCGCCAGTGTTCTGGTCCACAGCGACACCCAGCGACTACCCCGCGCAGAATGCCGAGCCGCAGCGCGCCGCCTATTCAAATGTGCGACCATTGGAGTTGCCGCTTTCCGCTGACGAAGCCTTCGCGGCGGCGCTGGCCCTTGTGGAAGATCGCGGCTGGCAAGTGCTGTCTGCCGATCCCGCGGAAAGCCAGATCGAGGCTATCGCGACAAGCATGCTCTACCGCTTCGAGGACGAGGTGGCGATCCGCGTCACCGAGACTGACACCGGTACCCGCATTGACCTGCGCTCGCGCTCGCGCCTCGGCCGGATTGACCGCGGCGCCAACGCCCGGCGCATCGAAGCTTTCCTGTCAGATCTGGCAACACGCGCCCGGAACTGAGGACCGAACATGAAACATCTGATCCTTCTGAACGACCCGCCCTATGGCACCGAGCGCAGCTTCAACGGCCTGCGCGTGGCACATGCGCTGGCCAAGAACGATCCGGAGGCTGAGATCACCGTCTTCCTGATGGCCGACGCGGTGCTCTGCGCCAAGGCGGGGCAGAAGACGCCCGACGGCTACTACAATTTCGAGCGCATGCTCCGTCGTGTTCTGTCCGCCAAGGGACGCGTTTGATGTGCGGCACCTGTATGGACGCGCGCGGTCTGACCGAAGGCGATATGATGGAGGGTGCGACCCGCTCGACCATGGACGAGCTCGCGAAGGCGACGCTCGACGCCGACAAGGTCCTGGTGTTCTGATGGTCGAGATGCTCACGCTCGCCGCCCTCGCGGCCGATCCTGATCGGTACCATCTGATCGATGTCCGCGACGCCGAAGACTACGTCGCCGCCCATGTCACAGGGGCCGTGCATATCCCGCTGGCTGAACTTGGCAAACGCGTCAGCGAACTCCCCGCCGGCAAGACACCCGTGACAATCTGCGGCATGGGTGGGGGCCGCTCAGCCGTGGGCGCCGAACTTTTGGGCCGGGTTGGGCTACCCCAACGCATTATGGCTCGAGGGCGGCACGCACGCCTGGCTTGCCGGAAGACAACAAGACGAAAACCATCAAGGCACAGGAGATCCGGAATGACCCTAAAACAGATGCTCGCGGCGGTAGCCATCGCCATCGGCCTCGTCACGACGCCTGCATTTGCGCAGGACGCTGCAATTGAGGCCATGCAGGAATATATGGGGTTCAGCGAGTACGAGGCGGGTATCATCTTGCCGCAGCAAATCGACAAATCCGTGTTCGAGACAGCACTCTTCGTCGACACCCGCGATCCCGGGCAGTTCACGGAAGCAACGATCCCGGGCGCCATCAACATCGAATGGCGCGAGGTACTCGAGCGGATCGACGAGATACCCGAGGATCGCATGACCATCTTGTTCTGCAACACTGGCAGCCTTTCGGCGCAGGCCGCCTTTGCGCTCAGGGTGGCTGGGCGGTTGAATGTCGTCGTTATGCAGACCGGCTTCACCGGCTGGCAAAAAGACGCGGCTTACAAGCCCTGACCGCGGGCAGGTCGACAACTGAAAGGGCGGCCCGATCATGCGCGACATCTATCTGGACTTCAACGCCAGCACGGCGCTCGCTCCCGAGGTCGCCGAGATCATGCGCCATGCACTGGAAACTGGGCATGGCAACCCTTCGAGCAGCCACTGGGCCGGAGCGCCGGCCCGCCAGATGGTGGTGGATGCCAGAACCCAGGTCGCTGACCTTCTCGGCTGCGCGCTGCAGGAGATCGTGTTCACGAGTGGCGGCAGTGAGGCGAACAACCACGCGCTGAAGGGCGTCTTCTTCGCCAGCGACAAGGAGCAGCCGCACTTTATCGCTTCGAGTATCGAGCATCCGGCGATTGTGGAGCCGCTTCGTTTCCTCGAGCGGCTCGGCGCGCAAGTTACCTGGCTGCCTGTCGACGGCACGGGGCTCGTAAATCCAGATGATCTTCGGGAGGCGATCACGGCCAACACCGTGCTCGTCACCATCATGCATGCCAACAACGAGACGGGAACGATACAGCCCGTAGCGGAGTGCGCGGCAATCGCGCACGAACATGGAATCGCCTTCCACACCGATGCTGCGCAGTCCGTCGGCAAGATCCCGACGCGGATTGACCAACTGGGCGTCGATCTGCTGACAATGGCCGGGCACAAGTTCCATGCGCCAAAGGGCATCGGCGCGCTCTATATCCGCAATGGCGTGCGACTGGAGCCGTTCATCCATGGCGCGGGGCATGAGAGTGGCCGGCGCGCAGGAACCGAAAGCGCGATGCTTACGGCGGCGTTCGGCGTGGCCTCCAGCCTTGCAGCGGATCTTTCGCTTATGGCTGGCGTCCAGCGTTTGCGGGACCGCTTCTGGGCCGCGCTAGCGGACGCTTTCGGTGACAGGATCGTTCTCAACGGACATCCCGAGCGGCGTCTTCCCAACACGCTCAATGTCTCATTCGTTGGGCGCGTGGGCGCGGAAATTCTCGCCGCCATGCCAGAGGTCGCGGCCTCGACAGGGTCCGCCTGCCATTCGGGGCGGGTCGAGCTTTCTCCGGTTCTGTCAGCGATGGGAGTAGAACCGGAGGTCGGTATGGGCGCTATCCGGTTCAGTCTCGGCCGCGCCACGACCGCCGACGAGTTGGACCATGTCGTGGCGCGCCTGCGCCGGGCGCTGCGTTGACGGAAGTGCGGCGGCCCGCCTCTGTCCGGCGCGATGCCAACTCTGCACCCCTGGGTCTTGCCGATGCCTATGCGGACTGGCGCCGCAGTACGCTCGGCCGGATCACCGATGCGCTCGAGGAGCGGATCCTGCTGGACCGGATCGGTACGGCACCGCGCCTGCGCATCCTCGACGTCGGTTGCGGCGATGGTGTGCTGACAGCTCGGCTCGCACAGGCCGGCGCGCGGGTCACCGGTCTTGATGCCTAGGCAGACATGCTCGCCGCAGCGCGCCGCCGGGCGAAGTCCGTAAACGTAGAAGTCGATCTGTTACTAGGGAATGCTGGCAACCTTCCATTCCCCACTGGGCACTTCGATTGCGTCGTGTCTGTCGCTACGCTCTGCATTGTCCATGACCCTGTCCCGACGGTCCGGGAAATGGTGCGCGTGCTGACGCCCGGCGGTCGGCTGATCGTCGGCGAACTCGGGCGCTGGTATTTCTGGGAAAAAACGGTCCAGCTAACCGTACAAGTGGCTGCATCGTACGTCGCCTTCTTTGATTTTTGGTGCGCGCCTAGTTCAGTTCGCGAGCCTTCACCAATCCGTAGATTGCCGGGATCACAGCCAGCGTGAGCATGGTGGAGGAGACCATTCCCCCAACCATAGGAACGGCGATGCGGCTCATCACTTCAGACCCGGTTCCGTCAGCCCAAAGGATCGGCATCAAACCCGCCATGATGGCGACGACGGTCATGATCTTGGGCCGAACACGCTCAACAGCGCCGGTCATGATTGCGGCTTCCAAATCCGCGAGGGTGAATGCACGGCCCTCGCGCTGCGCCAATTCACGGCGTTCGGCCAGTGCGTGGTCAAGATAGATCAGCATGATCACGCCGGTTTCTGCCGCAACGCCCGCCAATGCGATGAAGCCTACGGCGACTGCAACCGACAGGTTGAAGTTCATCCACCACATCAGCCATACGCCCCCTACAAGCGCAAACGGCAAGGACAGCATTACGATCAACGTTTCCGTCAGCCGGCGGAAGTTCAGGAAGAGCAGCAGAAAGATCACCGCCAGCGTAATCGGCACCACGATGGCGAGGCGGGCCTTGGCTCTTTCAAGGTATTCAAACTGGCCGCTCCAACCCAAGGAATAGCCTGGCGGCAATGGCACTTCGGCGGCAACGGCAGCTTTGGCTTCGGTAACGTAGCCGCCCAGGTCGCGCCCGGCAATGTCGACGAACACATAGACCGCCAGCTGGCCGTTTTCGGTGCGGATCGAAGTCGCGCCACGCGTGCGCCTTATCTCGACCACTTCGCCCAGCGGTACCGTGCCGCCGCCGGGCAAGGCCACCTGGACCTCGCGCGCAATCGCTTCAGGGTCTTGCCGAAAGGCCGCCGGATAGCGAAGTGCGACGTTGTAGCGCTCGCGACCTTCGACCGTCTGCGTGATCGCCTCCGCACCCAGCGCCATGGAGATGACTTCCTGCACATCTTCGATGGAAAGGCCATGTCGAGCCAGACGCGTCCGGTCGGGCACGATGTCGAGGTAGTACCCACCGATCACTCTTTCGGCATAGGCGCTGGTGGTGCCGGGAACGGCACGCAACACTGCCTCCACCTTGCGGGCGATACCCTCCATCTGCGCCAGGTCGTCGCCAAATATCTTTACACCGACCGGCGTGCGGATACCGGTCGCAAGCATGTCGATACGGGCGCGAATAGGCTGCGTCCATGCATTCGACACGCCGGGAAACTGTAGCGCCGCATCCATCTCGGAGCGAAGCGTATCCATCGTCACGCCGGGCCGCCACTGCTCCTTCGGCTTCAACTGGATGATTGTCTCGAACATTTCCGTTGGCGCCGGGTCGGTAGCGGTCAATGCCCGGCCAGCCTTGCCGAACACGCTCTCCACTTCGGGGAAGGACCGGATGATCCGGTCCTGCATCTGCATCAGTTCCGCCGCCTTGGTGACCGACAATCCGGGAAGCGTTGTGGGCATGTACATGAGCGTGCCCTCATCAAGTGCGGGCATGAACTCGGACCCAAGCTGACGCGCCGGCCAGGCGGTTGCTGCCAGCGCCACTACAGCGAGAAGGATGGTCAAGAACCGCGCCTTGAGCACCCAGGCAATGATCGGCCGATATGATGCGATCAACAGCCGGTTCACCGGATTGCGATGCTCGGGGACGATCCGGCCCCGCACGAAGATCACCATGAGTGCGGGGACCAGGGTAACCGACAGCAAGGCCGCCGAGGCCATGGCAAAGGTCTTCGTCCATGCAAGCGGGCTGAAGAGCCGGCCTTCCTGCCCTTCCAGCGCGAAGATCGGCAGAAAAGACACGGTTATGATGAGGAGGCTGAAAAACAGGGCCGGGCCAACCTCGCACGCGGCCTCGACAAGAACGTCAACCCGGTTCTTGTCCGGTCCCGCCCGCTCCAGATGCTTGTGCGCGTTCTCGATCATGACGATTGCCGCGTCGATCATCGCGCCGATGGCAATGGCTATACCGCCCAGGCTCATGATGTTGGCGCCAATACCGAGCGCACGCATTGCGGCGAACGCGATCAACAGGCCCACGGGCAACATGATGATTGCGACCAGCGACGAACGGACATGCAGAAGGAACAGGAACGTCACGGCTGCCACGACCAGGCTCTCCTCGAGCAGTGTGGTGCGCAGCGTTTCGATGGCCGCCAATATCAGGTGCGACCGGTCATATACGGTGATGATTTCAACACCGTCGGGCAGGCTTTGCGAGATGGCGGCTATTTCCGACTTGGCATTTTCAATCACGTCGAGCGCATTGGCGCCAACCCGCTGCAGGACTATGCCGCTGGCGACTTCACCTTCGCCGTCGAGTTCGGCGATGCCTCGCCTCTCGTCCGGCACGATTTCCACGCGCGCAACGTCGCGCAACAGCAGCGGCACGCCGCCTTCGGCGCGGATCGGGACCATTTCAAGATCTTCAATGCCACGGGCATAGCCCCGTCCGCGCACCATGAACTCGAACTCGGAAAGTTCGACGGTGCGCCCCCCGGTATCCATGTTGCTGGCCGCGACGGCCTTGCCGATCTGCGACAGGGTTACGTTCAAGGCCCGCATTTTGACCGGATCGACGGTTATCGAATATTGCTTGACGAAGCCCCCGACACTGGCGACTTCGGAAACGCCATCGGCGCGGCTGATCGCAAAACGCATCACCCAGTCCTGGAGGCTGCGCAGTTCGGCAAGACTGAGGTTTTCGCCCTTCAGCGCATATTGGTAGACCCAGCCAACTCCTGTTGCGTCTGGCCCCAGCGCCGGCGTCACGCCCTCGGGGAGGCGCGCGGAAGCGGCGTTCAGATACTCAAGGACGCGCGACCTTGCCCAATATGGGTCCACGCCGTCCTCGAAGATCACATAGACGAACGATATGCCGAAGAAGGAGAAGCCGCGGACCACGCGCGAGCGCGGCACGGTCAACATCGCCGAGGTCAAGGGATAGGTTACCTGATCCTCGACCACCTGTGGCGCCTGGCCCGGATATTCCGTCAGCACGATCACCTGCACGTCGGAAAGGTCGGGGATCGCATCGATGGGAAGCGTGCGCAGCGACCACAGGCCCGCCGTGGCCGCGAATGCCGTTGCGATCAGTACCAGCACGATGTTGTGGGCCGACCATGCGATGACGCGCGCGATCATTGTTCCGGCTCCTGCGCCGCCAGCGCTGCAAGCGCGGCATTGAGATTGCTTTCCGCATCGATGAGGAAGGTTGCGGCGCTTACAACCTCATCGCCCGCCGATACCCCGCTCGTTATCTCCACCATGCCGCCGCCACGGCGCCCCACTGTCACTGCCTGTGGCCGAAAACGGCCATCGCCCTGGTCAAGGATCACGACCTGCTTGTCGCCCGTGTCGATCACCGCGCCTTCGGGCACCTGTACGACCGGGGTCTGCCCCAGCCCTATCTCGACCTCGGCAAACATGTTGATGCGCAACTGGCCGTCGGCATTGGCCAATTTGATCCGCAGCTTGCCAGTACGGGTCTCCATGCCGATTTCGGGATAGATGGCGTCGATAACACCCGTCAGCACGGCGTCGGACCTGCCCGGCAGACTGACCTTGACCTCGTCGCCCTCGGCAACCTCCATTAGGGCGCTCTGCGGTATCTCGGCGATCACCCAGACGCTTGACATGTCGGCGATCCGGAACAGCGGCTCACCGGCCTTAGCCATCATGCCTTCAACCGCCATCCGTTCGAGCACCACCCCGTTTCGGGGCGCACTGATCGGTATCGTGACGGCCGGGGTCCGGTTGCGCGCCAGGTCTTCGATGACTTCCTCGGGAACCCCGAGATTGCGGAGCCGCTGCCTGTTGGTATCGCTGTCTCCGCCCCCGTTGCGGATGTCCACGACAAATTGCGCGCTGGCCTGCGCGATCACGGGTGAATACAGGGTCGCCAATGGCGCGCCTGCGGTGATCACGCTGCCGGTCGTGACATCGGCGACCTTTTCCACGAATGCGTCGGTGCGCAGCGAGATTACGCTGACCATTCGCTCGTCGAGCGCCACGATGCCAGGCGCGCGCAAAATGGCGGACAAGGGAGCGCGCACTGCCTTGGCGGTTCGCACCCCGGTGCGCTGCAACTTGCCCGGCGAAACCTTGACCGAGCCGTCGTCGCTGTCCTGCCCCTCATAGACGGGGATGTAATCCATTCCCATCGAATCCTTCTTGGGCGTGGGCGAAATATCCGGCAGGCCCATGGGATTGCGGTAATGGAGTATGCGCCGTTCCCCTGCCGGCTGGTCCGCTGGAGGCGGGTCGAAGGATACATCCTCTTCGGCGCCTACCGGCACAAAAGGCCGGCCATCAGCGGTCTCTGCCCTTTCGGCGGACCATTGCGGAAGACCATCTGGATGGCGCCAGTAGATGATTTGGGCGCCTGCCGGTTGCGCTGCGGGCGCAGCGCCTTGTTCGCCGCCGCTCATCGGAGCGATTTGTGCCGTAATTGCCTTGCGCAGGCCTTCCAGGGTGGCGCCTTGTTCGCCGGCCGCCAATCCGGCGAACCCGGATGCAACCGCGACAAGCGCGCCCGCGAACAATCTCCGCATGGCGCTCATGGCAGCACCTCCAATTCGATCTGGGTGGTAACGGTTTCCGGTTCGCCCTGGACTTTCGCGGCAAGTGACAGCCGCCATCGACCTTCCATGGAGAGATCCGAGACAAACCGATAGTGACCGGGCTTGCCGGAAGGCATTGCCTTCACCGGCGAGCTCATCGTCTCCATTCCGTCCGGTGCCATGTCCATGCGCGTGGCAAAGATCACCGCGCCGGTGATCGACGCTCCATTGCGCAGATCCGTCAGTCGCACCTCGACAATCTGGGCCATTCCCACGCGATGCGCCGGAGAAACGAGTTCGAAGCGGTAGTCGGCAGCAGCGGCAAGTGCGGCTGTTGCCGGCATGAAAACAGCCAGCAAAATGCTGCTGCCACGTCGGAAAACGGAAATCATTGGCTATGACCTGAACAAGAATCGACATCAGCCCCGTCCAAGGTGGACAGCGCAAGCGGAATCATCTGCGTGTTAGAGCACGCACCAAGGTCAGGTTTTGGGAGGTCGCATCAACCCGTCGGGGACAATTCCCGATATGGACCGGTGAGGATGGAAGAAGGCAATGGAACGACCGAATTCAATCGAAGAAAACTGTCCCGCAGTTACCGGAAATACTGCCGGGGCCGCTGCGCATTGAAATGCATGATCACACGAGGGGTCGCAAGGAATTTGATCGGGGCAACCCGTTTCGCAACAGGGAGCCATCTCCATCGAAACGGCAGACGCTATGCTCTCAGACGGAAATGCGTAGGCGCTCCCGAAAAGGGATCCTGCAGTCAACAAGATCACGAGGACGACGATATGTTTCACACCCGTGGTTTCTCACGCTTTGCGCATGGTGACAATTAGAATTTGCGTGAACCTATCTTGGCGGTCCGTCGATGCGGCGTTATCATCGCCGTTAAAACTACCCCTAGATCCTGCAGTAATTGGGAAATTTTCTCCTTGGCGGACTAAAGCCATTGGTTTGCAGTTCCGCCCTGTTTTTCGCTTACACACGACTGCTTGAGTCAATTCGTTGGTACTTTTGTTGGTATTTGGCTTATCGTTATCTAAAGAAGACGTTTATTTACAGTTCATTAGACCTTCAATGTGATGCCGTCCCTGGGCACCATTTGCCCCCACAAGTCGACTATGCTGAAGCCAGCGTTCCGAGGCGGGCTCTGTTTCGTCGCCTTCGGCCGCGCGATTGTCAAATATCGTTAAATCCTAACCATTCCTGAACCGGTTCCTTTACCCGGGAGTCGATAGTCTCTTAACGCGGCGTTCACAAAGCGTTGGGAGTTCATAAACATGTTCCGTCGATGCCTGCGCAAATTCCTGCGCGATGATGGAGGCAACTTCGCCACCACGTTCGGCATGCTGATTTTCCCGGTCATGTTCCTGACCGGCCTGGCAGTCGACTTCAGCGAAATCCAGCGAGAGCGCTGGCGCCTCCAGGAGACCGCCGATTCGTCCGCCTTCTTTGCCGTCAAGGAACTGGAGAAGGCGGGACAGACGGAAGGCAGGCTCAAGAACGAGGCCAAGAATGT
This sequence comes from uncultured Alphaproteobacteria bacterium, assembly GCA_963846345.1. Taxonomy (GTDB): domain Bacteria; phylum Pseudomonadota; class Alphaproteobacteria; order Rhizobiales; family Rhizobiaceae; genus BOKV01. The sequence continues at coordinate 15,193 of CAWJVP010000021.1, forward strand.
CGTAGCTTCCAATTTCGACATCGGCGGCGAAGTCATTGTCGAGCTCAACACCGCGACAAACCGCCTTACGGTCCAACTCACCAGCCAGTACCAGCCGACTTTCCTGTCGCTGATGCACCCCGATCCACTGCCAATCAGGGTGATCGCCGAAGTTGCCTACGGCGCGCAATATACCGGCGCCAAATGCTTCATGTCGCTGAGCGAAACCGGCAAGGGCGTGCTCAATCTCAACGGCAACGCTGTCGTCGACGCACGCAATTGCGGCGTTCACGTCAACTCGAACTCGGACGATGCCGTTGATCTGAACGGCAATGGCACCGAGATAATCGCCAAGGACAATTGCTTCGTCGGCGGCGTGCAATCGGGATATGCGCGCATCTATCCGCCTCCGGAAGAAGTTTGCCACGTCCTGCCCGATCCCTTCGAGGAGCACAAGAAACCGGTTCCAGGCAATTGCAATTACACGGACTACAAGGTGAACGCCAACAAGACGGTTACCTTGTCGCCCGGAGTTTATTGCGGCGGCATCTCGATCGGCTCCGGTGCGAACGTCACCTTCTCCCAGGGCCTCTATGTCATCAAGGATGGCGAGTTCAAGACCACAGGCAGCGCAAGCCTGACCGGGGAGGGCGTGACCTTCTATTTCACCGGCGATGACGTGGCGCTCAATTTCTCGGGCGGAACCACCTTTCACCTCGTGGCGATGAACCTCAACCAGGCAACGGCCGCCGGCGCGCCCTCCATGGCCGGCTTCATCGTGTTCTTCGATCCGCAGGCCGACCTCACGAACACCTCCGCGTTCTCCGGCAACTCCAGCACCTATTTCGAGGGCGTGCTGTATTTCGGGCGGCGCGACGTGACGGTGAACGGCGAGGGCGAGATCAACACCGGTTCGCCCTTCTCATCGCTGATCGCGGACACGATCACGCTCAATGGCAACGGTTTCATCAACTTCCGGGTCGATGAAGGCTACAAGGACCTGCCCGTGCCGGACGAACTGTTCACCAAGATCATCACGCCGTATCTGGTGCGCTGAGGGGCGAGTGCCGCGGGTAATCGTTCGGCTACAGGCGCCGGAACATATTGCCGGCCGCAAGGACGATGAATCCCAGCAGGGCCAGGTGGAAAGGCTCCAGCCCCAGGGACACATTGCCATAACGGGCAGCCACACCGGCAGCGGCGAGTACGACGGCGATGACGAAAATGGGGAAAGTCGGCGCACTCAAATTCATGATTTAATCCTTGATTAAAATTGGCAAATTCAATCTAGCTCAGTTCGAAGTTGCTTGTTCAGTAATTACGACACATTTGCACCAATATCTTACGCCGCTTGGCAGCGCGGCTGCCCAAAAAGACCGCAGGCGGCAATCGAATGACGAACGACGACACCTCGAAACAGGTTGAAAAGCTGCTAGCGGCTCCGCAATTGGCAAGCGCTCTCGAAAGCCAGCAGTTCAAGCGCTTTCTCGACCAGGTTCCCATTGCGATCGCTGTTTCCGAACTGAAAGCCAGCGAAGTCATCGTGTATGCCAACCCCGATTTCGAAACGCTTTCGGGCCTGCAAACCGAACAGTTGCAGGGCCGGAACTGGGGCGCGCTTTCCGGCGCGGGAATTGGCGGGGAACGCCCGCTTGATCAGGCAGTCATCCACCATGTCGATCGCGTCGGCACCTTCAGGATAGAACGGCCCGGGGAAACTGCCGCTATCGTCGACGTCTACTCCAACCTGATCGAGAACGAGGAAGGTTTGCCTTGTTTCCGGCTCGTCGCCCTGGTCGATGTGACGGAGCATAACGAAACCGATCGCGAGGCGCTGGAGAAGCGTATCCAGGAAAGCGACATACAGCTTCGCGAACTGCAGCACCGCGTGAAGAACAACCTGCAAATGATCACGGCGCTCATCCGCCTTGAAATGCGCAATGTCGCAGGTCCCGACAAGGACACGTTCGAGCGCCTCGCCGGGCGCGTCGAGTCGCTGGCGCTGCTCTACAAGGCGCTCTCCAACGACGAGAACAACGACGAGATCGATCTGGGGACCTACATTTCGCAGATCGCGTCGGCGGTAATGTCCTCCCACGCCGTCGAGGGCATTCGTCTCAACATGAAACTCGACACCTATCCGGTGTCGGTCAACGTCGCGATGCCGACCGGCCTCGTCATCAACGAACTGCTGACCAACGCGCTCAAGCACGCCTTCATCGGCAGGGAAGGCGGAACCATCACCATCCACAGCGTCGTGGATGGCGATGGCTGCAGGGTGACGGTTGCCGATGATGGCGTTGGCCTGCCGCAGGGCGAAACCTGGCCAAATCCCGGAAAGATGAGCGCCCTCATCGTTCAGTCGCTGAAGGAAAACGCCAAGGCGGATTTTCTTGTCGAAACCGGTCCCCAGACAGGCACGAAGCTGACCATCCTGTTCAAGCGCAAGGCGGCGGTATCGGGCTAGGTGAACCGGGGTGGCGGTGGATCCGCAGCTTCATCTTCTGCCAAAGCCGTCAATTGATCGACTGCGCAAGTTCGCCCGGCCTTGCGCCGCCGCCGTGAACGATGCGGTCCATCTGCTGCCGGGTGATGCCGGCCTCCTTTCCGAAGCCACGCCATGAATTTCTGCACCTGCGGCCGTTTTCCCGATTCTGCGCGCACTTTCATGCGGTAGGGATGCGGCGCGGGCAGGTAGTTGGATGCAGGAAAGGGGCAGACGATGGCGCCCTCTTCGAGGTCGTTGAGGACGAGGGAAAGGCCACAGACGAGGAAGCCGACATTCTGCCGCACTGCCTCCAGGGCGATGCGGGTGTGATTGTAGCGCACGCCGCGTTCAGGCCCCTGTTCGCGAAGCCCGAATTTACCGAACCATTCCACCCAGCCCGGATAACCGGGGTTTTCGCGCTGCGCCTTCAAGTGCAGCAGCGGCATGCCTTCCATCTGCAGGACCGGGTCCTGTCCCGCGATGCGCCGCGTATTGTCTGGACCCGTGACAGGCAGGAAAAGGTCGCTGAAGAGCGGCTCGCCCGGTCCGTCGTCCTGGCTGATGCGCAGGTCGGGTGCGCCAAGGCGCAGCGGCACGTCTCCGGTGCCGTTGATGCAGAACAGGATGTTGGGGTGGGCTGTGCGAAACTCGCCGAGGCGCGGCGCCAGCCACAGCTCGGCCCAGTCGGGATCGGCGACCACATGGATTTCCGCGACGCGCTGGAAGTCCAGCACCTGTGTCACGCGTTCAAGCGCAGCAAAGGCAGTCCGTAAATCTCCCAAGGCATGCTCGAGGGCGGGAGTTCGGCTGCAGGCCTGAGCGACCCCGCAGCAGAAGATCGGTGCCCAAGATACTCTTCCAGCGAGCGGATGCGCTGGCCAACCGCTGCAGGCGTGATGCCAAGCCGCGCGGCCGCCGCCGTCAGGGACCCCTCGCGCAGGGCAAGCTCGAGCGCCTGGAGGGATTTGAGATGCGAGGTCGCCGTCATCGATAAAGGTTATCTTTATCGACAAAATACACAAGCGAAGTTGCGAAAGCGCACCTTTACCGAAGTAAAGATAATTCGCTTTTGCGGTGATCGTGAATGGGCGCATTCTTTGCGTGCGAACTGAACCCAAAACGAAAGGCCGCCGTCATGAAGCGCTTTGTGATCGAACGCGACATTCCCGGAATTGGCGAATTCTCGACGACTGAACTTTGCGGAGCGGCGCGGGCCTCGAACCAGGCACTCGCGAGCATCGGTCCTTCCATCCAGTGGCAGCACTCCTATGTGGCGGGGAACAAGACATTCTGCATCTACCTGGCCCAGAGCGAGGCCGAGATCCGCAAGCACGCCGAACTCAGCGGCATTCCCGTGACGCAGATCACCGAAGTCTCGCAGATCATCGATCCGCTGACGGCGAACAACTAGGCCAGGGTTTGCGCCCTCGCCTTCATGTTCGCAATCGCGAAGCCACAGTTCGCGTTAAAATGCTTGCTGAAACACCAGCACGGGTGGCTTCCTGCCTTCTATGCTCGAGACCGTGAGACGCCTGTTTCTGATGGCGGCTTCAATTTCTTTCCGGTGCTCGTCGGAGACGGGCATGCAAGTCTTGGGGTTGTCGTCGTTCCAAATGCGCCGGGCAATGAACGAGTTGACAGCCGTATAGATCGCCCCGGGGGCGACCGCACGTGGCGGGACACGTTCTTCAGCAACGAGCGCGCCGATGACGCCCGCCAGGATGTCGGCAGAGTCAGGGAAATCCATCTTCTCCACTTTCCCGGCCTCCTCCCCATCCTTCTCATCAAGTTTGTCGCTCTGGCCGGTGAAAAGGCAATGTCGTGCAGCGAAGAGCCAATCGTGGACGACATAGGCCGGCCCGTAGCCCCAGGGCGAAAATCCGTCGACCCCACGTACAGCACGTGGGATGGATCCGCCGTTGTTGTAGTGAAGACCGGGCCGGATGAGGCCGTAACCCAGCTTGGCCTTCAAGCTTTTCGGAAGGTGATAAACCAACGCGTTTTCGACGAAGGGGTAGTAGACGAAATCGTCCTCTCCCACCCAGAACAACATCACCACGCCGGTAAGGCTTCCAGTATCCTTCGGATCAACTCGTGGCGTTGCACAACTCAGCAGCAGTAGCGGTGCGACTGCGAACGCCCACAAGCGGATACGCAACAACTCCCGGAACCCTGCTCCCCCAACGGTCATGTTGTCCCCTCCTTCAGCGGCAATCGCAGCAACGGGATCCAGCCGACAAGCAAACAGGAGATGGCGCGACAATTCCGCAAGTTACCCGCCCTGGCCACGAACGCAGCGTCCCCAAATAATGACCAAGCAAAACTATCAGTGACTATTGTTGGAAATGCAACAAATCTGGAGTATAAACATGCAAGATAGGGTGGGATTTACATGGGCATGGGAAATTTCCTGGAGCCAGAGCCTGCTCGTGGCTTGACGGTCGGAAAGATCACCGAGGTATCGGCACTGACCCCGGTGAAATTCGGCAGGGTACCCGATGAGCGGCGAACCTATGAGGAGCGGCTGCGCTTCGTGGTCGAGCGAATGCAGACGAAGCACGACAATGCCGTTCCGTCCGAACTCAACCTCATCAAGTCGCTTCACTTCGGCCGCATAACCATCATCCGCCCGGAACAGTATCTGCAGATGGGGCAGAACAAGGGCATTCATCTGCCCGAGGACGACTATCCGGAACTGGGCAAGGGACAGGGGCCGCGGCACCGCACCTGGGTACTCACCCAGGTGGTGTTCGATGGTGACATCAAGGCCTATTTCCGCGATATCGCGGTCTTCCTGACGACGCGGTTCGATGCCGTCTACGCCAATTGCGAGGAATATCCCGGGCACAGCGGATTTCGAGGCGTTCTGGAACTGGATCGCGAAATACCAGCTCGGCAGCGACCTTCTCTACCTGGCAAATCCGCACCTGTCCGTCGCAGCTATCCGTCGGCACGAAGATTTCAGGAAGCGCTTCGATCGGTTTCTGGCAAGGGTCCGCCCGGCCGACGGCTCGCGGCCCGCCAGCATGGATGAGCTGTTTGACGACTTTGTCCGGGAGTCCTTGCAGTATCCGTCCGGCTTTCCCGAGTTCGGAGGCTTTTATTCGGGGGCGGCCCGCGAAGAGGAGGGCAAGCCATGACCGGCCGTGAACCGCTTGGTATTCAGGCGAATCTCGGAACAGTGGGCAAGTTTGCCGACGGCGAGACCCGCAACTGGTCGCTCTTTGTGTTCTTCCGGATCTTGAATATTGCCGAGCTGCAATCGACGCAGGCGCTGCTTGTGGAATTCGAGGCTCCGCGCAGCGATGAAGATGACACGTTCGAGGCTACAGCTCGTTCGCTCCTGCTGGGCTTGTCCAACTCGACCGCTATGGAAGTAGACCTGGCGCCACATACGCAGAACGACGGCGGAACATCGACGGAGGGAGGCTGTCGCCAAGGGCAGCCCGAAGCCCCGCCAGACGGGTGCACCGAGGCTGAAAAAGCCAAACCGCTGCATCCCTTTCTTGCCTGGCTTCGGCTGCTCACAAGCCGCGACAATGCCGAACTGGCAAAATCAATGGATCGAATGTGGCCGGGCACGTCGTTGGGGGAGGGATCCGATGGCGGGGGCGCGCCGCCGCCGGCCATCGACGACGCCAAGAAGAACATTACCGAACTGGCCAACCGCAAGGCCTACAACGACATTTTCAAGCTTCTGGGTCGCCACGCACTATCGGCAAGGGATCAGGGGGACGCAACGGCAAGCCTCATCCAGCATGCCCGGGAACATCTTCAACCGGACAACGCCGCCGGCGGGGCACGGCTGGTTGTTGCCGGGACGATAGGGGCGATCATCCGCTCCTTTGGCGGAAGCGATCGCGATGTGGCGGATCATCACTACAACACGATTGCCCGGCTGTTCTTGCACGAAAAATCCGCGGACGAGGCCGGCCTCGACCCGGCCGGAATGCTCGATCGCTTTTGCGACATGATCAAGAACGCAAAGGGTGCAGACGCTTTGCGCCAGGCAATTGTCCTGATCATCTACGAGATCGCGATCGAATTTTTCGCGAGCATCGATGATCGCGTTCGGCTGGCCAAACTGTTGCAGGTGTTGGCCGGCCTGACGAAATGCATGTCGGAGCGACCGCCCGCCATCGTCATCTTCAGCGCGCTGTTCGTGGGCTTCCTGAAAATCGTGTTTGCAAGCCCGCAAGCCGTAGTCGCCCTGCTGCGGTCGTTCGGCGGTTCGCCCGCCGAAGCTGGTTTCACCGCATTGCGCGGCTCTCTTCCATTGGTTTGCCTGTATGAATTGCTTCGGCAACTCGGCACGTCCACCGACAGCGCCATCGAACCGCTGCTGCGTTCGGTTGACCGCGATCTGCAGGGTGATCTGCCGCGGCACATGTCCGCCACTTTGCCCGTCGATCGGGCGCCCATCAACATTGCTTTCAGCCATACCGGCCTTGCGGCTCTGGGCCTTGCCCAGGATGTTCTTGACGCCTTTCCCGAAGCCTTTCGGGACGGCATGGCGGCGCGTGCGGCAAGGCTGGGCGACACCGGCCCAAGCGCACCTGAAAACTGGGACGGAGAACTGGGGTCACGGAGCATCCATGGCTATTATGCCGGAGGCTTCCTGGTCGGCGAAGCGGCCACCGAGTGCGAATGGGCGACGCTGCGCGAGGACATCAGGCTCTTCAACGGCCGCATCGGCGGCAGGGGAAGATTGCTGCGGCTGCTGGCTGGACTGCTGTACAAGACAATCGGGATCGAGATCCTTCATATCGAACTGGGACAGGATCCCTACGGGTTTGATGCACCGAAAGAAAATGCCAGGGAAGAAAGGCATCCCCGCCGGCTTCCGTATCGCATGGAGCATTTCGGTTTTCGCGACGGCATCAGCCAGCCATTCGTCGACATGGGCCTGGGCGATCCTCCGGCCGGAGGTCAGACACCGGACCGCGAAAGAAGCTGGACACCGGTAGCAGCCGGCGAGATATTCCTCGGACGCCGCGATGCCGATGGCAACGTTGCGGGGGGCGACGCCGAACTGCTGCGCGACGGAACCTATCTCGTCTTCCGCAAACTCGAACAGGACGTGTTCGGATTTCGATCCTTCATCCGATCGGTCCGCAAGGACAAGAAGGGTCAGGACCGTCTTGCCGCCAGCTTCATGGGGCGTTGGCCGAACGGCATGCCGCTGGTCTTGTCGCCCGACGAACCAGGCACCCTCGAGAATGACCCAGGCGGACTGACCAATGCCTTCCTCTATGCAGAAGATGATCCGAAGGGCCGCAAATGTCCGCTCGGGGCTCATATCAGGCGCAGCAATCCGCGAGACATCGGCGGGCATGGCCAGGTCATGCGCCACCGCATCTTGCGCCGCGGCATCAGCTTTGGGGGCCGCCTGATCGGTGAAGGCGAGGTTGCGGACCGGGCACAGCGTGGCCTGCTCTTCATCGCGGCAAACTCGCGCATCGAGCAGCAGTTCGAAGTCATCCAGGCGGACTGGATCAATGGCGGGGAATTTCTCGGACAGGCCGGGCTCGGAAAGTGCCCCATCGCCGGCGCGAACGACGGCAAGACTTCCGACCAGTTCGTCGAGGCGGGAATGGTCGCGCCGATCACGCATTTGCGGCGGTTCGTCCTGACGCGAGGCGGCGATTATTTCTTCGCGCCCGGCCTCGGGGCGCTGACGAAACTTGCATGCGGACACACCTTCAAGGCAGATCCGCCATCGATCGGCGCCGGCAGGGCAAGGACCCCTGATCTGTTCGACGAGCAGCGCATCGAAGATTATGTGAAGCAATTCCTCGCCGGGCGCCGCAGCATTGAAATCGGCATACCCGATATTGGCGATGAGGAAACCTACCCGATCAAGCACGTTCCCAAGGACACCGAGCCTTCCATTGCCGAACCTGTGGTGATTGTCGGCAAGCACGCCGATGTGACAGCGGTACTGGCCGACAACGCCGATGATTGCGAAGACAATTTTTACCGCTCGGTCAAACACTACCGCCGAACCGCCCATCGCGTGACGCGCGGCCGGCATTTGCCGATCGCAACGGAGCGTGGTCCTCGTACCGGCGCGGCAAGAACGCGCCTGTTCGAAATCCTCGACAAGGGATGGATGGCATATGTAGATGCGGTCGGTTTCAAGCCACTGCTCGACGAACTGACAGGCAAACACCTGGAGCAGTCACGCCGCAGGGCGCGAATATCGGGCCACCTCGACCTCGTCCAGGACATGGCGACCGAAATCGTCTTTGACATTGTCACGCGCTGCTACGGCATTCCGGGACCGGACTGGACCACGGAGATCGCGATGGCCCTCCCGTTCGCGCGGCAGCATGTCGGTCAGCTCCATCCCGACTGGCTGGCGGCCTATTCCGGAAAGCCGCCTGCAAATCCGGGCAAGACGACGCTGCAGATCTGGAGCCTGGTCATTGTTGCCGACCTCATTGGAAATGTGCGGTCCCAATTGGAACTGGAGGCATTGTCAACGCAGGCAGGTGCGGAATTCCTCGACCATATCGGGGAAGTCCTGTCGGCGGCCAGGCGCCAGCACGCCGGCATACGAACCCTCGTCGATGCCTTCGTTTCCATCGAACGCTGCGTGACCTCTGAACACTACCCGGCCGAGGAATACTATCTCGACGTTGCCGCCATCCTGCTCGAGATGGCATCGGCAACCATGGTCAATATTCCGGCGATCTTTGGCCAGACCATGAACACGCTGCTCGACAACCGCGTCGATCTCGCCAGTCTGGTGCCGCTTCTCCTGCGTTCAAACGATACGAAGGGTTTGGCGCGCCTGATCTACGAGACGGATCGCCTCGCGCCGGCATTCGGCCTGTTCCTGCGCCACAGCGAAAAGGCAATGACCTTGCCCTTTGGCGGCAGCATCGACCAATGCAGATGGATCGTAGCCCTGATACATGCCGCCAACCTCGACAAGGATGTGTTCCCCGAACCGCTTGCCTTTTCCCTGGCGCCCTATCTTTCCGGGCCTCCCAGAGATATCGACAAATACCTGCTATTCGGCGCCAAAGGCTCCGGCAGGGCTTGCTGGGGGCAGGAAAGGTTGGCGCTGCAAGTGCTGATGGAACTGATCCAGGGCACCGCCAAACTCGAGGGCTTGCGCAAGGTGCCCGGACCGGAAGGCGAGTTGAAGCGGATCATGCGGGTTCCGGTGGGACTGAAGGCGCGTCTGCCGCGCGATTGACCTCCCGCACTTCACGCGATCCGCACTTGTCCGTGGGGGTCAACCAGCCTTCCGCCGGGGCTCCCACCGATCATTGCCAGCTTCTGCGCGACAAGTCCGTGCCGATTGCATATGCGGGCAACCTCGGCTCGATCGGCAGATACGCCTTCAAGATCGGCGCCGAGTTCGTTTCGGATGCGGATCCGCGCTTCCAGTATCCTGAGCTTCAGGCAGGGGCTGTCGAGTTGCGACGCAACCTGCCAGCCGGCCTCGATTGCGGCGAGGCTTTCGGTCTGCTGGCCGTTCCATGCCAGAGCCTCTGCATAGCCCTTGTACGCATACAGCAATTCGAAATGACCGGTTCGCTGTCTTTCGTTGCTTTCGAACCATTTGCGGGCGATGGCGCAGCCTTCTGCGGCACGGCCGACCCGCGACAGTGAAAGGCTCAAATTGCCCACTACCGTCGGCAGGCTGGTGTAGTAGCCATTCTGGCTGCACAGAACATGGCATTCCTCAAGCGTGGCGCAGGCATCGTCGAAGCTGCCCTTGGTGATGAAGGTGTTGCCCAATGCACTCAGCGCCAATGCCTCGGCAAACGGATCGCCGCCGTTGCGGGCGATTTCAAGCGCCTTTGTGGCCACCGACAGGCTTTCGTCGTATCGGCCGATCTCCGTGAAGGCCCATGCCATGAACGTTCTTGCCATGACGCTTGGAATTGCCGCAGCGCCGAGGCGGCTGTTTTCTAGATTGCCCGACAAAAGCTCGCAAAGGCCGGACTGGAGGTCCGTTGCAGCCTTTATGTCGCCGGTGATCCACAAGAGGATGGAATGTACCATTCGCGCCGCGAAAACATGAGGCAGTGAAGCGAGCCGATCGGAGCGTTCGACGGCTTCGCGCGCATTGTCGAGACCGCCGGAATAGTCGCCCTCGAACCACCGCAACGTCGCAAGCTGGCTGAGGGCGGAGCACATCGTCTCATCGCCGCCGCGCTGCTGCGCCAGCTCCAATGCCCGGTGAAGATGCGGCTTGACGAAGGCGAACTCTCCGATCTGCAGCAGCGTCGGGCTGGCCATCAGCACGAAGTCGACATAGCGCTCCGATCCCTTCGCGCCGGCCTTTTCGATGCAGATGAAGGCACGGGTGACAATGCGCTGCAGCGAACCCATTGCCGACGTCCGCCTCGCCTGGAGACCCGCCTTCCAAAGACACTCGATGGCCTCGAGATACTGTTCGGCGCCCTCGTAGTGGTGCGCAAGGAAATCGTGGCGATGCCCCTCGTTGCGGGAAAGCGCTGCCTCGATCGCCCTGAGATGGAGGTCGCGTCGCCGTGGCTGCGGAATGGTGGTGAGGCAGGCATCGGCGAGGATTGCATGGCAGAAGCGGACAGTGGCGCCGCCCTGTATCCGCACGAACCCCAACAGCTGAAGTTCGCTCAAGTGCGTCTCGAGGGCATGTCGCGAAAGGCCGGTGAACGCTGCAAGAAAGTCGATGCCGGTATCATCGCCAAGGACGCTGAGTCCCTGCGCAAGTTCCCTGGCCTGCGCATTGAGCTTGTTGAGGCGTGCGTGGATGAGCGAATGCACCCGCAGCGGCAGAAGGTCAAAGCCTTGCGGGTTGTCGCGATCGGCCGAAAGCATGATCTGCTCAAGGACGAAGGGCACGCCGTCGGCCTTGCGCACTGCCTTGTCTCGCTCCTGGCCGGCAAGCAGGCGGCCGGCCGGATGTTCCATCGCCAGTTGCGCCATGGCCTCGTCCGGCATCGGTTCGAGCGGCACAATCTCGGGTGCAAGGCCGCTGACGACATGCGCCGCATCGGTTCGGGCCGATATCAAAAGGGCAGTGTTGCGCGGCGCAATGTTCAGCGCCAACTCCGCCAGGCATGCAAGGCTTTCCGGATCGATCAGCTGCACGTCGTCGACGATCATCAGAAGCGGCGTCGAACGGTTCAGTTCCAGCGTTGTCCTGATGGTCGAGCGCACGATCTGTAGCTGCGACGGCCGATAGGAAATATCGTCCCGCCCGATCCTGCCATCAAGCACCGCACCGACCAGCAGACGGTCTTCGCCTGGACGATGCGACGATCCCGCCCCGGCGGCACCATCATCGGCGCCTTCGTTCGCTTGCGCCAGAAGCGTCTGCAGGAAGTGGCGGAAGACCGCGAACGGATCAAGTTCGGTTGCAGCCGATGCATTGAACGAGAGCACGCGCACGCCGCGAGCCTTGGCCCGATCCCCGATTTCCGTCAGCAGCCGGCTTTTGCCGATGCCAGGTTCGCCGATGAGGGCGACACAGGAGAACGCACTGTTGCGGGACGGAATCGTTCTTTCGAGCGCCGCAATTTCCTTCTGCCTGCCGACCAGGCGCAACGGCGGCGCTACCTCGGTTACCGATTGCGACTGCGGCACGAGGAGGTAGGTCTTCTGGCCCATTTTCTCGAACACCGGGATCGCGCCCCATTCCCGGACCGGCAACGCCTTGGTACATAGCTGCAATGTACTGCCGCTGATCATCACGCCGCCGGGCGGAGCCTTCTTCTCGAGTGCCGCGGCAAGGTGAACCGTTCCCCCGACCGTATCGAGGCGACGGGCGCCCCCAAGGGTGATCTGGCGAAGGCCGACCAACCCCGAATGCACGCCTACCCTGAACCGCGCGGTGCGACCGTCAGGACCGGTGATTGCTTGTTGCCGGGCGTCAATGATGCTCATCGCCGCCTCGCACGCCCAGTCGGCGTGGTCCTCGAGCGAATCGGGCCAACCGAAAACGGCAACGCCGCCGTCACCGGCGAAGCTCACCAGATGCCCGCGATGGGTCACGATCGCATTCTGGATCAGCGTGAAGATCTGGTCGAGAAAGGCCTGCGCTTCGTCGGGATCACAGGCAGCCACGTGATCGGTCGAGCTTACCGTGTCGACAATGAGGACGGTGACGAGGCTCTTTTCCGATGTCGCAGCCAATTTCCCTGCCCATCTTCCTGCATGCCCGGACAATCTAGCGCAGAAACTTTTCCTGCAACACATGGAAACGCCGCTCTGCCACCAGCCGGCTCGTGCGGGACGCCTTTTTCGACCGGAGGAAATAGCGCTCGTGTTGCTTCGAGGCAAAGTTCATAGTGGGGCGTGTCGGAAATCGGAGAAGCCTGCCCATGAGCCTGTTTCGGGCCATCTACACGTCGCGGCCATTCGGCTTTGACACCGCAATCCTGAACGGCATCCTTCTGGACGCGCGGCGGGCAAATGCACGCGATGGCGTAACCGGCGCCCTGATCTGCCGCGCCGACATCTACCTGCAATTGCTGGAAGGACCGCAAGAGGAGGTCAAGAACACTTTGGAGCGCATCAAGCGCGATGACCGCCATCTTGAGGTGAGGGTCCATGTGGCCGAAAACGTCTCCGAGCGGATGTTCGGCGAGTGGGCGATGCTGCACGATCCTGCGGCAAGTTGGATCTGGCCACGGGAAGACGTCTCTGCCGGCGCAGTGGAACGCGCGACGGCGCAGGAGATCATGGGCTTCTTCAAGCAGCTTCGTGTCGCTGCCCAAAATGCCGGCGACGATTAAGCCGACCGTGGCGTCAGCGACCCGCCGCCCTCATCCGCGGATGCCGATCGTGCCGGACGGTGTGACGAGCTTGTAGGCCGACGCCTTGCTCTTGCCGCTGATGAACCGGATCGCACCCTTGGTTGCCTTGATGGTGATCGTCTTGAACGTCTTGTCTGAATCATAGACGTAATCGACGATATCGACCTGGGCATTCGGTCCGACGACGATCCGGGTATTGTCGACGAGGATGATCTGGGCGTTGCCGGTGCGATCTGCCTTCAGGCGGTCGTCGCTGAAGATCGGCGAATTCTTGCCAATGGTGCGGTTTCCACCGGTTCCCGAACCGGTCACCGTCGTTGATGCGTCGACGGTGTTGCCGACCTGCGCCGCCTGTGCGTTCCCCCCGAGCAACGCGGCTACAATGGCGGCGGTGATTACACCGGCCCTGATCGAGGCGTGCGAGAAGCGATCTGCATTTTCACGGGTCTGGCTGCTCATGGCGATGTTCCTTGTCCCTGTCATTCACATCCGTTCAGGTGGGGTTAACCATGCGCTGCAGGTGTGCGCGATCGCACAATGGTCGCGTCAAGGCCTGGCAGCATGTTTCAACCGGCATGGAACAAAACGGCGGGAAAAACGTTTGCGCCCAAGTGACGGTAGGGAAACCGCCGCTTTGAGGAGGAGAAAGCGCCATGCGAGAAAATCGAAAATTCAACCGTTCCGCAGGACTTCTGGCAATCATCGCGATGGGAGCGTTCGCCGGGGCAGCCACGGCCCGTGCGGATGAAACATGCCAGTCGCCCTACATGGCAAAAATCGAGGGCGAAGAGGAATTCGTCTACGTCTGGACGCTTGGCGTGGAGGGAGTCGGAGACGGTTCGGACAAGATCGTGACGGTTGACGCGCGCAAGGATTCCCCGACCTTCGGAAAGGTCGTGGACACGGACTCGGTCGGCGGTCGGCATGAGGCCCACCACGGCGGACTGACCGACGATCGCCGGCACTATTGGGTGCAGGGGCTGGACAGTTCGATGATCTGGATATTCGACATCGCGACGGACCCCGCCAACCCGAAGCTGGTCAAGACCATCGACAATTTCGTCGAGGCGAGCGGCGGCGTGGCCGGGCCGCACGGAGCATACGCCCTCCCGGGAAGGATGCTGATCTCGGGACTGTCCAACAAGGACAGGTCCGGGCGCACAGGACTCGTCGAATACACCAATGACGGGGAATACATTGCCACACACTGGATGCCGACCGCGGACGATCCGCAGGGTGCGAAGAACGGCGAAAAGGCCGACGGCTACGGGTATGACGCGCGCGTTCTTCCGCGCCGCAACGTGATGCTCACCTCGTCCTTCACCGGTCTCGACAACTACATGCGCGACATCGGCGAAGTCATCTCCGACCCTGAATCGATGAAGCGCTTCGGCTCGACCATGGTGCTTTGGGATTTCCATGCCCGCAAGCCGAGGCAGGTTTTCGAAGTGCCGGGCACCCCGCTGGAAATTCGCTGGGCGTGGGGCGAGGACCACAACTACGCCTTCACCACCACGGCGCTGACTTCCGAAATATGGCTGGTGCATGAGGACGCGAACGGCGAATGGAAGGCCCAGTCGGTGGGCAAGATCGGCGATCCGGCCAAGATTCCCTTGCCCGTCGACATCAGCCTCAGCGCCGATGATTCCACCCTCATCGTCGACAGTTTCATGGATGGCATGACGCGCATCTACGACGTGAAGGATCCGTTCAACCCGAAGCTGATCCACGAGGAGAAGATCGGCTCGCAGGTCAACATGGTCTCGCAAAGCTGGGATGGAAAGCGGCTCTACTATACGAGCTCGCTCCTGGCGAAGTGGGACAAGAAGGGCGACGAGAACGAGCAGTTTCTCAAGGCCTACCACTGGGACGGCAAGAGCCTCACTCCGCGTTTCGAGATCGACTTCCTCGCCGAGGGCCTGGGCCGGCCGCACTTGATGCGCTTCGGCTCGAGTGAACTGTACTGAGGCGCGGGCGGCGGGGGAAAGCCCCGCCGTTCCCTGCACCAGGGAGTGATTTCCATGAAACGCTTGTTGTTGCTGCTTGCCTGCATCTTGCTGGCTGACGCCGCCGCACAAGGCCATGAGCAAGAAAAGGGAGGGCACGCGGCGAAGGTCACGGGTCCGGCCGATGATTGGGTCTATCCGCTCGCCGAGCCGGGGACATACGCATTGCCGGAAATCGGCAAGGCTGCCGACTTCATGCTGCTGGACGAGGACGGGACCGCGATTTCGCTGTCACGGCTGTTCAGCGGAAGGATCACGCTCCTGGCGTTCGTCTATACGCGCTGCGGCGACGTATGCCCGATGGCGAGCGCCTACATGGCGCAGGTCCGTCAATTGTCCGGGCCCGCGGGGCTGTCGGATGTACTGGGCATGATCAGCCTGAGCTTCGATCCGCAATACGACACCCCGGCCCGGATGCGGGAATATGCGCAAGGGTTCCGGAGCGATGATCCCTCCTTGCCGCCGTGGCGGTTCCTGACGGCCAGAGACGAGACCGCGATCAAGCCGGTCCTGGCTGCCTACGGACAACCGGTCTCAAGGAAACGGGATGCCTCAAGTCCCTCCGGCCCGCTGAGTCATTTGTTGCGGGTCTTCCTGATCGATGCGGGAGGGTCGATCCGCAACATCTACAGTGCCGATTTCCTGGACCCCCGATTGGTCATCAACGATGTCCTGACGCTGCGCGGGCAAGCGCAGCAATAGTCTGGAATCGGCTCAGAACTTGAAGGTGACGCCCATGACCGGACCATGCATCAAGGCGTCCATTTCGTAGCGGCTTTTGCCGGAGCCCTGCGAATAGTCGACGGAAAGTGCGCGGTAGCCCAGATATCCGTCGATGCCTACGCCGTTGACGGCGGCCAGATGCACGTCATACGCCGCGATGACCTGCCAGGAGAATTCACTGCCGACGCCAAAGCCGCCAACATCGCCGCGCAACATCAGGCTTTGGCCCGGAAGGATTTCCTTGCGCAGGCGTCCACCCACGAACGGGTCGATCCAGTCGACGCTGCCGCTTCGGGCGAATACGCGTTCGTTGCTGACCTCGAGGCCGCCAATATCGAGATTGGCGGAAAGATCGGCCGAAACCGAGACGTCCTGCTTCCAGTATCGTCCGCCCGCCAGCAGGTCGAACGCCGCACGGCCCGAACCGGGCGCACCGTCAGCCCAGACCTCGTAAGTACCGCCCAGTTCGATGATCGTCTGCGCGTAGTCGGCTTCCACGTCGCCCGAAAGGGTCAGCGCGCCGCGCGGCCCGGTCGTTGCGAAGTCGCCGGAACCTGAAAGCTTCGAATACACGATGTCGTTGAAGAAGCTTACCGGGCCGTTCCTCGCCTCGGCATAGCTGAACCAGGCAGGTATCCCCGACCAGTCGAGTGCATGGAGAATCGTGTTCGGATCGACATCGATGCCGAAAGACCTGCCCCTGACCCCGATGTCACCGGAAATCCAGGGCAGCCATCCATAGGTCGTGAAACTGAATTCCCATCCGCTTTCTGGCGGCGGTGCAGCCGCTGGCTCAGGTTCAAGATCTGCGGCCGCCGCCGAAAGACACGAAATCAGCAGCGCCGCGCAGCCCGCGGCAATCGTCGACTTAATCACGGCAATCAATCCCCCGATAACCGATGTAAATTCCGGCCATGGCCGCACACATTCCGCTTCCACGCAGCAATGTGCGAAGCACAATCTGCCATTTATACGACAGTAGCGAAAGTGATAGTTGCAAAAGCAACGATATCAAAATGCAGACATTCGCTCGTCCACCGCAAAAAACAGGTGCGGCGGAAATCCGGCGCTGTAGTCTGCGCCAGGAAGGCTGACCGAAGGTTATCGATGAGACTGTTTAGGGAACCGCTGTTTCACTTCGCGGTCGCCGGGCTGCTGATTTTCGGCGCATGGCGGTTGTTTGGCGTGCCTGCCGACGCGCCCGAAAAAATCGTCGTCTCCTCGGCAACGGTCGGACAACTGGCAAACCTTTTCGAACGGACCTGGCAGCGGCCGCCCACCCCGCAGGAGCTCGACGGCCTCATCGACGATCACATCCGCGAGGAGGTGTTCTATCGCGAGGCGAAGAAACTCGGTCTCGACGAGAACGACACGGTCATTCGCAGGCGCCTTCGGGCCAAGATGGAATTCGTCGACGACAATTCCGCTGCGCTTGCTGCGCCTTCTGATGCCGAACTCGAGCGGTACATTTTGGACAATCCTTCGCTGTTCGAGATCGAGCCGCGTTTTGCGTTCCGCCAGGTTTTTATCGATGGCCGATCGCGTGGGTCAAACGCGCCGCAAGCAGCCACAGAACTGCTGGCGAGGATAAAGGCCGATCCGGCAATCGATCCTTTTACTCTTGGCGATCCGACGCTGCTGCCCCCGAAATTGCGCCCGCGGCAAAATCGCGGATCGCCCGCGAATTCGGATCGCCTTTCGCCGAAGCGATTGCATCCGTGCCCCAGGGCATGTGGACCGGGCCTATTGAATCGGCCTACGGAACCCATCTCGTTTTCGTGACCTTGAGCGAGCCTGGCCGGCTTCCGGCTTTGGCCCAAGTGCGCGAGGCGGTCCTGCGCGAATGGACCAATGCCAGGCGCGAGGAGCTGCTCGAGGCGAATTATGCCAGGCATCTGGCGCGATATTCGGTGACGGTCGAGCGGCCCGAGGACGCGGCCGGCCAATGACACGGCTCGCCATGGTCCTGGTCGCCCTGCTTTTCGCCATGCAGGCGCGCGCGCACGAAATTCGTCCGGGATATCTCGAAATCCGCGAGAGCGGGCCAGGCCGTTATGAATTGACCTGGAAAGTGCCCGCTTTGGGCGAGCAGCGCCTCGTCATCGAGCCGCGCCTTCCCGCCGACTGTACTTCGGCACTGGAAAAGACCCGCATCGCCGCTGGCGGCGCCTTCATCGACCGCTGGACCGTGCAGTGCGAAACCGGTCTTGCCGGCAAGGAAATCGGCATCGAAGGCCTCGACGCCACCGCGACCGATGTTCTTGTCCGGCTCGAGCATGCCGGTTCGATCCTCGAGAGCGGCGCGGCTGACGCCAACCGCGCCCTCCTTCACCGTGCAAGGTGTCCAGTCCACCTGGTCGATCGGCTGGTCCTATTTCCTGTTGGGCGTCGACCATATCCTTGCAGGAATCGATCACCTGCTGTTCGTGCTGGCGCTTGTCCTGCTGGTTCCCGGCAGATGGCAATTGGTGAAGACCGTCACTGCCTTCACCGTCGCGCACAGCATCACGCTGGCCGGCGCCTCGCTCGGGCTGTTCAACCTGCCGCAAAGGCCGGTCGAAGCCATCATTGCGCTCAGCATCGTTTTCGTGGCTGCCGAAGTCCTAAAGGCGAAGCCCGGACGAGGTCAGGCTGTCGCAGCGCTTTCCGTGGATGGTGGCGTTCGCGTTCGGCCTCCTGCACGGCTTCGGATTTGCCGGCGCGCTTGCCGAAATCGGCTTGCCGCAATCGGATGTGCCGCTTGCCCTGCTGGCATTCAATCTCGGCGTGGAAGCAGGGCAGCTGCTGTTCATCGGCGCGATCTTGGCGGCGGTGGCCGGCATCCGGCAGGTGGCAGGTTTTCAGCTGCAATGGACTCGCGTGGCGGCAGCCTATGCGATCGGCATCATTGCCACGTTCTGGCTGATCGAGCGGCTGGCGGGCTTCGCTGCCTGACAGGTCATTCACTTGCCGCGGAAATGCGCCTTGAGCCTTTCGACATTTTCGGGCGTGGCGCCGGGCGGATCGGTCACCGCCACCCAGGCATCGATATAGTGCTCGGCAGCGAAGATATGCCCGAACCCGGACGGCGTGGTGGTGCCGATCGCCATGTCGACGACCAGCTGCAGGAAGGTGATGACCGGATACCAGTCGAGTTTCGGCGACACATCCGGTCCGCGCGGGTCTTTCATCCAGTCGGGCTTCGAGTGGAACATCGAGGGCTCGAAGAAGGTGATCGGATCGCTCGCATATTGCAGGTAGACGATCCGGACCGGCCCCCATGGCGCACCGTCGAGGCCGAGCGCGTTTCTCTGGTTGGTGAAGCGGATGACGGAGCCATCGCGGAACCGCGGCAGCCATTGCGGCGAACCGGGCTCGCGCGCCGCCGTTGCCGCCCGCCATCCCCTTGCCGCGAAGGGCGGGCCGCTCCACAGCGCGCCCTGGAACGGGTCGGCGAGGATGTCGTGGAAATCGCTCGACGCTTCCGAACTCATCGCGCCGAGGCTGAGCCCGTGCAGATAGAGCCGGGGACGCCGGTCGCGGGGCAGGGACCGCCAATGATCGTAGACCGCTCGAAACAGCGCGCGCCCGGCCTCGCTGCCATAGTCGGGCTCGACGAGCAGCGAAAGCCAGCTGGCGAGGTAGGAATACTGCATCGCCACGCTCGCCACGTCGCCGCCGTGCAGATATTCGAGTGTGTCGATCGCAGGCGGATCGACCATTCCCGTTCCGGTCGGGACGATGATGACGAGCAGCGACCTGTTGAAGCCGCCCGCCCGCTTGAGTTCCTCTAGCGCAAGCCGCGCCCGTTCCTCGACGGTTTCGGCGGAATTGAGCCCGGCATAGACCCGTATCGGCTCCATCGCGGCAGCGCCGGCAAATGTTTCTATATCTGCACTTGAAGGCCCGGACAGCACGAACCGGTGGCCTTGCCGGCCCAGCCCGTTCCCACGCCAGCAACGACGCGGAACTTCCGGTCTTGACCGGATCGGATGGCGCGACTGCACCATATTCCACAAGCGCGTCGAGTTCGCGAAACGAGGAATCGAGGATGCGCAGCGCCACCGAAAACAGGATGCCCTGCGCCAGCGACCAGAACAGCACCAGCGCCAGCAGCGCCCCCATCGCCAGGGCGATGCGGCGCGGCGCAACCTTTGAAATCCACCGGTCGAAGAAATTGAAGCTGGCGCGAAAGCCGCGGCCCAGCACGAACAGGACCGCGAACACCACCAGCGACAGCAGGACGATCTCGATGACATAGCCTGCTTCCACCGGCTCCATCTGCATCACGGCGCGGATCGAATTCTGCCATTCGCTGACCTTGAGAAGGCTTGCCACCGCAACGGCGCCGCCGACGAGCAGCGCCGCGGCCCGGCCCGCCGTCAACATGCGCCCGGCAAACAGCGGCAGTTCCAGGAATATCCAGAACCGCGCAACGAGGATGCCGAAGCCGTAGCCGATTGCGGCCGAAAGGCCCGAAAGAACGCCCTGGATCAGGAATGTCCGGGGGATCAGGCTGGGCGTCAGGGAGGCCGAAAACGCCAGCAAGGCGAAAAGCACGGCGATGGCAGGCCGGGCGCCGGCGAATTCAACAACTCTTCTAAGCAATTGAGCCCAAACCCCGATGGATGCAGATTTTCCTTTGCGGAAGCCGACAATTGCAGCTTCCCCGCAGGACGGCAATCTGTAATCATTCAAACATTAT
This sequence comes from uncultured Alphaproteobacteria bacterium, assembly GCA_963846345.1. Taxonomy (GTDB): domain Bacteria; phylum Pseudomonadota; class Alphaproteobacteria; order Rhizobiales; family Rhizobiaceae; genus BOKV01. The sequence continues at coordinate 35,836 of CAWJVP010000021.1, forward strand.
TCGGGGCCGAGCGCTTGCGCTCGAATGTGGACAACTCCCATGAAGATTGCATCCGATGCCGTCATTGCGCTCGTTGCGGCCCTTGCGCTGACCTTTGCCGACCGCTGGTTTGTCAGCGGACCCTACATGGGCGTTGCAGGCATCCTGCTTTCGACCGTGGCGGCGCTGATCGGCTGGTATGCGGCCAATGCTACTGCGCTGGCCATTTACGGATCGAAACGGCCTGCCGCGGGATACAGCATGGCGCCATTGGCCGGGTTCACCCTGTTTGGCGCTGTCATCTTCGGAGCCCTCGCCTATGCGAAGCTCTTCGATCTCGCCAAGGTGGAGTACACGGGCGAAGATGTCTTCTACCATCTGGTGCTGGTCGTGCTGGCAGCCTTCACGATCCGAATGGCGGCCAACTCGGTAAACCGGCTCTCGGGCTAACGCCAAGCACGATGTTTCATCGGCAGGGCGCCGTATATGTCGGGCCGGACCTTGACCGGAATACGCAGAGGCCGGGCGTCTTGGACGGACCGACCAGCGTTCCCGCCACGTTGTCCGCCGCTGCCCTGCTGCCCGTGCCTGGCCCGGTTTGCAAAGCCGTGCAACCGGATGCAAAAGCGAGGCAAAGGCATAGGATGAGGGATGATGCGTTACGCAGCATGGCGGGTTCTCCGGGTCCTGTTCGCATGCAATGACGGGCCGGCCTGGTCGTCGAATGTTGCGAACTTAGTTGGTTATCCTACCAATGTAACGTAAAGTCGCCTTTGCGCAACAAGGGCCTTCAAGGCCGCGCGACGCTGGAGAAACACATGTCCGTGCTGGTCGATTATTGGTGGTTCTTCGCCATCCCGGCGGCGTTCATCGCGATCGTGATCTACGTCTTCAATCCGCGCCGCAAGAAGCGGCTTGAGGCCGAAGGGAAGATACCCTTCAGGGAAGGCAAGCCGAAGGACCGGTAATCCGGCCCCTCTCACCAGGCGATCGGCTTGCCGTCGCGGAAAAAGCCGCCCGTGGGACCGGCATCGTCCAGCGTGGCTGCCCACAACTATTCCTGCCGCCCCTTGCTCGACGCTCCGAGTCGCGCCCGGTCCGCCCATTTCGGTGCGCACCCAACCAGGACAGACGGAATTCACCTTGATACCGGGGCCGGCCTCGCCTGCCGCAATGCGCGTGATCGCATTCATCGCCGTCTTCGAGATGCGGTAGGGCGCGGCGCCCGTACCCATTTCCGTCAGCCCGGCCATGCCGGTCGAAACGTTGACGATCCGGCCAAAGCCTTTGCGCTGCATTTGGGGTAGTGCGCGGGCGATCATTCGCATCGCGCCAAGCGTGTTGTTGTTGAAGGCTTCCGCCACCAGGTCCGTCGGCGTTTCTGCGATGCTGCGGCCATAGCCGCCATAAATGCGCCCGGCATTGTTGACGAGCACGTCGATGCGCCCGTGCCTTTCCATCAGGCGGTTGAAGAAGGCGGCTACCGACCCGTCGTCGCCGACATCGAGTTCATCGGCATGGGCGCCTTCGGGCGCGCCGAGGTTTTCGATACCCTCGGCAGCCTTTGCGGCAGTTCGCGCCGTCACGATCACGGCCATGCCCTTGCCGAGCAACTGGCGGGCCGTTTCGAGACCCAGGCCTTGCGAAGCCCCCGTGATGACTGCAACCGGCCTGTCCATGTCACTGCTCCCCGAAAAAGACGTCGTGACAGATGTGGCACGGTTGCGCCCGCATTCAAGGCAGGGCAGGGCCTATGCAGCCGGTCGGACTTTTCCTATGGTCGCAATTCAAGCCGGCTGACCGGCATCCCTCCGTTGTTCGGGCGCGTCAATTGACGGAAAGGCACGAAACGCTTCGCTTCGATCTTGCGGCGCCATTTGCCGCGGCGGGCGCCATGGCCTTGATCGCGGGAGGGTCCGCCGGCGCATATGCAGAAGCGATTGCCGCGGCGGTACTCATCTGGAACGTCTTTGCCGTATTGCACCATTCCGAGGTGCTGGCCCGGCGCGCCGGCCAGCCGCTGGGCACGCTGGTGCTTACCCTGGCGGTTACCGCCGTCGAGGTCTCGGTGATCTTCTCGGTCATGCTGTCCGGCGCTGAAAATCCGACGCTCGCGCGCGAAGCCGTCTTTTCCACCATCATGATCGTGACGACCGGGGTAGTCGGGATTTGCCTGTTGCGCGCCGGCTGGAAGGGCAGGGCGGCCGAGCACAACAGCCAGGCCACCAGCGCTTATCTGACCGTGCTGATCACGCTTGCCGGCCTTGCTCTGGTGCTTCCCAACTACACCGTGACGACCGAAGCCGGGACCTTGTCCGATGGCCAGCTCGAATACGTGGCCATTGCCGCCGTGCTGCTTTACGGCAGCTTTCTGTATATCCAGACGACCTTGTTCAAGCAGGATTTCGTCGGCGGGTTGGAAGCGCCGGAAGGCGAGAAACCGGAAAACCGCCGCGTCGCAATCAGCGCCCTGTTCCTTGTATTGAGCCTGGCTGCGGTCGTCACCCTCGCCGACGCAGTGGCCGATCCATTGGAAGTCTTTTTCGCGTCGTCCGGATTGGCGGACCCTGAAGCGGTGGTGGGAATGTTCGTGGCGGCGGTCGTGCTCCTGCCCGAGGGCATCAATGCGGTGCGCGCCTCGAATTCCTCGTCCAGCCAGCAATCGCTCAACATTGCCCTGGGCTCGGCGCTCGCCACCATCGGATTGACCATTCCGGCGGTCATCGCCGGCAGTTTCCTGACCGGCCAGACACTGGAACTCGGGCTCGGCGGAAGCGAGCAGACCCTGCTGGTGCTGGCACTGTCGGTCAGCATGGTCAGCTTCGGCACGGGCCGCACAAACGTGCTGACCGGCCTCGTTCACATCGTGCTGTTCGGGGCCTTCGTGATGACGCGCTTCCTGCCGTGACGGGTCAGTAGGTCTTGGCGCCGTTTACCGGCAGCCGCACCCGGTAGAGCGAGGTCGTGCCGCAAATGTAGAGCACGTTGCGCTTCTCCCCGCCAAAGACGCAGTTGGCGACGACTTCCGGCACCTTGACCTTGCCGATCAGCGTGCCGTCCGGGATGGTAGCAATGGATGCCGTCGCCGGCGCTGGTCCAGATCCGCCCGTCGGTGTCGAGCCGGAAACCGTCGAAAAGATCCGGCGGTCGCAATCGGCGAATACCCTGCCGCCCGAAACCTTGTTGTTCTCGCCGACGTCGAAGACGCGCATGTGCGCCGGGTTCTGCGCCCCGTGGGTGCGGCCGGTGTCGACGACATAAAGCTGTCTCTCGTCGACGGAGAAGGCAATGCCGTTCGGCTTGACCATGTCGGTGATGACCGCCGTCACGGCGCCGTTGCCGGATCGATCCGGTAGACGTTGGAGGCGCCGATCTCGCTTTCCGCCTTGTTGCCTTCATAGTCGGAATCGATGCCGTAGGTCGGGTCGGTGAACCAGATCGTTCCGTCCGACTTCACCACCACGTCGTTGGGGGAATTGAGCCGCTTGCCCTCGAAGCGGTCGGCGAGCGTGACGACCGTGCCGTCATGCTCGGTGCGGCTGACGCGCCGCCCGCCATGCTCGCAGGTAACGAGGCGGCCCTGCCGGTCGACCGTGTTGCCGTTCGAATTGTTCGCACGGCTGGCGAAACACGCTGACCTGCCCGTTGGTCTCGTCGAAGCGCATCATTCGGTTGTTGGGAATGTCGGACCAGACCACGTACCTTCCGGCGCCGAACCAGGCCGGACCTTCCGCCCACATGCAGCCGGTGAAGAGCTTTTCCACCTGCGCATTGCCGTTGAACAGCCGCGCAAAGCGCGGATCGAGAACTTCGTAAAAATCCGATGCAGCCATGTCCGATTCCCTCCCGGATACGCGTGACCGATAGCATGGGCGTCAATTCCTGTCATGACAAAGGCTTGTCAGTCAGCGCCCGCCAGCCAGCCCGCAAGATTGCACCACAGGCGCTGGTACCCTTGCCAGTCAAGGAACTGTGGCGGGCCCCAATGCGGCCCGCAATCGGATGCGAAGATTGCGGTTCGCCCTTCGCCGGCCTGGCGGACGGCAAGGAAGGGGTCGCCGCACAGGCTGGCAAGAAGCTGCGCGTCTGGTCGCAGGCTTGCTCGGTTGTAGCCAAGGAAATGCGGCCAGTCCGTCAGGCCCTTCATTACCGGATGCGTGCTGTCCTTGACTTGCGGCGTCACGCCCTCGGGATGCTCGCGCCGGTCGTCGCCCGCCTGCAGCACGACCGGCAGCACGGCCTCGACATCGGTGCCGTGGTAGTTGCCCTTGGCCTGGATGCCCTGGAAGGTCAGGTAGCCGCCGATCATCAACAGCCCGCCGCCCCGCTCGACATAGGCACGCAGCGCGGTGAGGCGGTTCGGTGTCGGTTCGGAGCGCACGAAGGTGGCGTTGGGCAGCAGCAGGCTGTTGGCGCCGATGTCGCTGAGGAAGATCGCGCCAAACTGGTCCAGTTCCCCGGCCGTTGCCGGAAACTCGTTCATGGCTATGTGCGATGGCTGGTATGTCACGTCGTAGCCGCCGTTGCGCAGGGCCGCGATCATTTGCGTACCGCCCTCGGCATAGGTGGAGGTCTCGAAGGAATCGAACCCCTTGATGTGGACGGAATGGGTAACCCACGATTCGCCCGCCACCAGAACCCGCCTGTTCCTTGCGGTCATGCCGTCCCCTCCCTTCGCTACTGCCGCACGATCCTAGCCGAATGCGTTTTGCCGGCAAGCGGCCTTGCCGCGCTTTGGCCGTTTTGCCGTTGCAGGCTTTGAAGGTGGGGGAGAACCTGAACGGAGGAGATAACCCCATGCTACGCCTTGCCGCCACATTCTGTGCCGTGTCGCTTGCCCTGGCGACTGCCGCCTTCGCCTCTCATTGCCCGATGGACGCGGCCGCCATCGACGCCTATTTGGCGCGCGCGCAAGTCAGCGACCCCCTGAAGACGCAGGTCAATGCGCTGAAGGACGAGGGAATGGCCCTGCATGCCGAGGGCAAGCATTCCGAATCCGAGGCAAAGCTCGCCGAAGCCATGCGCATGCTGCTCAAGGGCGAGTGACGGGAAGCAGCGCGCCGCAGCGTGCGGCGCGTTGTCATGCCGCCTTGAGGGATCTCGGTTCGTAGAGCAGCTTGATGTAGGAGCGGAACAGCATCACTTGGTCGCCGAGCGACCTGGGATCGTTCAGCGCCTTCGACATCACGATGCCGCCTTCGATCACGGTGTTGATCATGTCGGCCAGCGCTTCGCGGTCGACCGGGTCGCGCGGCTGGTATTGCTCCTCGATCTCGCCGATCAACTTGAGGAAGCGTTCGCGCCACTCCAGCACGCCCTCGCGCATCAACTGGCGGATCTCCTGGTCGAACATGCGGTCCTGGTAGCAATAGGTCGCAATGAGGCAGCCGGGATGCGCCTCGGGCAGATTGTACATCGCCTCGGCGAAAAGCTTCAGGCTGATGAGGAAGCCCTGCAGCGGGTCCTCGGACAACTCCCGCCCGCGATTGAAGATGTCGTCGAGGATGGTCTTTTCCTGCACGAAATAGCGCAGCAGCAGCGCCTTCGCGAGCGCCGACTTGTCCGGGAAATGGTAGAAGAAGCCGCTCTTGGTGATACCGGCAGCAGCGATGATTTCCTCGATGGAAGTGGCGTTGAAACCCTTGGCCAGTATCGAGCCTTCGGCAATGTCCATGATCTTGTCGCGCGTCGTGACGGCGTTCGTCATCGCAATCCTCCGCATGTGTAAAAAGACACCAAAACCACTGTACCACAGGTACAGCAAACGGGCATGTCCGGTGTCAGGAAATAGCCATGTGACGCCGCAATTCGCCAGCAAGCAATTGTAGTTGCACGATAATTCAGGAAAATTTCGCGACCGTACCACAAGTCGGCTGGATGGCGCGGCTGCCAGGGCGCATTTTCCACCCATCGAAACGCGATACCGCAAGGAGATTGCCATGAGCATTCACCGCAACGCACTGCCGCAATTGTCGGGAACGAAATTCCTCACCGACAGCGGTCTGGAAACCACGCTGGTTTTCCACGACGGAATGGAGCTGCCGCATTTCGCCTCGTTCGACCTGTTGCGCACCCGCGAGGGAAAGGCCCGCATTCTCGACTACTACAAGGACCACGCCCGGATTGCGCAGCGCCACGGCGTCGGTTTCCTGCTGGAAACGGTGACCTGGCGCGCCAATCCCGATTGGGCGCGCAAGCTCGGCTATTCGCTGAAGGCGCTGGAGGCCGCGAACGAGGAGGCGGTGGAGATGTTCCTGCCGCTGCGTGATGAACTGGAGGCGGGTGGAACCACCGCCGTGATCTCGGGCAATATCGGCCCGCGCGGCGATGGCTACAAACCGGGCGCGCTAATGTCCGTGGAAGAGGCGCGCGACTACCACGCCTGGCAGGTCGGCGTGCTCGCCCGCCAGCCCGTCGACATGGTCGCGGCGTTCACCATGAACTATGCAAACGAGGCGACCGGCATCGTGCTGGCCGCGAGGGATCACGACGTTCCGGTTGCGATCTCCTTCACCGTTGAAACGGATGGCAGGTTGCCGTCCGGCCAGTCACTTGGCGATGCGATTTTGGAAGTCGATCGCAAAACGGATCGCCACGCGGCCTATTTCATGATAAATTGTGCGCATCCTGAACATTTTGATGCTGTTCTGGATCCGCGCGCCGACTGGATCGGCCGTATACGCGCTGTTCGCGCCAATGCCTCGCGCCGCAGCCATGCTGAACTTGACGAGGCAACAGAGCTCGACGATGGCAATCCGGCCGAAATGGGTCAGCAATATCGCGACCTGATCCGCCGATTGCCGAACCTTTCCGTGCTTGGCGGATGTTGCGGCACGGACCACCGCCATGTGGCGGCAATAGCAATGCAGTGCATGGCCGCGGAGAATGCGGCCTGACGGGAGTGGCGAGGTCCGGCTGTGTTGCGCCGGACCCCGCGCAGTATTCGGGAAGAGGGACATGAAGATCGCAAGGCATCTGGCCGGCCCTTTCAGCCGGAAGAACCCGCGACGAAGCAGCGGGCCGGTCGCGATAGCGCAAGGCGCAATCGATGAGAAGCTTGTGCTGGCGGCGCGCAGTTTCCTGCGCCGTGTCGGCTCGTGACCGGCGCGGCGCGAATGCGGCCGCTGTCAGTTTCCAAGGATTGCCGGCAGCCGCAGATCCTTCTCGCGCGCGCAGTCGAGCGCGATGTCGTAGCCGGCATCGGCGTGCCGCATGACGCCGGTCGCCGGGTCGTTCCACAGCACGCGCGCGATGCGCCGGTCGGCGTCCGTCGCTGCCGTCGCAGCAGATGACCATGCCCGAATGCTGCGAGAAGCCCATGCCGACGCCGCCGCCATGGTGCAGCGATACCCAGGTCGCGCCGGAGGCAGTGTTGAGCAGCGCGTTGAGCAGCGGCCAGTCGGACACCGCGTCCGAGCCGTCCTTCATCGCCTCCGTCTCGCGGTTGGGCGAGGCGACCGAGCCGGAATCGAGATGGTCGCGGCCGATCACGACCGGCGCCTTGAGTTCGCCGTTGCGCACCATCTCGTTGAAGGCGAGGCCCAGCCGGTGGCGGTCGCCGAGCCCGACCCAGCAGATGCGCGCCGGCAGGCCCTGGAACGCGATGCGCTCGCGCGCCATGTCGAGCCAGTTGTGCAGATGCGTGTTGCCCGGCGTCAGTTCCTTCACCTTGGCGTCGGTGCGGTAGATGTCCTCCGGATCGCCCGACAGCGCCGCCCAGCGGAACGGCCCGATGCCGCGGCAAAACAGCGGGCGGATATAGGCCGGCACGAAGCCGGGAAAGGCGAAGGCGTTCTCAAGCCCTTCGTCCTTGGCGACCTGGCGGATGTTGTTGCCGTAGTCGAGCGTCGGCACGCCCGCGTTCCAGAAGGCGATCATCGCCTCGACATGCTCGCGCATCGATGCGCGCGCGGCCTGCTCCACGGCCTTCGGGTCGCTCTGCGCGCTTCTCGCGCCACTCGCCCAGCGTCCAGCCCTTCGGCAGGTAGCCGTTGAGCGGATCATGCGCGGAGGTCTGGTCGGTGACGATGTCGGGCCGCACGCCGCGCCGCACCAGTTCGGGCAGGATCTCGGCGGCATTGCCGAGCAGGCCGACCGATTTCGCCTCGCCCGCCGCCGTCCAGCGCTCGATCATCGCCAGCGCCTCGTCGAGGGTGTCGGCGCTCTCGTCGAGATAGCGGGTGCGCAGGCGGAAATCGATCGAGTTCGGGATTGCACTCGACGACCAGGCAGCAGGCGCCGGCCATCACCGCCGCCAGCGGCTGCGCGCCGCCCATGCCGCCAAGCCCGCCGGTCAGGATCCACTTGCCCTTGAGGTTGCCGCCATAGTGCTGGCGGCCGGCCTCCACGAAGGTTTCGTAGGTGCCCTGCACGATGCCCTGCGTGCCGATATAGATCCACGAGCCGGCGGTCATCTGGCCGTACATCGCCAGCCCCTTGCGGTCGAGTTCGTTGAAATGGTCCCAGGTCGCCCAGTGCGGCACCAGGTTCGAATTGGCGATCAGCACGCGCGGCGCATCCTTGTGGGTGCGGAACACGCCGACCGGCTTGCCCGATTGCACCAGCAGCGTCTCGTCTTCCTCCAGCGTCTCTCAGCGTGGCGACGATGCGGTCGAAATCGTCCCAGGTGCGCGCTGCCCGGCCGATGCCGCCATAGACGACCAGCTCATGCGGGTTCTCCGCGACGTCGGGGTCGAGATTGTTCATCAGCATGCGCATCGGCGCTTCGGTCAGCCAGGACTTGGCGGTGATCGTGTTGCCGCGCGGGCTGCGCACTTCGCGCGCATTGTGGCGTGGATTGGTCATCGGGCTGTTTCCCCTGGCTTGAATTCGTGGAGACGCGCGCAGCATGGCGCCAAGTGTCTGGCGAAGTTCTGTCGGCCTTTACGGTGTCATAGGCGAAGGGCGGTGCCTCGCTGGCCAGATGCGTCGACTGCGCCAGTTCCATCTGGATCGCATGCACGCCGCTCTGCGGCCGGCCATAGTGCCGCGTCGTCCAGCCGCCCTTGAACCGGCCGTTGAGCACGTGGGTATGGCCGCTCGCCGCCGCCAGCGCCGGCGACGATCGGCTTCGATTTCGCGGGTCGCAGCTTCGCCCGTCATTGGTGCCGATGTTGAAGTCCGGCAGCACGCCCTCGAACAGGAAGGGAATGCGCGAGCGGATCGAATGGCAGTCGATAGAGGATGGCGACGCCGTGGATCGCCTTCACCCGCTCGATCTCGCGCGGCGAGCGCGGCATGATAGGGCGCATGGAAGCGCGCCAGCCGCGCGGCGATGTCCGCGGCGTCGGGCTCTGCGCCGTCGTTCCAGATCGGCGTTGCCGTCGAAATCGGTCAGCGGCACGAGGCCGGTGGTGTTCTGTCCGGGATAGAGGCTGGTGTCCTGCGGGTCGCGATTGGCGTCGATGACATAGCGGTGGAACAAGCGCCCGCACGCTCGTCGCGTCCGGCAGCAGGCCTTCATAGAGCCGGTGGATGTGCCAGTCGGTGTCGGCCAGCAACCGGCCATTTTCGTTGAGCCGCGTCCAGATCTCCGGCGGCACCTGCGTGCCGGTGTGCGGCAGGCCGAGAATGACCGGCGATGAACCTTGACGGACCTCGACGACCGCTTCCATGTCAGTCATGCCAGTTCCGGCAGGATGCCTGCCGAGACGCTGGCATTGAGCCTGCCCGAGGCGACCAGTTCGCTCGCCGCGGCAAGGTCGCCGGCCATGAAGCGGTCGGCCTCCAGGTCTGCACCACCGAGCGGATCGCCTCGACCGCCTTCACCAGTTCCGGGCTGGTCTTCAGCGGCGCGCGAAAGTCGACGCCCTGCGCCGCGGTGATCGCCTCGATGCCGATGATGCCGAAGAGGTTCTCCGTCATCTGCAGCAGGCGCCGCGCGCCGTGGCAGGCCATCGAGACATGGTCTTCCTGGTTGGCGGAGGTCGGCGTCGAATCGACCGAAGCCGGGTGCGACATCTGCTTGTTCTCCGACATCAGCGCCGCCGAGGTGACCTCGGCGATCATCAGCCCGGAATTGAGGCCGGGCTTCCTGCGCAAGGAACGCCGGCAGGCCGTAGCTCAGCGCCGGATCGACCAGGAGCGCGATGCGGCGCTGTGCGATCGCGCCGATCTCGCACACCGCGATGGCGATCTGGTCGGCGGCAAAGGCCACCGGCTCGGCGTGGAAGTTGCCGCCGGAAACCACCGAGCCGTCGCGACAGCACCAGCGGATTGTCGGTGACGGCGTTGGCCTCGATCTCCAGCGTGCGCGCCACATGGCGCAGCATGTCGAGGCAGGCGCCGTCGACCTGCGGCTGGCAGCGGATGCAATAGGGGTCCTGCACGCGCTCGTCGCCATCGACATGGCTTTCGCGGATCTCCGATCCGGCAAGCAGCGCGCGCAGCGCATTCGCCGCGTCGATCTGGCCCTGGTGGCCGCGCAGCGTGTGAATCTCCGGATGGAACGGCGCGGACGAACCCATCGCCGCATCGGTCGAAAGCGCACCGGTGATCAGCGCCGCCTGCGCCGCGCGGTGCGCCCGGAAAAGTCCGGCGAGCGCCAGCGCGGTCGAGACCTGCGTGCCGTTGATCAGCGCCAGCCCTTCCTTGGCCGCGAGCACGACCGGCGACAACCCCGCCTTGCGCAGCGCGACGATGGCCGGCAACCGCTCGCCGTGCAGGAATGCTTCGCCCTCGCCCATCATCGCCGCCGCCATGTGCGCGAGCGGCGCAAGGTCGCCCGATGCGCCGACCGAACCCTTCTCCGGGATGACCGGCAGCACGCCGTGCGCCAGCATCTCTTCGATGCAGCGCTGATGATCTCCAGCCGCACGCCGGACGCGCCGCGCCCGAGCGAGATCAGCTTCAGCGTCATGACCAGGCGCACGACGTCGTCCGGCAGCGGCGCGCCGATGCCGCAGCAATGCGACAGGATCAGATTGCGCTGCAGCGTGGCCACGTCACCGGCATCGATGCGGATGCTGGCGAGTTTGCCGAAGCCGGTATTGATGCCGTAGACCGGCTCGTCTCCGGCCGAAATCTGTGCGATGCGCGCGGCGGAACGCTCGATGGCAATGTGGGTCTGCGGATCGATCCTGGCAGCCGATCCGGTGCGGTAGATCGTCTCCAGATCGGCGAGCGGCACGCCCCCGGCGTCAGCATGAGTGTCATGGCTTCGTCCTTTCGTCCGCGTCGGGCGCGCCGCCAAAAATGCGCCGGTGCAAGGGGTTGAACCCGATCCGGTAGGCAAGTTCGGCGGGCCGTTCCGCGTTCCAGATCGCGATGTCGGCGCGCATGCCCGCCTTCAGCATTCCGGTTTCGCCGGCCATGCCGAGGGCGCGCGCTGCTTCGCGTGTCACGCCCGCAAGGCATTCTTCCACGGTCATCGAAAAAAGTGTCGCGGCCATGTTCATGGTCAACAGCAGCGAGGTCAGCGGCGATGTCCCCGGATTGCAGTCGGTGGCCAGCGCCATCGGCACGCGGTGCCTGCGGAACAGTTCGATGGGCGGTTTCTTCGTCTCGCGCAGGAAGTAGAATGCGCCGGGCAGGATCACCGCCACCGTTCCTGCTGCCGCCATTTCCACGACGCTTGCTTCGCTTGCATGTTCAAGGTGATCTGCCGACAGTGCGCCGAAACTGGCCGCCAGCGCCGCGCCGCCAAGATCGGAAAGCTGCTCGGCATGCAGCTTGACCGGCAGGCCGAGCCGATTCGCGTGCCGGAACACGATCTCGATTTCGGCGGGCGAGAAGGCGATCCCTTCGCAGAACCCGTCCACGGCATCGCACAGGCCGTCGCGGCTCGCGGCATCCATCGAAGGCAGGACGACCTCGCGGATGTAGTCCCCGTTGCGGCCCCTGTACTGCGCCGGCGTTGCATGCGCCGCCAGGTGGGTGGCGCGGACATTGACCGGGCGCAGCGTCGCAAGTTTGCGCGCCGCCCGCAGCATTTTCAGTTCGTCCTCTATGGTTAGCCCGTAGCCCGACTTGATCTCGATGGTCGTGACGCCTTCGGCAATCAGCGCATCGAGGCGGGGCAGGGACTGCGCGACAAGTTCGTCCTCGCTCGATGCCCGCACTGCCTGCACGGTGGAAGCGATGCCGCCGCCCGCGCGCGCGATCTCCTCGTAGCTCGCGCCTTCCAGCCGCATCTCGAATTCATGGGCGCGGTTTCCCGCATGGACGATATGGGTGTGGCAGTCGATGAGGCCGGGCGTCAGCAACCTGCCTTCGCAATCGATGCTTTCGAGGGTGCGAAAACGCTCCGGGCATTGCGACTCCGCGCCGGCAAATAGGATGCGGTCGCCTTCGACCGCTACCGACACCGCGCGCGACTTCGCCCATTCCTTGCAGCGACGGATCGAGCGTCGCCAGATGCGCGTTGCGCAGCAGGTAGCTGGTCTGTCCGCTGGAAACCATCAGGCTTGCCGCCTCCCGTGATTTCTGATTATGTATATACATAACGAATTCGCGTGCAAGCACAAACCGTATCGGGACTGCGTCATGACCAGCATCTTTGCCAGACAGGCCCTGCTTCCCGGCGGTTGGCGCAACGATGTCCGCATCGCCTGCCATGACGGAAACATCGCAAGCATTGACGCCGATGCGGAGCCCCGTCCGGACGACGAGACCTGCGCGACCGTACTGCCGGGAACGGCCAATCTGCACAGCCACGCCTTCCAGCGCGGCATGGCCGGCCTTGCCGAGATGCGCGGCCCGGGGGAGGACAATTTCTGGAGCTGGCGCACGGTGATGTACCGTTTCGCGCTGACCATGACGCCGGATGATGTCGAGGCGGTGGCGGCTAAGCTCTATTGCGAAATGCTGGAGGCAGGCTTCACCCGTGTCGGCGAGTTTCACTACCTTCACCATGCGCCGGACGGTCGTCCCTACGCCAATATCGGCGAAATGGCGGAACGCATCGCGGCGGCGTCGGTTCTGGCCGGAATCAGGCTGACGCTCCTGCCGGTATTCTATGCCCATTCCACCTTTGGCGGCGCTGCGCCGATCGATGGCCAGCGACGCTTCATCTGCACGCTGGATGAGTTTGCCAAACTGATGGAGGCAAGCCGCGCGGTGGCGAGCCGCCTTACCGGCTGCTGTCCTCGGCGTCGCCCCGCACAGCCTTCGCGCCGTCACGCCCGCGGAACTTGCGGATGTGGCGGGCCTTGCTCCGCAAGGCCCGGTGCATATTCATGCCGCCGAACAGGTCCGCGAAGTGGAGGACTGTCTTGCCCATCTTGGCGCGCGGCCGGTCGAATGGCTGCTAGCCAACGCGCCGGTCAATCCGCGCTGGTGCCTCATCCACGCCACGCACATGACGGAGGCGGAAACGCAGGGCCTTGCGCGCGCCGGCGCTGTCGCAGGGCTTTGCCCGATAACCGAGGCCAATCTCGGCGACGGGATTTTCAACGCGCCGGAGTTCCTGTCTGCCGGCGGACGCTTCGGCATCGGTTCCGATTCCAACGTCCTGATCGGCCTTGCCGACGAGTTGCGCCAGCTCGAATACGCCCAGCGGCTGAAGCATCGCCTGCGCAATGTCCTTGCGCAGCCCGGCGGCTCGAATGGCCGCAGCCTCTTCGATCAAGCCTTGGCCGGTGGCGCGCAGGCGCTCGGCGTTTCCGGCGGCGGACTGGCGGTCGGCGAACCCGCAGATCTTGTCGCACTGCGCCAGCGCGACGGTTCCGATGGCTATCGCGGCGACCGCATGCTCGACGCCTTCATCTTCACGAGATCCGTCGAAGTCGACCGGGTGTGGGTTGCAGGCCGCAGGCTGGTCGAGAACGGCCGTCACGTGGACGCCGACGCGATCGACCGCCGCTTCGCGGCTGCCATGCGCAACCTCGCCGCGCGGCATGTGATGTCGCAGGCAACGCTGCACCAGCGGATCGTCTCCGATGTCGAGGCGAACATCCTTTCCGGCCGGTGGCGGCCCGGACACCGCCTGCCGTTCGAGGTCGACCTGGCCGGCCAGTATGCCTGCTCGCGCATGACCGTGAACAAGGCGCTCAATGTCCTTGCGCGCACGGGTCTGATCGAGCGCCGGCGAAAGTCCGGGTCCTTCGTGGCAAAGCCGCATTCGCAGTCGGCAGTGCTGGAGATTCGCGACATCCGCGCGGATGTGGTGGCGCTCGGCCTCGAATACGGTTTCGAACTCCTGCTGCGGAATAAGCGCCGGGCAAGCCTGGAGGACAAGGCGCGCCTTGGTGCGGACAATGTCGCCATGGTGCTCGAACTGGAAGTTTGCCATCTGGCGCAGGGCGAGCCTTTCTGCTGCGAACAACGCATCATTGCCCTCGATAACGTGCCCGACGCGGAGAATGAAAGCTTCGCCAAGATCGCTCCGGGCACCTGGCTCATCGAACGCGTGCCGTGGAGTTCAGCGCAGCATGTGATACGGGCGGTCGGTGCCGATGCGAGGCTGGCTGCCGTCCTGCGGCTGAAGGAAGGCGAGCCTTGCCTTTGCGTCGAACGCAAGACGATGCTGGAAGGATCGCCCGTCACGCATGTTCGCCTGGTGTGGCCCGCCGACCGGCATGAACTGGTTGCCCAGTTCGAGCCTGCCGCCAATCCCTGATTGCCCGCCAGGGGCCGCCAACATTAAACTATTTTCACATTTGAGCGCCGACCCTTTGCCCCGCCGCTTTTTGGCACTAGGTTCCGCACTGGGCGGAGCTGACAATTCACATCAAGGTACGGAGATTGCATGGCGTGGTGGAAACAGACGGCTCTGGCTGCGCTCGCCATCATTGTTGCTGCTTTCGGTTTCGCCCGGTTCTATCCCGGCGCTCCTGACCTGCTTTCAGGGCTTGGCGCAAGCCCTGCGCTGGTGTCCCTGGCGGTCGGCAATGGAGCCGCTCCGGAAAGTTCCGGCCAGCCGCGGCAGGGTCAGGGCGGCCCCGGCGGTGGCGCGGGCGGGCCGCCGCGCGAAACGCTCGTCGAAACCGCTGAAGTCGGTTTTGCCACCATCAACGACAAGATCTCGGCCATTGGCGACGGCGAGGCGCAGCGTTCGGTCACCGTCGTTCCGCTGGCGGACGGGGTTATCGGCGAAATCAACGTGAAGTCGGGCGACAAGGTCAAGGCAGGCGACGTGCTTGCCCGCCTGGATTCGGAAAAGGAAGTGATCGCCCGCGACAGGGCTGCCCTTACCGTGAAGAGCCTCGAGGAGAAGGTGCAGCGCACCGAACGGCTGGCAAGTTCGCGCGCGGCTTCCGAGGTGGCCTTGAGCGATGCGCGCTCGGAACTCGAAACCGCAAGGTTGTCCCTGCGCGATGCCGAACTCGTGCTGCAGCGGCGCGCGATCACCGCCCCGTTCGACGGGATCGTCGGTATCGTCAACACCGAGATCGGCCAGTTCGTGACGACACAGACGCAGATCGCGACGATCGACGACCGCTCATCTCTGCTGATCGATTTCTGGGTGCCGGAGCGTTTCTCGGCGGCCATCGTTACCGGCCAGAAGGTTGATGCGCAGCCCATCGCCTTGCCGGGTACCGTGGTGACCGGGGAGGTCGCGGAGATAGCCAGCCGCATCGAGCAGTCGAGCCGCACCTTGCGCATCCGCGCGCGCGTCGCCAATCGCGACGATGCGCTGCGTCCCGGCATGTCGTTCCGTGTCGAGATGCGCTTTGCCGGCGACCGCTTCGCTTCGGTTGACCCGCTTGCCATCCAGTGGAGTTCGGACGGCGCCTATGTCTGGCGCGCGCAGGACGGGAAAGCGCAACGGGTTCCGGTGAAGATCGTCCAGCGCAACTCCGACATGGTGCTGGTCGACGGCGCGCTGGCAGCCGGCGAGGAAGTCGTTACGGAAGGCGTCCAGACCCTTCGCGACGGCGCGGCCTTGCGCATCGCCGGTGCGCCGGCCGGGCCGGAGGGCTGAGCGTGGACACAAGGAGCGAAGAAGGGCAGGCAATGGAAACCCGGCCGGATGAAGCGCCGGACAATGCGACCGCTGAGACGCGTGGCGCGGCATCCGGTTTCACGGCGCTTTTCGTGCGCCGGCCCGTCTTGGCGATCGTGGTCAACCTGCTGATCATGGTGGCCGGTCTTGCCGCCCTCACCGGCGTCGAAATCCGCGAACTGCCGGAAGTCGACAGCCCAGTCGTCACGATTTCGACCGACTACGACGGCGCCTCGCCGGAGACGATCGACCGCGAACTGACCGCACCGATCGAGGGCGCGGCTTCGCGCGTGGCTGGCGTCCGATCGATATCTTCGAACTCCAACTTTGGCAGCAGCAGGGTTACGGTCGAGTTCACCGAGGATACCAGCCTCGACATCGCCGCGTCCGACCTGCGCGATGCCCTGGGCCGCATCGCCCGCGACCTTCCGCAGGATGCCGACGATCCGCGCATCGTCAAGGCGGACGCAAATGCAGACGCGGTCATGCGCATCGCGGTCACGTCCGACGCGCTTTCGGTCGAGGACATCACGATCCTGGTCGAGGAAGTGGTCGTCGACCGCCTGTCGGCCGTGCCCGGCGTCGCCGACGTGCAGATCTATGGCGACAGGGAAAAGATATTCCGCATCGATGTAGACCAGGCAAAGCTTGCGAGCCGCGGCATCACTGTCGCCGATCTTGCGGCCGCGCTCGGATCCGCCGCTTTCGATGCGCCCGCCGGTTCGCTCACATCCGCCTCGCAGGACCTCGTGGTTCGCGCCAATGCGACCATAGACAGCCCCGAAGAATTCGAGGCGGCGCTTATCAAGGACCGCATCCGCGTCGGCGACATCGCCAATGTCTCGCTGGGGCCGGACCCCGGCAGCGCGATCCTGCGCGCCAATGGAAAGGCGGGCGTCGGGCTCGGGATCGTGCGTCAGGCGGGTTCCAACACGCTCGAGATTTCGCAGGGCGTAACGGCGGCTGTCGCCGAACTGCAGACCATCCTGCCGCCGGAAGTGGGGATCAAGGTCACCAGCGACGAGGCGACCTTCGTCAACGCCTCGATTCACGAGGTGATCATCGCCCTGCTATTGGCGGCAGCCATCGTCGTGGCTGTGATCTATCTTTTCCTCTTCAATTTGCGCGCGACCCTCATTCCCGCGATCTCGCTTCCTGTCGCGCTGATCGGAGCGGTCGCGGGCATCTGGATCGCCGGCTTTTCGATCAACATCCTCACATTGCTGGCCCTGGTGCTGGCGACCGGCATCGTGGTGGACGATGCCATCGTCGTGCTGGAGAACATCGTCACCCACGCCAATCGCGGCATGGGTCCGCGCGCCGCGGCCGTCACAGGCACGCGCGAGGTCTTCTTCGCGGTCATGACCACCACCGCGACGCTCGCGGCGGTGTTCATCCCGATCTCCTTCCTGCCGGGCAAGGCCGGCGGCCTGTTCACCGAGTTCGGCTTCGTGCTGGCGATATCTGTGCTTCTGTCGTCGATCGTTGCGCTGTCGCTGTGTCCAATGCTGGCCTCGCGCCTGCTCAAATCCGGCAAGCCGGCAGAAGCATCGTCAGGCTACTTCGCCAGGGTCGGGGCGTTCTTCAAGGGACTTTACGCACGGCTGCTGCACGCCTGCCTCGACGCGCCTGCTAGTGGTGCTGGTCGTGTCGCTGCTTTTCGCAGGCACGTCGGCCATGCTTTTCGGTTCGATCCGGCAGGAACTGACGCCCAGCGAAGACCGGGCGGTAGCCCTTTTGTCGATCAGCGCGCCGCAGGGCGTCAGCCTCGACTACACATCGACGCAATTGCGCCAGATCGAAGCGCTGGTCGAGCCTTTGCGCCAGAGCGGCGAGATCGAGAATGTCTTTGCCATCGCCGGCCGCAACGGCTCCAACAACGCCTTCATGGTCTTGTCGCTGGCGCCGTGGGACCAGCGCAGCCGCAGCCAGCAGCAGATTGCCGATGACATCAACCGCAGGGTTTCCGGCGTGCCGGGCGTGCGGGCATTCGCGATCCAGCCGAACAGCCTCGGCATTCGCGGGGCCGGGTCCGGCCTGCAGGTCGCGCTCCTTGGCGATGACTATGGCGAACTTGCCATCGCCGCCGACAAGCTGATGCAGGAGATGGAGAACGATCCGCGGTTCGGCCGCGTCCGCCTGTCCTACCAGACCACGCAGCCGCAGCTTTCGATCGAGATCGACCGCGAGCGAGCCTCCGACCTCGGCATCAACATCGACGGGCTTTCGGCCGTCGTGCAGGCGATGCTGGATGGCCGGGCCGTGGGAACGGTGTTCATCGGCGACCGGGCGGTCGACGTGAAGCTCGTCTCCACCTCCAATCCGATCAACGACCCGACCGATCTGGAGAACGTCTTCCTCAAGACAAGCGACGGGCGCATAGTGCCGATGTCCTCGATATCCACGCTCGAAGAGAGGGCAGTCGCGCCTTCGCTCGGCCGCGAACAGAAGCTGCGGTCCGTGTCGATCACCGCGAGCCTGACGCCGCAATTCGCCCTGAAGGATGCGCTGGACACGGCAGGTGTGCTGGCCGCGCCGCACCTTCCGCCCGGCGCCCGGCTGATACCGCTTTCCGAAGCGGCAACGCTCGAGGAGACGCGGGGAGGCTTCCTGCTTGTCATCGCCTTCGCGGCCATTGTCGTGCTTCTGGTGCTTGCCGCACAGTTCGAAAGCTTCCTGTCGGCCTTCATCATCATGTTCACCGTTCCGCTCGGGATTGCCTGTGCGATCGTCGCGCTGTGGTTCACCGGTACGAGCCTCAACGTCTACAGCCAGATCGGCCTGGTGCTGCTGGTCGGCATCATGGCCAAGAACGGCATCCTGATCGTCGAATTCGCCAACCAGCTCAGGGACCGCGGGCGCAGCGTGCGCGAGGCGATCGAGCAGGCCTCGATCCGCCGCTTGCGGCCGGTCGTCATGACGATGGTCTCGACCGTGCTGGGCGGCGTTCCGCTGATCCTGGCGCAAGGCGCAGGAGCGGAGGCCCGAATCTCGCTCGGCTGGGTGATCGTCGGCGGCCTTGGCCTTGCCACCTTCGCCACGCTTTTCCTGACGCCGGTCGCTTATCTGTTGCTCGCACGGTTCAGCAAGCCGCAGGTTCATGAGGCGGAACGGCTTGCCCGCGAACTGAGGGAAGCCCGGGCCTGACTGCTCAGGCGGCCGGCTTGAGCCGCGCGGTGCTTTCGCGCACGATCAGGTCCACCGGCAGGCTGCATTGCGGCTCGGCCAGCGGCTCGTTTGGCGAAGCGATGAGTTCGATCAGCATGTTTGCCGCGATCGTCCCGATTTCCAGCCGCGGTTGGCGGATGGTGGTGAGTGCCGGAATGAAGCATCGCGATATGTCGATGTCGTCGAAGCCGACGATGGAAACATCGTCCGGCACGCCATATCCACCCGCCTTCAGGCCCGAGATGAACCCGAAAGCCATTTCGTCGCTTGCGCAAAACACCGCCGTTGGTTTTTCGCGCATGGCAAGCCACCGGGCGGAAGCGTCAAGGCCGGACTGCAGCGTGAAGTCGCCGTTCAGGAACCATTCCGGGCGAATGACAAGGCCAAGTTCACGCATCTTCTCGCGCATGCCTTCGTAGCGTGCTTGCGTGTGGACATTGCCTTGCGGGCCGCTGACATGGCCGATCTTGCGGTGACCCAGCGCGTACAAATGCTCGATCGCCTTCCTGGCGCCAACCCGGTTGTCGATCATCACCGAGGGAAAAGCGATGTCATCGCTCCATTCGCAGGCGAACACGATTGGCGGGCGCGTCTCGTCGATTCGCTTCTTCCGCCCGAAATCCAGGGCCAGCCTGCCGTCCAGCACGATAAGGCCGTCTGCCCTGTCGTTGTGCTGGTAGGCGCTTACCTGCTCATGCCGGTTCTGTGGCCGCGACGTATCGGCGACCAGGACGCTGTAGCCATGCCGCGCCGCAACGGATTCGATTCCGGCCAGGACCTGCGAGAAAAACGGGTTGCCGATGTTCGGGACGAGCGCGACGATTGCTCCCGTACGCCCGCGGCGCAGGTTGCGCGCTGCCTGGTGAACGCGGTAGCCGGTCTTGCGCACCGCCTTGAGCACCGCTTCGCGCGTTGCATCGGCCACCATGCCGGGATGGCTCAAGGCACGGCTGACCGTGGCAGTGGAAACCCCTGCCTCGCGAGCAACGTCCTGAATCTTCGGAAGGCGGTCTTCCATAGCCTGCCCAATGCCACCCATGTGAACGGAAAAAAGCTTGACTCCATTCAGGGGACAATTCAAGCTATCATGTAATCGATTGCAGAAACGATTTAAATTGTCATGCAATCGATTTCATGGCGCGGCTTGGGAAGCTTCGCCGGGAGGGGTTTTGCGCCGGTAAGCCGGTACTAGGGAGGAATCAGCATGAAATCTTTGAAGGCAGTTCTTGCGGCCACGACCATGTTCGTGACCGCGTCCACCGCGTTTGCGACCGAACTCGAAGTCACGCATTGGTGGACTTCCGGCGGCGAAGCCGCGGCGGTGGCCGAACTTGCCAAGGCGTTCGATGCGTCCGGCGACAAATGGATTGACGGCGCCATCGCCGGCGGCGGCGGAACCGCACGCCCGATCATGATCAGCCGCATCACCGGCGGCGACCCGATGGCCGCCACCCAGTTCAACCACGGCCAGCAGGCGCTGGAACTGGTGCAGGCCGGCCTGATGCTCGACCTCACCGATGTCGCCGAAGCCGAAGGCTGGAAGGACAAGGTTTTCCCGAAGTCGCTTCTCGACAGCCTGCACCGTCGATGGCCGCATCTATTGCGCGCCGGTCAACATCCACTCGCCCGAATGGCTGTGGCTTTCCAACAAGGTCTATGAAGATCTCGGCATCCCGGTTCCCAAGGACTGGAACGAGTTCGTCGCGACCGCGCCGCAGGTTGAAGCCGCAGGCAAGATCCCGCTGGCGCTCGGCAACCAGCCCTGGCAGTCGAACCTTGCCTTCGGTGCGCTGACGATCGCCGTCGCCGGCATCGACGTGTGGAAGCAGGTCAATGTCGAAAAGAACATGGACGTCGCTGCCGGACCGGAAATGGCCAAGGTATTCGCGGCGGCCGCCGATGCACGCAAGCTCGCGGCAAAATCCACGGTCCAGGACTGGAACCAGGCGACCAACCTCGTCATCACCGACCAGGCCGCAGGCCAGATCATGGGTGACTGGGCGCAGGGTGAATTCCAGGTCGCCGGCGAAGTGGCCGGCAAGGACTACACCTGCCTTCCGGGCATGGGACTGAATGCGTACCTGTCTACCGGCGGCGACGCCTTCTACTTCCCCAAGCTCAAGGATGCCGACAAGGAAGCAGCGCAGAAGCGTCTCGCTGCCCAGCTCGTCTCTCCGCAGGTTCAGGTTGCCTTCAACCTCAAGAAGGGTTCGCTGCCGATTCGTGGCGACATCGATCTGTCGGCCGCCAATGACTGCATGAAGAAGGGCCTCGAGATCCTCGCTTCCGGCAATCTCCTGCCGACCGGCGACAGGTCTGGTCGCCGGACGTCGTCAAGCAGAATGAAGACCTGATGGTCGAGTTCTGGAAGTCCGACATGGCGCCCGATGCTGCCCATGCCAAGTGGGTCGAGAACCTGAAAACCGGTCTCTGACATCCCCTGCACTGCAAGCGGAGCCGCCCCTCTCGGGCGGCTCCGCATCGTGATCCTTTTCTTGGGAGGGGGAAGGCAATGGCAACGCAGTCGCGACCCTTCAGTCCGTTCCGCAACCTCAATGCGAAATTCGCCGCGATTCCGATGATCCTGACGACACTGGTCGTCTTCGTTGGCGGCACGTTGTGGACGGTCCTTTACTCTTTCACCAACTCGAAGCTGCTGCCGCGGCTGAACTTTGTCGGCTTCGACCAGTATGAGCGGCTGTGGGAAACCAGCCGTTGGCTGATCTCGATCAAGAACCTGTTGATCTATGGTTCGCTCAGCCTCGTGTTCACCATGCTCATGGGCTTCCTGCTCGCCGCGCTGATGGACCAGAAGATCCGATTCGAGGATACCTTCCGCACCATCATGCTCTATCCGTTCGCCCTGTCGTTCATCGTGACGGGCCTGGTCTGGCAGTGGATTCTCAATCCGGATTTCGGCATCCAGTCCATCGTCCGTGCGCTCGGGTTGGGAAAGCTTCACCTTCGATCCGCTCAACAATCCCAGTGTCGTGCTTTACGGCCTGCTGATCGCCGGGCTTGTGGCAGGGAACGGGCTTCGTCATGTGCATCATGCTGGCGGGCCTGCGCGGCATCGACGAGGAGATCTGGAAGGCCGCGCGCGTCGACGGCATTCCCAACATGGAAGACCTACCTCTTCATCGTCGTGCCGATGATGCGCCCGGTCTTCATCACCACGCTCGTCATCGTCGCTGTCGGGCATCATCCAGCTCTACGATCTGGTGGTGGCGCAGACTTCCGGCGGGCCGGGCAATGCGAGCCAGGTGCCCGCCATGTATGTCTACGACTACATGTTCCAGGCGCAGAACCTCGGCCAGGGTTTTGCCGCCTCGACCATGATGCTGATCTCGGTGCTGATCGTGCTCGTTCCCTGGGCCTATCTCGAGTTCGGAGGCAAGAAGCATGGCTGATCCGCAACGCTTCCGCGCTCGTCGCCACCGACGCCGATCCGGGGAACTGGAACTTCCGGTCCCAAGGGCGCGCGTCCGCGCCGCGCGATCTCGCCCGGCAACATCATGCTCTACGGCATCGCTGATCGTGGTGTGCCTCTACTACATCCTGCCGCTGTGGGTCATGATCATGACCTCGCTGAAGGGCATGCCGGAAATCCGGCTTGGCAACATTTTCGCGCCGCCGGTGGAAATCACTTTCGAGCCGTGGGTGAAGGCCTGGGCCGACAGCCTGCACCGGCCTCAACTGCGACGGGCTGTCACGCGGGTTCTGGAACTCGGTCCGGATCCTCATTCCGTCCGTGATCCTGTCGATCGCCGTCGCCTCGGTGAACGGCTATGCGCTGGTCAACTGGCGCTTCAAGGGGTCGGACGTGTTCTTCACCATCCTGATCTTCGGCTCGTTCATTCCCTATCAGGTGATGCTCTACCCGATCGTCATCCTGCTGCGCGAAATGGGCATCTACGGCACGCTGTGGGGTCTGGTGCTCGTGCACACGATTTTCGGCATGCCGATCCTGACGCTGCTCTTCCGCAACTATTTCGCCTCGCTGCCGGAGGAACTGTTCAAGGCGGCACGTGTCGACGGCGCGGGCTTCTGGGGCATCTATTTCAAGATCATGCTGCCGATGTCGCTGCCGATCTTCGTCGTCGCCGTCATCCTGCAGGTCACCGGCATCTGGAACGACTTCCTGTTCGGCGTCGTCTACACCAAGCCGGACCTCTATCCGATGACGGTGCAGCTCAACAACATCGTCAACTCGGTGCAGGGCGTGAAGGAATACAACGTCAACATGGCCGCCACGCATGCTGACGGGGCTGGTGCCGCTGCTCATCTATTTCGTCTCCGGCAAGCTGTTCGTGCGCGGCATTGCAGCCGGCGCGGTGAAGGGCTGAGCCATGATCGCATGCAACCAGTGTTTCCGTCAAGGACCTCGCGCTGCACTTCGGCGACGTGAAGGTGCTGAAGAACCTCAACCTCGACATCGGCGAAGGCGAGTTCCTCGTGCTGCTTGGTCCATCCGGCTGCGGCAAGTCCACGCTGCTCAACTGCATCGCCGGGCTGCTCGACGCCACGGACGGGCAGATCTTCATCAAGGGCAAAATGTCACGTGGGAGGAGCCGAAGGACCGCGGCATCGGCATGGTGTTCCAGTCCTATGCGCTCTACCCGCAGATGACGGTGGAGAGGCAACCTGTCCTTCGGCCTCAAGAATGCGCGGCATGCCCAAGGCCGAGATCGACAAGCGCGTTGCCCGCGCCGCCGAGATCCTGCAGATCGAGCCGCTGCTGAAACGCAAGCCCGCGCAGCTTTCCGGTGGCCAGCGCCAGCGCGTCGCCATTGGCCGGGCGCTGGTGCGCGATGTCGATGTGTTCCTGTTCGACGAGCCGCTGTCCAACCTCGACGCCAAGCTGCGCGACCGAACTGCGCGTCGAGATCAAGCGCCTGCACCAGCCAGCTCGGCAACACCACGATGATCTATGTCACGCATGACCAGATCGAGGCGCTGACGCTGGCCGACCGCATCGCGGTCATGCGCGGCGGCACGATCCAGCAGCTTGCCGACCCGCAGACGATCTACAACCAGCCCGACAACCTTTATGTCGCCGGCTTCATCGGCTCGCCCTCGATGAACTTCATTTCCGGCAGCATAGTCGAGGCCGGCGGCGGCAGGCCAGTTTGCAGATCGGTGGCATGACGATTCCGCTCGACCGGTACGAGTTCGGCAATGGCGGCGCTGCGGCCGGACGGCCGTCCATTCGGCATCCGTCCCGAACATGTCGCGATCGGCGCCGCGGCGGGCAGCGAGCCGTTCCAGGCGGAAGCCGAGGTCGAGATGGTCGAGCCGATGGGCGCGGACACCAGGTCTGGTGCAACGTCTCGCCGGTTCGGAGTTCCGTTTCCGCGTCGGAAGGCTTGAGCGACGCTTGCCCGCGGATCACAAGATCAAGGTCGGCTTCGATCCGGCGCTGGCATCGATGTTCGATGTCGGGACGGAACTGCGGATCTGAACGCGGGATGGACGTGCAGGAAATCGATCTCGCCGGTCGTGGCGGCTCGCGCTCGCGAGGCGCAGCAATGTCCGCCGACATGTCCGTGCCCGGTGATGTGCATCAGCGCATTGCATCGAAGCAGGCTTGATACCCGATCCCTATTTCGGGCGGAACGAATACGACCTGTCGCTGGGTCGCCGAACGCGACTGGACGCTTGAGCGCGCGTTCGAAATCCCTGCCGGAGCGGCGCTCGATGACTGGGTTCTGGAAGTCGACAACCTCGACACGGTCGCGACCGTGGAGATCAACGGCGCAGTGGTGCTCAAGGCGGACAATTCCTTCCAGCGCTATCGGCCAGGCGCTTCCAGCCTGAAGCACGGCGCGAACCGAATC
Organism: uncultured Alphaproteobacteria bacterium; assembly: GCA_963846345.1. Taxonomy (GTDB): domain Bacteria; phylum Pseudomonadota; class Alphaproteobacteria; order Rhizobiales; family Rhizobiaceae; genus BOKV01. The sequence goes on from CAWJVP010000021.1 coordinate 60,703, forward strand.
GACATCACCTTCCATTCCAACCTCGCCGAAGCCGCGCGGCGGCAGCAGGCGCAGCCCTTCCACGTGCCCTATCATGCGCGGCAACTGCCCGATCCCGAATGGCAACATGCTGCGCAAGCCGCAATGCCATTTCGGCTGGGACTGGAACATCGCCATCGCGCCGTTCGGGCTCTACGGCACGATCCGGCTCGTGCAAGCGCCGCTGGCCTTGCCGGATCATGTGATCGTGCGCCAGCACCACGGCGGCGACGGGGTGCGGGTCGATGTCGAGGTCGGCGTTCGAGCGAAGGCAGCCAGGGCCTGTCGCGGTAACCGCCGAATTCAACGGTGAAATCGCGTTCGGCGACCGTGGACGATGGCGAACGTCGCGGTCTTCGGTTTCGAGGTGAGCGATCCGCAACTGTGGTGGCCGACCGGGATGGGCGACCAGCCGCTTTATCCGACTGACGGTCGACGTGGCGGGGCATGTCGAGGACGCAGGCACATCGGCCTGCGCACGATCGAACTGGAAAGCCGCCGGATGAGGCCGGCCGCTCGCTTCCTTTCAAGGTCAATGGCGTGCCGGTCTTCTGCCGCGGCGCGAACTGGATTCCGGCCGATGCACTGCCGGGCCGCATCACGCCGGAATAGACGCGCAACCTGCTGCAGTCGGCGGTCGACGCCAACATGAACATGATCCGCGTGTGGGGTGGCGGCTTCTATGAGCCGGACTGGTTCTACGACTTTGCGACGAGCTGGGCCTGCTGGTCTGGCAGGACTTCATGTTCTCCTGCAATCTCTATCCTTCGACGATCGCGACTTTCTCGACGAGGTGCGCGCAGGAAGTGCGACTATCAGGTCCGCCGGCTGCAGCACCACGCCTGCCTTGCGCTGTGGTGCGGCGACAATGAGCTGATCGGCGCGCTCAACTGGTTCGAGGAATCGCGCACCAACCGCGATCGTTATCTCGTCTCCTATGACCGGCTCAACCGCACGATCGAGGACGCGCTGCATGCGGCGGATCCGCAGGCGCATCTGGTGGCCGTCCAGCCCGTCGCCCGGCCCGATGAGCTTCGGCGATGCCTGGCATGACGACAGCTCCGGCGACATGCATTTCTGGAGCGTGTGGCACGAGGGCCGCGACTTCGAGCATTACCGCGACGTGCGCCCGCGCTTCTGCTCCGAATTCGGGTTCCAGTCCTATCCCGTCCATGGATGTCATCCGCACGCTTTGCCGACGAGGCACGACTGCAACATCGCCTCCACCGGTGATGGAGATCGCACCAGAAGAATGCCGGCGGCAATGCCCGCATCGCCGAGACGATGTTCCGCTATTTCCGCTTCCCGGCAAGGATTTCGAGGATTTCGTCTATCTGAGCCAGGTCCAGCAGGGCCTCGCGATCCGCACGGCGGTCGAATACTGGCGCTCGCTCAAGCCGCATTGCATGGGCACGCTCTACTGGCAGCTCAACGACACCTGGCCGGTCGCCTCCTGGTCGAGCCTCGATCATGGCGGCGGCTGGAAGGCGCTGCACTACATGGCGCGGCGCTTCTTTTCGCCCGTCGCGGTCTTCGCACTGCCTGCGAAGGACGGCACAATCGGGTTCGCCGGCATCAACGACACACGCGAGGATGTCTCGCTGAGCGTCGATGTCGAATGCATCGGTGCCGACGGCACAGATTTCGCGGCTTGCTTCGCTGGTTGTGGACCTGCCGGCCGGAGCGTCCATGCCGCTGGAATTCAGCGCCGCCGCCACGGAGGGTTCCGTTGCTCGTCTGGAACTGGAAGGCGTCAAACGGCATGTCGGGCGAGGATCATTTCTCGCCAGAGCCCTACAAGCGCCTTGCGCTTCGCGAGCCGCGGATCGAAATGAACGTGGAGGAACGCGAAGGCGGCGTTTCGATATCGCCTTGCTGCCGCAGAGTTCCGGCACTGTTCGTTGCCGTGGAAGCGCCGATCCCGGGGCGCTTCGACGACAACTGGTTCACGCTCTTGCCCGGACGCGAAAAGCTGATCCGCTTCACGCCGGCGGCGCCCTCGAAGATTTCCAGTGCGGACTTCACCGTCCGCGATCTATTCACGGCAACCTGCAAGGCGTAGCAAACGCCGAAACGGAGCAAGACCCATGACCGAGTTTTCATACCAGCTTTATTCCTCGCGGGAGTTTCCGCCGCTCTCCGACACGCTCGCCATGCTCAAGGAACTCGGCTATTCGCAGGTCGAAGGCTATGGCGGGGTCTATGGCGATCTCGATGCGCTGACGGCCGGCCTGAAGGCGAACGGCCTTACGATGCCGACCGGCCATTTCGGCATCGACATGCTCGAGAACGATGTCGACGGCGTGATGAAGATCGTCAAGGCCACCGGCATCAAGACAATCTATTGCCCTTATCTGCTGCCCGACCAGCGGCCCGCGGACGGGGCAGGCTGGCTCGCCTTCGGCAAGCGCCTGCAGGCGGCTTCAGAACCATATCGAAAGGCGGGCCTGGGCTTCGGCTGGCACAACCACGACTTCGAGTTCTTCAAGACCGCTGACGGCGCCATCCCGCAGGAAGAGATCTTCAAGGGCGCGCCGGACCTGTCATGGGAGGCCGACATCGCCTGGATCGTTCGCGGCGGCGCCGACCCGATCGACTGGATCAAACGGCATGGCAGCCGCATCACGGCGGTCCACGTCAAGGACATCGCGCCTGCCGGGCAGAACAAGGACGAGGATGGCTGGGCCGATGTCGGCCATGGCACCGTCGACTGGAAAGGCATCTGGAATGCGTTGAAGGCAACGCCCGCCAAGGTGTTCATCATGGAACATGACAAGCCGAAGGATCACCGCCGCTTCGCGGGACGGTCGATCGAAGCTGCAAGAAGCATTCTGAGGGAGAAACCATACATGGCAAAGAAACTCGGCGTGGGCATCATGGGGTGCGGCAACATTTCCGCCGCCTACATGTCGCTGGCCCCGCAATTCAAGGGTATCGAAGTTCGCGCCTGCGCTGACGTGGCGCCGGCAGCGGCCGAGGCGCGGGCAAAGGAATTCGGCCTGCGCGCCGACTCCGTCGATGGCCTGTTTGATGCGGACGATGTGGACATCATCGTCAACCTCACCGTTCCGGCGGCGCATTACGAGGTATCGCGCCGGGCGGTCGATGCGGGCAAGCATGTCTACTCCGAAAAGCCGTTCGTCCTCTCGGTGAAGGAGGGCAGCGAACTCGCCCGCGCAGCGGCGAAGAAGAAGGTCCGTATCGGCTCCGCGCCCGATACCTTCCTTGGCGGCTCGCACCAGCTTGCCCGCCACCTGATCGACAGCGGAGCGGTCGGAAAGATCGTCAGCGGCACCTGCCACGTCATGGGCCATGGCATGGAGAGCTGGCATCCCAATCCGGACTTCTTCTTCAAGCCAGGCGCAGGCCCGGTGCTCGATATCGGGCCCTACTACGTGACCAACCTCATCCAGCTCGTCGGACCGGTGAAGCGCGTCCTCGCGATGTCATCGACGCCTTCGCCTGAGCGCACCATCACCTCGAAGCCGCGCAGCGGCGAGAAGATCAAGGTGGAGACGCCGACGACGATCCACGCCGTGCTCGAATTCGCCAATGGCGCGATCATCACGATGGGCACCAGCTGGGATGTCTGGCAGCACAACCACCGCAACATGGAGCTCTACGGCGAGGAGGGCACGCTGCACGTGCCGGACCCGAATTTCTTCGGCGGCGAAGTGGTGATGACCAAGCGCCAGGACCCGGTGAAGAAGCTGCCGAAATGGGACCACCCTTTCGCGGTCCCGAACCAGAAGCATTCCTGGGGCATGGTCGCCAATTACCGCACGGCAGGACTGGCCGACATGGCGATCGCCATCATGGAAGGCCGGCCGCACCGCTGCTCGATGGAGCTTGCGCTGCATGCGGTCGATGTGATGACCTCGATCCTCAAGGCGGGCGAAACCGGCAAGGCGGTCGAAATCCGCACGACTTGCGAGCGGCCGGAGCCCCTTGGCGTGGCGGCGGCAAAGGCCTTGTTGGCCAGAAAGAAGGCGTGAGCAATGACATCGGGACCGGACAGGTACGACGCGATGCAATACCGGCGATGCGGCCGGTCGGGGCTGAAGCTGCCGGCCATTTCGCTCGGGCTTTGGCACAATTTCGGCCATGACACGCCTCACGAGACAAAGCGCTCGATCGCGCTGCGGGCCTTCGATCTCGGCATCACCCATTTCGACCTCGCCAACAATTACGGCCCGCCGCCCGGTTCTGCCGAGGAAGCCTTCGGCGAAATCCTTGCGCACGGACCTTGCGGCGCATCGCGACGAACTGATCATCTCGTCCAAGGCCGGCTACAACATGTGGCCCGGGCCCTATGGCGAATGGGGCAGCCGCAAGTACTTGATCGCTTCGCTGCGACCAGAGCCTGAAGCGGATGGGCCTCGACTATGTCGACATCTTCTATTCGCATCGCTTCGATCCGGAGACGCCGCTCGAGGAAACGATGGTGGCGCTCGACCACATCGTGCGCTCGGGCAGGGCGCTCTATGCCGGCATCTCGTCCTACAATTCGCAGCGCACCCGCGAGGCGCACGCGATCCTGAAGGATCTCGGCACGCCCTGCCTCATCCACCAGCCGAGCTATTCGATGATCAACCGCTGGGTGGAAGATGACGGTCTGCTCGATACGCTGGACGACCTCGGCATCGGCTCGATCGTGTTCTCGCCGCTGGCGCAGGGCATGCTGACCGACAAGTATCTCAAGGGCATTCCGCAAGGCAGCCGCGCCACGCAGGACAAGTCGCTCAACCCGGCCTTCCTCAACGAACGCAACATCGAGAACATCCGGGCGCTCGACGCCATCGCCGAAGAAGCGCGGGCAGACGCTGGCGCAGATGGCGATCGCCTGGGTGCTGCGCGGCGGCCGCGTCACTTCGGCCCTGATCGGCGCTAGCCGGCCAGGCCAGGTCGATGATTGCGTCGGTGCGCTGGCGAACCCGGATTTCAGCGCGGAAGAACTGGCCGCAGATCGACAAGCATGCCAGCGATGCCGACATCAATCTTTGGGCCGCATCGGCCGAACGAGAGGGACCGGCGCGCCGAAAGTAAGCGGTACCGCGATACTTAACGTGGATAGGCACATGCCCGGGGCGACCATGTCGGACGACTTGACGATGCTGATAGACCGCGCTTTGCGCCTCGCGCTGCGGGAAAAGCGCAACTTCGTAGCCTACCTGCTTGGCATGGCCAAGATCGAGGCCGGCGCAACCGGCGCGCCAGAAGAAAACTTACCGAAACCGGAAAAGGAGTCGATGCATTGATCGTCAACCCGATCCTGCCTGGCTTCAATCCCGATCCGTCGATCTGCCGGGTCGGGCGAGGACTACTACATCGCCACCTCGACATTCGAGTGGTATCCGGGCGTGCAGATCCACCATTCGCGCGACCTGGTGAACTGGAAGCTGGCCTGCCGCCCGCTTATCGCGCGCAAGCCAGCTCGACATGCGCGGCAACCCGGATTCGGGCGGCATCTGGGCGCCGTGCCTGTCGCATGCGCGACGGGCTGTTCTGGCTGGTCTACACCGACGTCAAGCGCATCGACGGCAATTTCAAGGACACGCACAACTACATCGTGACCGCGCCTTCGATCGAGGGGCCATGGTCCGATCCGGTCTACGTCAATTCTTCCGGTTTCGATCCGTCGCTGTTCCACGACGATGACGGCCGCAAATGGTTCCTCAACATGGTCTGGAACCACCGTGGTCCGGGCGTCGGCGGACAGTCCGAAACATCCCTCCTTCGCCGGCATCTTGCTGCAGGAATAGGATGCGGAAGCGGGACAGCTGATCGGCGAACCGGTCACAACGTCTTTGCCGGCAGCGACCACGGACTGGTCGAGGGACCCGCACCTCTTCAAGCGCAACGGCTGGTACTACCTGACCGCCGCCGAAGGCGGCACCGGCTATGACCATGCCGTCACCATGGCGCGTTCGCGCATCGATTTCCGGGCCCTACGAGACTCCATCCCGACACGCACCTGATCACCTCCAAGGATGCGCCCGATGCCGTGCTGCAACGCGCCGGCCATGGCCAGATCGTCGAGACGCCGGACGGTGAAGTCTATCACACGCATCTGTGCTCGCGGCCGCTGCCCGGCATCCGCCGCTCGCCGCTCGGGCGCGAGACGGCAATCCAGAAATGCGTCTGGCGCGACGACGGCTGGCTCTATCTCGAACACGGCGGCCTGGTTCCGGCCGTCGACCGTGACGCCGCCTGTTCCCGCGACGCCGAAAGCCGGCGCAACGGATCGACTGCGGCGGTTCGACGGCCACGGCGCTGCCGCCCGAATTCCAGTGGCTGCGCACGCCGTATCCGCGAGCGGCTGTTCACGCTTGACGGGAAGCGTCTTGCGGCTCCATGCCCGCGAATCGATCGGAAGCTGGTTCGAGCAGTCGCTGGTCGCGCGGCGGCAGGAACACCACAGCTTCCGGGCCGAGACGGAACTTGCGTTCGATCCCCGCAATTTCCAGCAGGCAGCCGGGCTGGTGCACTACTACAACCGCTACAAGTTCCATTTCGCGGCTGTCACCTGGCACGAGACCGCAGGCCGCTCGCTGACGCTGATGAGTTGCAATGGCGACTGGCCGGACGGAAGGCTGACCTTTCCGCTTTCCGAACCGGTTCCGCTCGGCGGCGCTTCTCGCGTGAAGCTGGCCGCGCAGGTGGATGGCCCGGACCTGCAATTCCACTTCGACGTCGGCGCAGGCTGGCAAACGCTCGGACCGGTACTCGACGCCAGCGTCATCTCCGACGAGGGCGGACGCGGCGAACATGCCTCCTTCACCGGGGCCTTCATCGGCATGGCCGCCTTCGACACCAGCGGCTCCGCCATCGCCAGCCGATTATTCCTTCTTCAGTTACGATCCGCGCCAGCCATGAAAAGCTCGCTGGAGATCCATGAACTGGCAAGCGGGCAAAATTTCGTGGTTCACCAGACCGTCGACCACATCGAAGCGCCGAACTGGTCGCGTGACGGAAAGCATCTCCTGTTCAACGGCGAAGGCCGGCTTTGGCGCATCCCGGTCGCGGGGCGGCGAACCGCAGGCAATCGACACCGGTTTTGCGATCGGCCAGAACAATGACCATGGGCTTTCGCCGGATGGAATCGCTGATCGCCATCAGCGACAAGACCGAAACCGGAAAATCCTGCATCTATGTCGTTGCGGCGGGGGGCGGCACGCCGCGGCGCGTGACGCAGCATGTCGCCGTCATGGTGGCATGGCTGGTCGCCGGACGGCTTGCGGCTTGCCTATCCCGCCGTGCGCGATGGTTTGTTCGGTATCTATACGATCCCGGTAGAGGGCGGCGCAGAGTTCATGGTCTGCGGCGGCGACGGCCCGCATTACGACGGACCCGACTATACGCCCGACGGCGAGTGGATCTGGTTCAACTCCGACCGCTCCGGCGTCATGCAGCTGTGGCGCGTGCGCACCGATGGCGACGCCTTGCAGCAAATGACGCATGATGAAAACGTGAATTGGTTTCCGCACCCCTCGCCTGATGGGCACAATGTTGTTTATCTTGCGTACGAGCCGGGAACCGAGGGACATCCGGCAGGCAGGCGTGTGGAATTGCGTTTGATGGGTGCGGGCGGGGGCGATGCCGAAAACCATCGTGCGGCTATTTGGCGGGCAAGGCACGATCAACGTGCCGAGCTGGTCGCCCGATGGCGGCAGCTTCGCATTCATGCGCTATTTCGAGGACTGAGGGAGGACAACATGGCATCGAACATCAAGGGACCGGCAATTTTCCTGGCGCAGTTCGCCGGAGACGCGCGCACCGTTCAATTCGCTGCCTTCGATCACCAAATGGGCGGCGTCGCTCGGCTACAAGGGCGTGCAGATCCCGACCTGGGACGGGCGGCTGTTCGATCTGGAGAAGGCCGCGACATCCAAGGCCTATTGCGACGAGGTCAAGGGCATCTGCAAGGACGCAGGCGTCGAGATCACCGAGCTGTCGACGCATCTGCAGGGCCAGCTCGTTGCCGTGCATCCGGCCTATGACAGCGCCTTCGACGCCTTCGCGCCGGCATCGGTCCACGGCAATCCGAAGGCGCGGCAGGCATGGGCGGTCGAGCAGATGATGTGGCCGCCAAGGCTTCGCGGAATCTCGGCCTTGTCGGCCAGCGTGTCCTTCACCGGCGCGCTGGCCTTCCCCTATCTCTATCCCTGGCCGCAGCGCCCGGACGGGCTGATCGACGAAGCCTTCACCGAACTCGCCAAGCGCTGGAAGCCGATCCTCAACGCCTATGACGAGGCGGGCTGCGATGTCGGCTACGAGATCCATCCGGGCGAGGACGTGTTCGACGGCGCGACGTTCGAGATGTTCCTCGACAAGCTCGAAGGGCCACAAGCGCTGCATGCATCAACTACGATCCCTCGCACTTCGTGCTGCAGCAGCTCGACTACCTTGCCTTCATCGACATCTATCACGAGCGCATCAAGGCCTTCCACGTCAAGGACGCCGAGTTCAATCCGACGGCCGGCAGGGCGTCTATTCGGGCTACCAGTCATGGATCAACCGGGCCGGGCGGTTCCGCTCGCTGGGCGACGGCCAGGTCGATTTCGCCGGCATCTTCTCCAAGCTGGCGCAGTACGGCTATGACAGCTGGGCGGTGCTGGAATGGGAATGCTGCCTGAAGCATCCCGAGGACGGCGCGGCCGAGGGCGCGCCCTTCATCGCCAGCCACATCATCCGCGTCACCGAGAAGGCGTTCGACGATTTCGCCGGCGGCGCGACCGACCGCAAGACAGATCCGCAAGATGCTGGGCCTTCGCTGAGACAGGCGATTGAGGGAGAACAACATGGTTTCCGCATCGAAGTCCTCCAAGGCAACCGGCCCCATCCGTCTCGGCATGGTCGGCGGCGGGCAGGGCGCCTTCATCGGCGCCGTGCACCGCATCGCCGCCCGCATCGACGGGCGACTACGAACTCGTCGCCGGCGCCCTGTCCTCCGACCCGCGAGCGCGCCAAGGCATCGGCCGCGGAACTCGGCCTCGACGCCTGACCGCTCCTACGGCTCCTTCGCGGAGATGGCCAAGGCCGAAGCCAAGCGCCCGGACGGCATCGAGGCGGTCGCGATCGTCACGCCCAACCACGTGCACTATCCGGCGGCCAAGGCGTTCCTCGACGCCGGCATCCATGTCATCTGCGACAAGCCGCTGACCTCGACGCTGGCGGATGCGAAGAAGCTGACGGCGCTGGCGGAGAAAAGCGGCAAGCTGTTCGTGCTGACGCACAATTACACCGGCTATCCGATGGTCCGGCAGGCGCGCGAGATGGTGGCCAATGGCGATGCTCGGCGCACATCCGCGTCGTGCAGGCCGAATATCCGCAGGACTGGCTGACCGAGCCGATCGAACAGACCGGCCAGAAGCAGGCGGCCTGGCGCACCGATCCGGCACGTTCCGGCGCGGGCGGCGCGATCGGCGACATCGGCACGCATGCCTACAATCTCGCCTGCTTCGTCACCGGCCTGGAGCTCGACAGCCTTGCCGCCGATCTCGACAGCTTTGTCGAAGGCCGCCGCTCGACGACAACGCCCATATCATGCTGCGCTTGCCGAAGGGCGGCGCCGCCAAGGGCATGCTCTGGGCAAGCCAGGTTGCGCCCGGCAACGAGAACGGCCTGCAAGCTGCGCGTCTACGGCACCAAGGGCGGCCTCGAATGGATGCAGGAAGACCCGAACTATCTCTGGTACACGCCGCTTCGGCAAGCCGACGCCAGCTGATCACCCGCGGCGGCGCCGGGGCAGGCCCGGCCGCGGCGCGCGTCACGCGCGTCCCGTCCGGCCATCCGGAAGGCTATCTGGAAGGCTTCGCCAACATCTACACCGAAGCGGCGCTGGCGATCAAGGCGATGCGCGCGGGCAAGAAGCTGCCGAAGGAGCTCGTCTTTCCCACGGTCGAGGACGGGCTTTGGGGCATGCGCTTCGTCGATGCCTGCGTGCGTTCGTCGAAGAAGAATGCAGCCTGGACGAAACTCTAGCGTTGTGAGCGATCAGGCGGCGCGAACTGCGCGCCGCCATTCCTTCCGGAGCATTGCATGGCCAATCGTTTCAAGCAGGAAATAGCCAAGGGCAACCGCCAGATCGGCCTTTGGAGCAGCCTTGCCGGCACGGTCTCCGCGGAAATTGTCGCCCACTCCGGCTTCGACTGGATCGTGATCGACATGGAGCATGCGCCGAACGACCTCCCACAGGTCGTTGGACAGCTTCAGGCGATGGCGACCGGAACGGCGCTGCCGATCGTGCGCGTGCCCTGGAACGATTTCGTCGTCATCAAGCGCGTGCTCGATGCCGGGGCGAAGGGGCTGGTCATTCCCTATGTGCAGAACAAAGCCGAGGCGGAGGCGGCAGTCGCTGCGATCCGTTACCCGCCGCACGGGATAAGGGGCGTGGCCGGCAGCGCGCGCGGCTCCAACTACGGCCGCGTCAAGAACTACCTCAAGGAAGCCGCGGACGACATCTGCCTCATCCTGCAGGTGGAAACCGCCGCGGCCATGGCGGACCTGGAAGCGATCGCATCGGTCGATGGCGTCGACGGCATCTTCATCGGGCCGGCAGACCTTGCCGCTTCCATGGGGCATCTCGGCAACATGCACGCGCCGGCAGTGCAGGACTCGATCCGCGAGGCAGCGCAAAGGCTGGCGAAGATAGGCAAGGCCTCGGGCATCCTGACGACTTCAGAGGAAGACGCGCGCCGTTACATCGACTGGGGCTTCGTCTTCGTCGCAGTCGGAATCGATTCGGTGATCCTGTCGCGCCACGCCGATGCACTGGCGGCCAGTTTCAAGGGCGCCTGACCGTCAGGCAGCCGCGAACTCGGTTTTCTCAAGCGGAAAATGGCATGCGGCGGGATGCCCTGCGCCGCCAGCATTGCCCGTCACCGGCGTCATCAGCGGCGGGGCGACCTGCTTGCAGATGTCCTGCGCCTTCCAGCAGCGCGGATGGAATGCGCAGCCCGGCGGCGGTTTCAATGGCGAGGGAATTTCACCGGTAAGCGTGATGCGCGCCTTCTTGCGGGCCGGGTCGGCGACGGGCGTCGCCGACATCAGCGCCGCCGTATACGGGTGGCGGGGGTTGTCGAAGACTTCTGCGCACGTTCCCTTCTCGACCACCTTGCCGAGATACATCACCATCACCTCGTCGGCGATGTGGCGCACGACCGACAGGTCATGGCTGATGAAGAGATAGGCGAGGCCGAATTCCTCCTGCAGGTCGGCAAGGATGTTCAGGACCTGCGCCTGGATCGACAGATCGAGCGCCGATACCGGCTCGTCCAGCACGAGGATGCGCGGGCGCAGCATCAGCGCGCGCGCGATTGCGATCCGCTGGCGCTGTCCGCCGGAGAACATGTGCGGATAGCGGTCGTAGTGCTCAGGGCGAAGGCCGACACGCACCATCATCGCCTCTGCCTGCGCCCGCCGCTCCTGCGCGCTTTCCTTCGTGTTCAGCAGCAGCGGCTCTTCGAGGATGCGCCCGACCTTGTGCCGCGGATTGAGCGAACCGTAGGGGTTCTGGAAAACGATCTGCACCGCCTTGCGCAGTTCCTTGTCGCCAAAATCGAGCTTGCGACCGCCGATCCACAATTCGCCGCCCGTGGGCGGTTCGATCATCGTGACGAGCCGTGCGAGCGTGGACTTGCCGCAGCCCGATTCCCCCACCACGGCAAGCGTCTTGCCGGCGGAAAGCGAGAAGTCCGCCCCGTCCAGCGCGCGCACGATCTTCGGCGTCTTCATGAAGCCGCCGCCCACCTCGTAGTGGCGCGACAGGTTCCGGCCCTCGAGTACAGCGGCGCTCATCGGGCTGCCTCCGGTACTTTCGGCTTGGTTCCGTCGATCGGCTTGTCCGCCTCGCAGCGGGTGGTTGCACAACGCAAGACCGAGTTCCGGGCCGTTGCGCCGGGCGCCCTCGCGGCAGATGTCGGTCGCGAAGCTGCAGCGCGGCTCGAACAGGCATCCGGGCGGGCGGTCGTACTGGCCGGGAACGACGCCCGGGATGGAAGGAAGGCGCTTGCTCCGGGCACGTTCCGGCAGCGCCGAAAGCAGCGCGGCGGTGTAGGGATGGTGTGGATCGGCGAACAGTTCGCGCACGTTCTGCTCCTCCACCTTCTGTCCGGCATACTGGACCTGCACCCGCTCGGCGGTCTCCGCCACCACGCCCATGTCGTGGGTGATCAGGATCAGCGTCATGCCGTTCTCGCGCTGCAACGACTTGAGAAGTTCGAGGATCTGCGCCTGGATGGTCACGTCGAGCGCCGTCGTCGGTTCGTCCGCGATCAACAGCTTCGGCTTGCAGGCGGTCGCCATGGCGATCATCACGCGCTGGCTCATGCCGCCCGAAAGCTGGTGCGGAAATACCGAAAGCCGTTCCTCCGGCGCCGGAATGCCGACGCTTTGCAACAATTCGATGGCGCGCGACTGCCGCTGGCGGCTGTCGAGGCTCGATGTGCCGGCGCAGCATTTCCTTGATCTGGAAGCCGACCGTGAAGCACGGATTGAGGCTCGACATCGGCTCCTGGAAGATCATCGCCATGTCGCGCCCGATGATCTCGCGCCGCGCTTTGGCGCCAAGCTTCATCAGGTCATGGCCGTCGAAATGCAGCCGGTCGGCGGTCACCTTCGCCGTCCACGGCAACAGGCCCATCAACGCCAGCATGGCAACCGACTTGCCCGAACCCGATTCCCCACGATCGCGAAGAATCTCGCCTTTGTTGCAGGCGAGCGAGACCCCGTCCACCGCCCGGAACATGCCGCCCGCGGTCTGGAACTCGACGGTCAGGTTTTCGATTTCGAGGAGGTGCGCCATCCCTCAGCTCCGCTTCAGCTTCGGGTCGAGTGCATCGCGCAGTCCGTCGCCCATGAGGTTGATCGCCAGCACGGTGATTAGGATGGCAATGCCGGGGAACGTCACCACCCACCACGCCCGCAGGATGAACTCGCGCGCCTCTGCCAGCATCGTGCCCCATTCGGGTGTCGGCGGCTGTGCACCCATGCCGAGGAAACCGAGTGCGGCGGCGTCAAGGATGGCGTTCGAGAAGGAAAGCGTCGACTGCACGATCACCGGCCCGAGACAGTTCGGAAGGATCGTGCGCGTCATCAGGTAGAAGTCCGATGCGCCGGCAACGCGCGCCGAAGTCACATATTCGCGGTTCAACTCGCCAAGCACGGATGCGCGCGTCAGCCGCACGAAATGCGGCTGCAGCACGATGGCGATGGCAATCATCGCATTGGTGAGGCCAGGTCCCAAAATCGCCACCAGCACCAGCGCCAGCAGCAGCGACGGAAACGCCAGGATGATGTCCATCAGGCGCATGATGACGATGTCGATCCAGCCGCGGAAATAGCCGGCGATGAGGCCGATCAGCACCCCGCCCGTTACCGCCAGCGAGACGACGACGCAGCCGATGAACAGCGAGAAGCGCGCGCCGTAGATCAGGCGCGAGAGCATGTCGCGACCGACGGCGTCGGTGCCGAGAAGGAACTGCGCGCGCCCGCCTTCCTGCCAGATTGGCGGGACGAGAAGCGCATCGCGGTACTGCTGGTTGGGCGCGTGCGGTGCGACGAAGTCGGCAAGGATCGCGATGATTACCAGGGCGGAAAACACCCACAGGCCCGCCACCGCACCGCGGTTTTCGGAGAAATAGAACCAGAACTCCGCCAGCCGTCCACGCCGTACGGCCGCTTTCGCCGGCGCTGCCTTGCTCACGATGTCTTCCTTGACGGCGTCGGTCATGGCGGCGGACCTAATTGTGCCGGATGCGCGGGTTTATCAGCCCGTAGGTCGCATCGACGATGAGGTTTACGATCATGACGACGAGCGCGATCAGGAGCAGTCCGCTCTGGACGACGGGGTAGTCGCGGCGCGAGATGGAATCGACCATCCATTTGCCGATCCCCGGCCATGAAAAGATGGTCTCGGTCAGGATCGCCCCGGCAAGCAGGCTTCCGACCATCAGGCCGATGGTGGTTATGACGGGGATCAACGCGTTGCGCAGGGCATGGACGGCGACAACCCGGGCGGGCGAGAGCCCCTTGGCCCGCGCGGTCCGCACATAGTCCTCGCCCAGCACTTCCAGCATTGCCGAGCGCGTTTGGCGCGCGATGACCGCCAGCGGAATCGTGCCGAGCACGATCGTTGGAAGGATCAGATGGCTGACCGCCGATGCGAATGCGCCCTTCTGGCCGGAAAGCAGCGAGTCGATCAGCATGAAGCCGGTGACCGATGGAAAGAAATACATCAGCGAGATGCGGCCCGATACCGGCGTGAGGCCGAGATAACCCGACATGAACATGATCAGCAGCAGGCCCCACCAGAAGATCGGCATGGAGTAGCCGACGAGTGCCGTGCCCATGATCGCCTGGTCGAGAAACTTGCCGCGCTTGGTTGCCGCGATCACGCCCGCAGGAAGCCCCAGCACGATGGCGAAGATCATCGCGCAAAGCGAGAGTTCCAGCGTGGCGGGAAAAAGCGTGAGGAACTCGTTGATGACCGGCCGCTTTGTGACGATGGAATTGCCGAAGTCGCCCTGCAGCAGGTCTCCCATATAGGTGAGGTATTGCTGCCAGATCGGGCGGTCGTAGCCGAATTCCTTCAGCAACTCGGCATAGCGCTCGTCGGTCATGCCGCGCTCGCCCGCCATCAAGAGTACCGGGTCGCCGGGCAGGACGCGGATGAAGCCGAAGGCGACGATGGTGATGCCGATGAAGGTGGGTATCAGCAGGCCAATGCGCCGGGCGAGGTAGGAAAGCATCAGCCGACCAGGCGCAATTCGCGCGGGAACGTTGTCAGGCTCTCGGCTCCTTCGGCCGTGACGAGCATGTCGTCCTCGATGCGCACGCCTGCTTCGCCAAGGCGGTAAAGGCCGGGTTCGACCGTGAACACCATGCCAGGTTCCAGTTCCCGGTGGTTGCCGCGCATGATATAGGGGTCTTCGTGCACTTCCAGCCCCAGGCCATGCCCGGTCTTGTGCCGGCGGAATTCGGCGAAGGGCGAACCCTCCAGCACCTTCTGCACCACGTCGTCCACGTGGTGGGCCGTTGCGCCGGGCCTGCGATGCCGCCCGCCCCGCCTCGTTCGCGGCAAGCACGGTGTTGTAGAACTGCCGGTCGCGGTCGCTGACCTTCTCCACGAAGAAGGTGCGGGTGATGTCGGCGCAATAGCCGCCCCAGGCGCCGCCGAAATCGAAGAGCAGGCTGTCGCCGGGTTGGATACGGTAATCGGGCCGGGCCTTGGCGTGCGGCTTTGCGGAATTGCTGCCCGCCGCCACGATCGGGCCGAAGGCGAGCCCGTCGGACCCGCAGGCGAAAAGATGCTGAGAAGGATCGGCCTCCACCTCGGTCTCGAGCATGCCGGCCCGGACCTCGGCCAGCGTCGCCTCGAGGGCGCGTTCGGAAAGCTCGATAGCCTTGCGGATCAGCGCCACGTCGGCTTCCTTCTTGTGAAGGCGGATCGATGAAATGGTCGAGTGGATGTCGACGAGCCTTGCCTGCGGCAGCGCTTGCGTTCAGCGCCATCGCGACGAAAACACGCATCGACTGGCCCTCGACGCCGATGGTGCGCACGTCCTGGAGATGGCGCGCGGCGGCCTCGAATGCTGCCTGGTAGCCGGCTTCGTCGCGCCAGTCATAGACCTCGCCCTGAAATCCAAGGGCGGCGAAGGAGGCCATTTCGAGATTGGGAACGATGGCCACGGCGCCATGGCCATGCCTTGCAATCACGACGAGCGGGCGTTCGTTCTGGTGAAAATCGGCGCCGAAGATGCGCCGGAAATTGGCCCCGGGCACCAGGGCTATTGCGTCGAGTCCGCTGGAGCGCAGGACCGGGTGAAGCACGTCGAGGCGGGTGTCTGACATGTTGCGGGTTCCGGCTTGCAGCGCGGAAAAGCGGCGGGCGGCTTGTGTGCCGCCCGCCCTTTTTCAATTACTCGGTGATGTCGACGCCGTCGAAGCGGTGCGAGCCGAGCGGGTCCATCTTGTAGCCGGTGACCTTCTTGGACATCGGCATGAACGACGACCGAGTGGGCGATGGTCGCCCACGGGGCCTGCTCCTTGAACACGACCTGCGCCTGCTCGTAGAGCTTGGTGCGCTCAGCCTGGTCCGAGGTGATCTTGGCCTTCTGGATCAGGTCTTCGAACGGCTGGTGGCACCACTGCGCGCGGTTGTTGCCGCCAACCGCCGAGCAGCCGAGCAGCACCGCGAGGAAGTTGTCCGGATCGCCGTTGTCGCCGGTCCAGCCGAGCAGCACCGCGCCGTCGCGGTTCGTCGTCGCGCGAGATCTTGAGGTATTCGCCCCACTCGTAGGAGACGATCTCGACCTCGACGCCGACCGCGGCGAAGTCGGCCTGGATGAGTTCGGCCATGCGCCTTGCGTTCGGGTTGTAGGGACGCGCCACCGGCATCGCCCAGATCTTCATCTTCAGGCCCGAAACGCCGGCTTCCGCCAGCAGCTTCTTGGCGGCTTCCGGATCGTACGGATCGTCCACGACCGCGTCGTTGTACGACCACATTGTCGGCGGGATCGGGTTCTTGGCCGACTTGCCGGCGCCCTGGAATACCGCGTCCATGATCGCCTGCTTGTTGATCGCCATGTTGAGCGCCTTGCGCACGCGCACGTCGTCGAACGGCTTCTGCTGGGTGTTGTAGGCAAGGTAGCCGACATTGAGGCCTTCCTGCTCCATCACCTGCAGGTTCGGATCGGCCTTCAGGCCTGCCAGGTCGGCCGGGTTCGGATAGGGCGCGACATGGCATTCGCCGGCCTTGCAGCTTCTGCATGCGAACCGAATTGTCGGCGGTGATGGCGAAGACGAGATCGTCGATCGCCTGCTTGCCGTTCCAGTAATCGGCGTTGGCCTTGAAGCGGATCACCGCGTCCTTCTGGTAGGCGACGAACTGGAACGGCCCGGTGCCGACCGGCGCGTTGTTGAGGTCGGCCTGCTTGCCGGCCGCCTGCCAGCTTGTCGGCATATTCCTTCGACATGATCGAGGCGAAATCCATCGCCATGTTGGCGACGAAAGGCGCTTCCGGACGGTTCAGCACGAACTTCACCGTCATGTCGTCGACCTTGACGATTTCCTTGATCAGCGCCGGCATGTCCATGGAATTGAAATAATCCCACTGGGTGCCTTCGACATACTTGGCCCAGGGATGGTCGGCCTTGCAGCTGGCGCTCGAAGGTGAAGACCACGTCGTCGGCGTTGAAGTCGCGGGTCGGCGTGAAGAACTCGGTGGTGTGGAACTTGACGCCCGGACGCAGCTTGAAGGTGTATTCCAGGCCGTCGGCCGAAACTTCCCAGCTCTCGGCCAGGCCGGGGATCACGTTCGTGGTGCCGCGCTCGAATTCGACAAGCCGGTTGTAGATCGGGCGCGACGAGGCGTTGAAGGTGGTGCCGGCGGTGTAGAGCGCCGGATCGAAGCCTTCGGGCGAACCTTCCGAGCAATAGACCAGCGTTTTCGAATGTGCTGCCGTTGCAAGCGTCGCGAGGATCGCGGTCGTTGCAAGCAGCCTGGCCATGGATTTCATGGATTTCCTCCTGGTGTGTTTAGGGAACCCGGTTCGTGCTTTCCGAGATGGATGCTGTTCCCGTGTCTTTGGGGGGTTCCCGGAGAGCAAAGACAAATTCAATTGCCCGCAAAACGCAACCCCAATTTTCGCAATCGGTAAAAACTAATTGCGCCAATCGGGGCAATCAAAGTGCAATTTTGTGGCTGGCCAGATGAAGATGGTCGGCGCGGACCTCGTCGGCGATCCGCGCCAGCCGGATCGGGCAGGGGAGGCGGGTTCGCCCTCCGGCGGCGCGAAACCGGTCGATTTCCAGATGGCGTCGTACCAATGCACGCCCCACACGCCATCTTCCGGCGCCGGCCCCGGCTTCCATGACAGCATTGCCGGGTCGAAGGGTATTTCCAGCGCCGCGCACAGGGCCGAAAGCGCCTTTGTCGGGTCGCGCCGGATGTCGGTCGAGTCGATGACGGGCGGCGCCTTGCCAAGTCGGTCTGCGGCGCGGTCGAAAAGTTCGCGCTGCATGGCAAAGCCGATATCGGCCGCGCCCACGTCCTCGTGTTTCTTGACGTAACTGGCGAGGACATGTTCGGGCGAGCGAAGCAGGAAGGCATTGGTCACCGTGTCGGTCCAGTCGATGGGGTAGCCGTGCAGCATGTGGTGGGTCATGTGCTTCTGGTAGAAGACCTGCTTGCCCCGCAGGAACCTGTAGGCAGGCGCGCGCCACCTCGGCCGGATCGGAAATGCCGGCGTCGATCACTTCGCTGGAACATGGGATGCGGCAGGCCGGTCGTCTTCAGGTAGGCAGCATAGAAGGGTTCGTCCCAGGCGGCGGTGTCGGCGCGCTGGGCGAAGCTGCGCATCAGGGCGGTCGACAGGTTCCTGTGGCCCCGACCACATGGCGATTATCATCGGCGCGTTCTCCCCCACCCGCTTTCTGCTGCTGTGGCCGACACTTGGATCTTCCGGCGCGATCATTCGCAAGCCTTGCCGGCGAAATTTTACCAATTGATCAAAATTCATGCTTGCGTTAGCGTTTATCACGCGCACTGCACGCAGCATGAAGAAAGTTGCGAGGTGCGACAAGCGGAGGGAGATTTCGCATGGCAGATGGCCAGTTCAAGCAGGGTATCGCGGCGGCCCGGTTGGGCGCCGCCGAGTATGCGCGAGAATTTTTCCGATCTTCACCCGCCGCTCGACCGGCACGAGGCGCTGGTCGAATCCGACCGCTGCTATTTCTGCCACGATGCGCCCTGCATGAATGCCTGCCCGACCTCCATCGACATTCCGCTGTTCATCCGCGAGATTTCGACCGGCAATCCGCTCGGCGCGGCGAAGACGATCTTCGACCAGAACATCTTCGGCGGCATGTGCGCCCGCGTCTGCCCGACCGAGACGCTGTGCGAAGAGGTCTGCGTGCGCGAGGTCGCCGAGGGCAAGCCGGTGAAGATCGGCCAGCTGCAGCGCTACGCCACCGACATCGCGATGCGCGAGGGCAAGCAGTTCTACGAGCGCGCCGCGCCCACCGGCAAGAAGGTGGCCGTCGTCGGCGCGGGCCCCGCAGGCCTCTGCCTGCGCCCACCGCCTCGCCATGCACGGCCATGCCGTCGACGTCTTCGAGGCGCGCGCCAAGCCCGGCGGCCTCAACGAATACGGCATCGCCGCCTACAAGACGACCGGACGGTTTCGCGCAGGCCGAGGTGGACTACATCCTGTCGATCGGCGGCATCAAGATCCACCACGGCAAGGCGCTCGGCCGCGACGTGACGCTTGACGAACTTGCCAGCCGGCTACGACGCCGTCTTTCTCGGCATGGGACTTGCGGGCGTCAACGCACTTGGCGCGGCCGACGTGGACGCGGACGGCAGCGACGATGCGGTCGACTGGATCGCCGAGCTGCGCCAGGCTTCCGACCTGGCGATGGTTCCGGTCGGGCGGCGCGTGGTCGTGATCGGCGGCGGCATGACCGCCATCGACGCCGCGGTGCAGTCGCGCGCGCTCGGCGCCGACGAGGTGACGGTCTGCTATCGCGGCCCGCGCGAAAGGATGAAGGCATCGGCCTACGAGCAGGAAGTCGCCACGAACGCGCGGCGTTACCTTGCGCTACGACATGCAGCCGGTGAAGATCCATGCCGAAGCCGGGAAGGTGACCGCCGTTGAATTCAGCCGCCATGGCGAGACGGCGTCGGTCATCGCCTGCGACCAGGTGTTCAAGGCGATCGGCCAGGCCTATGTCGCAGCACGTTGCCGCGTGCGCTCGAGCTTTCCGGCGGGCGCATCGGTGTCGACGGGGAAGGCCGCACCTCGCATCCCAAGGTCTGGGCCGGCGGCGACTGCGTCAATGCAGGCGACGACCTGACCGTGACGGCGGTGGCGCAGGGCCGCGATGCGGCGATAAGCATTCACCGGTCTCTCACGGAGGCCTGAAATGCGCCACCATGTCCTTTTAAAGCCGATAGTGCTATATCCATCTTCCCGTAGCGGAAGATTGAGGGGACATGGAACAGTTCACGGCAGCAGTGACGGGCTTCGTGGTGGCGCACCAGGCGGTAGCGCCTCTCGTTGCGTTGATACTGGCGATGGCGGAAACCACGGCGGTCCTGTCGCTGGTCATTCCTTCGACAGCTTTGCTGATGGCCGTGGGCGCAACGGTTTCCACCGGCGCGATCCCTTTCATGCCGATCTGGGCCGGCGCGGCGATCGGCTCGCTCATCGGTTCCACCTTCTCCTGGTGGCTGGGCCGGCGCTTTGGCAGTTTTGCACTGGCGCTCTGGCCGCTGCGCGAAAATCCCGACTCTGGTGGCGCGCGGGCGCAAGGTCTTTGCGGACTGGGGCGCCCTTCGCGGTACTCATCGGGCATTTCGTCGGGCCGCTGCGCGCGGTCGTGTTCCTGATCGCCGGCATGAGCACCATGACCTTCCTGCGTTTCCAGCTTGTGAACGTCGTCGGGGCTATTGACCTGGTCCTTCGTCATTCCCAAGTCCGGCGAGCTTGGCGGCAACCTCGCCGCATGGTTCTGGCATTACCTCAGTTTCTGAACAGCTTTCTTGCATCAAAAGCGCAGCCGGGCGAAACTTCGCCGGCTTTCGCACGCCCATAGGGAGGCAGGCATGGCAGACCTTCGCAACAATTTCGTCGGCATCAAGTCGCCCAACCCGTTCTGGCTGGCCTCGGCCCCGCCGACCGACAAGGCCTACAACGTCGAGCGCGCCTTCAAGGCCGGCTGGGGCGGCGTCGTGTGGAAGACGCTCGGCGAGGACGGTCCGCCGGTCGTCAACGTCAACGGCCCGCGCTACGGCGCGATCTGGGGCGCCGGACCGCAAGCTGCTCGGCCTCAACAATATCGAGCTGATCACCGACCGCGAGCTGCAGACCAATCTTCGCGAAATCAAGGAGGTGAAGATGAAGTGGCCCGACCGGGCGCTCGTCGTTTCGCTGATGGTGCCGTGCGACGAGGAAAGCTGGAAGGCGATCCTGCAAGCCGGTCGAGGAAACCGGCGCTGACGGCATCGAGCTCAATTTCGGCTGCCCGCACGGCATGAGCGAGCGCGGCATGGGCTCGGCCGTCGGCCAGGTGCCCGAATACATCGAGATGGTCGCGCGCTGGTGCAAGCAGCACACGCGCATGCCGGTCATCGTCAAGCTGACGCCCAACATCACCGACATCCGCTATCCGGCGCGCGCGGCGAAGCAGGGCGGCGCGGACGCCGTCTCGCTGATCAACACCATCATCTCGATCACCTCGGTCAATCTCGACACCTTCTCGCCGGAGCCCTCGATCGACGGCAAGGGCAGCCATGGCGGCTATTGCGGCCCGGCGGTGAAGCCGATCGCGCTCAACATGGTCGCCGAGATCGCCCGCGACCCGCAAACGCGCGGCATGCCGATCTCCGGCATCGGCGGCGTCACCACCTGGCGCGACGCGGCCGAGTTCCTGGCGCTCGGCGCAGGCAACGTGCAGGTCTGCACCGCAGCCATGACCTACGGCTTCAAGATCGTGCAGGAAATGATCACGGGCCTGTCCAACTGGATGGACGACAAGGGCCACGGCAATCTCGACGCGATCACCGGCCGCGCGGTCGGCAATGTCACCGACTGGCAGTACCTCAACCTCAACTACGTCACCAAGGCGCGGATCGACCAGGATCTGTGCATCTAGTGCGGCCGCTGCCACATCGCCTGCGAGGACACCTCGCACCAGGCGATCACGCAGATGGTCAACGGCAAGCGCCACTTCGAGGTGATCGAGGCCGAGTGCGTCGGCTGCAATCTTTGCGTCAATGTCTGCCCGGTCGAGGACTGCATCGACATGGTGCAACTCGAACCCGGCATGGTCGATGCGCGCACCGGCAAGCCGGTCGTGAAGGAATACTCGAACTGGACCGAGCATCCCAACAACCCGTCGCGGCAGGCGGCTGAGTAGGGATTTGGCCGGCAAGGACGCGAATGAAAGGAAAGGCAGGCCGGCAGCCTGCCTTTTTCGCGTGATGCAATGACGGATGCAAGGCCCGCAGCGGTTTGCCGTTGCCACAGGCCGGGACAAGTGGCTTGGCCATGGCGCGGCGCTGCTGTTTTCGGCACTGATCGCGGTATCGTTCTCGATCGGTCATCTTGCCGCGCCGCATATAGGCGCGGCCGCCCTCAGCGCCGTCCGCTTCGCTCTCGCCTTTGCGGTCATGGCCGGCATTCTTGCCGTCACGCGCGGATGGCGGCTGTCGCCGCCGCGCGCGCCGTGGCGTTTCGGCGTGCTGGGCGCGCTGATGGGCGCCTACTTCGTCACCATGTTCCTGGCGCTGAAGATCACCTCTCCCGTTTCGACCGGCGCGGTGTTCACGCTGATACCGCTGATGAGCGCAGGCTTCGGATATGTCTTCCTCGGTCACCGGCCGGGGCTTCGTCGTGCTCGCAAGCCTGCTGGTCGCGGCAGCGGGCGCCTTGTGGGTCATCTTCCGCGCGGATCCTTCCGCGTTCGCCGCATTCGAAATCGGGCCGGGCGAGACGATCTTCTTCTTTGGATGTGCGGCGCACGCCGCCTATACGCCGCTGGTACGCCGGTTCAACAGAGGGGAGCCGGTACTCGAATTCACCGCCTGGACGATCGGAGCCTCGATGCTCATCGTCGGGCTTTACGCGATCCCGGAACTTGCCGGCACGCATTTCCTGCAGCCTGCCGCCGATTGTCTGGGTGGCGATATTCTATCTCTCGGTTTTCACGACGGCCGGCACGTTCTTCCTGCTCCAGTTTGCTTCGCTGCGCCTGCCAGCCTCCAAGATGATGGCCTACGGCTATCTCACGCCCAGCTTCATCATCCTGATCGAAGGCCTGATCGGACATGGCTGGGCCGCGCCGCGCATCATCGCGGGCGCAGGCGTCACTGCCGTCGCATTGGCAATCATGGCTATTTCCCCGGACCGCTGAACATCACGTTTGCAGGCGAGGGAAAACTGTCATTTAATCCGGTTATCGAAGGCGCCTGGCAGAAATGGAGATATTGCATGTCCACATTTTCCAACATGATGAAACTTGCGGCATCGGCGGCGATCGCCCTTGCGCTGACCTCGGCTGCGCTCGCGCAGAACGTCAAGGCAACGTTCGTCCTTGTCAACGACATCTACGAAATGGATGAGAGTCAACGGGCGTGGCGGCTTCCCGCGCGTTGCGGCGGCCGTCAAGGCGGAGCGTGCGGGCAATCCCAACACCATCGTCGTCAATGCCGGCGACCTGCTTTCGCCCTCGCTGCTGTCGGGCATCGACCAGGGCGAACACATGATCGTGCTTTCCAACATGATCGGCACCGACGTGATGACGCCGGGCAATCACGAGTTCGACTTCGGCAAGGATGTCGCGCTGAAGCGCATGGGAGAATCGAAATTCCCCTGGATCGCGGCGAACATGACGCAGGCTGACGGTACGCCGGTTCCCGGCATGGATGGCACCATGCTGAAGGATGTAGCCGGCGTGAAGATCGGATTCATCGGCCTTGCCGAGGAAACGACCGCCGAACTTTCCTCGCCCGGCGATCTCAAGTTCCTGCCCGCGGTCGAAACCGCCTCGGCCAAGGCCAAGGAATTGAAGGAAGCGGGAGCCGATTTCATCGTCGCCATCAACCACAATTCGCGCGCCATCGGCCAGCAGATGGTGGATGCAGGCACGGTCAACCTCGTCCTCAACGGCCACAACCATGATCTGTGGGTGTTCTACAACGGCAAGGCCGCCGCGATGGAATCGCAGTCCGACGGGCAGTTCATCTCTGCTGTAGACATCAATTTCAACGTCGAGGAAAAGGACGGCAAGCGTTCGGTCAAGTGGGCGCCGACCTTCCGCATCCACAATTCGGCCGAACTCACGCCAGACCCGGAAGTGACCGCGAAGGTCGGCGAGTACAAGGCCATGCTCGACAAGGAACTCTCGGTCGAGATCGGCGCCACCGCGATCGAACTCGACAGCCGCAAGGCCTCCGTGCGCGGCATGGAAACGGCAATGGGCAACCTCATTGCCGACGCACTGCGCAAGGCGGTCGGGGCCGATATCGCCATCACCAATGGCGGCGGCATCCGCGGCGACAAACTCTATGCGGCAGGCTCCAAGCTCACGCGCAAGGACATCCTCACCGAGCTGCCTTTCGGCAACAAGACGTTGATGATCGAGATCACCGGCGAACAGGTCAAGGCGGCGCTGGAAAATGGCGTCAGCAAGATCGAGGAAGGCGCCGGCCGCTTCCCGCAGGTTTCCGGCCTGTCCTTCACGGTCGACCGGGCAAAGCCGGCAGGCGAGCGCGTCTCCGACATCATGGTCAACGGCGCGCCTATCGACATGGCCGCCAGCTACAAGGTCGCGACCAACGACTTCATGGCGCGCGGCGGCGACGGCTACACCATGTTCAAGGACGGCAAGCTGATGGTCAATGCCGAGTCGGCGAAACTGATGGCCAATGACGTCATGGTCATGATCCGCGAGGTCGGAGAGGTGAAGGCACCCGAAGGCGGGCCGCGCATCACCGTCAAGTAGGCGGCGCAAGCCGGATGAGCGGGGCGGCGCAAAAGCGCCGCCCTTTTCATTTCCGGCGAAGGAAGCGGACCATAGCGAGCAATCCCAGCGCTCCCGGTATCAGCGACAGCGCGAAGATGGCGAAGGCGGTGCCTGCGCCGTTGCTTCGCGCATGCCGATGCGCAAAACCGCTCGCATTGGCGATGATGCCGCTATAGGCGGCGCCCAGCGCATAGCCGAGCCGCTGCATCGTCGGTATCGCCGATGCGGTGCGTTCGCGCTCAGCGTCTCCGGCCAGTGCAATCGCACGCCGCGTCATGAAGGCGAACGCCGCGCCGAAACCGCCGCCCATCATCAGCGCCGCCAATGACGATCAGCGCGACGGGTCCGTTCGGCATGGCGATGCTCTGCAATCGCGACGCCCAGTATCGCAACGGTAAAGCCGCCGGCGATTGCAGTGTTCTGCCAGCGGTCCGACAGGCTGGCGAAAGTGATCGCCACGATCGACCATGCGACCGATTCCAGCAGCAGCACGCGAGCCGGTCTCCAGCGGACGCAGGCCGTGCAAGAGTGTCATCAGCAGCGGTCCGTAGGTGATGAAGCCCCATGGTGCTATGCGGAAAGCAGCAGCACCATCGCGATCACCGCGCCGGAGGACGAGCGCGGATTGAAGGCGCCGTCGGGCAGCATGCGGTCGTCGGGCTTCGCGCGCCCGTCGAACCAGGCGAACAGGCCGATGCAGCCATACACCGAGGAACACAAGCGCCAGCGATCGCGCATGTCGAGCTCGATGCCTGCCTGCGCGATTGCGATGACGCCGGCTGCGAGCAGCAGTACCCGCCACGGCATGCGACGGACGGATGCCGCCCGCCGAAATGACGCCGCCAAGGCGCGTCAAGGCCAGGCCTGAGAAGATGAACGCCTGCACACCGTAGAAGGAAAGCCCAGCGCCAGTTGCCGGCTTCCTCGAAAGCCGCGCCGATCATCGGCCCGGAGAAGGCGGCAATTCCCCACACCACCGAGAGGAGGGCGTATGCCCGCGCCGTGAGCGCCTCGGGCAGGATCGTGTGAATGGAGACGAAGGCGAGCGCGATCATCGCTCCGCCGCCAATACCCTGCATCGACCTGCCGGCAAGCATCGCCTCCATGCCGGGCGCGAACCCGCTGATGAAACAGCCCGACGCCGTAAAGCAGCGCCGCTGCCGCCAGCGCCCGCGAAAGCCCGAAGGTGAGGGCCGCAAGCGCCGAGCCCGCCCCTGCAACGATGCAACCGACTTCGTAGAGCGCCGTCAACCAGGCGACGTAGGGCTCGCCGCCGATGTCGCGCACGATCGCCGGGGTGATGGTCGAAACCATCAACTCGTCCGCCGCATGCAGCCACACGCCGAAGGTGAGCAGCGCATGGTCGAAAAATGGCCGGACCTGTAGAGATCCGCCCATCCTGGCGGCCTTCCGTTTGGCGAGCCTCGGCGGTCATTTCGCGGGCCGGGGCCGCAGGCCTTCGATGAAGAGAAGGTCGAGAAAACGCGCAGCGTCCTCGAACCGGCCGTCATTGTAGCGATCCTGCCCGAGCACCGCGCGAACCTGCGCATCGAAATCGGCGTAGTGCTGCGTCGTCGACCAGATCGAGAAGATCAGGTGATAGGGATCGCACCGCGCCAGCTTGCCGTCGCGCTGCCATTGGCGGATGATTTCGGCCTTGGCATCGACCAGTTCCTTGAGCGGACCTTTCAGCGCATCCTCGATGCGCGGCGCACCTTGCGAGGATTTCGTTGGCGAACAGGCGGCTTTCGCGCGGGATAGTCGCGCGCCATCTCGATCTTGCGCCTGATGTAGCTGCGGATTTCGCTGAGCGGGTCGCCATTCGCATCGAAAGCGCGCAGCGGGTCGAGCCAGGTGTCGAGCACGCGCTCGATCAGGGTGCGGTGGATCGCTTCCTTGGTGCGGAAATAATACAGCAGGTTCGGCTTCGACATGCCCGCGGTTTCCGCCACCTCGTCGATGGTCGAACCGCTGAAGCCGCGCGCGGAAAACACTTCCAGCGCCGCCTCGAGGATCTTCTCCTCGTTCTCCTGCTGGATGCGCGTGCGCCGCTGCGTTGCCGGCTGCCCTGGCCTTCAAATCTCGCCTCCGTCATTGCGCGTCGCTTTGCACCGTGCATTTTGCCGTCCGAGGGTTCACAATGGCACGCAAATCCCCTTGAGTGCGCATAGGGAACCTGCAATCTTTACCAGCCGGTCAAAATATTAGAAGCTTGTCCGGCAAACGGCGGGCAGTGCAAGCCGAAAGGCCGGTCCTGCAGGCAACGGGAAGATCGGGGCCGGCGCGCAGGCGATGGGCTTGTGCCGCATCGGCGGCTATCAATGCGAAGACCGGGATCAACCGGCTGCCGCCAAGGCCTACAGGCAAAAGGGAAGGGAAATGTCCAACCGTCTTTCAGCAACCCCAAACGATCTGCGCGCCTTCTGGATGCCGTTCACCGCGAACCGGCAGTTCAAGCAGGCGCCGCGCATGTTCGTCAGCGCCAAGGACATGCACTACGTCACGTCCGACGGCCGCGACGGGTGCTCGACGGCACCGCCGGCCTGTGGTGCGTCAATGCCGGCCATTGCCGCCCGCTGATCACCGAGGCGATCCAGGAACAGGCGGCCGAGCTCGACTACGCGCCGGCCTTCCAGATGGGCCACCCCAAGGCGTTCGAGCTGGCCAACCGGCTGGTCGACCTGACGCCCGGACGGCATGGACCACGTCTTCTACACCAATTCGGGCTCCGAATCGGTCGACACGGCGCTCAAGATGGCGCATCGCCTATCACCGCGCCCGCGGCGAGGGCTCGCGCTTCCGCCTGATCGGCCGCGAGCGCGGCTATCACGGCGTCAATTTCGGCGGCATCTCGGTCGGCGGCATCGTCTCCAACCGCAAGATGTTCGGCACGCTTGCTGACCGGCGTCGACCACATGCGCCACACCCACCAGCCCGACAAGAACGCCTTCTACGCGCGGCATGCCCGAGCATGGCGCCGAACTTGCCGACGACCTGGAGCGCATCGCGCTGCTGCACGACGCCGTCGACCATCGCCGCGGTCATCGTCGAGCCGGTTGCCGGCTCGACCGGCGTGCTGCCGCCGCCAAAGGGCTATCTCGAGCGGCTGCGCGCCATCTGCGACAAAGTACGGCATCCTGCTGATCTTCGACGAGGTCATCACCGGCTTCGGCCGCCTGGGCACGCCGTTTGCGGCGCAATATTTCGACGTGATGCCCGACATCATCACCATCGGCCAAGGGCCTCACCAACGGCGTCATTCCGATGGGCGCGGTGTTCGTGAAGAACGAGATCCACGACGCCTTCATGAACGGCCCGGAACACATGATCGAGCTGTTCCACGGCTATACCTATTCGGGCAACCCGATCGCCTCGGCGGCCGGCATCGCCACGCTCGACACCTACAAGGAGGAGAGCCTGTTCGAGCGCGGTCGGCGAGATCGCGCAGTACTGGGAGGACGCGGTTCATTCGCTCGCAGAGGCCGCCGCATGTCATCGACATCCGCAACATCGGCCTGATCGGCGCGATCGAGCTGAAGCCGATCGACGGACAGCCGACCAAGCGCGCCTTCTCGGCCTTCCTGCGGGCCTACGACAAGGGCCTGCTCATCCGCACCACCGGCGACATCATCGCGCTGTCGCCGCCGCTGATCATCGAAAAGGCGCAGATCGACGAGCTCATCGACACGCTGCGCCAGGTGCTGAACGAGGTCGAGTGATGGCATTTCCGGTCATTGAAAACGCGGTCGGCGGCAAGCGCTACGTCTCCGCCTCCGCCCGCCGCACGCAGGTGTTCAACCCGGCAACGGGCGAGCCGTCGGCCGACCTGCCGCTTTCGACCGTCGAGGAACTCGATGCGGCCGTGGCGGCGGCCAAGGCGGCGTTTCCCACCTGGCGCAACACGCCGCCGCTGCGCCGCGCCAAGTTCATGTTCAAGTTCAAGGAACTGCTCGACCGCCACAGCGACGACCTGGCGCGCGAGATCTCGAAGCCGAGCATGGCAAGACCCATGCCGATGCGCTGGGCGAACTCGCCGCGCGGCATCGAGGTGGTCGACTTCTGCCTGCGGCATCCCGCAGCCTCTTGAAGGGCGAGTTCTCGCGCAATGTCGGGCCGGCGATCGACAGCTATTCCGACCGCCAGCCGCTCGGCGTCGTCGCCGGCATCACCCCGTTCAACTTCCCGGCCATGGTGCCGATGTGGATGTATCCGATCGCGATCGCCTGCGGCAACACCTTCATCCTCAAGCCGTCCGAGCGCGATCCGTCGGCCCCGATGCTGATCGTGGGAGCTGTTCCGCGAGGCGGGCTTCCCCGACGGCGTGCTCAACGTCGTGCACGGCGACAAGGAGGTGGTCGACGCGATCCTCGACCACCCCGACATCAAGGCGGTGTCAGCTTCGTCGGCTCGACGCCGATCGCCGAATATGTCTACACGACGCGGCACCGCTGCCGGTAAGCGCGTGCAGGCGCTGGGCGGCGCCAAGAACCACATGATCGTGCATGCCCGATGCCGACATCGACCAGGCGGCGGATGCGCTGATGGGCGCGGGCTACGGCTCGGCCGGCGAGCGCTGCATGGCGATCTCGGTCGCGGTGCCGGTCGGCGAGAAGACCGCGGACGCGCTGGTTGCGAAGCTCAAGCCGCGTGTCGAGGCGCTGAAGATCGGCCCGGCGACCGACGCCGAGGCCGAGATGGGCCCGCTCGTCACCAAGGCAGCACCAGCAAAAGGTGCTGGGCTATATCGACGCCGGCGTGAAGGAAGGCGCCGAACTCGTGGTCGACGGCCGCGGCTTCAAGCTGCAGGGCTATGAGAACGGCTACTTCGTCGGCGGCACGCTGTTCGATCGCGTGACCCCGGACATGACGATCTACAAGGAAGAGATCTTCGGGCCGGTGCTCTCGGTGGTGCGCGCGCAGGACTATGCCGAGGCGGTCAAGCTCGATCAACGCGCACGAATATGGCAACGGCACCGCGATCTTCACCCGCGACGGCGATGCGGCGCGCGAGCTTTGCCGACAAGATCGAGGTCGGCATGGTCGGCATCAACGTGCCGATTCCCGGTGCCGGTCGCCTATCACTCCTTCGGCGGCTGGAAGCGCTCGCTGTTCGGCGACCACTCGATCTACGGACCCGAGGGCGTACACTTCTACACGCGCCTGAAGACGGTCACGACACGCTGGCCGGCGGGCATCAAGTCCGGCGCGGTCTTCACCTTCCCGAGCAACACATAGGCGGAATTTCAGGCATGGCTGCACCCGGAGAGAACCTGAAGATCAATGGCGACCGGCTGTGGGAATCGCTGCATGAAATGGCGAAGATCGGCCCGGGCGTGGCAGGCGGCAACAACCGCCAGACCCTGACGGACGAGGACGGCGAAGGCCGCCATCTTTTCCAGCGCTGGTGCGAGGCTGCCGGCCTGACCATGGGCGTCGACACGATGGGCACCATGTTCGCGCGGCGCGAGGGCACTGATCCGCAGGCCCTGCCGGTCTATGTCGGCAGCCATCTCGACACGCAGCCGACGGGTGGGCGATATGACGGCGTGCTTGGCGTGCTGGGCGGTCTTGAGGTGATCCGCACGCTCAACGATCTCGGCATCAGGACGAAGCATCCGATCGTCGTCACCAACTGGACCAACGAGGAAGGCACGCGCTTTGCCCCGGCCATGCTGGCATCCGGCGTCTTCGCCGGCATCCATGACCTCGACTGGGCCTATGACCGGACCGACGCCAAGGGCAAGAAGTTCGGCGACGAGTTGAAGCGCATCGGCTGGCAGGGCGACGAGCAGGTCGGCGCGCGCAAGATGCATGCCTTCTTCGAGCTGCATATCGAGCAGGGACCGATCCTCGAAGCCGAAGGCAAGGAAATCGGCGTCGTCACCCACGGCCAGGGCCTTTCCTGGACGCAGATCACGCTCACCGGCAAGGACGCGCATACCGGTTCCACGCCGATGCCGATGCGCAAGAATGCCGGCCTCGGCATGGCCCGCATCCTCGAACTCGTCGACAAGATCGCCTGGAGCCATGCCCCCCATGCGGTGGGCGCGGCTGGCCACATCGAGGTCTATCCGAACTCGCGCAACGTCATTCCGGGCAAGGTGGTCTTCACGGTCGACTTCCGCTCGCCGGACCTTTCCGTCCTCAAGGACATGGAGGCACGGCTGAAAGCAGGCGCGCAGAACATCGCCGCCGAAATGGGCCTCGGCATCGAGATGGAAAAGGTCGGCGGCTTCGATCCGGTGACCTTCGACGCCGGTTGCGTGTCGGCCATCCGCAATGCGGCCGAGCGCCTCGGCTACTCGCACCGCGACATCATTTCGGGCGCCGGCCACGACGCTTGCTGGATCAACCGCGTCGCCCCGGCGGCGATGGTCATGTGCCCCTGCGTCGGCGGCCTTTCGCACAACGAGGCCGAGGAAATCTCGAAGG
>CAWJVP010000022.1:0-200362 GCA_963846345.1 uncultured Alphaproteobacteria bacterium
CCGACCTCATCGGCAGCGGCACGCTCGACCCGACTCAGTCGGCCGCGTTGAGCGAATTGAAACGTCGGTTCGGATTCGAATACAACGGCATGGTGCTTCACGAATATTATTTCGAAAATATGCAGAAACACGGCACGGGCGACCCGTCGACCGGCGATCAATTTGTTAACGCCGCGACCGACAGCTTTGGCGATTACGATGTCTGGAAAGCCGATTTCGTCAACACCGTTGGCGTCGGCTGGGCTGCCGTTTATCAGGACCCGTCAAATGGTGCGATCTCGAACCACTGGATCAACCTGCACGAAACGGGCAACGTTGCCGGTTACAAACCGATCATCATGGACGTCTGGGAACATGCCTTTATCAAGGATTACGCCCCGGTCGACCGGCCGAAATATATCGAAGCATTTTTCGCGAACATCAATTGGGATGTCGTGAATTCACGATTGGGCTAAGTAGTGGCTCGTTGCAGATACCGAACAAGCTCGGTAGAATTATTGCCATCGGTCAACATGGATGTTGATCGATGGCATTATTTTTTTGCAAAATTCCCGATCGAGGATCGTTAAATGACAGATCTTCGTACCGCAAGCTTCTATGAGATGGCGCTCGTGTTCACCGGCGATCTTCATAAGTATATTTGCGAGGGCGAATCGATGAATCCGACCCTAAAAGACTGCGAAGTGGTTTTGATCGATAGAAAAGCAAATATCAGCGTCGACGACATCGTTGTCGCGAAACATCCCGTCGAGCAGAACAGCGAACTCATCAAGCGTGTCCAGAATATTAATGCTCACGGACACTATTTTTTGGTGGGCGACAATTTGGAAAATAGTAACGACAGCCGTCATTTCGGTGCTGTCACAAAAGAGTATATTAAGGGCAAGGTCGTCGCTCGCGCGTGGTTCTAGCTTCGCGTGAACGTGCGGTACGTTGTTAAACTAGCCTTATGAGTTCCATGATCGAAGAAGGCGTTTTAGTTCAAAATTTTCTCAACCGCAAACAGCGTGAACGGTTGAAAAAGCCAGACTGGCTGAAGATCAAGCTCGGCGACCCGCGGAATCAGAATCAGGTCATGGAGCTGATCGACGGGCTCAATGCACACCGTCTGCCAGGAAGCGAAATGCCCCAATATCTTTGAATGCTGGACGGACAAGACCGCGACATTTATGCTCGGCGGCGACACCTGCACGCGGCATTGCGGATTCTGCGCGGTCAATAAGGGCAAGCCGACGGACCTCGACCCGATGGAACCGACCCACGTCGCCGAGGCCGTCAAACATCTCGATCTCAAACACGCCGTCATCACGTCCGTCAACCGCGACGACCTCGCCGACGGCGGCTCGATGCACTGGGCGGAAACGATTCTGAAAGTTCGTGAAATGAATCCGACATGCAAGGTCGAGGTCCTGATCCCCGATTTCAACGGCGACGAAGTTGCTCTCAACAACGTTCTCGTCGCTCGTCCCGACGTTCTAAATCACAACACAGAAACGATCGCCCGCCTCTACCGCCGTGTCCGCCCCGACGCCAAATACGACCAGACGCTCGAACTGCTCGAACGCTCCGCCCATTACCGCGACACGCAGTTCCCCGCGATGAAAACCAAAAGCGGCATCATGGCCGGCCTGGGCGAGACTTTTGAAGAAGTCGTCGAGCTGATGAAAGACCTCCGCTCGGTCTCGTGCGACATCATGACCATCGGCCAATACCTCCAACCCTACGAAAAACGCCTCCCCGTCGAACGCTACGTCACACCCGAAGAATTCGCCGAATGGAAGGCGATCGGCATGGCAATGGGCTTCAAACATGTCGAGTCTTCACCGCTGACGCGAAGTTCTTATCATGCGAGGGAACAGGCGGAATAGTTTTAAAAATTTGAGTGTTTTTCCGCTACAATTCCGATATGAACGCTAATGTTATATTGCCCTTGGACACCATGACGGTTGCCGAAAAGCTTGAGATTATCGATACCGTTTGGGCGGATCTGCGAAAAAATGAAAGTGAGATCCCGGTACCTGAGTGGCACCGCGAGATATTAGCAAGCCGACGAAGGGCCTTTGAACGTGGCGAGATCGGCTATACAGACTGGGAAACCGCCAAAAAGGAAATTCGAGACCGCGTTTCATCAATGTAATAATTCTTGATCCAGCGAAAGATGACCTGGCCGAAGGCTTCTGGTTTTATGAGTCAAAGGAAGAGGGACTAGGCCATTATTTTCTCGATACGATCTATTCCGAGATCGACACACTTGAAAAAAATGCCGGAATTCATCCAATGTATGATCCGCCATATTATCTAATGATATCTAATCGATTCCCCTTTTCGATCTACTATTGTATTGAAAACGGCGATGTCCGAATTGAAGCCGTAATAGATCAACGCCGCAACCCCGAATGGATCAGTGACCGGTTGAATTGAGAGTGGAGAAACTAAAATGAACGGAACCGACAAACAAAACGCGATCGAGGTCCTGAACAAGATCCTCGAATTGGAATTGGCTGGGGTGGTGCGTTATACGCATTATGCTTTGATGGTTTTCGGGTATAACCGCATACCGATCGTGTCGTGGCTGCAGGGGAATGGCGACGAGAGTTTGATGCATGCCCGCAAAGCAGGGGAGTTTGTGACGATGCTGGGCGGGCATCCGTCATTGAAGATAGGGCCGCTGCTTGAGGACTGAGAAGCATGACATAGGCGCCGGCCAAGCCCTATGTCTTCACCCAGACCGAGCGCGAGACGTTGTACGACGGCGTGATGACCTACACCGTCGACGCGAGCAACCTTTGTCGCGTGGAACGTATGATCGCCACGTACCAGACCAACGCGGCTGGCGCGGCAGATCCTTCGTACCTGGACGTCGATGCGGACCCTGGCGTACCTCCGGTACAGCCTGCGAAACCGCATCGCCTTGAAGTTCCCGCGCCACAAGCTGGCGAGCGACGGAGCCAACTTCGGACCCGGACAGGCCATCGTGACCCAGAGCGTGATCAAGAGCGAGATTCTTTCGCTGTTCAAGCTCTGGGAAGCCGACGGACTTGTCGAAGGTTGGGAGCAGTTCAAGACTGACATCTTGGTCGAGCGCAATTCCAGCGACGTGAATCGCGTGGACGTTCGATTGAGCCCGGACCTCATGAACCAGTTCCGCGTGTTCGCAGGACAGATTCAATTCTTGCTGTAAGAGGAGACTACAATGGCAAAGGTAACAGGAATCGTGAAGGTGTTTGTCAACGGCTCGTTGCAGCGTTCCAAGGAAGGCGCGGAGCTGGACATCGGCGGCATGGAGCGGACGGCAGTGGTTGGCCACAGCGTCTATGGGTATTCCGAAAAGCCGATGCCGTCAGTCGTGACTTTCGAGCTGGCCCACATGGCCGACACGGACATCGTGGCGCTCGGCGAGACGGTGGAAGCGACCGTGAAGTTCGAGTGCGACACCGGCGCTTCGTACCTGGTCAACAACGCTTTCGTCGCCAAGACCTTGAAGCTCAAGGGGGGCGAGGGCGGCGTGTCGGTTGAAATGCAAGGCGACGCGGCTTTGGCCGAGTAGCTTGAAGGAGAGGGGCATGTCAGACGTTGATACCGCAAAGGTTGTGGCAGATCTGGACGATGACCCACGGGTGACCGTGAACGAGGATGGTCGAAAGACCGTCACACTGTCCACGCCCGTCGAGGTTCGTGGCGAGAAGGTTCTCAAAGTGACCTTCCGTCAACCAAAGGGCCGCGACTGGCGGGAAAGTGGACAAGATGCCGGGGAACTCGGAAAGGGTTTCCGGCTTGCGTCGTCGCTGTCAGATCTACCGATGTCTGTGTTTGACGAAATGGATGGGGCCGACGCCCTGTTGTGCGTAACAGTGGCGGGCACCATGGGAAAAAAATTGGGAATTGGAGGGACGTAGTCGGCGACCTGGCCTACTTCTTTCACTTCCCTCCGTCCGAGATCTGGAAATGGATTCGGACGAGATAGAACTGTGGCTCGAACAGGCGAGAAGGGTTAGCCAGTATGGCCGTTGATCTCAAAGCGAGCATAGTCGTCAAGCTCATTGACGCCGCCACTGCGCCCTTAAAAGAAATCAACAAGCAAATGGTGAGCATGGGTACGTCCATTGCCGCCGCCAAGAAAGCCTCTGCAGGAGCTTTCGCATTCTCCCGAGACCTGAACCAGTCGGCGCAAGCCGTCAATGCCTTTGCCGCCCAAGCCAGAGCCGCAGTAGCAGCACCCGTGACCGCCGCGATGCGGTTCCAAGACTCACTTATCGAGGTCGAGAAGAAGACCCAGGCGTCCGCCGAGACCATGAAGCAGTTCCAAGAGGCGTCTCTCGCGATGGGCATGGATGGTGAGTTCGCCGCAGACGCCGTGGCGCTCGCCATGGCAGGCACGGCACGCGCCGGCGAGGACGCCGCCGTGGTAATCGACAGGGTTCGTCAGGCTTCTGTCCTAGCGGACGCGGCCAACATGGACCTGTCCGCAACGACCAACATGGTGACCGGCATCATGCGGTCCTACGGCCTCGCCGCAGCCGACCAAGCCCGCGTGCAGGATATTCTGATAACGTCCGGCCAGCAGACCGGCGATAGCGTGGACTCGATCGGCGCGTCACTGGCGGGTATCAGTGTAAGCGTCCATTTCTGACACGGTCGGTCAGATATTGGTGTTTGAAGCCTGCCAGTTCCATGGCAGCAGATCGTCGATGCGGCTCATCGGATGGCCGTTTGTCATGCGCTCGAGAACGTTCTTGAGATAGCTGTAAGGCTCTATCCCGTTGAGTTTGGCGGTGGCGAGAAGCGATGCAACGATGGCCCATCTGTCGGCGCCACCATCGGAACCTGCGAACAGATGGTTCTTGCGGCCGAGCGCGACTGGACGGATCGCCCGCTCGACCGTGTTCGTATCGAGCTCAATGCGGCCATCGTCGAGGAAGCGGCAAAGTGCCTGCCAACGGGTAAGCGCATAGCGGATGGCCTCGGCGAACCCGCTACGAACGGGTACCTGGGCAAGTTTGCTTTCCAGCCATGGTTTCATGGTATTGACCACAGGGCGTGACCGGATGTTGCGGGCAGTCTGACGCTCATCGGCGGACTGCCCACGAACCTGCTGCTCGATGGCATAGAGTTCGCCGATGCGGCGCAAAACTTCTGCGGCAATGGGCGAGGACGTTGCCTGATGGACGTCATAGAACTTCCGCCGTGTATGGGCCCAGCAGGCCGCCAGCACGATGTTGCCGCGCGCCGTCAGCTGTTCGAACCCGGCATAGCCATCGACTTGTAGGATGCCTCGGAAGTGGCCCAGATGAGCGGCCGGCCGTTCGGCTCGGCGGTCCTGGCTGTAGAAGTAGACCGCCCCCGGTGGATCAGATCCACCCCATGGCCGGTCATCGCGCGCGTAGACCCACAGTCTTCCCGTTCGCGTGCGGCCGCGACCGGGATCAAGCACCGGGATGGGCGTGTCATCGGCAAACAGTTTGTTCGAGGCGAAGAGTTGTTCTGCCAATCGCGCCCGCAGCGGCTCGAGCCACCATGCGGCGCCACCTACCCAGTTCGCCAATGTCGAGCGATTGAGCTCGACCCCGTGGCGGGCAAAAATCTGAGACTGTCGATAGAGCGGAAGATGGTCGCAATATTTGCTGACCAGCACATGGGCGAGCAACCCCGGGCTTGCCAGTCCCTTTGCAATTGGACGCTCGGGCGCCGGCGCCTGATGGATTGTGCCGCAGGCGCGGCAACCATATTTGGGGCGGCGTATGCGCAGTACCCGCAGGCGCGCCGGAACATAATCCAGCATCTCGCTGACGGTCTCACCAATCTCATGGATTGCACCGCCACAACAGGGGCAGACATTGCTGTCGATGTCGAGCTTCACATCCTCGCGCTGCAGGTGATCAGGAAGGCTGAGACGACCGCCCGGTGTCCTTCCGCGATCGCCTTCCCGCCGGCAGGTTGCGTCAGCGCTGCCTCGACAACGGCGATGTCGGCATCGAGATCTTCCAGGCCTAGCTGCAGCTGATCATTGTCGAGACGCTCGGAGCGACGGCCGAACTGAAGGCGTTGCAGGGTCTTTATGAGGTTGCGCAGCCGATCGATCTCGGCTCGTGCCTCGCTGCGCTCATCATCGCGTGCCGATATCGAGCTCGCTGATCATGCGATGCAGCGTATCGACGTCATCCGGCAGGGCCGCGAGATCGATGTCCATGCGCAGATGCTACACTTGCGCCGAGTCTGCACCGAACCCCCAACTCGCCGATGGTTCAATCCGTCGCAGCGATCATCCTGCCATCGCCGGACGCCATCGCTCCTCCGGCGCGCGCCAATCAACTCCGTCAATCAGCGACGACAATTGCGCCGAGGTCGAAGAGAGCGTCTTGCCAGGTTCGGCGTTTGGCGGCCAAAGGAAGACACCTTGATCGAGCCGCTTGGTGAACAGGCAAAGCCCGCTGCCATCCCAGTAAACGATCTTGATGAGATTGGCCTTGTTGCGGCCGCGGAACACGAAGAGGTGACCCGAGAACGGGTCTTGGTGCAGCACTCCCTGGACATGCATGGCAAGGCCATCCATGCCCTTGCGCATATCGATATAGCCAATGGCCAAATGCACCTTCACTCCTGCGGGAAGCATCGTCATTGAGCCTGCTCCTGCGCGCCGGCGGTGGTGGAAGGTAGCGGCAGGTCGGTAACCTGCACCGTCACGAACGCAACAGGACTTGTCTCAGCCAAGTCCTGCTTCCATCGGCAGAGCACCCGTCGAGCGATGCCGTAGTTACGCGCAATCTGGGCCAGGCTAGAACTTGACTGCTGCGCCTCCTCGAGAATCCGATGTATTCGCCTCGGTGAAACGGCGCCGATGTCCGTCACGGGGTGGCGGCACGATCGACCGCTCCAAGGAGGGATAAGCCCCATGACCAGGGGGGTGACTAAGGGAGTGATTAAGGGTGTGACTTAGCCCGCCACGCCGATACAGGATCTTGCGGGGTGGCGGCTTCGGTTCGGCCTTGAATATTGCCCGCCAATTGCCAAACGCCTTAAGAGGAATACCTTGCGACGCGCAATACTCGCGCTGGTTCAAAGCGCTACGCTTCCACGCCTCATGGTGCTCACGCCAAAAGGCTTCATGCCGACGCGCCCATTTGAGGGGTTCATCCGTCATCTCGCTCTCCTTCAACTGAAAATCAGTCAGGAGAACAAATCGCGTCTAAGCCGTTCGGCACAAGTGTGCATTCACTGGACGCTTAAAGCTTGGCGCTTACCCTGATACCGAGAAACCGCACCCTGTTATTGCGAAACCGCACCCTGTTATTTTTCGCCAGCCCCAGTGCTGAAAAACATGCGATTTCAGCGGACTAGCGAGCGATTTGCCACCCAAAAGAGCGAAAATCCGCGTTTTCTCCCTGTAAACTCCCTGATAAACAGGGAGACGAGTGCGCAGCAGACTGCCAGCACAGCCAACCAGTCCACTGACTTTCCTATTTCCCCTGTCTCCCTCGACATCGGCAATAGACCCGTCATTTCCGCGGCTTGCGAAGACGGGTATTTTCCAGATTTCTGGTGAGACGCCTTCATGTCGATTTCACTGCCGCTACGGGCCATTCGTCTCAGTCGCCCGTTTCCGTCGCGACGGATGTAGAGCTTCCGTCATGTGGCGGGTGGGGATTGGGTCTATTGGAAGCCGAGCATCTGGCGCTGCTGCGTCCAGTCATGCGGCAGGTCCTTGCTCATCGCCATCAGCCTTGTGACGCAGAGGCCAATCGGCTGACTGCCATCAAGGATGCTCTTGACGATGTCCGGCGCGAGCCAGGCCAGGCGGATGCGGGACGTGATGTGGCCTTTCGACAGGCCGAGGCGTTTTGACATCGTCTCGATGCTGTCTTCTCCGCCGGATAGGAGTTGATCGCGCAGCGCGAACGATTCGCGCAGCAGCTTCGCAAGACCCGGATCGACTTGCGCAGTTGAGGCACCCTTGATCACCAGCCGCACGCCCTTGCCGCGGCGGGCCAGCCGCACATCGATCGACAACGCGTATGGTGCTGTTGTTGCACCTTCGAATGCCTGGCCGTTCGTTTCCTGATCGCGAGCATTCTCCTCAGGCTGCAGCCCGAGAGCAACCAGCACGCCCCGACGGCTGATGCTCAGCTGCAGCCGGTCCGGCTCGACCACGACCTGCTCCACCAGTTGCTGCAGCATCGCTTTCAGCTCTGGTGCCGCCATTGACTGCAAGCTTGCTGCCTTCTGCTGTGCCTTGCTCAGCAATGCCTGCTGCACATCGGCATCGAGCCCCAGCGGGGCGATGGCATCACCCAATTCCGGGCGCGATGCCAGGAACGAACGCAGCCGGTCCGCGACCAGCGCCTCGACATCGCCGGCGGGGACGCGCAGCGGTCGCCCTGGGCTGATGCTGGCTGTCGCTGCATCGCCACTGCTTTCGGTCGAGGCATAGTAGCGATAGCGCAGGCCGCGCCTGCCATGCTTGACGGAATGCGTCGGCACCATGCGCCGGCCCTCGCCATCGACGATCAGCCCGGTCAGCAGGCTTGGATGTTCCGCCCCTGCCCCGAGCCTTCGCTCCACCCGGTTGGCTTCCAGCCTTGCCTGGACGGTGTCCCACAGTTCCGGTTCGATGATCGCCGCGTGCAGTCCGGCAAACGCCCTGCCCTTGTGCGTGATCTCGCCGCGGTAGATGCGATTTGACAGCATGTGGTAGAGGGCGCCGCGGCCAAGGCTGCGCGCGCCGATCATCGTGCCTCCCCGGTCAAGCTCCGCCTTCAGCATCGCAACGGTTCCGAGCTCGGCGTAGCGGCAGAAGATTACCCTCACCTTCTCTGCAGCTTCCGGATCGATCTCGAGCCTGCGCTCGCGCACAACATAGCCAAGCGGCACATTGCCGCCCATCCACATGCCCTTGGCTTTCGAGGCGGCGATCTTGTCGCGGATGCGTTCGCCGGTGATCTCGCGCTCGAACTGTGCGAAGGACAAGAGAACGTTGAGCGTCAGCCGTCCCATCGACGTCGTCGTGTTGAACTGCTGTGTCACCGAGACGAAGGAAGCACCCCGTGCATCAAGCGTCTCGACGATCTTGGCAAAGTCGAACAGCGAGCGGGTCAGCCGGTCGATCTTGTAGACCACGACGATCTGCACCTTGCCGGCCCGCACATCGGCCAGCAGCCGCTGCAAGGCCGGCCGCTCCATCGTGCCGCCCGACAGGCCGCCATCGTCATACATCTCGCCAAGCACCTGCCAGCCGGCATGCTTCTGGCTGCGCACATAGGCCTCGCAGGCTTCACGCTGCGCATCGAGCGAGTTGAACTCCTGCTCGAGTTCCTTCCTCGGAAGACTTGCGCGTGTAGATGGCGCAGTGCAGCGGCGATGTCCGTCCACTCCGGTCAACCGCATTCATTGGCACCACCTCTCTCTTCTTCCCCTGCCCTTTCAGCCGTCCGATCTATTCCGTCCTGTTCAGTCTTCTGCACCTTGGCGCGGCGCAGCCCGAAGAACCGCGGCCCCGACCAGTGCGCCCCGGTGATGGCGCGGGCGATCAGCGAAAGCGAGCGATGCCGCTCGCCTTGCCATTCAAAGCCGTCGGCATGGACCAGCACCGCATGGGTCACGCCGCGCCATTCGCGGATCAGTCGCGTTCCCGGCTTGGGCATGACAAAGGCCCGTCGCTCCTTGGTGACAGCCAACCCGGTCCCGCCAGCCGGTTCCGCGGATTGGCCAAGGCGTGCCAGCGTTGCCCGCGACAGCCCGCCATGCACACGCTCCTGCAGCCTGTAGGCGATGCCGCGAAGGGTTAGGTCACGGCTCAACCGCATTGGCGGCGCCATGCGATGGAGGCGCCGCCATTCATTGCGCAGTTCAAAAAGGGTAAGGCAATCCAGGCGGTCAAGCTCCGCCTGCAGGTCGAGCGCAGGCTTCATCGCCCTCAACCCATCGCGAGACTTGCCGTCGATCCGGTAGTGCCGCACTCCGACTTCGTCACAGGTCGAAACAAGTTCGAAGCCGAGCTTCTTCTTCACAGTGCCGGCGAAGAAGCCGCGCACGCTGTGCTGCTGCCATCCGGTCGCCGCCATGATCACGGCAATCGTCGCGCCTTCCGGCCGGCTCAGCAGCGTCAGCACCCGCTCCTGCTTGGTCGAAATGAAGTCCCCGATGATCTGGCCGACCTCAAAGTGATTGTCTTTCTGAGCCAGACGCTTCGGTTTGGCCGTCACAGGCTTTATCGCTACCGTGCCGCCGGTACCCGCTTTCGCTTGCACTTTGCCCCGGGCGTCCGGTGACGAGACGATCACTCCGGTCTTCACCGGCCTGGCGGCATCGACGTCCCTGCCGCGCTTCCTCTTGGCAATTGCGGGAGCGGTGTCGTTGACCAACTCTGCCGTGTCGCCGACGTCGTCTGCCTTGGCTTTTGCTGTACCACGTTCGCGGGCGACGCTCTTGTGATCGCGGCTTGCATTCCTGTCTGTCTGAAGGGTCATTTTGTAACACCGGACTGTTCGGCGCCCTGATTGGCGCCGGTACTGCCCGAAGCCCCGCAAGGTCGCGAGGCAAAATGGTTGGAGCTGTGATTGCGGATCTGGCGCAACCTTCCTTAGGGAGCATTCATCGGGTTGCCAGCCACGCACACAGCAATGCGTCCTTTGCCATGCAAGTCCAGTCGAATTACAAACGGATTTGATCTTTCGCGGGTTTAAAACGAAACCCGGAAGGGGCCGAAATTGGACTGTCGCATACCTGCTGTACCACGGTGGCTGGCGCTGCTGCGGCGAAGAGTATTGGACGGCTAAACGCGAACCATATTCTAGACTGGGGCCAACATGTCCCGCAGATCGCGGACACCCAGCGTCATGATCTGCAAACCGCAGTATGACCTCACCGTCCGGTTCCTTGTGCGGCCATCTTAGCCCGGGGTCCGCACCGTACTCACAAGCATCGCACACAACGTTTGTTTCAGAAAGAATTTGCGGCTCCAACCGCTAGTCATCGAGATAGAAAACTTCGACGTCAGTAAAATTGATAATTTTTGTAATTCTATAAGCTAGCTGACTGTGTACGTCTTTGCGAAGTTTCTCATCCAATGCTTCTAAAAATAGTACATTCCCACCATGTTCATTTCTTATATATTTCCTTTCTAAAATAGGGAATTTGTCCGTCGTCAGAACATTTGGCGCAGATCGCGGCGTAAATTAGCGGAGCATCGGCCTCGTCTATGGATTGATGTTAAGCGGCGATCTTGCGGTGCTGCAAGCGCCGATGTTCGATGGTTTGCCGTTTGATCCTTTCGCGCTGTTGTATGATGGCTTCAGCCCTGCCGAAGTAGGCGTCTGCGGGCGTCACATTGTTCAGGCTCTCGTGATAGCGCTGGTGATTGTAGTAATCGACGAACGCTTCGATCCGGGCCTCAAGGTCGCCGGGCAGGAAGTAGTTTTCCAGCAGGATGCGGTTCTTCAGGGTCTGGTGCCAGCGCTCGATCTTGCCCTGGGTCTGGGGATGGAGGGGCGCGCCGCGCACATGGCTCATGTTCTGGGCCACGATGTATTGTGCCAGCTCGGCAGCGATGTAGCTCGGGCCGTTATCACTGAGCAGGCGGGGTCTATGGTGCACCTGGGCCTGGTCACAGCCTGAGGCCGCCAGCGCCAGTTCCAGCGTGTCGGTGACGTCCTCGGCCCGCATCGTGCCGCACAGTTTCCAGCTGATGATGTAGCGCGAGTAATCGTCGAGCACAGTCGACAGATACATCCAGCCCCAGCCGATGATCTTGAAGTAGGTGAAGTCGGTCTGCCACATCTGGTTCGGACGCGTAGTCCTGGTATGGAACGCATCGGCAGCCTTGATCACCATGAAGGCCGGGCTGGTAATCAGGTCATGAGCCTTGAGCAGCCGGTAAACCGTGGCTTCCGACACGAAGTAGCGCTTCTCGTCGGTGAAGCGCACCGCCAGCTCCCGGGGCGAGAGGTCGGTCTCTTCAAGGGCCATCTCGACGATCTGGTCATGGATATCTGTCGGGATGCGGTTCCACACCCGGCTCGGTGCCGAAGACCGATCTTCCAGTGCTTCGGGGCCGCCATCAAGGTAGCGATCGTACCAGCGGCAGAACGTCCGGCGCGGGATGCCCAACTGCTCCAGCGTCCGGCGTGCCGGCAGGTGCGACTGTTCTACGATCGAGATGATCTCGAGCTTCTCGGATGCGCGATATCTCATTCGTCGTCGCCCCCATCCGCTATCATGCTTTTTTTGAGCAGACGGTTCTCAAGCGTCAGATCGGCGACGCATTCCTTTAGGGCGCTGGCCTCGCGGCGCAGATCCTTGACTTCATCGGTTGTGGCGGCCCGGGCGGTATCCCCCGCCAGGCGGCGCTTGCCGGCCTCCATGAACTCCTTCGACCAAGTGTAATACAGGCTCTGGGCGATGCCTTCCTTGCGGCACAGCTCGGCGACGCTGTCGTCACCGCGCAGACCTTCCAGCACGATCCTGATCTTGTCTTCCGCCGAGAAGTGCCGCCGGGTCGCCCGGCGAATGTCCTTCACCACCTGCTCGGCAGGCTTCTTGGCATTCAAATGCTTCGTTCTCATCTTCGATCCTTCCCGATCGCAACGAGACCAAAACACTCCTCAAATCACAACTCCAAATTTGTGCCATAGGTGCTGACGGGGAACACGATTGCGCCTTGAAAGGCCAGCGGC
The DNA here is from genome assembly GCA_963846345.1 of uncultured Alphaproteobacteria bacterium. Lineage (GTDB taxonomy): Bacteria > Pseudomonadota > Alphaproteobacteria > Rhizobiales > Rhizobiaceae > BOKV01. The sequence continues at coordinate 12,666 of CAWJVP010000022.1, forward strand.
CAATATGTTCATCGAACGAGTATTTTGGATTGATTGCCTTCAACTCGGCCCGCACGCGCCGCGCCTCCTCGACCTCTCCCATCTGTCCAAGAGCAGCAGCGAGGAAAGCCCGCGAAAAATCCGTTTCAGGGACGAGGAAAATGCGCTCCCTGAAATACGCTGCAGCCGTCTCGTATTTTCCGGCAAGCAGCCCATCCATGAAAGTGAATAACCTGGGCGCTGAAGGCCGGATCGAGACGGATAGCCCGCTCGAAATGCGGTACGGCCTCCAGCGGTTTACCCGACAACAAGTGAGCCACGCCCTGGCTCTCATGGGCGCGCGCAAAATTGGGATTGAGCGTCAAGGCTGCCTGCGCGTCCACTAGCGCCTGCTCCGGCTGCCCGCTCAACATGTGCGCAGTTCCTGCGGCATAGCGCGCCCAGAAATCACCGGCATCGATGGCGACTGCCCGTTCGCCGAGGCGCAGGGCTTCGCGGAGCGACCTGTCTGGATGACTGCTCCAGCCGTTCTGGGAGTTCAATGAACAGAGCAAGGAAAGCATCGCATAGGCTTCGGCGTAGTTTGGATCGAGATCGATCGCTTGCCGATAAAGGGCCTCCGCCTGCGCGAATATGCCGGCATTGCTGATTGGACCGACGACAACGTGAAGGTCGGCGGTGCATACGAGCCGAAAGACGGCAAGATAACAGCCGTCTCCAACTTCGTCGGCCAGACCGGGGAGGATGCCACGGTTCGCAAGGCGAATTTCGAGGAGTCCCTCGGCTGGTATGCAGGCATAACGTCCGACATGTTCGGATAGCCGCGAAGTAGCTGAATAAGCGGGGCCGCCGCCATGACCGGGGTGGCGGCGGTTCCAGGATATACGCTTGGCCATTGCGGGCGCGGACCTCGAAGGCAGTACCAGCGCTTTTTGGGGAAATGGCGGCTTCCCAGATGTCGCGGGCTGATATCAACGGCCATTTGCGGAGCAACCGCCGGATTTTGCCAAGCTTGGCAAGGCGCTGGCGGGTGGTCTTTGCATTCATGCGGTCATATCATGCTGGTACCCCTGCGGCATCCAGTCCATGTGTTCTGCCTTGGTCACGTGGTATCGGGTCACGGTCGATACGGAATCGCACGGCGCCAATTCCATGGCATTCGGGCAACAGGGTTCTGACGATGACATTTTCTAGGCTTTGATGCTTATCGGGGAGCGAAGGGCGGAACCTGTCCCTTGCTCCGGCCAAATCTGGCCAGCCGACAACTTTGGGGAGTGGTGAGGCATGAACAAGATCGATGTGAAGGCCGGCAAATGCCCGGTAATGCACGGTGCGATGACGGCCGTTGGAACCAGTGTCATGGATTGGTGGCCCAATGCCCTCAATCTCGACATCCTGCATCAGCACGATGCGAAAACCAACCCGATGGGCAAGGACTTCAGCTATCGCGAGGAACTCAAGAAGCTGGACATCGCGGCGCTCAAGCAGGACCTGCATGCGCTGATGACGGACAGCCAGGAATGGTGGCCCGCCGACTGGGGTCATTATGGCGGCCTGATGATCCGCATGGCGTGGCACGCCGCCGGCTCCTATCGCCTGGCTGACGGCCGCGGCGGCGGCGGCACCGGCAACCAGCGCTTTGCGCCGCTGGATTCGTGGCCCGACAATGTAAGCCTCGACAAGGCGCGCCGCCTGCTTTGGCCGATCAAGAAGAAATACGGCAACAAGATCTCCTGGGCCGACCTGATGATCCTTGCAGGCAACATCGCTTACGAATCGATGGGCCTGAAGACGTTCGGCTTCGGTTTCGGCCGCGAAGACATCTGGCACCCTGAAAAGGACGTCTACTGGGGCGCCGAGAAGGAATGGCTGGCGCCCAGCGACGGTCGCTATGACAATCTCGATGATCCCTCGACCATGGAAAACCCGCTGGCCGCGGTTCAGATGGGCCTCATCTACGTCAATCCGCAGGGCGTGAACGGCAAGCCCGATCCGCTCAAGACGGCGGCCCATGTGCGCGAGACCTTTGCCCGCATGGCCATGAATGACGAGGAAACCGTGGCACTGACCGCCGGCGGCCATACCGTCGGCAAGACCCATGGCAACGGCAATGCCGACGTGCTGGGTCCGGACCCGGAAACCGCAGGTCCTGAAATGCAGGGACTGGGCTGGGAAAACCCCAACATGAACGGCCTCGCCAGCCGTGCCGTCACTTCAGGCCTCGAGGGTGCATGGACCACCCATCCGACACGGTGGGACATGGGTTACTTCGACATGCTGCTCGACCACGAGTGGGAGTTGAGGAAGAGCCCTGCCGGCGCCTGGCAGTGGGAGCCTGTCGAGATCAGGGAAGAAGACAGGCCGGTCGATGCCAGCAACCCGTCGGTGCGCCACAACCCGATGATGACCGATGCCGACATGGCGATGAAGGTCGATCCGGCCTACCGGGCGATCATGGAGCGCTTCCGCAAGGATCCGGCGTCGTTCGACGATGCTTTCGCGCGGGCCTGGTTCAAGCTCACCCATCGCGACATGGGCCCGAAGGCGCGCTATGTCGGCCCGGACGTGCCGCAGGAAGATCTGATCTGGCAAGATCCGGTCCCGGCCGGTCCGGTCAGCTACGACATCGGCGGCGTCAAGCGGAAGATCGCGCAAAGCGGCCTGTCGATCGGCGAGATGGTCTCCACCGCCTGGGACAGCGCCCGCACCTATCGCGGGTCCGACATGCGCGGCGGAGCCAACGGCGCGCGAATCCGCCTTGCTCCGCAAAAGGACTGGGAGGGCAATGAGCCGGCACGCCTGGCAAAAGTCCTCGCCATTCTGGAGCCGATTGCCGCCGAAGCCGGCGCCAGCATCGCGGACGTGATCGTCCTCGCCGGCAATGTCGGCGTGGAAATGGCGGCCAGGGCTGCGGGCCACGACATCTCGGTTCCGTTCACGCCGGGCCGGGGCGACGCAACGGACGAGATGACCGATGCCGCTTCCTTCAGCGTGCTGGAGCCTCTGGCGGACGGCTATCGCAACTGGCTGAAGAAGGACTATGCCGTCACTGCGGAGGAGCTGATGCTCGACCGCACGCAACTCATGGGCCTGACTGCCAACGAGATGACCGTGCTGGTCGGCGGCATGCGCATGATGGGGACCAACCATGGCGGTACCCGGCATGGCGTCTTCACCGACCGCGAGGGCGCGTTGACGAACGACTTCTTCGTCAACCTGACGGACATGGCCAACAAGTGGACACCTTCCGGTAACGGCCTTTATGAAATCCGCGATCGCAAGACCAATGCGGTGAAATGGACCGCGACACGCATGGACCTCGTCTTCGGCTCCAACTCGGTGCTGCGCGCCTATGCCGAAGTCTATGCCCAGGACGACAACCAGGCGAAGTTCGTAAAGGACTTCGTCGAGGCGTGGACCAAGGTCATGAACGCGGACCGCTTCGATATCGCAGCCTGAACCGAAGAAAAAGCCATCCCCCGACGTGCGGGGGATGGCTTGGCATTCGGGAATACGACTTAGTAGCGCGCCTGCTCGTCACCCGCGAAGGGATCGACAGGCGAGCGATCGTTCCATGGATGATTTCCAAGAAGCGCCTCGACCACGGCCCGCTGCATGGTTTCGGTCGTGCAGTATGCGTTGACGTAGGTTGGCGCCCGGGGTGCGTCGTACAGATAGTACGGATATCCGAACGAGATCATCAGCGTCGGAACGTCATTCCAGTATCGCTGCATGGCCGCGACGAAGTCGCCGTTGAGCCGCAGCCAGTCGAGAAAGATGTGGCCCCTGGTGAGCAGCGTCTCTTCGCCAAACAGATAGAGCACGAGATCGGTGTCATCGCGGCCCGGCCGCTGCCCCGGCGCCGCCATGGTCACCTCGAAGCCCTTCGCCCGCAGCATCTCGGGCAGTGCGAATTCAAGCGGTTCGCTCGTGAAGGGAAACACGATACCCGTTGTGTAGACCAATACACGCCGGTGCTTCGCCGGATCGAGCGGCAGCAATGACTGGACATCCTTGACCAGGGTCGGCGCTCGCCGCGCTGCTTCCTCGGCCAGGCGCCCATTCGCGGAAAGGTCGATATCCACCTGCGTCGCCGGCTTGTGCAATTTCAGCGCCGCCTTCATCGACAATTGCCGCAGAACCGCATCGTTGACCCGCTCCCAGCCCAGGCGGCCGTCGCGCAACGCCTCGGCCACATAGGCATGGTCTTGCTCCATATCGTCGACGAACAGGATCACGTCGCAGCCGGCCGCCACGATTTGCGGCAGATAGTCGGCACGGCTCGACCAGGCCTTGAGCCCGGCCATCCCCGTTGCATCCGACACGATCAGGCCGTTGAAGCCAAGCCGCTCACGCAGAAGCGCCGTCGTCAGGTCGCCGCTGATCGATGCCGGGCGGTAGAGTTCGACGCCGGCGCCCGGGTTGCGCTCGCGTATGAACGCGGGAAACGCGATATGCGCCGACATCACGCTGAGAACGCCGGCCTTTATCGCCGCGCGGTAGAGGCGACCGAAATGAGCCTCCCACTGATCGATCGACAGGGGATTCACCGTCGTGACGAGGTGCTGGTCGCGATCGTCGAACCCCTCGCCGGGCCAATGCTTCACGGCCGCCGCAACGCCGTTCTGTTGGAACGCGCGCAATTGCGCCAGCATGTGCCGCTCGATCGTTTCAAGGTCGCTGCCGAAGCCGCGCGTCGCGACGATGGCGCTCTTGAACCTGGCATTGATGTCGAGGACCGGCGTGAACGACCAGTTGATGCCGGCGGCGCGGCCTTCCAGCGCCATCGCGGCGCTGACCGCGGTTGTCAGGGCGACATCGTCGATGGCTGCAAGGGCCAGCGGATTGGGAAATTCGGTGCCGCCGGCAAGGCTCATGCGGCTTCCCTCGAGATCGGCGGAAACCAGCAGCGGCACCGGCGCGGCTGCATTGAAGCGGGCGATGATCTCGCGCTCCGCCGCCCAATCATGACCTGGCACCCGGGTGATGCCGCCGGCGCGAAACGCCTGCTGTTTTTCCAGCATCTGCGGATCGTCGCCCGCTGACCGCAGGTTGAACAACTGGCGGATCTTGTCGTCGTCGCCAAGCCTGGAATACGCCGCACGCACCCAGGCTATCGCCTCTGGATCAAGATTGAACGGCGCCGCCATGAGCTGCTCGTTTCGCATGTTTGCCACCTCGTTCCAGAACGTCACTTGCCAGGACCCAATTGAACGATGAGATTGAGAATTGCCAGCCCGATTTTCGAGACCGCCGCACACAGGTTTGTGGAACTTCGCCGCGAAAGCGCCGTTGCGTAAGGATCGACGCGTAACGGACTTCGAAGATGGCCGGCCATCATCATCACCACGATCACGTTCATTGGAGCTTTGAGCCCTGGATCGCCGGTCCGATATTGGCCGTGGCCGTGGTCTACGCCGCCGGGGTCTTCCGGCTGCGAAGGAATGCCCGTTCGCAAGCGATCCGCGACGTCGCGCTGTTCTACGCCGGCCTGGCCCTGCTTGCACTGGCCGTGCTCTCACCGTTGCATTCGTTGGGTACCGTCTTGTTGACCGCGCACATGATCGAGCACGAGATCATGATGGTGGCGGCGGCTCCGCTCATCGTTGCGTCCCGTCCCGCCGCGACACTCATGTTCGGTTTGCCCAGGCCGGTTCGCATGAACCTCGCGTCGCTACTGCGCCTGAAGCCGGTTCGAAAGTTTTGGCGCGCGGCGACCGACCTTCCCTCCGCGACCGTTCTGCATGCCGCCGCGCTGTGGATCTGGCACGTCCCTGCCCTGTTCGAGGCAGCCGGCGCAAACGAAGCCGTGCACACCTTGCAGCACGCGATTTTCCTCGGCTCGGCATTGCTGTTCTGGATCGCGGTGATGGATCGCCTGCATCGTCGCTATGGGCAGGGATACGCCGCGCTGGCTCTCTTCTTCATGTCGCTGCAAGCCGGCGCGCTTGGCGCATTGCTGACCCTTTCGCCGCGCACATGGTATGAATTGCCGCCCGGCGCCCTTGAGCTTGCCGGCCTCTCGCCGCTGGACGACCAGGTGCTTGCCGGGTTGATCATGTGGGTGCCGGCCTGCAGCCTCTATGTCGCCGCGGCGCTGTATGTGGTCTCGCGCTGGCTGAGGGTTTTCGAAGCGCAGCCGGTGCGGCAATGGCCCTGACACAAAGGGTCAGGATCGAGGTTGCCGTGTACCGGTTCCCCCGGCGAATTGAGGCGAAGGCGCCGATCCTTGCCGGATCTCCCGGGCCAGCTTGAGTGCGGCCTCGCCGAATTCCTGCGGCGCCATTCGAACCAGCGTACCGAGCCCCCGCAACACTGCCGACCTTACTTCGGGAGCCTCGGATTCGCGGGCCAGCCGGCCGAACGATGCGGCGACGAACTCTTCCACCTGCTGTGGCCGGACGAAAAGCCGCGAATACCGCGGGGCTTCATCCTCGCTCTTTCGCGCCGTGGTCCAGTCAGCCAGCACCCGTGTCTGGCTGGTAACCGCCTGCACGGCCGTACCGGGATCGTTGATCGCGGGCGACATTGCCTTGATGCCGATCTCGGACAGCACCAGAAGGCCGAACTCGGGGTCGAACTCGAAAGTGCGTTCCCTTCCGAGCGTGAAAGCCTTGGCGACCTTGGAGCAGCAGTCCTCATCCACCGGATGGCTGAAGGCGGCAATCGGCAAACAGAAATCGACATAGGCTCCCGGGCGCGCCAGGACCTCGATTTCGATGTCGTTGTCCTCGGCGATTTCCTGCAGCGCCCCTCGATCCAGGTACTGCACGAAACCAACGGTTTGCGCGGTCAACTGGTGTTCGAACGCAAGCAGGCCATTGCTCCGGTTGCAGCCGAACAGTCCGTGTCTGCCATAGTGATCCAGTGCCTCCGCCGTCGCCTTTTCCACCCGCCGGATGGTTTCTTCCACGCGGCCAATGGTCGAGATGTGGCCGATCCACCGGATCAGCGCCCAAACCACGGCAACGACCACAATGGCGGCAGCGATGAAAAGGACCAACCTTCCGCTTGTGCTGTAGATCTCCCCTGAAAGACCGATGATCGAAACGATGCTGAAAAGAAACGCGCCGATGAAAATGGAGATCGATGTCTGCGCCGTCCGGTCCGCCACAATCAGGCCAACCGCCCGTGGGGAGGTGGATTGAGACACGTTGGCGATCACGTTCACCATGGTCGACAGCGAAAACACCGCAACCGCCAGCATGCTGGACGCGACGATGGTGAGAATGCTCTGTACCGCGCTGGTCGATACCGTTACCGGCAGGTTCTTGGCATCAAGGGAGTTGGGGAACAAATAGGAGGAAAAATAGGCAAGGGCGACCACCAGTATTGCAAAGGCGGAAAACACGGCCGGCAGGAACCACATTGCGTGGGTTATCTGCCTCAGCATGAAGCGGTTGATCTTCAATTCCTCACCTCCTTAAACAAAACCGTTGGAAGGCAGCGGTGTTCCACCTCCTGCGCATTCACGAGCACGCAGGCAGGAAAAGCACGAAGCTCTCCCACAGCATCGCCAACGCGCCGAGCAGCGCAATTCCCGCTGCCACCCAGGCCACGAAAACGCTCTCCTGGCTGGACATGATCCGTCGCGCCGCCAGCACGAAAACGATCGCCGCGCCGGCCAAGGCGACCACGGTCACGCCGACTATCAAGGCAGTCGCGAGCGGGTAACCAACCAACGTCGCCGACTGGAATCCCTTGGCGCAGGAAAGCGCGGCGATTGCATAGGCGACGGCGAAACGGGCGGCCCAGATGATTCCGCCGGCGGACATGAACAGGAGACTGTTGAAGCCGGACCAGCGCATCTTCACGGCCCCAGGATTCGCGGCATGACGGTGACGAACACAATGGTCAGCACCGCCTGCGCAACCGCGTAATGGCAGAGCATGGCCGTGACCTCGAACGTTAGCCGCCGCGAGCCATCAAGCAGGCCCGCCGCGATGCGGGCAATCGAATAAAGGCAAAGAATGACGGCCGAAATCGCCACCGAGGCGGCAAGTCCGAACAGCGTGAACACCGTTGCGCCATACGAGTTCACGTCCGGCCGCAGTCCTGCCGCCCAATGTCCATAGGCAACCGGCACGATGCCTGCCAGGAGCAGTGCCGAGGCCAGCAACAGCAACGGAACCGTGATGAACGCAGAACCCAGCGCCCGCCGCGCAAGGCCGATTAGCGCGCTGCCGCCGGCCAGCATCGCGACCGACAAGGCTGGCCATTGCAGGTCGGGCGTTTCGCTGGCGGAGGGCAGGAAACTTTCGTTCACGGTCCACAGGAAGAGATAGGTGAAGATGACCGCGGCGAAGATGTTGAAAAGCACGATGTTGAGGATCAGCGTTGCCAGCCATGCGTGGGAATTGCGCCCCGTGACATTCACCGGCAGCTTGATGCCGCCGCCAATATCGGCAGGTTCGCGCGGCCCCTTGTCGTTCCCCCAGGCCCAGATCATGATCGCGATGACGGCGAGAAGGCCGCAGGCAGTCGCCGCCAGCACGAATTTTCCGGTCAGCAGCAGGAAGAACGCGGCGGTGAAAACCGCGCCGACGACCGGCGACCATCCCGGGCCGGGCAGCGTCAGGATGTATTGTGGCTCTGCCAGATCCGAACTCGTCACCAGCGTCTCACGCAAGCCGGTGACCGTGCCCGGCAGGTAGTAGCGTCCCGCTTCGGCATCTTGCGCAAGGTTCTCCTGGGTCCAGAGCGGATCGCGGCTTGTAACGATGGGAATGCTTCGCGTCTGGAAATATCCGGTCGGCAGCCATTCAAGCGTTCCGGCATTCCAGACGTTCCCGGCATTGTCTTCGCTCGCAGCTATGCGGAAATTTCGAAAGACATCTACGACGACCACGGCCACGCCGCAGGCAATGGTGAAGGCGCCGATGGTCGACAGAAGGTTGAGGCTCGCCCAGTCCATCGCGGCGGGATAGGTATAGACGCGCCGCGGCATGCCGATCATTCCGGTCAGATGCATCGGGAAGAAGGCAAGGTTGACGCCGCCGAACATCAGCCAGAACGCCCAGCGGCCGAGCCTTTCCGACAGCGGGCGGACGCTCATCATCGGCATCCAGTAGTAGAGCGCCGCGAACAGCGGGAACACCATCCCGCCGATGAGCACGTAATGCAGGTGCGCGACGATGAAGTAGGTGTCGTGCGCCTGCCAGTCGAAGGGCATCATCGCGACCATGACGCCGGTAAGCCCGCCCGCCACGAAAATGAAGAAGAAGCCGAAGATGAAAAGCGCCGGGACATTGATGCGTGGCTTGCCGGCAGCCAGTGTTGCGATCCACGCGAAGACCTGGATGCCGCTCGGAATCGCCACGGCCATGCTGGCGGCCGAGAAGAAGCCGAGCGACATGGCCGGCAGGCCGGTCGTGAACATGTGGTGCACCCAAAGCCCGAAGCTCAGGAAGCCCGTGGCGACCAGCGCCACCACGACAAGTTCGTAGGCAACCAGCGGCCGCCTTGCGATGGTCGGCACGATCATCGACACCATGCCGGCTCCTGGAAGGAAAATGATGTAGACCTCCGGGTGCCCGAAGAACCAGAAAAGATGCTGCCACAACAGCGGGTCGCCGCCCTGCTCGGGAATGAAGAAGGGCCAGCCGAACGCGCGTTCCAGTTCCAGCAACAGGGTACAGGCAATCACCGCAGGAAAGGCGAAGATGATCATCGCCGCGAAGACCAGCATCGACCAGGCGTAGACCGGCATGCGGCCAAGCGTCATTCCCGGCGCGCGGGTGCGCAGGATGCCAACGACGATCTCGATCGCTCCGGCGATCGCCGATATCTCGATGAAGCCGATGCCGAGCAGCCAGAAGTCCGCGTTGATCGCCGGCGAAAATTTGTAGCTCGTCAGTGGCGGATACATGAACCAGCCGCCATCGGGCGCGGCACCGAAGAAGATGCTTGAAAAGAAGACAAGTCCGCCCACGAAATATGCCCAGAACGCATAGGCGGAGAGCCTGGGAAACGGCAGGTCCCGCGCCGCGATCATGTTGGGCAGCAGCAGCACGCCCATCGCCTCAACCGCAGGAACGGCGAACAGGAACATCATCGTGGTGCCGTGGACCGTGAAAAGCTGGTTGTAGACCGCGTGCCCGACGAGGTCGTTCTCCGGCACGGCGAGTTGCGTTCGCATGATCAGCGCGAGGATGCCGGCGAAGATGAAGAACAGCAGCGCCGTGCCGACGTAGTAGGCGCCGACATAGGTATTGTTGACCGCGCTGATGAGGGCGAAGCCGCGCGGCGGCTTCCAGATGCGCTGCAGTTCCTCAAGTTCGCCCGGCGGGCGCGGCGTCTCGTTGGGAAACTTCATTTCAGAGCCTCGAGATAGGCCGCCAGAGCGCGCAGCTCCACGCCCGTGAGGCGGTCGAACGAGGGCATCTTGTTGCCGGGCTTGAGATGCTGTGCGGATGAGATCCACCCTGCGAGCGTTCCCCTGTTGTTGGGGAAGGTCGCGGCCCCGAGCGTCTTGCGGCTCCCCACATGCGTGAGATCCGGACCGACCATGCCGTTCCATTCGGTCCCGCGGATCGCGTGGCAGGCACCGCAGCCGTTTTCGCCGAAGAGCTGCATGCCCAGTTGCTGCTCCGCGGTTTGTGGCTCGCGCGCAGGCTGCATCTGGTTCTCGAACCAGGCCGCGTAGTCCTCGGGCGTCTCCACGACCGCGATCAATGACATCAGCGCATGTTGCGCGCCGCAGAACTCGGCGCACTGGCCGCGATAGACGCCCGGGCGTTCCGGCCGGATGATGAGGGAGTTCGTGCGGCCCGGAATCATGTCCAGCTTGCCACCCAGCGAGGGTATCCAGAACGAATGGATCACGTCGGGGCTGACCAGCGAAAACGCCGCTTCGCTGCCTGCGGGAAGGTGAATTTCGTTGCCCGTGGCAAATAGCGGACGCTGGGCGCCGTCGAGATAGGTGACCCGCCACCACCACTGCTCGCCCGACACCTCGATCCGCACCGCAGGCTCCTGCCCCGATACCCGGATGTCACGGGCAATCGCCAGACCCCAGGCGAGCAGCGCGGTCAGCACCACGACCGGAAAGGCGACGCCGCCAGCCATGATCATGGCGCGGGAAGCGATGATGCCCCGCAGCGCGGCAGGCCCCCTCACCGCCATCCACACGAGCAGCATCACGATGATGAAGATGATCGTGGCGCCTATGGTCATGACCCAGGTCAGGTCCATGATCCACTGCGCGTCGCTTCCGGCTGGGTAGAGGGCCGATTGTCCGTTCGTCCCCGGCATCGGCTTAACGCAGCGTGTAAAGATAGGCCGCGATGTCGAGTGCCTCGTCGTCGCTCAACGGCAGCTGCGGCATCGCGGTCTCAGGCGCTATCGAGGGCGCATTGCGCACCCAGCGCGCCAGCACTTCCGGCCGGTTGGGCGCGACGCCGCCTATGAAACTGCGATGCGCGAACTTTTCGAGCGACGGCCCGACGGCGCCGCGCGCTCCCGCAATGCCGGGGATCACATGGCAGACGCCGCACGAGACCTCCATGATCGCAGCCCGCCCGGCCACGGCATCGCCATTGACGATACGGCGCGCCGGATCGGCCGGCTGGCCCTCGCAGACGCCGACAAACGCCGAAAGAAAGACCGGCAGGATGCAGGCAAGCGTCATGGCTCGCCCCTTCGCACCGCTTCGAAATAGGCAGCCGCCGCGCGTATGTCCTCCGCGCTCATCTGGCTTGCGATCTGCTGCATAACGTTGAGCGGATCGCCGTCGCGGCGGCCATCCTTCCAGCGTTCGAGTTGCAGCACCATGTATGGCGCGTACTGGCCGGCCAGCACCGGCACTGCCGGCGGATCGCCCATTCCCGCTTCGCCGTGGCAGCTCTGGCACGCGGCGACACCACGCTCGGGTACGCCGACCGCGGAAATGGCTCCGCCGCGCTGCCGCAGCGACGGGTCGTCCAGTTCGGCAACCTCGACCGTCGCAGATGGAATGCTCGAGAAATAGGCCGCGACGTCGCGCCTGGCATGCTCGTCCAGTTGCAGCGCCACCGGCGTCATGATCTCGTGGTACCGCACCCCGGTCGCATAATCGTTGAGCGCCTTGTAGAGATACCAGGCGGCCTGCCCGTCCAGCCTTGGCACCGCGCCGCCGGGGACCGCCAGCCCGTCCATGCCATGGCATTGCGCGCAGGCGATCCGGTGCTCGCCGAGCCTGCCGCCCATCGCAACGAACCTGCCATGCACGCGGTTTGCGCCGTCTTGCGCCCGCGGCTTTTCGGGCAAGCCGATCGTTTGCGCATTGACGCCGATCGAGAACGGCAGCGCGGCTAGGATGGCAATGAGTGCAAGCCGTCTCATGTCTGCACCAGGGGGCCGGGGTTCTTCAAATACCGGTTGATCATCGCGTCGACCGCCCAGTAGGCGAGCGCGCCGACGGTGCCTGTCGGGTTGTAGCCGCCGTTCTGCGGAAAGCAGCTCGCCCCGACGGTCCACAGATTGTGGAGATCCCACGACTGCAGGTACTTGTTGAGCACGCTCGTGCGCGGATCGGTCCCGACAATGGTTCCGCCGGTATTGTGCGTGGTCTGGTAGGGAACGATGCTGTAGTGGTCCGGCAGCCAGCTAACCGCCACCGATTTCCCGCCCATAGCCTCCGCTATTTCCCAGGCCTTCTGGGTCACGTGGCGCGACATCAGCCGGTCATTGTAGGGGAAGTCGTAGGTCAACATGCCAAGTGGCTGACCGTAGGCATCGGTATAGGTGCGGTCGAGGCCGATATAGTTGTTGGGGTGCGGGATCGACGAGCCGTGGACGGTAATGCTGACCGTGCTGTTGTAGTTCTGCGCCACCGCGTCCTTCCATTCCCGGCCCCAGCGCGGCGTGCCGGGCGGCACCGGGTGGTAGGCAATCGGCCGGCCGCCGGTCTGGTAGGCGGCGATATACGCTCCGCCGACAAAGCCGAGCGGGCCGTGGTCGAAGCTGCCATTGTTGAAGTCGTCGATTGCCGTGCCGAGCGCACCGGCGCCCATGAACGGATTGATGCGCTTGCCGCCTTCGTAGAACACCGAAACGCCGGACATCGTCTGGTAGGTGTAGTTCCGGCCCACAGTGCCTTCGCGCGTCGCCGGGTCGTAGGGCGTGCCGATGCCGGAATTGAGCATGAGCACTGCATTGTGATGGGCGAAGGCGCACAGTACGACCATCTGTGCCGGCTGGAAGATTTCGACGCCGCTGGCATCGACATAGGTGACGCCCGTCGCCGTCTTCGATCCGCGATCCCACTCGACGCGCAGCACGTTGGCGCGGGTGCGCAGCTCGAAATTCTTGTTTGCGAGCGCGAAGGGCAGGATCGCCGTTTGCGGGCTGGTCTTGGCGAAATGTTCGCAGCCATAGGTCTCGCAGAAGCCGCAGTACATGCAGGGCATCATCTGCGCGCCATACGGGTTCGTGTAGTGCCGCGTCATGTTCGCCGACGGAACCGGGAAGGGATTGTAGCCAAGGCCTGCCGCCGCCTCGCCGAACAGCGCGCCGGAATGCGAGGTCTTCATCGGCGGATTTGGATAGTCGTTCTGGCGAGGACCTTCGAACGGGTTGCCGCCCTGTCTCTTTTGGCCGCGCAGATTGCCGGCAGTTCCGCAGATGCCCGCTACCTTCTCGAAGAAGTCGTAGTAGGGTTCCAGCTCGTCATAGGTGATGCCCCAATCCTGGATGGTGACGTCCTCGCCGAGGAAATTTGCGCCGTAGCGCTGCTCCACCCAGCTCTTCAGTTCGAACCATTCGGGCTGGAAGCGCCAGGTCTGCCCGTTCCAGTGCACCATCGCGCCGCCGACACCTTCGCCCGGCAGGAATGAACCGAGCTGGCGCATCGGCAGCGCCCGCTGTCCGGGAAAATTTCGGAAGCTCAGGGTCTGGGTGGCCGGGTTCTGCATGAGCGCATGCCGGATTGAGTGCTTGAGTTCGTCATGCATGCTCGGCGACTGGAAATCGGGAATCGTGTCGCGCATGTCGCCGCGTTCCAGCGCAACGACAGTGCTGCCCGCTTCCGCCAGGTGCTTGCCCAAAATGGACGCGGTCATGCCGCCTCCGACAAGCGCCACGTCCACCGATTGCATTCGCCGCGCCATGTCAGCCTCCGTCCCCATGCCCGGACAAGTGAACCGACCGCGCATGGCTGTTTGAAATGCTGATCGGTTCGCGGTGATAGGGCTCGCCGTGCCTCTCCACGAGTTCGAGATACTGGGCGTAGGCGCCGGGGAAGCCGATCATGCGCCAGGCCACCATGTCGCGATTGCCGCCATAGGCCGGATCGGCAAACCAGCCCTCGATGGTGTTTGCCAGGAGCGTTTCGAAAAATACCGGAGACGGAAGCGAGGGAAGCGCGATCGCGCCTGTTTCAAGGCTCGTCAGCACTTCGTCCATCGGCGCGGCGTCGAGTTCCCAGAACTCCCGCCCAAAATTGGCGCTTACAGCCTCGCGCGTCTCCGCTATGGCGCGCCGGTAGAGTTCTGCGGGCGTGAAGCGAAGCTGGTAGCCTTGTTGCGCAGGCGCCTCGGGTACCCACGGGCCCTTCAGGTACATTTTCGCGCCGTCGCCATAACCGCTGGCGAGTTGGTGATCGATATAGGTCACGACGCCGGCCTGCGACGCGCTCGGCCACACCGGATCGGCGGGTATCAGCCTGTCGACGGCGGCAGTGATGAAACGCGCTTCGGGATCGGTGAAGAAAAACAGCACCTCCTGTCCGTCGACGGCTTGATGCTGCGGTGGTAGCGAGGGTTGTTGTTGTTCCTGGCCATGCGCCGGCATCGGCGCAACCACGGCGCCAGCGACACCGAGTTTGATGAGGTTTCGGCGGGTGATATCGCTCGTCATGGCCGCACTCCCGTGGCGGGTTCGTGCGCACGGCCCAGCACGGTGGACAGGCAATTGGCGTGCACTTCGTCTTCGAAATTCTCGCAAAGCGCTTCGGCAGGCAGATCGGGCAAGGAACGGTTTCCCGGCGGATCGCCGCTGTCGGACTTCGGGCCGCTGACGCCCGACGTCGTGCCGTCCGTGGTGTTCGCACCCGCTTGTGCGGGCGCTGCCTCGTTCCGCGAACCGGCATCCGAATCGAGAAAGCCCGGCGTCTGGTTCTGCTGGGCGGTCGTCGGCATGGCTGAGGCGAAAAGGAGCGCGAGGACGAGTGGAAATGTCTTCATTGCGAAGCCTCCGGCCCGTCGCTTGCCTCCGCCCTTGCCCGCACCGGCCGGGGAGCAATCGACGCGAAATAATTCGACAATGCCTCGATTTCGCGGCTGCCCATGCGCCTGGCTATGTTGGCCATGATCTCTTGCAACTGCGTGCCGCTGCCTGCCGGCATCGCCTGGTAATCACGCAGCCGCGCGGTCAGGTAGGCGGCCGGTTGCCCGGCCAGATAAGGGTAGTTCGGCGGCAGTCCCTGCCCTGCCGGACCATGGCAGTTGATGCAGCCCTGGATGCCGAGCGGTGCTGAACCGATCGACGACAATGCCGCGCCATACTGCAGGATCCCGGGATCTTCGCCTCGCCTCGCCAGCCAGGGAGTTTCTTCAAGCGAAGCATAATAGGCGGCGACATTGCGCATCTGGCCCTCGCTCAGCGATTTGGCGATGGGCGACATGATTTGATTGTTCCGGGTACCGGCGGCATAAGCCTGCAAGGCTTGGAAAAGGTAGTCGCTGCTCTGGCCGGCAAGGCGAGGAAAACCAGCGGCGAAATCGCCTTTTCCGTCCACGCCATGGCAGTTCACGCAAGCCTGTGCCGGTGCAATTCCCGGCGCGCCGACGACCACTGCCTTGCCCCGCTCGATGAGATCATCCTGCTGTGCGTGCCCGGCGGGGGCGCCTTGGCTGGCCAAAAATGCCAACGCCCCAAATCCGGCGAAATGGCCAAGCCATGACCGCACCTCGACAACCCTCCATTATCCCAACGTCAGCAGGAAACCGTTGACGTGCCGGAATGTTCCCGGAAAAATCGGATTGCCGTTGGCGCGAGGGTTGATGTGAGCCGCTGCCGGGCGCTGATCGGGTCAGGAGCGAAAAAGACCGCGCATGGCCGGCACGCCTGCGGCAAGCGGCAGGACATGATCGGCCACGTGCCGCGGCACGCCGAGATGGTCAGTCACCACGGCCTTGAAGATCGACCGCAGGTCCGTTGCCGGTGCAAGTGAGTTTCCTTCACCCGGCTGGGAAAGTCCGGGCCAGTCGCCGCCAACTCGCCCGCCGGCCACCGCCCCGCCGATCAGGAACGTGACGCTTGCCGATCCGTGATCGGTGCCGCCCATGGCATTGAAAGACAATGTCCGTCCGAATTCGGTGACAACCAGAACTGCCGTTCGCTGCCATGCGGGGCCACATTCCCGCGCAAACGAGACAAGCCCGCATGCAAGCGCCTCCAGCGCCGACCCCAATCTTCCTGTTGCGGCCCCCTGCGCAACATGGGTGTCGAAACCTTCCATCTCCAGGAACGCCAGTCGCGGGCCATCTTCAGCACAAAGGGCGGTTGCCGCGCTCGTGGCGGACTGCTCGAACAGTGTGGCAGCGTCAGCCGTCCGCCGTTCCAGCAGGCCCGTCAGATCGTCTCGGTCACCCTGTCCTCGAAGGATATCAGCGAGCAGCCGCGGGTTGGCCAGCGCAAGGTTCGACAGCACATCCATCGTCTGGTCGCCGGGATCGGTCCGCCAGACCTTGAGCGGGCGACGGGAATACTTTTCGGGAATTCGGTCAAGCCACCCTGCCCCGCCGGCGTTACCGTTGAACAGCACCGCTTGTGCATCGGCATGTGAACGGCCGGCGCCGGCAATGCCCGTAGCCGGCACGACGAGCAGTTCTCCGGAAAGATAGTAAGGCAGGAGCGGCGAAAGGCCGGAGTGCAAGCCAAAGAGACCGTCGAGCTTGAGCATTGAGGGCACGTGCAGGCTTTCCGGTAGCGCCGATGAACCGCGCGCTGCTGCAAGATTGGGATCGCCATGAGGTGGCACCGCGGCGAGCGCATCGAGGCCGCCCCGCAAAAGCACCACGAGCAGGCGCGGATCTTCGGCTGCGGTTTGAGCTGCCTCACCAAGTCGGGCCCTCGACAACACGGGAAGGGCCACCAGCCCTTGCAAGGTAGCGCGCCTGGTCAATTGCATAAGGGTAGACCTGATGAATTGTCCGGCATTCCAACGCCCAGATAACCCAACGCATCGGTGCCATCGGCCAGCAGCGGGTTCTGGATCGCCGCTTTGCTTGGCATGGATCCAAGCACCAGCATCCCGGCCAGCAAGGGCGCCGCAAAGGATGTCCCGCTGCAGGTATTTTGTTGCAGTCCCTTCTTCTTCTGCTTCTTGTTGACGGATTTCCAGACCGACAGGACATCTACGCCGGGCTCGGAATAGGTCGCACCGAATGCGCCGGGTCGCCAGAACAGGTCGCACCAGCGGGGCTCGGCACCGGTTCCGCATTCGGGTGGAAGGCCGATCCGATGCAGGCTTTCTGTTGCGGAGACGCTGTAAATCCCGCCGGCCGGCTGCAAATTGTCGATCACGACGGTCGAGGTGTATGGGGCGGCGTTGGCAGGAAAAATGGTTTGCGCCCAAGGTCCCAAGTCGCCCTCGCCATTGCCTGCCGCCACCACGATGCGGACCTGCTTGTCGGCAATGGCATGGAGAAGTCTGTCCAGCCTTGCGAGCGATCTGAATTGCTGCGGTCGTTGCGCACTTTGAGGAAAACGCGCCCCCCAACTGATGTTCAATATGTCGCCCGGGTTTGCCTGGTTCTCAACCAGCTGCAACGCAAGGCTGGGAGTGCCAAACAGATCCGTGCTTGCGCTGTCGAAAGCCTTGATGATCTTCAAGGGAGCATTGGGACTGACACCTTTGATGCCTCTGAATGGTGCAGTGTCCGGTACCGTCTTGCCACCGATGATGCCTGCGACCATCGTGCCGTGGCCGACATTGTCCTGCACTTTCTCATGATCCTTCGGCTTGTCGATCCTGGTGCAAGGGGACTGGGTGCAATCATAAAGCGCCGCGATGTTGAACAAGCCTTCCCTGAAAGCGGCAACATCGATGCCGCTGTCGATGATCCAGACCGAAGGAACCGGTCCGACATCGTCTGGCGGCGACCCGGCAACGCGGCATACATTCTGGGGAACGATCCGGGATGGTGTGGCAACCATCGGGTCGGGATCGTCGCAGGACGCACCTTCAAACAAATTTACCTGGATCGGGTCGGACTCTTCGAACCCGCCAGCTCGAAGATCATCCAATTCCTGCTGATTGAATTTTCCTGTTACTATATATACTCCAAGACTTTCCAGCCTTACAGGCTCCATTAATTTCAGGTCACTTTCATTGATGACTTTTTTGAAATTCCTTACTTTCTCTACAAATGCTTTGACTTTATCCGCGTTGTCAAAATCAACGGTGAAAGTTGCCTCGACCAATCGTGAGTTTTCGCGCTCTTGTGCGTATGCTTGTATTTGATCAAGCACACCTACAGTCAAAAAGGCAAACAGTAATGATGTCCGAAACGTACCAGTGAGCATGGAAATCTCCCGGGACAATTTTCATCCAATTCAATAGTATGCTCCAAATAACGATTACTGTCCATTGAAACTTGTTTACGTAAAGGAAGCGCCTCGCAATGCTTGCCTTGAATAACGAATGGACGTACAATTAATCAATGGCTTCAGAGGAGTTCCGATCGTGCCCAAGGCGGAGTTGAAGACAGGAAGACAAATCCAGGAAATAGGTGCAGTCATTGTTGGCGCTTGGCTCAAGGTGTTGCCGGTAGAAGCCCTGAGGATCATCAATCAGATCAATAACAATCCGCTTACAATTGAAGTTGCTCAAAATGCTTTCTCCGCCAACGATCTGATGCGGATCAAACCGGTGGATGACGACGTCGACGATAATGTCAAATGGATAAGAGCTGGCACCATCAGCAACACAACGACTAATTCTCAGATCATTGAAGTAGTAGACTTGGATGGGCAGGTTATAAATTATGGTGGGACCAACTTTGCGAATGGAACGGCCATTCCTTTTCCCAGCCTTCTCGATACCAGGCCGCAATTGCAAACAATATTTGATGAGATAATTGATTCCAATGTGAATGTCGTGGTGGATGAACCAGGCGAGATCAATATAGTGGTACCCATGGTCCCCGACGGGGTCCTGACACGGGAAGACCTGTTTTTATATTTGCGCGACTACCACAGGCACAGCCAGGGCCGGCAATATCACGACGAACTTGGTGGGGCCGTTCTGTTCGGCTGCAGATAGCAGATCTATTGCGGCAACCCGGCTTTCAACATGCCCTTCAGCAGCGTGTTGGAATCCTCTTCGAGACGATAGGGTTCTTTTGCGGCAAAACGCCTGGCCGAAAATGCCGGCGATTGCGCCACCACGTCCCTCGCGTAAATCGAGGCTGCTGCCTCATTTCCCAGATAAGCGTTTGCAGCCGCCAGATAGGCATTCACCCACACCGGCATGGTGGGCGATCGACTCAAACCGACAATCGCCTGGTCGAACCGGCGCAGGATGAAATGCGACACGCCCCGGAACGGCCAGTACCACGCGGGCTCGTACAGGGGATCGAGCACCTGCGCGCGCTCGAACCATTGCAAGGCGCGCTCGGGCTCGCCGGCAAAGCTGCAGTAGGTTCCGAAGTATGAAACCTGTTCGGGATCGTTGGGGTTCAGGTCGAGCGCTCGCGAATAGAATTTTGCCGCCACGTCGAACTCGCGCCGGTGTAGCAGTACCCAGCCCAGAATGTTCAGGCACACCGGATCGTTCGGCGAGAGCGCGACGGACTTCTTGGCGATCGCGTGAGCCTCGTCGAGAAGGTTGCTCGCGTCGCCCGGGTCGCGAAACCATTCGAGCTGCTTGTAGTGGGCAAGTTTGGCGTATGCACGGCCGTAAAGCGGGTCAAGCTCGATCGCGCGCTCGTACCATTGGCGGGCTTGCGTCGCCGTAGCCGTATCGCCGATCAGCAAGGCGTTGCCTCTCAGCACGCACTCATAGGCGGCAAGGTTTGCGGGGGGCTTGTGCCTGGCCTTCTCCGCGCCGGCAGCGTCCACGCGGCCTATCACCCTGCCGACGATCGTGCCGACGAGTTCGTCCTGGACGGCGAAGATTTCCTGTTCGTCGAGATCGAAGCGCTCTGCCCACAGGCACTCCCCGGAGGCGGTGTCGGCAAGTTCGCACGAAATGCGCATCCGCTTGCCGAGGCGGCGAATGCTCCCTTCGATGACGAAGTCAATGCCATGCCCCGACGCCAGGTCCGGCGTTTCGACAAGTTTCAGGCGATTGGCCGTATGATACGAAACGACCTTGAGCTGGGTGAAGCGCGTCAGTTCGGTTACGACGTCGTTCGTGAAGCCGTCGGTGAAATAGGGCTGCAAGTCTCCCACGCCGACGAAGGGCCGCACGAGCAGCGAAGGCTTGCTCTTGCCCGCTATGGGCTTGGCCAATGGCCTCGGCTCCTGGAACAGAGAGTAGACCGCGACGGCATGCGGTATGTTCTTGAGTTGTTGCTCGCCCCAGGGGTCGAAGGCGACTGCGAGCTTGTTGCGGATTTCCTCGTGCACCTTTCCGGAGATGCATATGCCACCCGGACTTGCGATCTGTTCGAGCCGGGCCGCGATGTTGACGCCATCCCCGAAGACGTCGCCGTCGGTGTCGATGATGATATCGCCATAGTTGATGCCGATACGCAACTGCATTTCGGGCGATGTGGAACCCGATGCCTCCCTTGCAATCGTTTCCTGGAGATCGATGGCAAACCTGACGGACTCGACGGCGCTATGGAATTCGGCAACGATCCCATCGCCATTGGTTTTCACGACCCGGCCGCTGTGCTGCTTGATCTTTGGCTCGACCTGTTCGCGCATCAATGTCTTTATGAGCGCGAAAGTCCCCTCTTCATCCATCGCCATGTGCGTTGAGTATGCAACCACATCCGCGACCAGCACGGCCGCCAACCGGCGCTGAAGATTTGTTTCCGCCGAGTTCATTTCTGCCTCTACGGGGATACCGCTGATTGACCACGCTAAGCGGCATCCTGCATAAAAATATAACTGTAACTTGGCCGCATGTCAGCTTTTGCTTCCATCCGTTGGCTTCGGCATGATGGCGCTCGAAGTGTCGGGGGTCCGGGATGAAGTCCAGACTTGTCTTCGGTCCTGTGGTGATTACCGATCCCGCGGTGAAATGCCCGGTCACGGTGGCGGCCGGCCGCGTGTTGCCGGTGAGGACCGACCGCCCGCCGATCTTCGTTTCAGGTTGGGGCGCCAGCGAGGCCGCCGCCTCGGCAAATTGCGAACTTGAGGCCGACGAGACGTTTTTCGCCCAGTTGGCGCCGCCGGGCCGCGTTCGCAGGGCGCGCGTCGCCGAATTGCAGGGGCACGTGCTGGAGCCTCCTTTGCTCGTCCATTTCAGCGGGCAACAGTACCGGAACCGCCGCCGGATCAACTCGCAACTCGATGAACGCCACCGCATTCCAGCCCCCTGGGACAGCAGCAGAAGGCTGGACTGGATCGAAAGCGATGCCCGGTTCAGTTCACGTCAATGTTGGGTGCCGGCCGGCCTGTGCCTGCTTGGACACGACAAGGACCGGACATACCTGCCCGCGGCAGATTCCACCGGACTGGCCGTCGGATCGACACTTGAAGACGCCGTCGTCCGGGGGTTTCTCGAGGTGGTCGAGCGCGATGCGACCGCCATCTGGTGGTACAATGAGCTGGACTTGCCGCGCATAGCCCTGACCGGGCCGGGCAACGACGTTGTCGCAAGCTATTCGGCATGGTCGCGGACGCAAGGCAGGGTCCTGCGGCTGCTGTATCTGACGCTCGATATTCCCGTACCCGTTGTCGCCGCGATTTCGAGCGATGCGAACGGAAGGAACCCCGCACTGGGATTTGCGGCCGGACGGTCGACTTCGCAAGCGGCGCAGAGGGCGGTCGGCGAGCTTGCACAGTGCGAAGCCAATCTGGCGCTCCTGAAGATACATCTGGCCAGGGCTGGTTGGGAGGGCTTCACGCCGCAGGCCCGAAAGCTCTACGTATGGCATCTGGAAACTGAAATCGTTCAGCACCCGTTCCTGTCGGGAAGCACATGGTCGACCGATCCGTCGCAAGAAGAGCTGCAACTCGATGGGCCGGCCTGCCTTCGAATGTGCCGCGACCATGGCATGGAGATGGTGGCCGTCGACCTGACCCATCGCGATGGCCCGCCCCTGGCGCGCGTGTTTGTCCCTGGACTTCGCCAGACCATGCCCAGATGGGGCGAAGGACGGCTCCACGACGTCCCGGTGAAGATGGGGTTCAGGCGGTCCGGCGAGGGAACGACCTATCGCTCGACTTTTCCGTTGTAACGACGGGAAGGCTCAGCTGGCAGTCCGGCTCTTGGCCCGCGGCTTTGCCTTGGCCGGCACGGGCGCAGCAGCCAGATCGCGCGCTTCCTTCTCGAGGCGCAAGGCTCGCAAGCGGTTCGTCTTTTCTGCTTGTGCGGCTGCAACAGCGTCGATTTCCGAGGTGATGCGGCTGCGCGCCATGAACTGGGTCTGCGCCTTCGCAAAGGCCGATTCGGCCCGTTCACGCGTCTTCGTATTGTCAGACATTTTCGAAGATCCTGATGATAACAAATGGATGGCAAGTCAACAAAAAGGCCGGACAAGCTGCCCGGCCTTCATGAAATTCAACCCTCGCGCAAGCACATAAGCAATGCTTCACGTGCCGGCGGGGACGGTGCCAGACTATGCAGCCTGGAGCCGGTCAGCGGACATCTTTCCAGACTTCGCGTCGCGGACCATTTCGTAGTTGATCTTCTGGCCTTCGACGATGTCACGCATTCCTGCGCGCTCTACGGCGGAGATGTGAACGAACACATCCGCTCCGCCATCGTCAGGCTGGATGAAGCCGAAACCCTTTGTGGAATTGAACCATTTTACTGTGCCGGTGGCCATGATGAACCCTTTCCTAAGCAACATTTGACTACCCACGACGCGACTGCGCCTTGGTTTTCTCGATTTTTGAAGGGGGACGTTCGTAGACCGCGCGAAAGCACAAGGAATAGAAATCGTTCAAACAAATACCGATGCATAATACATAGAAATATTTTGCTCGACTGTCAATTCATTTAAAAAATATTCGGCGGCGCCGAACGCCCATGCGCTGGCTGGCGTGTCCGCAATCGCCCTGTCGCCGAACGCAAAGGCCCAGCGTCAGCTCTTCGTCTTGCCGCGAACAATGCTGGCGCTGGCATTCTTTATTTGCGAACCGAACGTCGTCTCGGGCTTCGGCGCGGCCTTTTCCTGCTTCGGTTTGCGTATTTCGCGGCTGCTGCGTTTCTGGCTCTTGGCCATGGCTCTTGTCCTTTTGTTGTTTCAGCGGGCGATCATCCGCCGCCCTGTGTATCATGCCTAAAGAAGGCGATTGTTTTCGGCTGCATCGCGGGCGCGACGGCGCTTGCCGTCGGAATCGAACTCCAGCTTGTTTTTCGTCGACCAATTGGCAAAAGATTCTTGCCTGTCCTTGTCCGCCTTGCCTTCTTTCCTTGTCGAAACAACAACTTTTGTATTTTTCATCATGATTAAACTCCGATATTTCGTGTATTTATTTCATGCGAATGAATAATATTCACGATATTTTGCTATGTATGAAAATATTTTTGAAACATACAACATTAATGTAAATAATTCAAATCAAAAAAATTGGGCAACATACATGTTGATTTTGCTTCCTGTATCACCATATTTTCAGGGGAAAATTTGGATTACTTTCATCAAGTTGCAGGACAGAAAAATGTTGAAATCAAGCACCTATCCAAACCTCCTCTCGTCGGGCGGAGCAACAAAGCAAAAAAACAATGCCGACCGCGACAAGGCGTTGGCTGAAGTAGAGGCGAATTCCAAGGCAAGGGCGATCAAGACCGCGAAATTGCGGGCGCTGCGACTGGCCAAGGAAGAAGCCGACCGCGTCGCGGCAGCCTCGGCCCCGGAACAGAAGCCAGCCGTCAAGCGGCGCAAGACACCTTCGAAGCAGGTTTGAACAGGGGCGTATCGGGAGTGCGATGGCTCAGGATTGAATTCCATCCGGGCCCGCGCCGCAAACCAGGGCGCAGACCGTTTCGCCCTTTCCAAATTTGACCGCGCCCGCCTGCAGCGCCGCGATGGCCGCCGCTCCGCTGAGGTCGGCCGCGATCCCCAGTTCGCTCCACAGCCAGCGTGCTGCCGTTACCATCGCCTCGTCCTCGACCAGCACGATTTCGTCGATCAATCCGCGAGCCGTTGAAAATAGCCTGTCGTCTGTTCGGGCGCAGGCCATCGTCGCAACGCGTGTCGTCACCGCGCCGAGTTCCACGACCTTTCCTGCCAACATCGAAGCATGCAGCGTCGGCGCTCCCACGGGTTCTATGCCGATGATGCGCGTCCTTGGCGACAGCGTCTTCAACGCCACCGCCATGCCGGTTATGAGTCCGCCGCCGCCAATCGCGATGAGCACGGCATCGGGCGCCTTCCCCTGGTCGAGGATTTCCAATGCCACCGTTCCCTGGCCCGCGACTACCGCCGGGTCCGCGAAAGGATGGAAATAAGCGGCGCCGGTTGTCTCCGCAAATGCCAGCGCATGCGTGTTGGCCTCGTTCCACACCGAGCCGATGATCTCGACCGTCGCACCCAATGCGCGCAGCTTTTCAACCTTGGCAGGCGTGATGTTCGAAGGCACATACACAGTAGAGGGAACGCCGCACGAGCGCGCCGCGCGCGCCACGGCAAGTCCGTGATTGCCGCCTGATGCGGTGACTATCCCGCGCGCCAGCGCCGCAGCCGGCATCTGCAGCAACTTGTTCGTCGCCCCCCGCGCCTTGAACGAACCTGACGCCTGCAGGCATTCGAGCTTCAGGAACAAGCCTGCCTCGGTCGGCGGCTCGGCAAGCGCCGCGGCCTCGAACAGTGGCGTCCGGCGCACATGCGGCGCAATGCGCGACCGCGCGGCCTCGATATCGTCGACCGTGATCATTTGGGCTCTTTCTTGCCTTGAGGCTGTGCGACAGGCAAACGACGCCCATGACGGCAGTTGCGAAAATGCTTGACCATTCAATGGGCGCGAACGCGCAGGTGGAACCGGAGAAATCTGCCGCAATTTCCACAAGCGGACAAGGGTCAGCGCGCAACGTCGCTATTTCCAGTTCATCCAGCGCTCCAGCCGCAGGAACAGCAACAGCACGACCGAGCCGAAGACTGCTGCTACCAGCGCCAGGCCCCACATTCCAAAGCCCGCCGAAACGCCGATTGCAGCCGCAAGCCAGATGCCGGCTCCGGTCGTCAGGCCATGTACCTCGCCCTTGGAAAAAACGATGAAGCCGGCGGCGAGAAAGGCGACACCTGCCGTCACCGCCTCGACAACCCGCAACGGATCGGAAGTGATTTCGCGTCCATCGAAAACCGCCGCGTTGGGCACTTCGATTGCAAGGATTGCGAAGATACAGGCGGCAAGGCTGACCAGCATGTGGGTTCGCAAGCCGGCCGGTCGATCCTTTGCCTCCCTTTCGATACCGATGACGGCGGAAAGGAGCAGCGCGCCGACAACCCGGGCAAGGATCACCGGATAAGGTATCGAGGTTCCGCCAGCGAAATCGGCGGCAATATCCGCAAAAACGTTTTCCAAGCCCGTCCTGCCCTTCGCGTCTGGAAACGGCGCTTCGACGGGATCGTTCCTTGGGCGTGCCGCCAAGGCTTGTCAGACCTGAATGTCCACCACCGCTTGCAGTCCGTCCGGACCCGGCGCAAACGCCATGCTCACCGCTTGCTGCTCCTGCTCGCTCATGCGCCGGAAAAGGCCGTCGCGCGCGTTGAGTTCATGCCCGGCGATGTAAAGCTGCGTCGTCAGTTCCCGCCCTTCATGGAAAACCTTCACATGGATGTGCGGCGTGCGGCCGGGATACGGCACGGGCTTGATCGTGCGGAACGCATATCCGCCGTCCGGCCCGGTAACCACATGCCCGAAACCCTGGAACGCTGCATCGCGCGGCGTGGCGCCGCTGTCGCCCGGGTGAAGATAGCGGCCGTTGGCGTCGCACTGCCAGATTTCGACGCGCGCTCCGGATGCCGGATTGCCCTGCCCGTCCAGGACGCGACCCTTGAGCACGATGATCTCCCCGCCCGCGCTCTCGACCAAGCCGGCGATCTTGACGAGATCATTGTCGGCATCGGCAAACCGCATGCCGGGCCGTGGGTAGAACGGCCCCTCGCTTGCGGAAGGTGTCCTGCTTGCAAAGGATGGGCTTGCGCCGAGTAGAACCGCCAGTCCGCCGAACCAGGCCAGAATGCTGCGGCGCGTGTTAGAAAAGGCGGCAGGTTTGTTGCGCATGGCAGTGCCTCTCGTGGTTCGCTTGCCAGATCCTGCCAAAGAGTATGGCGCGGGCCCGAAGCTGACACGTCTGCAAAGCAGCAGGCGCATCACGATTGCGCGAGAATGCCCCGATTGTTTGTCAGCGGAGCCCGGGACCGGCAGCGCCTATCCGGCGTATTCCATGCCGATCCGGCGGATGGCTGCGCGTGCACGCGCGCCATGGTCGGGATGCTGCAAAAGCTGGTTCATCTCATGCATGCTGGCGGCGAGCAATTTTTGCCGGCGCAGCCTGTCGAACACGGCAATCGCCTGTTCCTCGTTTCCGGCGAGGATCTCGTCCGTCGCCTTCAAGCCAAGCTTGAACTTTCCTGTCCGGGTTTCCATGCACCCCCCTTCCAGTTACGCCTTGTTCAACTGCTACACGATACGCCAGGTCTGCCCGTCCGTTCAAGCGGGTGCTGCGCCGCACCAAACGGTCCGGAGCAATGTGTCAGCGGGCATAAGGCCTTGAAAAAGCGACCTGAGGGTTCAGTTCCACGCCGAAACCGGGCTTTTCGAGGTCGGAAACTTTCAGCCGTCCGTTGTAGGGAACCGGCTCGTCGAGCAGCAGGCCGCCGAATGCGGGCAGCACCTTGTCTGCCTCCGGCGCCATCATGATCATCTCGGTGAACGGGCTGTTGTGGCGCGTCGCGACGAAATGATAGCTGTAGACGCCCGAGCCGTGCGGGATCACCAGCGCGCCATGCGCATCGGCATAGGCGGAAATCTTGATGAGTTCGGTGATGCCTCCGCACCAGTTCGACATCCGGCTGGATGATGTCGCAGCAGCCCATGTCGAGCAGCATGCGAAAGCCCCAGCGCGTCGCCTCGTGCTCGCCGGTGGTCACCAGCATGCCTTTCGGCACGCTTGCGCTTGAGCTCGGCATAGCCCCAGTAATCGTCCGGCGACAGGCACTCCTCCAGCCATTTCAACCCGTGTTCATGCGCCTTCAGTGCGAGCTTGATCGAGTAGTTGAGATCGAGGCTCATCCAGCAATCATACATCAGCCAGAAATCGTCGCCGCATTTGCTGCGCATGTCGGCGAGCTTGGCGATGTTCTTGGCCATGCCCTCCTCGCCCTCGGCAGGGCCATGCTGCAGCGGCAGCTTGCCGCCGATGAAGCCAAGCTGCTTGGCAACATCCGGTCGCGCGCCGGTCGCGTAGAATACGAGTTCGTCGCGAACCGGGCCGCCGAGCATCGCCATCACCGGCTCCTGCCGGATCTTGCCGAGCAAGGTCCCAAAGCGCGAGATCGACCGCTGAAATCGCGTTGAGCACGATGCCGCGGCGACCGTAATATATCGTCGCGTTATACATCTGGTCCCAGATCTTCTCGATCTCGGTAACCGGGCGGCCTTCCAGGAACCGCGCCAGATGCTTCTCGACGATGAACGCGCCGATCTCGCCCGCGGTCGTCACCGCGAAGCCGACCTCGCCCGTATCCGCCTCGATCTCGACAACCAGCGTTCCAAGGACGTTGATGCCGAATGCCCGCCGGCTTTGGCGGTATTCGGGGTATCGCGCCATCGGCGTTGAGATGTGGTCGTCTATCCAGTGATAGCCCTGCTTGTCGTGGTAATCGGCGCCGCTGTCGCCGCGCGCAACGAGCGCTCGCACATGCTTGATGATCGGTGTGGCCAACTTGCTTGCTTTCTTTCGTGCGGCGCCGGACGCCGGCCATGCTTCACTTGAGGTAGAAAACCTTCTTCATCGGTATCTGCACCGGCACGTTGTCGGCGTCGGTCGCCATGAGATCGCGCCATGTGCGCCCACCAGCGCTTCATGATTTCGGTCTCGGGCAGCTTGTCGAGGGTGTGGTCGTCGGCACGCGTCAACACGCCGAAAAGGTGGTTGCTCTCCGGGTCGAGCCAGATCGAATAGTCCGATACGCCGGCATCCTTGAGCGCCGCCGCCAGCTCGGGGAAGATCTCGTCGTGCCGCTTGCGGTATTCGGCGGCCTGGCCGGGGAAAAGGTTCATTCGAAAGGCAATCTGTTCGGGCATCTCAAACCTCAGCTCTGGTGACCTGGAAATGACCTCGATGGTCGTGTCGCGGATATGTTCGAGATGGCGCCGGTATGCCGCCACTGCTGCGTCCGCGTCTCCCGCCATCACCGCCTCGGCGACTTCGACGTGCTGCGCCGACGCTCTTTTCGACATTGGCGCGGCACCTGGCTGGCGGCGCGCCGCACGTCGAGGCCGATGTCGTAGAGGCCCTGCGCCACCGCCGACAGCAGCTGGTTGCGCGCCGGCATCGCTGAGTGCGCTGGTGAAACTCGATGTCCAGCAGCCGGAACGCCACCGGATCGTCGAGGACTTCCTTGCCGTCGACCGCGTGCTTGAGGATGCGGCTGCGCTCCTCGGGCGTCGCCCGCAGCGTGGCGAAGCGGACCAATGTCAGCTCCACCGCCTCGCGCGCCTCGAAGTGCTCGTGGACGTCATAGTCGCCGACCGACAGCATGACGTTGAACGGCGCGACCAGCCGCGAGGGCGACAGGTCGGTCACCGTGTAGCGGCCGCCCTGGCGGCTTTCGAGCATGCCCATCAGCGTCAGCGCCTTCAGCGCCTCGCGCAGCGGCGGGCGTGAAATGCCGAAGGCGACGCCCATCTGCTGCTCGGTCGGCAGCCGGTCGCCGGCCTTCAGATTGCCGGACTTGATCATCGCCATGATGCGGTTGGCGACCTGCTCGGAGATCGAGCGGCGTTCCAGCGAGCGGCCCGCCCATGTCGGATGCTGGCACCGGTCGGCGCGCGGCGTCCACCAGTTCGGCGAAAGCGTCGGGCGTCGCCCTCCGCTGATCTCGGCCATGGTCGGCCTCGCCTTGCCCAAGCTCATTCCCTCACAGCCCCAGCCGGTAGAAGGCGATTGGCGTTGTCGCGATAGATCTTGCGGGTATCCGATTCGCTCAGGCCGAGCTCGGCGAAGGCCCGGTCCAGCACCTCGACCCACCGCGTCAGGCGTCGTTGCCTGCAGGCATACCGGATAGTCGCCCGCAAAGATCGTGCGGTCCGGCCCGAAGGCGTCGAGCGTCGCCTCGATGATAGGGCCGCAGGTCGCCGTCCGTCCAGGTGTCGAAATCCGCCTCGACCGGCAGGTCGGAGAGCTTGATCCACAGGTTCTGGTGCTTGCGCCAGGTCACTTCACGTCATCGCGGTATTGCTCGATGGCGCCTTCCTTGATGCCGGGCTTGCCGCAATGGTCGAGGATCAGCGGCACGCCGTGGCACCCGCTGCACGAATTCGCGCACGATGTCCATCTGGGTGTGGTTGACGTTGATCTCGAAGTGCCAGCCGAAGTGCTCGAGCAGGTTCACGCCCTCGACGAAGTTCGTCGCTGAGCGTCAGCGCGCGCGGGTCGGCATCGAACTCGACGATGCGGCGGATGCCCTTCACGAGCGGGTGATTGTCGCGCATCCGGTCGAGGATCGGTTCGGCCTTCCGCCCCCATTCGAGCGGCGCCATCGGCACGATGCCCTTGATGCGCGGATCGCGCTTCGCCTCGTCCTCGACGAACTCGATCTTCCTCGAGATACTGGCCGCCGCCCTCCCAGAAATCGGCGTAGCACTCCAGGAAAACCATCGCCTCGATGTCGAGATCGCCGCAATCGCGCCGGTAGTCCTCGACATGGTAGGGATGGTCGAAAAGCGGGTTGCCCTCGAACGCGGAATAGCTGAAGCCGCGTCTGGTCCCAGACGTGCAGGTGCGTGTCGATGATCGGAAAATCGGGCATTCCGGGCCTCCCAACCCTCTCCCTGACGCCGGTCAGGATTGGCTTTGTCGGAAAGACTTGTCAAACTAATTTTTGTCTGACAACTTGATCGCGAGGACGAGAGGCGGCGGATCGAGCCGCACGGCTTGGCAGGGAGGAATACCGGTGAAGATCACGCACGCCACCCGTCGGCGGGTGGGCCGCACCGCCTTTGGAGCTGCCGGTTTTCGGCATTGGCACGGCCCATGTGGGCGAACTCTACGCCAAGGTCGACGAGCCGGAATTCGCAGGCGACGCTTCGATGCCGCATGGGATGCCGGCGTCCGCTTCTACGACACCGCGCCCTGGTATGGCCGCGGGCTATCCGAGCATCGCACTCGGCGGCTTCCTGCGCACCAAGCCGCGCGAACGAATTCCAGATCACCACGAAGGTCGGCCGCACGCTTGCACCGGCCGAAGGATCCCGCGCATTTCGACCGCGCGCCCTGGACTGGCGGCCTGAATTTCGAGGTCAATTTCGACTACACCCACGACGGCGTCATGCGCTCCTACGAGCAGGCGCTGCAGCGGCTGGCGCTCGATACGGTCGACGCGCTCGTCATCCACGACCTGGACGAGATGTTCCACGCCGCGACGTGCTGGCCAAACACCAGCACGACCTGCATTCCGACGGCGGAATAAAGGCGCTGCAGGAGCTGAAGAAGTCCGGCGACATCAAGGCCTACGGCATGGGCATCAACACCGGCCCGGCGCTGGAAAAGATCGCCTCGCAGGTCGATCTCGACTTCTGCATCGTCGCCATGCCCTACACGCTGATCGAGCAGGCAAGCCTGCACACCGGCATGGCCGGCTGCGTGCGAGCGCGGCGTCTCGCGTCATCATCGGTTCGCCGTTCGCGTCGGGCATCCTCGTCACCGGTTCGGGCAGCAACGCGATGTACGGCTATGCCGCCGCGTCCCGCTGAGATCCAGGCGAAGGTTCGCGGCATCGAGGAGGTGTGCCGGCAGCACGGCGTTGCCCTGCCCGCCGCGGCGCTGCAATTCGTGCTCGCCCACCCGGCGGTGGTATCCACCATACCCGGCGCCGCGCGCCCGAGCGAAATCCGCGAGAACCTTGCTTCGCTGGCATTGGAAATTCCCGCCGGCTTCTGGTCTGACCTGAAGGCGCACGGCCTCATCGACGCACAGTCGCCAACGCCCGCCGGAGCCTGAGGAGACGATGGCCGTTCGCGAAAAGGTCGGGGCCGTCGAGCCGCTCGTTTCCGCCCGGGGGATATCCAAATCCTTTGCCGGCGTCGAAGTGCTGCGCGATGTCGACCTCGACCTGATGCCGGGCGAAATCCACGCGCTGCTAGGCGAGAACGGCGCGGGCAAGTCCACCTTCGCCAAGATCCTGGCCGGTGTTCACCGGCCGACGCGCGGCACGCTGGCGCTGAACGGGCGGACCGTCGAGGTGCCCAACCCGATCGCCGCGCAAAAGCTCGGCATCACGCTGATCCACCAGGAGCCGATTTCCTTCCCGGACCTGTCGGTGGCGGAAAATCTCGTCCTTGGGCGCGAGGCGGGCGGGCCGCTTGCGAGGGTGCCCTGGGCGCGAGATGACCGCGCGAGGCAAAGCGTCTGATGGACCTGCTCGGCGTTTCGATCGACCTGGCGCGGCCGATGCGCGGGCTTTCCATCGCCGACCAGCAGATGGTCGAGATCGCACGCGCGCTCGCCTCCGACAGCCGCCTCATCATCATGGACGAACCGACCGCGCCGCTGACGCCGAAGGAGGTCGACACGCTGTTCACCATCGCCCGGCGCCTGCGCGACGAAGGCCGCACCATCATCTTCATCTCGCACCGGCTTGAAGAAGTGCGCGCGCTTTGCGACCGCGTCACCATCTTCCGCGACGGCAACAAGGTGGCCACCGACACGATCGGCAATCTGGACGACGCCGACATCATCCGCCTGATGATCGGCCGGCCGCGTGAAGGAATACCTGCACAAGCAGCGCACCGAGATCGGCGATGTGGCGCTGAAGGTCGACGAAGCTGACCTCGCCCGGTCTCTTCCAGGACATCAGCCTTCGAGGTCCGCAAGGGCGAGATCGTCGGCCTTGGCGGGCTTGTCGGCGCGGGCCGCACCGATGTCGCGAAGGCCATCTTCGGCATCGCCCCGGCGCAATCGGGCAGCATCGAAGTTCACGGCAAGCCGGCAATGATCACCGACGCCGAGCGAAGCCATCGCGCTAGGCCTTGCCTTCGTGCCGGAGGATCGCGCGCAGGCCGGCATCTTCCGCACGCTTCCCGTTGAACAGAACATCACCGCTGCCATTCCGCAGAAGATCGCGCCGGCGGGCTTCATCCGCCGCGCGCTGGAGCACGCGCTGGCGCAGGAATCCGTTGAGAAGCTGCGCATCCGGCTCGCGTCGCTGCGCCAGCCGATCGGCGAACTTTCCGGCGGCAACCAGCAGAAGGCGATCCTTGCGCGCTGGCTGCTGACCGACCCGACCATCCTCATCCTCGACGAGCCGACCCGCGGCATCGACATCGGCGTCAAGGCGGAGTTCTACGACATGATCGGCGAACTCGCCGCCGATGGACGCGCCATCCTGCTGATTTCCTCCGAATTGCCCGAACTGCTGGCGCTGTGCGACCGGGTGCTGGTCATGGCGGAGGGGCGCCTCACCGCCGACCTGCCGCGCGGCGAGGCCACGCAGGAGACGATCATGCATGCCGCCGTGCCGCGCAGCGCCGATTGGGGAGACGCCGCATGAAGGCGATGCGCTCGCTCCTGCTGAGCCGCGAGGCCGGCATCCTCGTGATGATCGTGCTGTTCTGCCTTGTCGTCGGGCATCTTGAAGCCGCAGTTCCTGACGCTGAACAGCCTGCGCATCATCCTGCTGCTGGTGCCGCTGATCCTGATCGGCGCCATGGGCCAGATGCTGGTCATCGTCGCGCGCCACGTCGACCTGTCCATCGGCTCGATCCTCGGCCTGACCGCGATGGCCTGCGGCATGATGTTCAAGTTCCAGCCGCAGATCTGGTGGCCGCTCGGCTTCGTCGCTCGCGATCGGCCTCGGCGCACTGCTCGGTCTCGTCAACGGCTTCGCTCGTTACGCTCTTCCGCCTGCCGGCGATCATCGTGACGCTGGGCACGCTGAGCCTTTATCGCGGCCTGACCTTCATCATGTCCGACGCCAAGCAGATCGACCGGCAGTTCGTGCCCTCGGCGCTGAAGTCGCTGTCGCAGACCTCGCCGATCTTCGGCATTCCGTGGATCATCTTCATCAGCTTCGGCGTGGTGCTGCTCGACCTAGTGGTTCGCCATGCA
The DNA here is from genome assembly GCA_963846345.1 of uncultured Alphaproteobacteria bacterium. Classification (GTDB taxonomy): domain Bacteria; phylum Pseudomonadota; class Alphaproteobacteria; order Rhizobiales; family Rhizobiaceae; genus BOKV01. The sequence goes on from CAWJVP010000022.1 coordinate 46,024, forward strand.
CACCCGCATCGGGCGGCAGATCTATGCGCTCGGATCCAACCCGGTGGCGGCGCCGCTGCGCGGCATCGACGTCACCCGCAGTGACGCTTGTCGTCTTCGCGATCTCGGGCGCGCTCTCGGGCCTTGCCGGCATCCTCTACGCCAGCCGCTGGGGTTTCGTGAATCCGTCGAACACCGGCAGCGGCTTCGAGTTCCAGGTCATCGCCGCGGTGGTGATCGGCGGGGTTTCGATCAATGGCGGCGTCGGCACGGTGCCCGGCACGGTGCTGGGCGTGCTGCTGCTGGGTTGCGTCGCCGCCGCGCTGCCGCTGCTCGGCATCCCCGGCACGACGCAAAGCGCGATCTACGGCGCGGTCATCCTCGTCGCCTTGCTGATCGACCGGCTGGTGCGCCAGCAAGGTCAACGAAGCCTGGAAGGGGCGGCGCATGAGCACGGCGAACACTCCCGCGCCGGCGGCCCCGCGCGAGGCCGCGCCGCCCCGTCCAGCCTGGCAGGTGCTGTTCATCCGCCCGGAGACGATGACCTTCGTGCTGCTGATCGTCGGCCGTGATCGTCGCCAGCCAGCTGTCGCAGTTCTTCCTGGACATCAACTACATCCTGCGCAGCTTCACCCTTTCGGCCGAGTTCGCGATTGTCGCGCTGGTGCTGACCATGGTGATCATCTCCGGCGAGATCGACCTGTCGCCCGCCGCCAACATGGCGCTCTCGGCCTGCCTCTTCGCCTGTGCCCAGCAGGCGGGACTGCCGATGCCGGTCGCGATCGCCGTCGGCCTCGCTCTCGGGCCTCGCCATGGGCGCGCTCAACGGCATCATGGTGATCGGCCTGCAACTGCCCTCGATCATCGTCACGATCGGCACGCTGACGCTCTATCGCGGCCTGGCGCAGGTGATCGCCGGCGACAAGTCGATCCGGGTGCCGGAATGGTTCATCGGCATCAACAACGTCTTCATCGCCGGCATTCCCGTTCCGGTCATCATCTTCGTCGTGCTGGCGATCGTCCTCGGCCTCGTGCTTGGCACGACCATATTCGGCCGGCAGATCTATCTGGTCGGCACCAACGAGGTCGCGGCGCGCCATGCCGGCGTCCGCTCGGCGCGCATCAAGATGATCCTCTTCCTGCTGATGGGCCTGACGGCCTCGTTCGCCGGCATGATGACGGCTTCGCGCCTCGGCTCGGTGCGCTACGACCTCGGCCTTGGCGGCGAATTGCAGATGGTGCTGATGGCGATGCTCGGCGGCACCTACATCTTCGGCGGCCGCGGCACGATCCTCGGCACCTTCCTGGCGGCCTGGCTGCTGGTCATCGTCACCACCGGCATGATCGTCGCCAACGTGCTGCCGCCTGTGCAGCTTTGCGTGCTCGGCGTGCTGCTCATCGTCGTCGATCATCGCTACCAATTTCATCTATTCCCGCACCCAGAGGTAGCGGGTTGCAGCGCCGGGCTGCACCGGCGATTAACCTTGGAGGAAGAACGTGTTAAACAAACTGCTTCGGCCACTGCTCGGCCTCGCCGCCGCCCTTGCCATGACGACGGTGGCAATGGCCGCCGATCCGCTCAAGATCGTCTATATCGGCAAGAACACCGGCAACCCTTACTTCGACAGCATCACCGGCGGCTTCGAGGATGCCTGCAAGGCGCTGGGTTGCGAGTTCGAATTCGTCGCTCCCGCCACCGCCGAAGCCACATCGCAGATCCCGTTCATCGAGGCGCAGATCCAGCGCGGCGTGAACGTGATCGGCATCGCGCCCAACAGCCCGGACGCGCTGAACCAGGTGCTCGACGCGGCCCGCGCCAAGGGCATCCTCGTGCTCACGGTCAACGGCGATCTCGTCGGCAATGAGAGCCATCGCGATGCGACCATCCTGCCGGTCGACTTCACCAAGACCGGACCGAACCAGGTCGAGCTGCTCGGCTCGATGATCGGCTACGAGGGCGAGATCGCAATCCTCTCGGCCACCACCGAAGCGCCCGACCAGAACACCTGGATCGAGGCGATGAACGAGACGCTGGCCAACGATCCCAAGTACAAGGACATGAAGCTCGTCGCGACCGTCTACGGCGACGACCAGCCGGAGAAGTCGACCACCGAAATGGAAGCGCTGCTGGCCAACTACCCCAACCTTCGCGGCGTGATCGCACCGACCACCGTCGGCATCGCGGCGGCGGCGCAGGTCGTCCAGCAGCGCGGCATCGCCGACAAGGTGCATCGTCACCGGCCTCGGCCTGCCGAGCGAGATGCGCGACTTCGTCAAGGACGGCACCGTCAAGGCGTTCCAGCTCTGGTCGCCGTACAATGAAGGCTGGCTGGCCGTGCATTTCGCCAAGGGCGTGATCGACGGCACGATCAAGAACGAAGTCGGCAGCACCTTCGAAGTGCCGAACCTCGGCACCATCACCATCAACGACAAGAACTCGATGAACACCCAGGCCGAACTGACGACGTTCGACGCCAAGAACATCGACGACTTCAACTTCTGATCAAGACCCAGTACGAAGGGCGGCGCACTGCCGCCCTTCCCCCTGCAACAACGGATGCACCCCATGAACAGCTACGACTTCAACGACCAGGTCGCCATCATTACCGGCGGCGGCCAGGGGATCGGCCTCACCGTCGCCAACCGCATGCTCGAAAGCGGTGCATCCGTGTCGATCTGGGACCGCGACCAGTCGCTGCTCGACAAGCTTGCCGCCGAACATGGCGCAGGCGGCAAGGTGCAGCTTCTCAATGTCGATATCGGAAACCTCGAAGCCGTCGAGAAAGCCACCGCCGAAACGATCGCGCGGTTCGGACGGATCGATGTGCTCATCAACAACGCGGCCATCGTGGGACCGAACGCCAACACCTGGGAATACCCGCCCCAGGCCTTCATGGATGTCGTGCATATCGGGCTTGTCGGCACGTTCTTCGTGTCGCGCACGGTCGTGCCGCACATGATCGCGCAAGGCTACGGGCGCATCGTCAATATCGCCTCCGTCGCCGGCAAGGAAGGCAATCCCGGCGCGCCGGCCTATTCGTCGATGAAGGCCGGCGTCATCGCGCTGACCAAGTCGCTGGGCAAGGAACTCGCCAAGCACGACATCTCCGTCAATTGCGTGACCCCCGCGGTCGCCAAGACGACGATGGCGCATGAGCCAGGAGCCGGAATTCCTGAAGATGATCCTCTCGAAAATTCCGCGCGGGCGCATGCTTGAACTGGGCGAGGCCGCCTCGATGATCTGCTTCCTCGCCACGAAGGAAAATTCCTTCACCACGGGTGCGGTGTTCGACCTGTCCGGCGGTCGCGCAACCTACTAGGCTGCGCGGCAGGCTTTCCACGAGGAGATGGCAATGATCGTTGCGATGAAGCGGCTTGAAGGCAAGAGGGCAATCGTGACCGCCGCCGCGCGCGGCATTGGACGCGCCACCGCCGAACGGTTTCGCGCCGAGGGCGCCGAAGTCCACGCCTGCGACATATCGGCGGAGCACCTTGCCGGGCTCGATGCCCACGGCATCAGGACATATGCGCTCGACTGTACCGACGAGGCCGCGGTCAACCGGACATTCGGTGAAATCGGCACCGTCGATATCCTCGTCAACGCCGTCGGCTGGGTCTATCACGGGACCATCATGGATACGCCGCTGGATGCCTGGCGCAAGTCCTTCGTGATCAATGTCGATTCGGCCTATTTCGCCATCCGCGCCGTGCTTGCCGGCAATGATCGCCAATGGCGGCGGCTCGATCGTCAACATCGCCTCGCCCGCCTCGTCCATCAAGGGATTTCCGAACCGGACCGCCTATGGCGCCACCAAGGGCGCGATGATCGGCCTGACGAAAGGCATCGTCGCCGACTATGTGACGAAGAACATTCGCTGCAACGCCATTTGCCCCGGCACGACCGAGACGCCGTCGCTGCACGACCGCATCAACGCGTTCGCCGATCCGGCCGCTGCCCGCGAGGCCTTCATTGCCCGCCAGCCCATGGGCCGGCTTGGGCACGCCGGAGGAAATCGCGGCGCTGGCTGCCTACATGGCTTCAGACGAAAGCGCCTACATGACCGGCTCGATCGTCATGATCGATGGCGGCACGATCAACTGACCGGCATCCAGCGGCCTGGCCGATAGCATTTTTGCAACAATTTCCGGTCTGCTCCCTGCCGCCGCAATGGCGGCGCATTCCCGCCAGAATTGGCGTTGAAAGCATTGCCACGGTCAGGTTTCCGCATGGAAAACCCGCCGCGATCGGCCATTTGCATTCAGGAGCACTCGATGATGTACCGGACAATTTTCAGCGCCGTCTTTTTCTCGGCTTTCATGGCGCTTGGCACAGCGTTTTCGGCGGATGTTCCAGCACCCGCGCCGGTCTATCCGCAAGAAACCACCATCCAGCTCGACATCGGCAAGATCACCTTTCTCGTGGGCGGCAGCGGCGGTTTCGGACAGTTGAACTTCGAGGGCCAGGCCTATCCCCTCGCAATCGGCGGCGTGAATGCCGGCGCGACAGTCTCGTTCTCTCGCGCAGACCTGGTCGGCACGGTATACAATCTCACCCAGCCAAGCGACATCGAGGGGATCTATGCTGCCGGCACCGCGGGCATTGCCGCTGCCGCAGGCGGCGCTGCGATCACGCTGACCAATTCGAAGGGCGTCACGCTTGCCCTGTCCGGCAAGCAGCTTGGCCTCGATGCATCGCTTGATTTGAGCGGAATGCGAATTACGCTGCAGTGATGCAGCCATGGCCGGCATCGCGCGTTATCCGGCCGGAGAACAACAATGGCCAACGACGCCGACGAGCCTGCCTACGCCTCGCCGCCCTGCTTCATGCACGAGCTCGACCGCGCGTTCCAGCAACGTGACCGCCGGCTCCCGACCCGGATGTGATGCGGTGGCGCAAGGGTGAGCGCGAGCGGCTGATCGCCTCGCGGCTGGAAATTGGCGCCGATGAGCGTTTGGCGTTTGCAAACACCATCGCTACCCGTCTCGACGAACTGATCGGCGCCATCGATGGCAGGGTCGTCAGCCTGTATTGGCCGTTTCGGGGCGAGCCGGACCTGCGCGGCTGGATGAAGTCGCTTGAGGCGCGCGGCGGCAAATGCGCGCTTCCCGTGGTCGTCGCCAAGGCCGCCCCGCTTGTATTCCGCCACTGGCATTCGAACAGCCGGCTGGAGCGCGGCGTATGGAACATACCGTTCCCCGCCGACGGGGAAGAAATCCTGCCTGACATTGTCGTGGCGCCTGTCGTCGGCTTCGACGCCGGTTGCTGGCGGCTCGGCTATGGCGGGGGATATTACGACCGCACCCTTGCCGCGATGGGACGCAAGCCGATGGTTCTGGGCGTCGGCTATTCCAGCCAGATGATCGAAACAATCCACCCGCAGCCGCATGACATCGCCATGGATGCCGTAGTCACCGAGAATGGCATCACCTCGCCGCGGTGATATCGCCTCCTGCAATGTGCTGTCAGCAGCGACGCCTGTTTGACTGCCGTATTTTCATATGCAAAAGCTTGCCTCATATATGAAAACTTCGGAAGCAAAGATGGCAGTTCCGATGAAAAAGTCGCCGGGCCTGTTGGAGGGCATCACCGTCCTCGACATGTCGCAGTTCCTGTCGGGTCCGTTCGCAGCCCTGCGCCTGCTCGATCTGGGCGCGCGCGTGATCAAGATCGAGCGGCCCGATGGCGGCGATTTGTGCCGCCGCCTCTATCTCTCCGACACCGAGATCGGCGGGGATTCAACGCTGTTCCACGCCATCAATCGCGGCAAGGAAAGTTTCGCCGCCGATTTCAAGAATCCCGCCGACATCGCGGCCGTGAAACGCCTTATCGAGAAGGCGGACATCGTCATCCAGAACTTCCGCCCCGGCGTCATCGACCGGCTTGGCCTCGACTACGAGGCGGCGCGCAAGATCAACCCACGCATCGTCTATGCCTCGATCACCGGCTACGGATCGCAGGGTCCGTGGGTGGATCGCCCCGGCCAGGACCTGCTGGCCCAGGCCCGCTCGGGCATCATGTGGCTGAACGGCGACCCCGCCGAAGGGCCCGTGCCGCTCGGCTTGGCTATCGCCGATTTTCTTGCCGGCAGCGCGATCGTGCACGGCGTGCTTGCAGCGCTCGTGCGGCGGGGAATTTCCGGCGCCGGCGCGCATGTCGAAACAAGCCTGTTGGAAGCGCTCGTGGACCTGCAGTTCGAGGTGCTGACCACGCACCTCAACGACGGCGAGCGCCTGCCGCAACGTTCGAACTTCCGTAATGCCCATGCCTATCTCGCTGCGCCCTACGGGGTCTACGCCACATCAGACGGCTATCTCGCGCTGGCGATGACGCCGCTCGACCGGTTGGCAAACCTCATCGAGCTTCCCGATATAGCAGGCCTCGGACCTTCGGCACCCTTCACCGACCGCGACGCGATCAAGCGCGGGATCGCCGCGAGACTGGCGGAGCGGACCACGGGCGAGTGGCTTGCGGTTCTCGAACCGGCCGACATCTGGTGCGCCAGCGTGCTGGATTGGCGCGAGCTCATCGCAAGCGAAGGTTTCGGCCAACTGGACCTGCTGCAGACGGTCACGCGCGGCGCCGATGTTTCGGTCCGCACGACGCGCTCGCCCTTGCGCATCGACGGGGAGCGCAGCCGGGTCGAGGCAGGCGCGCCGACGATCGGCCAGCACAGCGCCGCGATCCGCGCCGAATTCGGCCTTTGACGGCCATGCAGATGCCCGCATTGGAAGACGAAAACGACAAGTACCGCGCCCCCGCCCTCGACAAGGGCCTCGACATCCTCGAACTGCTGGCCTCTCGCGATGGCGCCATGAGCCAGACCGAAATCGCCAGGGCTCTGGACCGTTCGGCTGGCGAGATCTTCCGCATGCTCGACCGGCTTGTACGCCGCGGATATGTGCGTCGCACCGGCGAAGACCGCTACACGCTCACCTTGAAGCTGTTCGAATTGGCGCATCAGACGCCGCCGATGAAGCGCCTGATCGGCGAAGCCCTGCCCTTGATGCACTCATTTGCGCAGGATGCCGGCCAGGCATGCCACCTTGTCGCCAGCGACAGGAACCGGCTCGTCGTCGTGGCGCAGGTCGATTCGCCCGGCTATTGGAGCGTGGCGATCCGGGTTGGAACGCGAATATCGGTTCCGGACACGGGCTCGGGCCAGGTTTTCCTTGCCTTCTCCAGCCCGGCAGACCGCGCTCGCCTGCTGGACGGCAGCCCGTTGGAAGAAACAGCCGCAATCAAAGAGAGTCTGGCGCATATACGCACCGACGGATGCGCCAGGATGGCAAGCCGGCAGATCCCGGCGGTCACCAATCTCGCGGTGCCGGTGTTCGGTTCGCTCGGCACCGTGATCGCCGCGCTTTCGTGCCCGTTCATCAACCGGTTGGACACGGTCGACGCACCGGACGCGGATGCCGCGCTGGGAATGCTGAAGTCCGCTGCCGCGAGCCTGTCCGCGCCGGTGATTTCAGCTGGCTAGCCGTCAGGGTTCGTCGCCGGTCTTGCGGGCCACATAAAAGCCGTAGCTGACAAAGGCTGCGTTTCGCTCGTAAAGGGCAATCTCGTGTTCCTCCGCCGCCACGATGCCGGCGGCTGCCTTGGAATCGCCGTTGCGCGAAAGGAACCGGGCAAAGCGCGCCTGCATCGGGCGGTAATAGTTTTGCAGCCAGCATCTTTGGGGAAGGGTGAAGTAACCGATGGGGGAATAGCCGTTTTCTTCGAGCACGGCGATTTTCGCCGAGGCGGTATCCACTTCCGGATATTCCCGCATCCAGTGCTGTTCCAGTTCTTCGGGCCGTTCCCGGGTAAGCCAGGTCAGTTCCGATACCGCAAGAATACCGCCCGGCTTCAGGAAGCGCCGCCATGCCGCGACGCCGTTCGCAAAGCCCATGTTGTAGATCGCGCCTTCGGACCAGATCGCATCGAGCGAGCCATTCTGAAACGGCAGTGCATCCATCGATCCTGGGAAGGTCTCGATACGCCCGCCAAATCCCCTTTGCCGCGCCGCGGTGTCGAGCTCGTGGAGAAATTCCGGAATGAAGTCGACTGCGGTGATAGACGCGTCCAGTTCCTGCGCCAGGACCAGCGTGGAAGCGCCGGTCCCGCAGCCGACATCAGCGATTGCGAGGCCACTTTTTCCACGAAGGCCTGACAACGCGACAGCCAGGCGCGTTTCATCATCACCGCCCGGCCCCTGGCGTTCCGCATTGCGATGCAGGTCGACTAGAAGGCCGAGATCGTCCAAGGCCGGGTCTCCGTTACGCGAAAGGCTCGATCAGTCGATCTTCTCGACCTGCGCCGCCATGTCCGGGACGAACCGGATGCGGTAGCGTTGTCCGTCGCACTGGATCGTCCACGCCTTTTCGTCGGGCTTGGTGTCCGCAGCATCCTCTTTTGCGTCGCGCGGATTTTCGCAGGCATAGCCCTGCGAGCGCAATTGCACGGCAATGATGTCTTCCGGCTTTTCGCTTTGCGCCAGCGACGCCCCGGCGCAGGCAAAAAGCACCAGGCCCGATTGCCGCGAATGTCGCCCGCATTGATCCGATTTTCGCCATGTTCCCTCCGAAGCCTGCTGCATATCGTACCGCCGCCGCTGCGCCGCGCAAGCCATTGGTTCATTTGGCAGGCGCTTTGCCGGCCCTCGAAAAATGCGACCAGATGGCAATGCCGCCGCCCGCGAACGCGACGAGCGCCATGCCGAGCATTGCCAGATGATCCGGCACATGGCCGAAGACCAGCCAGCCGAGCAGAACCGCCCAGAACAAATGCGCATAGTTGACCGGGGCCAGCAGCGATGCCGGGGCGTCGCGGTATGCGGCGGTAAACATGAAATGACCGGCAGTCGCCAGCGCGCCGACCGTGAGGAACAGGATGATGTCGGTCATTTCGGGAGCCGGTCCGCGCATGCTCCATGGCAGCAGCGCGCCGAATACCACGGTGCCCGCCAGCGCTGACCAGACCAGCATGGAATGCGTCGACTCGGTCGAGACGAGCAGGCGCGACAGCAAATGGTAGCCGACCGAAAGCGCGGCACAAAGCAGCGCGAAGAACACACCCAGCCCGGACAGGCCGCCGCCCGGGCGTGCAATCAGCAGCACGCCGGCAAATCCGGCAAGGGCAGCGATCCAGCCGGCAAGGCCGGTGCGCTCGCCCAGCATCGGCCCCGCGAACAGCAGCACTCCGAACGGCGCCAGATAGATGATCGCGATCGTTTCCCCGACAGGGAGGCGCTGCAGCGCCAATCCGGCAAAGAGCGTCGCCAGGACGAAGAGTCATGCCGCGCAGGATGACAAGGCCGGTCCGCCGCGTTCGCCAGACGGCATTGCCGTACCGCGGCATGAACGCCGCCAGAAGGAACACGAGGTTGATGCCGTAGCGCATGGCAGCCACCAGCGGCACGTTGTAGCGCGTGGCGAGGTACTTGATCATCGTGTCCATGGAAGCGAACAGGAAAACGGCTGCAAGGACCAGCAGCACGCCGCGCAGGGCAGAGGGCGTGAACAACGCAGGCCCGGGCTGCGCAGGGCTTTCATCCGGTTTCTTGTTCACGCCAATTCGATCCAGGCCAGCCCGCGTATTCGTGCGTGTGACAATAGATGTTGGCGGCGGGTTGTGAAGCCCGCTTCGCCGAACAGTCAGTCGCCAAAGATCGCCACCGCGCGGGTGAAGCCCGCCGAGGCGCCCTTGATCTTGAACGGGAAGCAGGCGATCTCGTAGCCCGTCGCCGGAAGCTGCTCGAGATTGGTGAGCTTCTCGATGTGGCAATAGGGGATCTCGTTGCCGGCCCGGTGGCCTTCCCAGATGATCGCCGGATCTTTCGTGTGCGAGAATTTCTGCGCCGTATGAATGAACGGCGCATCCCAGCTCCACGCATCGGTGCCGGTAACCCTGACGCCGCGCTCCAGCAGCCAGAGGGTCGCCTCGCGGCCCATGCCGCAACCTTTGGCCAGATAGTCCGGCTTGCCGTAATGCGCCCCGGCAGCAGTGTTGACCACGACGATGTCGAACGGGCGCAAATCGTGTCCGATACGGGCCAGTTCGGCCTCGACCTCCGCGGCGGTGACGACGTGGCCGTCCGGCAAGTGCCGGAAATCGAGCTTCACGCCGGGATTGTAGCACCACTCCAGCGGCACCTCGTCGATGGTGATCGCCCGCGATCCGTCGCTCATCGTCGAGCCGTAATGATACGGCGCGTCCAGATGCGTGCCGTTATGCGTGGAGACGTTGAGTTGCTCGATCGCCCACCCCTCGCCGCGCGGAAGCATGTCCTTGGTGAGACCGGGAAAAAAGAACAGCAATTGTCCCGCGGTGGCCTGGTGGTCGAGATAATCGATGCGCGGCAGCGCCATGGGCGGGTCGGACGCTATCCCTGTCTCGAGAGGAACGGAAAGGTCGACGATACGTCTCGGCATTTGGCAAACCCGCAACAAAAAGGACCGGCGACACTATCGCCGATCCTCTTGTTTCATGCCAGCAAGACTAGCGTGCGACTGCCGCCTTCGCCGGGGACACGACCTTGCCTTCCGGCTCGTCTGCCGAAAGCATGCCCGAGCGGAACAGGAAGCCTGCGATGGCAGCGCCGATCAGCGGTGCGATGATGAACAGCCACAGCTGCGCCATTGCCGCGCCGCCCGACAACAATGCCGGCCCGAGGCTGCGCGCCGGATTGACCGACACGCCGGTGACGTTGATGCCGACGATGTGGATGGCGGCGAGCGTCAATCCGATGGCAAGGCCCGCCAGATGCGACGGAGCGCCTTTCTGCGTCACGCCCAGTATGGTGACGAGGAACAGGAAGGTCGCCACCACCTCGAAGATGAAGGCCGATGCCAGATTGTATTCGCCGAGATAACCGGCGCCCCAGCCATTCGCGCCAAGACCGCCCTCCCAGCCCGACGCCTTGCCGGACATGATGATGTAGAGAACGACCGCCCCGGCAATGGCCCCCAGGCATTGCGAGATGGCGTAGGTTATCAGGTCGCTGGTCGACATCCGCCCGGCAACCCAGGCGCCGAGGCTTACCGCCGGATTGACATGGCAGCCCGAAACCGGACCGATGCCGTAGGCCATCGCGACGATTGCAAGGCCGAATGCGAAGGCAATTCCAAGCACGCCGACCGTGTTGGCGCCCGCGATCGCCGGGCCGGCGATTACCGCCGCACCGCAGCCGATCAGCACAAGCGTGAATGTTCCGATAAACTCAGCTACTGCCTTTTTCATATTACCCCCTGTTATCCTTCGATAGCGCAATGGCAAGCGCGTTCGGGATTGTCGTCCGCCAGCCTGATTCACATGTCTCTTTTCGCACAATACGCGAAGCGTAACGAAACGGAACTTTGCCGCCGTTCGGTCCGGGGCGGTTTTTCCTGTGCAAGACTGGCACGCTGTACCCGCGGCGCGCGCTGGTCGGCGGTCTGGCGCAAGCGCCGGGCGTGCGATAGTTTGGAATTCGAACCATCGCTATGCGCGCTGGCAATGGAAAGATAACCACCCGGGGGAAATCATGAAGGCATTCGCGGTATTGATCGACGGCTCGCCGAACGACGAGGTCTCGTTGGCTTCGGCCGTGGCGGTAACCCGCCATTTCGGTGGACGAGCTGACGGTAATGCATCCGAATCGCTCGCAGATCTTCGTGCCGGCCGGAATGCATGGCGACGTGGCATGGATCGATAACACCGAGGAAATGCGCGCCGCATCGAAAGAAGCTCACCACGCTTTCGAAAAGGTGGCCGCCAAGGCGCCGGGCGCGCGGCTGATCGAACTCGACATCGCTGCGGGAGAGGCACTGGGCGAGATTGCCCTCTACCACGACCTGGTCATGCTGGAACGGGTCGAACAAGGCGAAGGTCCCGACGCGATCCTGCTGAGCACCGCCTTGTGGGATGGCGGCATTCCCGTCCTCGTGCTGCCGCCCGAGCCGATGAGCGACAAGCTCGAAACTGTCGTGCTGGCCTGGAACCGCACGCCTGCCGCCGCCAACGCCATGCGCGCCGCGCTTCCCATGCTCCGTTCGGCCCGCAAGTTGATCGTGCTGGCGCGCGAGGGCGCGGATTCGCACGATCGCGAACTCAAGGCCTATCTGGAAACGGAAGGCGCGACCAATATCGACTGGAAGACTTATGGCAGCGAAGGCCAGAGCGATCGCTCATGGGGAAGGGATCTGCTCGCCTTCTGCAAGGGCGAAGGCGCAGACCTCCTCGTCATGGGCGCTTTCGGAAACAGCCTCAGCAACTGGCTGGGCTTCGGCAGGGCAACACAAAAGATCTGCGCTGACGCGCATCTGCCTGTGCTTCTCCACGCCTGACCGGGACGCGCTGCCAAATGGACCCTACAGTCACTATCGACCGGTTGACCGACGTCATCAACCATGCGACCGCGCCGTCGTTCCTGCTCGGCGCGGTGGCCGGTTTCATCGCCATCATGTTCGCTCGGATGGATTCCGTCGTGAACCGCTTGCGCCAGCTCAACGCCATCGAGGAAACCGACAAGGGGCGCTCGCGCCTGCGTCTCGACCTGCCCCGGGTGGAGCATCGGGTAAGGCTGTTGCACCGGGCGATCTTCATGGGCCTGCTGTCCGGCATTGCGGCAACGCTGCTGGTCATCTTCGCTTTCCTGTTCGCATTCATGAATGTGACCCATGTCTACAGCGCGGGGGTCATGTTCCTCGCTTCGCTGGGCCTTCTGGCGGTTTCGCTGTCGCTGTTCGCCCGTGAGGTGATGATCGCGCTTAGCGAGTACGAGCGCTTTCATGAAGATGCGGCGGGCTCTCAAATGGGCGTCCCTCGCCGTGCTGGCCGTATCTTGCCGTGGCCTATCTGATCCTGCCGCGGCTGTGGTCCCACCATGAGCATCAGCCCGGCCTTGCCTCGCATCCGGCCACTACGCAAACCCCGCAGGGCATACCTGGCGATCCGCTGAATGTCGGGCTGGTCGGCGACCAGTCCGAGATCATCAGGGCGATGCATGCGGCGGGCTGGTATCCGGCGGATGCGGTGACGCTCAAGTCCAGCCTCGAGATCGCCGGCAGCGTCGTCTTCGACCGGCCGTATCACGAAGCGCCGGTGAGCCCCCTGCTCTATGAGGGCCGCAAGCAGGACCTCGCCTTCGAAAAGCCGATCGGCAAGAGCGCCGACCGCCGCAATCACGTCCGATACTGGAAGGTGCTGGAAAAGGGCGCGGAAGGCCGGCAGGTATGGCTGGGCTCGGCGACGCTCGACCGCGGGGTGGGCGTGAGCCACTACACCGGACAGATTACCCACCACATCGCGCCCGACATCGACGACGAGCGCAACCGGCTCGTCGACGATCTTACCGCCGCGAAAATGCTTGCCGCAGGTCTACGAGGTTTCCGGGGTTGGCCCCACCATGACCGGGCGCAATGGCGGCGGTGACTGGTACTACACCGATGGCGAGATCAAGATCGGCGTGCTCACGCCCGGCGCCGTTGCCGCGGCCAACCCGCCGCAGATTGTCGCCAACACGCCCCTGATCGAACTGAAGAACGGCGTGTGGTCTTCCGTGTCCGGCGCAATAAGCGGCGATCCAGCGCCGCAATAGCGCAAGAGTCGTTATTCCGACTCTCATGCTTGTGTGGGAAATCAAAAGAAAATAACGTTCCGCCTGCCCGGGGAGAGAGCGGGCGAAAGCGGCTTGTCGCCGCTTGTCCGGAGGGTGCGCCGCATGCCGTTGCGCGCTGTTCCGAAAACAACGAAACGGGAGGAAGGCATGAAGCGCACTGCATTGGTACTTGCGTTGGCCGCTATGGGCTCGAGCATCGCCTTGGGAGGGGCGGCACTGGCCGAGACCAAGGACAAGAAAATCGCGCTGTCCAACAACTACGCCGGAAATTCCTGGCGCCAGGCCATGCTGCGGAGCTGGGACAAGGTGACCAAGCCGGCAGTCGCCGCCGGCATCGTCGCCGCGGCCGACCCCTTCACCACCGCCGAGAACCAGGTGACCGAGCAGGCCGCGCAGATCCAGAACCTGATCCTGCAGGGCTACAACGCCATCGTCATCAACGCCGCCTCGCCCGACGCGCTCAACGGCGCGGTCAAGGAAGCCTGCGATGCCGGCGTCACCGTCGTCTCCTTCGACGGCATCGTGACCGAGCCCTGCGCCTGGCGCATCGCGGTCGACTTCAAGCAGATGGGCAAGGACGAGGTCCTCTATCTCAAGGACAAGATGGCGGCAGGCGGCAATCTCCTTGAGATCCGCGGCCTCGCCGGCGTCTTCGTCGATGACGAGATCTCCAAGGGCATCCATGAAGGCGTCGCCGAGAACCCGCAGTTCAAGATCGTCGGCTCGGTCCATGGCGACTGGGACCAGGCCAAGGCGCAGGCCGCCGTCGCCGGCATCCTGCCGAGCCTGCCCGAGATCGCCGCGGTCGTGACCCAGGGCGGCGACGGCTACGGCGCGGCGCAGGCCTTCAAGGCCGCCGGCCGCCCGACGCCGCTCATCATCATGGGCAACCGCGAGGACGAACTGAAGTGGTGGAAGGAACAGAAGGACGCCAATGGCTATGAGACCATGTCGGTCTCGATCGCTCCCGGCGTCTCGACGCTGGCCTTCTGGGTCGCCCAGATGATCCTCGACGGCAAGGACGTGCCGAAGGATCTCGTGGTGCCGTTCCTGCGCATCGACCAGGACAATCTCGAGGCAGAACCTCGCCAACACCGAAGCAGGGCGGCGTTGCCAACGTCGAATACTCGCTCGAAGACGCCATGAAGGTCGTCGACGGCGCCAAGAAGGTTGCAACTGCGCCCGCCGCGCAAAGTGGCGGGCGCATTGCATGGACCGGGGCAGCCATGGCGGACGGGGGCGACATCATCAGGCTCGACGGCGTCGAAAAGCATTTCGGCGCCGTCCACGCGCTGTCGCGGGTGTCGATCTCGCCTGCCGCTCGGGCGAGTGCGCTCGGCCTTGTCGGCCACAACGGCGCCGGCAAGTCGACGCTGATGCAGTCCTTGCCGGGACGCTTGCGCCCGATCGCGGCACGATCACGCTGGCAGGGCGCGACGTGAGCGCCGGCTACTCAGTGGCGCAGGCGCAGAAACGCGGCGTACGCTGCGTCTTCCAGGAGCTTTCGCTCTGCCCGAACCTGACGGTGGCGGAGAACGCGCGCGTCCTGCACCCTTCGCTGCGCGGCATTGGGCTGGCGCGGCCGCGCCGGCAGGCTGATCATTCGACAAGCTCGACGAGATCTTTCCCGGCCACGGCATCGCCGCGGGCGACATCGTCGGCGACCTCACGATCGCGCGCCGGCAGATGGTCGAGATCGCCCGCGCCTTCACCGTCACCGATACGCCGCTGCGCCTCGTCATCCTCGACGAGCCGACCTCGTCGCTCGACGCCGTGGTCGCCGGCCAGCTTCTCGATCTTCGTCCGCCGCTTCGTCGCGGGCGGCGGATCGGTCGTGATCCTGATCTCGCATCTCCTCGGCGAGATCCTCGCCAGCGCCAACCGCATCGTCGTCATGCGCGACGGCAAGGTCGTCGCCGAGCGCCCGGCCGGAGAATTCAACCGCGACCCGCTGGTCGCGGCCATGGGCAGCGTCGCCAAGGCCGCGCACGCCGACGACGAGTCGCGGCCGCGACAGCGCGACCGGCGAGCCTCGCCGCGCGTGCGGGCAAGCCCGCCGGGCAGGCCGACGGCGACGAATTGCTGCGCCTATCGCGGCGAGGTGGTCGGCCTCGCCGGCCTCGGCGGCCAGGGCCAGACGGCGATGCTGCTGCGAGCTCTTCCGCGCGCACGGCGCCGCGGCGGCGAGGCGCAGCGTGGACGGCCGATGGCGCCTCGTCGCCGGCGACCGCCAGACCGACGGCATCTTTCCGCTCTGGTCGATCGCGCAGAACATCACCATCGGCTCGCTCCGCGCGCATGCTCCGCGGCATGTCGCTGATCGATCCGCGACGCGAAGCGAGAGATGGCCGAGAACTGGCAGCAAGCGCATCGCCATCCGCACCCCCGACATGGACAACAACATCCTCTCGCTCTCCGGCGGCAACCAGCAGAAGGCGCTGTTCGCGCGCGCGCTCGGCTCGGACGCCCGGATCGTGCTGATGGACGACCCGATGCGCGGCGTCGACATCGGCACCAAGCAGGAGGTCTACGGCATGATCCGCGACGAGGCCGCGAAGGGGCCGCACCTTCGTCTGGTACACGACCGAGATGGACGAACTCGAAGCATGCGACCATGTCTATGTCTTCCGCAACGGGCGCATCGTCGCCGACCTCCCGCGCGCCGAGACTGACCGAGGAAAAGGTGCTGCACTCCTCCTTCGCGGAGGGCGCATGACGTGACAGCCATCATCTCGCCACGGACCTTGCGGGCGATGCTGCCGGCCCTGTCGCTGGCCATCCTGCTCGGCGCCGATCTACTGGCTCAATCCGCGCGCCATCAGCCCGCTCGGCTTCCAGCTGATGTTCAACCTCGCGATTCCGATCGCGCTCGCGACGATCGCCCAGATGTGCGTCATCACCGTCAACGACCTCGATCTCGTCGATCGGCGCCTATGTCGGCTTCGTCGTCTGCGTCGCCGCGACCTGGCTGCACGATACGCCCGTGCTCGGCGTGCTGGCGCTGGTCGGCGGCATCGTCGTCTACATGGCTGCTCGGCGCGCTGATCCATCTGCGCAACCTGCCGTCGATCGTCGTCACGCTCGGCATGTCCTTCGTCTGGCTCGGGCTTGCGATCCTCGTCCTGCCGACGCCCGGCGGCAAGTCGCCGGAATGGCTGTCGGCGCTGATGAAGCTGAAGCCGCCACCGCTCTGTCGCTCGATCCCCTTCCCGATCATCGCCGCGGTCGTCATCGCGCGTCGTCGCGCCATGTCCTGCTGATGCGCACCTCCTATGGCTCGATCCTGCGCGGCTCGGGCGGCAATCCCAAGGCGATCGAGCGCGCCGGCTGGTCGCTGCTCAAGACCAAGGTCACGATGTTCGGCGCTCGCCGGGTTTCTTCGGCATGCTCGCCGGCCTGGCGCTGATCGGCCTCACCACCTCGGCCCAGGCCAATGTCGCCGAGCGCTACACGCTGCTCTCCATCGCCGGCGTCATCCTCGGCGGCGGCAGTTTCGTCGGCGGCCGCGTCTCGCCGGTCGGCGCGGTGATCGGCGCCATGACCCTGACGCT
Organism: uncultured Alphaproteobacteria bacterium; assembly: GCA_963846345.1. Lineage (GTDB taxonomy): Bacteria > Pseudomonadota > Alphaproteobacteria > Rhizobiales > Rhizobiaceae > BOKV01. The sequence continues at coordinate 63,134 of CAWJVP010000022.1, forward strand.
GGCCGCGCCCGTTCCTCACCTTCCTGCGAATTCCGCCCGACTGGCAGATCGGCGCGCAGGGCGCGATCCTGATCATCGTGCTCGCGCTGCGCGCCGTCATCGACCGGGCTGGAGGCGCGATAGATGAAACGCTGCTCCGCGACATCGCCGACAAGCCCTGGCTCTGGTCCTTCATCGCGGCCGGCGCTGGTCTGGCTCGCGACCATCGCCTTCACCGGCGGCCAGGGCGGCGGCGAGCTTCTGACCGCGGCACTCACCTTCGCCACCTTCTTCGTCATCGTCGGCATCGGCCAGATGTTCGTCATCACGCTCGGCCCCGGCAATGTCGATCTGTCGATCCCGGCGACGATCACGCTCGCCGGCTCGGTCGCGATGAAGATCATGGACACGCAGGATTCGATGATCCTCGTCGGTCTGCTCGCGGCGCTCGCCTGCGGACTTGCCGTCGGCATCTTCAACTACGCGCTGATCCTCGATCCTGCGCATCCCGCCGATCATCGCGACGCTGTCGTCGAGCTTCGTCGTCCAGTCGACGGCGATCGCCTATGGCCGCGGGCTCCGCATCAAGCCGCCGCCGCTGCTCGCCGATTTCACCACCGCGCAGATCGCCGGCATCCCGGTGCTCGCCGATCGCGTCGTCCTGCTCGCCGCGCTCATGGGCGTGGTGCTCCACCGCACCGTCTATGGCCGGTCGGTCATCGCCATCGGCCAGAACACGCGCGCCGCCGACCTCGCCGGCATCAGGGTCGAGCGCATCCGCTTCCTGACCTATGTGCTGAGCGCGCTGCTCGCCGCGCTTGTGCGGCTATCTGTTCTCCGGCTTCTCCGGCGGCTCGTCGCTGTCGATGGGCGAGCAATACCTGCTCGCCTCGATCGCCGTGGTCGTCATCGGCGGCACGTCGGTCGCCGGCGGCAACGCCAATCTGCCCGGCCTGTGGGGCGCGGCGCTGTTCCTGTTCCTGTCCAGTCGATGCTGAACACCTACCAGCTTTCCGCCGGTCTGCGCTACCTTGCGACCGGTCTCATCATCATCGCCGTGATCACTGCCGCCGGCGGGCAGAAGAACCAGCGCTGAGCTTCAGCCTTTCTTGACGAAGTCGGCGAAGGCATCGCCGAAATCGCGGTGCCAGCGCGACAGCGGCGGCCGGTTCTCGATGATGTCTCCCGCCGCCCAGGCGATGCGCTTTTCATCGAGCGAACGCGGAACGTCGTTGTCCGGGCACAGGATATAGAAATCACCCGCCCCGATCTTTTCCAGCATGAAATCAGCCGTCTGGTCCGCGGTCCAGGCGCCGGTTGGTTTTTCCGTGCGCCCGTGCGCTGTCAGTTCGGTGAACACGAAGCCGGGGATCAGCAGGTGCGCGGTGATCCTGCAATCGGCCATGTTGCGCAGCTCATGCGCCAGCGCCTCGGTGAATACCTTTACCCCCGCCTTCGAGACATTGTAGGCCGGGTCGCCCGGCGGCGTGGTGATGCCCTGCTTCGAGCCGGTGTTGATGACAAGGCCCGGCCTTGCGCGCCCGATCATGTCCGGCACGAAAACCTGCGTTCCATGAATGACGCCCCAAAGGTTCACCGCCATGACGCGCTGCCAGTTTTCGGCTGGACCGAAAATGCCGCTGCCGGGCTGGATGCCGGCATTGTTCATGAGAATATCCGTGCCGCCGAAACGCGCATCGACTTCGCTCTTCAGCGCCTGCAATGCGTCCACGTCGCCGACATCCGTCTCGATGGCCATGACCGAGGACGGGCCGCCGGTCGCCTGCCGCAAGACCGTCTCCGCTGCCCTTGCCAGGCGCTCGCTGCCGAGATCGGCAATACAGACCTTTAGCCCCATCGCGGCGAAGCGCATGGCGCTGGCAAGCCCGATGCCGGAAGCGCCGCCGGTCACCACGGCAACGGCATTTTCAACGATGGCCGGATGTTTCATGACGCGAACTCCCTTGCATTTGCCGGAACCTCGATGCCCGGCTTCCGTTGTGATCCGATACCACAGGAGCAGAGGCAAATGCCGAAAAAACCCGCATCAAGTCGAAGGAAATCCGCAAGGACGCGCAAGGGCAATTCGCGAAGGGCAAACGCGAAAGTACCAACAATGGCGTGGCCAGCGCCCGCCCGCGCGTCATTACCGGCGTCGACGATGCAACGACGGGCCGCAATCCCGGCACCACGAAGAGGCCTGCCGGCACCAACGACGTGCGCAAGCGCTGATGGTTACCGTGCCCGCGCCAGCACGAAGTCGTGCTCGACGTCCCAGAACTCGCCGTCGAAGCCTGCTTCTCCGGCCCTCGCCGGATCGTTCACCCGCCTGAACTCGGCAAGCAGGCTCGCCTTCACCCCGAACACCGCATCCGAATTGATGTAGGGATCGTTCGGATCGAAGATGTGCGTGGTCAGTTCCTCGAAACCATCCGCCGAAACGATGTAGTGCAAATGCGCCGGACGGTAGGGATGGCGCCCCAGCGCCCGCAGCAGCTTGCCGACCGGGCCGTCATCGGGGATCGGGTAGAATTTCGGCTTCACGCCACGGAACCAGTAGCGTCCGTCCTCGCCCGTGCGAAACACGCCGCGCAGGTTGAAGTCCGGCTGCAGGCCCTTCTGCTGCACGTCGTAGAAGCCCTCGTCATTGGCCTGCCACACGTCGATCTTCGCGTTCGCGACCGGCTTGCCGGCACGTGTCGAGGATCCGCCCGTGCACGAACATCGGCTCGCCCTTGGCGTCGAGGCAGATGTTGGCGCCCATCGGCAGTTCCGGCGCGTTGGCGACGTGGAACGGCCCCAGCACCGTCGATTTCCGATGCGCCCGACGGCTTGCGGTTGTTGATCGCGTCGACCAGCATCGACACGCCGAGCACGTCCGACAGCAGGATGTATTCCTGCCGCCATTCGTTGCACATCTGGCCGGTCTGCGTGAGGAACATGATCGCCTTGAACCACTCCTCCTGCGTCGGCTCGATCTCGCGCACCGCCTCGTGCAGCTTGCGCGTGATGACGTTCATCACTTCCTTCAGCCGCGCGTCCTGCGCATTGGCGTTGCGCGCCGTCACCACCTCGGCCGAGTTTTGCTCGGTGAAAAAGCCTGCTTTCGACGCTGCTCATGCCGCTGCCTCCTTTCGGTCGAGGATCCTTGCCATCACGCGCGAGCAATTCCCTGGCCGGGTTGTCGCCAACGGTCTGGCTGCGCCACGCCACGTGCTGGTCGGGCCGCACGAGAACGCAGCCGCTGTCGCGAACTTCGCGCGCCCGCGCCCAGTCGCCGACAAAGTCCTCATAGTCGCGGCGCGGGCCGATGAAGGTCACCGCGATCTCCATGCCCAGCTTCTCGGCCACCGCTTTCGCCGCGTCCGCCCAGCCTTCGCCGCCAATGCCGGTGAGGATGGTGAACCTGCCCTTGCCGCACAGATCGAGCGTCGAATGCTGCGCGCCGTGACTTGTCGAACACCCACACATGCGGAATGCGCGCACCCGGCCAGGTCGTCGGGTGGTAGTGCAGTTCGCGGTCGCGCTCGAAATCCGGCTCCGGCGTGCCGTCGCCTGCCACCGCCGTCGACTGGTAGCGCTGGTTCATTTCGACGCCATGGCAGTCGAATTCGTATTTCTTGAACTCGATCGCCTTGCGCAGCGCCTCGCGCTGCTTCTCGGCCTTCTCGCCCGTGTCGGCGCGCGCATCCATGTTGCGCTGGATCTTTTCGTAGTCGACGCCGCCATCCATGCCGAGCGCATCGAAGATCGGGCCGAACTCGCCAATCGACTGGTTGGCGCGGGTGACGATCTGCTTGGCGATCGGCGCGCGCTCCTGCGAATAGCTTTCGAGCAGCTCCGGCTCCCGCCTGCCCTTTCACCACCATCGCCAGTTTCCACGCGAGGTTGAAGCTGTCCTGGATCGAGGTGTTGGAGCCAAGCCCGTTCGACGGCGGGTGCCGGTGCGCCGCATCGCCCATGATGAACACGCGCTTGTTCTGCATGTGCGTGGCGTACATGTTGTTGACGGTCCAGGTGTTGGCCGAGATCAGCTCGATCTCCAGTTCCGGATCGCCCACGAGCTGGCGCGCGACCTGCGTCGCCATCGCCTCGTCGACCTTCGGCGCGGGCTGGTTGATGTCGTAGCCCCACACGATCAGCCATTCGTTCCAGGGCCGCACCATGCGCACGAGGCCCATGCCGATGCCGCCGACATCGGCGCCCGGCTGCATCACCCAGTAGAGCACCGATGGCCGGTGCGCGACGTAGCGCGAAAGGTCTGCCCGAAACAGGATGTTCATCGATCCGCCGACGCCCATCTTGCCCTCGAAGGGCAGGCCGGCATGTTCGGCAACCTGCGAATTGCCGCCATCGGCGCCGATCAGGATATTTGGAGCGCACGGTGAAGGTCTTGTCGGTCAGCCGGTCGTGGCAGGTCGTCGTCACGCCGTCCGCATCCTGCTCGTGGCGAAACATAGGTCGTCGACATGCGCGCCTGCGTGCCGCGCGAACAGGCGGTCTTGAACAGCAGCGGCTCCATGAAGGTTTGCGGCAGGTCGTTCATGTGGGTGGGCGATGAAAGCGCGTGCTCGGCGCGCGACAGCGGGATGCTTGCCCCAGCTTTTCATGCGGCCGAGTTCCTCGCCGGCGAGGCTTTCGCAAAACACGTTCTCGCCCATCAGGTCCTGCTCGGTCGCGAACATGTAGGCTTCCGCCTCCACGTCCTTGCCGAGGTCGCGCAGCACCTCCATCGTCCGCTGGTTGGTGATGTGGGCGCGCGGCGTGTTCGCCAGCCACCGGTAGTGGTTGATCAGGAAATTCGACACGCCATAGCTCGACAGCAGCGCCGCCGCCGACGAGCCGGACGGGCCGGTTCCGACGATCATGACGTCCGTGGTGATATCAGCCATTTCTTCCTCCGCTTGAGATCTGGTCCCGTCCCGCTCTTGCCGTCAGTACTTCGGACGTGTGCCGTTATATGCGTCTTCGAGCAACTGCCGTATTTGCGTCCGGTCAAACGGACGGGGATTTGCATAGGGGTTTTTTGTCGCAAGGTCGGCGGCCCTGTCGAGGTCGCGTTCCGCAAGCCCGAGTTCTCGCAGCGTCATGGGCGCGCCCAGCGAGCGGGCAAAGTCGTGGAGCGCGGCGCCGGGCGTGCCGCCGAAGGCAGCACTCACCGGCGCCAGCAATTGTGGCACCGCCTCGCCGTTGAAGCCGGCGGTATGCGGGATCATCACCGCATGGGTATCGGCATGGTCGAGCCCGAAGCCGCCCAGCGTGTGGCAGATCTTGTGGTGCAGCGCCATCGACACCTGGCCGAGCGCGGTCGAGCAAAGCCATGCGCCGTAGAGCATCCTGCTGCGCGCATCGATGTCGCGGGGGTTGCCCACCAGCACCGGCAGGGCTTCACGAAACGATACGAGGGCGGAGGCGCACATCAGGTCGATCACCGGGTTCGCGTCGGGAGCATAGAGTGCTTCCACGGCATGCGCGATGGCATTGAGCGCCGATGTCACCGTCATGCGCGCCGGCAGCGACAGCGTCAGGTCCACGTCGTAGATCACCGTCTCGGGGCGGATTGCCGGATCGCGCCTCGTGGTTTTTTCCCCGCCCTTGGTCTCGCCGAGGATGTCGGTCATCTCGGAGCCGGCATAGGTGGTGGGAATGACCACCTGGTCGGCCCCGGTGCGAACGGCGATCGCCTTGCCGAGCCCGGTCGTCGAGCCGCCGCCGAGCGACACGACGGCGCTCGCTCCGCTGTCCTCATATGCGGCGAGCGCTGCCTCGGTCACCTCGACCGGCGTGTGCATCGCCGCCCCCGCGAAGACGCCGGCGCAGATATCGCCGAGCTGTCCGCAAAGCGCCAGCGCCTGCGCCTCTTGCTGTGGCGTGGAAAGCACCAGCGCTTTCGCGTGGCCCAGCCGCTCCACCTCCGCACGCGCCTTTTCAAGCGTGCCCCGCCCGAAGATCACTCGTGTCGTGATGCCTGCAAACAGGAAGTCGCGGATCGGCGTCATCGTGCCTCCGTTCCGAGCGGTGCAATCACGATCGCTATTTCCGTGCTCCAGCCGCCCTTCTTGCCGGGCCTGAACTTCGCCAGCAATTCGGGCTTTGCATTGAAAAGCGCATCGTCGCCGATGCCCGGATCATCCGCGTCGAAGAACTCCGTGACGAGCGGGCGATACCCCGCGGCAGTCACGCGGAAACTCAGATGCGCCGGGCGCGCCATCGAATAGCCGAGCGCGTTCAGCAATTGGCCGACCGGGCCGTCCTGCGGCAGCCGGTACCCCTTGGGCTTGATGCTGCGAAATTCGAAGCGTCCGCCGTCATCCGCGATGAACTTGCCGCGAAGGTTGAACTCCGGCTGCTGGTCCGGTTCCTGGTTTTCAAAAAGTCCCTCGCCATTGGCGTGCCAGACCTCGACCAAGGCGCCGGGAACGGGCTTGCCGGTCGCATCGCTCACCCGTCCCGTTACATCCAGCCGGTCGCCGCGCCCGTCGAGGCAGATATCCGCGCCTGCCGCCAGAAGCGGCGCGTCGGGACGAAAGAAAGGCCCCGCAAGCGTCGAAGGCGTCACGCCGGGACAGGCGGTTTCGTTGAGTTCCCGCACCAGCGCCGAAAAGCCGAGGACATCGGCAAGCAGCACCCATTCCTGCCGCCTTTCGTCGCTGGCATGGCCAACTTCGGTAAGGAACGCGATCAGCGCGCGGAACTCGGTTTCGCCGACCTTGAGCTCGCGCATGATGGAATGGAGACTGCAGACTGCGGCGATGAACCGGTTTGCCGCGAGGAACCTGCCCTGCGGGCGCATGGGCGGCCAGCCGCGACGCCAGCGCCTGCGCAACACTGCACGCCCGTGTCGATGGCTGCTCCCATGCCGGCTTCTCCTCGACTTGAAGTCTAGTGCGGGCCAGCCTGCATGTTGATAAAATTACTCATACTCAATATACCCGATTGCTATGAAGATCGACGAACGCCATCTCGTGCAGCTTGCCGCCGTGATCGAGACCGGCGGCGTGACCGAAGGCGCGGCCATGCTGGGCATGACGCAGCCGGCCGTTTCGCGAACGCTGTCGATGCTTGAAAAGCGCATCGGCGAGCCGCTGTTCATTCCCGGCAGGCGCCCTCTCCAGCCCACCCCGCTCGGTCGCCAGCTTGGCATTCACGGCAAGCTCATCCTTTCGGCATCTCGCAAGGCGACCGAAACCGTGCAGGGCTTCAAGTCCGGTTCGGCGGGGCGCGTGCGCGTCGGCGGCGTGCCGTTCTTCATGGACGCGGTGATCTCCGGCATGATCGCCACCTTCCAGTTGAAGGAGCCGGACATCATGATCGACCAGTCCTACGGCAACATGCCTGACCTGCTGACCGAGCTCGATTCCAACCAGATCGATGTCGCTATCACGCCTTTCGGCACGCAGGACCTCGGCCCGGACAAGCTTTTCGAGCCGATCCTGCCGGGCCGCAATGTCATTGCCTGCGCCACGGGCCACGCGCTGCTGCGCGAGCGGCGCGTCACCAAGAAGGCGCTCCTCGCCTATCCATGGGTCGCGCCCCTGCCCGGCTCTCCGTTGATGCTCGACCTCCACGCAATCCTGCATTCGCTCGGCATCAGCGAACTGGCGATCCGCTATTCCGGCGGCTCGCTGCTGAGCGTGATCAACTATGTCTCATCGACGAATGCGCTCGCCATCCTGCCGCATTCGGTGGTCTTTTCGATCCGCAAGGAGAACAAGCTTTCCATGGTGCCGCTGGAAATTCCCCAGCCCGAGCGAACGCTCGGCATCATCACGCGCACGAAGGCCTACGCCAACCCCGCTGCGCGCAAGTTCGCCGACCACGTCAAGAGCGAGTTCATGGATCTGAAGCGCCTGATCGAACGCCACCAGCGCTCCATCGTCTGGGGCCAGGGTCCGTTCCTCTCCGACAAGGCGCAGGCGGAGCGATGACGCAGAAGGATCATGTGGCACTGCTGGGCACCAAGGGCGGCCCGGCAATCCGGCCCGGCTCGGCCATGCCAACGGCCAACCTGCTCATGCTCGGCGGCCGCAAGATCGTGATCGATTGCGGCCTGGGCGTCACCCGCGGCCTGACCATGCAGGGCATGGCGCTGGCGGAACTCGACCTTGTCTTCATCACCCATCTGCATTCGGATCACTACCTGGAGCTTGGCCCCCTCCTCCACACGGCATGGACAGCCGGGCTGAAGAACAAGGTCCGGATTTTCGGCCCGCCGGGGCTCGGCGACTACTGGAGCCACTTTGTCTCGTCCATGCAGTTCGACATCGACCTGCGCATCGAGGACGAGGGCCGTCCCGACCTGCGTTCCCTGGTTTCTGTCCTGGAAATCGGCGAAGGCGTGGTGCTCGATGAACCCGGCTTTCGGGTCGAGGCCATGCGCAATGTCCACCCGCCGATTGCCGACAGCTTCGCGCTCGCCTTTCGCGGCAACGGCCGCAAGGTGGTGTTTTCGGGCGATACCGCCCCCATGCCGCAAATGGTGGAGTTTGCCAAAGGCGCTGACCTGCTCGTTCACGAAGCGATGCTCGAGGAAGCGGTCGACGCGCTGGTCGCACGCGTCGGCAACACCGACGGACGGCTGAAGCGGCACCTCCTGCGCTCGCACAGCCTTGCGCCGGAGGTCGGTCGCATGGCGAAGGCCGCGGGCGTGCAGGCGCTGGCGATCAACCATCTCATCCCGGCGGACGATCCAAGCTTTACCGTCCAGGATTGGGAGTACGCCATCCGTCTTCATTGGGATGGCCCCTCGCATGTGGGCAGCGACGGCCTGCGCATCGCGCTCGCCTGACGTTCGTGTTGCGCGGCGGCCCGCACCTGCCGCAAGATGGCCCTCCAACCATTTGGAAGGCCTCCCGATGTCCACATACTGGCTCCTGCTCATTCCCGCCTTCGCGGGCGGCATCGCCCTCTCCGTCCAGGCGCCGATCAACGCAGCCATGGGCCGGCACATCGGCGACGGCGTGACCGCCGGCGCAATATCCTTCGCGGTCGGTTTCCTCACCCTGTCGGCGGTCGTGTTGCTGCGCGGCTCGTTGCCCGCGCTTCAGGCTTTCAAGATCGGTACCATGGTGGATGTGGACAGCGGGATGCCTTGGCGGCTTCTACGTCTGGTCGGCGCTTTGGAGCGTCCAGCGCATCGGCGCGGTTTCCCTAGTCGCCGCCCTCGTCTGCGGCCAGTTGCTTGCCGCGATGGCAATCGATGCGACCGGGGCGTTCGGCCTGCCTTCAATCGCGATCTCGTGGCAGCGCATCGCCGCGGTCCTGCTGGTCGGCTCGGGACTGGTGCTTTCCCGCATGGGATGATGCAAAGCCCCGGTGGACGGACCCTGCGCCCGATTGCCAGGCACACTGATTCAATTTACCGTCTGGTCAAAAATCATGGCGGGAACAGACTGACGCAACCCTCGGAGGCCGACATGGCAGACAATCGCAAATCCACATCCATACTGGTTACACGGCGCAAATTGCTCGCGGCAGGCGCAGCCGGCGTCGGCATTCTCGCAATGCCCGGCATCATCGGCAGGGCGCGCGCGCAGGAAAAGCTGAAAGTGGCCGCGATCTACACCGTTCCGGTCGAGCAGCAGTGGGTAAGCCGCATCCACAAGGCAGCCAACGCGGCCGTCGAGCGCGGCGACATCGAATATGTCTTCTCGGAAAAGGTCGCCAACACCGACTATGAGCGCGTGATGCGCGAATATTCCGAGGCCGGCAACAAGCTGATCGTCGGCGAGGTGTTCGGCGTCGAGGACGCCGCCCGTTCGGTCGCCAAGGACTATCCCGAGACGTCCTACCTCATGGGCTCGAGCCTGATGGCCAACGACGACTGGCCGAACTTCGCCGTCTTCGACAACTACATCCAGGACGCATCCTATCTCACCGGCATCATCGCCGGCGCCATGACCAAGTCGAAGAACATCGGCATGGTCGGCGGCTTCCCGATTCCGGAGGTGAACCGGCTGATGAACGCCTTCATGGCAGGCGTCAGGGAAACAGCGCCCGACACCAAGTTCCAGGTCGCCTTCATCGGCTCCTGGTTCGACCCGCCAAAGGCCAAGGAAACCGCCTTCGCGCAGATCGATGCCGGCGCGGACGTCTGTATGCCGAGCGCTTCGGCGTGTCCGATGCCGCCAAGGAGCGCAAGGTCCTGGCCATCGGCAACGTCATCGACACCCAGCCGGATTATCCCGAGACGGTCGTCGCCTCTGCGCTGTGGCATTTCGAGCCGACGCTCGACAATGCCATCGCCGAGGTCAAGGACGGCGTGCTTCAAGGCCGAGAACTACGGCATCTATTCCTTCATGAAGGAAGGCGGCTGCTCGCTGGCGCCGCTCGGCACCTTCGAGGGCAAGGTTCCCGCCGAGGCGATGGCAAAGGTCGCCGAGCGCGAGGCCGCGATCAAGGCCGGCACGTTCACGGTCAAGATCAACGACGCGGAGCCGAAATCGAGCTGATGGACAAGGCAGGCACAGGCGAGGCGGAGATCGTTCTCCGCCTCGACGCCATCACCAAGCGCTTCGGTCCGCTGGTCGCCAATGACGCCATCTCCCTCGACCTGAAGCGCGGCGAGGTCGTTGCGCTTCTCGGCGAGAACGGCGCCGGCAAGACGACGCTGATGAACATCCTCTTCGGCCATTATGTCGCCGACGAGGGCTCGATCGAGGCCTTCGGCAAGCCGCTGCCGCCGGGCGATCCCCGCGCCGCGCTCGCCGCCGGCATCGGCATGGTGCACCAGCATTTCACGCTCGCCGACCAGATGAGCGTGCTCGAAAACATCGTGCTCGGCACGCGCCGCATGTTCTGCGCCCGCGTCTCGACCGGCGGCGGCGACGCGCGCGCATCCGCGAACTGGCGCAGCAGTTCGGCCTCGAGGTCGATCCGAACGCGCGCATCGGCGATCTGTCAGTCGGGCGAACGCCAGCGGGTGGAGATCCTGAAGGCGCTCTACCGCGACGCGCGCATCCTCATCCTCGACGAGCCGACGGCGGTGCTGACGCCGCTGGAGACCGACGCGCTGTTCTCCACGCTGCGCAAGCTCATCGCCGGCGGGCTCTCCATCATCTTCATTTCGCACAAGCTGAACGAGGTGATGGCGGTCAGCGACCGGGTCGTCGTGCTGCGCGGCCGGCAAGCTCGCGGGCGAAAGCGCGCACCGCGGACACCAACCGGCAGGAACTCGCCGCGCTGATGGTGGGCGCGGCGATACCGGAGTCGCCCATCCCGAACCGGCAAGGCCCGGCGAAGCCCTGCTGGAAATGATGCAACGTTCGACGCGCGCCGCCCCGTCCGGCATCGCGGTCGTGGACGCCAGCCTCGCCCTGCGCGCCGGCGAGATCACCGGCATCGCCGGCGTCTCCGGCAACGGACAGTCCGCCATCGCCGGGCTGATCGCGGGCACGCTCGCGCCCGCGCTCCGGCACGCTGCGCGTCATGGGAGCAACCATCGGCAAGCTGGTCGCCGCGCGCGGCGCTCGCCCACCGCATCGGCCGCATCCCCGAGGACCGGCACGCCGACGGGCATGATCGGCGACATGAGCGTCACCGAGAACGTCATCTCGGAGAGCTACCGCATCGCCGCGCTTCAGCCGCCACGGCTTGCTCGACTGGACCGCGGCGCGCGACTTCGCCGCCATCGCTGATCAACGCCTACGACGTGAAATGCCCGTCCCCGGAGGCCCGCGTTCGCCTGCTTTCCGGCGGCAACATGCAGAAGCTGATCCTCGGCCGCGCGCTCGACGGCGGCCCGCAGATCATCCTCGCCAACCAGCCGACGCGCGGGCTCGATGTCGGCGCGGTCGCCTATGTGCATGCGCGGCTGATCGAGGCGCGCGACCGCGGCGCGGCGATCCTGCTCATCTCCGAGGATCTCGACGAGGTGCTGGCGCTCTCCGACCGCGTCGTCGTGATGTCGAAGGGCCGCCTCTCGACGCCCTCGGCGCGCGGCGAACGCTCCATCCGCGAAATCGCCGACTGATGGCCGGGCATTGTCGAGGCGCATGCCGATGTGGCTTGAGCCCAAACCCGCGCCGTCGCTTGCCGGTCCGATCGCCTGGCCGCTCGGCGCGATCGCGGCGACGTTCCTCTTCGCCTCGCTGCTGGTGCTGATCGCCGGCGCCTCGCCCTTCAACGTCTTCTGGCTGGTCGCCAAGGGCGCGGCCGGTTCGCAATTCGCCATCGCCGAGACGCTGACGCGCGCCACGCCGCTGATCTTCACCGGCCTTGCCGTCGCCGTCGCCTTCCGCGCGAAGCTCTGGAACATCGGCGCGGAGGCGCAGCTCTATGTCGGCGCGGTCATCACGGTGGTGCTCGGCACCGGCGCTGCTGCCGCTGCCGTCGGCCATTCTCATTCCCCTCGATCATTGCCGTCGCCGATGACGGCCGGCGCGCTGCTGCTGCTCGGCCCGGCGATCCTGAAGACGCGCTTCGGCGTCGACGAGGTGGTCACCACGCTGCTGCTCAACTTCATCGTGCTGCTCTTCGTCTCCATGCTGCTCGAAGGCCCGCTGAAGGATCCGATGGGCCTTGGCTGGCCGCAATCGCCGAAGGTCGTCTCCGAGCTGATGCTGCCGCGCCTGATCCAGGGCAAGCGGCTGCATTTCGGCTTCGTCATGGCGATCGCCAGCGCCCTGATCGTCTGGTTCATCATGAAGAAGACCGCGTTCGGCTACGAGATGCGCGCCGTCGGCCACAACCCGCAGGCGGCGCGCTTCGCCGGCATTCCGGTCAACACGCGTGCTGGCGAAGACCGCGCTGCTTTCGGGCGGCCTCGCCGCGCTTGCCGGCTTCAGCGAAGTCGCGGGCCTCAAGGGCAACCTCACGCTCGATCTGTCGCCGGGCTTTGGCTACACCGGCATCGTCGTCGCCATGCTGGCCATGCTCAATCCGCTCGGCGTCGTCGCCTCGGCCATCTTCGTCGCCGGCGATCTTCGTCGGCGCCGACGCCATGAGCCGCCGGCCGGCGTGCCGAGCTACATCGCCCACGTGATGGTCGCGACCGCGCTCCTGACCATGGTGGTCGCGATGATGCTGTCGCGCTACCGCATCCGGTGGAGGTAGTCGTGGAGGCGCTCGACATCCTCTTCACGGCCACCTTCTGGGCCGCGGCGATCCGCATCGCCTCGCCGCTGATCTTCGCCACCATGGGCGAGCTGATCTGCGAGCGGGCCGGCGTGCTCAATCTCGGCATCGAGGGCATCATGACGGCCGGCGCCTTCGCCGGCTGGTTCACCGTCTATGCCGGCGGCGATCTGTGGACTGGGCGTATGCGTCGCGGCGCTGGTCGGCATCGCCTTCGGCGCTGCTGCACGGCTTCCTCACCGTGCCGCTCGGCCTGTCGCAGCATGTCACCGGCATCGGCATCACGCTGCTCGCGACCAGCCTCACCTATTTCACCTACCGCCTCGCGCTGCCGGAAGTGACCTCGCCGCCGAAGATCGAGCCGTTCCAGCCGCTGCCGATACCCGGCCTGTCGGACATTCCGCTCCTCGGCCCGGCGCTCTTCAACCAGACGCCGCTGACCTATCTCGCCTTCGTCAGCGTCGCCGTGCTCGCCTGGGTGCTCTACCGCACGCCGCTCGGCCTTGCCGTGCGCGCCGCCGGCGAGAACCCGGCGGCGGTCGAGGCGCAGGGCATCTCCGTCACCGCCGTGCGCATCGGCGCGGTCATGGCCGGCTCGGCGCTGATGGCGATCGGCGGCGCCTTCCTCACCATGTCGGCCTTCAACTCGTTCTTCTTCGAGATGATCAACGGCCGCGGCTGGATCTGCATCGCGCTCGTCGTCTTCGGCTCGTGGCGGCCGGGCAAGGCGCTGCTCGGCGCGATCCTGTTCGCCGCCTTCGACGCCTATCAGGTGCGCCTGCAGCAGGTGACCGGCGGCGTCGTGCCCTACCAGGTCTTCCTGATGATGCCCTATGTGCTGTCGATCCTGGCGCTCATCGTCGTGGCGCGCCGCGCGACCTATCCCAAGGCGCTGATGATCCCCTACCAGAAAGGCGAGCGATGAGTTTCGACCTCCTGCTCAAGGGCGGCATCCTGCCCGATGGCCAATCGCGCCGACATCGCGCATCTCCGGCGGCCGGATCGCCGCGATCGAGCCGCGCATCGAGGCGCGAGGCCGGCGAGACGATCGACGTCACCGGCAGCCTCGTCTCGCCGCCCTTCGTCGATCCGCATTTCCACATGGACGCGACGCTTTCCTACGGCCTGCCGCGCATCAACGCGTCGGGCACGCTGCTCGAAGGCATCGCGCTGTGGGGCGAGCTGAAGCCGATGCTGACGCATGAGGCGGTGTCGAGCGCGCGCTTGCCTATTGCGACTGGGCCGTGTCGATGGGCCTGCTCGCCATCCGCACCCATGTCGACATCTGCGACGACCGGCTGCTCGCGCGTCGAGGCGCTGCTCGAGGTGAAGCGAACGGGTCGCAGCCCTACATCGACCTGCAGCTCGTCGCCTTCCCGCAGGACGGGCTCTACCGCGCCCCGACCGCGCGCGAAAACACCATCCGCGCGCTCGACATGGGCGTCGACGTCGTCGGCGGCATTCCGCATTTCGAGCGCACCATGGCCGATGGCGCGCGCTCGGTGACCGAGCTTTGCGAGATCGCGGCCGCGCGCGGGCTGATGGTCGACATGCATTGCGACGAGACCGACGATCCGCTGTCGCGCCATATCGAGCAGCTGGCCTACGAGACGCAGCGCCTCGGCCTTCAGGGCCGCGTGGCCGGCTCGCACCTCACCTCCATGCATTCCATGGACAATTACTACGTCTCCAAGCTGCTGCCGCTGATCGCCGAGGCAGGCGTCGCCGCCATCCCCAACCCGCTCATCAACATCACGCTGCAGGGCCGCCACGACACCTATCCCAAGCGCCGCGGCATGACCCGCGTGCCGGAAATGCTGAAGGCCGGCATCCGCGTCGGCTTCGGCCAGGATTGCGTGCTCGACCCCTGGTATTCGCTCGGCACCGCCGACATGCTCGACGTCGCCTTCATGGGCCTGCATGTGGCGCAGATGACGAGCCCCGCCGACATGCGCCGCTGCTTCGACATGGTGACCGGCGAAAGCGCGGCGATCATGGGCCTGCGAGGGCTACGGCCTTGCCAAGGGCTGCAACGCGCCAGCCTCGTGGTGCTCGACGCCGGCAACCCGGTCGAGGCGATCCGCCTGCGCGCCGGCAGGCTGCTGGTGATGGCGAACGGCAAGGTTGTGGTCGCGCCGTCCGAAGGCAGCGAGCGAACTGTCGCTCGAAGGACGCCCCGCCTCGGTAGACCGCCGCTTCCGGGGCTAATGCCTGAGCCTTAGTCCTCGGGAATGCCGAGCTTGCGCAGCCATCCGGCGATGCGGTCGATAGCAGCCGGCGAAAACACCATCGCCTCGCGAAACTTGGCGATGGAAATTTCCGGATACGCCCATCGAAGCGTCTCCAGCGATTTGTTCGCCTCCTCCTCCCTGCCCACCGCGAACAGCGCCGGTGCGAGATTGCGGTGGATCCAGTAGGCGCTCGGCCGCTCGACAAGCGCGCGCAGGAAGTATTCGGCCGCCAGATTGTCCTCGCCCTCAACCTGCCATGCACTGGCAATGCCGACATAATTGTTGAAGTTCATCGGATCCATCGGACTGAGCCGGATAGACCGTTCGAAATAGGGCCGCGCCGATTGCGGCCTGTCGGCATAGACCTCAAGCCATCCCAGGCGGCTGAGCGCCCAGGCGGCATTGGGATCGAGCTGGATCGCCCGCTCGAGCAGCACGCTTGCGCGTTCCGAAATTGCGCCCGAAGCGTGTGGACGGCGCCGAGAATGGCCAGGATCAGCGGATCGTCATGCGAAAGGTTCGCCGCCCTTTCGGCGAGTTCAAGAGCCTTGGCCTTGGCGGCGGCAATGTCGTTTGTCCAGTTGTAGACCGCGCGCTGCGCCCAGCACCAAGCCGCCAGCGCCAGCGCCAGCGGGTATTCCGGATCGATTTCGAGCGCCTTCTCCAGCAGGTCGAGCGCCTTGGCGGCCTCGTATTTCTCAAGCATCCACACATGGTGCAATGCCCGCATGGTGTAGTCGTAGGCGCCCAGTTCCTGCGGCGGCTTGCGGCGCGCGCGCTCGACTTCTGCCAGACGGATCGATGGCTGCATGGCGCCCGCGACCTGTTCGGTAATCCGGTCCTGCAGGTCGAAGATGTCCTCGATCGTGCCGTCATAGCGTTCTCGGCCCACAGATGCGCGCCGCTCGCTGTCTCGATGAGCTGTACCGTGATGCGGACGCGGTCTCCGGCGCGCTGGAACGAGCCTTCCAGCAGATAGGCAACGCCCAGTTCGCGGCCGATCTCGCGCACGTTCTTCGCCTTGCCCTTGTAGGTGAACGCCGAGTTGCGCGCGATCACGAAGAAGGAGCGGATGCGCGACAGTGCGGCCGTGATCGCCTCGACCACCCCGTCGGCGAAGTATTCCTGCTCGCGGTCGCCGGACATGTTGTCGAACGGCAGCACGGCGATGGACGGCTTGTCCGGCAACGCCACGACCGGCGTATCCGTGCCTCGGGTTCTCGCCCGCCATGTCGGGCCAACGCCAGATGCGCACCGGCTTGGCGATGTTCTTGAGAGTGCGTTCGCCGCCATCGGCAAACTGGCGTCTTCACCTTCGAGGCGCTGTGTTCGTAGGCCGTCGCGCTCAGCACCACCTGTCCCGGTTCCGCGATCTGCTGCAGCCGCGCGGCGACATTGACGCCGTCGCCGAAGATGTCCTTGCCCTCGATGATGACGTCGCCGAGATTGACGCCGATCCGCACGGTGATCGGCTGGCTTGCCGGCGCGTTCGACGTTGAAGGCCGAAAGGCTCTCCTGGATTGCCACTGCGCAATTGACCGCATCCACGACACTGGCAAACTCGACCAGCGCGCCATCGCCCATCACCTTGACAAGGCGCCCGTGGTGATAGGACACGGCCGGGTCGAGAACGTTGGCCCGCAGTTCCCTCAGCAAGCCGAGCGTCCCGGCTTCGTCGGCGCCCATCATGCGGGAATAGCCGGCGATGTCGGCCGCAAGAATTGCCGCCAGCCTGCGCTCTATGCGTTTCTCGGGCATGCTCTCCAGCTCCGATGTGTCGAAAAGCATAACCGATGGCTATCAAGCATGGTACCGTCATTTCAATTCGCGCGGCGAGCGAGTTGCGGGGGACAAACCCAGAAGGAGGAACGCATGAAAACCGGAACGCGCACCACCAATGGCCGCGGACGTCTTTACGACAGCATCGTCGACACCGTCGGGCGACACGCCCTCGATCCGGCTCAACACACCTCGCGCCCGCCCATGTGCGCATCTACGTCAAGGCCGAGTTCTTCAATCCCGGCCGCCTCGGTGAAGGACCGGCTTGCGGTCAGCATCATCGAGGCGGCCGAGCGCGACGGCAGGCTCAAGCCCGGCCAGACGGTGGTCGAGGCGACCAGCGGCAATACCGGCATCGGCCTTGCGATGGTCTGCGCGCAGAAGGGCTATCCGCTGGTCGTCACCATGGCCGACAGCTTCTCGATCGAACGGCGCAAGCTGATGCGCATGTACGGCGCCAAGGTCGTGCTGACGCCGCGCGCGCAGAAGGGCTTCGGCATGTACCGCAAGGCGGTCGAACTTGCCGAGGCCAATGGCTGGTTCCTCGCTCACCAGTTCGAGACCGAGGCCAACTGCCGACATTCACGAGGCCACGACCGCGCGCGAAATCATCAACGATTTCAAGGGCGAGCGCCTCGACTACTTCGTCACCGGCTACGGCACCGGCGGCACGGTGACCGGGCGTCGGGCGCGTGCTGCGCAAGGAGCGGCCGGAGACGAAGATCGTCCTGTCCGAGCCCGCCAACGCGCAATTGATCGGCAGCGGCATAGCGCAGGAGCGCACGGCGGACGGCGCGCCCGCCACGAGCCATCCGGCGTTCGAGCCGCATCCGATCCAGGGCTGGACGCCGGACTTCATACCGCTGGTGCTGCAGGAGGCGATCGACGCGAACTTCTATGACGAGCTCATACCGGTCGCCGGAGCCGACGGCATGAAATGGGCAATCGCGCTGGCCCAGAAGGAGGGCATCCTCACCGGCGTCTCCGGGCGGCTCCACCTTCGCCGTTTCCATGCGGATCGCCGAGAAGGCGGCGCCGGGGTCGGTCATCCTGTGCATGCTGCCCGATACCGGCGAGCGATACATGTCGACGCCGCTGTTCGAGGCGATTCCGGAATCCATGAACGAGGAGGAAATCGCCCTGTCGCGTTCAACCCCCGGCTATCAGCTCGATTGAGAGCATCCGGACATACCGGTCGCGAGCAGCCTTCCTGGCGCTCGCGATATTGCATTGCACCGGTACTAGACTAATTCATCGATTGTAATATGTATCCGTGACGCGACCCGTGTTCCGATCAATGATGGATTTCCATGACGGTTCTTGAAAAAACCCTGTCTCCCGCCGATACGGCAGAACTCATGCGGCAGGCCCGCCAGGCCAGCGACCTGATGAAGGCCCTGTCCCACGAGACTCGACTCGTGATCCTTTGCCTTCTGTCCGAAGGCGAAAAGTCGGTTTCCGAGCTTGAGGAAATCCTGGACATGCCGCAGGCCTCGGTCTCGCAGCAACTTGCGAGACTGCGCTTCGACCGGCTGGTCAAGACCCGCCGGGACGGACGCACCATCTTTTACAGCATCGCCCACAGCGGCGTATCCACCATCATCGGCGCTCTGCACCAGATGTATTGCGGAGTGCGCGAGAAAGCCTGACGGTCGCCCGTCAGGTTCTCAGCACGCGGTAGATCGCCGGTATCACCAGCACTGTCAGCAGCGTCGATGACGCGAGCCCGAACAGCAGCGAAATCGCCAATCCCTGAAAAATTGGGTCGGTGAGGATCACCGCCGCGCCGATCATGGCGGCCAGCGCCGTCAGCAGGATCGGCTTGAAGCGCACGGAACCCGCCTTGATCAGCACGTCGCTGAACGGCGTGTCCGCCCCGCGCGGCTCGTGGCGGATGAAGTCGACCAGCAGGATCGAATTGCGCACGATGATGCCGGCCAGCGCGATGAAGCCGATCATCGAGGTGGCGGTGAACGGCGCTCCGAACAGCCAGTGCCCGCCAAGGATGCCGATGAAGGTCAGCGGGATCGGTGTCAGGATGACGAGCGGCACCTTGAACGAGCCGAACTGCGCCACGACGAGGATGTAGATGCCAAGCAGCGCGACGATGAAGGCAGCGCCCATGTCGCGGAAGGTGACCCAGGTAACCTCCCACTCGCCGTCCCACAAAAGGACCGGCTTGCTCTCGTCCTCCGGCTGCCCGTTGAGCGAGATCACCGGCTTTTCAAGGCCCGTCCAGTCCTGCTTGTCCAGCGCTTCCTGAACCGCGAGCAAACCGTAGAGCGGGGCCTCGAAGTCTCCGGCAAGCTCGGCGATCACCATCTCCGCTGCGCGGCCATTGTGCCTGAACACGGGGAAGGACGCCTGCTCTTCTCTCAGCCTCACCACATCGCCAAGCTCGACCACGCCGCGGTCACCCGGCAGGACATTGGCCGGGATCGGCGTCGTCAGGAAATGCTCGTCCAGCGTCTTTTCGCCTTTCGGCCTTTCCACCCGGATCGGTATCGGCTGCCTGCCTTCGCCGCGGTGCGAATAGCCGACCGTCATGCCGCCATTGAGGATGGCGAGCGTGTCGAAGGCATCGCTTTCCTCGACGCGGAAGAACTCGATGTCGTCGGTCGACAGCGCAGCGCGCATGCGTCTGGCCGGCACGCCGTAGGAATTGTCGATGTCGACAACGAAGGGAACCGAGCGGAACGCCGCCTCGACCCGGTCAGCCACGGCGCGGCGCGTGGGCGCGTCCGGGCCGTAGATTTCGGCAAGCAGCGTCGCCATCACCGGCGGTCCTGGCGGCGGCTCGATGACCTTGAAGCTGGCGCCTTGCGGAAGATCGAGCCCCTTCAGCCGCTCTCGGATCTCCAGCGCGATTTCATGGCTGGAGCGGGCACGCTCGGTTTTCGGCAGGAGGTTGATTGCGACATCGCCCATCTCCGGCGAGGCGCGCAGATAATAGTGCCGCACCAGACCGTTGAAGTTGAACGGAGACGCCGTTCCCGCATGGGTCTGCGTGCTCTTTACCTCGGGCAGTTCGAGCACGTTTCGCGCAATGGCCTGCGCCACCGCGTCAGTCGCCTCGACCGACGAGCCCTCAGGGAGGTCGATGACGACGGAAAGCTCGGACTTGTTGTCGAAGGGCAGCAGCTTGACCGTGACGTCCTTGGTGTAGAACAGCACGAGCGAGCCGAGCGTCAGGATGCCGACAGCGATGAGGAACAGCCAGCTCCTTCCCTTGCTGGCGAGGATCGGCCGCGCAACCGCGGCGTACATCGCGCCGAGCCTTCCGCCATGCGCCGCGCCATCGTCGTGATGAACGGGCGCATTGCCGGCTATCTTCATCATCAGCCATGGCGTGACCATCACGGCAACGAAGAAGGAAAAGATCATCGCGGCTGAGGCGTTGGCGGGGATCGGGCTCATGTACGGCCCCATCATTCCCGACACGAACAGCATCGGCAGGAGCGCCGCAACGACGGTGAGCGTCGCGACGATCGTCGGGTTGCCGACCTCTGCCACCGCCTCGATCGCTGCGGTCTTGCGGTCACGCCGGTCGCCCATGCCCCAGTGTCGGGCGATGTTCTCGATGACGACGATTGCGTCGTCCACCAGGATGCCGATCGAAAAGATAAGCGCGAACAGCGAGACCCGGTTGAGCGTATAGCCCATGACGCGCGACGCAAAGAGCGTCAGCAGGATCGTGACAGGAATGACGATCGCGACGACGAGAGCCTCGCGCCAGCCGATCGCAAGCCACACCAGTGCAATGATCGAAATGGTCGCGAGAGCCAGGTGGAACAGCAGCTCATTGGCCTTTTCGTTGGCCGTCTCGCCATAGTCGCGCGTCACCTCGACCGTAATTTCCTCGGGGATAAGCGTGCCTTCCAGCGTGTGCGTGCGGTGCAGGATCTCTTCCGCCACGGTCACGGCGTTGGACCCGGCGCGCTTGGCGATCGCCAGCGTCACGGAGGGCATGCGCACCGGCCCGTTTTCGCCGTTCACCACGGTTGCCACCATGTGGTCGCTGGTATCGGGAACGAACTCGATATCGGCGACGTCGCGAACATAGACCGGCCGGCCGTCGCGCGTGGTCAGCAGGAGATTGCCGATCTCATCCGGGGTCTGCAGCGTCTCGCCCGCAACCAGGCTGATCTGCTGCCCGCCATCGCGCACCATGCCTGCCGGGAAGGCGCGGTTGGCGCCCATCACCTTGCCGGCGAGCTGCTGGAGCGTGACGCCGTAGAGCGCAAGCCTTTCGGGCTTCGGCGCGATGCGGATGGCCTCGCTCGCCTCGCCAACGAGATAGGTCAGGCCAACATCCTCGATCTTGGCGATCTCCGCCCGCAATTCCCGCGCGATCCGCGTCAGGTCGTTGGCGGTGATGCGGTCGGCGGCCTCCGGTGTCGGCGCCAGCGTCAGCGATACTATGGCGACATCGTCGATGCCGCGCCCGACGATCTGCGGCTCCGGTACGCCGGTCGGAATGCGGTCCATGTTGGCGCGGACCTTCTCATGAACGCGCAGGATTGCCGCATCCGCCGAGGTGCCGACAAGAAAGCGCGCCGTGACCATCACCCGGTCGTCGGAAGACTGCGAGTAGACATGCTCGACGCCGTCAATGCCCTTTACGATGGTCTCTAGCGGCTCGGTGATCAGCTTGACCGCATCGTCGGCCTTAAGGCCGTCGGCGCGGACATGAATGTCCACCATGGGAACGGAAATCTGCGGCTCTTCCTCGCGCGGAAGCGTCATCAGCGCCAGCAGGCCGAAGGCAAAGGCCGCGATCAGGAACAGCGGCGTGAGCGGGGAAGCAATGAATGCTCGCGTCAAGCCGCCGGCCAGGCCGAGACTGACCGGCGACTTGTTGGTTTCAGGAACGCCTTCGCGGGAATGTTCGGCGCTCATCGCACAACCAGCATGTCTCCGGCCGAAAGGCCGGTCAGGATTTCGATGTATTCGATGCCGTCACGATTTATCGCCTTGCCGGTCACGACCGCGCGTTCAACTTCGCCCCCGCCGCTTTCGACCGTGACGAAATCGATGCCGGCGCGGGTGATCACCGCGCCCTTTGGCGCGAGCAGCGCCTGCCGCGTGCCGACCGGCACCTCAACGAGCAGCCGCGCATCGACATAGGCGGTATCGAGGCCCTCGACCTCGACATCGGCAGTCACCCTGCCATTGGTGATCTGCGGATAGATCTTTGCGAGCCGGCCTTCATGCTCGGTCCCGCCCGAGGTGATGCGCAGCGCCGCGCCGTCCTTGAGCATGGAAGCATGGCGCTCGGGTATGGACAGGCGCAGGAAAAAGCCGCCGCCGCCGATGGTGGCGATCACTTCGCCGCCCAGGACGACCGCACCGCGCGTGACGGGGACGGAAAGCACCCGCCCCTCGACCGGCGCCAGAACCGCTCCCTCCTCGCCCTGCTTCACGACGACGGAACGCTGTGCCTCCAGCGAGGCCAGTCCGTTGCGCGCCACCGAGACCTCTGCCTGCAACTGGTCGAGCCTTTGCACCGTGGCGACGCCGCGCTTGACCAGCGCCTCTGTCCGGTCGAAATCCGCCTGGGCAGTTTCGAGCCGCGATTGCGTGGCGCGCATCTGCGCGTCGATGGCGGCGATCTGGAAAGCTATCTTTTCATCGTTGACGGACGCGATCTGCTGTCCGGCCTTGACCGTGTCGCCCTCACTCACAAGGAGTTCGATGACAGTGCCGCCGATCCGGGCCCTTGCCGGCACCGTGTCGCGTGCTTCCACCCGGCCATACACGGCCTTCCACTCGGTGATCTCGACGGGCGCAATCGCTAGGTTTTCCGCGCTGGCCGGCGCAACCGACGCCAAAGCGGCGGCAACAGTCGCAAGGATGAGCAGTTTCATTTCGATTTGCCTCCGGTCCAACCCGCACACATTCATATATTATCAATTGCTAATATACCAAGTGCGACAAAATGCAAGCACCGGGGTCAAACGGCGGGAACAGAATACCGGTTTGCGCGTTGAAACCCATTATGCGCGCGTGGCAACCGGCACAGACATGGATTTTTCCCAGATCGAGGCGTTTCTCGAGGCGCACCAGGCGGTCGCCAGCCTGATAGTCGTGGCTGCGATGTTCGCGGCGTTCATCCGGGAGGTGCTGCCGGCCTCTGCGATCGCGACGATAGCCGCCGCAGCTTCCCTCGTTTTGGGTTTCATCGATACCGAGGATGCCATCGGCGTGTTCTCGAACAGTGCTGTCGTGACGATCGGCGCCATGCTGGTCATTTCCGCCGCACTGGTGCGCACCGGCGTCCTGGAGGCACTGACCGCCTGGATCATGGCGCTCGCGCAGGGCCGCCCGCAACTGGCTGTCACGGCCATCCTGGGCGGAACCCTTGCCCTGTCCGCATTCGTCAATACCACCCCGGTCGTGATCATCATGCTCCCGTTGATGGCGAGCCTTGCGGCCGCCATTGGCATCGCCAACCGCAAGTTGTTGATCCCGCTGTCTTATGCGGCAATCCTGGGCGGAACATGTACGCTGCTCGGCACCTCCACCAATCTCCTCGTCGATGGCATTGCGCGCGAGCAAGGCCAGCCGCCATTCGGCATATTCGAGATAACGCCCGTGGGTATCGTCGCTGCGGTCACCGGTCTGGCCTGGCTTGCCTTGGCCGGAAAGCGCCTGCTGCCGGGAGGCGAAGGGGAACGGCAAGCGGCAACCACCCGCCCCGACATCCTGTCGGAAGTAGCGATCGGCCCGGACTTTCCCAATCTCGGCAAGGACTACGCAACCCACAACGCCTTCCTGCCGCGCGGCGTCAATATCGTCGGTGTGTTCCGCAAGGGCGCGAAACTGGCGCATGACGAGGTGGACGTGCAGTGTGCGGCGGGAGATGTCGTGGTTTTCAGGGCGACGCAGGAGGAACTGGCTACCATGGCGACGCTGAAGGGCGCGGCCCTGGGCTTTTCCATCCGTGACCCGGGCAAGGAGGGCCTCGAAACCCTGCGCCTCACGGTCGGCCCGAACAGCCGCGACATCGACAACTCGCTGGCGCAGGCAAGGTTCATGTCGCGCGTCCCCCTGCGCGCAATCGGCATCAGCCGGTTCCGGCATCTGGCCGGTCCGGACTTGGCGAACACGCGGCTGAGGCCGGGCGACCGCATCTGGGTGGAAGCGCGCCGCGGCGATCTCGACGCGCTGTCCTCCGATACGGGGATCATCCTTTCGGAAACGCGCCTCGCCAAGCCGTTCAGGCGGGAAAAGGCGATCCTGGCAATCGGCACCCTTGCAGGGGTCGTGATACTTGCAACGCTGGGCGTGATGCCCATCGCCGGTCTCGGCATCATCGGCGTAGCCATCCTGCTCGCCTTGCGAGGCATCGATGCCGCCGATGCCTGGGACGCACTCAGCGGCGATCTGCTCGTGCTCATCTTTGCGATGCTGATGGTTGGCAAGGGACTTGAGAACACCGGCGCGGCCGAACTCGTCGTGTCGCTGATCCTGCCCTTTCTCGCAGACCAGTCGCCGATCCTGGCAATCTTCGCGCTTTACGCCCTCGCATCGATACTCACTGAAGCCGTGTCCAACAACGCCGTGGCCGTAATCCTGACGCCGGTAGCGATTTCGATGGGAGACCAGCTTGGAATGGACGCGCGCCCGCTGCTGGTGGCGTTGATGTTCGGCGCCAGCGCCAGCTTCGCCACCCCCATCGGCTACCAGACCAACACGATCGTCTACACCGCGGGAAACTACCGCTTTTCCGATTTCGTCCGGATCGGGGTGCCGATGAACATACTGGTCGGCGTGGCGACCTGTTTCGCGATCGTGGTCGTCTTCGGCGTGTGACGGGCTGGAACTGTTTGCCTGCCTGCCCGTTTCGCCCCGGACCAACGGCAAGGAGGCACGAATGTCGGATCTTGAGCAAACCCGGACCGATCCCAAGGGCCAGCTCTGGGACATGCTGGAATCGGTGAATGCCGTGATGCTCGGCAGTGGCGGACATGAGCACATGCAACCGATGTCACCCAATGCTGCCCGTGACGAGGAGCGGATCTGGTTCTTCACCCGCCGCACGACCGACATCGCCAAGGCGGCGCGGGCCCGGCCACAGGTGCATCTGTGCCTCATCAGCAAGGATCACGACTACCACGCCTGCATTCGCGGGACGCTCGCGCTGTCGGATTCGCCCGAACATGTCGACCGTTTCTGGAATCCGGTTTCAGGCGCCTGGTTCGACGGCAAGGACGATCCCGACCTGACCCTGCTCGTCTTCACGCCGGAGGATGCCGCGATCTGGGCCTCGACCGGCAGTGCGGTTCGTTTCGGGTGGGAAGTGCTGGCATCGAACGTTACAGGCAAGGAGCCCGACATGGGCGAGCGCGCGAACGTCACCTTTTCGGTCAATGGTTGAACGTTGCGGAACCAAAGACGCCGCCTTGCGTTGCCGCCGGGTAACGATTGGAGGCAATTGCGATGAGCCTGACCACCATCTTGATAATCGTCGTCGTGCTGCTGCTGCTGGGCGCGATACCGTCATGGCCCCATTCGAGGAGCTGGGGATACGGCCCCTCCGGAATCCTGGGAGTAATCCTGGTGATACTCGTCATCCTGATCTTGATGGGCAGGGTGTGAAAGGAGATTGCGTCTCATGAAGGGAATTCTGCTTTGGCTGATCGGCATCCCGATCCCGGTTATCATCCTGCTTTGGCTTTTCGATGTTCTTTGAGTGAAAGCCTCGACATTTCAAGGCCCTGCCCGCTGGCAGGGCCTTTTTCGCGAAACCTCCGCCGGAACGAAATTGCGCCTTCAACCGTTGTGGAACGGCACTAGCCAGACAACTGCATAACAAACCGGGCTCCATGGCGCGAGCGACCGGATGTCCCGGCCTCCCGGCCGGACAATCAAGGAGATGAACTGATGATTCGAACGCTTCTGACAACGACCGCATTGGCAGCCTTGCTCAGCACCGGCGCCTTTGCCCAGGAAACCCAGAACCAGACCCAGCAGCCGCAGATGGAGCAGCCGCAGGACGGCCAGGCGACCCAGCCTGGACGCCTGATCAACCGTGAAAGCCAGTATCAGCGCAATGTCACGGACCAGGGCTACTTCACCGCGGGCCAGGGTGAAATCCTTGCCTCTTCGCTGATCGGCAAGGGCGTATATGGCAGCGCCGGCGACGATGCAGAGCGCATCGGCGACGTGAATGACGTTGTGATTGCCCCCAACGGCAGCGCCGAAGCAGTGATCATCGGCGTTGGCGGCTTCCTCGGCATCGGCGAAAAGGACGTCGCCGTGGATTTCAGCCAGGTGAGCTGGGTGGACCGCGACGGCGAGCGCTGGTTCATCGTCGAGGCCACGAAGGAGGAACTGGAAGCAGCCCCCTCTTTTGACAGGTCGCCGACCGAACCTGAAACCGCGCAGAACCAGGGCGTACAGACCCGTCAGCAGACCGCCGCTGACGACACGGCTACGGTAGACAACCAGAACCAGGTAACCACCCAGAACCAGACTGCAGCAGAGCAGCCTGCAACGCAGAACCAGGCCGCAGGCGCAATGCCGGACCGCAATGCCATGCAGCCGCTTGACATGACGGCGATGCGCGCCGAGGACCTGCAGGGCAAACGCGTCTATGGCGCAAACAACGAGGACATCGGCGAGATCTCCGACGTGCTGATGACGCAGGACGGCAAGGTTGATGCCTTTGTCGTCGATGTCGGCGGTTTCCTCGGCATTGGCGAAAAGGAAGTCGCCATTGCGATGCAGAACATCGACTTCATGCAGGATGCGAACGGAAACATCGTCGTTTTCACGCCGTTCACGCAGGCGCAGCTTGAACAGCAGTCGCAGTACTCGCAGGAGGCCTACCAGAACGATCGAAACAACACGGTCCTGATGGCCCCGTAACGTGCATGCCAGCCGTGAAGGAGACCGGGCAAACGCCCGGTCTTTTTCATTTGCCCGACCGGTCCGGCGACAAGAAGGAACATGACCATGGAACACAAGGAAGATGGCACCCCGGTCCTGACACCACGTGAAGCGCGTCAGGGCGTGCGGATACGCGCCCAGACGCTGGTCCTTGTGCTGTCGATGATCCTGGCTGCCGTAGCTGCGGTCGCTCTTTTCGCATGGGGTCCGGGTTCGCAGATCGACGTGCCCGAGGGCGGTGGCGTGGTACGCACCGATTAGGTTGCAGGCGATCCGGGAAGCCAGACTTTCAGCGCGCCCGGGTGAATCTTGAGCTTGACGTCTCGCGGTAGCGGCAGCAGTTCGCCATCCATAACGGCCAGCGCGTCGCGGCGCAGTTTGGGGAAATGCAACTCTACGCTTTCGCAGCTGAACTCTTGCAGGTCGGGATTGCTGCGCCAGGTACCGAGTGTCAGGTCCGCGAGCAGCCTGGCCTGCGCGCCGGAACTCAGCGGCCCCTTCACGAAGTAGAGCCCCAGCCTGCCTTGGTCCACCCTGTCCGCATAGGGCAGATGGCCCTCGCCATACGGGTTGTTGGAGACCGCCACGGAGGTGGCCACTCCCTCGAGGACGCGCCCCTTGAACTCGATTTCGAACCGGAAACGAAACCGGCTGGCGGATCGCGTCGATCGCCGCCAGCATTGACGCGCCGATCTTGCCCATCCGGCTGGCAAAGCTGAACCGGTTGCGCTGTCGGATCACGCGCGGGTGCAGCCCGACCGAGAACTGGTGCAGGAAGACTTCGCCGTTCGCGGTGCCTATGTCGCTCAAGCCCGGCCGGCCCGCCGCGAGACTTTCCGCGGCCTCGTTGATTTCCAGCGGGACTTTCAGCGATCGCGCATAAAGGTTCATTGTCCCTGCCGGGATGATGCCCAGCATGCGGTCAAACTCTATCGCCAGCGAGGCGGCAGCCGAGACCGAGCCATCGCCACCCCCGACAATGACCCCATCGAGCCGCTCCGCCCGGAACGCATCGCGCAGGTTGGCGATCAGCCGGTCGCCCGGCGTCGCCACGACATCCAGTTCGTGGCCATTGCGCGAGAATGCTTCGCGAAGATGTTCGCCGTAAATCCCGATGTCGGTGGTTTTCAAGGTTCCCCCGTCCCGGTTGAGAATCGCTGCAAAGCGCATTGTTCTGCGATCCTCAGATGAAGGGACGGTTCATGGACGCGGTGTCATGCCAGGCCGAAATGGTACGCAGACCCTGTTCG
The DNA here is from genome assembly GCA_963846345.1 of uncultured Alphaproteobacteria bacterium. Lineage (GTDB taxonomy): Bacteria > Pseudomonadota > Alphaproteobacteria > Rhizobiales > Rhizobiaceae > BOKV01. The sequence goes on from CAWJVP010000022.1 coordinate 91,341, forward strand.
TCCAGGACGTCGCAGGCGCGACCTTGCCAACGGATGAGGCCCCGTTCCGCAAGCTTGCGCAGCGTCTTGTTGGTGTGGACGATCGACAGCCCCAGCGTGTCTGCCACATGTTGCTGCGAAATCGGCAACAGGATCCGGCCGGTGTCCGCGGTTTGCAGGGAACGCGCGCGGTCAAACAGAAAGACCAGCAGATACGCCGCCCGCTCGATCGCGGAACGGCGCCCGACGCTCAGCAGATGCTCGTCCAGCATGCGTTCCTCGCGCGCCGCCAGCCAGGTGATGTCGAAGGCAAGTGACGGAAACTGCCGGTATAACTCAGACAGTCTCTCGCGCTCGAAAACGCATAGCCGCACCGCCGTCAGTGCCTCTACCGAATGCTGCATTTCGCCCATCAGGGAGCCTTGCAATCCCAGGAGATCGCCCGGCAGCACGAAATTGAGGATCTGCCGCCGTCCGTCTTCGAGGAGTTTGTACCGGAAGGCCCAACCGCCCAGTACCGTGTAGAGGTGGGCGCTGTGCCGCTGCTCTTCCAGGATGGTCGAACCCGGCGGCAGGTGCAGCTCATTCACCTTGAAACTGGAAATGAAGTCGAGTTCGCGTGGCGTAAAGTCGCGAAACTTTTCCAGTCCCCGCAGCACGCATGCATGGCAGGGCATGTGGCGGGCATTGGACTCAATTTTCCCCAACGGTGCCGCTTGTGTCATTTTTAAATGACGCCGCTTCCGTATCGGTGTTTGTCATGGCAGTCACAGAAAGGCCTGCCCGAATGAAACAACCCGATTGCGTTGTCCTTGTCGTGGAGGACGACAGCATCATTGCGTTCGATACCGCCGCGACGTTGGAGCGGGCGCTTGGGATTGTCGTTCGCCGCCGGCCCTTCGACAGCGCTGCAATCGCCGAAATCCTCCGCGTGGAACCGCCCGATCTCATGGTGATCGACCTGTGCCCATGGCATGCGGACAGGCTCGAAATCGTCCGCTCCGCGATCGCCGCCGGCACTCGCGTGCTGATCGGCACGGTCTGTGATGAGGCGCGGCATGGCATTGCCGGTCATGAAGCCATTCCAGTTCTGGTAAAGCCCTATAATCCCGAAAGGCTGGTCAAGTTGGCCAGGCGCGAAATTGCCAGCCATTCGCGTTGTCGCCCTAACGAACAAATGCCCGCATAGTGACCGGCGCAGAAGAATCGTCCGGCCCGAATTCACCCTCGCCCTCGACTCCCAGCACCTCTTGAAGGCGCTTGCGTGCGCGGCTCACCCGGCTCTTGATGGTGCCGACCCGGCATTTGCAGATGTCGGCTGCTTCCTCATAGGCAAAGCCGGCTGCCCCCACGAGCAGAAGCGCCTCGCGCTGGTCTTCCGGCAGGTCGTTCAGCGCCCTGGAGAAATCCTGCAGGTCCAGCATGCCGTATTGCGCCGGGTGCACTGCCATGTTCGCGGTGAAGTGACCGTCGGTGTCCTGCACCTCGCGGCCCCGCTTGCGCATCTGGCTGTAGAATTCGTTGCGCAGGATGGTGAAGATCCAGGCCTTGATGTTGGAGCCGGGCTGGAAATTTGCCTGCGCACCCCACGCCTTGAGGATTGCATCTTGCACCAGGTCGTCGGCGCGATCGGGGTTTCCGCATAACGAGACCGCGAACGCCCGAAGATTGGGTAGAACAGCCAGCAAATCCCTCTTGAAGGTATCCGCAGCCGCCTTGGCGTCAGTCATTTCCTGTTTCCGCTTTCTTTTGGCGCCGTTCGGCGTCGTCGAGTTGTTCCAGCAGGCTGACGAAGCGATCCGGTATGCCTTCCTGTTCAACGGAGTTGTAGAGCGCCCTCAGCTTCTGGCTGATGATCCGGTTGGGATCGGGGCGCGCGGACATCTCACCAGAATGGTGGCCGGTGATTTCGGATCGCATCTTCTTGTCGCTCATTATTGGGCTCGATTTGCACGGAAACGCGGTGCCATAAAAAAAGTTCCACACATCGGCAACTTTTTCTCGGCGATGAAGTTATTACTTCTGTCAGTGGGATGCCTTTGGCAAGGGAGCGCATTTAATGTCTATCGCAGCGCGCATTGCGCCACATCTTCCGTATCTACGCCGTTTCGCGCGGGCCGTGACCGGCTCGCAAACTTCCGGAGACGCTTATGTCGCCGCCGTTCTTGAAGCATTGATCGCGGATGTTTCAGTATTTCCCGATGGTTCGAACGACCGGATATCGCTCTATAAACTTTTCGCGCGTCTCTTCGGTTCCATTTCGCTCAACATTGGCGAAACCACCTCTCCTTTCGCCTGGGAGCAGCGGGCGGCGCGCAACCTCCTGCATCTTCCCCCCAGGGCGCGGCAGGCGTTCATCCTCGTTTCAGTCGAGGGTTTCGAGCCGCCTGAAGCTGCCGAAATCCTGGACGTCGACAACCAGAGGATTCGCGAATTGCTTGATGAAGCCTCGCGGGAAATCTCCAGCCAGGTGGCGACGAGCATTCTCATCATCGAGGACGAGCCTCTCATTGCCATGGATATCGAACACATCGTCGAGACGCTGGGCCACCGCGTGACCGGCATCGCCCGCACGCGCACGGAGGCGGTTCGCCTGTTCGAAAGCAGCAATCCGGGCATGGTGCTGGCGGATATCCAGCTGGCTGACGGAAGCTCGGGCATCGATGCCGTGAACGACATCCTGAAGACGAGCTCGGTGCCGGTCATATTCATCACCGCATTCCCGGAAAGACTGCTCACCGGGGATCGGCCGGAGCCTGCATTCCTTGTCAGCAAGCCGTTCAACCCGGACATGGTGAAGGCACTGATAAGTCAGGCGCTATTCTTCAACGAGGCGGATTCGGTCGCCGCGTGATGCCGGGGGAACAGTTTCAGGACTGGGGCGTTCACGAATGAGGCAACATTTGGAGAACACCCCATGCTGTACTATGCGCTCGTGTTTCTGGTCATCGCGTTGGTCGCCGGAGCGTTGGGATTCACCGGTATTGCTGGCGCGTCCGCCGGAATTGCGCAGATCCTGTTCTTCGTTTTCCTTGCGCTTCTGATCATTTCGCTTTTGGCGGCAGCGTTCAGGCGTGCATGAATTTCGCAGGACATCCCGACGCCGCCGCGGCGTCAATCGGCAATACGCTGCGCGGCGAGAAACTTAAATCTGGCGTAGGCGCCGTACACGCCATGAAAGAAAATTCCTTGCAGGGGACTGAGGGGGCCATCGCACCCTTGTTGTTGTCGGCGTTGCAAAGCGCAAGAGTTGGCGTTGCGCTGAAGGATACCAACGGCAGGTACATGTACCTGTCGGGTATGCCGGCCTACCTGCCTGCCTTGATTGCGGTCGAAGCTTCCGACGAGGCGTTGTTCGGAGAAGATTGGGCGCCACGCCTGGCTGAAGTCGAATCCCAGGTCATGGCGGACGGCGCCAAGTCCACCATAGAACTCATCCGCAGCACCAACAGCCAGTTCTGCGCATGCCAGATTACCCTGCAGCGGTATCGCCTGGGCAATTCCCGATACGCCATTCTCCTGACGGTGGTCGATTTGACGCCGGAGAGAAAGCGCGAGGATACGCTCAAGGCCTTGCTGCTCGAACTCAGCCACCGCTCGAAGAACCTGCTGGCGATCGTCCAGGGCATCGCTGCGCAGACCGCGCGCCAGAGCGAGAACCAGGAGACCTTCCTCGCCAAGTTCCGCGGGCGCATAGCCGCGCTTTCATCGGCCCAGGACCTGGTGACCAATTCCAACTGGAACGGCGCGCGGTTTTTCGAACTCGCCGCCCGCCAGTTTGCCCGCTATGTCGACGAAAAAGATCCTCGTATCGAGATGGCCGGAACCGACCTCCTGCTTTCGCCCAATGGCGCCACCCATGTCGGATTGGCGTTGCACGAACTGATCGTCAATTCGACCAGCCACGGGGCGCTTTCCCACGTCGATGGCTCGGTCAAGGTAAGCTGCACCTCCCGCGGAAGCGTCAACGGCGGTCCGCAGATATTCGAAATCGGCTGGGAAGAGGATTACGGATCCCATGGCAGCCGTCCGGTGGGCGAGAAACGGTTCGGCACCACCGTTCTGGAGAGGATCGTGCCGGCCTCGCTCAACGGCGAGGCCAGTTACGAGATCGGCGCGAAGGGCACGAAGTACCGCCTGCTGTTCCCGATTCCCTGATTTGCGGTTTGGATACTGCGCAATAAAAAACCGGCATCAGCCCGAAAGGGCTGGTGCCGGTTTCATGCGCGGCCTTGGGGGGCGAAGCCGCGCACAAACTGCCATGTCCATAGCGGGTGGCGGGAGAAATGGCAGTCTGCAGCCAAGAACGGACTTCCGTGAGGAAGGTTCCGCGTGTTTCAAAAAAAATTTTCAGACCCGGCCAAGCCAGTCGTCGATCTGACGGTCGGCCTCGTCCTGGGCAAGCCCGTAGCGCTCCTGGATGATGCCGGCGAGCTGGCGGCGATCGCCCTTTACGCGCTCGATGTCATCGCCGGACAGCTTGCCCCACTGCGATTGCACCTTGCCCTTGAATTGTTCCCAGTTTCCTTCAATTCGGTTCCAGTTCATCCGTAGCTCCTTTCCGCGGCCCCACAGGCCATTGTCCATGGGTAACGGCGAACCTGCCCCCTCGGTTCCGCAATTGCGTCCGGGAGCAACGAGCATGGTGCCGGCGCCACCTCTGGTATTACCAACCCGATATCCCATCGCTTCGTCCGAAAAGCTGAAAAACGCCCTGTAAACAAGAAATAAATCCAATTATAACAATTATTTAAAATGCTTTCTCCGTTGCCCGCCGGCAACTTCTTGCGCATCAAGGGATTTTCAGATAGAGGTCATTCAGCCCTTAATTGGTCGAACCAGATGCGGGCGAGCATTACTGCGGGAGGAGTTAACATGCATCTTTCGACGCATAATTGGATGCGGGCCGAGCCGTTGGAGACCACGCTGCGGCGCATCAAGAAATTCGGTTATGAAAGCATCGAGATTTCCGGCGAACCGGCCCAGTACAAGGTCGACGGAAACGCGCGCGCTCCTGAAGGAGCACGGCATCCGCTGCTGGGGCGCCGTCACCCTCACGCTGGGCGAGCGCAACCTTGCCGCCAAGGACGAAGGCCAGCGCGCCCGTTCCGTCGACTACGTCAAGAGCGTCATCACCATGGTGAGCGAACTCGATGGCGAGATCATCACCCTTGTGCCCGCCACGGTCGGCAAGGTCGTTCCCGACGGCACGCGAAGAGGAAGAATGGAAGTGGGTCGTTGACGCCACGCGCGAATGCTTCCATCACGCCAAGAAGAAGGGCGTTCGCATCGCGGTCGAGCCGCTGAACCGTTTCGAGACCTATTTCTTCAACCGCGCCGCACAGGCGCTGGCGCTGGCTGATGCGGTCAGCCCTGAATGCGGCGTGTGCCTCGACGCCTTCCACCTCAACATCGAGGAAGAAGACATGTACGACGCGATCCGGCTCGCCGGAAAGCGCCTCTTCGATTTCCACGTTGCCGACAACAACCGCTTCGCCGCCGGCCTTGGCCAGCTCGACTGGAAGAAGATCGTCGGCACGCTGAAGGAGATCGGCTATGACGGCGCGTTGACCAACGAGTTCGTCGCTCCGGTCGACCGCACGCCGGCGGCCAAGTACCCCGAGATGGTCGAGCGCAACCCGGTGGACATTCCGCCCGAGCAGCTCAAGTTCATCCAGGATCACGGCTCGAGCCTTTTGACCGAGAAGTTCTATTCGGACCAGATGCGCATCACGGCGGACACGCTGCTGCCGCTGATCAAGTAGGCGCGGCGCAGCCAGGAAAGCCTGCCGGCGCCGCCGGCAGGACCGGGGATCAAGATGCGCATCAAGACCGTACAGGCATGGTGGGTTCAAATACCGATCGAGGCAAGTCGCCAGCACCGCAGCGACTTTGGCCAGCTCACGCACCTTCGACGCCGCCATTTTGCGCATCGAGACCGATGACGGGCTTGTCGGTTGGGGCGAGGGCAAGAATGCCGCCGGCAGTGCCGGAAACTACGCCGCCCTCGTCCACATGCTCAACCACGAGATCGGCCCCAAGCTCATCGGCCTCGATCCGTCGAACATCTCCGTGATCTGGGAAATGCTCTACAACGGCGTGCGCCAGGAAAAGGCGTCGGCCGGCGGCCATGCCATGCCCGAGCTATCCCGCCGCGGCCATGTCGGTTGCGGCCATCAGCGCGGTCGACATCGCCCTCTGGGACATCCTGGGCAAGTCGCTCGGCCAGCCGGTCTGGCGGCTTCTGGGCGGCAAGAAGGCCGACCGGATGCCTGCTTATGCGTCCGGCGGCTGGGCGGCAGCCGACAAGATCGGCGAACAGCTCCAGTCCTACATCGCGTCGGGCGGCTTCAAGTCGGTGAAGATGCGCGTCGGCATCATGGACGGTGCGCCGCATGTCTCCGCGGCCCGCGTCAAGGCGGCGCGAAAGGCGCTCGGCCCCGATGTCGAACTGATGGTCGACGCCCACGGCACCTATACCGTCGCGGGCGCCAAGCGCTTCATGCGACTTGTCGAGGATTGCGACCTTGCCTGGTTCGAGGAGCCGGTGATCGCAGACGACAAGCCCGGCATGGCCGAGGTCCGCGCCGCCGGCAGCATTCCCATCGCCACGGGCGAATCGGAGGCGACGCGCTTTGCCTTTCGCGACCTTGCGATGCTGCGCAGGCGCCGACATCTTCCAGCCCGATCCGGCCTTCTGCGGCGGCATCACCGAGTCGATGCGGATCGGTGCGATCGCCAGCGCGTTCAACCTGCGCTTTGCGCCGCACCTATGGGCAGGCGCCCCTTGTTTCTTCGCCGGCTTGCATGTAATCGCGGCCTCGCCCGCAAGCTTCGTGATCGAGTATTCGCTGGGCGCCAACCCGATGATCCACGACCTTGTCGAGGAAACGATCGAAGCACGCGACGGCATGATCGCGATACCCGACAGACCGGGTCTCGGCTTCACGATCAACGAACGTTTTCTCAAGGCGCACGCGAAAAAAATGGACGGATGAAGGACAACAACCTTCTGCAGGATCTGGCGGCCTACCTGTACGCCTTCTCCGAGCGCCCAGGACGGGCGGACTCCGTCGGAACGCGAACTCGCCGAGCATTTCAATGTGAGCCGCGGCCAGATCCGCGAAGCGCTGGCGATTCTCGAGGCAATGAGCATCGTCAAGCGGCGGGCAAAGTCCGGCATCTATCTCACCACCACGCAAGCGGGCGTCGAGGCGCTGGCCCTGTTCGCCAAGGCCGGCGTGCCGCTTGACCCGGTGCTGCTCTACGAAGCGGTCGAGCTGCGCAAGATCCACGAGATCAAGGCGGCCGAACTCGCCTGCTCGCGCGCGACAGAGGAAAACTTCGAGCGGCTTGCGCGAAATCCTGAAGGCATCGGAAGAGCGCATTGCCGCCGGCGAGGGCCTGGCTGCGGAGGACCGCGACTTTCATCTCGAGATCGTGCGCGCCACGCAGAACAGCGTCTTCCACAAGGTCTGCTCGGCCTATTACGTCATGGGCGAAGCGCGCCTGCCGATCTATTTCAAGGACCCGGAGCGCAACCGCCGTTCGCATGCCGAGCACTTGCAGATCTTCGATGCGCTGGTGCGCCGCGACGGCAACCTCGCGCAGGCATTGATGAGCGCGCATCTGCAAGGCGTCGAGAGCTACTGGAAGGGCCTGCTCGGCGAACGCCGGCGAATGACGAAAGCCGGGCCGACCCGGCGATCGCGAAAGGCTGAGCCTTGCCGCTCATCCTTTCCACGCATCCGCTGCATCCCAAGGCCGCCGCACTGCTGGAGAGCGGCTGGGCGATCTGCGGATCGCCACCGCGACCGATCGCGCAGACGCTGAACCGGGAAGCGGCGGCAGCCGACATCATCATCGTGCGCGCGCCCTTGCCGCCGACAATCTACGACGCGCCAGCAAGCTTCGCGCCGCGATCCGCCATGGCGCGGGGCTCGACATGATTCCCATTCCCGAAGCGACGGCGGCAGGCGTGCTCGTCGCCAATGTGCCCGGCGCCAATGCCGTCACGGTCGCCGAGCATGTGATCTTTACCGCGATTGCCTTGCTGCGCCGCTTCCGCATCGTCGACCGCGACCTGCGCAGTGCAGGGATGGAATGTCGCGCGCGAGCACTCCTACCATTTGTCGGATCTGTCCGGCCTGACCATGGGCATTGTCGGCATGGGCAATCTCGGCCACGCGATCTTCAAGATTGCCAATGGCGGCTTCGGCATGGACGTGATCGCCAACAGCCGCAGGCGCGAGAGCCTGCCCGCAGGGCGCGCGCTTTGCCGGCCTCGATGATCTCGTCGCGCAAAGTCGGACATCGTCGTGCTGTGCTGCCCGCTGACGCCGCAGACCACCGGCCTGATGAGCCGCGACCGCATCGCACGCATGAAACCCGGCGCCCTGGTCATCAATGTCGCGCGCGGGCCGGTCTTGGACGAGGAGGCACTCGTCGATGCGCTTCGGGAAGGCCGGATCGGCGGGGCGGCGCTCGATGTCTTTTCGACGCAGCCGCTGCCGGCGGACCATCCCTTCTTCACGTTCGACAACGTGATCGTGACGCCGCACATGGCAGGCATCACGCGCGACAGCATGATGCGCATGGGAACCGGCGCGGCCGCCGAGGCCGTGCGCGTGTCTCGAAGGCAGCCTGCCCGTGAATCTTTGCAACCCGGACGCGGTTCCGCGCTATCGCGAGCGCTTCCCGCAACGCTGATCAGGCCGCGTGGCGCAGGCTGATGCCTGTCGCCCGGTCGAACAGCACCACCCTGGCCGGATCCCAGCCGAACCGCACCGTGTCGTCGATGCCGAGCTTCATCTGTGCCGGCGCGGTTGCGTGCAGCATGAGGTCGCCGACGCGCAGCGTCACGATCTTGTCGACACCGTGGTTCTCGACGTCGTGCACCCGGGCTTCGACCGGCGCACCGCTCTGCGAGCTGCAGGTCTTCCGGCCGGATGCCGAAGGTCAGCGCCCTGCCCTTTTCCGCCTTGGCAATGCCGGCATAGGGAAGCTCGAAGTCCTTCGGCGCGATCACGGCCTTGCCGCCGACGAGTTCGCCATGGACAAGGTTCATCGGCGGCGAGCCGACCGCGCGGGCCACGAACGTGTTGCGCGGGTTGTTGTAGATTTCCTGCGGCGTGCCGACCTGCACAAGGCTGTCCCTGGTTCAGCACGCCGATCTTGTCGCCCATCGACATGGCCTCGATCTGGTCGTGCGTGACGAACAGGAACGTCGCGCCGAGTTCCATCTGCAGGTTCTTGAGTTCCGTCCGCAGCGCCTCGCGCAGCTTGGCGTCGAGCGCCGACAGCGGTTCGTCCATCAGGAAGACGCGCGGCTCGCGGACGATGGCGCGGCCGATGGAAACGCGCTGCATCTCGCCGCCGGAAAGCCGGTCGGTCTTGCGGTCCAGCAGATGCTCGATCTGCAGCGTCTTCGCCACGCTTGGCCACGCGGCTGTCGATCTCGGCTGCGGCGAGCCGGCGGATCTTCGACTTCAGCGGAAACTCGAGGTTCTGCCGCACCGTGTAGCGCGGATAGAGCGAGTATTGCTGCAGCACCAGCGCCACGTCGCGCTCCGCCGCGCCCCAGTCGCCGACATCGACGCCGTCGATCAGGATCTGCCCGGCCGTCGGCTTCTCGAGCCCGGCGACCAGCCGAAGCGTCGTCGTCTTGCCGGCGCCGGTCTGGCCCGAGCAGCACGAAGAACTCGCCATCGGCAACGTCGAGGTCGAGATCGCGAAGCGCGGTGTGGTTGCCGAACTTCTTGGTGATGTTGCGCAGTTCGATCTGAGCCATCTAGAGCCTGATCCCCAGTGAATTGCCGGACTTGGCGGTCGAAGAAATGCGCCTGCGCCGGGTCGATGCGCACATGCACCATGTCGCCCGGCTTCTGCCACAAAGCCGCTGCGGGTGCGCGCGCGCAGGAACTGCGAACCGATCTTGAGATCGACGATGTCGTGCGAGCCGAGCGGCTCGATGATATGCGCCTCCACCGGCATGAAGCCCTTCTGCTTCTCGCGCGAGACGATGCACGCCTTCGGGCCGGATGCCGAGCGCCAGTTGTCCGGCCTTGCCGCCGGCCGAGTCGAGCCGGTTGGCAAGCTCGCTTCGGGAAGGCGAACCCTTCGGCATGGTCCTTGAGTCTGCACCTTCGCCGACTTTCCGTTCGCGCTGACGGCAACGTCGCGCGATGTTCATCACCGGGCTGCCGACGAACTGCGCGACGAAGAGGTTCGCCGGATAGGTGTAGACCTCGTCCGGCGTGCCGACCTGCTGCAGCACGCCCTCGTGCATGATGACGATGCGGTCGGCCAGCGACATCGCCTCGACCTGGTCATGGGTGACGTAGATCGTGGTCGATCCCTGCTCGAGATGCAGCCGCTTGATCTCGGCCCGCATCTCCTCGCGCAGCTTGGCGTCGAGCGCACCGATCGGCTCGTCCATCAGCAGCGCCTTGGGACTGCGCACCAGCGCCCGGCCGATGGCGACGCGCTGCATGTCGCCGCCCGAAAGCGCGGAGGGCCTGCTTGCCCAAGAGCTTGCCGATCTGCAGCACTTCGGCCATGCGCTTGACCGCGGCGTCGATCTCGGAGCGGCGTCTGGCGCACCGCGCGCAAGCGGAAAGGCGATGTTCTCGTAGACCGTCATGTGCGGATAGAGCGAGAAGGACTGGAACACGAAGGCGATGTCGCGGTCGGCCGCCTTGATGTCCTGCACCGCGCTTGCCGTCGATCAGGATGTCGCCGTTGTCGATGGTCTCCAGCCCGGCAATCGCGCGCAGCGTCGTCGTCTTGCCGCAGCCGGACTGGCCGAGCATGACGATGAACTCGTTGTCGGCGATCGTCGAGGTTCAGGTTCTTGATGACCTGGACGTCGCCGAAAAACTTCTCGATGCCGCGAAGTTCGATCTGCGTCACTGGCCCGCCCCATGATCTGCTTCCGCTTCGGGCGCGATCTTCGAGGTGACCATGAAGCCGACCAGGCCCGATCGAGGATGATCGTCACGCCGTAGCGGTGCAGGAACAGGTTCCACGGCTGGCACAGCGCGATGATGCCGAGGATCATCAGCGCCTGCGACGCCGGGCGCGAGATATTTCTGGTTCATCTGCCTGAAGGCTCATTTGCGGATCGCTCCGAACGACATGCCGCGCAGCAGGTGGTTGCGCAGCAGGAAGGTGAAGATCGCCACCGGCAGCAGGAACAGGAAGGTGCCGGCGGCGATCACGGTCCAGTCCGGCAGGCCCGAGCCGATCTGGCTGGGAATGAAGGGCGGCGCGGTCTGGGCGCGCCGGTTGGTCATGATCAGCGCGAAGGCATATTCGTTCCAGGCGGTGATGAAGCAGAACACGGCCGTCGCGGCGATGCCGGTCGCCGCCTCCGGCAGCACGATCTTGAAGAAGGCCTGCATGCGCGTGTAGCCGTCGACCAGCGCCGCTTCCTCGTACTCCTTCGGAATTTCGTCGATGAAGCCCTTCATCAGCCAGACCGAGAAGGACAGGTTGAAGGCGGTGTAGAGGATGATCAGGCCCCAGATGCGTGTCGTTGAGGCCGACCACGCGGTACATCAGGAACATCGGGATCGCCACCACCACCGGCGGCAGCATGCGCGTCGACAGGATGAAGAAGAGCAGGTCGTCCTCCCCCTTCACCTTGAACCGCGAGAAGCCGTAGGCGGTGAGCGTTCCCATGCCGACGGCAAGGATGGTCGAGGTGATCGCCACGATCAGGCTGTTCATGAAGCGGTTGGGATAGCCCGACAGCTGCACCTCGCCCTTGCCCGAGCGCACGCACCTTTTCGCCGCCGTCGATAGACGCAGCCGCTCCCACCACGGCGCTGCCGCATATTCCTCCGGCGTCGGCGGCTTGCGCAGCTGCGAGCGCTTGGTGAACAGCTTGACGAATGGCGATGATCTCCGGCTGGAAGAACACCGTCGGCGGCACGGTGGTCGCAAGGTTGCGCGGCTTGAACGCGGTCGAGGCGATCCAGTAGATCGGCGCCAGGAAGATCAGCGTGACGACGAGCACCGCGACGATGGCGACCCGGTTGAGCGCGACTTCGCCGCGATGTGCGGACAGCAGCCATGCTCAGCGCTCCTTCACCTTGTTGAGGTACTTCACGTAGATGTTGGTGATCGCGACCACCATGATCAGCACGATGTAGGCGAGCGCGCAGGACCGGCCGGTCTGCCATTCCTGGAACGCCATCTTGTAGAGCCGGATCGAGATCATCTCGGTCGTCGGCTGGCTCGTCAGGATGTAGGCGAGGTCGAAGGTCTTGAACGCCTCCATGGTGCGGAAGATGATCGCGATCAGCAGGATCGGCGCGACCAGCGGCAGCGTGATGCGGAAGAAGGTGTAGAGCGGCCCGGCACGGTCGATCGCCGCCGCCTCGTAAAGATGCTTGGGCACGGCCGACAGGCCGGCCAGCGACAGCAGCATCACGAAGGGCGACCACATCCAGATGTCGGTGAGCGCAACGGCGTAGAGCGCCATGTCGGGATTGGACAGCCATTCGAAGGTGCCGAGGCCGAGCGCATAGTTGATGATGCCGAAGGACGGGTCGTAGAGCAGCTTCCAGAACAGGCCGACCACCGCCATCGACAGCATCATCGGCAGCAGCAGCAGCGTGGTGATCAGGCCCTTGAGCGGAATGTCCCGGTTGAGCAGCATCGCCAGGCCGAAGCCGACGATCACCTGTCCGGTGACCGAGACGATGACGTATTTCGCGGTGATCGTGAAGTTCGTTCCAGATGAACGGATCGTTGAGCAGCTCGCGGTAGTTCTGCAGCCCGACGAAATTCGCCGGCGCATTGGTCGAGGCGCGGAAATCGGTGAACGAATAGCCGAGCGAATAGATCAGCGGGAAGATGTTGAAGATGATCAGGAAAAGGATCGTCGGGATGATGAAGAGGTTGCGGATGGTCAGATCGCTCATGCCGCGCTGCCGCGGCACGCGACGCGGTATCCAGCGTGGTCATGACTGCGGTGGCCAAACCGCTTCTCCTGCTAATGCAGTGCCTGAAATCCAGGTGGGCAGGGAGCCGCCGCCCCCTGCCCGATTAGGCGGTCGACTTACTTGCCGCGGCCGTACTTCTTGAAGGTCGCTTTCCAGTCGGCGGCAAGTGCGTCGAGCGCTTCCTTGGCCGTGCCCTCGTCGCCGATCACATGACGGATAGACGCGCTGGTTCATCTGCTGCAGCAGTTCGGCATATTCCGGCACCGCCCAGAAGTCCTTCACCTTGAACATGGTCTCGTAGAAGGCCTTGTTGTACGGCGTTGCATTCTGGAACTCTCGGCGACTCCAGCACCTTGGCATGGCAGGTGTAGCCACCCAGTTCGGCCCAGCGCTTCTGCGTGTCGTCCTTGATGAACCATTCGAGGAACTTCATCGATTCTTCCTGGTTCTTCGAGTAGGAGACGATCGAGATGCCCTGGCCGCCGAGCGCCGCGAACTGTTCGCCGCCCGGGCCTGCCGGATTGGCGAAGAAGCCGGTGTTCTTGGCGTTCGGGTTGCGTCGCCTCGTTCACCAGCGCCGGGAAGAAGGCGAAGTAGTTCATGCTCATTGCCGCCAGGCTTTCGGTGATGGCCTGGTTGTTTTCCACGAAGAAGGTCTTGGCCCAGCCCGGAGGCGTGAACTTGTAGAGCTCCTTGTAGGCCTCGAGCGCGGCGACCGCCTTGTCGGAGTTGATGATGCCGTCGACCTTGTAGGTCGTCGTAGTCGCCAAGTTCGCCGCCATAGGAGAAGATGGCGTTCTCGACGCCCATCACCAGCGCGTCATAGGAGTTGTCGGTGTAGATGGCGATGCCGTAGCGCTTCTCGTCCGGACGGTGGAAGAACTCGGCGATGTCGCGCAGCGCCTTCCAGTTCTTGGGTACGGCGAGGTCGTAGCCGTACTTGGCCTTGAAGGCGTCCATTTCCTTGGGGTCCTCGAACCAGTCCTTGCGATAGGACCAGCCGACGGCGTCGCCTTCAGCGGGATCGCCCAGTACTTGCCGGAGTTGCCTGGATATTCGGCGTAGTACTTCACCGTGGCCGGCGCCATGACTTCGCTCAGCTTGTGCTTGTTGAAGAAGTCGGTCAGGTCGACATAGTGACCGCCCGTCGAGGCCGCACCAAGCCACTGCGAGTCGCCGACGACCATGTCGTAGGCGTCGCCCTTGGCGTTGAACTCGGTGAAGGCCTTGGTCTGGAAGTCGGACCACGGCGTCGTTTCGACCGTGACCTTCACGCCGGTCTTCGGCCTCGTATTCGTTGACGAGTTCCTGCAGGTAGTTCGCCGGATCCCACTCGGCCCAGAAGATGGTGAGTTCCTGCGCCAGCGCGGATGTTCCCGCCGCAAGCGATAGTGCAAGGCCGGCAAGCAAGCCGGTTAGTTTCCTGCGCATGTGTAATCCTCCCATGGATTCCAGAATGATCTGGCAGTTCGGCTCAATGCCGACCGGAAGGTCCGCTACGTGCCGATTCGGCGGCCTTCCCTGCTTCCTCCCGTTTGGTACTGCGATTGGCGGCCCCGGCAAGACCGTCAACCCCAATCTGGTATTACCAAACAACAGCCAGCGTCAAGGGCTTTAGCCCGATCCGGACAAGCATCTTGCCGATATTGCCATACAAATGCTGTTTATCGAATGTTTGTCGGCCATATCCGGGCGAGCTTATGCAAAATCTGGTCTAGCCAGATGGAGACATTTCCGCCAGACTGGCAGAACCCTTGTTTAGAGTACTAAAAATGACTTTTCCTGCTACGGAACCCAAGCGCAAAAGCGGGCCGCGGTAAACCATGAAATGCATTTTCGCTGTCGCCACGGCCGACACCAAGGGCGAGGAACTTGCCTATTTGGCAGGGGCGCTTGCCGATGCCGGGGCCACGGTTATCACCGTGGATGTCGGCACGCGCGAGCCGGCCCGCGTCTCCGCGGTGTTTCGGCCAGGCAAGTCGCTGCCTTTCATCCGCAAGGCGCAGGCGCGGTCCTCGAAACGGATGATCGCGGCACGGCCGTCGCGGCGATGGGGATTGCCTTCGCGCGCTTCCTCGCGTCGCGCGACGATATTGCCGGAATCGTCGGCATCGGCGGCGGCGGCGGCACCTCGATCATCACCGCCGGCATGCGCGAACTGCCCTTCGGCCTGCCCAAGCTGATGGTCTCGACGCTCGCCTCGGGCGACGTCGCCCCCTATGTCGGCGTCTCCGACATCGTCATGATGCCGTCCGTCACCGACATGGCCGGCCTCAACCGCTCAGCCGCGTCATCCTGCACAACGCCGCGCAGGCGATCGCCGCAATGGCGATGCACCCGCCCCGGCAGACGGCAGGACCTGCCCTCCATCGGCCTCACCATGTTCGGCGTCACGACTGCCTGCGTCACGCGCATAGTCGTCGCTGACTGACGCGACCGGTTCGACTGCATGGTCTTCCACGCCACCGGCACCGGCGGGCGCACGATGGAAAAGCTCGTCGACAGCGGCATGCTCGAGGGCGTCATCGACATCACGACCACCGAGGTCTGCGACCTGCTGTTCGGCGGCGTGCTGCCGGCGACGCCGGACCGCTTCGGCGCGATCGCGCGCACCCGCGTTCCCTGGGTCGGCTCCGTCGGCGCGCTCGACATGGTCAACTTCTGGGCGCCATCGACCGATGCCCGAGCACTATCGCGGCCGGCTGTTCTACGACCACAATCCGAACGTGACGCTGATGCGCACCACGCCGGACGAAAGCGCGGCGATCGGCAGATGGATCGCGGAGAAGCTCAACGCCTGCGACGGGCCGGTCCGCTTCCTCATCCCGGAGAAGGGCGTCTCGGCGCTCGACATCGAAGGCGGCGCCTTCTTCGATCCGGAGGCCGACGCGGCGCTGTTTGCCGCCCTCGAAGAAACGCTGCGGCAGACCGACAAGCCGGCGCATCATCCGCCTGCCCCTGCACATCAACGACCCAGAATTTGCCGAGGCGGCCGTCGCCGCCTTCACCGAGATCTCCGGAGCCTGAACATGCCCGCCATTGCCCGCAGCGAAATCCTCGCGAAGTTCCGCACGATGATCGCCGATGGCGTGCCGATCATCGGCGGCGGCGCCGGCACCGGCCTTTCGGCCAAGTCCGAGGAGGCCGGCGGCATCGACCTCATCATCATCTACAATTCCGGGCGCTACCGCATGGCCGGCCGCGGCTCGGCGGCCGGCCTGCTCGCCTATGGCAATGCCAACGAGATCGTGAAGGAGATGGCGGTCGAGGTGCTGCCGGTGGTCAAGCACACGCCGGTGCTGGCCGGCGTCAACGGCACCGATCCCTTCGTGCTGATGCCGCGCTTCCTCGCCGAGCTCAAGGACATGGGCTTTTCCGGCGTGCAGAACTTCCCGACCATCGGCCTCTTCGACGGCACGATGCGCCAGAGCTTCGAGGAGACCGGCATGGGCTACGGCCTCGAGGTCGACATGATCGCGCTGGCCGGCAGGCATGGACCTGCTGACCACGCCCTATGTCTTCAACCCCGACGAGGCCGTCGCGATGACGAAGGCCGGCGCCGACATCATCGTCGCGCATATGGGCGTCACCACCGGCGGCTCCATCGGCGCGACCTCGGCCAAGACGCTCGACGAGCTGCGTCGGCGAGATCGACGCCATCGCCGATGCCGCGCCGCGCCGTGCGCGACGACGTCATCGTCCTCTGCCATGGCGGCCCGATCTCGATGCCGGAGGACGCCAGCTACATTCTCGAGAACTGCCGCGTCTGCCACGGCTTTTACGGCGCAAGTTCCATGGAGCGGCTGCCGGCCGAAGCAGCGATCCGCGAACAGACCGCGCAATTCAAGCAGCTTGCCATCAAGAAGAACTGAAGGAGGAGCCGCCCCATGGGCAATCACGGATATTTCGTCTACCCGAAGGATGTCGACGCCTTTGCCTTCGACTGGGGCAGGCTTGCGCTCACGGTCGCGCCCGAGGTGAACGGCGCGAAGACGTTTTCCGGCGGCGTGGTCGACCTGCCGCCGGGCCAGGGCCATACCCGCCACAACCATCCCGGATCCGAGGAAATCATCTTCGTGATTTCCGGCCATGGCGAGCAGATGGTCGAGGACGAGAACGGCAAACCCGCAAACGCAGAAGGTCGGGCCCGGCTGCACGATCTTCGTGCCGGAAAGCCGTTTTCATTCGACGCTCAACACCGGCGGCGGGCCGATGCAGCTTTTCGTGGTCTATTCGCCTGCCGGTCCCGAGAGGCTGCTGCGCGAACTGCCCGATTTCCGGATCGAAAAAGCAGCGCCTTGAGCGCCTGCCGCGAACTCAGATCGGAACGCGGGAACCAGTCTGCACCACATAAAGCGCAGACATCATGATTGCCACCGCCGCGATCCATGCGGATACGATCCTGAACCCGATTGTCATCCACGGTCTGTCGAACCGTTGCCTTGCCGAACCCAAAGCGAAGGCCAGGTAGAACAGCGTGATATTGGCGCCGACATAGGCGCCCGCCAGCGTGATCGCGGTCGGCCAGAAATCGCCCTGGTCCGGCGTCGATGCCAGTCCGATGAAAAAACCGCCGATCGCGGCGGCGGCTGCCCCCGCCAGCGCTGCTCTTGCGGGAAATGCCGCGGCGAGCAGCGATGCGAATACCGCACCCAGGAGCAGCCCCATGTTGGCGGCTATTGGCGGCACGCCGAACTGGCCGGAGACAATGCCTGCAATGCCTGCGAGCGCGAACGTGCCAAGCCAGCCCGCGCTGTGCTGCGGCCATCTTTGCCCCAGGAGGACCGACGCCGCCGCAAGCGCCAGGATTTGCAACGGCGTCGACAGCGGATGCAGGATACCCGCATAAAATCCGGAGATTCCGGGCATCGGGGCATGGGCTTGCGCGTAACGCGTGAACGCGATCAGCGCGATGAATGCGAGGACCGGACGGTTGCCCCGCACCATCATGCAAAGCCGAGCAGGTAACCCGCGCCGATCAGCGAAATCACTCCGCCTGCCGTCCGTACGGCCATCCTGCCCGCAGGCCAGCGGCCCAGCAGGCCGAACGAGATGCCGACCAGATGCAGTAGCCCGGTTGCCAGCACGAAGCCGATTGCATAGGCGAAGGGATCGGCTGACTGCGGCAGCTCCGCCCCGTGGGCATAGCCGTGGAAGATGGCGAAAGCCGCGACGATGACACCGGCCACCCATAGCGGCGGCCTTGCCGCAAACGCGATCAAAAGGCCCAGTACCAGCGCGGAAGCGGCAATGCCGGTTTCAACGGCAGGCAGCGGCACGCCCGCTATGCCTAGCGCTGCACCGAACGACATGACGACCGGAAACACCACCGGCAGGATCCAGATGGCCGGTGCGCCAAGGAATGCTCCCCAAAGGCCGACGGCGACCATGGCGACCACATGGTCCCAGCCAAGGATCGGATGGAAGAATCCGCTGACGAAGCCTCCCTGGATGCCTTCGGCGGTGTGCGCAAACGCGACCTGCGGCCCGAGCGTTACGATAATGGCGAGGGCAAAAAGAAGCGACGGACGAATGAATGACCGCATTCAGGTTTCTCCGGCGATGGAGGATCCGCCACGGACGGATCCCTTGGAAAACATACCGGATTAATCACACAAAACTGGCAAAACACAACGCCTGAAGCAATGCGCCTAGCCGTGCGAGATGTTCCAGCCGCGCCCGCGTTCGCCATACATCTCGTAGCCGCTCTCCGTCACCGCCAGCGTGTCCTCCAGCTTGATGAAGCCGCGGCTTGGATGCGTCATGGTCGTCTCGACGGATAGCACCATGCCCGCCTCGAGCGGATGCGCCGCATCGGTGCCCTCATAGGCCACGGGATGGTTGGTCATCAGGAACGGCGCTTCGTGGGAGATCAGCCCCATGCCATGGGCAAAGAAATCCGTGCACGCGGCATTGGGACTGGCCTTGAGCGCCGCTTCCGCGTGGGCGATCATGTCGCCGCCAAGCATGCCTGCACGCACCTTGGAGAAAGCCGCGTGCTGGATGGCGTCGATCTCCGCCAGAAGGTCCTTGAGTTCGTTGTCCGGTTCGCCAAGCACGCCCATGCGGCACAGATCGCCGATGTATCCATGATAGTTCCCGCCAGAATCGATCGACAGCACCTCGCCGCGCTTCCACGCCTGCGGCGAGGCGGCGCGGTTGTGGCTGCTGCCCAGCGTCAGCAGGCAATAATCGAAGACGAGCCCGCGATTGGTTTCCTCGCGCCGCAACTGCTCGATGATTTCCTGCTTGGTGGAGCCCTCGTTTGCCCAGGCTATCGTCGCCTGCATGGAATCGGTGATTAGCTCCGAAGCGGTGCGAAGCTGGTCGAGCTCGGCCTTGGTCTTCACCGCGCGCATCTTCTCCATCGCCCCCGTCGCATCGACGAATGTGGCGCCGGGCAGCATTTCGCGCAGCTTGCCGTAGGCGTCGGCGGGAAGGAATTGCGGCTCGATGCCGATGCGGGCCTTGTCCTTGCCGATCTTCTTCACATGCTCGCCGGCCAGCGCCGCGGCATCGAGCGATCCCCAGGTCGCAGTGTGCAGTGCGGGGGTCCAGAACGGGCGGTTGGCGTGCTCGCCGCCTTCCATCTTGTTGCCGACATAGCAGGCGTGGTCCGGACGCCCTGCCTCGTAGACCACGAAAGGCAGGTAGCGGCTGTGCCCGATTGCATCCATCGCCGAGAAGAAGATGAACTTGTACCCGCCCATCAGGTACTGCGCATTGTGCTTGGAGGTGATGAGCAGCGCGTCGATCCCGGCCTGTTCAAGGCAGCGGTCGAGGCGGCTTGTATCGAAGGGAACCGCGGCTCCCTTTCCTGTCGCGGCGTTCATGATCGTCCTCCCGAATGGCGAATGCGGCGCCCGAAATCTGGTAGGACCAGTTTCGCATGCGCGGCAATCGCCGTCCAGAGGCAAGTCCGTATTCAGTCACCGCCGCTGGTCGAAGCGCGCCCGGTCATGATCTGCCCCGCCCGGTATGCAAGCAGGATCGACGGCGCGTTGGTATTGCCGGAGGTGATGTTCGGGAAAGCCGATGCGTCCACCACCCGCAACCCCTCGACGCCGCGCACGCGAAGATCCGTGTCGAGCACGCCGCCCTCGCCTTCCGGCGCCATCCGGCAGGTTCCGCATGGGTGAAAGACCGTGCCGCTGCGCTGGCGGAAGTCCTCGACGATCTCGTCATCGCTCCTGCCCGCGCAATCGAACTGCATGGTGCCGCCGATCAATGCACCCATGGCCCTGGTTTGCCGCAGCCGCTCCACCAGCCTTGTGCTGGCGATGACGTCGTCGATGTCCTTTTGCGTCGTCAGGTAATTGGGCGCGATTCTCGGCGCGGCGTGCGGGTCCGCAGAGGCGATCTCGATGCGCCCGGTGCTGGTCGGCCGGCACGGATTGTGCCCGATGATGAAACCGGGAAACGGATCGGGCTTCATCAGCCGCCGCCTGCCGTCGCGGGTCACCACCGTATAGCTCAGCGGGTTGAAGTAGAGCTGCACATCGGGCCGCGGCTTGCCGGGGGAAGACCGCACGAGACCGCCCATCTGGTTCACCGAAAGGCTGAGCGCGCCCTTGCGCGACAACGCGAATTCGATAGCGGCGCGGACGCGGCCCGGCCAAGTGCCAAGCACCGAGTTGAGCGTCGGCTCCTTCGCCTTGAAATAGTAGTTGACGCCCAAATGATCCTGCAGATTGCCGCCGACCGCGCCATTGTCATTCACCACGGCAATGCCGTTCTTCTGGAGCAGCGCCCCCGGCCCGATGCCGGAAAGCTGCAGCAACTTGGGCGATCCGATCGCGCCGGCGCTTAGCACCACCTCCCCACGCGCCTTGGCAGAAATAATCCTGCCGGCCTTCATGTACTCGACGCCGGCCGCGCGCTTGCCTTCGAAAACGACCCTGCGCACTTCCGCGTCCGTTACCACCGTGAGGTTGGGCCTGCGCATGGCCGGCCGCAGGAAGGCGTCGGCCGAAGACCACCGCAAGCCGTTTCGGGTATTGATCTGGTAGGCGCACACGCCCTCCGGGACGCTGCCGTTCGGGTCGTCCGTCATCGGCAGGCCCGCTTCGCGCGCGGCGGCGATGAAATGCCGCTTCACCGGATGATATTCCCGCGCGCGGTGCGAAACCCACAACGGGCCATTGCCGCGGACCGTGCCGTCCTCCAGCGCCTGGCTCTCCAGCGAACGGAACACCGGCTCCAGATCGCTCCAGCCCCAGCCGGGATTGCCTGCCTCGCGCCAGTCGTCATAGTCTTCCGGCAGGCCGCGGCAATAGACCATGGCGTTGATGGAGCTGGAGCCGCCAAGGACCTTGCCCCTCGGCCAGTACGATTCCCGCCCGCCCGTGCCCGGATCAGGCTCCGTTGTCAGCCGCCAGTTCAGCTTGGGGTCGAAAAACGCCATGCCGTAGCCGATGGGCAGCTTCACCCACGGCTTGCGGTCGCTGCCGCCCGCTTCCAGCAGCAGAACGCGGTTGCGTCTGTCCGCGCTCAGGAAGTTGGCCATGACGCAGCCGGCGCTTCCCGCACCGGCGATGATGTAGTCGAACTCTTCCATTGGTCCCCGCAGGCCGGCGAATGCCCGGCAGGGACGCGTAGCCGTCATCTTGGACCGGCGCCAGCGCGAAAAACGAACAAAATGCGCGTGATTTCGCAATGTCAGATAAATGAATTAGTAACATATTTGGCTTTAATAGCTTATGCGCTAAAAAACACGCGGAGCCGATTTGTCGCCGCGGGCTCGATCTCCCCATCCACTTTGCCGTGGGGGCGAGTGTGGAAAAGGATGGAGAATCAACATGGCGGATACTGCGATGCTTGACCGGGAAATTGCCAACGAAAATCTCTCGCAGACACAGCGTGCGATCGTGCAGCTGCGCGAAATGGTGATTTCAAACAAGCTCTTGCCCGGATCGAACCATCTCGAGGCGGAACTTGCCGAACTGTTGGGCATGTCCCGCACGCCGATCCGCGAAGCTGCCATCATCCTCGAAGGGCAGGGCCTCGTCGAGGTGAAGCCCCGCCGCGGCATCCGCGTGCTGCCCGTCTCCACGACCGATCTCGAAGAGATCTATGCCATTTTGACAGAGCTCGAATCGCTTTCTGCATGGCAGGTTGCAAGCCGTGGCATGGTGCGCGAGGACCTCGAGGAGCTCAACGATTGCGTCGACGAAATGGAAGATGCCATTTCAAAGGGCGACCGCATTCGCTGGGCCCAGGCCGACGACATGTTCCATCGCAAGCTGGCCAGTCTTTCGGGAAACAAGCGGCTTGAAAGCATCGTCGCCACCTATTCAGATCAGGTCCACCGCGCGCGCATGCTGACCCTGCATATCCGTCCCGCGCCGCATTCTTCGATTGCACGCCAGCGCGAACTCCTGCAGGCGATGGAAGTCGGCGATGCCGACAGGGCGCGCGAGTTGCACCGCCGCCACCGCCTGGAAGCCAAGAAAGAGATGATCGAACTCATCCTGTCGCACGGCTTCATGGCCCTTTGACCAAGCCTATTCGTGGCGCAACGCCTCGATCGGATTGAGATGCGCTGCCCGCCGTGCCGGGAAATAGCCGAACACGATTCCGACCAGCGCCGAGAACACGAACGCGATCGCGATGATCCCGGGATCGATTTCGAACGGCACCTTCATGCCGCTCGTCGCGGCCAAGGCCAGGCCCAGCCCAAGCAACACGCCGATCAGGCCGCCGAACAGCGAAAGCACCACGGCCTCCACCAGGAATTGCGACAGCACCTGCCGCTCCAGCGCGCCGATGGCGAGCCTTATGCCGATTTCGCGCGTGCGCTCCGTCACCGACACCAGCATGATGTTCATGATGCCGATGCCGCCGACGAGGAGGCTCACCGCAGCCACCGCGCCCAGAAGGCCCGTCAGCATTGCCGTGGCGCCGGCGGTCGCCTGGACGATCTGCTTCATGTCGCGCACGGAAAAATCGTCTTCCTCGCCCGCGGTTATGCTGCGCCGCTCGCGCAGCATCCGCTCGATGTCGACCTGCACCTTCACGGTCTCCACGCCGTCGCGCGCCGAAACAAGCACGCGCGCTATATCGGTGTTGCCGGCGATGCGCCGGTGAAAGGTGCGGATCGGCATGATCACCGTATCGTCCTGGTCGGAGCCGAAACTCGACTGGCCTTTCGGCGCCAGCACGCCGATCACTTCGCACGAGACCTTTCCGACGCGGATGCTGCGGCCGATCGCTCCGGCCCGGCCAAAGAGCTTCTCATGCACGGTCTCGCCGATGACGCATGCAGCGCGGCCGCCGCGGATCTCGCTTTCCTGGAATTGCCGCCCTTCGGACAGATCCCAGGCTTGCGTGATGAAATAATCATTGTCGGTTCCGGTCACGACCGTCACGCGGCTATCGGGACCTGACACGATCGTCAGCGATTTCTGCGCGATCGGCGCCACCGCCTTCACGCCGGACAACTGGTCGCGCATTGCCTCCACGTCGCGCATGTTGAACGGCTTTGCGTCGGAACTTGCCCGGCCCGGTCCGAACTGGCCGGGGCTGACGAAGAGGAGGTTCGATCCCAGCTTGTGCAAGGTCCGCCGTTATCTTCTTCGTCGTGCCATTGCCGATCGTCACCATCGCGATCACCGCGCCGACGCCGATGACGATGCCGAGCACCGTCAGGAAAGACCGCAGGCGGTTGCGCCAGATTGCCTTGAGCGAAAGCTTGACGACTTCGAACAGCATCAGGCCGGCTCGCTCACTGGCGACGTCGCTGTCGATGCGCCCGTCGACGAAACGGATGATCCGTCCCGCATGCGCGGCAATGTCGTTCTCATGCGTCACCATGACGATGGTCATGCCGAGGCGCCATTGAGGCCGGTCACCAGCTCCATGATCTCGAGGCTGGTGCGGGTGTCGAGATTGCCGGTCGGCTCGTCCGCCAGAAGTACCGCCGGGTTGGTGACGATTGCCCGCGCGATGGCCACGCGTTGCTGCTGGCCACCGGACAGTTCCGCAGCGGTGTGGCTTTCACGGCCCGACAAGCCGACGCGCCGCAGGGCATCCGCCGCCAGCTCGCGCCGTTCGGCTGTGCCCATCCCGCGATAGATCAGCGGCAGTTCGACATTCTCGAGCGGCGGTCGTGCGCGGAAGCAGATTGAAGCCCTGGAACACGAAGCCGAGCAGGTGGCGCCGCACCAGCGCGCGCTCGTTGCGGCCAAGGCTGCCGACCTCCACGCCCTGGAAGAAATGATGCCCGCGCGTCGGCGTGTCGAGGCAGCCGATGATGTTCATCGCCGTCGATTTGCCGGAGCCGGACGGGCCCATGATCGCGACGAACTCGCCTTCGAAGATGGCAAGGTCGACGCCAGCCAGGGCATTGACCGCCGCGACCCCCGTGCCGAAGGTCTTGGTCACACGCCTTGAACTCGATGATCGGATTGCCGTTCATCGCTGCAAGCCTGTCACTCGCCGCCGGTCTGGTCGGTGATGATTTCCTGGCCCGGCTTCAATGGGCCTTCACGCATCTGCGTGTGCGTGCCGTCGCTCGGGCCGATGATGACCTTCAAGGGTTGCGGAACGCCGTTCTCCAGCACCCACACCGTCCGGTTCGGCCCGCTTTCGCCGATCGTGCTGGCCGGCCGGAACTGCGGCGGCCCGGGAAGCATCCGGCGCAGGAAGCTTACCTTCGGCGCGTTGGTGTCGGGCGGCGAATAGCGCAGCGCAGCGTTCGGGATCAGCACGCGTCTGCGCGATGTCGATCACCTCGATCTCGGCGGTCGCGGTCATGCCCGGCCGCAAGAAGCAGTTCCTTGTTGTCGATTTCCAGAAGCGCCTTGTAGGTCACGACGCCCTGGATCGTCTCGGCGGCATAGCGAATGTCGCGGATGGAAGCGGGGAAGCGGCGGTCTGGAAACGCATCGACAGTGAATGCCGCCTTCTGGCCAGGCTGCACCTGCCCCACATCGGCCTCGTCAACATCGACCTGCAATTCCATCTGGCGCAAGTCTTCCGCGATGGAAAACAGCACCGGCGTCTGGAACGAGGAAGCCACCGTCTGTCCCGGATCGACATTGCGCACGAGGACGACGCCGCCGATCGGGGAGTAGATGACGGACTTGGCAAGGTTCGTTTCGTTGAGCTTGAGATCGGCCTGCGCGACGCCGACATCGGCCCTCGCGCTGGCAAGCGCCGCAACGGCGCGCGCATGCTGCGCCTCGGCAAGTTCGAGTTCCTGGCCGGAGGATATGTTCTTTCCGGCGAGCGTCTTCTTGCGCTCGAGTTCCTGCTGCTTTTCCAGGACCGTGGCCTGCGCGTCCGCCACCCGCGCCTCTGCCGCGGCGACCTTGGCGCGCGAGCTCCCGACCAGCGCCGCGAGCTTGTCCGTATCCAGCTCGGCAAGCTTTTGTCCTGCGCTTACAGGCGAATTGTAGTCGACAAAGACATCGCGCACGGTACCCGATAGTTCGCTGGACACGTCGACCTTCTTGGTCGGCTGGATCGAACCCGTCGCCGTCACGTTGACGACGAGACGCCCCTCGGTGACCGGCTGCGTCGAATAGGTGATGCCGTTGCCGCTGCCCCCGCCGCCAAGGGCGTACCATGCGCCAATCGCCAACAGCGCAAGCACCGCCAGCCAGACCAGCCAGCGCCGCGCTCCGGCGTTTTTGCTCCGCGAGCCCGCGGGGCCGATGATGGATTCGATGTCCAGCCGTTCCTGGCGGTCAACGGGCTTGTTCACGAACTCGTCCTTGCATGGCTTTTCCGGGCCTTTTTGGCAGGGTAAGCGGAATAGCGCCTTGATCGGTGTCAAGCCCTCTCATGGCCTTACTGGCTACCAATTGTACATCTATGGCAGAAACACTCCCCGGCCAAAAGTGAACCTTCGCGTAATCCAGAAAGCATTCGAATGCGCTTCGTGCCCCGCTCCGCGACAGCCGCCATCATGTCCGCCGCATTTCTGGCGGCCGCAAGCCCAGCGTTCGCCGCCGTGGAAGGCCAGTCGCTGGACGGATCCGCCCTCGGCCTGCACTGGGCGATCCCCTTCGCCGGGCTGCTTTTGTCCATCGCCGTCCTGCCGCTGGCAGCGCCCGCGCTCTGGCATCACCACTACGGCAAGATCAGCGCCGGCTGGGCGCTGCTTTTCCTGCTGCCGGCGGTCGCCACGTACGGATTTTCGCTCACCGTGTACGAGCTGATGCACACCGTGCTGCTGGAATACATTCCGTTCCTGATCCTGCTGTTCGCCCTGTTCACGGTCGCAGGCGGCGTGCTGGTGAAGGGAAACCTCCACGGCTCGCCCGGCCTCAACACCGCAATGCTGGGCATCGGCACGGGCATTGCCAGCATCACCGGCACGACCGGCGCGGCTATGCTGCTCATTCGCCCGGTCATCCGCGCCAATGATGCGCGCCGCCACAACGCCCATGTCATTGTCTTCTTCATCTTCCTCGTCGCCAATATCGGCGGTTCGCTGACCCCGCTTGGGCGACCCGCCGCTGTTCCTCGGCTTCCTGAAAGGCGTCAGCTTCTTCTGGCCGACGGTCCACCTGTTCCTGCCCATGCTGGTGGTCACGGCAATCGTGCTTGCGGTGTTTTTCGTGCTCGACAGCTGGCTTTTCCGTATCGACACGGATTACCCGCCCAAGCCGGACCCCACTCCCGACAGCCGGCTCGGCATCGAAGGCTGGATCAACGTCGCCCTGCTCGGCGCCATATTGTTGGCGGTGCTGGTCAGCGGCATCTGGAAACCCGGCATCCACTTCACCATCAACCACATCGACGTGGAACTGCAGAACCTGATGCGCGACATCACGCTGTTGCTGATCGCTTTCGTGTCGTGGAAAGTGACGCCGGCCCGCATCCGGCAGGGCAACGGTTTCACCTGGGGGCCGATCCTCGAAGTCGCCAAGCTGTTCGCCGGCATCTTCATCACCATCATTCCGGCAATCGCGATCCTCAAGGCGGGAAGCAACGGCTCGCTCGCCGCCGTCGTCGACCTCGTTACCGGTCCCGACGGCCAGCCCGTTCCGGCCGCCTATTTCTGGCTGACCGGCATACTGTCCAGCTTCCTCGACAATGCGCCCACCTACCTCGTCTTCTTCAACACGGCGGGCGGCGATCCGGTGAAGTTGATGGGCGAGTTCGCGTTGACGCTGACGGCGATTTCGGCGGGCGCCGTCTTCATGGGCGCCAACACCTATATCGGCAACGCGCCGAACTTCATGGTCAAGGCGATCGCCGAGGAGCAGGGCGTGAAGATGCCCAGCTTCTTCGGCTACATGCTTTGGTCGTGCGGCATCCTGGTGCCGAGCTTCGCCGCTGGTGACGTGGCTGTTCTTCTGAGCGTCAGACCGTCCAGCCGCCATCGATGATGTGCGCTTGCCCGGTGGTGAACTCGGCGCTGTCGCCAGATAGACCGCAAGGTCGGCGATCTCCTCCGGCTTGCCGAGCCGGCCCATCGGCTGGCGGGCGATGAAGGCCTTGCGCGCCGCTTCATAGTCTCCCTGCGCGCGCAGCCGGTCGTCCAGCGAAGGGCTTTCAACCGTTCCCGGGCAGATCGCGTTGCAGCGGATGCCCTTGCGTCACATAGTCGGCCGCGACCGACTTGGTGAGGCCCAGCACCGCCGCCTTGGTGACCGTGTAGACGAAGCGGTTCGGCACGCCCTTGATCGACGACGCCACCGACGCGATGTTGACGATTGCCCCGCCGCCGCGCTCGATCATTCCCGGCAGCACCGCCTTGATGGTGCGCACCATCGAGCGGACATTGAGATCGACCGCGAAGTCGAAATCATCGTCGCTGCTGTCGAGGATGCTGCCGGCATGCACGAAGCCGGCGCAGTTGAACAGCACGTCGACCGGCCCGATTTCCGCCGCCAGTGCGTTCACCGCCTTGGTGTCGAGAACGTCGAGCTGGCGCGTGACGATGTTCTTCTCGCCGCCCAGCGACTGCAGCGCCTTCTCGTTGATGTCGGTCGCGACGACCTTTGCTCCTTGCGCCGCGAAGGCAAGCGCCGTCGCCCTGCCGATGCCCTGCCCCGCCGCCGTGGCAAGGACCGTCTTTCCGTTTAGCGAATACGCCATGTCTTCTTTCCTTTGTTGATGCGCTATCCGCGCGTGAAGCTGTCCTGGAATAGCGTGTTGAGCCCATCTGCGAAACGCTGCGCACCGCTGCGGTTCTTAAGGCAGTCGTTGACGTGCTCGGAGGCCGATTGCTGGAAATCCATGTAGCCGGCATGGCGCGGACGAACCCAGGCGCCTTCCAGCGTGCGCGCGCGTCGCGCGGTAGAAGTCGTGCACGGGCCGGTTCACCGTATCGCTCTCCCAGGCATCGGCATGCCCAGGCTGTCCGCCATTGTCGGCGTAGAGGCCTTCCTGCACGGGGCCACTGGCCACCCAGAAGGCGAAATCTTCCGCTTCCTGCCTGTGCCGGCTGAAGGCCGATACCGCAAGGCCGGTACCGCCGAGCGCCGAGCCTGAAGGAGGCCGCCCGCCGATCACGGGCAAGTCGGCAAAGCCGATGCGTTCGGCGCGGAAACCATCACGGGCATAGCTCACATAACCGTAGATCAGCGGTACGCAGGCGATGCTTCGATTCCGGCTGCGCCATAGCCTCGAAAACCGCGATGGGATCCATCTCCATGCAGCGCGGGTCGATGCAATCTGCAAGCGCCAGCAGCAGATCGTAGACCTTCTCCGCCGTTGCCTTATTGATGAGCGGCGCGGCATCCACCGCGCAGGGCGATCCAAGATGCGCCGCCAGCGAAAAGACGCTCATCAGCGAATGCGGCGGGCGCAGCGGCAGCGCCACCCGCCCCTGCGCGGGCCAGCGCCATGATCGCCCTCCCAGTCGCTGCACGGCGCGGCGAGGCGCGACGGCACATACGCCTGCACCTGCGTTGCCGTGTCGACAGGCAGCGCCCATTGGCGGCCCGCGTAGCAATAGCTGTTCCACGACTGCCCGACCGAGCGCGCTGCGAGCGCCTCGCACTCGCTCTCCCGCTCCGGCACGTCGAGCGGATGCAGGCAGCCCTTGCTGACAACCTCCCCGACATGCGGATGATCGATGATGATGAGATCGTATTGGCGCGCGAGTTCTTCCACCGGAAACGACTCGAAGTCCTGTAGCGAGCGCTTGTCCCATTCGATGGCGACGCCGGTCATCTTCTCCCATTCGCGCGAACAGGCCGCGAGCGGGTCGTAGCCGCGCGGATGGCTCCACGTCATGCCCTTGAGCGACAGCGATTTCATGCAGGTGTCTTGCGCTCGACGAGAAGGATGTGATCAGCGGCCAGCACCGTCTCCCCGCGCTGGTTGATGACCTCGCAACGCTCGACGACGCGGCCCATGTCCTTGCGCTTGGGATCGTCGGTCTTCTGCGTGATCATCACCCTTGTCTTGATCGTGTCGCCGATATGGACCGGCCGGATGAAGCGCAGCCGGTCGTAGCCGTAGGAAAACGCTACCGGATTGATCAGCGTCGCGGTCAGGCCGATGCCGATCGAGAAGACCATGGTGCCATGGGCGATGCGCTGGCCGCCGGGCAAGGATTTGGCAAACTCCGCATCCATGTGGTGCGGGAAGAAATCGCCCGTGTGCCCGGCATGGACAACGAAATCCGTCTCGGTGATCGTCCGCCCGGAAGTGATGCGCACATGCCCAAGTTCATAGTCTTCATAATGGATTACCTGTTCGCTCATGCCGGCCTTCCTTCGATGGGCGTGGCCGGCGAGGCACTCGATCTGTATGCGGCCTCAACCAGCGCCATGGTCCCCCAGGCATCTTCCACCGACGAGACAAGCACCGCGTCCTCGCCGGCTGCAAAACGCTGCAGATTGCAGAACCTGCCGACGAAGCCGTCCGGCATCCATGCGCCCGACAGCGGCACCTCGATCCATTCCCTGCCGCCCGCCGGGAAAATCCAGAGTTCGTCCGGCTCGCCGCGGGGATAGTCGAGATTGAGCCCGAGCTTCAGATAGGCCGCGCCTTTGGTGCCGCAGATCCGGAACTCGCAGGCCTGGTACTTGCGCCCGAAATCATGGTCGTGGTTGATCGACAGGGAGCACCGCACCCGCTCGCCATAATCGAGGATCGCGCTGGTGCGCGTTTGCGCCACGTCGTGGTTCGGATGGCCGATGGTCTTGGCGTGAACGCCCGCCGGATCGCCCAGCAGGCCGCGTATGAGATCGAGATAGTGGATCGAATGCATCGCGATCTCGATGCGCGGCAAGCCCTTGAGGAACGGCCACAGGCCCCACGGCGTCGCCAGCGCCAGCAGCGCGTCGAAATCGACCACTTCGCCAAGATGCCCGCGCCCGATCGCGTCCTGCAAGGCAAGCATCATCGGCGCGA
The DNA here is from genome assembly GCA_963846345.1 of uncultured Alphaproteobacteria bacterium. Lineage (GTDB taxonomy): Bacteria > Pseudomonadota > Alphaproteobacteria > Rhizobiales > Rhizobiaceae > BOKV01. The sequence goes on from CAWJVP010000022.1 coordinate 121,589, forward strand.
AGCGGAGCTGGAAATTCACCGCCGCCACCAGCTTCTTCGAGCGGCAGATCGAAAGGATTTCGCGCGCGCCCCCGATGTCGCTGCCCATCGGCTTCTGGATCATCGCGACCGCCCCGTCGGGCAGCGCACGCAGCACATCGCCATGGCGGGCGGGCGGCGTTGCGAGATCGAAGATCGCGTCCTTGACCGACACTGCCTCGTCGATGCTGCGGAACGCCTTGGTGCCCCATTTCTCCGCAAGCGCTTCCGCCTTGGCGTGATCGGGATCGTAAATCCCGGCAACCGGAATGCCGGCCTTGCGGAAGGCTGGAAGATGCGCGTCGCCGACAATCGAACCGGCCCCGAAAGTCACCATCGGGCGAGGGTTCGACGGCCTTTCCCAGGACTGCCTCAGGCAAGCCGCATCGAATTCAGTCAAGATGGAAAACCTCCTCCATCGTTGCCCACCACTCGCCTTCCTTTCGCGTGTCGAGCGGTTTTTGGCAAGGCATGCACACGGCCCACCATTCCTTGTTGCGCGGGTTGGCGGCCATCTTCTCCATGTCCGCGGCAAAGTCGGTGCCGTGATACTCGAAGTAGGAAAACATGATGTTTTCCGGCTCCTTCAGGTAGATCGAGTAGTTCGCGATGTTGCACTGCGATATCAGTTCCAGGATTTCCGGCCATACCGCCGCGTGCAGGCGCTTGTATTCGGCCACCTTGTCGGGCTGAAGCCCGATCACCATTCCCATGCGCTGCATGCGATCCTCCCTATTCGGCCTTTTGGGTGATCTTGCCCGTGCTGCCGCGGCGGTCAAGCGGAACCGCGAATGACCGCGCCGGGCATTGCGCGCCGCCGCTTGGCGGTTATCATGCCGCCGTCACCGGGAGGGGAGAGGCAGCATGGAATTCATCGACACGCATGTGCACGTCATCGAGACGGGGCGCCTGCGATACCCCTGGATCGACGGGGTGGAAGCGCTCCGCAAGGACTTCCCTTTCGCGCAATGGCAGGCCGAGGCAAGGCGCTGCGGAATCACCGGCGCGCTGCACATGGAGGTCGACGTCGCCGAAACCGACATAGAGGCGGAAACGGAAATGGTCGGCGAACTGGTGCGCGATCCCGGCTCCATCATGCTCGGCGCGATTTCGTCCTGCCGGCCGGAAAACCCGGATTTTCCCGCCTTTCTCGAGCGCCAGCGCGCCAATCCCGTGGTGAAGGGTTTTCGCCGCGTCCTGCATGTGATGCCCGACGACTTGAGCGAAACCGCGCTCTTCCGCGACAACATCAAGCGGCTTGGCGGAACCGGCCTGCCCTTCGACCTCGTCGTCCTGCCGCATCAGATCCCGCGGGCAGCGGTCCTTGCCGACCTCGCCCCGGACGTCCAGTTCGTGCTCGACCATTGCGGCGTGCCTGCGGTCAAGGACAAGGCACTCCATCCCTGGACCGAAAACGTCAGCGAGATCGCCAAGCGGCCCAATGTCGCCGTGAAGATTTCCGGCGTATCGGCCTATGGCGACCCGCAGAACTGGACGGTCGAGGACCTGCGCCCCTTTGTCGAACACTGCATTTCCGCCTTCGGCTGGAAGCGCTGCGTGTGGGGCGGCGACTGGCCGGTCGTCACGCTCGGCTCGTCGCTCTCCACCTGGGTGGCGGCAACGCACGCGCTGATAGCCGGCGCGAGCAACGACGAGCGGCGCGCGCTGTTCAGCGAAAACGCAAAGCGTATCTGGAGAATCTGACTGGTTCAGGCCGGCTTCGCCGCCTGCTTCCAGTGCTTCTTGATGTGCTTGTACCCGTCGCGGTAGACCGCTTCCGGGCTTTCGGCGAAGTCGCGCCACACCTTGGTGGCGGCGGCGAGGTCCTTCAATGAACGCCCGAAGGCTTCGATCGTCAGCCAGTCGTCGTAGCCGCTCTTGCGGATGGCCCGGAAGGTCTCCGCCCAGGGGATGTTGCCCCTGCCCGGCACGCCGCGATCGTTCTCCGATATGTGGATATGGGCGATGTGCTTCACATGCTTCGAGTAGGCCTTGATCGGATCGGCCTCCTCGATATTGGCATGGAAGGTGTCGTACATGCCCTTGATGTTCGGATGGCCGATCTGCGAAAGATGCTCCGCCAGCGCCGCCATGGTGTTGAGCGAGGTAGCACTCGAAGCGGTTGAGCGCCTCCAGCCCGATGATGACGCCGCGCTTGCCGGCATGGTCGCCAATGGCGCGCTGCGATGAAACCGAGCGCTTGAACTCGGCAGCCGTCGGCCCTGTGCCGGAGAAGTGTCCGAGCGTCGAATGCAGCGGACCGGACAGCCGGTTCGCGCCAAGCGCCGGCGGCGCAGTCGAGCGACCATGCTTCACGTAGATCGACGCCTGCCTTGCGCACGCTCGCATCGGCCGAGATCAGGTTCATGCGCCGGATCGCCCATCGCCGACACGGCGGTCCGCTCGAGCCCGATCCGGTCCAGCATTTCGCCAAGGCGCTTGTAGTCGTCCGGCGTTCCCTCGAAGATCGGAATCTCGACGCCGTCGAAGCCGGTCGCCTTGATGTCTTTCAGAAGGCTCTCGTGCTTCCTGGTGACATTGGTTGTCCACAGAAACATGCACATGCCGATTTTCATGGGGCTCCCCTCCCTTGCTGCGGCCAGGTCAACCGGCCCTGCCGATGATCGTAAGCATGATGTGCGCCCAAGGTCGAGCCCTCGATCTTTCGAAATTTGACGCCGCGCCGTTTTGAAATCGCATTGCAATTTGCAAGAACCGTGTCGTGCTTTCCCGCCGGGCGCGAACGGACGAGATCGTATAAGACATTGTTTTCGCACACCTCGTTGCAATATCTCCCCCTGCGGAACGCTTGGCCTGGCCCTTGCAAAGCTGCTGGCAACAAAAAGCAGCAAAAACGGCGAGGCGACCTTGAACACCAACATGATCGTGCCACTGATCCTTGCAGGCGACGGCGAGCCAGGCCTTTGGCCGGTGTCGCGCGATGCACTCCCCAAGCAGTTCGCGCATCGTCGGAAGGTCCGACGCTGTTCCAGCAGACGGTCAAGCGCGTAGCCGATGCCACGATCTTCGCAGCGCCCGATCGTCGTAACCACCCGCCGCTCCCTTGGCGCTCGTCAAGGACCAGCTGTCGCAGGAAGGCTGCACCGATGCCCGCATCATTTGCGAACCTTCGGGGCTCGGCACCGCCGCCGTCGCTTGCGCTCGCGCTCGAACAGGTCGGCACCGACCAGACGCCATGCTGGTGCTTCCGTCCGACCATGCTATCCACGACGACTTCGCATTCCCGCGCCTCCGTTGCCGGAGCGCGCGGCCTTGCCCTGCGCAATGCCTGCATCGTCGCGCTCGGCATCCGCCCCGCCCATCCCGAGACCAAGTACGGCTATCTGCGCACCGGTGCGCCGATCCATGGCGAACCCGGCTTACTGCTCGAATCGATGGTTGAGAACCCCACGCCGGAACAGGCGGCGCGGCTCATCCGCACGCCGGGCGTCTTCTGGCATTCGGGCATCTTCATCTTCGAGCCGCGGTCATGCGCATCGAAATCGAAATGCATGCCGGGCCATCCATGCCCAGTGCGAAAACGCGTCGGCCGCGGCAAATGGGAGGGCAGCCAGTTCCCCCGGATGCCGCCTGCTTCGAGGCGGCTGCGGCGCTGTCCTTCGAGGAGGCGGTGTTCAGCCGACACCGGCCATGCCGCCGTCACGCCCGCCGACCCGGGCTGGTCCGATCTCGGCGAACTGGAAGGCCGTGTGGGAAAACGCACCGCAAGATTCCAACCGCAATGTCATCACCGGCAATTCGTATTGCGTGAACACCACCAATTCACTGGTCATGTCCGATGGCCCGGTCGTCGGCGTGGCGGGGCTTGACGACGTTGTCGTCGTCGCGAGCCGAGATGCCGTCCTCGTCACCTCCCGCTCCGATCCGCGCCTGTCGGCAAGCTCGTCGATGAGATGCGCGCCGATGGCATCGGCGACGTTTTCAACCATGCCCGCGAGAACCGCCACTGGGGCAGTTTCGAAACCATCGATCGCGGCCAGAGCCATCAGGTGCGCCGCGTCAGCGTCGGTTCCGGCGGCTGCCTGCCGCTGCAATACCATCACCACCGCTCGCAGCACTGGATCATGGTCGCAGGTCTGGCGACCGTCACCATCGACGGACAGGTCATGATGATGGGTCCGTGTCAGCAGACTATTCATCGCGCAAGGCAGCACGCACAGGCTCGAAAACCTCGGCGACGACAACGTGGAAATCATCGAGGTGCAGTACGGCCATTACCTTGGCGAGGATGACGTGGTCGTCGTGGAAGAGCATCCAGCGGATAGGCTCGCAGCGCCGCCAGCCGGGCCATCGGCAAGCGTTGCTAGGAAAACATGGAACGGTCTTCATCTTCGACGTCGACGGACCCGCTTCGGCCGCTCGCAGGCCGCATGGACGCCGGCTTTGCGCGGTTCTTCCGCGCCTTCATCGGACGGCAACACCGGTCTACTCGTCTCCACGAGCGGCTTCGGCCGGCATCGAGCGGCAGGTGCCGGTAGGACAGTCTTCGAGGCCTGCTCCGGCGTCTTCGCCAACAATGGCGCGGAATTCGCATGGCGGAGCCACTCGTCTACAGCAAGCACCACGAATTTCACCCGATGGTGCGCCTCGCCTGCGAACACTTCGTCGACACCACCTGGTTTCCGCTGCGCCGTGGCGGGCATATCGACGAAACGCCCGGCACGCTGATGTCTCCAGCCTCGGCGCAATGCCAACCCGGACGAGCGTCGCCGCTATTGCGCCTGGGACGAGAAGGCCGGAGAGCGTCCGCCAGTTCATTGCCGCCATCAATGCGAGCGGCCTTGGCTACGAAGCGCACATCTGCGGGCGAGATCGGGTGCGATCAGCACCCGCGGTTGGGACAAGCGCCGTCGCGCGCGACGAGGTTCTGCGCCGCCATCCGCGCGCGTCGCTGCGCCTTATATGCGGCCGCCATCTGGGCAGGCCGATCCGCTGGTAACCGCGCTGCGCGGCCGGGCATCGCCAGAAGTCGTGCAGGTCGAGAGCCTATGCCCGGACCTGGAGCGACTCGTTCGTTTCACCCAACACCGACTCACGCAGCGCGAAGGGGCTAAGCGCAGCGTGACCTGCAGGGCCGACTCCACGTGAGGCCATGCCCGGGGGCAGAGGCGTCGCGGGGTTATCCGCGACGCTTCACGCCGCCTCCCAGCCGTCCTTCTTGCGGTAGATCGTCGACGGGCTGATTTCCAGCATCTGCGATGCCTTGAGAATGTTGTCGCCATTGCGGCTGATCGCCTCCTCGATGATCTGGCGCTCGATCATATGGAACGGCTGCGCAAGATCGATCGTCATTCTTGCGCCGCCATCCGCGATCTGCGGAACGTTCGCCGTCTCGCGCCGCATCGCCTGCAAGGCAATCACCGCCCGCAAATCGCCACCGATCGCCAGCATCGGCCCGTCGATGAACGGTCCGTCATTGAGGATCACCGCCTTGCGGATGACGTTCTGCAGCTCGCGCACATTGCCCGGCCACGCATATGCTCGCATCATGCCCTCGGCATCGGGCGAGAAACCCTCGAAGTGCTTGCCTTCCTCCGCGGCCATCGCCTCGAGGAACTGTGCGCGATCAGAGCACGTCATCCTCGCGGTCGCGCAAGGGCGGCATTTCAACCGGCACGACGAAAAGCCGGTAGTGGAGATCTTCGCGGAAACGGCCCTCCTGCACCTCGCTGCAGCGGGTTGCGGTTCGTGGCGCAGACGATGCGCACGTCGACCCGCGTCGCACGATCGCTGCCGACCTTCTGCACTGTGCCCGTCTGCAGGAACCGCAGGAGCTTGGCTTGCAGATTGATGTCCATCTCGCAGATTTCATCGAGGAAAAGCGTGCCGCCGTCGGCGGCCATCGCCGCTCCTTCTCGGTCGGCCGTAGCACCGGTGAAGGCGCCCTTCACATGGCCGAAGATCTCCGATTCCATCAGGTCCTTGGGAATGGCCGCGCAGTTCAGCGCGACAAAGCGGCCGTTGCGCCTGGCGCTGGCGTTGTGGATGGCATTGGCGCAGACCTCCTTGCCGGTCCCGCTTTCGCCCAGGATGAACACGCTGGCATTGGATTTCGCCACCGCGTCGATGGTGCGGAACACCGCGATCATCGGCAGGCTCGATCCGATGAAGCCATGCTTCCCATCGTCGTCATAACCCTTGCCGGATCTGGTTCACCACGCGCTGCAGCCTTGTGCGCTCCAACGCGTTGCGCATCGTCGTCACCAGACGCTCTTCCGATGCGGGCTTGACGATGAAGTCATATGCGCCAAGCCGCATGGCCTCGACCGCGTTGCTGATCGACCCTGAGGCGGTGACGACCACGATCGCGACGTCCAGTTCCTCGCGCTGAACTTCCTTGAGGATCTCGATGCCGTTGGTGTCGGGCAGCTGCAGATCGAGCAGCACTGCCCTGCAGCGGCCCGAGCGGATGATCTCAAGCCCCTCCGCGCCGGTTTGCGCATGGATCGTCTCGATGCCCTTGCGGTCGAGCCAGGCCCGGAAAACCATGGCTATGGTCATCGTGTCCTCGATGACGAGGACGCAGTCTGAACGAGTCGTCATTGTGCCCGCATGGCCTCCATGTTGCCTTTTCCGTATTGTGCGGCGACCGCAAGGAGCAGTTCGGCGGAACGCGCCTGCAACCCCTCCACCGCCTCATTGTTTATCGTCCCGGAACCCTCGCGCACCGCGTCGTTCAGCTGGGCCGCCAGCCTTTCGACCGCCGATGCGCCTACTGCGCCGGCAACGCCCTTCAGCGTGTGCGTCGCCCGCTCCATCAGTTCCAGATCGTTGCTTCTGGCCGCCGCCAAAGCCATCGAAGCGTTGGCGGCGATGTCGGCGCGGACGCGCTCGACGAACAATTCGCGTTCTTCGCCGGTGAAGCTCTCGACAATGCCGTCCATCACGCCCGGCTGGAGCGGCGCCTCTACCGCGCCTGCAGGCCTGCCGACGCAGGCGGAAATGGCGCGAACAAGATCGTTTCGCGATACCGGCTTTGTCAGGTATTCCGTTGCACCGGCATCCATTGCGCGGGCCCGGTCTTCCGGGAAGGCATAGGCGGACATCATGATGATCGGCAGGTCGCGGGCCTGCCCTTCCATCCGGCGGATTTCCGCGGTCGCCGTGATGCCGTCCATGCCGGGCATGGAGACATCCATCAACACGGCGTCATATTGCTGCACTTCGATTGCCCTGAGCGCCTTTTCGCCGTCTCCCGCGATGTCGACCTGCACGCCGACCATTTCGAGATTGCGACGGAGCAGGAACTGGTTGGTCAGATTGTCCTCGACCGCCAGGATGCGAAGGCCGGCGAGCTGCCCCGCGTCGACATTGCTTTCAGCCCGTCGCTCCGGGTCGCGGCGCTCTGCCAAGGCCTTCAGCGGCAGCTCGAACCAGAAGGTCGAGCCTTGGCCTTCCTTGCTGTCGAAGCCGATGGCGCCGCTCATGGCTGCGACCAGGCGCCGGCAGATTGCAAGTCCAAGACCGGTGCCGGATTGGCGTTGGTCGTCTTGCGCTCCGAGCGTTTCGAATTCGCGGAACACGAGGTGGTGGCGCGATGGGCCGATGCCGCGGCCGCTGTCGCGAACCACGAACCGGATGTGCGGCGCATCCGCAGTACCGCGGTTCGTCACGCTGATTGCAACCGTTCCCGTCTGCGGTGAACTTCACCGCGTTCGTCGCAAGATTGAGCAGTATCTGGCGAATCCTGCCCTGGTCGCCAATGAGCATTTGCGGCAACGGCCCGTCCATTTGAGCTGTCAGCGAGAGATACTTTTCCGCAGCAAGCGGCTGGACCAGCGAAACCACACCGTCGATCAGCCTTGTGAGTTCGAAGGGCTCAGGCACGATGCTCAGCTTGCCTTCGTCGAGTTTCGAGAAGTCCAGAATGTCGTTGATGATCTGCAGCAACGCCGTGCCTGAATTCTGCGCGACCGTTATGAGCTCCGCGCGGTCACTTTCGTCGCCGGCGGTCGAGAGCATTTCGAGAATGCCGAGCAATCCGTGGAGCGGCGTGCGGACCTCGTGGCTCATCATCGCCAGGAAACTTGCCTTTGCCCGGTTGGCGAATTCTGCGCGCTCCTTCTCCGCCATCAACTGCCGCTGTGCTTCCTTGCGCACATTCGCGTCCCGCATGAAGCCGGCAAATCGCTGCTTTCCGCCGGACACGAATGAACTGATCGAAAGATCGATGGCGACAGGATTGCCGTTTCGGCCACGGCCCGAGCTCTCGAAGCTGCAACCGATCACCGCGCTGGTTCCGGTCACGAGATAGCTGCGGACGCCATTGGCCAAGGCCTCGGCGTCTGCCGGCGCCATCAGCATGGCGACGGACTTGCCGACCAGCTCGGCTTCTTCATAACCGAACAATGCCTGCAATGAAGGATTGACGCGTTCGATGATGCCTTTTTCGTCGGTGATGACGATTGCGTCGATCGAACTGCGCAGCAATTCCTCGTGCTGCGCGACATGCTCCTCCGCCTTGCGGTTGGCTTCTTCCAGTTCGCTGACATGCGCGGCGTTGCCCAGGATCTTGCGGGCCCGCGACATCGCCACCATCAGCGCCAGCAGCATGGCGCCGAAGCCGACCGCCATCTGGACTGCTCCACTCAATTCGGCTTGCGGACTGGATGCGGCAACCGCCAGGACAAGGGCACTCCACCCGGCAAGGACCGTCAGGCCCGCCACCGCGACCGTAAGCGGGTCGAAACGCAGAACCCTGATGCCGGCAAACACCACCAGGAAGATCAGCGTGGGGGTCGTGAACGTCGTCTCAAGGGGCAAGCTGTTTGCAACCGAGTATGAAATGACGAGGGCAAAAATCAACGCACCGTCGGTAACGGTCAACAAATGCAACTTAAAATTGTACTGGTTAATTTTGCGTGAAAACCGGATGCGCAACAGGCTTGAAACCAGGATGGTTCCGGCAATGATTGCGGTCGGGCCGCTGAACGCGCCATGGCCCGGCAACATCGACTCATAGAGATGGAAGGAAAGCGCGATCATCGCCATCAAGGCTTGAAACAGCGCGATTTGCCTCTCACCGTGCCGATCGTTGTCGGCAAGGATTGCTGGAAGTCTTTTTCTCATTGCAGTTTTCTCTAGGGGCGTCACTGCAACTTGGCATAAATTGCTGGGAATTCAGCTAATGGTGCAGTTCCAGTTTTAAGCAATTGTCAGATCATGCCTTAACGGCAGGTCTTGCGAGGCAAGGAGAGCGAAATGGCCGCCATACCGCCCATCTGCGATTTCGGCTGGAAGGCTCCGGACTCGGTGCTGCCGGGATCCGACGGAAAGACCCACTCCATTCTTGGGCAGGCCGGCGCCAACGGCTTGGTCGTCGCCTTCATCTGCAATCACTGCCCCTACGTCAAAGCCGTCGTCGACCGCATGGTTCGCGATGCCAACGATCTGAAGGCCCACGGCATCGGCTTCGTCGCAATCTGCTCGAACGATGCGCGGGCGTATCCGCAGGACTCCTTCGCCAACATGAAGGAGTTCGCCCGCGCACACGCCTTCACCTTCCCCTATCTTCACGACGAGACGCAGGCCGTCGCGCGGGAATGGGATGCCGTCTGCACACCGGACTTCTTTGGCTTCAACAACAGGGGCGAATTGCAGTATCGCGGCAGGCTGGACGCCTCGCGCAAGGATGCTGCGCCGGGCGACACGCCGCGCGATCTCTTCAACGCCATGGTTGAAGTCGCCAGAACCGGAAAAGGTCCACGCGACCAGATCGCCTCGATGGGCTGTTCGATCAAGTGGAAGGACTGACGGCTAGCCCGCGGGCCGGTGCCTCCCGACAAAGGTTTCCCTATAGAAGACGTACAGTCCGGACGCGGCGATCAGCGCGATGCCGAACCAGGCAACCGGCGCGGGCCAGGTGCCGAAGAAGATGACGCCGAAGAGGATCGCCATCGGCATCGATACATACTCGAAAGGCGCAACCAACCCCGCATCGGCGGTGCGATAGGCCTGGGCAAGGCAATAGCCGGCGAAGGAAACGATCACGCCGATCGCCAGCAGCGTCGCCCAGTCTTGCACGCGGCGGCCAGACCCAGGCCCGCAGCAGGAACTCGACGCTGGGGTCCGCCGAACCGGAAAACGAACCATCGCCGAAGGCAAGGCCGACCGCTCCGGAAAACACGATGAAGGCCACCTGCATGTAGAAGGACATGGTCGAAGCCTTTTCCTTCAGGCCCACCATGCGCGTCATCACCTGCAACAGGCCGTAGCAGGCCGCTGAAATCAAAGGAAGAATCGAAGCCGGCTGGAAGGCTTCCGCGCCCGGCCGAACCACCAGCAGCACGCCGACGAGACCGGCAAAGACCGCCGTCCACCGGCGCGGCCCGACATGTTCGCGCAGCAGCAAGGCGGAAAGCGCGGTGATGACCAGCGGCGCGAAAAAGTAGATCGCCGTGGCGTCCCCGAGCGGCAATGTTGCCAGGCTGAGATAGAAGGTCATGTTGGCGATGACCACCAGCACCGCACGCAGCAGGTGGAACTTCCAGCGCGGCGTGCGAAGCGCAAAACCACCCTCCAGCGGCATGAGCACGAGCAAGGTTATCACCGCCGAGATGATACCGCGTATGAATGTGATCTCGTGCAGCGGATAGCCGCCGCTCAGCGACTTGATCATCGTGTCGTGGACGACAAAGCCAAGCGCCCCGGCGACGATGAAAAGGATCGCCAGGAGGTTCGTCCTCCGCACGTCGGGCAATGCGCCTTGCATTTCAAGAACTCCTCAAGGCGGCATTCCGTCCATGGTTTTCGCTCCGAATGCAATCGCAAAAGCGCCTTTCGCGGACTTGACCCTGCCGGAACCGGCAGGTACCCCCTGCGCGCCGCCAGGAGATTTTCAATGCCGATCGATTTCGACCGCATCATCGACCGCCGCCACACCCGCAGCTACAAATGGGACCGGATGAGCCAGTCGATCGGCCTCGATGCGCCCGACGCCATCCCGATGTGGGTCGCCGACATGGATTTCGAGGCGCCGCTTGCCGTCAGGCAAGCACTTCATCAGCGCTGTCGAGCACGGCATCTACGGATTATGGCGACACCGACGAACCCTGGCGCAAGGCATGCGCCGGATGGTTGAAGCGCCGTCACGGCATGGAGGTCGATCCCGGCTGGATCAGCCATACGCCGGGTGTCGTCTCCGCGCTCGGCCTCATCTTGCAGGCGCGTCAGCGAACCTGGCGACGACGTCATCGTCTTCTCCCCGGCCTACCACGCCTTCCATCGCATCATCGAGGCGAATGGCCGCCGCATCCACAACGTGCCGCTGCTGACCGAGCAAGGCATCCACAGGATGGATTTCGACCGGGCAAAGGCCGAACTCACGCCGCGCGACAAGGTCGTGTTCTTCTGTTCGCCGCACAATCCCGGCGGCCGGGTCTGGGAGCGCGAGGAGATCGTCGCCGTCGCGCAGTTTTGCGAGGACAACGATCTCATCCTCGTTTCCGACGAGATCCACAATGACCTCGTCTTTCCCGGCGCGAAGCATATCCCGACGGCGATTGCCGCGCCCTTCGTGGCGGACCGGCTGATCACCTGCGTCGGGGCGACCAAGACCTTCAACCTCGCCGGCGCGCATATCGGCGCTGCGATCGCCTCCAACCCGGAACTGCGCCGCAAGATCGAGGCGCGCATCGGCGCCTGCGGCCTGACCGGCTTCGAGATCTTCGGCCTGATCGCCACCGAGACCGCATGGCGCGAGGGCGATGAATGGCTGGACGCGCTGATCCCCTATCTCGATGCCAACCGCCGCGCCTTTGACGCCGGCATCGCCAGGGCCATCCCCGGGGCAAGGTCGATGCCGCTGCAGGCGACTTACCTCGCGTGGGTGGACCTCGAGGGCACCGGCCTTTCGCGCGAGGATATCAACGACCGCATCGCGCACCGCGCCCGCGTCGGCGTCTCGCCCGGCCCGAGCTTCGGCCCCGGCGGCGAAATGCATGCGCGCTTCAACTTTGCCATGCCGCGCGCCCTCATGGACGAGGCGCTGGGCCGGCTGGCGGATGCGTTTCGCGGACCTGAGATAAATCAGGCAATCCGCGGCCAGGTGTCGGACAGCCGGTAGCCCGCCGGCCACGGATCGTCCGGGTCGAGGAAATGCTGGTGCGTGCCGGTGATCCAGGCCCGTCCCTCGATGCGCGGGAATCACCGCCGGACGCCCTGCAATGCTGGTCTCCTCGACGATGCTGGCGAAGAAATGCGAGCCGAGCACCGACTCCGCCTCGTAGATCTCGCCCTTGCTGATCTGCCCGCGCGCATGCAGCACCGCCAGCCGCGCCGAACAGCCGGTGCCGGTGGGCGAGCGGTCGAGCTTTGCCGGCTTGATCGCCACCGTGTTCTTGCCGCGCCATCCGGCCGGCGTCTTCGTCAGCGGCCCGGCGAACTGGCAAAACGAAATGTGGTCCCACGCCTGCGACGGATGCTGGAAGCCGAGCTGTTCGTTGGCCGCATTGGTGATCCGCGCGCCGAGCACTGCAAGGTCCGCGGCCTCGTCGGGCGAGATCGCAAAGCCCAGCGCCTGCGCATTGGCGATGACGAAGGCGTCGCCGCCAAATGCCGTATCGACCGTGATCGTGCCAAGGCCCGCGACCTCCAGCCTTTCCGAAAGCTTGTCGGCGAAGGACGGCACATTGTTGAACGCCACCGACTGCACCTTGCCGTAACGGCAGCGCGCCTCCACCGAAACGAGCCCCGCCGGCACTTCGATGATGAGCTTCGTCACCGGTTCGACCATCGGCAGGATGCCGGTTTCCAGCAGCACCGTGACGACGCAGATCGTGTTCGAACCGGACATGGGCGGCGTGTCCTCCGGCTCCATGATCAGGAACGCCGCGTCGGCCTTCGGATCCTTCGGCGGCACCAGCAGGTTGAAGTGCCGGAATACGCCGCCGCGCGGCTCGTTGAGCATGAAGTTGCGCAGCGTCTCGTCGCGCGCAAGGAAGTCGCGCTGTTCGTAGAGCGTCGCGCCGGGCGGCGGCATAACCCCGCCCACGATGACGTCGCCGACCTCGCCCTCGCAATGGCAGCTGACGGTGTGGATGATCGATTTGCTGCGCATCGTTGCCCCTTGCCGGCCTGCCGCCGTCAGGCTGCGTGGCTGCCCTTGGCCTGGCCTTCGCCGCCGCCCGGTCCCGCGCCTTGCGCGCTTCCTTCTGCGCCCGCTTGCGCTCGCGCGCCGCATCGACATCGGCGGCGACGTGGCGTTCGCCCCGCGCGGCGGCAAGCTCCATCTGCTTCTGCCTTTCGGCGAAACCGGCCTTGCGCTCCTCGCTCATCGTGTCGTGGCAATGCGGGCAGCAAATGCCTTTCATGTATGTGCCGGACTGCTTGTCTTCTTCCGTGATCGGATGCCGGCAGGCATGGCAAAGGTCGTAATGCCCCGGCTGCAGGCCGTGCCCGACCGAGACGCGGTTGTCGAAAACGAAGCACTCGCCCTGCCACAGGCTCTGCTTCTTGCGGCACTGTCTCCAGATATTTGAGGATGCCGCCCTTGAGGTGGAAAACGTCCTCGTAGCCGAGCGACTTCAGCAGCGCGGTCGACTTTTCGCAGCGAATGCCGCCCGTGCAGAACATCGCGATCTTGGGCTTGTTGTGGAAGCGCTCGCGGTTCTCCTCGAACCAGGCCGGGAACTCGCGGAAATTCGTCGTCTTCGGATCGATTGCGCCCTGGAAGGTGCCGATCGCCACCTCGTAGTCGTTGCGCGTGTCGATCAGCACCGTGTCGGGATCGGAAATGAGCGTGTTCCAGTCCTTGGGCTCGACATAGGTGCCGACCGTCACGCGCGGATCGATATCCGGCACGCCCATGGTGACGATCTCGCGCTTCAGCCGCACCTTCATGCGGTAGAACGGGTTCTCGTCCGCGAAGCTTTCCTTGTGCTCCAGATCGGCAAGCCGCGGATCGGCCTTGAGAAAGGCGAGCAGTTCCGCGATCGCCTGCGGCGACCCGGCGACCGTGCCGTTGATGCCTTCCTTCGCCAGCAGCAGCGTGCCCATGATGCCCCGCGCCTTGCAGAAGGCGGCGAGCCTGGGCTGCAAATCGCGAAAATCGGGCAGCGATACGAACTTGTAGAGGGCGGTGACGGTGATCATGGCTTCCAGATAAACGCCTGCGGTTTGCGGTGCAAGGATACGATGGTTGGGGGGCGCAGGCAGGAGCGCCTGTTCCCTCTCCCCAGCTCGGTTGTCCCGCACGAGGGCGTTTCGGTGGGCGCCCCTCTCCGCCCCTTGCTGGGGCGTCTCGCGTGGCGACAGAGGCGTGACCCGTCGGTGCTCCCCTTGCGGGGCGACATGTCGCCGAATGTGCGTACGTATGGGGGCTCGAACGCCCGGTGCATGTGACGCCGCCATCCGTAGCGGACGCTAGAGCACCTCTCCCCCTTGTGCGAGAGGGGTTGGAGAGGGGCTCTCCTCGGGATCGCCAGCGTACCAACGGAACGCACCCACCCCCCCTTGGCGATCCTTCAAAATCGTTACGGACTGCGGGGCATCCAGTGGGTGCCTCTAGTGTTAGTGTGTGTGGCATCCGCCGGATGCCCCGCTTCGGAGATCATGGACGCCTTGGGGCTTTACGCCGTTTCAGCCCCGCCTGCCCGAAGGCGCGACGGTTTGGGATAGCCTACTTATGCGCGTCCGGCAGGCCTTCCGCAGGTCCGACACCTGTTTCCAGCCGCTCCGCATCCCCATTCCCACGGACAGGCTTCGGCGGCCGACCGTCATCCGCGCGGGAGTGAAGTGGGGGGAGGATAAGGGGCGTGGTGGGGGTGGGGATAAGTTTTGGGGGGCCCGGCGCAAAGATCCCCTCCGCCGCTTCACCTCCGGAAGGGGAGGAAAACCTGCGCGGCCCAGCGGCCCTTCACCCTCCGTTGCTGGGAGATGTGCATTGGATCCCGGTTCGCATGGCGACCGGGACGACGCGGCGGGGGCGCTTTTCCCTCCCCTCGCAGGGGAGGGTGTTCGCGAAGCGGACGGGTGGGGTATCTGGGGCAAGCAGGGCGCCCCTCTCCCCCCTCGGGGGTCGCCGATGGCAGGGAACGCGGGTCGGAATCCCCCTTGTCATGCAAGCGGGGAGACGCTCTGCGCCTCATCGTGCCGTGCCTCCTTTGTGCCGTATGGGCGTCGGATCGCCGCGTTCGCATGGAACCGCGGATAGCCGCCGATCCGCACTCGGGACGAGGATGACGCGGGCGCGGGGTTTTCCCTCCCTCGCAGGAGGTGTCCGCGAGACGGGTCAGCAACTGACCATCCCCTCCGCCTCGCTTCGCTCGGCACCTCCCCTTGAAAGGGGAGGAAAACCGGCCCCCTCCCCCTGCCCGGCCTTTTCCCCTATCCTCGCGTGATGCCGAGCCCCGACCTTGACGAGACCGACCTGAAGATCCTGCGCGTGATGCAGCGCGAAGGGGAGGCGAGCATCCAGGAAATCGGCGACAAGGTGGGGCTGTCGCACACGCCGGTCTGGCGGCGGATCAAGCGCATGCAGGAGGCAGGGCTCATCCGCGGTCGCGCATGGCAGCTCGACGCCGAGCGCGTCGGCCTCGACGTTTCGATCTTCGTCTTCGTCAAGCTCGACCGCCATTCGCCCGAAGTGCTGGAAGCCTTCGAGGCCGCGACCTTGGGCGTTCCGGAAATCCTGCAATGCTACACGATGAGCGGCGAGTTCGATTACCTGCTGCGCGTCGTGGTCGGCTCGGTGCGCGACTACGAGAAGACCATCAAGGGCAAGCTGCTGCGCCTGCCGCATGTCGGCAACCTCAATTCGCACTTCGCGCTGAACGAGATCAAGAATACGGGGGAGTTGCCGCTGTAGTGAATGGTGAATGGTGAATGGTGAATGGTGAATGGTTCACGGGCGACGTCAAGCCTGACGTACAACAGATTCCGGTGCCTTCCCTGCTATTCACCATTCACCATTCACCATTCACATTTTGCGCAACATCCATCCTCCCAATCCCGCCTTCGTAGGACACACGCCCTAACCTCCCTGTTGACCGCCCAAAAAATGGCACTGCAACTTCGCCCGGCATGCCCCATAATGAGGGTGAGGAAAAGCGCCGCGAAGGCGCAGGGAGCGAGCAATGAACGAGATCACCAAGCCTTCAAACGGCGTTCCCCTCGCGATCACGCTCGAGGACAAATACACCGCCACCGAGGGGAAGGTTTTCATGAACGGCACGCAGGCGCTGGTTCGCCTGCCGATCGTGCAGATGCGCCGCGACCGCGCGGCGGGCCTCAACACCGGCGCCTTCATTTCCGGCTATCGCGGGTCGCCCGTCGGCGGCTTCGATTTCGCGCTCAACCAGGCGAAGAAGCATCTGAAGGCGCATGGCATCGTCTTCCAGCCCGGCGTCAACGAGGACCTCGCCGCGACCGCCGTGTGGGGTTCGCAGAACGCCCAGCTTTCGCCCGGCGTCACCAAGGATGGCGTGCTCGGCATCTGGTACGGCAAGGGTCCGGGCGTCGACCGCTGCGGCGACGTGTTCAAGCACGCCAACTCCTTCGGCACATCGCCGCATGGCGGCGTGCTGGCGATCGCGGGTGACGACCACAACGCCAAGTCCTCCACCGTCGCGCACCAGTCGGACCACGCCTTCATGGCGGCGATCATGCCGATGCTGTTTCCCTCCAGCGTGCAGGAATTCGTCGAGCTCGGCCTGCTCGGCATCGCCATGAGCCGCTATGCCGGCCTGTGGGTGGGCTACAAGGTGATCTCCGACACCATCGAGACCACGGCCGTCGTCGACCTTGCCGGCGAGCAGCGGCAGTTCGTGCTGCCGACCGATTTCGACCTGCCGAAGGGCGGGCTCAACATTCGCTGGCCCGACGACCGCTATGCGCAGGACGAGCGGCTGCAGGAATACAAGGCCTATGCCGCGATTGCGTTTGCACGCGCCAACGGCATCGACCAGCTGGCCATCGACGTGAAGAAGCCGCGCTTCGGCATCATCTCCTCCGGCAAGGCCTATGAGAATGTGCGCGAGGCGCTGCGCCACATGGGCATCGACCAGCAAGTCGCCGAAGCGATCGGGCTGCGGCTCTACAAGGTGCGCATGCCCTGGCCGCTGGAGCCGGAAGGCGTGCGGCACTTCTCCGAAGGACTGGAAGAGGTGCTGGTCATCGAGGAGCGCCGCGAGGTCATCGAGCACCAGATCAAGCAGCAGCTTGTTCAACTGGCGCGCCGATGTGCGCCCGCGCATCGTCGGCAAGTTCGACGACAAGGACCGGCACATCCTGTCGCTGCACGAGGACGTGACGACCGGCGTCGCGCTGCGCGCCATTGCATCGCGCCTGCTCAATTTCGACCTGCCGGAAGGGCTTGCGGAAAAGCTGCGCGAGCAGCTCGGCTATTACGAGGCGCGGCACGCGATCCGCGTCAACCATGCCGCACCGGTGACGCGCACGCCGCATTTCTGCTCGGGCTGCCCGCACAACACCTCGACCAAGGTGCCGGAAGGCAGCCGCGCGATGGCGGGCATCGGCTGCCACTTCATGGCGCTGTGGATGAACCGCAATACCGAGACCTACACCCACATGGGCGGCGAGGGCGTGCCGTGGATGGGCACCGCGCCCTTCACCGACGAGAAGCACGTTTTCGCCAATCTGGGCGACGGCACCTATTTCCACTCGGGCTACCTGGCGATCCGCCAGTCGGTCGCGGCCGGCAACAACATCACCTACAAGATCCTCTACAACGACGCGGTGGCGATGACCGGCGGCCAGCAGGTCGACGGCCAGCTTTCCGTGCCGCAACTTGTCGCACCAGCTTGCGGCGGAGGGCGTGAAGGAAATCTGGGTCGTCACCGACGAGCCGGGCCGCTATTCGACGCACGACCTTGCGCCCGGCGTGAAGCTGCGCTCGCGCGAATATCTCGACGAAGTGCAGCGACATCTGCGCGACGTGGAAGGCTGCACGGCGATCATCTACGACCAGACCTGCGCCGCCGAAAAGCGCCGCCGCCGCAAGCGCGGCATCATGGCGGACCCGCAACAAGCGCGTCTTCATCAACCCGCTGGTCTGCGAGGGCTGCGGCGATTGCTCCGTGCAGTCGAACTGCATTTCGGTCGAGCCGCTGGAAACCGAATTCGGCCGCAAGCGCCAGATCAACCAGTCCACCTGCAACAAGGACTATTCCTGCGTCAACGGCTTCTGCCCGTCCTTCGTGACGGTCGAGGGCGGCGACGTGAAGAAGGGCGCGCTGCCGGTGCTTTCAGGCGAGGCGCTGCCGGAGCCGCAAGTGCCGCCGCTCGACAGAAGTCTACAACATCGCGATCACCGGCGTCGGCGGCACGGGCGTTCTGACCATCGGCGCGATCATCGGCATGGCGGCGCATCTTGAAGGCAAGGCCGCGATGATCCAGGACTTTTCCGGCCTGGCGCAAAAGGGCGGCGCAGTGCTGTCGCATGTGCGCCTCGCGCCGCGGCCCGGCATGGTCGCCTCCGCGCAGATCATTACCGGCGAGGCGGACCTGCTGATCGCCGCCGACACGGTCGTGGCCGCCGGCAAGGACAGCGTCGCGCTGTTCAACCTTGAGCGCACCCGCGCCGTGCTGAACACGCATCTGGCGCCGGTGTCGAACTTTGTCTTCAACCGCGACTTCGATTTCCGCGAGCGCGACGTCATCGACACCATCGACAAGAACATGGACGCCCGGCCGCACCGGCTCGACTTCGGCGCGCTGGCCGAAGCCGTCTGCGGCGATGCGATAGCCACCAACATCATGATGCTGGGCTATGCCAGCCAGATGGGCCTGTTGCCCGTCGGCACGGCGGCCTTGCTGCGCGCAATCGAACTCAACGCGGTGTCGGTGAACGCCAACAAGCTCGCCTTCGGCTGGGGCCGCCGCTTTGCCGCATACCCGCAGGAGGCGGAGAAGATCCTCAAGGCGGCGCATCCGCACGCCCCCGCGCCAAAGACGCTCGAGGAACTGGTCGCGCACCGTGCCGACTTCCTGACCGCCTATCAGGACAAGGCCTGGGCGGATCGCTATCGCGCTCTTGTGGCCAAGGCCGAAGCCGCCGAAGCAAAGCTTGGCGCAGGCCGCGAACTGACCGAGGCCGTGGCGCGCTACGGCTTCAAGCTGATGGCCTACAAGGACGAATACGAGGTCGCCCGGCTTTATACCGACGGCGATTTCGAAAGGCGCATCCGCGAGACTTTCGAGGGCGACTACAAGCTGAATTTCCACCTCGCCCCGCCGGTGATGAAGGGCGAGTTGCTGCCGAACGGCCGCCCGGCCAAGCGCCGCTTCGGCCCGTGGATGATGCCCGCCTTCCGCGTGCTGGCGAAAGATGAAGCGCCTGCGCGGCACGCCGTTCGACCCGTTCGGCCGCACCGCCGAGCGTCGCACGGAACGCCGCCTGATCGCTGAATATGAGGCGATGGTGGACGAGTTGGCGGCAGGGCTTTCCGCCCGCAACCACGCGCTGGCCGTTTCGCTGGCGCGCGTGCCCGACATGATCCGCGGCTACGGCCCGGTGAAAGAGGCGTCGGTTGAAAAGGCGGAGGCCGAAAAGGCTGGCCTGCTCGCCCGCTTCCGCGCGCCCGCGCCCGAACCGCTAAGGCAGGCAGCGGAGTAGGGCGCCCTTTCCCTCCCCTTTAAGGGGGAGGCGGAAGTGCTATGCCCGCGTCAGGGCCGGCTCCCTTGCGACCCGGTTGCGCGGGGCAAGCATCGCGCGCGGGCTCTTCTGCGCCCGGAAAAGCTGCACCGTCTCGCGCCGGCCGATCGGCACCGCCCCGAGGCGAATGGCGCGGCTGCGTTCGAAACCAGTGATGTCGTAATGCGGCGCCGAGGTCTTGGGCGGCCCCTGGTAGGATGAAAGCTGCAAACCGAGCCGATGCGCGAAGCGATGCAGCTCGAAAAGGTCGTCGGCCATCAGATGGCACCAACGCCGCCCCTTCCACACCCAGATCGCCTCGTCGACATAGACCGTCATGGATATCCCCTGCCCGGACGGCAAACTTGGTATTTCCTGAACCGCATTGCAACGGGGCAGCACGCCGAGCGCACGATCACCAGCCCCGAAAAAATATTAAACCATTCGGTTGACTATTCTGACCCGCAAGTTCATATTCAACCGCATGGTTGAGCTTTCTGACACGCAGTTCGATGCAGTCTTTCATGCGCTTGGCGACGCCACGCGCCGGCAAATGCTGCGCGATCTTGCCGAAGGCGAACGCACGGTGGGGCAACTTGCCCGGCCATTCGACATGTCGCTGGCAGCCGCTTCCAAGCATGTGAAGGTGCTGGAAAGCGCCGGCCTCATCCGCCGGCAAGTGAACGGCCGCACCCATGTTTGCAGCCTCGATCCCGGACCGCTGGCCAGCGCCAGGCAGTGGTTCAACCACTACGAACGCTTCTGGACCAACCGTCTCGACACGCTCGACAGGCTACTTCGCGAGGAGAACGCCAAACAGCCCCCTGCCCCCAAAGGAGAGTAACCATGAACGAGTTCACACCCATTGACGCCTATGGCCGGATTACCGAACCGGCGACCTTGACGATCCAGCGGATCCTTCCCGGGCCCATCGAGCGCTGCTGGGACTATCTGACGCAAAGCGATCTTCGCCGCCAGTGGTTGGCCTCCGGCGACATGGAACTCCGCGTCGGGGCCCAGACCGAGCTCGTCTGGCACAATGACGAACTGACCGATCCACCCGGCACCCGGCCTGAGAACTTCCCTACGGATCATCGCATGACGGTTACGATCACGGAACTCGATCCGCCACACCGTCTGGGCATCACGTGGGGAAGCACCGGCGGCGTCACATTCCTGCTGGAGCCGAGAGGCGACAAGGTAATGCTTACCTTGACCCATCACCGTATTGCCGATCGCTCTGTCCTGCTCAACGTCAGTGCCGGCTGGCATGGGCACTTGGATATTCTGGTCGCCCGCGCAACCGGCAAAAATCCGGCGCCCTTCTGGGAACGCTGGCTGCGCCTGAAGGACGAATATGCAAAGCGCCTTCCGGGCTGATCAGGTCCAGGCGGACGGGCGGGGTGGGTAAGCCCAAGAATTGAGCTTCGCCCTCGCCCTACCCACCGTCATCCTCGGCCTTGTAGAGGGCGCTTCCCCTCCCCCCTTGAGGGGAGGGGTCAAGGGTGGGGTTAAGATATTTCCCCGCCAGGGTCTGCCGGCACGGCTCCAGCCATCCAATCCAGCAGTTCTGAGGCTGTGAAGCGCCCGACCATGTCCTGGAAGTCCCGTGAAAGCTCGTCCACGCTCTTCTCCGGGTAAAGTGCCTTGAGCAATTCCATCGCCTCTGCCATGTCGCTGCTGTGGCTGGCTACCTTCCACATGACATAGGCGGAATTGTTGAGATGGTAGATCCTGCCGGTCCGGTCATCGGCGATGATGGTATCTGCCGGCCCTTCACGGATGGTCAAGTGCGCTTCGGTCTGAAGCCCGCTGTCAAGGTTTACCTCGGCGGGATCCTTCCGAGGCAGGTCCGTCAACGGCGTTCTGCAGAGGAATTGCGCAGCCGCCTCGGCATTGTCGTACTCCAGAAGCATGCATGGCAAAGTCTCTATGAGCTCCGCGAACCGCGCAAGGATGTCACCCGGCGGAGCGGAGCGCGCGAGGTTGTGGCAGATAACATGGACAAGCGCCCGGTCGGCGCCGATCCGGCTGAGTACCGGCGGGGTGGTTTCGTTTCGCTGCAGGAACAGAAAGCCGGCAAGCTTGCGCGTGTGCCCGGCAGTCTGCCCGTCCACGAAGATGTATCGCTTGCCGGCGTGGAGCGTGTTCGCCGCGATGTATGTGCGCAATTCCTGGCTGCAGAAATCGACGAAATCAGCGCGAAGGCGGATCGGCATCCCGAACGATCTCAGTTCATTGCTCTCGGGCAGGTAGATGACAGCGTCATCCGACAGCACCGTGCAGCCCAGCATTCGCAGCGCCATGACAAGGCCGCTCTTGCCCGCCCGGTAGACAGCAGGGATTAGAAAGGTCGAGCCCTGTATCTCGACGGCCGCGCCATGAAAGCAGAAATTTGAAGTGTGCTGTTGCCCGTAGCTGCCGACAAGTCCGGCGATCACGGCGCTTGCCACGTCCGCACGATAGGGGCAGGTGAAAGGCTGCATGAATGCCGAGCCCTCCACAAGATAACCTTCCGATCCGTCCTGACGTTCACGAACATGAATCGAAGGCGGCGGGCTTGACGATCCGGAAATTCGATATTTGAGCCCTATCTCAGACAAGAGGACGCCAAATTCCGAATCGTCAAGCTCCGCCGCAACTGCAATTCCATCGACGTCAAAGCTGAAGGTGGCCATCAGCTCGACGGGAAATGCTTAGCAATCAGCGTTGGGCGCCGAACATCTGAGGTCCAACTGGGTCGTGTCCACCGAGCTAGGTGATGATGGTGCGCTTGCAGCGGACGGCGCGCTGGAGGCCGATGGTGCGCTCGGCGCAGATGCCGCGCTGGCCCCTGAACTTCCGCTGCTGCTCGAATCGCCGCTGCTGCCTGACGCGCCGCCACTGGATCCGCCACTGGATCCGCCACCAGATCCGCCACCAGATCCGCCACCGGATCTGCCACCGGATCCACCGCCACCGCCAGAACCGCCGCCCGAAGATGCGCGTGCGTCGCTGATCGTGAAAATGACAGGTGTGGCATAGGCGGCCAGACCGAGAACGCCAAGTTTTTTCAGTACGTCCCTACGTTGCATTGAACAAAATCTCCGAAAGTACGAATCGCCACAATTCATAGTAACAAACGAACCCGATGATATCGATCACAAATGATCTAGAGCGACAATAACAGGTTAACGCGGCCAAACCGATTCAACACTTTTACTGGAAAAGCGCGGATACTTGGCCTGCCCTCTAACGCATCGACAGGTGGCGCCTTGCCTTCAGCCTGAGCAACTTGGGTCCGAACCACAAGAAAGCGCCCGTAACGCCGAAGGTGACGAGCACCAACGCAAATACATCCGCGACCGTCGTTCCAACGGGACTGTTCAACCAGCCGCGCACATGCAATTCCTTCAGCATGGACGGCCAGTAGCGATGCGTATGGACAATTGCTCCCGAGGCGTCGAAGAGGCGCCGTACATACCTGTCCTTGACGAAATAGGAACTGCTGTTCTTCGGGGCGATGACCGATTGCCGCCCCGCATCGAAGACGAAGGCGCTCTTGCCGTGATAAGTCTCGTCGCGAATTTCGTTCACATGCAAGTCGGGAAACTGCTGCACGAGCCAGTTCCGGGCCGCTTCCTCGGTCGGGAGCCGGCCGGACGCGTCTTCGCTCCAATGCTGGTCCACGGTGTCCTTAACGAAGAACGAGTTCACTTGGCGTTCGTGGTTTAGGTAGAAACCAGTAAGTCCATAAAGGATTACCCACGGTACCACGATGACACCCATCCAGCCGTGCAGGGTTCTGACCAATCGCAACACGAATATCATCTTTAATTCCCGAAAAGCCGCGAGCGGCTTGGCGACAATGCCGAACCTGCAAATTGGCGGCCCGATCATGTGATGAATACAAGTATGCGACGGCAGATACCAAATTTTCGATGCTAGGTTTTTGTATCCCGGTTCGCGTGGCGGCCGGGAGCGCGGCGTAGCACCCCTCTCCCGGACGGGAAGATGCACTTTTCCCTGCACTCGCAGGGGAGGGTGTCCGCGCAGCGGCCGGCTCGGGGTCTCTATCCCCGCAATTCCCTTCTGAGGATCTTGCCCACGTTCGTCTTCGGCAGTTCGGAGCGGAATTCGACGACCTTGGGCCGCTTGTAGTTGGTGAGGTTCTGGGCGCACCAGTCCTTCACCTGCTGCTCGGTGAGATTGGGGTCGCGCTTGACGACGAAAAGCTTCACCGCCTCGCCCGAATTGGCGTCGGGTATGCCGACGGCCGCCGCCTCCAGCACGCCCTCGTGCCCGACCGCGACTTCCTCGACCTCGTTGGGATAGACGTTGAAGCCGGAGACGAGGATCATGTCCTTCTTGCGATCGACGATCTTGGTGTAGCCGTCCTGATCCATGAAGCCCATGTCGCCGGAGCGGAAGAAGCCGTCGGCGGTCATCACCTTTTCCGTCTCGTCGGGCCGGTTCCAATAGCCCGCCATAACCTGCGGCCCGCGGATGCAGATTTCGCCGACCTCGCCGAGCGGCAGATCCTTGCCGTCATCGTCGCGAATGGCGATCTCGGTGGATGGCAGCGGCAGGCCGATCGTGCCGGTGAACTTGTCGCCGTCGAAGCGGTTGGCGGTTGCTACGGGCGAGGTTTCCGAAAGGCCGTACCCTTCGGCGATGACGGTTCCCGTCACCTGGCGCCAGCGCTCGGCAACCGGCGCCTGCACCGCCATGCCGCCGCCGACGGTATGCTGCAGCGACGAGAAATCCAGCTTGCGGAAGTCCTCGTTGTTCAAAAGGCCGTTGAACAGCGTGTTGAGGCCGGGGAAGAAGTTGAACTTGTACTTCTGCAGTTCCTTGACGAAGCCGGGAATGTCGCGCGGATTGGGGATGAGGACGTTTTGCGCCCCGACCGACATGCCAACCACGGCGTTCACCGTCAGCGCGAAGATGTGATAGAGCGGCAGCGCGCAGATATAGACCGGATGGTCGAGCCGGCCCTTCTTGGCATAGAGCGCCTCGAGCCAGGCCTGGTTCTGCGCCACGTTCGAAAGCACATTGCCATGGGTCAGCGTCGCGCCCTTGGAAACGCCGGTGGTGCCGCCCGTATATTGCAGGAAGGCAACGTCGGCATGGCCGACCTTCGCGTCCTTGATCTTGTTGCCGGCGCCCGCGGACAAGACCTTGCCGAAGGTGACATGGCCAGGCAGCGACCAGGCCGGCACCATCTTCTTGACCCGGCGAACGACGAGATTGACGATCGCGCCCTTGAGGCCGCCCAGCATCTCGCCCATCGAGGTGACGACGACGTGCTTCACCTGCGTCTTGCCCGCGACCGCCTGCAGCGTGTGGGCGAAGTTTTCGAGGATGAAGATCGCCTTGGCGCCGGAATCCTTGAGCTGGTGCTCGAGTTCGCGCGGCGTATAAAGCGGATTGACGTTGACGACCGTGTAGCCAGCGCGCAATGCGCCCAAAAGCGCGACCGGGTATTGCAGGACGTTCGGCATCATGATGGCGACGCGGTCGCCCTTGACGAGCCCCTGCGCCTGCAGCCACGCGCCGACCTGGTCCGACAGCGCCAGAAGCTGCGAATAGGTGATCGACTTGCCCATCATCGTCCAGGCAGGGTGCGGGCCGAATTCTGCGCAGGCTTTTTCAAGCAGCTCGCCAAGCGAGGCATGTTCGAGCGGCCCGATCTGTGCCGGCACGTTTTGCGGATAGGACTTCAGCCACGGTTTTGCCGGCGCTGCCTTCACTGATGCTTTAGCCAAGATTGCCTCCCGTTTAGGCGCATGCATGCCGCCAACCGGAGCGCAGGGCGCAGATTGGTCGCGACCGCTTGCGCAAGCCGAACCGATGTCTTGCCCATTTCTGGATTGCCAGTCAATTGCGGCGTACGGGAGATCACGCTGTAAGGCTGGCTTGCTCGCTAGCGGCCCGGCTCGCGCTGGCGCCGCGATTCGCGGTCCATCTGTTCAAGCAACTCCTGGAAGTTGGATATCACTGCATCCGTCTGTTCGCGCAGTTGCTTGACCCGCTCGATTTCGCCGATCAGGTGCCGTGCACCGCGCGACATTTCCTGCTGCTCGGGCGCTTCGCCCATGCCCGACATCAGCCATGCGGGGCTGACATTCACCAGTCCGGCCAGCATGACCACCCGGTTCGCCCGCGGCTCCGAACGGTCCTGCTCCCACGCCGCCAATGTCTCTTCGCGCACGCCGATCGCCCGCGCCAGGCCGGGCAGCGACAGCCCTGCTGCCTCGCGGGCCCGCGACAGCCTGCCGCCGAAAGTGTCCGCATCGGGTTGTCCGGAAAAAATGGTGTTGTCAGCGCTCATGAGTCGCTCCTTTGAATCTCGATTTTCAATTTTTCAGGTTCGTAATGCCGCAAAGGCAAGGGACCCCGCAGAGGCAGGGTGCGCGAATGGCGGAGAAACAGAAATGGTCCCGCACTAGCCTTTGTAGGGCATTTAATGCCCTAAAGGCAACCTTGGAGCCGGAAAAGAGGTAAAAACTGCTCTTTCCAAGAAGGCCGCCCCGGTTCAGCCTGCCGCCACGCGCCGGATCGCCTGCTCCAGCCCCTCGATGAAAGCGGAACGGTCGCGCGGCCCGAACGGCGCGTTGTAGGAGGTGATGGCGCCCGCTTCCCGCAGGTCCTGCGACAGGTTCCGCATGGCGCTTGTCATGCCGATATTGGCCGCATCGTGAATGCGCCCCTTGTGCGAGAGCGCGACCACGGACTTCTCCACGAGCCGGACCGCCAGCGGTATGTCCGCAGTGATGGCAATATCGCCGGGCTGCGCGTTCTCGACGATCCAGTCGTCCGCCGCGTCGAACGATCCGGAGACCGTGACGTTTCGCACCATCGGATCGCGCGATGGACGCAAGCCGGTATTGGCGACGAAGACGACGGGCAGGTTGCGGCGCTCCGCCACCTTGAGGATTTCCGCCTTCACCGGGCAGGCATCGGCATCGACATAGATGGTGGTCAATACACCACCACGCTGCGGATGCTTTCCCCCGCATGCATCAGGTCGAAGCCCTTGTTGATCTCGTCGAGCGACAGCGTGTGCGTGATCATCGGGTCGATCTCGATCTTGCCGTCCATGTACCAGTCGACGATCTTCGGCACGTCCGTGCGCCCGCGCGCGCCGCCGAAGGCCGTGCCCATCCAGGTGCGGCCGGTGACGAGCTGGAACGGACGCGTCGAAATTTCCTGGCCCGCGCCGGCAACGCCGATGATGACCGACTTGCCCCAGCCGCGATGCGAGGCTTCGAGCGCCTGGCGCATCACCTTCACGTTGCCGGTGCAGTCGAAGGTGTAGTCCGCCCCGCCGATCTGGTCCGCGCCGCGCTTGGTCATGTTGACGAGATGGGCGACGAGGTCGTCGCCGGCGTCCTTCGGGTTGACGAAATGCGTCATGCCGAACTTCTCGCCCCACGGCTTCTTGGCGTCGTTGAGGTCGACGCCGATGATCATGTCCGCGCCGGCGAGCCGCAGTCCCTGGATGACGTTGAGGCCGATGCCGCCGAGGCCGAAGACGATCGCCGTCGCGCCCGCTTCCACCTTGGCGGTGTTGATCACCGCGCCAATGCCGGTGGTCACGCCGCAGCCGATGTAGCAGATCTTGTCGAAGGGCGCGTCGGGGTTGACCTTCGCCACGCGCGATCTCGGGCAGCACGGTGAAGTTGGAGAAGGTCGAGCAGCCCATGTAGTGCAGCACCGGCCTTGCCATCGATCGAGAAGCGCGAGGTGCTGGTCGGGCATCAGGCCCTTGCCCTGCGTGGCGCGGATCGCCGTGCAAAGATTGGTCTTGCGCGACAGGCAGGACGGGCATTCGCGGCATTCGGGCGTGTAGAGCGGGATCACGTGGTCGCCCTTGCTTGCACCGATGTTCACGCCCGGCCCGACCTCGACGACGATGCCCGCGCCCTCATGGCCGAGGATCGCCGGGAACATGCCTTCCGGATCGGCGCCCGACAGCGTGAACTCGTCTGTGTGGCAAATGCCGGTCGCCTTGACCTCGACCAGCACCTCGCCCTCGCGCGGGCCTTCCAGGTCGACGTCGCAGATGGTGAGCGGCTTGCCGGCCTCGAAGGCCACGGCGGCGCGGGTTTTCATGGGTCAACTCCGTTCATTCTGGTGGTGGTATCAAATGGCCTTCACGCCATGGAATTGATTGCCCGCAAGATCGCCTCTGGCGTCGCCGGGGCGTCGAGCGCGGGAACGACGCCCGGCTTCAGCGAGGCGATGGCGTGGGTGATCGCCGAGAACACCGAGGTCGCCAGCATCACCGGCGGTTCGCCCACCGCCTTCGAGCGGTAGATCGTGCCGCCTTGTTGCCCTTGGAATCCCACAGCTGCACGCGGAAATCGGCCGGCACGTCCGACGCGGTCGGGATCTTGTAGGTCGACGGCGCGTGGGTGCGCAGCCGCCCTTCGGCGTCGAACACAAGTTCCTCGGTCGTCAGCCAGCCCGCGCCCTGCACGAAGCCGCCCTCGATCTGGCCGATGTCGATGGCCGGGTTCAGCGACGCGCCGACATCGTGGAGGATGTCGACCCGGTCGAGCTTCATCTCACCGGTCATAGTGTCGATGGTGACCTCGCTGCAGCAGGCGCCATAGGCGAAATAGAGGAACGGGTTTCCCGTCGCCGTCTCGCGCTCCCAGGTGATGTGGGGCGTTGCGTAGTAGCCGGTCGCCGAGAGCTGCACGCGCTCGAGAAAGCACTTCTTGGCAAGCTCGGCAAAGGGCACTTCGCGCCCGCCGACCATGCACCATGCCGCGCTCGAACCGTACGCTCGCGCGCCTCGCCCTGGTAGAGCCTTGCCGCCAGCAGCCGCCATGCGTTCGCGAATGGTCTCAGCCGCATTCTTCGCCGCCATGCCGTTGAGATCCGAGCCGGAGGATGCGGCTGTCGGCGTGGTGTTCGGCACCTTGTCGGTGGTGGTCGCGGTGATCTTCACCCGCGAGATGTCGACGCCGAACTCCTCGGCCACGACCTGCGCCACCTTGAGATAGAGCCCCTGCCCCATCTCGGTGCCGCCATGGTTCACCTGGATCGAGCCGTCGGTATAGACATGCACCAGCGCGCCGGCCTGGTTGAGGTGCTTGAGCGTGAAGGAAATGCCGAACTTCACCGGGTTGAGCGCGATGCCCTTCTTCAGCCAGCGGCTTGACGCGTTGAAGCGGGCGATTGCCTTGCGGCGCGCGCGATAGTCGCTGGTCTTTTCCAGTTCACCCGACCAGCGGGCGCAGGATGTTGTCGACAACCTTCATGCCGTAGGGCGTGATGTCGCGGCCCGGCGCCGTAGAAATTGCGCTTGCGCACGTCCAGCGGATCCTCGCCGCGCAGCGATCGCGATCTGGTCGAGCAGGCGCTCGGCGAAGACCATGCCTTGCGGGCCGCCGAACCCGCGAAAGGCGGTGTTGGAAACCGTGTCGGTTTTCACCCGGCGCGAAACGATCCGCACTGCCGGATAGAAATAGGAGTTGTCGGTGTGGAACATCGTGCGGTCGTTGACGCCCAGCGACAAATCCGCCGAATAGCCGCAGCGGCTGGCATAAGTCGACCTCGACCGCCTCGATCACGCCCGTTGTCGTCGATGCCCGCGCGCCACGCGACGTCGAAATCGTGCCGCTTGCCGGTGGTAATGAAATCGTCGTCGCGGTCGAGCCGCATCTTGCACGGGCTTGCCGGTGACATGCGAGGCCAGCGCGGCAAGGCACGCCCATTGCGCGCGCCTGGCTTTCCTTGCCACCGAAGCCGCCGCCCATGCGCCGGCACTCGCACGTGATCAGTGCGTCGGGCCGGCCAAGCATCCGCGCCACCAGGTGCTGCACCTCGGACGGGTGCTGCGTGGAGCAGAAGGATTTTCATTTCGCCGCCCTCGCCGGGCAGGCAGGCCGAGATCTGGCCTTCGAGATAGAAATGCTCCTGCCCGCCGATCTTCATCGCGCCTTCGACGATGCGCACGCTGGATCTCAGCGCCGCCGCCGTATCGCCATGGCCGAACGAATAGTCGGGCAGCACCTGCAGCCCCAGCGCCGAGCGCCTGCGCTCGCCGTGACCACCGGCTTTTCGGCCGCGATCTCGATCTTGCCGAGGCGCGCCGCGCGGCGGGCCTCGTCGCGCGTGCTGGGCGACGACGCAAAAGACCACCTGGCCGTGGAACAGCACCTCGCCATTCGCAAGGATCGGATCGCCGCCGATGGACGGGCTGCAATCGTTGACACCGGGAATGTCGGCGGCAGTCAGCACGGTAACGACGCCGGGCGCGGCGCGAACGGCAGACAAATCCATGGAAAGGATGCGGCCCTTGGCCTTCGGCGAAAGCCCCGGCGCAAGGTGCAGCGTGCCGGCCGGCTCCGGCGCGTCGTCGATGTAGATCGCCGTGCCGGTAACATGCTTGGCCGCGCTGTCATGCGCCAGCGCCCTGCCGACCGCGGCGGTGTCGGACCTCAGGTCGCGGATTTCCGGCTTGATGTTCATTGGGCCGCCTCCGCTGCCCGGCGCGCAATGACGCGGGTGTCGCTCGCCCCGGCGATCTCCGCCATCGCCTTGACGAGGAGGTTGCGCGCCACGCGCATGCGGTAGTCGGCGCTCGCCCGCATGTCGGTGATCGGCTTGTAGTCTTGTGCCAGCGCATCGGCGGCACGGGCGACGGCAGCCTCGTCCAAAGGATCGATGCCGGTCAGCGCCTTTTCGGCATGGGCCGCCCGCTTCGGCGTCGCCGCCATGCCGCCGAAAGCGATGCGCGCATTGCTGATCCGGCCATTGGCGAGCGTGATATGGAACGCGCCGAGCAGCGCCGAGATATCCTGGTCGAAGCGTTTGGAAATCTTGTATGCGCGAAAATGCTGGCCAGGCTTAAGCCTTGGCACCGTCACAGCCGACACGAGTTCGCCCCTGGCCCGGTCCTGCTTGCCATAGTCGATGAAGAACGCCTCGAGCGGCATCACGCGCTTGCTTGATCCGTGCTGCAGTTCGAGTTCGGCACCGAGCGCGATCAGCAGCGGCGGGCTGTCGCCGATGGGCGAGCCGTTGGCGATGTTGCCGCCGATCGTGCCCGAGGCGCGCACCTGCTTCGATCCGAGGCGCCGCAACACCTCGCGCAAATCCGGGTCGATCGAACCGAGCGCATCGAATGCATCGGCATAGGTCGCGCCCGCGCCGATGCGGACAGCATCACCCATCTCGCGTCACCGCATTGAAGCCCGCCGCCCGGCCCGTGTGGATGATCTTCGGCAGGTCGCGCAATTGCTTGGTGATCCACAGTCCGACATCCGTGCCGCCCGACAGGATCGTTGCGTCGGGGTGCTGCGCGCACAACGAGGCGAGGCTGTCGACGCTGGCCGGCGCGGCGAAGAACCGCTCGCCGGTGCCGATGAAAAGGTCCTCGCCGTCCTGCATCGCGGCGATGAGCAGCCGTGTCTCATCCATGCGCGCCGCCAGCGCATCGCGGGGATTGCCGTCGATGGCATCGAGCGCCGCATCCGCGATCGGCCGGTAGCCGGTGCAGCGGCACAGATTGCCCGCCAGCCAGTCGTTGACCGCAGCCCGGTCCGCCTTGATGCCGGCATGATAGAGCGCGAAGAGGCTCATCACGATGCCGGGCGTGCAGAAACCGCATTGCGAACCGTGATGGGCGACCATCGCTTCCTGCACGGGATGCAGGCGCTCCCCCGCCGCGATGTCGTCGACTGTGATGATGTCCTTGCCGTCGCACTGGCCCAGAAGCTGGATGCAGGCATTGACCGGCTCATAGGCGACAGCGCCGTTCTTCATGCGGCCCATGGCGACCGTGCACGCGCCGCAATCGCCTTCGTTGCAGCCTTCCTTCGTGCCCTTCGCGCCTTCGCGCAGGCGCAGATAGTCGAGCAACGTTTCGTTGGGACCAATCTGCGCAAGTTCGACGCGGACCCCGTTGCGCGCGAAGACAAGATGGTCCCTTGGCATGCGTAGCTCCGGAAATTTTGATCGTTTGGTCAAACTAGTCCAGCGCGGCAGGCCGCGCAATTCGAACGGGCACGAAAAAGCCGCGCGGGATTGCCCGCGCGGCTGAGAATTGCAGTTTTCCCGGTCTTACTTGCCGACGGCGGCCAGCACCAGCGACACGGCGCGCGACTGGATGCGCGAATCCTTGTCGATCGCCACGTGATCGACGCCCGGCGCGAAGCTCTTGATGTCGATGTTTGTGATCGAGCCCGAGAAACCGCCCGACGCCTTGTACGGATTGCCGCGCGCGCTGCCGGCGATCCAGAAATTGACGACGCGCGGCGAACCGGCGGTGAACGGCGGCGGCGGCGCGAAGCCTGGGTCGAAGCCGACGACCAGCGCGACGGGAACGCCTGCCCGGGCCAGCTTGTTGGCCATCTGCGGCGCTTCCTGCCCGCCCACGGAGTGACCCATGATCACGATGGGAAAGGAGACGTCGCCGGTCTTGCTGCGCTTGATGATGCTGTCCGCCAGGCCCGACCACGCGCCGTTGGAATAGGCCTTGGCGTTGACGCCGCGCGACTGCAGCTGGCGGGTCATCTGGTTCATGCCTTCGGAAAACACGTTGAACGCGCCGCGAATGACATAGACTTCCTCGGCAAAAGCCGGGGCGGACCAGCTCGCGACTGTTGCCGCCATGGCGAATGCGGCGGCTGCCGCGATATTGCGCTTGCTCATTGCTTCCTCTTTCGAATCCATGTTTCGACGCACAGCGGGCATCTTCACCAATGCGCCGCCGCTTTCAAGTCCCGGCCTGCTGGCCTGCCGAGGTTACGCAGTCAAACCGCCGTCTATCCCCAGCGCCTGGCCGTTGAAATAGCTGTTCTGCACGCGAAATGGCCCAAATCATGGCCTGCACGACCTCATCCACTTCTCCCAGGCGCTGCATCGGGATTGAAAGCCACCATGTTCGCTTCCGCCTTCTGCCGCCCGTGCGGCGAGTTGTCCAGCGGCTTCAGCACCATGTCGGTCTTGGTGAAGGCCGGGCAGATCGCGTTGATGCGCAGGCCCTTGCGGCCATATTCGATCGCCGCCGATCGCGTCAGCCCCACGACGCCGTGCTTGGCAGCGGCATAAGCCGCCAGCATGGGCGAACCGGTCAGCCCCGCCGCCGAGGCAACATTGAGGATGCGCCCCTGCCCGCCGGTCTTTTCCACGCCCTTCAGCAGCAGCGGGATCTGGTGCTTCATGGCGAAGAACACGCCCATGAGGTCCACGGCGACAACCTTTTGCGCCACAGCACTGTCGGTCTCGTGCAGGCGCATTTGCGGCTGTGCGATGCCGGCATTGTTGATGGCGATTGTCAGGTGTCCGTGCCGCTCGCCGACCAGCGCGGCGATCCTTGCCGAAACCGCCTCGTCCGAAATGTCGCCCGCAACGCCTTCCGCCTGCCCGCCCGCCGCGCGAATGGCGTCAACGGTGCCGCCAACCAGCGCATCGCGTCAGGTCGGTGACGACGAGGCTCGCCCCGCCGGCGGCGAGCCGCTCGGCCACCGCACGCCCGAACCCGCGCCCCGCGCCGCTGACATAGGCAATCTCGCCGGTGAAGGTGTTGGGCATGGTGGGGTTCCTGATTGGTGCTGCGTCTAGAGTTATTGAACTTGCCGGGCTGAAGCAATCGCAGTAAATTGACGACTGACGTACTCCGTCATTTGCATGACATTGGCGATAAATGATCCTCAGCTATCGAGACAAGCAAACGGAAGCGTTCGGCAACGGTCGGTTCGTAAAAGCATTTCAGGGATTTGAGGATCAGGCATCGCGACGTTTGGCCATTTTGAATGCTGCTCCGACACTGGACACACTGAAACGGCTCCCAAGCAACAGGCTTGAATCGCTCAAGGGCGACAGGACAGGTCAATTCTCGATACGGATCAACTTGCAGTGGCGCATTTGCTTTGAGTGGCCGGAAGGCGATGCCGGTCCATCGAACGTTGAGATCGTGGACTACCATTGAAGAAGGAAAAACCCATGTTCAAGCGAATTGTCCACCCGGGCGCCATCCTCAAGGAAGAGTTGGAAACGCTTGGCGTGAGCCCGGCGGAGTTTTCGCGCCAGATCAAGGTTCCGCCGAACCGGGTGAGCCAGATCATTTCGGGAAAGCGGGCAATCACCGGCGACACGGCGCTGCGCCTCGGCCACTGGTTCGGCATCGATCCCCAGTTCTGGATAAATTTGCAGGCCCAGTTCGATCTTGCAGTTGCGGACGCGACGACCGGCGACGACATCCGCCGCCTCCCTACGCGGGCCGATCAGGCGGCCTGAGCGCTAAACTGCGCCTTCACCCCCGCATCTTTTCGCCCTTCGGGTCGAGCAGCGGGGCCGGTTGAAGCTTTGCCTTGCACATTTCGCCGAGGATCTCGATCTCCCAGCCGGTCGTTTCGCCGGCCAGTTCCTTCGGTACATAGCCAAGCGCCATCGACTTCTTCTGCGCGTGCGCGTAGCCGCCGGAGGTGACCCAGCCCACCACCTTGCCCTTGTGCCAGACCGGTTCGTCGCCGATGCATTCGGCGTCGCTTGCCGTGACGGTGAAGGCGACGAGGCGCAGCCTGCCGCCGGATTTCTTCTCCGCCAGCGCCGCCTTGCGGCCGATGAAGTTGACGTTCTTGTCGTAGCCGACGAAGCGCGAAAGCCCGGCCTCCAGCGGACCGTAGATCGGCCGGTACTCGCGGCCCCAGCTTGCCCAGTTCTTTTCCAGCCGTAGCGCATTGAGCGCGCGCAGGCCGAACGGCGCGATCCTGAATTCCTTGCCTTCCTTCATCAGGAGGTCCCAGACGTAGCGCAAATAGTCGACCGGCATCCAGATTTCGTAGCCGAGATCGCCGGTGTAGGTGACCTTGCCGACGAGGCAGGGCGCGTGGCCGATCTCCATGCGGCGGATGTCCATGAACTTGAACGCTTCCGGCGACACATCCTCGTGCACGACCTTTTCCAGCAATGCGCGCGCATTCGGCCCGGCAATCGAAACGCCGCACATGGAAAGGCCGAGCGCCGCCACCCGCACCGAACCGTTCTTCGGCATCGTGCCTGTCGAAGTGGCGAAGGTAATATTCCTCTGCGATGCCCGAGCCGAAGAGGTAGTATTTCTCGCCGAAGCGGTCCGGCACATTGGCGACGGTGAGATCGCCGATCAGCTTGCCGTTCTCGTTGAGCATCGGCGCCAGCGTCATGCGCCCGGCCGCGGGAAGCTTGCAGGCCAGCACCTTGTCGAGGAAGGCGCGCGCGCCCTTGCCGGTAATCTCGAACTTCGAGAAGCCGGAGATGTCGAGAATGCCTACCGACTTGCGCACGGCCTTGGCTTCGCGGGCGACGTGCTCGAAATCGGTTGAGCGGCGCCAGGAGAACTTCTCCTTCACGCCCGCCGGCGCATACCAAAGCGGCATTTCAAGGCCGTAGCCCGCGCCCATCTGCCCGCCGAGCTTGAGATGCGTGTCGTAGAGCGGGTTGGTGCGCAGTGGACGCGCGGCCGGCAATTCTTCGTTCGGGAAGCGGATGCGGAAGCGGCGCGAATAATTCTCGCGCACCTTCTCGTTGGTAAAGGACAGCGTCGCCCAGTCGCCATAGCGCGCCGCGTCCATGGCCCACACGTCGAAGCCGGGATCGCCGTCGACCATCCAGTTGGAGAGCGCCAGCCCGACGCCGCCGCCCTGGCTGAAGCCGGCCATCACGCCGCAGGCGAGCCAGTAGCCTTGCAGCCCGCGCACCGGCCCGATCATCGGGTTGCCGTCGGGCGCGAAAGTGAAAGGCCCGTTGATGACGTTCTTGATGCCGACCCGCTCCAGCGGCGGGTAGTGCTTGAACGCCACCTCCAGCGAGGGCGCGATGCGGTCAAGGTCCGGGTTCAGCAGCTCATGGCCGAAATCCCACGGCGTGTTGATCGGCGACCATGGCTTGCCCGCCCGCTCATAGGTGCCGAGCAGGATGCCGTTGCGCTCCTGCCGCGTGTAGATCTCGCCTTCGAAGTCGATGATGTGGATGACTTCCTTGCCCGTCGCCTTGTTGTAGGCAACGACTTCCGGCACTTCCTCGGTGATGAGGTAATGGTGCTCCATGGCGAGGATCGGTATTTCGAGGCCGACCATCCGCCCGCAATCGCGCGCCCACAGCCCGCCGGCATTGACGACGTGCTCGGCAAGGATGTCGCCCTGCGTCGTCTTGAGCACCCACATGCCATCTTCGCGCTGGTGCATGTCGTTGACGCGGCACTTCTCCTTGATTTTCGCGCCCTTGATGCGCGCGCTCTTGGCATAGGCCTGCGTCGTGCCGGAAGGGTCGAGATGCCCTTCGATCGGATCCCACAGCCCTGCGAGGAACTGCTTTTCATCGAGAATGGGAAACTGTTCCTTCGCCTCCTTCGGCGTCACCATTTCCAGTTCCATGCCCATGTAGCGCCCGCGCGCGCGGGTGTTCTTCAAAGCCTCCACCCGCTGCTTCGTCTTGGCAAGCTGGATGCCGCCGGTCAGGTGCACGCCGCAGGACTGGCCCGAAATCTCCTCGATCTCCTTGTAGAGCTCGACCGTGTATTGCTGCATCTTCGCGACGTTCGGATCGCCGTTCAGCGTGTGGAAGCCGCCCGCCGCGTGCCAGGTCGAGCCGGAGGTGAGCACGTCGCGCTCGATGAGGCAGATGTCGGTCCAGCCGCGCTTGGCAAGGTGGTAAAGCACCGAGCAGCCGACAACGCCGCCGCCGATGACAACCGCGCGATACTGTTCGCTCATATCGGAAAAACTCCCCTCAGGGCCGCAAAATGGCCTGCCGGGCAGAGTAGCCAATCAAAAACCGCACACAAGGCGACAAAAGCGGCGCAAGCTGGCGGTTCCCGGCCTTGGCCCTCGTCCTTCGAGGCTCGATGCGCTCGGGCTTCCTGTCGAGGACTGGGTCTGCGGGTTGGAAAGAGCGCCAAACAACGGCGTCACCCCGGTTGCCATGCAAACCGGGATCCAATGACCGATCGGCAAGACAGGCGTTGGTAGAAGCGATGGCGCCTCGACCATCGCCTGGCGGTCGCTGGCACCTCGGGGGAAAGCGCGGTACGGCACCTTTTCCCTCCGCTCAAGGGGAGGGTGTCGGCGAAGCCGACGGGTGGGGTGAATCCATGCCCTTGTGGAGAGAGGGGCGCCCCTCACCCCCGCATGCGCTCGCCCTTGGGGTCGAACAGCGGTTCGGTGATGATGGTAGCCTTGCGCTGCTCGCCGATGATCTCGATCTCGAATGCGCCCTTGACCGGTGTCGCCGGCAAGTTCCTTCGGCACGTAGCCCTGCGCCAGCGACTTGTCGACGTAGTGGGCGTAGCCGCCCGACGTGACCCAGCCGACCACCTTGCCGCCGTGCCAGATCGGCTCGTCGCCCATCACGTCGGCATCGTCCGCATCGACGATGAACGAGACGCGCCGCAGCGTCGCCGCCGCCTGCCTTCTCGGCCGGCCGCCTCGCGGCCGATGAAGTCGTTCTTCGTCCAGGTCGACGAAGCGGTCCATGCCGCCCTCGAAGCGCGCCGTAGATCGGCCGAAGCTCGCGGAACCAGGTCGGGAAGTTCTTCTCCAGCCGCATGCGAGAGCAGCGCGCGCATGCCGAAATCGACAATGCCGTGCGCCTCGCCGCGCCTTCATGATCGCCTGGTAGAGGCGGCGCTGGTAGGCCGGCGCCACCCAGATCTCGTAGCCGAGATCGCCGGTATAGGTGACGCGGTTGACCATCGCCGGGCACGCCGCCGACGTCCATCTCGCGGAGGTCCATGAACCGGAAGGCCGCGTTGGAAACGTCCTCGTCGGTCAGCGCCTGCAGCACCTCGCGCGATTTCGGCCCGGCGATGGAGAGGCCGACCAGCCTCATGCCGAGGCGGTGGATGCGCAACCGAGCCGTCGCTTCGGCAGATGCTGCTCGAACCAGCGCATGTGGTATTTCTGCGCCGGCGACGAGCCCCAGATCAGAAGCGTCTCGTCGCCGGCCTTGGCGATGGTGAAGTCGCCGATCAGCTTGCCGCGCTCGTTCAGCATCGGCGTCAGCACGATGCGGCCGGTCTTCGGCATGCGTGTTGGTCATCAGCGCGATCGAGGAAGGCCTCCGCGCCCGCGCCGGTGCACCTCGTACTTGGCGAAGTTGGCGATCTCGGTGACGCCGACGCCCTCGCGCGTGCCCGCACCTCCGCGCCCACATGCGGCGAAATCGTTGGAGCGGTGGAAGGAGAGCACGTCCTTCGGCTCGCTCGCCCTTGGGCGCGAACCAGAGCGGCGTCTCCAGGCCCCAGCTGTCGCCCATCACCGCGTCCTTGCGCCACCATGATGTCGTAGAGCGGCGTGGTCTGCTGCGGCCGGGCGGCCGGCAGTTCCTCGTTGGGGAAGCGGATCGAGAAGCGGCGCGAATAGTTCTCGCGCACCTTGGCGTTGGTGTAGCGCAGCGTCGCCCATTCGCCGAAGCGGGCGACGTCCATGCCCCAGACGTCGACGCCGGGATCGCCGTCGACCATCCAGTTGCGACAGCGCCAGGCCGACGCCGCCGCCCTGGCTGAAGCCGGCCATGACGGCGCAGGCGCACCAGAAGTTGGTCAGGCCCTGCACCGGGCCGACCAGCGGGTTGCCGTCCGGCGCGAAGGTGAAGGGGCCGTTGATGACCTGCTTGATGCCGGCATTCTCCAGCGCCGGGAAATGCCGGAAGCCGACCTCCAGCGACGGCGCGATGCGGTCGAGGTCCGGCGGCAGCAGTTCGTGGCCGAAATCCCACGGCGTGGTGCTTCGGCGACCACGGCTTGCAGGCCTTCTCGTAGGTGCCGAGCAGCATGCCGTTGCGCTCCTGGCGCGTGTAGATCTCGCCCTTGAAGTCGATCACGCCGATCAGCTCGCGGCCGCGTTCCTTGTTGTAGTCGACCACCTCCGGCATCGTCTCGGTCAGGAGGTACATGTGCTCCATGGCCAGCACCGGCAGTTCCAGCCCGACCATGCGGCCGACCTCGCGCGCCCACAGGCCGCCGCAGTTGACGACATGCTCGGCCTGGACCGTGCCTTGTTCGGTGACGACGTTCCAGGTGCCGTCCGGCTCCTGGGTCAGTTCGACCACGCGGTTGCGCAGCACGATCTCCGCGCCGAGCTTCTGGGCCGCCTTGGCATAGGCATGCGTGGTGCCGGACGGATCGAGATGGCCTTCGACCGGATCCGACATGGCGCCGACGAAGTACTTCTCGTCCATCAGCGGGAACATCGCCTTGGCTTCGGACGGCGTGATGATTTCGGTCTCCATGCCGAGGTAGCGGCCCTTGGCATGCGCCAGTCGCAGGAAGTCCATGCGCTCCGGCGTGTCGGCCAGCATGACGCCGCCGGTCAGGTGCAGGCCGCAGGACTGGCCGGAAATGCCCTCGAGCTCCTTGTAGAGGCCGACGGTGTAGGCCTGCAGCTTGGCGACGTTCGGATCGCCGTTCAGCGTGTGGAAGCCGCCCGCCGCGTGCCAGGACGAGCCGGAGGTCAGCTCGGCGCGCTCGATCAGCATGACGTCGGTCCAGCCCAGCTTGGCGAGGTGATAGAGCACCGAGCAGCCGACGACGCCGCCGCCGATCACCACGACCCGATATTGCGATTTCATGTTCCGCTCCGCTTGCCTGCAATTTCGCTGCGCCACACTAGCCATTCGGCGTGATTGCCAGAAGCGATAAAAGCGGCGCAAGGCGGCATGTCACCGCCCCGCCGGTCGCGAATGCTGTGGTTGGGGCAGCGGCGCCAAGGCGCAAAGAGTCAGGCCCGCTTCTTGCCTTGCCGGCTCTGCCGCTGCCTGGCCCGGACATAGGCCTTGAGCACGTTCTGCATGCGGGTGATGTGGCCTTTGCCCTCGGACTTGAAGAACTGGTAGACCTCCGACTCCAGCTTCAGGTGGACGGATTTCGGCTCGTTGTGGTTGACGAGCACGGCATTGTCCCAGAAGCCCTCCGGCAGTTCCTCGCCCGGCGGCGGCCCTTCGGGTGCGTTGGGATCTACAGCAATTCGCCACGCTTACGCATCGCCTTGATCTCGTCGAGGGAGATGGTCTTCATACTTTGCACGTTCATTGCGACCTCCTTTCCAGGCAGTGATCAGGCGGACAGCATTGCCGCGCTGCGTGTAAACGACAACAATACAAATGTCTCCAGCGTACCCGATCGCTACGAGTCGGTCTTCGCCATATTCCCGAGCGTCCGGCCGCGAGAAGATCGGCCCTTCGAATATCGCGGCAGCGTCGATAAAGTCGATACCGCGCGCTTGCAGCACCTTCTGCCGCTTGGCCTCATCCCATTCGAATTCCAAACACGTCGCCCCCGCGATGCCGAGGAGTGTACATCATTCGTGTACACTTTCAAGCCCCGCCCTTCATCCGCTTGCCGGCAACCCAGGTCTCCTTCACGGCCCGGTCGTCGCCCATGATCATCAGCGCGAAAAGCACGTCGTGCAGGCTTCCCGAGAGATCGTGGCGGGCGGCCATCAGCGGCGTGGCGCAGGGGTCCAACACCACGAGGTCCGCCATGTGCCCGGTCTTCAGCGCGCCGATTTCATGGTCGAGATGCAGCAATTGCGCATTGCCCAGCGTCGCCAGATAAAACGCGTCGAAAGCGGTGATCCGTGCGCCCGAAAGCTGCGAGACGACGAACGCATCGCGCATGGTCGCCAGCATGGAATAGCTGGTGCCGCCGCCGATGTCGCAGCCAATGCCGACCGTGACCGGATGCGCGCCATTGCGCGTGTGGTGATAGCCGAACAGCCCGGAGCCCAGGAAGTTGTTGGAGGTCGGGCAGTGGACAACGCTTGCCCCGGCCTCCGAGAGGCGGGCAAGTTCTCGCTCCGACAGATGGATGCCATGCGCGAAGAAGGCTTTCTCCGACAGCAGTCCATAATGCTCGTAGACATCGGTGTAGTCGCGTGACCATGGGAAGGATCGTGCAACGGTTGCGATCTCGCCGGCGCTCTCCGACAGATGCGTCTGGAATACGAGGTCCGGATATTCGCGTTTCAACGCGCCGGTTGCCTCCAGTTGCGCCTCGCTGGATGTGACGGCAAAGCGCGGGCGTGATAGCATATTGCAGCCGCCCGGCGCCGTGCCACTTCTCGATCAGCGCCTTGCTCTCGTCATAGCCGCGCTGCGGCGTGTCTGTCAGGCCCGAAGGCGCGTTGCAGTCCATCATGGTCTTGCCGGAGATCATCGCCATGCCGCGCGCCTGCGCCTCGGTGAAAAGCGCATCCAGCGCCACGGGATGAATGGTGGAAAAGGCAAGGCACGAGGTGATGCCATGGCGCATCAGCTCGTCCGTGAATGCGCGCGCCGCCAGCGCCGCGAAGGTGCTGTCGCCGTAGCGCTGTTCCTCGATGAAGGTATAGCGGTTGAGCCAGTCGAGCAGGTCTTTGCCATAGGCCGCCAGCATCCGGTATTGCGGGTAATGCAAATGGGCGTCGATGAAGCCCGGCAGGATGATCGCCTCGCCATGGTCGGTGCGCGGCAGGCCCGAATATTGCGGCGGCAATTCAGCCTGCTCGCCCTCCCATGCGATGCGCCCGTCATCGCCGATCACCACCGCGCCCTTTTCGCGATGGCGATGGGAAGCCGCCTCCCCCGCCAGCAGGGGATCGGCGAGGAAGCTCAGGGTCTGGCCGATCAAGATATGCATGGATGCTCCGCGGCAGGCAGGTCGAACCGGGCGCGATTGTCAGCTTTCCCATGCCCCTGCGCAACCGCAAATGCGTCCTTCCGCAGCGCCCTTGCGGCCTTAAGCATGCGCTAACTCGCTTACGTGACGGCCTTTATTGTGAAGCCAAAACGTGCTTTGACGGCAAGTACACCCCTATGGAAACAGCGCGGAGAGACGTAAAAAATGGCGGACGGAAACTGGACGGTTCACGGCGAAATCACCGGACCGATCGTGATGATCGGCTTTGGCTCCATCGGCCGCGGCACGCTGCCGCTCATCGAGCGGCACTTCAAGTTCGACAAGTCCCGCATGGTGGTCATCGACCCGCGCGACGACAACAAGGTCACTTGCCGAGGCGCATGGCGCGCGCTTCTGCAAGCCGCAGTGACACGCAAGAACTACCGGAATTGCTCGAAGCCGCTGCTGACCGACGGCGGCGGCCAGGGCTTCTGCGTCAACCTGTCGGTCGATACCTCCTCGCTCGACACTGATGAAGCTCTGCCGCAAGCTCGGCGTGCTCTACATCGACACGGTCGTCGAGCCCTGGCTCGGCTTCTACTTCGACAAGAACAAGAGCAATGCCGAGCGCACCAATTATGCGCTGCGCGAAACCGTTGCAGGCGGAAAAGCGCAAGAACCCCGGCGGCACCACCGCCGTATCCTGCTGCGGCGCCAATCCCGGCATGGTCTCCTGGTTCGTCAAGCAGGCGCTGGTCGACCTCGCCAACGACACCGGCATGAAGTTCAAGGAGCCGGAGCGGCATGACCGCGACGGCTGGGCCAAGCTGATGAAGAAGGTCGGCGTCAAGGGCATCCACATTGCCGAGCGCGACACGCAGCGCACGCAGGCGCCCAAGCCGATGGACGTGTTCTGGAACACCTGGTCGGTCGAAGGCTTCATCTCCGAAGGCCTGCAGCCGGCCGAACTTGGCTGGGGCACGCACGAAAACTGGATGCCGAAGAACGCCAAGAAGCACAAGAAGGGCAGCAAGGCCGCGATCTATCTGGAGCAGCCCGGCGCCAACACCCGCGTGCGCACCTGGTGCCCGACGCCCGGCCCGCAATACGGCTTCCTCGTCACCCACAACGAGGCGATCTCGATCGCCGACTTCTTCACGGTGCGCGACAAGGACGGCAAGGCGACCTACCGCCCGACCTGCCACTACGCCTATCATCCGTGCAACGACGCCGTGCTTTCGCTGCACGAAATGTTCGGCGCCGACGGCAAGGCCCAGGAGAAGCAGCACGTGCTCGACGAGAACGAACTGATCGATGGCATCGACGAACTCGGCGTGCTGCTCTACGGCCACAAGAGCAACGCCTATTGGTACGGCTCGCACCTGTCGCTGGACGAGGCGCGCAAGCTCGCGCCCTACCAGAACGCGACCGGCCTGCAGGTGACCTCGGCCGTTCTCGCCGGCATGGTCTGGGCGCTGGAGAACCCGAACGACGGCATCGTCGAAGCCGACGAGATGGACTACAAGCGCTGCCTTGAAGTGCAGATGCCCTATCTCGGCCCGGTCAAGGGCTACTACACCGACTGGACCCCGCTTGAAGAACCGGCTCGGCCTGTTCGAGGAAGACCTCGACACGCAAGGATCCCGTGGCAGTTCCGCAACATACTGGTGCGCTGATCGCGCCGACAAGCCGGCCTTCGGGCTGGCTTTTTTGTTTGTGCCCTAGACCCGGCCGTCGAGATGGCGTGCCTTGCGCAGCGCCGGGAACAGCCAGGCCCACAATATGGCGACGCCGATCGAGCCGACGCCGCCGAACACGACTGCCGGAACCGCGCCGACGAGTGCCGCCATCGAACCGGCGCGGAACGCACCAAGCTCGTTGGAAGCGCCGACGAACACCATGTTGACCGCGTTGACCCGCCCGCGCAGCCGGTCGGGCGTCCAAAGCTGGATCAGCGTCTCGCGCACATAGACGCTGACCATGTCGGCGGCGCCGGCTGCGGCCAGTGCCGAAGATCGACAGCCACGCAATGGTGGACAATCCGAACACGGTGGTGAAGACCCCGAACAGGCCGACGCAAACGAACATGATCATGCCGGCATGGTCGCGGATCGGCGCGCCGGTGAGCAGCAGCGCCATGCCGATCGCCCCGATGCCCGGCGCCGCGCGCAGGAAGCCCGAGCCCTACCGGCCCGAGTTCAAGCACGTCGCTTGGCATAGACCGGCAGCAGCGCCACCGCCCCGCCCAGAAGCACCGCGAACAGGTCGAGCGAGACCGCGCCAAGCACGATCTTCTCCTTCCAGATATAGGCAAAGCCCGCGAAGAAGGTCTTGAGCGATGGCCGCTCGGTCTCCTCGATCTGGCGGGGCTTGGGAATGGCGAAAGTCAGGACCGCGCTCACGATCATCAGCACCGCCGCGGTAACATAGGGCGTGACTTCCGAAAGGCCGTAGAGGAGGCCGCCGATCGCCGGTCCCGCGATGGACGCCGTTTGCCAGGCGGAAGAGTTCCACGCGACCGCATTTGCGAAAAGATGCGTCGGCACGACGCCAGCCAGCAGGGCTGCCGATGCGGGCGCGAAGAATGCCCGCGCAACGCCGAAAATTCCGATGATCACGAACACCGGCATGGGGTTTGACAGCCCTTGTACCGTCAGCGCCAGCAGGCCGAGCGCGCAGAGCCCCTCCACGATTGCTGCGGTTCCCATCACCAGCCTGCGCCCGAACCGGTCTGCCACCGCGCCGGTGACCAGCACCAGCAGCAGCGCCGGCAGGAACTCGATGAGGCCGATGAGGCCAAGGTCGAAAGGATTGCCGGTCAGCGCATAGATCTGCCAGCCGACCGCGACGGTGACGATCTGTACCGACAGCGTCGCGAAAAAGCGGGCAAACCAGTAGCGCTGGAACGCCGGATGCGAGAACGCCGCGAAACGGCCCGCTTCCGGTGAAGCGCTTTGCGGAAGATCTGCCATGATGCGTGCGAACCTGCG
Source organism: uncultured Alphaproteobacteria bacterium (assembly GCA_963846345.1). GTDB lineage: Bacteria > Pseudomonadota > Alphaproteobacteria > Rhizobiales > Rhizobiaceae > BOKV01. The sequence goes on from CAWJVP010000022.1 coordinate 165,780, forward strand.
GCGGGAGTGAATTCAAACCCGCCTTCCTTACCGCCGGTGCACTGCTTCGCCAAATGCTTTGGCGCACAAACCGCTGATAAATTTCAGAATTGACCGATGACGTTGAGGAACACGCCGCCATCGTCGTGGGTAAGGTCCGTGAGATTGTCGCTGAAGCGGCCGAAATTGTAGCCGACGCCCACCTTCAGATTGTCGCCGATCTGCCGGTAGACCCCGACGAGCGCGCCGTATTGAACCTGTTGCAGTTCGCTCATCCACAAGGCCCGCGCCTTCCAGGATGCACATCCCATTCGTGCACGATCTGCATAGTCGAGGCGCGCGATGGCGAGCTGCGCCGTCGAGGTCTCGAAATTGCCGCTCGCCCCGATTCCATTCGACCTCGCCGACGCGAATGCCGTATTTGCCGCCGATCGAAAGCCGCTCGTTCAGCGGCAGATGAAGTCGGCGGAAACGACATGGCTGCGCTGGCGCGGTCCCGCCTTCTGGTTGATGGCGTTGACCTGGCTCGGGTCCTGGCAGGTCCTGCAGATAGGTGTAGCGCACAGGCCGTTCAGTCGGTCGTTTTCCACCGGGCGATAGGCAAAGCCGGCGCTCGCCTCGACATAGTCGCCATCGAGGATGACGCCCTCGTCTGACCGCGAGATCACGGCATCCGCCTTGGCAAGGAAGCGCCAGTCCGGATTGACCTACACCGCCCAGTTCGCGGTGGCGAGGAAGGTGTTGCGGTCGCGCTCGTCGTCTTCGATCGCGTCCTCGAAGCGGGCTTCCAGCCGGCATCGAGCACTGCGGCCTTCCTGCGTGTGGCTGACTGTACCGGAAACGGCGATGCGGTTGAAATCGCCATTCATGTCGTTATGGATTTCGCCTGCCTCGGCGCTCGCGCCCAGCTTCCAGGCGTCGTCCGGCGCGTAGTTGAGGCCCCAGGCATGGGTCAGCGATTGCTGCTCCCCAGAAAGTCATAATTTTCCTCGCTGTAGATCGGACAACTGGTCGGTCAACTTGCGGTTGCGATCCGGCGACCAGCGTTCCATAGTCACGCTCGAAAGGATCATAGCCCTGCATGTCGCCGCCGCCGGCCGCGTCGGGGTCATGCGATAGCCGAGGTAATAGCGGTCTCGAGACGGTCGGCTGGTAGGCGAGGCCCGGCGAGCACGCCGACGCCCGAGGTGCCGTATGAAATTTCCGCATTTGCGGAAAGCTTTTCGCCCAGCGCCTTCTCCGCGCCGATGCCGATGCGGTCGTTGCGCTCGCGCTCGCCAGAGGTGCCGAGCGTCGCCTGGCCGAAGACCCAGACCTTGCCGTCGTCGCTGAAGTGGCGCGTCAGCCGCACCCCCGCGTCCAGCCGCCCGCCATCGCCGCCGTCGCGCGCGTGTTGGTGCTGCCTTCGACCTGCGACAAGCGCAGTCCGCCACCGAGCGACCACGCCTCGTTGATGCGCGTTTGCGCCTCGGCAATGCCGTCCTGCCGCGAGGTTCCGCCAGTCTGCGATCGCGTCATAGCGCATGGAGGCGACCGTCTTGTCGGCCGAGCCGGCGTCGATGAATGCGCCCCAGATGCGCTGGTCGTTCGGCGTATAGCGTCCCCGGGCGCGTTGAAGCCGCATCGCGCGCCTCGACGTTGAAACCGGCCCTGCCCTCGATGGCAACGCCCGGCATATCGGCAAAATCGACGACGCCCTTGACGCGGAATGCCTCCGCCGGACCGCCATTGCCGCCCGTGGTGACGGGGTTGAAGATGAACCCGCCATCGCTGGAAGTCACGATGCCCGTGGCCGCGCCGTTCGACTGCGCCCATTCAAGCTCGAAATAGCTGCGCTCGCTCAATTGCAGCACGAGGTCCGCGCCGTGCAAGGTTTGCGTGGCCGTGCCGAGGTCTTCCTGGAAGCCTGTTACGCCTGCCCGCACAATGATCGGAGAGCCAGCTCTCGCCCGTCCGCCAAGGCTGTAGCCATCGGCCTCGAAGGCCAGCGGCGTATATTCATAGCTTGCGATCAGATAGTTCCGGTTGCCGCCAAGCGCGCCGTCCTGCACCGTCGAGCTCGACTGCACGCTGGAGGCCAGCGGCCGCTTCAGCAGGATGACGCCCTGCACATAGTCCATTTCGTAGTCGATGCCGGAGCGCAGCTGCGTGCGAGAAACGGTGAGCCCGGTGATGGCGTCGCGCTCCTCGATGCTGACCTGGTCCGATCCGCCGCTGATATCCTGACGGCGCAGGAAATAGACCGAGCCGCCGGTGCCGCGCATCTCGTCGCGGCTCGGCATGGTGCCCGGCTGCGCGGCGAAGGCGGTGATGCTGGCCGCCGCCTCGCCGACCGGAGCCATGCGCTCGCTGCGCAGTTCGGCGCTCGCGCCGTAAAGGCCGCGCTCGTAGCGCGCCAGTTCGACGCCATCGATCTTGGTCTTGAAATTGCCCCACATGACATGGTTCTTGCCCTTGTCGATGCGCAGGTAGAACTTGCCCTAGGTCGGCGCGTCCTCGACCGTGGTCGAATCGTCGCCATAGACGGGATAGTAGTCGTCCGGATCGAGCCGTCGCAGAAGCGAGTCCGGATCGGTGCCGTCGAGATTGTTTAAGAGTGGACCGAACTCGTTCTTCCGCGTGTCGAGCGCCGCGGTGATGATGGTCGAGCCCTTGACCTTGCCCTTGAGATAGAACGCGAGGCGACCGTTGGCATAGACCGGATCGTATTCGCCGGCGGCGGCGTTTGATATCAGCTTGCTGTCGGGAGCGATCAGCTTTCCGACCGTGACGTCGGCAAGCCCGACATAGAACCATTCGGTTTGCGCGACATGGACATCGCGCTCGAAATCGAGCGAACGTCCCGTTGCCGTTTCATGAAGGCGCACCTGCACGACATGATCGCCGGGCGGCAGTTCATGCTCCGCCTCGAATGCGCCATCGCTTACCGGAACGGCCTTGCCGAGCACTTGCGCGGTAACGCCCGGCGGCAGCGCCGAGCCGCGCACGATGACCTTGCCGCCGCCTGCAAGGCTTTCGTGGCGGATGTCGATTTGCGCGAGGTCAAGGCCGCTTGCCGGGTCGCGATCGGCGCCGGCCACCGTTTCGCCGTCGACACGGATCGAAACTCCGGCTTGCGACAGCCCGCCTTTCGCCGCCGGCTTGGCAAGCAGCGCCTGCAACGCCGCGGCACATTCAGCGGACGCATTGCAGCCGGGCTCGGCGCGTGCCGGATCGGCAAGCGGAAGGACGGACAGGACCGCCCAAACAGCGAAAAGTCGCCTATCGAACCCGGAAATCGAAATTGTACCCCCAGCACAAGTTGCAGCGATATTCCTACAAGAAAAAATTTCAATACTGTTTAATATTGTTAAGGAAAAAATGTATTATTTAGTACTCGAATGGAGATAAACCCTTGTTATTATTCAGCAGAAAATTGCGTATCTATTGTCAGTTGGTGGTTATGATTTCGTGTCTTCCATGCTTCAGTTAGCAGTGATTTAATCAAATCTAGTCTGTTATTTGACAAATCTGTCGATTGGCCCCGATAGGTGATTCGCAAGCGCGACTGCTCGAGGGACAGTTGTTCAAGGAGGACCGCCAGCCCCTCCAGCGTGGTGTCAACCGGTGTCACGGACCCCGGCACGAATGAACGGTCGTCGAGGTCGAGTTCGACAAGTCTCGCGGCGGCGGCGCCGAAGTCCAGGCGGACAAGTTTTCCTCTCGTCAGCCGGATGGTGGACGGGTTTTCGCTGGATACCTGGTAGCCTTGCGGCAGGCTGCGCTCGTCGAGCTTCAGGATGAAATTCGACCCGGAGGCGTCATCAGGAATGTACGGGCACGCAATGCTGTAGCGCCCGCGCGCATCCGTGGTGATGAGCAAGCCGGTCACGGTGGCCAGCCGCACCCCGCCAATGCCCGGTTCGCCTGCCTGGTAATATCCGTCCCGGTTCCGGTCTTCATAAACCCGTCCGACAATGTCGCTGCAGTCGAACACCGGTTCGGTCCGCAACATGACCGTGGCTTTGGCGGTATTGGAAACGACGGCGCCGGTCAGCGCATCGCGCGCGTAGCTGGTGCTGACGAATTGCGGAGCGGTGACCGACGGCCCGGCGACGAGGGATAATCTCAGCACCGCCGAACTGCCGACCGCAATCGACAATCCGGAAAATCTCAGCTCCCGTCCTTCCGCCGCGGGCTCCATCGCCAGCCCGTTCACTTCGCCCGAGCCTTCTATATAGCTGAAGCCGGCGGGCATGATGTCGACGACCTCGACTGCGGTCCGCGGATCGGGCCCGGGATTGGAGACCGTGATCAGGTAGGGGATGGCCTGCCCGCGCGAGACGACGGACGCAGTCGTGGACATCTCTATCGTGAGGCCGTTGGAATTTTTTGACGACCCGGCGACGGTGACGCTCTCGGTTGCGGTGGCGGTAACCTGCGCGCCCCCATAATTGCCCGTCGCCGTGACGACGTTTACGATCTGCGCCGATGCCGCCCCGCAGATGGCGAGAATGCAGAGCAAGACAACGGCGAGCAGGACCGGAGAGTTTCCTCTCCAGCCCTGCCTCACCCATTGCCTTCCGAATTCCCGCATCTATCAAAAGCGGCAACGCGCCAAGCGCTGCCCATTCCCTTATTGCAGCGTATCGACGTCCTGTTGGGTAACGACATAGGTGCCGGTGAAAGTGACGACATCGCCGGGGGCGAGCACATCCCAGACCGCATCCGTGCCGTTGTCCGTCGAATCGCCGCCCGTGCCGTTGTCCGTGAGCGGGGAAACCGCCAGCACCGGCGTCGGATCGATGCCCGAACCGGCAGTCACGTTGTCAGCCAGGGAAACGTTGGTGATCGGCACGTTGCCGTTGTTCGTCACCGTGTAGGTGTACGTGACGGTCTGTCCGGCGGTTACGTCGGCTGCAGTGCCTGCATCCTTGGCGACCAGCAGCGACGGGTTCACGTTCTGTAGGTCGATGGTGAACGGCAGAGCCGTTGTGCCGGTCACGTTGCCGGTATTGCCGGGCGAGGACGCGGTTGCCGTCGGCGTGTTGAGAAGGCTGCCGTCGCCATTGACGCCGTTGGAGTTGAGGTCGGCCTGCGTCACCGTGTACGAAGCCGTGAAGGTAATGGTGTCGCCCGGCGCCAAAGTGTCCCAGATCGTATCGGTGCCGTTGTCGGTCGAATCGCCGGTCGTGCCAGCGTCCGTAAGGGGGCTGACCGCTAACACGACGGAAGGCTGGATGCCCGAACCTTCCTGCAGGTCGGCAAGCGAAAGATTTCGTGAGTGTCTGGTTGCCGGTGTTCGTGACGGTGAAGGTGTAGATGACGACATCGCCCACTGCCACATCCGTAGTGTCGCTGGCGCTCATCGAGACGCCCAGTGCCGGGGCTGCCGTTTGTACCGTCACCGACTCGTTAGCGGTTCCGGTGACGTCATTAGTGCCGCCGGGAGAGGATCCGGTAACGGTCACCTCGTTGACGATCTGTGCGTGTGCGGCGGTCGATGCCGAAGCCGCAAGGGCCAGGACAATTGCGGTTGCCGCTCTGCTCATGCGGATGGTTTTGATCATGGTGCGTCCCTGTCTGAAGTGTGGTGCGGATGGCTGGTTCAAATTTTCCCGCATCGGTGCATCGGTCATGGGGAGTGCCTCGTAGCCACGCCCATGCCGTGAGTTCCAACGACAGCGTCAAGGTAGTTGATTCTGGCGTCACCCTTTCGCGCAGCGCCAGTTATCAACAATATATCAATGGCTTATCGCGCATTTTTGGTTTGATATCAGACAAGACAGTGATAAAAATCACTGCAACAGGTCTATGTCCTGCTGGGTAACGGTGTAAGTGGCCGTGAACGTGACGGCGTCTCCGGGGGCAAGGCTGGACCAGATGCCGTTGCCAGGAACGGCGTCGGTGGAATTTCCGGTCGGGGCGGCATCGAGGCTGATCGCTTCGCTGCCCGGCACCGGGGCCGGTCCGTTGCCGTTGTGCAGGTCGGAGAGCGCGATATCGGCCAGCATCTGCCCGCCGGTATTCGTCACCACATAGGAATAGGTGACCACCGTCCCCACAGGCACGCCCATAACATCGCCCGTGGTGAAGCCGGGGGCGCTTGCGGTCTTTGTGACGGCGAGCGAGGGGGGAAGCGGAACGGTCAGCGAAGCTGTCGCCGTGGAGCATGTGGTTGGCGAGGCCACCGCGCAGATGCGGTAGGTAAGCGAATATGCCCCTGCGGCGGCGGCTGCCGGTACCGTGATTGTCCCATCCGCATTGATGATTGCGCCGGTCAGGCCGCCATCGGCGGTGATCGACGCCGATACGGCGGCGGTCGAAAATGCCAGCCCGTTGAGCGTGTCATTGGTGAATACGGTCGGTGTGGCGGAGCCGGCGGTAACTGGCGTTGCAGTGAAATTGTCATTTGCCGCACTGATTTCATAAGAGACGGTCACCGTGGCCGTCGCGGTGGCGCAAAGCGTGGGGTAGGCAGCCTCGCAAGCCTGGTAGGTGACGGTGTACGTGCCGGGCGTGGAGCCGATTGGCACCACGACCTGGCCGGTCGAATTGACGGTGGCGCCGGTCAGTCCGCCATTGTCGGTGAGTGACAGGTTGACCAGGGCAGTGGTAGCCGTAACCATGTTCAACCGGTCGTTGGACAGCACGGATGCCGTCGTCGAGCCTCCCGAAGCCGGAACAGGCGCGGCGGAGAAGTCGTCATTCGTCATCTTGAAGGCAACGTCCCGCCGGAAATACGCAGGACTTGAGGGAGTTGGCGTAGGCCAGATCCACACAGCGCCGGGACCTGCAAAAAGGCCGTCCCAAGTGAAGTCGATTATTTCGGGGTTTCCCCAGGAATCGTCATTGTAGGTTTTGTCCTGCCATCCGGAAAACGTCGTCGAGGTGGCACGCCAATTGGTCCCGGTTGTTATCACCTTGCCGTTGGACAGGGTGATATGCGCCGTCAGGCCGGCGAAGATACCTTGGTCAATTCCCTCCACAGCGATTACCGAACTCCCGTCCAGCGTCACAGTGAAAGAGTACAAAGTTGGCCAGTCGTCGCCTGAGCCTACCAGGACGCCATCCACGTAAAGATTGAAACCGTTGTCGGCGGTGATGGTAATGGTGTCGGCCGATGCCTTTCCCGGAAAGGCAGCGCAAACGGAGGCGCTGGCGGCGACCAGCCAGCCGTACCGCCGGGAAAGGCGCCGGAAGCTTTCAAGCATGACTCTCTCCTGTTGTCGCTGCGGCACGATATGTGATTCTGGCGGACACAACTTGCCGGCGGAGAGTTATCAACAATCTATCAATGGCTTAGATGGCAGAATTAGTCTAATATGATACATTGTTTGCGGCTTCGAGAAGCGCATCCTCATCCAGACTTTGCGCGCGGTCGAGGGGGCAAGCGATGCCGATGATGCCGGCGTGATGGGAAGCAGGATCGTCCCGTTGACCGTCCCGTCGGTGTCGCCGGCGACGCCGTCCAGCACATCGGTCGCGACTTGCTCGCCCAAATCGGAAAAATCACCGTCGGCAGACCAGTCGAACCAGGCGCTCAGATAACCCGCCATACGGCGATACGAGCATGTTCACGGCCAGCCGTTTCCCCAGCCTGTCCATCTGTTCAGGGGAATTCTAAACGATTCCCGCGCCTCGATAATTTTTTCAAAGATGGTTATTAACAGGTGTTCGAATACAAAAGTTCTTAAAACGACAATTGATGTGTCGGATAAAATTCAAAATGCTCAGCTCCGCAAATAAATGCGGGTATATATTGTATTATATTTAACTAAATACTGAGCGACGCTACGTTTGAACGGTCTGGGAAAGCTTTGGTTCGTTACACTTGGAGCAATCGAAAAACCCATTCTTTACGCATGCAATATAGCTTGCCCGAACGTTGGTCCCCTCCCGCCAACGCGTACATAACGAACCGAGTACCCCATGTCCCGCATTTACCCGAAGCAGCGTGCAACGCTTCTTCCCTTGGCGGTTGTCACCACACTTGCGTCCTACGCCGCCCTGACGCAGCAACTGGCCCTGATGTTGGTGCCCAACTGGGTCGAAGGGCTTTGGCTTTCCCGCCTGTCGCTGCCGGTTCCCCTGATATGCACGGCGGCCGTCACCGTGATCGTGTCGCATTTCCTGTTCCGCTACATATCGGCCTTGAAGAATGCCGGGGACCTGGCTTTTGTCGACGAGTTGACCGGCCTTGCCAACCGGCGCGAGTTTGACGCGCGGCTTGCCGCCGAACTTTCGCGCTCAGCGCGCAGCGGCTTCGATTGCGCGGTGCTTTACCTCGACCTCGACAAGTTCAAGCACATCAACGACACCTACGGCCACGAGGCCGGCGACGAGGTGATCAAGCAGTTCGCCCGGCGCATATCGGCCAATGTCAGGGGCGAGGATTTCGTGGCCCGCCTTTCCGGCGACGAGTTCGCCGCGATCATCACCAACATCACCTCGAACCACGATATCGACGCGGTGAGCCAGCGGATCTTCGCCGCGATGAGCACGCCGATCAAGTTTCGCGCGAACAAGATCTATGCCGGCGTTTCCATTGGCGCGGCGGTGATCGAACCTGGCGCAGCCGGCTCCAAGGAAGCATTGCGCCGCGCCGATTTCGCGCTGTTCCAGGCCAAGGAATCGGGCCGCAACAACGTCCAGATATTCACGCCCGAGATGGAAGAGCGCATCCGCAATCGCGGTGAACTCGAGAACGACTTGCGCGATGCCGTCGCCAACAACACGTTCGACCTTGCCTATCAGCCGCTGATCTCGCACAGCGAGCGCAAGGTCCTGGGCGTGGAGGCTTTCGTTCGCTGGGTACACCCGGAGCGGGGACCGATCTCGCCGTCGGTGTTCATCCCGATCGCCGAACAGATCGGCCTCATCGAGAAGCTCGGCCGGATCATCCTGCGCCGCGCCTGCATCGAGACCATGCCGCTTGGCCCGATCAAGCTGGCCGTCAACATCTCCCCCGTGCAGTTCCTGCAGCCCGGCTTCGTGGCCAGCGTCCGCGAGATACTGGAGAGCACCGGATTTCCGCCGCAGCGCCTGGAGCTGGAAATTACCGAAGGCGTTTTCCGCAGCGCCGGCGCGCGCACCAGCGAGGTAATCTCGAGGCTTCGCGCCCTTGGCGTGCGGATCGCGCTCGACGACTTCGGCACCGGCTTTTCCTCGATGGCCTATCTTCGCGATTTTCCGCTCGACCGCATCAAGATCGACCGCTCCTTTATCGGCGAGATCGAGAGCTCGGGGCAGTCGCTGAAGCTGGTTTCGCACATGATCGAGCTTGGACGCTCGCTCGGCCTGTCCGTCACCGTGGAAGGCGTCGAGACGGCGGACCAGCTGGAGCTGCTGAAAGCAAAGGGCCTCAACGAATTGCAGGGCTATCTCTTCTCCAAGCCGCTCAGCGTGGCCGATCTGGCGTCACTCGATCTTGACGCGCGCCTGGGCGGCGAGAGCGAAACCCCCAGCGACAATCCGGCCATTCGCCTCGCCAGCTGATCGTTGCCAAAATTTTGCCCGCCCGTCGGATAATTTACCCGCAATCGATGCAAAATTGGTCATTGGACGGCTTTCGCGCAGGAAAATTCACTGCGAAATGATTCAAAAACCTCTTGCAGCGCGACCTCATGTCTGTTGAATGAATCCCCTTTACAAGAAGGGAACAAAGCCCACAGCCCGGTCATCCGGGCAAGACCGGCAACAAAGACCGGAGGGCCAGCAGGGGGTTGCACGTGGAGTATTTCGTCCAGCAAATGGTGAACGGGCTGACACTCGGCTCGATCTACGGCTTGATCGCCATCGGCTACACGATGGTTTACGGCATCATCGGCATGATCAACTTCGCCCATGGCGACATCTTCATGCTCGGCGGCTTCACCGCCCTGATCGTCTTCCTGCTGCTCACAAGCATGTTCGTTTCCGTGCCGGTCGTGCTCGCCCTTCTGGTGATGATCATCGTCGGCATGTTCATGTGCGGGCTGTGGAACTGGACGATCGAACGCGTGGCTTACCGCCCGCTTCGCGGCTCGTTCCGCCTGGCGCCGCTGATCACCGCGATCGGCATGTCCATCGCCCTTTCCAATTTCGTCCAGGTCACGCAAGGCCCGCGCAACAAGCCGATCCCGCCGATGGTCAGCCAGACCTACGACGTTCTCGGCGTAACGATTTCGCTCAAGCAGATCGTCATCGTCATCATCACCTCGGTGCTGCTCGCCATCTTCTGGTACATCGTCAACAAGACCCCGCTCGGCCGGGCGCAGCGCGCCTGCGAGCAGGATCGCAAGATGGCGGCGCTGCTGGGCGTCGATGTCGACCGCACCATCTCGATCACCTTCATCATGGGCGCCGCGCTGGCAGCCGTCGCCGGCTCGATGTACCTGATGTACTACGGCGTCGTCGTCTTCACCGACGGGTTCGTGCCGGGCGTCAAGGCGTTTACCGCTGCCGTCCTTGGCGGCATCGGCTCGCTGCCCGGCGCGGTCATCGGCGGCCTGCTTATCGGACTGATCGAGTCGCTGTGGTCGGCCTATTTCTCGATCGACTACAAGGACGTTGCCACTTTCTCCATCCTGGCGATCGTGTTGATCTTCAAGCCGACCGGCCTCCTTGGCCGTCCAGAGGTCGAAAAGGTCTGATCCAGATGAGCGAGACCACAGCCAAGACGGCAATGCCGGCAGAAGCCGGCACGATGACCGCACCCAACTATGCGCAGGCCGCGCGGGACGCCTTCTTCACGGCCATCGTGACGCTTGGGCATGTTCGTGCTCTTCATCGGCCTGAAGACGACGCAGAACATCCGCAACGAACTGATCATCGTCCAGCGCTGGGGCCTGCTGGTCACGCTGGTCGCGATCGCGGCCGCCGGGCGGTTCGTGCTTTCGGCGTGGATCTCTCCGGCGCTGGCCGCGCGCAAGGCAACCGTCGCGGCCACGCCCCGTGGTGCGAGGGCCGCCTGCATGGCTGCGGACAAACTGGCCGCGCATCGCCGTGGTCGGCCTTTTCCTCTACCCGATGATCATCGTCGCCCTGGTCGGCCGCCAGGGCTCGCTGAAATGGGTCGACAATTTCGGCATCCAGATCCTCATCTACGTGATGCTCGCCTGGGGGCTGAACATCGTCGTCGGCCTCGCCGGCCTGCTCGATCTCGGCTACGTCGCCTTCTATGCGGTCGGCGCCTATTCCTATGCGCTGCTCGTCGCAGCATTTCGGGCTTGTCGTTCTGGGTGCTGCTGCCGCTTGCCGGCATCCTGGCCGCCTTCTGGGGCATCATCCTGGGCTTCCCGGTGCTGCGCCTTCGCGGCGACTACCTGGCGATCGTGACGCTTGCCTTCGGCGAGATCATCCGCCTCGTGCTGATCAACTGGACCGCGGTCACCAAGGGCACGTTCGGCATTTCCGGCATTCCGAAGGCGACGCTGTTCGGCATTCCGTTCGACGCGTCGCCCGAACGGCTTTGCCGCGATCTTCGGGCTGCCGCTGTCCTCGGCCTACTACAAGATCTTCCTCTACTACCTGATCCTGATGCTTGCGCTGCTGACCGCCTTCGTGACGCTGCGCCTGCGCCGCATGCCGATCGGCCGCGCCTGGGAAGCGCTGCGCGAGGACGAGGTCGCGTGCCGCTCGCTCGGCATCAACACCACCACCACCAAGCTTACCGCCTTCTCGCTCGGCGCCATGTTCGGCGGCTTTGCCGGCGCGTTCTTCGCGGCGCGCCAGGGCTTCGTCGTCGCCTGAATCCTTCGTCTTCCTTGAATCGGCGGTCATCCTTGCCATCGTCGTCCTCGGCGGCATGGGTTCGCTTACCGGTATCGCAATCGCCGCCGCCGTGATGGTCGGCGGCACCGAAATCCTGCGCGAACTGACCTTCCTGAAGCAGATCTTCGGCGAGGATTTCACGCCTGAACTTTACCGCATGCTTTTCTTCGGCCTCGCCATGGTGATCGTCATGATCTGGAAGCCGCGCGGCTTCGTTGGCAGCCGCTCTCCGACGGCGTTCCTGTTCGAGCGAAAGAGCGTATCGGGCAGCTTCACCAAAGAGGGGCACGGCTGATGAAAACGGTTGCAACAACGGACAAGCCACATCCTTAAGGTGGAGCATCTGTCGATGCGATTTCGGCGGCCTTGTTGCCGTCAACGACCTCAACTTTTCAGGCCAAGCGCGGCGAGATCACCGCGCTGATCGGCCCCAACGGCGCCGGCAAGACGACCGTGTTCAACTGCATCACCGGCTTCTACAAGCCGACCACGGGCATGATCACCGTGCGCCGCCTGGACGGACGCGAGTTCCTGCTGGAGCGCATGGCGGATTTCACGATAACGGCCGATGCGAAGGTTGCGCGCACGTTCCAGAACATTCGCCTGTTCGCCGGCATGACCGTGCTGGAAAACCTCCTGGTCGCCCAGCACAACAAGCTGATGCAGGCATCGGGCTATACGGTCCTCGGACTGCTGGGTTTCAGCGGCTACCGCAAGGCATCCGCCCAGTCGATCGACCTCGCCCGGCATTGGCTCGAGCGCGCCCAACTGGTCGAACGCGCGGACGATCCGGCGGGCGACCTGCCCTACGGCGCGCAGCGCCGGCTCGAGATCGCCCGCGCGATGTGCACCGAGCCCGAGCTGCTTTGCCTCGACGAACCGGCAGCGGGGCTCAACCCGCGCGAATCGGCCGCGCTCAACGACCTGTTGCTCGGCATCAAGAAGGAAGGCACGTCCATCATGCTGATCGAGCACGACATGTCGGTCGTGATGCAGATTTCCGATCACGTCGTGGTGCTCGACTACGGCGTCAAGATTTCCGACGGATCGCCCTTGGAGGTCAGGAACGATCCCAAGGTCATCGCCGCCTATCTGGGTGTCGACGACGAGGCGGAAATCGACGTGCCGCAGGTACTCAGCGACGTGCTCAAGGTCGAGAAGATCGCCGGCGCGACCATCGCCGGTTCGCCAAAGGTAAAAAAACCGGCGGCGAAAGCAGCCGCAATGACCGCTCCGGCAAAACCGGCAGCGCCCGCCAAAGTCGCCGCGAAGGCTCCCGCCAAGGCCACACCGGAAAAGCCTGCATCAAAGCCTGCGCCTTCCAAGCCGGCAGTCAAAGCCTGCTGCGGCAAAGCCCGCCGCGAAAGCCGAGACGCCGGTCAAGGCCAAGGCCGCCGTCAAACCGGCCGCGGCAGCCGCCAAGCCAGCGCCAAAGCCTGCTTCCGCGCCGGCGGCAAAGACCGCCTCGGCAAAGCCGCCAGCCAAGAAACCGGCCCCTGCCAAGGCAGCCGCGCCGGCCAAATCAAAACCGGCGGCTTCCAGGCCGGCGACAGCCAAGCCCGCCCCTTCGAAGGGAGGCCGTAAATGAGCGCCCCCTTCCTGAAGGTCGAGAATGTCGAGACCTATTACGGCTCCATCCGCGCACTCGCCGGGGTCGATTTCGAGGTGAATTCCGGCGAGATCGTCACGATGATCGGCGCCAATGGCGCGGGCAAGTCGACGCTGATGATGACGATCTGCGGCAACCCGAAGCCGCGCTCCGGCCGCATCGTCTTCGACGGCCGCGAAATCACGAACATGCCCACGCACGAGATCATGCGGCTCGGCATCGCCCAGTCCCCGGAAGGGCGGCGCATCTTTCCGCGCATGACGGTCATGGAAAACCTGCAGATGGGCGCCATGCTCGTCGACGAAAAGCATTTCGACGACGACCTGAAGCGCATGTTCACATTGTTCCCGCGCCTCAAGGAGCGCATTGCGCAGCGCGGCGGCACGCTATCGGGCGGCGAGCAGCAGATGCTGTGCGATCGCCCGCGCGCTGATGGGCCGTCCCAAGCTGCTGCTGCTCGACGAGCCGTCGCTGGGCCTGGCCCCGCTGATCGTGAAGCAGATCTTCGAGGTCATCCGCGAGCTCAACACCAATGAGAAACTCACGGTCTTCCTGGTCGAGCAGAACGCATTCCATGCGCTGAAGCTGGCGCATCGCGGCTATGTGATGGTGAACGGGCAAATCACGATGTCGGGCGAAGGCAGGGAACTGCTCGGCCGCGAGGACGTACGGGCCGCCTATCTCGAAGGCGGCCGTCACTGAGGCATTGGCTGCCCGCGTCGGCGGGCCAGGCTGGAGGCAGGAACTTGCAGGGCATATTGTACGAAGAAGCCAATTTCATGCAGTTCATTTTCGTCACCGTCATTCTGGGCGGCGGAGCGGCGTGGATGACCGGAAAGGCAATGGCCGAGACCTGGCGCTCGCCGATACACTTGCTTCTTTACATCCTTCTGCTTGGTGCAGTGGTTCGGTTTGCCCATTTCGCGCTGTTCGAGGGCCATCTTCTGACCCTCCAGTTCTATTTGGTTGACACGGTGATACTGCTGGTGTTCGGTTTTGTCGGCTTCCAGTACGCGCGCACGAAACAGATGGTGACGCAGTACTATTGGCTTTACGAGAAGGCATCACCGCTTTCGTGGCGGAGCCGGAGTTGACGCATATCCCGGTCCGCACGGACCGGCGAGGCAGGCCCGAAAGACCGGGCCATGTTATTCCACCATGGTCGGGAGGGCGCCGTGGACGGATGTTTGATCAGCCCCCCACTTCAAGGGAGAACACGAATGAAGAAACTTCTTATGTCCGCAGTTGCGCTTACCGCCCTCGTGGCGATGAGCGGCGTCGCGGCGGCAGAAATCCTGGTTGGCGTTGCCGGCCCGCTGACCGGACCGAACGCAGCCTTCGGCGCACAGCTCCAGAAGGGCGCCGAGCAGGCGGCAGCCGACATCAACGCGGCCGGCGGCATCAATGGCGAGCAGATCAAGCTCGTGTTCGGCGACGACGTCTCCGATCCGAAGCAGGGCATCTCGGTCGCCAACAAGTTCGTCGCTGACGGCGTCAAGTTCGTCGTCGGCCACTTCAACTCGGGCGTGACCATTCCCGCGTCGGAAGTCTATGCCGAAAACGGCGTGCTCGTGATCACCCCGTCCGCAACCAACCCGACGTTCACCGAGCGCGGCCTGTGGAACACCTTCCGCACCTGCGGCCGTGACGACCAGCAGGGCCTCGTTGCCGGCGGCTACATCGCGCAGAACTTCAAGGACGCCAAGGTCGCCGTCGTTCACGACAAGACCCCGTACGGCCAGGGCCTCGCGGACTTCACCAAGAAGACCATGAACGACGCCGGCATGACCGAAGCCCTCTACGAAGGCGTCAACACCGGCGACAAGGACTTCTCGGCACTGATCGCCAAGATGAAGGAAGCCGGCGTCACCGTCGTCTACTTCGGCGGCCTGCATACCGAAGCCGGCCTGATCATGCGCCAGATGGCGGACCAGGGCCTGAAGGCAACCTTCATGTCCGGCGACGGCATCGTTTCGAACGAACTGGCCTCGATCGCGGGTGACGCGGTCGACGGCACCCTGATGACGTTCGCTCCCGATCCGCGCAACAACCCGGCCGCCAAGGACCTCGTCGAGAAGTTCCGCGCAGCCGGTTTCGAGCCGGAGGCCTACACGCTGTACTCCTATGCAGCAATGCAGGTCATCGCGCAGGCAGCGGCGAAGGCCGGCTCGCTCGACGCCCAGAAGGTGGCAGAGACCGTCAAGGCATCCGGACCGTGGGCAACCGCGATCGGCGAACTTGGCTATGACACCAAGGGCGACATCACCCGTCCCGACTATGTCATGTACAAGTGGGGCAAGGGCGACGACGGCAAGTACACCTACAAGCAGATGTAATCCTTCCGGGCAACCGGACTGGAAGAACCCGGCGGGCAACCGCCGGGTTTTTTGTTGCCTAATGCGTGGTGTAGAAGCCCGGCGCGCGCCACTCCGAAGGCTTGATCAGCCCGGTGTGCGCGACCCGCACCGAATGCAGCGCCCCTTCCAGTTCACGCTCCCAGAAATCGAGGAAGCGCCGCAATTCGGGGAACTTTGGCGCAAGATCGTATTCCTGCCAGAGATATGTTTGCAGCAGGCCCGGATGGTCCGGCATGCGGTAATGGATTTCGGCGGTTGTCAGGCCGTAGCCCTTCATCTGAAGACGGAACTCCTTGCTGACCTGCATCTGGGCTTGCTCCAAAATGTTGCCAATACAATCAGAATGAGCGATTTGACTCCGATTTCAAGCACTTCTGAAAAGATTTTTCATCAAGGATATCAATCTGTTAGCATCCACTTGAGGTGAGTGCCAACAATTTTCGTGCCGTCTCTTGAAAACGCGAAAATCCAATACCAAATCGCCGCTCGTGAGGGCGTTTGCCCTTGCGGCACGGCGCGTAAAACGCGCCCGCGGTTCACGAAAAATATGACTGATTGGAGAGAGACATGAAGTTTCGTCCCCTGCATGACCGTATTTTGGTCCGCCGCATCGAGGCCGAGGAAAAATCCGCCGGCGGCATCATCATTCCGGACACTGCCAAGGAAAAGCCGATGGAAGGCGAGGTGATCGCCGTCGGTCCGGGCGGCCGTGACGAGAGCGGAAAGCTCGTCGCGCTCGACGTGAAGGTCGGAGACCGCATCCTGTTCGGCAAGTGGTCGGGCACCGAGATCAAGCTGTCCGGCGAGGAACTGCTGATCATGAAGGAAAGCGATGTCCTCGGCGTGATCGAGGCCAGCGCGGCAATGAAGAAAGCCGCCTGACGGATACCAGGAAGGAGAACGCACATGGCTGCGAAGGAAGTGAAGTTCAACACTGACGCCCGCGAACGCATGCTGCGGGGCGTCGATATTCTGGCCAACGCCGTGAAGGTGACGCTGGGTCCCAAGGGCCGCAACGTCGTGATCGACAAGTCCTTCGGCGCACCGCGCATCACCAAGGATGGCGTGACGGTTGCCAAGGAAATCGAGCTTGAGGACAAGTTCGAGAACATGGGCGCGCAGATGCTGCGCGAGGTGGCATCGAAGACCAACGACCTTGCCGGCGACGGCACCACGACCGCGACCGTGCTTGCCCAGGCAATCGTCAAGGAAGGCGCGAAGGCGGTCGCGTCCGGCATGAATCCGATGGACCTGAAGCGCGGCATCGACAAGGCGGTCGAGGCGGTTGTCGCCGAGCTGAAGTCGAAGGCCCGCAAGGTCACCCGCAATGACGAGATCGCGCAGGTCGGCACCATTTCCGCCAATGGCGATGCGGAGATCGGCCGCTTCCTCGCCGAGGCAATGGAAAAGGTCGGCAATGAGGGCGTCATCACGGTCGAGGAAGCCAAGACCGCCGAGACCGAGCTCGAGGTCGTCGAGGGCATGCAGTTCGACCGCGGCTACCTGTCGCCCTACTTCGTCACCAACCAGGAGAAAATGCGCGTCGAACTGCGAGGATCCCTACATCCTCCTGCACGAGAAGAAACTCTCCAACCTGCAGGCCATGCTGCCCGTGCTGGAAGCCGTGGTGCAGTCCGGCAAGCCCCTGCTGATCATCGCGGAAGACGTCGAGGGCGAGGCGCTGGCGACGCTCGTCGTCAACAAGCTGCGCGGCGGGTTGAAGGTTGCCGCGGTCAAGGCTCCGGGTTTTGGCGACCGCCGCAAGGCCATGCTCGAGGACATCGCCGTCCTTCCGGGAGGCCAGGTGATCTCGGAAGACCTCGGCATCAAGCTTGAAAACGTAACCCTCGCAATGCTCGGCCGTGCAAAGCGCGTCGTCGATCGAGAAGGAAAACACCACCATCGTCGACGGCGCAGGCAAGAAGAAGGAGATCGAGGGCCGCGTCGCCCAGATCCGCCAGCAGATCGAGGAAACCACCTCGGACTACGACCGCGAGAAGCTGCAGGAGCGTCTTGCCAAGCTCGCCGGCGGCGTTGCCGTCATCCGCGTTGGCGGCGCGACGGAAGTCGAGGTCAAGGAGAAGAAGGACCGCGTCGACGACGCCATGCATGCCACCCGCGCTGCTGTGGAGGAAGGCATCCTTCCCGGCGGCGGCGTGGCGCTGCTGCGCGCGCAGAAGGCGCTTGAAAGCCTGCCGGTCGACAACCAGGACCAGAAGCACGGCGTCGAGATCGTGCGCCGGGCAATCGAGGCGCCCGTGCGCCAGATCGCGGAGAACGCCGGCGCGGAAGGCTCGATCATCGTCGGCAAGCTGCGCGAGAAGGCCGACTTCGGCTATGGCTGGAATGCGCAGACCAACGAGTTCGCAGACCTCTTCAAGCACGGCGTGATCGACCCGGCAAAGGTCGTTCGCACTGCCCTTGAGGATGCGGCGTCGGTCGCGGGCCTGCTCATCACCACCGAGGCGATGGTGGCCGAACGCCCGAAGAAGGAAGCCGCTCCGGCAATGCCTGCCGGCGGCATGGACTTCTGACCGGTCTCACAGCGGATGAATAAGGCGCCGGGGAAACCCGGCGCCTTTTTTCGTCAGTAAGAAGGAATTGTCCACTCACCCAGATCCTTGTAGCGGCGGCGCCACAGCCCGACATCGACCGTCGGAATGGTGTAGTCGAGGTTGTAGGGATTGCCCCCGCCGAGCCTGCCATAGCTGCCAAAGGGGAATTTGTAGCAGGTGAGGCCGGTATTCGTGTAGCCGGGCTTGCATTCCTTGAGGCACTGCCCGACGGGCTGGTCGTCGCCCGCCAGGCATTCGGACTGGTAGCATCCGGCGGTCTTTTCCAACGATGAAAGTGCGCTTCCCTTGCAAGCCCGCAGATCGCCTGACCGGCGGATCAAGCCGTGGATTGGTGCTGATCGCGCTGTCATACCGACCGGTTTCAGGCCCCGGCCCCCACATGAATTTCTGGTCACCGATCGCAGCGTTCCAGCCTTCCTTGTCGGTGCCAAGGTCAACCAGTGTGGAAGTGTGCGTCGGGAAGTAGTCGGCATCGCCAGCCGGATTGCGATAGTCCTCGAAGTAGAGGCACTTGGCGCCGGTCACATTGCCCAGTCCCGACGACTTGTCGTAGTGGAACGATCCGTGCGCGACCTTGCCGACATAGACGACCGGCCGCTCGCCGTTCCTGCGAAAGCCGCTGAAACCCTCGCACCGCCCCACCGCCGTGCAAGGCGCGTCGCGCGGTCCGGCAATGCGCGTGTACCATCCCGCGTGCTGGTAGAAAGTGACGGAGGCAACCGCATCCTGGCCTTCGGTCAAGGTCACCATGACCTGTTCCCAGTCGCCGTAGTGCGCGCCCTTGATGACGTCGCCAGTCCAATCCGCGATGGCCCCGCCCACCAACTTCCCGGCTGCCGCACCGCCCGCTACCCCAACGGGTCCGGCACCGTGGCCTGCCACTGCGCCGGCCGCGGTTCCGATGTCCTCGGCGTCGATATCGAGGCAGGGATCCTGGTAGCCGTAGAACCACCAGTACTTGATGCGAACCTGGTTGCCGAACTTCGCATACTGGAAATAGGTGGGAATGGTCCGGCTCTTCAACGAAGCCTTGTCCAGGTTCTCGACCTTGGTGGTGACGTTGCGATTGTTGAGGTCCGACAGGATCGTGGGTATCTTGTCGTAGTATTGCTGCGCCGACATCGGGTAGCCCTTCGCCGCCCGGTCAAACCTCAGTTCCGGCGCGAAGCGGTACACGACATGGGGCGTGGTCCCGATCGAGGTGATGTCATAAAGCGGATCCTTGGAAGTGTAGGGCGCCCAGGACAGCTTTATGCTTTTGTCGGCAATGTTGAGGTGGAGTTTCTTGTTCGAGCTATCGAAGAGCGTCAGCGTGTCATCCGTGCTGCTTTCTTCCTTGAAGGTGAACGTCGCCTTGCCATCGGCCCCCTCCTCGATCCAGTCCTTCGGCCCGACCTTCCTGAAAAGGCCGCCGTTGAACGCAACTTCCGTGACATAGCTGATGTCGACGGTGGCGGAGCTCACCGCGGCAATGAAGTTCAACTGCTTCGGGTCTGAGATCGGGAACCACGACGCCTGCTTGGACGCCACGTCGATCAGGACACCCAGGCTGCGGGTCTTGTCGATCATCGACACCGTGTTGGCCGTGCGGAACTTCTCCTCGAAATTGCTCAACGGCGCCCCATCGGATACCGATTTCTCCACCCACTTCCCCGTTTCCACCTGTTCCAGCAGGCTTTGGCCGAAGACAACCCTTGAAACGGTGTAGCCGTTCACCAATGCCGGATTGGCAGGCGCCGCCACGGCATTTGTGGAACCAGGAAAGTTCGCCACCATGAAAATTGCAAATATTGTAACAAGGAAAGTTGATTTAATAAGATAAACGACTTTCATGACACCACCATCGGTTGGCAAGAGCGTTTTAACAATATTTCAATCATCACTGTTATGCGCAACCTTCGAAAAACTGCAGTATTCAATTGCCAATACTAATGCGCGAGTTCGAGTCTCCTAAAACACAAATGGAGCATGGACATGCCTCTTGGTAAGTCGTTATTCTGACGTTCTTGAAACGGATATGAAGGAATTTTCGATGACGGCCCCGATCAAACTTCTGGCAGCGGCGGTTGCCGCCGTCATTGCGCTCCCCGGACTGGCATCTGCCCAGACAATCAGGGCCGGCACCTTGACCTGCGAAGGCAAGGGATCCATCGGACTGCTCATTGGCTCCAAGGAAGCGCTTAGCTGCACCTATCAGCCGGCGCAGGGCGGACCGTCGCGCATGTATGCGGGCACGATCTCGAGCCTGGGCATTTCCATCGGCGTGACCGGGCCGAGCGTCATCGTCTGGGGAGTGCTCGCATCCTCGACCGAAGTGCCGGCCGACATGCTGACCGGTGAGTTCGTCGGAGTGTCGGCGGATGCATCGCTGGGCCTTGGCGTCGGCGCGCAGGTCCTGGTGGGAGGAACCGCCAAGTCGCTCGTGCTGCAGCCCTTGAGCGTCAAGGGCGAGGTCGGCGTCGATATCGCTGCGGGGGTAACCGGACTGACCTTGAGGCCGATGTAATCCATGCTGCCCGGCGCCGGCCTTGCCGGCACCGGGTAGCGCGTTATGATCAGCCGAGCTTGCCGCTGACATTGGTGAAGGTGTTGTTGACACCGCCACCCAGCGCGGTCGCACCACCAATGATGGCGACGGAAATGAGTGCGGCAATCAGGCCGTACTCGATTGCAGTTGCGCCGGATTCATTCTTCAGAAAACTTGCGAAAAGCTTCATCGTTTTTCTCCTGTTGCGTCTGTCCACGGCCGGCCGCTTTTGGCTCATTGCCAAAAGTACGATATCCAACTCAAATTGTTGCAGGCTTACGCAAACAGGTAAGATTGTCGGCACTGCTTCCCGTTCATTCCGGGTCGGCCGTCCATTCATCCAGCGTCTCGCCGGTTTGGGCATCAATGTCGGCAAGGCTTACGTCATAGCCCCAAAGGCGGCGGATATGCGTGAGGACTAGATCGCGCGTATCCTCTTCCAGCAGTTTTCCGTCATGGACAGCATGGTTCAGGCGCAACTGGCGGTCGCCCATCATGTCGGCATCGACCGCCTGGATGTCAGGGCGGCTGGCGACGTCGTAGTTGGCGGCGAGCACGGAGCGGATGCTTTCATATCCGCGCTCGTTGTGGATGCTCGCCACCTCGTAGTCGTGTCTCGTCGGCATCGTCCGCGAGCACGAACAGGCGCAGCTTGCGGATCAGCGACGGGCTCAGATACTGCAGGATGAATGATTCATCGCGGTAGTTCGCCCAGGCTTCCAGCAGCGCCGCGCGCCAGTCGCCGCTGCCCGCCAGCGCCGGAAACCAGTCGGCGTCCTCCGGCGTCGGTTCCTCGCAAATCCGCTTGATGTCCTTCATCATTTCGAAACCCAGCGCATAGGGATTGATCCCCTGCGAGCGCGGATCGTCGAAGGCCGGCTGCAGGACGACATTCGTGTGATTTTGAAGGATTTCCAGCATGGCTCCTTCAGGAATGACGCCGCGGTCGAACAGCGCGTTCATCATGTGGTAGTGCACGAAGGTGGCGCAGCCCTCGTTCATGACCTTGGTCTGGCGCTGCGGATAGAAGTATTGCGCGATCACCCGCACGATCCGCAGGATCTCGCGCTGCCATTCCTCCAGCACCGGGCTGTTCTTTTCCAGGAAATAGAGAAGGTTTTCCTCCGGCAGTTTCATGTCCGGCTGGCCCGGCCAATCCCGTAGCGGTTCCTTTACCTCCGTACCGTGCCCCGGGCGCGGAATGGTCCGGTCGAGTTCGCGAAAACTGCGCTCCTCGTGTTCGCGCCGCGTCTTGGGCACGATGCCTTTGCGCTTCCTGCGAGGGACGAGGCGGCCGCCGGTACCTGAACACCCCCTGCTCCATCAGCGCATGTGCGGAATCGAGTACCCGTTCGACGGCGGACGTGCCGTGGCGCTCTTCGCATTGCGCAATGAACCGCTTGGCGAATTCGAGATAGCCAAGAATGGCGCCCGCATTCGTCCATTGCCGGAAGAGATAGTTGTTCTTGAAGAAATGATTGTGGCCGAAGGAGGCGTGCGCGATCACCAGCGCCTGCAGCGCCATGGTGTTTTCCTCCATCAGGTAGGTGATGCAGGGGTTGGAGTTGATGACCAGCTCATAGGCGAGCCCGCGGCGGCCTTTTCGATACAGATATTCCTCGCGCAGGAAGTGCTTGCCGAAGGACCAGTGCTGGTACATCAGCGGCATGCCGACGGACGAGTAGGCGTCGAGCATCTGCTCCGACGAAATCACCTCGATCTGGTTGGGATAGATGTCGAGGCGCAAATCGTCGAGCGCGACCGGCGCCATCGCGTCATATGCGGCGGCTATCCTGTCAAAAGTCCAGTCCGGCCCCTCGAACAGATGCGTCATGTCAGGCACCCGCGCGAACTGCCGCGCGCCTGGCGAACAGGCGGCGGAAAACGGTGTAGATGTCTGCCGGCTGGGCGACGCGCGCGATCTGGAAATTCGTCCACGCGTCGGCCACCACGCGGTAAGCCTGCCATAGCGACGTGCCGTTGTCGGTGTTCGCGAAGATCGAGCTCTCGCGCGCGTCGATGATCTCGACATAGGCGTAATACTGGCAAAGCCGCATCACCTGCTCCTGCAACAGCGCGATGCAGCGCGCGCAGTCATTGGGCATGTTGTCGCCGTCCGATGCCTGTGCCGCGTAGATGTTCCACTCGTTGGCGGGGTAGCGGGCCGCGATGATGCGCAGCATTTCGTCGAGCGCGGTCGAAACCACGGTTCCCCCGCTCTCCGTGCTGTAGAAGAAGGTGTTCTCGTCCACCTCCTTCGCCTCGTGGGTATGGCGGATGAACACGATCTCCGTTCGCTGGTAGCGCCGCTTCAGGAAGAGATGCAGCAGCATGAAGAAGCGCTTGGCGAGATCCTTCTCCCGCTCGCCCATCGATCCGGAGACGTCCATGAGGCAGAACATGACCGCGGAAGCGTTCGGCACCGGCGTTTGCTCAAAGCGATTGTAGCGAACGTCGATCGGGTCGACGAAGGAAATGAGCTTGCGCCTTCGTTTCAGCACCTCGCAGCGCGTCCGCAATTCCTCCTGCAGGGCAAGGTTCGCCGGGCTCGGCTTCGCCATGGCCTCCAGCGACGCTATTTCCTTCTCGAGGGCCTCGATTTCCTCAAGCTTCGGCCGCCGCAGCGCAATTCGCCGCCCGAGGCTGCCGCGCATCGTGCGCCCGACATTGATGTTTGCAGGCGAACCGGCGGTGGAAAATCCCGCACGCCTCGGCTTCTTCGTGGTGTTTTCCTTGAGATAGAGCTTGATCATGTCCGGCAGCTCGAGATCCTCGAAGAAGAGGTCCAGGACCTCTTCGCGCGACAGCACGAAGTTGAAGTCGTCCTCGCTTTCGCCGCTGTCGGAAGCGCCTCCGCCCTTGCCGCCCTGCCCCGCTCCGTCCGGCGGCTTCGGAATGCGGTCGCCGGCCACGAATTGCCGGTTTCCCGGCAGCACGCCCTGCCGCCTTCCTTCGTCAGGGCTGTGGCGGAACGTCGGCTCGCTGGTGCCGTCGAGCGGAATGGGCACGACATGCTCGCCATCGACATCGGCAATCTTCCCTGTCCGGATCTGCCGGTCGATGCTGCGCTTCAATTCTGCCCGGGCCCGCTTCAGGAAGCGCTGCCGGTTCGACAGGCTCTTGGCCTTGGGGTTGAGACGGCGATCGATGAAGCTCGGCATGGTCTCCCGTCATCCCGCCTTGTTGACGCGCATGTACCAGTCGACGAGCCTGCGCACCTGTCGCTCCGTGTAGCCGCGCGCGGTCATGCGCTGCACGAACTCGGTGTGCTGCTTCTCCGTGGCGCTGTCCTTCTTGGTGCCGAAACTGATCACGGGAAGCAGGTTTTCCACCTGGCCGAACATGCGTTTCTCGATGACGTCGCGAAGCTTCTCGTAGCTGGTCCATGAAGGATTGCGGCCATTGTTCCTGGCCCTCGCGCGCAAGGTGAACTTCACCACCTCGTTGCGGAAATCCTTCGGGTTGGCGATTCCCGCCGGCTTTTCGATCTGCGAAAGCTCGCGGTCGAGAACCTCGCGGCTGAGCAACTGCCCGGTGTCGGGATCCTTGTGGTCGAGGTCTTCGACCCAGGCATCGGCATAGGCGATGTACCGGTCGAAGAGGTTCTGGCCATACTCGCTGTAGGACTCCAGATAAGCCTTCTGGATCTCGTGCCCGATGAACTCGGCATAGCGCGCGGCAAGCTCGGTCTTGATGAAGTCGAGATAGGCCGCTTCCTGCTCCTTGGGGAACTGCTCGCGCCGGATTGCCTGCTCGAGCACGAACATCAGGTGCACCGGATCGGCCGCCACCTCGTTGGTGTCGTAGTTGAACGTCTCCGACAGCACCTTGAAGGCAAAGCGTGTCGAAACGCCGGTCATGCCCTCGTCCACGCCCGCGGCATGGCGGTATTCCTCCACCGACTTGGCTTTCGGATCGACATCCTTGAGGTTCTCGCCGTCATAGACGCGCATCTTGGTGTAGAGCGGCGAATTCTCGTGCGCAGTGAGGCGCGTTGAAATGGTGAACCGGCTGAGGATCTCCAGCACCTCCGGCGCGCAGGTGCTTCCCGCCAGATCGCTCTCGCGCAACAGCTTCTCGTAGATCTTCCGCTCTTCGGTCGTGCGCAGGCAGTAAGGCACCTTGACCACAAGGATGCGGTCGAGGAACGCCTCGTTGTTCTTGTTGTTCTTGAACTGCTGCCACTCCGATTCGTTGGAGTGCGCGAGCACGATGCCCTGGTAGGGGAACGACCCGAAATTTTCCGTGCCGTTATAGCTGCCTTCCTGCGTGGCGGTCAGCAGCGGATGCAGCACCTTGATCGGCGCCTTGAACATCTCGACGAATTCCAGCATGCCCTGTGTCGTGCGGTTCAGCCCGCCGCTGTGGGAATAGGCGTCCGGATCGGCCTGGCTGAAATTTTCGAGCTGGCGGATATCCACCTTGCCGACCAGCGCCGATACATCCTGGTTGTTTTCATCGCCCGGCTCCGTCTTGGCAATGCCGATCTGGCGCAGCCGCGACGGCATCAGCCGGACCACCGAGAACTTCGAGATGTCGCCGCGAAACTCGTCCAGCCGCTTGGCCGCCCAGGGCGAGATCAGGCCGTTGAGCCTGCGGCGCGATATCCCGTACTTGTCTTCGAGGAGATCGGCCATGCGGTCGCGGTCGAAAAGGCCGAGCGGGGACTCAAAGACCGGGCTCATCTCGTCCCCGGCCTTGAGCGTGTAGATCGGACGCTCCTCCATCAGCTCGCTTCAGCCGCTCGGCCAGCGAGGATTTCCCGCCACCGACCGGACCAAGCAGATAAAGGATCTGCTTGCGTTCCTCGAGCCCCTGCGCCGCATACCGGAAATAGCCGACGATCCGCTCGATCGTCTGCTCCATGCCGTAGAAATCCGAAAACGTCGGATAGATCTTGATGGTCCGGTTGGAGAAGATGCGGCCCAGCCGCTCGTCCTTGCTGGTGTCGACCAGTTCGGGAGCACCGATTGCATCGACCATCCGCTCGGCGGCGGTGGCATACATCATCGGGTCGTCCCGGCAGGAAAGAAGATATTGCTGCAGGCTCATCTCTTCCTGCGCCGAAGCGGAATAGATCCTCGAAAACACATCAAAGACGTCGTTGTCCTCGCCTGTCATCACTGCCTCTCGTGAATGGTGAAAGGGCGGTGCCCTCGCTTAGCGTCAACGCCTTTCGCGTTTTCAGGTTCCGAGATTCATTCGAGGTGGCGGATTATTCGCGGAGCCTTGACCGAAAGGCCGCGCGCGATGAGCCGGCCCTTGCTCCTTCCCCAGCGCAAATGCCATTTTCCGGTCACGGGTTGACCATGCTCAGGTCAACAATCAAGCTTTAGTGGGAGCGCGTGAACTTGCCAGGGAACGAAGGATGACCCGCATCTTGTTGCTCTTGGCGGCCATGACCGCCGCGCTGACCGCGGGCGCAATGCGTCCGGGGACGGCTGCGGCTGCGCAACTTTCCTATTGCGAAACCTGGGCTGACCGGGTCGCCGAACATTCGCCTGCTTCGCGCATCGATGCGGAGAGCCGCATCGCCATTCGCGACAAGGCGTTCTACGAATGCCTCAACATGGACGAAGAACCGCCATTGCCGGACAATGCGCTGGGCTTGTTCATCGATCCCTCGGGTTCCCCCTTCAAGCCGCTGGAATCCCCGCCGGTCGTAACCCCTCCCGAGGCGCGCCAGCCCGCCTTGCCGCGCCAGGAGCCGGAACCGGTAGCCCAGGGCGATGTCGACGAAGCACAGATCACCAACTCGGTTTCGGCGGCGCCCGCGGAAGATGACGGCCAGGGCCGCGGCAGCGGCAAGCCGCGCGGATCGCAGGAATGGTCGGACTTCTGCGTGAAATATTATCCGAAAAGCTTTGACCCGGAGACGGGCACGGTGATCCCAGTCAAGCTCGGGCGTCGCGTTCCCTGCCGCTGATTGCCGGTTTCGCTAGGCCTTGCCCTTCGAAAACTCGGCCCTGATCTTGTCGCCATGTTCGCCGATGGCGGGAACGGCGCCGTATGAGGCTGCCTGCCCGGGCAGATGGACCCCGCGCCCCATCATCTCGACCATCCCGGTGGGCGTGTCGACAGTGATGTGCCGCGCCTGCGGGTGAACCAGCATGTCCTCCATGGTCGACAGCCGGCCGCAGGCAATGCCGGCATCGCCCAGCAATGCCATCGCCGCCTCGCGATTAATCCTGGATAACACCGCCGAAAGCAGCCCGTCGATCGCTTCCCGGTTCGCGACGCGATCGACGTTGCGCGCGTAGCGCGGATCATCCGCCAGCGCCGCATCGCCAATCACCTTGTCGCAAAGCACGCGCCATTCGCGGTCGTTCTGGATCGACAGTAGAACATCCCGGCCGTCGGCGCAGGTGAAGGCGCCATAGGGCGCTATGGAAGGGTGGCGCAGTCCGACGCGCGGCGGGGCCTTGCCGCCATAGCGCGTCTGCAGATAGGGAACGTTCATCCAGTCGGCCATCGTGTGGAAAAGCGAGACCTCGATTTCCCGCCCCGAGCCGGTGCGCGAGCGGGCAAACAGAGCCTGCAGGATTGCCGCATAGGCGTTTTCTCCCGCCGCGATGTCGCACACCGAAATGCCGACGCGGGCGCTACCCTCCGGCGTGCCGTTCACCGAAAGAAGCCCGCTCTCGCCCTGGATGAGCATGTCGTAGGCTTTCTGCTCGCGGTAGGGGCCCTGTTCGCCATAGCCCGAGATCGAGCAATAGATCAGCCGCGGATGTTTCGCGCACATCTGCGCCGCGCCGATGCCGAGACGCTGCACTGCCCCGGGCGCAAGGTTCTGCACGAACACGTCGGCCTTTTCGAACATGCGCAGCAGCAGGGCCATGTCCTCACCCTGCCGAAGGTCGAGGCAGATCGATTCCTTGCCCCGGTTGATCCACACGAAGTACGTGCTTTCGCCATGCACCGCGTGGTCGTATCCGCGGGCGAAGTCGCCCTCGGGCCGTTCGATCTTGATGACGCGCGCGCCGGCATCCGCAAGCCTCGACGTTGCGAGCGGCGCTGCCACCGCCTGCTCCAGCGACACCACGGTGATACCCTCGAGATCGCGCATTCATGTTCCTCTGGTTGGCGTGCGAGACTATTCAATCAAAGTGCGTGGGGAAACACCGCAAGCTATGGACGGCGCAGCAATTCGCCGATCCGCGCCGCGCCAATGCCTTCGCCGTTGGCCGCCTGCCACAAGAGATCCGCCTCGGCGGGGCCAAGCAATCCGGATGCCTTTCGGCGCAGTTTGCCTTCGAGTTCCGCTTGGGAAAGCCGTGACGCAAGGTCGTGCGATATCGCGATCTCGCCAACCTGCGTCTCGATTACGCCGACAGTCGCCGTGTCGGAGACAGAAGTATCGCCTTCCACCTCCACCCGCTGCGCGAAGCCGGCCAGCGCCGGGTCGCTGCACAGCGCGTCGGCGTAGCTTGCGTCCGAGGCGGTGTCGATCCCGGAGAACACCATGGAGGCGAGCCATGCATAGCTGAACTTCACTTCCAGCCCGGTGCGCGGCGCCTTGATGTCGCAGACCTTCAGCCAGCGTGGATTGACGCGGATCTTCACCCGGCGCACGTCGCCGGCCTGTATCGCCTGCGCCTGGCGCGCCTCGGCGAGCGCCTCGATCATCGCATGGGTGCCGTGGCAGCAGGCATGGAGCTTGTACTTGACGTCCTCGAAGATGAAGGTCGCCGGCGGCGGCGATTGCCAGAACGCCGCGAGGTCCGGCGCATCGGAATGCGTGCCGACGAAGCCCTGCGGACCGGCCACGCCGTCATCGGCCGAGGAGAAGCCGCGCGCTGCCAGCATGGCCGCCTCGACGCCGTTCGATGCCGATATGCCGGCATTGTACGGCTTGCCCATGGTGCCGAATTGCGACTTGAGGCCCGATGCGCGCGTGGCGACAAGGCTGATCGCCGTGCGCATCTGACGCTGGTCCAGACCGAGTACCCGGCCCGCGGCAATCGTCGCGCCGAATGCGCCGGCCGTCGCGGTCTGGTGAAAGCCGCGATTGTAATGGACGGCGCCGAGGACCATGCCGAGCCGCACGGATGCCTCCGCGCCCAGCAGGAAGGCCTCGACCAGCGCCTCGCGCGAAGCGCCCCTGTCTTCGGCGACAGCAAGCGCGGCGGGATAGATGCCGACCGACGGATGGCCGACATGGGCAAAATGCGTGTCGTCATAGTCGAGCGCATGCGAGATCGTGCCGTTGACGAGCGCAGCGCCCCGCGCCGGCGCCATGCCGCCGCCGATGAGCGAGGCCCTGCCCGACCCGCCCTCTTCCGCGATCATTTCGCGGATGATCCGTGCTGCGGGTTCGCCACGCCCGGCGCGCGACACCACCATCCAGTCGAACAGGGACAGCCGAGCCGTCGCCAGCGCGCTGTTGGGGATTTCCGCCGACTTAAGCGCGGCGATTTCCAGCAGGTGCTGCATGATGTCCGGCATTGCTGGCCTCAATAGGATTTCGGCAGGCCCAGCACCTGCTCGGCGATGTAGCAAAGGATGAGATTGGTCGAGATCGGGGCCACCTGGTAGAG
Source organism: uncultured Alphaproteobacteria bacterium (assembly GCA_963846345.1). Taxonomy (GTDB): domain Bacteria; phylum Pseudomonadota; class Alphaproteobacteria; order Rhizobiales; family Rhizobiaceae; genus BOKV01. The sequence goes on from CAWJVP010000022.1 coordinate 195,101, forward strand.
CCGCGCCTCGCGGAACTTGCGCTCGACATCATACTCCTCGGCAAAGCCGAAACCGCCATGGGTCTGCAGGCAGGCCTCGGCGGCTTCCCAGCTCGCATCGGCTGCCAGCATCTTGGCGCTGTTTGCCTCGACGCCCGGATTGTGTCCCGCGTCATACATCGCCGCGGCGCGATAGACGATCGCCTCGGCCGCCAGCATGTGGGCATAGGCCTTGGCGAGCGGGAACTGCACGCCCTGGTTCTTGCCGATCGGCGCGCCGAACACGACCCGCTCGCGGGCATAGTCCGATCCCTTCTTGATGAACCATTTCGCATCACCGATGCATTCGGCCGCAATCAGGATGCGCTCGGCGTTCATGCCGGAAAGAATGTAGCGGAAGCCCTTGCCTTCCTCGCCGATCAGCGAATCCGCCGGGATGCGGACATTGTCGAAGAACACTTCCGTCGTGGCGTGGTTCATCATGGTGCGGATCGGCCGGATGGTGATGCCGGCAAGCTGGCGCATGTCGATGAGGAACACCGACAGGCCCTCGGTCCTCGACTGCACCTGGTCGGGCGCGCTGGTGCGGGCGAGCAGCACCATCAGGTCGGAATGTTCGGCGCGAGACGTCCATATCTTCTGGCCGTTGATGACGTAGTGGTCGCCCTCGCGCCGCGCGGTCGTCTTCAGCGCCAGCGTGTTGGTCCCGCTGGTCGGCTCGGTCACGCCGAAAGCCTGCAGGCGCAGTTCGCCGGAAGCGATCGAGGGCAGATATGTCTGCTTCTGCGCGTCGTTGCCGTGCCGCAGCACCGTTCCCATCGTATACATCTGGGCGTGGCAGGCGGCGGCGTTGCAGCCGTTGCGATGGATTTCCTCGAGGATCACCGCGCCGGCCGAAAGGCTGAGCCCGGAGCCGCCATATTCCTCGGGGATCATCGCCGCCAGATAGCCTTCGCGGATCAGCGCGTTGACGAACTCCGTGGGATAGGCGCGGCGCATGTCGAGGTCACGCCAGTAGGCGCCGGGAAATTCAGCGCAAACCCGAGCCACGCCCTCGCGTATCTCGGAATATTGCGCCGTCGGATCGAATGCCGTCATTTTTTTCCCGCCATTGGGAGCTTGTTCGCGCTCCTCTTGTCATCCTCGCGCGGCGGCGGGAAATAGCAAGCATAACCTGCCGTTATCAGGCCTGCCTGTTTCAGCGGCGGTCACGCCGCAGATGGCGGACGCGCCCGGGAGCCGTTCCCGGGCGCGGCGCCGGTGTTTTCATTCGACCAGTTCGATGTCGCCGGGCTTCCATGTCTTGTCGAACCACGGCTCCAGCGGGCCGTAGAGCCGCAGCAGGACGTTCCAGCCCTTGCCGGGCATGGTTTGCACCCAGTTCGCCTCTTGCCCCTCCGGCGCTTTCGGCCCGAACCAGACCGTCGCGGAGCCGTCGGCCTCGATCTTCAGCGCCTTGTCGGTGCTGTCGACGCCGGCAAGCTTCTGGTCGGTCTCGAGGATCGAACGCGTCTGGTTGTCGTAGACGACAAAGGACCAGAATTCCTTCGCCGGTATCGGCCCGGGAAGCGTGATCTTGTAGGTCTTGCCGCCGTCCAGATCCTCACCCTTCGCGTCGTTGAACGCTCCGGCATAGGCCGAACCCGCACCTACCTTGGCCATCGACATCGCCGGAGTGATGCCGGTGGCGTAGTAGAAGAACATCGTTCGCGCATCCAGCAACCGCTCGGCGCCGGACAGGAATTGATAGCTCCCGCCGACGAAGGGCGTCAGCCATTGGCGGTCGGGATAGAACTTCGTCCTTGGATCGCGGCTTTCGAACAGGATCGTGCGCGCGGTGGCATTGCCGACGGCGACCGCTTCCGTGAGGATTTTCCGCATGCGCTCGTCGGGTGCGAAGGTTTCGCCCTTGCGAATGCCAATCGAGGCATACAGCCCGACCGTGTCAGGATCGACGAAATCCGCAGGCTCCCTCTGCACGACCTCGTTCAACTCCTCATAGAAGCTGAAATCGTTGGCGCTGATCGTGTTGAACTTCATGCCCGAGGTATTCACCCACATGGTTTCCGGCGGCTCGCCTGTCTCGGTCGTGGCATGCAGCGGATAAAGTTTCGCGCCCGCTTTCACATGCTTCACCGCGCCGGCAATATCGCCGTCCTTCACGAAGGCGCGGAAGAATACCAACAGCGTGTTGGTCGAGGGCTTTGCCTCGAAATATCCCTCCGCCGGCAGCGCTTGCGTGTAGCCAGGCGGCACGAACAGGTATTTGCCGCCCTTACCGGCATCCGGTCCGGTCAGGCCGATGTCGGTGACCCAGCGGAAATCCCCGTCATCCACCGGTCCCAGCACGCCGGTCGGCACATCCATAACCATGGGACCGTCAGACAGGTCGAGGCAGGCGAACACATAGACCGTCGTCGTGTTCGGGGTCAGGAACAGCGTGCGCGCATCCATCAAGTCCTCGGTGATGCCGAACGCCCGGTTCGTCACGACTCCGGCACTCTCCAGGCCATTGCACGCCGCGCGCACTGATGTGGCCGATATGCCGCGCAGGAAGGCCTGCACGCCCCGCATGTGGTCGAGATTGTCGTAGACGAGCGCCGCGGTCGCGGCGTCCGGCACGCCGTTCTTGAACTTGAGCGTGCCTATCCGCGTCTCGACGTATTCGGGCGTGGTGATCTTGGCAGGTACATCCGCCGAAAACGTCGGCGGGGTCTGGGCCAGCGATTGACCGGCAAACATCGCCGAAGCGCCAAGGATTCCTGCAAACAGCAAAGCATGCTTCATGCGTATCTCCTCCCCAAGACGGCCCCTCCGCCGCTTCGCGACGGCCCGACGACCATTGCTGTACGATATTTTCCGATTTATGCCGTTACGTTACATTTTGTTGATCGGCTTCCGGTCCATGTCCATAGCCTTTTGTCGTTTTTCATAACACTATGCATTTCAAAAGGGGGCTCAAATGGAAAAATCCTCCAGGATTGGCGCTTGGTTCATGGCAGCCGCTGCTGTCGCCGGCCTTGCCGTGTCGGTCGCCAACTACCTCAACCCGCAAAGCGGCATTGCCGGTGAACCTGGCACCGTCCTGGTAATTGCTTCCACGGCGCTGCTTGCCCTTTTCGGATTGCTGATGGGCGCGGATCGGCGGCGCGGGGCTTTCTTGCGAATTTTCTTTTTGGTCTCGGCGCTGCTCAACATCGCTGGAACCGCCTTTGCCGGCTACCTGCTGCACAGTACCGCGCTGGTGGTGCTGATGATGGCTGCCCTGCTGGGCTGGCTCCTCCATCTGTTCGGCCGGCGCAACGCCGTGGCCACCGCAAGCGTGTCGAGGTGAACATGGTGAAGCTGACTGGATCGATCGCGCTGCTTGCGTGCCTACTGGCCGGTGGCGAGGCGCTGGCACAAGCAACTGACTGGAGCACCTTCAACGGCAACCTCAAGGCGCAGAAATATTCCCCGCTTGCGCAGATCACGCCGGAAAACGTCTCCCGCCTGACCGTCGCCTGGCGCACGCATACCGGCGATGTTTCGCCGGGCGGGTCGCCTCCTGCCGGGACGCACATGCGAAGCGGAACCGACGCGGCCGCGCTTCCCCCGACGGTCTGGTCGGCCACGCCGCTTTTCGTCAACGATACCGTTTATCTGGGAACGCCATTCTATCGCATCTTCGCGCTCGAGCCCGACACCGGCAAGGTGAAGTGGACCTATGACAGCAATGCCGTGCTCGAGGCGCTGACCCAGCCGGACCTGAAGAACCGTGGCGTCGCCTATTGGGGCGCGGACACGCCAATCCCCGGACAGCCGTGCCAGAAGCGCGTCTATATCGGCACCATGGACGCCAAGCTGCATTCGGTCGACGCCGATACCGGCAAGCCCTGTGCCGATTTCGGCGTGTCGGGCGTGGTCGACATCGACCAGTGGAACGACGAAAACGCCAAATGGCCGCTGTCGATCCTCCAGCCGCCTACGGTCTACAAGGACTTCCTGTTCGTTGGTTGGGCCGGCAAGGACTGGGCCGAAGCCGAGGCGCCTCCCGGCACCGTCTTCGCGCTGGATGCCCGGACCGGCGCGCTGCGCTGGACCTTCCACGCGCTCGACGTTGCCGACGCGGCAAAGAGCGGCACGGGCAATGTGTGGGCCAGCATGTCGGTCGACGAGGAGCGCAACCTGCTCTTCCTGCCGGTAAGTTCGCCCAGCCCGAATTTCTTCGGCGGCAACCGCCTCGACCCGCTGGCGCTGGCGACCTCCGTGACAGCGCTCGACATCGCTACCGGCAGCATCGTGTGGACGCGGCAGCTCGTGCATCACGATCTGTGGGACCTCGACACCAATTCCGCCCCGACGCTCATCGACATCGAGAAGGACGGCCAGATCATTCCCGCGCTCGTGCAGACGTCGAAGCAGGGCTTTCTCTACGTCCTCAACCGCGAGACCGGCGAACCCATATATCCGATCGAGGAACGCCCGGTGCCGGCATCCACCGTGCCGGGCGAGACTGCGGCGCCGACCCAGCCCCACGTGGCGCTGCCGAAGTCGGTGGTCGAGGACAAATGGCCCGGCGTGTTCTGGCTCGCAGACGCGGCGAGCTTCGGCTATTGCAGCAGGACAGCGGCAAGCCTGCGCGACGAGGGCCGCTTCACGCCGCCAAGCCTTGAGGGTTCGCTCGTCTATCCCGGCACCATCGGCGGCGTCGAATGGGGCGGCGGCGCGGTCGATCCCGGGAGCGGCATCTTCGTCGTCAACTATTCGAGCGCGGTGCAGATCTACAAGCTGATCCCGCGCGCCGACTACGATGCGGCCGCTTCCGCAGGTTCGGAAACCGGCGGTTTCTTCCCGATGCGCGGCGCGCCCTACGGCATACAATTGACGACCTTCCTCAATCCGCTGGGGATGCCGTGCTGGAACCCGCCCTACGGTTCGATCGCCGCCTACGATCTCAAGACCGGCGCGCAATTGTGGGACGTGCCGTTCGGCCAGGTGCAGAAATACGGCTTCTACATGCCGCCATCCTGGGGCTCGATCACGATCGGCGGACCGGTGATCACGGCGAGCGGCCTCGTCTTCATCGGCGCCTCGATGGATTCCTACGTGCGCGCGCTCGACCTGAAGACCGGCAAGGAATTGTGGAAGGCGCTTGTGTCCGCGCCCGCGGTCGCGCTGCCCGCCAGCTACGAATACAAGGGCAAGCAGTACGTGGTCTTCGCCGCCGGCGGCAATTCGATCCTGACGCCGAGGGTCAGCGACGAGATCGTGGCCTTTGCGCTCGGGGATTAGAGGGCGTGG